>CAWAHA010000029.1:0-197992 GCA_963781565.1 uncultured Acidimicrobiaceae bacterium | reverse complement strand
CCGGGCGCAGTGTGCAAATAGGGCCCTCCGTCCGAGTCGGTCGTGAGTGGCCCGAAGTTGGCGGCATAGGTGGCGGCGCTCCACGGCGCCGGGGGCGTCGGGTAGTCGCCCTTCAGGGCGAGCGCGGTCGTGAGGGCCGTCTGGACGGATTGCTGCGTCAGCGGCGCAGGCGGCGAGCTCCGCCGGGTTCTGTTCGGGCACGGTGGACGGGGGACGTCGTCGAGGTGGCGTTCGGGCTCGGGGTCGAGCTGGACGTCGGGGCTGTGGCGGGGTTCGACGAGGAGCTGCAGGCGGGAATGACGGCCAGGAGGGCGACGGCCGCGATCACCAGTCCAGATCTCATCATGGTGACCCCGTGGCCCACCGTCTCGCTCGATCCACCACGCCCCCTCCGCCTCCTCCTCCGCCGCCCGTCGTCGACATCATGGGCCATCGGGCGGCGCGACTGGCACCAATCGACGAGCTCCTCAGCCCGAGATGGCCAACTGGCAACCGTCGTCGTTGCCCGCGAGGGTCTGGTCCGGTTGCATCGAGGACTCGAAGTTCCCGGGCGGGGCAACCCACACGTTGCCGAGCGAGTCGTACTCAATGACGTAGCCGGCCGTGGCCGGAGGCACGTGGAGATAGGGCCCCCCGGCGGTTCCCGACGTGAGCGGCGCATAGTTGCTGGCGTAGGTCCCGGCGGTCCATGCGGCCGGTGGTTCCGGGAATGAGCCGTTCTGCGCGTGGGTACGTGTCCACTGCGACCGCGACCGACCGGATGTCCCCTTGACACTGGTTCACCACAGAGGAGGCCGAGTCCGCACTGTTGTGGATCGTCACGAATAGTCCGATCCAGACCGTGATCACGAGCGCCCACAGGACCAGCGAGACGTACCCGACGATGATTCCGGCCAGCGCCAGGCCGTCTCCGCCCTGGTACCCGCCTGATTGACGAATCTCGCGGCGTGCCCGGTGGCCGAAAATGATACCGAGCAGGGAGCCGATCCCACAGAGCCCGAGGACCGAGAGCACCAGTGAGACGATCGCGGACCCATTGGTCATCTGCACGATCGGTCGGGGCATCATCGGCGGCCCGCCCATCATCGGCGGCCCGCCCATCATCGGCGGGTAGCCGGATGGGGGAGAGGACGACGGCATTCGGGGCGACGGTGGCAGATAGCGCGAGACGCGGGGTGGGGTCGCACCAGCTGCTGCTGCTCCCGCTCCGTCCCCGGCCCCGGTGCCAACCACAGCAGGGTCACCGCCATCCTCGACCCAGCCCGTGCCGCGCCAATGGCGGGTCTTGGCCCATCGTTCGCCGTCCCAGTAGGACTGGCTGTTGCCGCCTTGATTGACCGAGTACCAGCCCGGGGCGACGCTCACCTGGGGCGCCGATGGCGGGGCCGGCGGGGTCGCCGACGCTTCGGAGGGTTGGTCAGGCATGAAGGCCGCCACCGATCCGTGCACACCATTCCGCCATGACCAAACCCTCCGCCGCCGCTTCTTTGGGCACGATACGGCAGGGACGGAACGTTCGACATGTCCCGAAAGTCACGCAAAATCCCAACGGAGACACAAATTCCGCCGCTGATCCCCGATCGGAGCAGGGGATGGGCGTCGGACGACCCGCAGGCCGCCGGGGACTTTCAGGCCGTGACGCCCTCGTTCATCGCCTGCAGCCGGTCGAGCGCGTCGATGTAGTCCTCCACCATGCCGAGCACGACGTCCTTCGTCCGCCGCACCGATGTCGCGGCGCCGATGATCTGGCCGGCCGGGTTGAAGTTCACGTCCCGGGCTTCCTCGGGGAAGGCGTGGCCCCGGGAGACGCAGTCGATGGCCACCATCATCTGCAGCGGCATGCCGAGGGGCTTGGGGTTGCCCGGCGCCTCCCAGGCGTCCGTCCAGTCGTTCTTCAACAGCCGGCAGGGCTTGCCGGTGAAGGAGCGCGAGCGGACCGTGTCGCGTGACGTCGCCTTGAGGTACGACTCCATCTGCTTCGGCGGCACGTCGGCCTCCTCGACGGTGAGCCACAGCGATCCCGTCCACACGCCCGCGGCGCCCATGACCATCGCCGCCGCCATCTGCCGTCCCGAGCCCACACCGCCGGCGGCGAGCACCGGCAGGGGGGCCACTGCGTCAATGACCTCGGGCCACAAGACGATGGAGCCCACGTCGCCCGTGTGACCCCCGCCCTCGGAGCCCTGGCAGATGACGATGTCGACCCCGGCCGCCTTGTGGTTCAGCGCGTGCTTCACCGAACCGGCCAGCGCAGCAATCAGCATCCCGTGCTCGTGCACCTGCGCGATCACGTCGTCGGGGGGCGTGCCGAGCGCGTTGGCCACCAGCGCCACCTTCTCGTGGCGCAGGATCACTTCGACCAGCGGCGCGGCCGTGGCGGCCGTCCAGCCGAGCAGCTCGCGCCGGGGCCCGCCCTCAATTTCGGGCACGCCGTGGTCGGCCAGGATCTTCTTGGCGAAGGTGCGGTGCTCGTCGGGGATCATCGCCCGCAGCTCCTCCTCGAGCTTGACCGGGTCCAGCTCGCCCATGCCCTCGTACTTGCCGGGGATGACGATGTCGACCCCGTAGGGGCGGTCGCCCACGTGCTCGTCGAGCCAGGTCAGCTCCACCTCGAGCTCCTCGGCGCTGAAGCCCACCGCCCCGAGGACACCGAGTCCGCCGGCGTTGCTCACGGCGGCGGCGACGTCACGGCAGTGCGTGAAGGCGAAGATCGGGAACTCAATACCCAGGCGTTCGCACAGTTCGTTGTGCATGGTGATGCCTCCTCAGAGCGACCGGCTGCCCGGGGCGCCCCCGGGAACTAGAACAGATTCTACTTTTTAGCGGCCGGCCCTGCAGATCCGGCCCCGTGCCGGCCCGAGCATGCGACCGAGCTGCCGCAGGTGCTGCGCCCGACCGACTGACCGACTTGACGGATCAGGCGATCTGTTCCTCTTCCTGCTCCTGGTCGGCGAACTGGGTGCGGTAGAGCTCGGCGTAGAGGCCGTTCTCGGCCAGCAGGCTGGCGTGGGTGCCCCGCTCGACAATGCGGCCGCCGTCGATCACCAGCAGCTCGTCGGCCTCGCGCACGGTGGAGAGCCGGTGGGCGATCACGAGCGAGGTGCGGCCCGTGAGCGTTTCACGCAGGCGCGCGCTGCACCGCGGCCTCGGACTCGGAGTCGAGGTGCGCCGTCGCCTCGTCGAGCACGACGATGTCGGGTGCCTTCAGCATGAGGCGGGCCAGGGCGACGCGCTGCTTCTCGCCGCCCGAGAGGCGGTAGCCGCGCTCGCCGATGACGGTGTCGAGGCCGTCGGGCAGCTCGCCGACGAGGTGGCCCACCTGGGCCTGGGCCATGGCGTCGAGGAGGTCGGCCTCGCTCGCCTCGGGGCGGGCGTACAGCAGGTTGGCCCGCAGGGTGTCGTGGAAGAGGTGCGGGTCCTGGGTCACCACGCCGACCACGTCGCGGATGGAGGCCTGGTGGCGTGGCGCACGTCGACGCCGCCGAGGCGCACCGTCCCCTTGGTCACGTCGTAGAGGCGGGGCACCAGGATCGAGATGGTGGTCTTGCCGGCGCCCGACGGGCCGACCAGTGCCACCATCTGCCCGGCTCGACGGTGAAGGAGACGTCGTGGAGGATCTCGTTGCGGGCGCGCCGATCTCGAGGACCGCCACCGACTCGAGTGACGCCAGCGAGACCTCCTCGGCGCTCGGGTAGGTGAAGCTCGACATGGTCGAAGGAGATCGAGCCCGTTCCCCGCGGGACGTCGACGGCGTCGGGGTCCTCTTGAATCATGGGAACGATGTCGAGGACCTCGAAGAGGCGCTCGAAGGAGACGAGGGCGGTCATCACATCGAGGTTGACGTTCGAGAGCTGGGTCAGCGGCCCGTAGAGGCGGGTCAGGTAGGCGGCCAGGGCGACGAGGGTGCCGACGTGCAGCGCGCCGTCGATGGTGGCGACGCCGCCGAAGCCGTAGACGAGCGCCGTGGCCAGCGCGCCGGTCAGGGTCAGCGAGACGAAGAAGATGCGCGAGTAGGTGGCCTGCGAGATGCCGATGTCGCGCACCCGGCCCGGCCTTGGCCTCGAAGGACGGTCGGCCTCGGCCTCGGGGTGGCCCAGCAGCTTGACCAGCATGGCGCCGCCCACCTGGAAGCGCTCCTGCATGACCATGTTCATCTCGCTGTTGAGGTTGTAGCCCTCCTTGGTCAGCGAGCCGATGCGCTGGCCCACGAAGCGGGCCGGGATGAGGAACAGCGGGACGAGGATGAGCGCGGCCAGCGTGATCTTCCAGCTGAGGAAGAACATGGCGCCCAGGACGATCACAACCGTGACGAAGTTGCCCACCACGTTGGAGAGCAGGTCGGTGAAGGCCTGCTGGGCGCCGATGACGTCGTTGTTGAGGCGGCTGACCAGCGCGCCGGTCTGGGTGCGGGTGAAGAAGGCCAGGGGCATGCGCTGGATGTGGCGGAACACCTTGGAGCGCATGTCGAAAATGAGGTACTCGCCGATGTAGGCCGAGATGCGGCGCTCGGTGAGGACGAGGCCGGCGTCGACGACGGCGAGGACCGCCACCAGGACCGACAGCCGAATGACCAGTCGCGGTGTCGCTTCTCAGATGCCGTTGTCGATGATGGCCCGCAGGATGAGCGGGTTGACGGCGCCGATGGCGGCGTCGAGGATGACCACGGGGAGGAAGACGGCCAGGATCTTGCGGTAGGGGACGGCGAAGGTGAGCATGCGCCGGGCCGTGCCCTTCTTGACCCGGTGCTGCAGGACGGCCCGGTCCTGGCGCACGGAGCGCATGCCCTCCACCTCCACCGCGGCCGCCTCCCATGGCGTGGCCCCGCATACTCATGGCTGCAACCTACCGTCGGCGCCTGCAACCCTGGTCCGGCTCCCGCCCGGCGTGCCGGCGGTCGGGTGTCGGGGCGGGTCAGGCGGCGGTGACCCGGCGGCGGATCAGGGTGACGACGAGGAAGGCGAAGGCGAACAGCGCCAGGACACCCACAATGGCGGCCATGACGGCCGACCCCTTGAGGGTCAGTCCCGACGAGACGGCATTGGCCCCGGTCCCGGCCGAGACGTGGCTGACCAGCTGGGCGTGCAGGATGCCCGAGCGGAGCCGGGTGCTGGCCGAGGCGACGGCGGAGCCGGCGGTGAGGGTCCAGATCACCGCAGCCAACGTCGCTGTTCCGACCAGTGCCAACCGAGCCCTCGCCATCGTCATCTCCTTCATCTCCCTCACGAGGGAAACGGAGGCTGCCGGTCCGTCTTTCGCTCGAGATTGCCTGCAACCCCCGCTGGTTCGCGAAAGGCCAGCTGGGGTGCGTCAGTTGGGTGTCCGAGGCGCGAACGTCAGTAGGCGCCGATGCCCCGGGCCATCGTCTTGGGGGTCTCGAACATGATCTTGAGGTCCCACCACAACGACCACGAGGCGACGTAGAGATAGTCGAGCTGCACGAGGTCGTTGCGGGTCAGGTCGTTGCGGCCCGACACCTGCCACAGGCCGGTGATGCCCGGGCGCACCTCGAAGCGGCGGGTGGCCCAGCCCTCGACGTTGGACTCGCTCGGGATGAAGGGCCGGGGCCCGACCACCGACATGTCGCCCTTGAACACGCTGATGAATTGGGGGATCTCGTCGATGCCGGTCCGCCGGAGGAAGGCGCCGAAGCGCGTGATGCGGCCGCTCTCGTCCTGCTTGTGGCGCACCTCGTGCAGTGGCCGGTCGGCGTCGACGTCGGTCGGTTCGATGTCGGCGTCCGTCGGGCGGCAGGCGCCGGTTCGGTGCCCGTCGTCATGGAGCGGAACTTGGTGACCGTGAAGGGCTCGGTGTCGCGTCCGAGGCGCACCTGGCGGAAGAACACCGGGCCGGGGGAGCTCAGCTTCACCCCGATGGCGACCAGGCAGCAGCAGGGGTGAGGTGAAGACCAGGACGGCGCGTGCTGATGCAGAGGTCGAAGGCCCGCTTCATGAACTGGTCCCACGACGCTCAGGTGCGGCTGGGCGATCTCGAGGAAGGGCAGCCCGGCCAGGTCGGTGAGGCTGGAGCGCCAGCTGATGAGCTCGTAGTAGCGCGGCACCATGGCGATGTGGACGAAGTCCTGCAGCTCCCGGTAGACGTCCATGGCCTCGACGGAGAACTCGTCCCGGGCCGCCACGAGGACGCGGTGCACGTCGAGCTGACGGCAGAGCCGGGGGAGGTCGGCCACCTGCCCAGCGCGTCGGCGTCCCCGTCGTCGGCGATGCGCCCGACCAGCGTCATGCCGGCGTCCTGGCGCACGCTGAGCATGATGCGGTCGGCCGTCGTGCCCGCGCCGACCACCAGGACCCGGGTCGTCGTCAACGCGTGCAGGAAGTAGCGCAGGACGATGCGGCCGACCGTGATGGTGCCGACGGTGACGATGACGGCCATCACGAGCTGGGTGGCGTACGGCTCGGACGTGGCGAAGAGGACGTGGAGCAGCGACCCGATGGCGAGGGCGAGCACGCAGCCCTCGCCCACCCCGAAGGAGAGCTCGCGGATTTCGAGGAACGCGCTGGGCTGGAGCCGGCGATGGGTGACGCGGTAGACGCCGCCCGAGGCCAGCGCGATCACCACGGCGACCGGGAAGAGCGAGTCGATCTGCAGGTTCGTCACCAGCTGACCGCGGGCGTTCACCGGCACGGCGGAGAGGT
Source organism: uncultured Acidimicrobiaceae bacterium (assembly GCA_963781565.1). Classification (GTDB taxonomy): domain Bacteria; phylum Actinomycetota; class Acidimicrobiia; order Acidimicrobiales; family RAAP-2; genus Bog-473. The sequence continues at coordinate 191,339 of CAWAHA010000029.1, read as the reverse complement.
AGGACAACAGGATCAGCGAGAGGGGGAGGGCGATGCAGGCGCAGACGAAGTCGCAGGAGATCTGGACGAGGGTCAGCTCCTTGTCCGTGATGGTGCGGTAGGGCGACGGCGAGGCGGCGAGCCGGGCCGGCTCGCTGACCTTGACCTCTTTCTCCGAGATGCTCATCGCCCACCCTCCGCCGGCGGCCTCCCGCCCTACGGAGAGAACAGGCGAAACGGGCGCGACTGGCGGGCGGGGTTCAGAGTCGTCGGAGGGTCAGGCCGAGCCGCCCACGGCGTGGACACCCCCGTCGACGTGCAGGATCTCCCCCGTGGTCATGGGGAAGAGGTCGCTGAAGAGGGCCAGGCAGGCCTTGGCCACCGCCGTGGAGTCGTGGATGTCCCAGCCCAGCGGGGCCCGGGCGGCCCAGGTGTCCTCGAAGGCGCTGAAGCCCGGTATGGACTTGGCCGCCATGGTGCGGACGGGCCCCGCCGCCACCAGGTTCACCCGGATGCCGGCCGGGCCGAGCTCCTTGGCCAGGTAGCGGGAGAGGGACTCGAGGCCCGCCTTGGCCACGCCCATCCAGTCGTAGACGGGCCAGGCCACGGTCGCATCGAAGTCGAGGCCGACGACCGAGGCGCCGCCGTCGCCGCCGGCCGCCTTGAGCAGCGGGAGGAAGGCGTCGACGAGCGCCTTGAGCGAGTAGGTCGAGATCTGGATCGCCGTCGAGACGTCGTCCCAGTCGGCCGCGAACATCCCGCTGCCCAGGCAGTCGGGCGGCGCGAAGCCGATGGCGTGCAGCAGGCCGTCGAGCCGGTCCCACTTGGCGGCCGAGCGCGGCGCCGGCGGCGCGCAACTGCTCGGGCGAGGTGACGTCGATTTCGAGGACCTCGGGTTCGGTGGGCAGCTTGCGCGCCGTGCGCCGGGTGAGCGACAGGGCGCGGCCGGCGCCCGAGAGCACGATCTCGGCGCCCTCCTCCTGGGCCAGGCGGGCCACCGAGAAGGCCAGCGAGGCGTCGGTGAGGACGCCGGTGATCGAGGAGCCGCTTGCCGTCGAGGAGTCCCACTGCGCCAGGAGGTTATGCGAAGGTAGGGGCGTGCACGTGGGAATCCTCGGTGGGACCGGTCCGGCCGGGCGCGGGGTCGCGGTCCGGCTGGCCGAGGCCGGCATCCGGGTCACGATCGGGTCGCGCGACGCGGAGCGGGCGGCCGCCGTGGCCGCCGACGTGGTGGCTCGTTGGCCCGATTCGGACCTGGAGCTGGGCGGGGCGGAGAACGCCGACGCCGCCAAGGCGGACCTCGTGGTCCTGGCCACGCCCTGGGAGAGCGCCATTCCGACGGTGCGCTCGCTGCGCGAGCCGCTGGCCGGCAAGGTCGTGGTCTCCATGGTCAACGCCCTGGTCAAGGAGGGCCGCGAGATGCTCGCCCTGATCCCGCCCCGGGGCTCCATGGCCGCCGCCGTCCAGGCCGCCCTGCCCGAGAGCCTGGTCGCCGCCGCCTTCCATCATCTGCCCGCCTCGGAAATGGAAAACCTCGAATCGGGGTTGGAAGCTGACGTGCTCGTGTGCTCGGACTACCCGGAGGCGACGGCGGCGACCGTGGCGATGGTGGAGCAGATGCCCGGGCTGCGGCCGCTCGACGCGGGCAGCCTGAGCCAGGCGGCCGCCATCGAGGCGTTCACCGCCGTCTGTATCACCCTCAACATCAAGCACAAGGCGCATTCCACGCTGAGGATCGCCGGGCTCTAACCGTGCAGTTGTACGACACGGCGCGCCGCGAGGTGGTGGCCTTCGAACCCGGGCCGCTCGTGACCATGTACTCGTGCGGCATCACCCCGTACGACGCGGCGCACCTCGGGCACGCCGCGGTGTACCTCTACTTCGACATGCTGCAGCGCCGTCTCCGCGACGCCGGGCACGACACCAAGGTCGTGCGCAACGTGACCGACGTGGACGACGACATCCTGCGCAAGGCCCGGGAGCTCGGCGTGCACTATCTCGACCTGGCCGCCGAGGAGATGGCGCGCTTCGACTCCGACATGGGGCTGCTCAACCTGTTGCCGGTGTACTCCGAGCCCCGGGCCACCTCGGCCATTTCCGAGATCCTGTCCCTGATCGGCGCCGCGCTCGAGGGCGGTTTTGCCTACGAGTCGGGCGGTTCCGTCTACTTCAGCGTGGCCAGCTTCGGTGCGTTCGGCGCCATCAGCGGCTACGACCGGGCGCGCATGCTGGAGCTGGCGGCCGAGCACGGCGGGAACCCCGGGGACCCCAACAAGCGCGACCCGCTCGACTTCGTGTTGTGGCAGCCGTCGCTGCCCGACGAGCCGGCCTGGGAGTCGCGCTGGGGGCCGGGACGGCCGGGCTGGCACATTGAGTGCTCGGCGTTGGCGCTGCGTGAGCTCGGCGAGACCATCGACATCCACGGCGGCGGGCGCGACCTGGTCTTCCCGCACCACGAGTGCGAGACGGCGCAGTCCGAGGCCGTGACGGGGCAGCGCTTCGTGCGGCTCTGGTTCCACGTCGGCCTGGTCGGCCTGGACGGGACCAAGATGTCGAAGTCGCTCGGCAACCTCGTCTTCGTGGGCGACCTGTGCAAGGAGTGGGACCCGGCGGCGGTGCGGCTCGCCCTGCTGGCCCACCACTACCGCCACGACTGGGATTGGCGCACCGACGAGGACATGCCCGCGGCGGCGGCCCGCCTGGCCCTGTGGCGCAGCGCCGATGGATGGCGACGGCGTCGGCCGGTCTGGCCGCGGTGCGGGCGGCCCTCGACGACGACCTCGACACGCCGGCGCGCATTGCGCGCGCTCGATGACGAGGCCACGGCGGGGCGGTCGGTGGCCGACGGGGCCCGCCTCCTCGGCGTGTTGCTCTGACGGCGGGACGGCTGGTGACTGGCGCTGACGGCCTGATCATGTGGGCCGGGCCACGCGAGGTGGTCCAGTACCCTTGGTGGACCACGAACGGAGTCCGGACCAGGGAGTGAGAGCGCCCGGCCGGCGGAGTAGGAAAGGGTGCACACGATGCCAGGCGTCATCTCGGTTGGTCTTCCCGACGGCTCGACACGGGAACTGGCTGAGGGCACGACGGGCATTGAGCTGGCCCAGTCCATCGGGTCCCGCCTGGCCAAGGCTGCGGTCCTCGTCACCGTGGACGGCCGGGAGACCGACCTGGAGCTCCCGCTGCCCGACGGGGCGCAGGTCGCCATCGTCACCGCCGATTCCGATGCCGGCCGCGAGGTGCTGCGCCACTCGACCGCGCACGTGCTGGCCCAGGCCGTCCGACGCTTGTGGCCGGGCGCCAAGTACGCCATCGGGCCGGTCATTGAGAACGGCTTCTACTACGACTTCGAGCTCCCGGGCGGGGCCCACTTCAGCGAGGACGACCTGGACCGCATTGACGCCGAGATGCGGGCCATCGTCAAAGAGGACCAGCCCTTCGTGCGCCACGAGCACACGTTGGAGGAGGGCCTCGAGATCTTCGCCGACCAGCCCTTCAAGCAGGAGATCATTCAGGCTGTCGGGACCGGGGCCGACGAGGTCGACGCCGCCGGCTCGGTGGTCAGCACGTATCGCAACAATGACGCCTTCATCGACCTGTGCCGCGGGCCGCATGTGCCCTCGACCAGCAGGCTCGGCCACTTCAAGCTGATGCGGGTGGCCGGGGCCTACTGGCGCGGCGACGAGAAGCGCGAGCAGCTGCAGCGGATCTACGGGACGGCGTGGGAGTCGGAGAAGGCGCTGGCCGCCCACCTGCACCAGCTGGAGGAGGCCGAGCGGCGCGACCACCGCAAGCTCGGAGCGGAGCTCGACCTCTTCTCCTTTCCCGAGGAGATCGGGTCCGGGCTCGCCATCTTCCATCCCAAGGGCGGGACCATCCGCCGGCTGATGGAGGAGTACTCGCGGCAGCGCCACGTGGAGTCGGGCTACGAGTTCGTCAACTCGCCCCACATCACCAAGAGCGCCCTGTTCGAGCAGTCGGGCCACCTCGACTGGTTCGCCGAGGGCATGTACCCGCCGATGGAGCTGGACGGCGGGCAGCAGTACTACCTCAAGCCGATGAACTGCCCGTTCCACATCCTCGTGTACAAGAGCCATCAGCGCTCCTACCGCGAGCTGCCCATGCGCCTCTTCGAGTTCGGCACGGTCTACCGCTACGAGAAGTCGGGCGTGCTGCTGGGCCTGACCCGCGTGCGGGGCATGACCCAGGACGACGCGCACATCTTCTGCACCCGCGAGCAGATGGACGCCGAGCTCGTCCGGACCATGCACTTCGTCCTGGACCTGCTGCGCGACTACGGCCTCAACGACTTCTACCTGGAGCTGTCGACCAAGCCGCCCGGCAAGGCCGTCGGCTCCGACGAGGACTGGGAGGTCGCCACCGAGGCGCTGCGCACCACGGCGCTCGAAATGGGCCTGGAGCTCGTCATGGACGAGGGCGGTGGCGCCTTCTACGGCCCGAAGATCTCGGTGCAGGCCCGCGACGCCATCGGCCGGACCTGGCAGATGTCGACGGTGCAGCTCGACTTCCAGCTGCCGCAGCGCTTCGGGCTGGAGTACACGGGCGCCGACAACCAGCGCCACCAGCCGATCATGATCCACCGGGCGCTCTTCGGCTCGGTCGAGCGCTTCATGGCCGTGCTCATTGAGCACTACGCGGGCGCGCTGCCGACGTGGCTGAGCCCCGAGCAGGTCCGTGTCCTTCCGGTGACCGACGCCCACGCCGACTACGCCCACACCGTCGCCGAGGCCTGCGCCGCGGCGGGCCTGCGGGCCACGGTCGACGGCACAGGCGAGAAGATGGGCGCGCTGATCCGCCGGGCCAAGCTGGCGAAGATCCCCTACGTCCTGGTCGTGGGCGATCAGGACGTGGCGGCAGGGACGGTCGGGGTGAACCGGCGCGGCTGGACGACCCGGCCCGAGCACGGCGTGCCCGTGGCCGATCTCGTCGCCGAAGCCGTGGCCGAGGTCGAGCGCAAGGGCCTGCCCGAGGACAGGGCGCCGGCGGCATGAGCGGGCGGCGGGTCGCGCCGTGAGCCTCGAGCACCTCTGGGCCGGGTGGCGGCGCGAGTACATCGTGGAGGCCACCGAGCGCGAGCGGGCCGGGGGCATCTCCCACGACGAGGCCGACTGCGTCTTCTGCCGGCTGGCGGCCAGCGGCCCGCCCTCGGAGGACAACCTCGTGGTGTGGCGGGGCGAGAAGGCCTTCGTCGTCATGAACGCCTACCCCTACGCCAGCGGGCACGTCCTGGTGCTGCCCCTGCGCCACGTGGGGTCGCTGGCCGACCTGACCCCGGACGAGTCAGCCGAGGTGTGGGCCGCGACGCAGGCTGCCGTGGCGGCCATAGAGACGGCCTACGAGCCCGACGGCCTCAACATGGGAGCCAACCTGGGCCGGGCGGCCGGGGCGGGGCTGCCGTCGCACGTCCATCTCCATGTCCTGCCGCGCTGGTCGGGCGACACCAACTTCATGACGGCGGTGGCCGAGACGCGTGTCATGCCCGAGACGCTGCAGCTGTCCTGGAAGAGGCTCAGCGACGCCTGGCCCGGATAGTCCGCCGCCCGGGGGGTCCGGCGCGTCCGGCGCGTCCGGCGCCGCAGACCGGAGATCCCGTCCTCGCCGTGGGCACGCGCCCCGACGAGGAGCTGGTGGTGGCGGCCGCGGAATCGCTCGACGGGACCGCGCCGGGTGACCCGACCGTCCCTGCCGCCCGCCGTCGCCTGCGCCGTCTGCTGCGCCGGGCGTGGCCGACGCTGCGCATCATCTTCGGCTTCGCGCTCGCCATCTTGGTGCTGTGGGCGCTCTCGTCCAAGACCTCCGAGCTCGAGGGCTTCCACACCGCCTTCCGGCATTTCAACTGGTGGTGGGTGGCGCCGGCGGTCATCGTCGAGATCGCCTCCTACTTCTGCTTCGCCGCCATGCAGTTCGAGCTGCTCAAGGCGGGCCACCTCCGGGCGCCATGGAGGCCGCTGGTCAAGCTCACCTTCGCCTCGCAGGCCATCACCAATTCGCTGCCGATCGGCAACGCGGTGTCCTCGGTCTACGGCTTCCGCTGGTTCCGCCGCTTCGGCGCCGACAACACCTTGGCCGTCTGGGCCCTGGCCGGGACCCTGGTGGCGGCGATCGTCAGCCTGTCGCTCGTTGCCATCCTCGGGCTGGGCGTGGCGGCGCAGGAGGGTGCGTCGCTGGACCTGGTTCCCGTCCTCATCGGCACCTTCGTGGTCACCCTCGGCATCGGGTCGCTCTTCGTCTACGAGCGCCCGCTCCATGCGGTGCTGTCGTGGGCGGTGAAGCTGTCGGTCGCCGTCACCGGCCGCCCCCGGGGCGACACCGTGGCTCTCATCGATCGCATCACCGCCTGGATGACCGCCGTGCGCCTCAACTGGACCGAGATCGGTCGCATCATCACCTGGGGCACGCTGAATTGGCTGCTCGACTGCGCCTGCTTCGCCATGATGTTCCTGGCGCTCGGCGCGCCGATCCCGTGGAAGGGGCTGCTGCTCGCCTACGGCGCCGGACAACTGGCCGCCTCGCTGCCCATCACCCCCGGCGGCCTCGGCGTGGTCGAGGGCTCCATCACCGTCGCGCTCGTGGCCTTCGGCGCGCCCAACGAGAGCACGGCCTACGCCGTGCTGCTCTACCGGCTGATCAGCTTCTGGATGATTCTGGTGGTCGGCTGGCTGTTCATCGGCCAGCTCGCCCTGCAGGTGCGCCGCGGGCGCTGGACCCGCCAGGCCCTGGCCAGTGAGGTCGAGGCCGGGCCCGAGGCCTACGAGACGCCCGCCGCGGGAGGGGCCGCATGACCCGCACCCGCACGCCGCACCCGGGTCGCCTCCCTCGCCGCCGCCCTCGTCCTGGCGGCCACGCTCCTGGCGTCGTGCTCGACCGCCCGCAGCGACTTCGGCACGACGGACGCCTCGTGCTACCTGGCGCTGCCGACGGCGGCCAAGGCGGTCGGCGGTCACGGCCACCTGGAGGGCGTGCGCAAGTACACCCTGAGCAGCCTGCGCAGCGTGGCGCCGCGGCTCTACGACCGGCTGGCCGACGACGTGTCCAAGAAGCAGGGGGTCTGCATCGCCGGGTACTCGGGCCACTTCACCGCGTCGGAGGTCTCCAAGGCGATCGGTCATCCGTCGGGCACCCTGGCGGTGGCGGTCGTGACCACGCCGGGCAACAAGCTGCTGGGCACGCTGATCCTGACCAAGCTCCCGGTGCGCTTCCAGCACACGCACCCGTTCTGACCTCGCTGACTACGACTCACCGGGCCCAGTTCGTAGCCGTCGACCCACTAGCGGATCTCGTCGTTCGCTACAGTCGCCCGCAGGCCGGGATCGACGCCAGCAGGTGGTCCGGCACGGCGTCGTAGTGGTCATAGGCCACGGTGAAGGAGCCCCGCCCGCCCGTCAGGGCCCGCAGGTCGACCGCGTAGCGGGTGAGCTCGGCCGTCGGCGCCGTGGCGGTCACCGTCTGGTAGCCCTCGTCCGCCGCGGCGTCGGTCCCGATGATGCGCGCCCGCCGGGCGTGGAGGTCCCCGAGCACGTCGCCCTGGCATTCGGCCGGGAATGGTGACCGACGAGCCGCGAAATCGGCTCCAGCACCACCGGACCTGCCTCGGCCATGGCCGCCCGCACGGCCAGTGCCGCGGCCATCTTGAAGCTGACCTCGTTGGAGTCCACCGAGTGCGCCTTGCCGTCGTCCACGGTGACGGCGATGTCGACGACGGGATAGCCGTGCACGCCTCCGGCGCCGAACGTCTCGAGCACGCCCTTCTCCACGGCGGGGATGTACTGGCGCGGGATGGCACCGCCGACCACCTCGTCCCGGAAGGCGAAGCCCTCACCGCGGCCCAAGTGGCTCCAGCCGCAGATGGCAGACGCCGAACTGCCCGTGGCCGCCCGACTGCTTCTTGTGCTTCCCCTCCGCATGGGCCGGCCGCGTGATGGTCTCGCGGTAGGGGATGCGCAGCTCCTCGCGCTCGACGTGCACGTTGCACTTGCGCCCCAGCCGCTCGAGCGTCACGGCCAAGTGCACCTCGCCGCTGACCCCGAGGATCGTCTGGTGCGTCTCGTCGTCGCGGGCCACCGTGAGGGTCGGGTCCTCCTCCTCCAGGCGGTGCAGGGCCGACATGAGCTTGTCGTCGTCGGCCCGTGTCGCCGGCTTGACCGCCACCTGCAGCGCCGGCGCCGGCAACGTGGGCGGCGGCACCACCACGGGCTGCCCCTTGGGCGTGAGCGTGTCGCCGGTGTGGGTCCCGTTGAGGCGGGGCACGGCCACGAAGTCGCCCGCCGTGACCGATCGTCGCCGGCGCCGTGGCGTGTCCCGCCATGCTCTGCAGCGCGTGCAGCCGCTCCTCCTCGCGGGTGCGCACGTTGACGAGGACCGCGTCGGGCTGCAGCGTGCCCGAGAGCACCTTGCAGAGGGAGATCTTGCCCGTGTGGCCGTCGTTGAACGTCTTGGTCACGGTCAGCAGTGTCGGACCGCCCGGGTCGCACGGGATCTCGGCCGTCTCGGTCCCGGCCGTGGCCAGGACGGGCGGGCGGGAGGCCGGCGACGGGCACAGCTCCTCAATGAGCCGGGCCAGGCGGTCGACGCCGACCCCGCTGACGGCCGAGCAGCACAGCACCGGGAAGACGCTGGCCGCGGCGACGCCGCCGGCCAGGCTCTTCTCGAGCTCCCCGTAGTCGAGCGTCTCCCCGTTCAGGTAGCGCTCCATGAGGTCGTCGTCGCCCACCACGATGCCCTCCACGAGTTGCTCGTGCACCGTGTGCTCCTCGTCGACCAGGTCGTCGGGGATGGGCCCCTCGTGGCCGGTCGGGCGGCACCGTGCCGTCGACCGCGCCGCCCGCCGGCGGCAGGTCGTAGTGCGTGGCCGTGTCGTCGAGCAGGTCGATGACGCCGTGGAAGTCGGCCTCGTGCCCGATGGGGAGCTCCACCGGCGCCACCCCGGCGCCGAAGGTGGCCCGGATCTCCGCCAAGCGTGCGGTCGAAGTCGGCGCGCTCGCGGTCGAGCTTGTTGATGACGATGACCCGCGGCACGCCGAGCCGGGCCGCGGTGCGCCACGCATCCTCGGTCTGGGCCTGCACGCCGTCGGTGGCGCTGACCACGACGACGGCGAGGTCGACGTTGGCCAACGCGGTCACCATTTCGCCGGCGAAGTCGGCGTAGCCGGGCGTGTCGAGCAGGTTCACCTTGACGCCGTTGACCGTGAAGGGGGCCAGGCTGGTCGAGATCGACAGCTGGCGCGCCACCTCCTCGGGCTCGAAGTCCATGACGGTGCTGCCCTTCTCGACCGATCCCCGCCGCGCGATGGAGCCGGTGGCGGCCAGGAGCGCCTCGGCGAGCGTGGTCTTGCCGGCGCCGTGATGGCCGACGAGGGCGACGTTACGGATAGCGGTCGGGTCGTGTGGCACCTGGTCCTCCGTCCTCCGTCCGTTCAGGTCTGCGCCTGAACCGGCTCGTTGGATTGGAGTGTACGACCGCTTCTGCGCCGCTGCTCGGGCGGCCGTTCGGGTGAGCGCCGCCCGGTTCAGCCCGGACCCGGCGCGGCGGTGCCTGCCGCCGCTCCCGCCCGGGCGGCCAGTGCGGCGTCGTACTCGTGGCGGATGGAGTAGCGGATGAAGAGGGCGAGGGTGTCGACGAGCAGCAGCCACACGGCCTTGAGCGAGATCGTGCTGCCGAACCGCTCGCGGATGCGGACGGGAGCCTCGACAATCCGCGTGTAGCCGAGGCGCCGGGCCAGCACGAGCAGCTCGAGGTCGAGCGCGAAGCGGCTCTCGCGCAGCAGCGGCAGGACGTCGGCGATGACCTTGCGGTCGACGAGCTTGATCCCGACCTGGGTGTCCTTGACGTGCAGGCGGAAGAGCAACCCGATCAGGTGCTGGTAGCCCCACGAGTAGAGCCGGCGCAGCGGCGGGTAGTGGACCGAGGAGTCGGGGTGGCGCTTGCTCCCGATGATGATGTCGGGCTCCAGCGACTGCATGATGGACACGAAGGGGGCGAGCAGCTCGGGCGAGATGTCGCCGTCGGCGTCGATGAAGCCGAGGTAGCGCCCTCGTCCCATGCCGAGCCCGGCCCGCAGCGCGTGGCCCTTGCCGACGTTCGTGGCGAACGAGACCCGGCGCACCACGCTCTCGGGGAAGCCCTCGAGCGTGAAGGGGCTGCCGTCGGTCGAGCCGTCCGACACGGCGATGATCTCGAACGTCATGCCCGAGGCGTCCAGCACCCGCACCATGTCCTCGACCGTGGTGCGCAGCCGGTGGCCGGGGTTGTAGTACGGGACGACGATCGACACGTCGAGCGTGGGGTCGGGCAGCACGCGTCGTTCGGACGCCGAGTGCTCCGGTTCCGGCGCTCCCGCACTCCTCGGCTCGGACACCGGCACCTCACCTCACGTGCGCCCACCCAGTGAGGTGGGCGATCCCGGCCGGCGAGGCTACCCGACCCCGTGCCGGCTCAGAAGGCCGCCCCTCCGCCGCCGGCGGTCGATCCGCCGCTGCGTCCCTGCCGCTGCTGCGTGCTTCTTGGAGCTGGTCGTGGCTGGCGCCGCCGACGGTGATGTTGACGTTCATGCCCAGCGCCTTGTGGCCGGGAATGGGGCAGTCGATGTCGTAGGCGCCCTTCTTGAGGGTCACGGTGAGCTTGGCGCTCTGCCCCGGCGAGATGTCCTTGGTCATGGCCATCTTGATGCCGGGGCCGCTGATCATCAGGGCGTGGGTGGTCTGGCCCTTGTTCTGCGCCACGAAGGTGTACTTGCCCGCCTTGAAGGTGTTCTGGGAGAGGGCGATGTGGAAGTCGGTCTCGACGGCCTTGACCGTGGTGACGCTGGCGGCCGAGGCCGGCGCAGCCGACACCACGGTGGCGCCGGCGGCGGCGGCCAGCGCGACGAGGGAGGCGGAGGCGGCGTATCGGATGGAGTGCATGGGAGTCCTCTGTGGTCGATGTTGCGTTGATGTCACAGTGGTGGGTACGGCCCAGACTGCGTCCGGGATTGACTCCGCCGCCGGCTCATGCGGGTCCGGAGAGGCGGCCTGCGACCAGGTGCGGAGCACCCTAGTCGGCCCTCCTCCGCCCCGTCGGGGCAGGGCCAATAGGCCGTGTGCGCAGCGCGCATCGGGCCCCCGGTTCCGGGGGCCGATGGTAAACTTTTGTTTGCAGCGCCGAACCCTGTCCTGGGCCTGCGCACGACGAGGAGCTTCATGTTCGACGGTCGTTGGCGAACAGCCGTCGATCGGACCACCGGTCCGGTCGGCGAGACACTGCACCGCCATGGCATCACCGCAGATGTGCTCACCGCGACCGGCCTCGTGTCGGCGACGGCCACCGCCGTCCTGGTGGCGTCGGGGCATCTCCACCTCGCCATCATCTTCCTGATCATCACCGGCATGCACGACCTGTTCGACGGGCCGGTCGCCAAGGCGGCGGGCACGGCGTCGGTGCGCGGTGCCTTCTTCGACTCGGTCACCGACCGCATCGCCGATGCCGTCCTGATGTTCGGCTGCGCCTGGTACCTGCTGAACCGGGGGGAGGGCCACCTCGCGCTGCTGCCCATGGCCATCCTGGGGGTGACCGCGCTCGTCTCCTACGAGCGGGCCAAGGCGGAGTCGCTCGGGCTCTCGGCCAAGGGCGGGCTCATGGAGCGGGGCGAGCGCATGTTCCTGCTCGGCGTCGCCTTCTTGAGCACGGTCATCTTCGTACCGGTCCTCTGGATCCTGCTCGTCCTGATCTCGTTCACCGCCATCTCCCGCTTCGTCAAGGTCTGGAACGCCGGCCTCGGGCCGCGACGCCGTCATCCGGCGCCGCATTGAGGCCTGGCGTGAGGGCCGCGTCGACTCGCGTTGGCGGGCCTGGCGGCGAGTCCCGCGAGTCCACCGGCGTGCCCCGTGGCGAGCTGGCCCGGACGACCGGGTCGCCGGCGCGCCCGCGCCCGGCGGCAGGAGACGGTGAGCAGCCGTTCCGGCCGCACCTTGCGTGAGCGTCGTCGTGCCACCCGGGGTCAGCATGCCGGCGGCACCAGTGCCCGCCGCACCGCCCGCCGCACTCCTCCCGCGGCCTGATCAGCCTCCCGCGAGCCCCCGTCGTGACAGCCTCCGGCCGTCGTCGCGCCATGACGAAGTACCTCATGTACCGCGGCATGGCGGCCGGCATGGGCCACATCCCCTTGCCGCTGGCCGACGGCATTGCGCGTGCGGTGGCGCGCGTACATGGCCTTCCGGGGCGGTCCCGCCCTCGCCATGAACGAGCATCACATGCGCCGCGTGCTGGCCAGCGAGTGCGTCGACGGCGTCGAGCCCGACCCGGCCCTGGTGCGGCGGTGGAGCACCCGCACCTTCGACTCCTACGCGCGCTACTGGTGCGACGGGGCCCGGCTGCCCTACGAGAGCGAGGCCGGCGTGCGCGCCCGCTGGCAGCTGCTCTCGGGGCACGAGCACCTGCGCGCGGCCATGGACCGCGGGCGCGGCATCGTGATGGCGCTGCCCCACGTCGGGAGCTGGGAGTGGGGTGGCGCCTGGCTCGGGCTCGAGCACATGCCGATGACCGCCGTGGTGGAGCGACTCGAGCCCGAGGAGCTCTTCGAATGGTTCATCGGGCAGCGGGCCGCCATGGGCCTGACGGCGGTGCCGCTGGGCGACGGCTCGAGTTCGGCCCTGCTGCGGGCGCTCAAGGCGAACGAGATCGCCGGCCTGGTCAGTGACCGGGACCTCGTCGGCAACGGGGTGGAGGTGGAGTTCTTCGGGGAGAAGACGACGCTGCCGGCGGGCGCCGCCACGCTGGCCCTGCGCACGGGGGCGCCGCTCCTTCCCGTCGTCGTCTACTCGGGGCCCGGCAACTGGCACACGGGCGTGGTCCACCCCCCGCTCGACACCTCGCGCCAGGGTCGGATGCGCGAGGACATCGTGCGGGTGACCCAGGACTTGGCCACCACCTTCGAGCACGACATCCTGGCCCGTCCCGAGCAGTGGCACCTGTACCAGCCCAACTGGCCGAGTGATCCCCGGTGAGGATCGCCATGGTCTCGCCCTACGCGCTCGGGAGCATCGGTGGCGTGCAGGGACAGGTGGTCGGGCTGGCCCGCTCGCTGCGCGCGCACGGACACGAGGTCACCGTGGTGGCACCCGCGGCGGACCCCGCCGAGGTGGCGGCGGACGTGGGGGACCACCGTGTCATCGGCCGGTCCGTGGGACTGCGCTCCAACGGGTCGGTGGCACCGGTCGCCCCGTGGCCGACGGCGGCGGCACGGGCCGAGCGTTTCGTCCGCCACGGCCGCTTCGACGTCGTGCACGTGCACGAACCTCTGGCGCCGATGGTCGCCTACGGCCTCGTGCTCCGCTCGCCGCGTGCCGATGGTCGGCACCTATCACCGGGCCGGCGTGAGCCGTTGGGTCCGTCCGCTGCATCCGTTGACCCAGTTCGTCGGGCGCCGGCTGCAGGTGCGTGTGGCCGTTTCGGAGGCGGCCCGCGAGACCGGCCTGCGTGAGGGCGGAGGCGCGTTCGAGGTGCTGTTCAACGGGGTCGACATGGACCGCTTCGAGTCGGCGCCACCGCACCGTGACCCCGAGGGCCGTCCGACGGTCCTGTTCCTCGGCCGCCACGAGCCGCGCAAGGGTCTGCCGGTCCTGCTCGAGGCGTTCGACCGGCTGCAGCGGCCGGCGGTCCTGTGGGTATCGGGCGAGGGGTCGGGGACCGAGGTGCAGCGCCGGCGTCAGCTGGCGTCGGACCCGGTGCAGTGGCTCGGGGTCCTGAGCGACGAGGAGGTGGCGTCCCGCCTGGCCGGGGCCACCGTGCTGTGCGCCCCGTCGCTGCAGGGCGAGTCCTTCGGCATGGTGCTCCTCGAGGGGATGGCGGCGGGGTGCGCCGTGGTGGCCTCCGATATCGAGGGCTACCGGCGGGCGGCGGGCGGCCACGCCACGTTGGTGCCGCCCGGCGACGCCGGGCGCCCTCTCCCGCGCCCTCGACGACGTGCTGGCCCAGTCCGGTCCGGGCCGAGACCGCCACGGGCACCTCGACCGAGGCCCGCAAGGAGGCGACCGAGTACGCCCGGGAATGGTCGATGGACACCCTGGCCGAGCGCTATGTCGAGATCTACGGGCGGGCGATCGACGCCCATCGGGCCGGGCACTGATGCAGCCTGAACAGTGCCCAGGCCGAAACGGGTGACCGCCAGGTCGTAGGCTGCGTGGCCTCATGGCCGATCAAGAAGAGGGAGCCGGGGGCACCGCCGGCGGCGGGAGCCGCTCCGGTGGAGGCAGCGGCGGCGGTGCCAATCGCAACCGCAACAGGAACCGCAATCGCAATCGCAGCCGCTCAGGTTCGGGCGGCAGCGGGAGCAGCGCCGGTGGCGCAAACCCTTCGGGCAGCAGCAGCGGGTGGCGGCAGCGCCAGTGGCGGTCGGTCAGCCGTTCCGGCGGCGGCAGCAACCAGGGCTCCCGCAACGGGCAGCGCAAGGGCCAGGGACAAGGTGGCGGCGGGCGGCGGCCGTCAGCGCACGTCCCAGGGCTCGGGCAGGGGAGGGGGGGGCGGAGGCAACCGCTCGCAGTCCCGTTCGGGCTCGAGGCCGCGCAGCGGTGGGCCATCACGCGCCGCCGTCGCTCTGGCCCCGCCCCCGCCGCTCGAGCCGGTCGATGTCCTGCCGACGCTCGGCGCCCCCCAGGTCTTCCCCGCCGAGGTGGCGGCCAACCGCCGCCGCGTCATCTCACTGTGTGCAGTGTCGGCCGTCCTCCCCGCGCTGTTGCTGGGCGCGCTCCTGGCGGTGACGGTCTCCATCATCGTCGGCATCGTGGCCCTGGTCGTGGCCGGCGCCGCGGTGATGTACGTGTTGTGGCGCGTCGCCCCGTCGGTTGCGCTCAACCGGATCGGCGCGCTGCCCATCGACGAGCAGGACGAGACCCGTCTGTGGAACGTCACCGAGGGCCTGTGCGCCACGTTCGGCCTCGGCATGCCGGCGCTCTACCTGTTGGACGACGACGTGCCCAACGCCTGCGCGCTCGGCCGCGACGACCGGCGCTCGGTCGTGGTGGTGACGACCGGGCTGCTGCGCCGGCTGGACCCCATTGAGCTCGAGGGCGTGATCGCCCACGAGCTGGCGCACGTGAAGCGGGGCGACAACGGCGTCTCGTGCATCGGCATCACGCTGGCCCGGATCTTCGGCGGGTCGTCCACCCTGCGTCGCTGTGTCGGGGAGAGCCGGGAATACCGGGCCGACGTCGTGGGCGCCTCGGCCGTGCGCTTCCCCCGCGGCCTGCTCGGCGCGCTGCGGATCATGATGGCGGCGCCCGCCCCCGCCGTTGGCTCGTTCTTCGCCTCCCCGGGACGGTTCGGGCCCACCCGCTGGGTGTGGATCGACCCCTCGGTGGGGCATCGTGACGACGCCGTGGCGCCCGGGGACCTCGATGCCACCTCGGTGAGGGCCGCCGCGCTGAGCGAGTGGTGAGAAGGGGCGGCCAGCCCTCGTAGACTGGGGCGATGACAACCGGGACCTTCACCGTGAAGCGGGGGTTGGCCGACATGCTGCGCGGCGGCGTCATCATGGACGTCGTCAACGCCGAGCAGGCCAAAATCGCCGAGGACGCCGGCGCGGTCTCCGTCATGGCGCTCGAGCGGGTGCCGTCGGACATCCGTCGGGACGGCGGGGTGGCGCGCATGAGCGACCCGGTGCTGATTGAGGGGATCATCGAGGCCGTCACGGTCCCGGTCATGGCCAAGGCCCGCATCGGGCACTTCGCCGAGGCCCAGGTGCTGCAGTCGCTCGGCGTCGACTTCATCGACGAGTCCGAGGTGCTGACGCCGGCCGACGAGGCGTACCACATCGACAAGTGGCCCTTCACGGTCCCCTTCGTCTGCGGCGCCACCAATCTGGGCGAGGCGCTGCGGCGCATCTCGGAGGGCGCCGCCATGATCCGCTCCAAGGGCGAGGCGGGGACCGGCAACATCGTGGAGGCCGTGCGTCACCTGCGCTCCATCCTGGGCACCATCCGCGCGCTCGACCCAGGCCGACCCCGCTGAGCTCTACGGCTGGGCCAAGGAGTTGGGCGCGCCGATCACGCTCGTGCAGGAGATCGCGCAGAGCGGGAAGCTGCCCGTCCCGCTCTTCTGCGCCGGTGGCATCGCCACGCCGTCCGATGCCGCCCTCGTCATGCAGCTGGGCGCCGAGGCCGTCTTCGTCGGCTCGGGCATCTTCAAGTCGTCGGACCCCGCCCGCATGGCCTCGGCCATCGTCGAGGCCACGGCCCACTTCACCGACCCCGAGCACGTGGCCAAGGTGTCGCGCGGGCTCGGTGAGGCGATGCGCGGTCTCGAGGCGTCGCAGTACGGCGAGCATCTCGCCGACCGGGGGTGGTAGCGCCGCTCGTCGGCGTCCTCGACCTGCAGGGCGATGTGCGCGAGCACGTCGCTGCACTGGGCGAGGTGGGGTGCGGGACCAGGCTGGTCAAGCGGCCGGGCGACCTCGACGGGCTGGCCGGCCTGGTGCTGCCGGGCGGCGAGTCGACGACCTTGTCCATGTTGCTCGAGTCATCCGGACTGTTCGACGCCGTCGCCGGACGCGTCGGCGCGGTCGAGCGGCCGCTGCCGCTTCTCGGAACCTGCGCCGGACTCGTCCTGGTGGCGCGCCAGGTCCTCGACGGGCGCCCCGACCAGCGCTCCTTCGGCGTCCTCGACGCCGTCGTCCGGCGCAACGGCTACGGGCGCCAGGAGCAGTCGTTCGAAGCCGACCTCGTGTTCGGATCCGGCGAGGGGCCGCCGCTGCCGACCGTCTTCATCCGCGCCCCGCAGGTGGTCTCGGTGGGGGATGCGGTCGACGTCCTGGCCACCCTCGACGGCGTCGCCGTCCTGGTGCGCCAGGGACCGGTGCTGGCGTCGGCCTTCCACCCCGAGCTGACGGCGGACCGCCGCGTCCACCGTCTGTTCGCGGAGATGTGCGCGTCCGAGACGCCCGGGGGACTGTTCGGATAGAGGGGGCGCTCCCTCATCGTCCGAGGTGCGCCACCAGCTCGCCGATGTGGTTGCTCACCACGGCGTCGACGCCGGCCCCGAGGACGCCCGCCATGTCCTCGGGCGTGTCCACTGTCCAGGTCGACACCCGCAGGCCCGCCCGGTGCACTGCGTCCACACCGTCGGCCGTGATGAGCCCGAACCACGGGTTCCAGTATTCGGCTCCCAGCTGGCGCAGCAGGTCCAATGGTGGTTCCGCTCCGTCCAGCCAGGTCAGCCCGATCCGTGCGTCGGCCGACGCGGCCCGCAGCTGCTGCAGCGCCGGCACGTTGCCCGTCACGAACAGGCAGCGCTCGAGGGCGCCGGCCGCCCGCACCGCCTGCAGGCCGCCGGCCACCACCTCGCGCCGGGTGAAGTCGACCATCAGTGGCAGTGGCACCGCCTGGAGCACCTCGCCCAGGGTCGGGATGCGCACCGCCCCGTCCCCGAGCGCTGCCACGTCGGCCAGATCGACGTCGCCCACCGAGGCCCCGAGCCCCCACAGGCGCTCGAGCGTCTGGTCGTGCAGGACGACAATGGCGCCGTCGCGGGTGCGACGCAGGTCGATCTCCACCATGTCCGCCCCGAGGGCGACCGCGGCGGCGAACGCGGGCACCGTGTTCTCTCTGTGGCCGACGGGCTCGCCCCGATGGGCGATGGCGACGACGGACACCCGGCGCCGGCCTAGGCGTTGCCGGCGTAGACGGCCCCCGCCACGTTGGCGATGATCTGGTTCAGCGCGGGCTCAATCAGGTTGTCCACGCCCGCCGCGGTGATATGCACCCCGTCCGGGCCGCGGGCCAGGATGCCGTTCACCACCGAGGAGTAGGCACCTCCGGGGTCGAGCACCGTGAAGAGGTCGTCGATCGAGACGTAGGGGAACTCGGCCGCGACCGACTGCACAATCTGGTTGTAGTCGGCGACCAGCGCGGTCGGCGTCCCGTCGGCGAAGTAGGGGGACGTCGAGAGGATCACCTGGCCGCCGTCGGAATGGGCGATCTGGACCGCCTGGGCCAGGTTGTCCTGAATGAACGCGGCGTAGTCCTGGTTGGCCAGTGTCGTGTAGACGCCGTTGAACATGCGGTCCTGGGTCTCCCAGTAGCCCGTCTGAATCACGGTCACGTCGGGATGGAAGCGCGAGACGACCCATTGCAGCTGCGACGCCCACAACGCGCACGCTCCCGGGCTGATGTAGGTCGATTTCGGGTTGCTCCAGGGGATGGTCGGGCGCCCCGTCGGTGTAGCCGCAGCCGGCCGCCGCACCGTCGTCGACGTCATAGGGCGGGTTGGTGGCCTCTATGTAGCTGCCCTCGTAGAGGGAGAGCGAGTCGCCCGAGAAGGCCACCCGCTGCAGGCCCTGATGGGTGGCCTGGGGGCCGGGCGCCTCGTTGATGATCGAGACCACCCCGGGAATCGCATTGGTCAACGGCTGGGGGAAGAACGGGGGATGGAGCGGCGACTGCGCGCTGCCCGAGAACTGGGCGTCGCCGTAGGTGAAGACGCCGGCGTCCTGTGCCACCAACCAGTACCCGTTGCCGTCCTGCGTCGGCGTCATGCCCACAATGGGCTCGCTCAGGTTGATGCCGCCGGTTGAACCGTAGAACTGCGCGTCGCCGTAGGTGAAGATGCCGCCGTCCGAAGCGACGAGCCAGTAGCCGTTGCCGTCGCCCGTCGAGGCCATGCCGACGACGGGCTTGTTCAGGTGGATGCCGCCGGTGGAGCCGTAGAACTGCGCGTCGCCGAAGGCGAAGATGCCGCCGTCGGACGCGACGAGCCAGTAGCCGTTGCCGTCGGCCGTGGTCGCCATGCCGACGATGGGCTTGTTCGAGCGCGATGCCGCCGGTGGAGCCCCAGAACTGGGCGTCGCCGAAGGCGAAGATGCCACCGTCGGACGCGACGAGCCAGTAGCCGTTGCCGTCGGGCGTCGGCGCCATGCCGACGATGGGCTTGTTGAGCGCGATGCCACCGGTGGAGCCCCAGAACTGTGCGGCCCCGAACGAGAACACGCCCCCGTCCGACGCCACCAGCCAGTAGCCGCCATTGGGGTCGGCCACGCCGTCGACGATCGGCTTGGCCAGCGGCACTTCGAGGGTGTCGCCGTCGTAGGCGGCCCCACCGAAGGTCATGACGCCGCCGGCGGCGTCGATGATGGCGTAAGAGCCGTTGTTCGCTCCCGGGATCGGCACCGCCGCCGACGCTGCCGGGGACGCCGGCGCCGTCGGTCCTCCCGGTGCCAGCACGGCGAGCGCCGAGGCGGCAAAGAGTGCCACCAGCCCCACGGCGGCCCGACGGCTCGCCCTCCACATCGACGGTCCGCCTGGCATGAGTTCGCGATCATAGGGAGCAGGCGCCCTCCGGTTGGCGCGCCCCTCAGAGAAGTCGCAGCTGCTGGGTGCTCTCGCCGCCGTCGCCGCTCGGCCCCGCGCCGCTCCCTGCCGGCGGGCCACCGCCACCTGCGGGTCCGGCCCCGGCGGGTGACGTCCCGCGGTAGCGGTTCCGCCCCGTCACGCCGCATCGCCGCGCCGCTACCTTCACGATGCCCTCAATGCGCTGGCGCTCGTCGTCCTGCTGATAGGCACCGCGCCGGAAACGTTCGCGGTGCAAGCCGACCAGATCGGGCCGCTCCCTCCCCAGCCAGTCGAAGTAGTGGCCTCGGACCGTGCCGCGCAGGTGCAGGGCCAGGCCGGAGATCGACTGCGCCCCGGCCTCGGCGCAGGCCTCGACGACCTCGGTCAACTGTGCCTCGGAGTCCGAGAGCCCGGGCAGGACGGGGGCCACCAGCACGCCGCACGGGATGCCCATGTCGGTCAGGCGGCGCAGGGCCTCGACCCGCCGGTCCGGCGGGGGAGTGCCCGGCTCGGTCAGCTTCCAGACGGAGCGGTCGAGCGTGCCGATGGAGAAGCTCACGCCGACCTCGGTGCGTTCGCTGGCCGCGGCCAGCACGGCGGCGTCGCGCAGGATCAGCGTCGACTTGGTCAGGATGCTGAACGGGTTGCGTGCCCCCGAGAGCGTCTCGACGATGCCCCGGGTCAGGTGGTACTTGCCCTCGGCGTGTTGGTAGGGATCGGTGTTGGTCCCCATGGCGATGTGGTCGCCTGTCCCAGGCCGGGGCGCGCAGCTCGGCCCGCAACCGCTCCACCGCGTTGACCTTCACCACGATTTTGCGCTCGAAGTCGGTCCCGATCCCGAGGCCCAGGTAGTCGTGCGTCGGCCGGGCGAAGCAGTAGACGCAGGCGTGGCTGCAACCTCTGTAGGGGTTGATCGTGTGCCGGAAGGGCATCCGGCTCTCCGCCGGCACCGTGTTGATGATGGTGCGGGCGTTCACATGGAGGAACTCCATCCCGGCGTAGGCGCCCTTGCCCACGTGCCGTTCGGCCACCCGCTCGTCGGCGAAGAGCGTGCCGCCCGTCTCCTGCTCGGCCAGCGCCCAACGAAGTGCCATGCAGAGCTACGATAGCGAACATATGTTCGTAATTCAACGGGTCGAGTGTCCACAAAAAGCACCAGGTCAGCCAGTAATCTCGACGGCACTGTGGTGACGAAGACCCGAGGGGGCACCGCGTCGCGCCCTGCCGCGCGCAAGACCACCAAGAAGACGACCAAGAAGGCGCCGGCGCGCGCCCGGCGCCCGGAGCCGGTGCGCCCGCCGTTCTGGCGCCGCCAGGCCCGCGACCTGTGGGCCGTCGGCCTGATCACGCTCGGCGTCCTCCTGGCCCTGGCCCTGTGGGGGCAGCAGCTGGGCCCCATCGGCGGCGCCGTCAATACCGGCCTGGCGCTCCTGGCCGGCTGGGTCCGCGTCCTCCTCCCGCTCGTCTCGCTCGGCGCCGGCGCCGCCCTGCTGTTCGACCGGGCCGGCTCCCACGACGACGACGAAGACGAGTACGAGGACGAAGACCGGGAGCACGAGGGGGCCGATCCGTGGCGCCTGGCCGTGGGGTCGGTGCTGGGCGTGCTCGGCATCTGCGGGCTTGGCCGAGCTGGCCAAGGGCACGCCGCAATTTTCGAACCACGCGTCGCTCAAGGACGCCGGCGGCTTCCTGGGTGCAGCCATCGGCCGCCCCTTGCACGCCGGCATCGGTCCGGCCGGTGCCGCCGTCCTCCTCGTCGCCGTCATCTTCGTGGCCATCCTGGTGGCGACCGGCGTGTCGCTCGCGACCGCCGGGCGTGCGTTCACCTCGGCAGCCAAGAACATCGGTCGCACGTTCTCCGCCCTGTGGCAGGGCAGGCCGTTTGTCATCACCTCGGATCTCGGCGCCGACGCTGCAGTGGAGGACGCCTCGTCCCGCCGTGTCCCCTTCGACGCGGAGGCGGACGGGCTGGCGCCCGACGAAGACGTTGACGAAGAGGAAGAGGACGCGGAGCCGATCGACGACCTCGACGACCTCGACGAGCCCGATCCCATGCCGGCGGCCGTGGCCTCGGTCCCGTTGCCACTCGCCCCCGCACCGGCGCGGGCGCCCGGCGAGTGGGCGCTGCCGCCCATGTCCTTGTTGAAGGCGTCCAAGAAGATGCGCCAGGACCAGCGCCAGATCGATGCCCTCGGCGACGACCTGGTGCGGGCACTGGAGGCGCACGGCGTCGAGACCCGTCTGGTGGGCTGTCGCGTCGGGCCCACGGTGACCCGCTACGAGCTCGAGCTCGGACCAGGGGTCAAGGTGGCCCGGGTCACCAGTCTCTCCAAGGACATCGCCTACGCCATGGCGTCGCCCGACGTGCGCATTTTGGCGCCGATCCCGGGCAAGTCGGCCATCGGCGTCGAGGTGCCGAACCGGACGCGCCAGCTGGTCTCCCTGCGCGACATCCTCGAGTCGAACGAAGCCACGCCGACGGCCACCACACACCCGCTCGAGGTGGCCATGGGCCGCGACATCGCCGGCCGCGCCGTGATGGCGAACCTGGCCGAAATGCCGCACATCCTGATCTCGGGGTCGACCGGATCGGGCAAGTCGTCCTGCATGAACTCCATCATCACGTCGATCCTCATGCGGGACACCCCGGACAAGGTCAAGATGATCCTCGTCGACCCCAAGCGCGTGGAACTGGGTCAGTACGACGGCCTCCCGCATCTCCTCAATCCCGTCGTGGTCGACCCCAAGAAGGCGGCCAACGCCCTCGCCTGGGCGGTCAAGGAGATGGAGCGCCGCTACGACATGCTCGCCGAGAACGGCGTGCGCGACATCACGGGCTACAACCAGCTGGTCGAGCAGGGGCTCATTGCGCCACCGCCGAAGTCCGACCGCCGCCGCATGCGCGAGGTGGCGGCGCGGGCCCTCGGCGAGGAGCACGCGGCCGTCGACGACGAGGCCGACCTTCACTCCGGAGCCCGAGCCGCCGCAGCCGCTGCCCTTCATCCTCGTCATCGTCGACGAGTTGAACGACCTCATGATGGTGGCGGCCCGTGACGTCGAGGACTCCATTGTGCGCATCGCCCAGATGGCGCGTGCCGTCGGCATCCACCTCGTCATCGCCACCCAGCGCCCGTCGGTCGACGTCATCACCGGCGTGATCAAGGCCAACATCCCGAGCCGCATGGCCTTCTCGGTGTCGTCCCTGGCCGACAGCCGGGTGATCCTCGACCAGCCCGGCGCCGAGCGCCTGATCGGCAAGGGGGACATGCTGCTCCTGACGGCATCCTCGAACATCCCGCGCCGCCTGCAGGCCCCCTGGGTCTCCGAGGAGGAGGTGCGTGACGTGGTCCGCCATTGGCACGCCCAGGGCGGCCAGCCCGAGGCCATCGTCGGGATCGAGAACGTCAACGACGGGCCCTCGGGCCACGACGGCATGGGTGACGACGACGACGAGCTGCTGACCCAGGCGCGTGATCTGGTGGTCCGCTCGCAACTAGGTTCCACCTCCATGCTCCAGCGGAAACTGCGCGTCGGCTTCGCCCGCGCCGGGCGCCTCATGGACCTCCTCGAGCAGGCCGGTGTCGTCGGCCCGAGTGAGGGCTCCAAGGCCCGCGCCGTCCTCATGACCCCAGAGGAGCTTGACGGGCTGAGCAGGACGTGAGCCCGGAAGCACCGGCGCCACCGTTCATGGTGGCGCCGTTCCGGCTCGACTCGTTGCGCGAGCCGGCGCCCCCGCCTCCACCCGCCCCCGAACACGGCAGGCACGGCACGACGTCGCACCGGCGCCGCCGGCGCCGGCGCGGCCGGGCGTTCCTGTTGGCGTTCCTCTTGTTGCTCGTCGCAGCCGGCGCCTACGTCGGCATAAAGCTGAGCCGACCCGAGCCGGCACCCGCCGTCACCTCCGTGCTGGCCCGGACGGTGCATGTTCCCGCCACGGACCGTCACGCTGCCGTGGCCGACCGTGGGCCAAGGCGCCGTCTCCATCCCGTCCATGGGTGTCAGCGTGGCCTCGGGGCCCGAGCAGGCAGCGCCGGTGGCCAGCCTGACCAAGCTGATGACGGCGTACGTCGTGCTGCACGACCACCCCGTCGCGCCGGGCCAGCCCGGGCCCACCATCACGATCACCCAGGCCGACGTCGACGACTACGACAACGCCACCGTCGACGACGACTCCAACGCCGCCGTCGCCGTCGGCGAGCAGATCAGCGAAGCCGACGTCCTCGGCGGCCTGCTGGTGCACTCGGCGGACAACTACGCCGACCTCCTGGCCACCTGGGACGCCGGCAGCATTCCCGCCTTCGTGGCGAAGATGAACGCGACCGCGGCCCGCCTGGGCATGCACCACTCCCACTTCGCCGATGC
Organism: uncultured Acidimicrobiaceae bacterium; assembly: GCA_963781565.1. GTDB lineage: Bacteria > Actinomycetota > Acidimicrobiia > Acidimicrobiales > RAAP-2 > Bog-473. The sequence continues at coordinate 167,684 of CAWAHA010000029.1, read as the reverse complement.
CAGCGGCGTCGATCCCGGCTCACAGTCGACCGCCTCCGACCTCTTGAAGGTGGCCGGGCTCGACATGGCCATTCCCACCTTCGCCGGGTTCGTGCAGCAGTCGTCGGTCACGCTGCCGGTCGCCGGGACGATCTCGACCTACACGCCGCTCCTCGGCATTCAAGGGGTGATCGGCGTCAAATCCGGCTTCACGTCCCAGGCCGGTGGCGGCGACGTGCTGGCGGTCGACCGCACCGTCGACGGCAAGCAGGTGCTCCTCCTGGCCGCCGTGACCGGGCAGACCGGCCCGGTCGTCCTGGCCCAGGCGGGACTGCACGCCCTGGCGCTGGTCGATGCCATGGTCCCGTTCATCGGCTCCGTCGAGGTGCTGCCCCAGGGTCACCTGGCGGCTCACGTCGAGCGAGGCTGGGGCGACGATCGGCGCCACCACTGTGTCGTCGGCGTCCATGCTCACCTGGCCCGGCGTGACCGCCACGCGCGTCTTCGTGCCGGCACGGCAGGTGCCGAAGCAGGCCCGCCGGGGCGCGGCGGTCGGGAACGTCGTCGTCACCTTGGGCACGCAGAAGGTGCTGGTGCCGGTCCAACTCGACGGGGACCTCCCGCCCGAGACGCTTCGCCAGCGCCTGTCCTGACGCGCCTAGCCTGACCACCGTGCGCGCCCGGGCCCCCGCGTCGTCGGCCAATCTCGGGCCGGGCTTCGACACGCTCGCCGTGGCGCTGGAGTGCTACGTGAGCGTCGAGGTCGAAGACGTCGCCCTCGCTGCATGTGCACAGCGAGGGCGAAGGAGCGGGCCTCTTCGACGATGCGTCGCATCTGGCGGCCCGCGTCGTCACCGAGGTCCTCGGTCACGACCGCTTCGCCGTGACCGTGCGCTCGCAGATCCCGGTCGCCCGCGGCCTGGGGTCATCCGCCGCGCTGGCCGCCGCGGCGGCCGCCGCCGCCGGCGCCGAAGATCCCTTCGCGGTGGCCGCCTCCTATGACGGGCATCCGGAGAACGCGGCCGCCAGCGTGTTCGGCGGGCTCGTCACCGCCACCGTGGTGGAGACGAAAGCCGGTGCACGCCGCACTCCCGCTGAGCGAGGCGCTGGCCTTCGTCGTCGTGATTCCGGAGCGCGACCTCGCCACCCCGGAGGCACGAGGCGTGCTCCCCGAGGCATTGTCGCGCGAAGACGTCGTCTTCAACCTCGGTCGCATGGGCCTGCTCGTGGCCGGCCTGGGCGATCCCGACGCGCTGATCCCCGAGTCGACGGAAGACCGCATCCATCAGCCCGCCCGCACCGCACTCTTCCCCGAAGCGCCGCAGATCCTCGGACGCCCTCGTCGAGGCCGGCGCGCTGGCGGCCAGCTGGTCCGGCGCCGGGCCGTCGCTCCTCGGGATCGTGCGGACGGATGCGGCGGCGTCGGTGCGCGACCGCGCCGAGGCTGCCCTGGTCGCCGCGGGCCTGCCGGGCCGGGCACTGGTGCTCCGGCCGGACCGCCGTGGCATCGTCTACGGGGACGAAGCCGAAGTCCGCCTGTAGGGCATCACTTGCCGAGCGACCCGGCCAGCGTGCTGACGTCGCCCTGCAGCGCAGTGACGGCGGCGTTGATGTTGAAGGTGTTGAGCACCTGGTTGTAGTTGGCCTGCGTCGGCTGCGCGTCGCCGAGGATCTCCAGGCTGTTGGCGAGGGTCTGGGCCGAATTGAGGGCCGTCGAGACGGCGCCCTGCGGCGCGGTGAAGGGCTCGTGGCGGGCGAGCAGGTTGGCGTAGGCGTGGATCTTGTCCCCGAGCGTGTGGTCGGCCGCCTCCAGGCAGACCACCGGACTCGTCTTCTCCGCGCAGCCGCCCACGGCGGCCAGGTAGAGCTGCATGGCCGACTGCACGCTCTTGCCGGCGCTCTTGAGGGCGGCGTCGGCCTGCTGCGGCGTGGTGCCGGCGGTCGTGCTGCCACCCGACGCCGCCGACCCGCCGCCCCCCGAGCTGCACCCGGCCAGCGCCACCACCAGCGGCACCAGGGCCAGGCCCCAGCGGGCTCGACGGAACCGCGGCGTCATCGATCGATCCACGGTCGGAAATCTAGGCGCCCCCGTTCCCTAGACTCCGGCAATGGCCCGCTCCTATTTCATCCGCACCTTCGGGTGCCAAATGAACGAGCACGACTCGGAGCGGCTCGCCGGGCTGCTGGTGGCCGACGGCCTGCAGCCTGCGGCCACCATGGAGGACGCCGATGTCGTGGTGCTCAACACGTGCTGCATCCGCGAGAACGCCGACCAGCGGCTGTACGGGACGCTCGGCCACCTGAAGGAGCTGGTCGACGCCAAACCCGGGCTGCAGATCGCCGTCGGCGGCTGCCTGGCCCAGAAGGACCGCGAGCGCATTCAGGAGAAGGTGGGTTGGGTCGACGTCGTGTTCGGCACGCACAACCTGACGAGTGCGCCCGGCCTGCTGCGCCGGGCCGAGACCGAGGGCCCCGTCATGGAGATCCTCGACGCGCCGGCACCGGAGTCGGGGACCAATCCGCTCCTGGGCACCGGTGCCGTGCGTGAGCTCCCGTACGCAGCGTGGGTGAATATTCAGACCGGTTGCGACAACTCGTGCGCCTTCTGCATCGTCCCGTCCGTGCGCGGTCCCGAGGTGAGCCGGACGCTCGACGACATCGTGGCCGAAGTGGAGCTGCTCGCCCGCCGCGGCGTGACCGAGGTGACGCTGCTCGGCCAGAACGTGAACTCCTACGGCCGCGACATCACGAAGCGGCGGCCGCTGTTCGCCAACCTGCTGCGCGCCGTCGGCGCCGTCGAAGGCATCGGGCGCGTACGCTTCACCAGCCCGCATCCCAAGGATCTCCGGCCCGAGACGATCGAAGCCATGGCGGAGACGCCCGAGGTCTGCGAGCAATTGCACCTGCCCCTGCAATCCGGGAGCGATCGGGTGCTGCGGGCCATGCGGCGCGGCTACACCGCGCAGCGGTACATGGAGCGATTGGCCGCGGCGCGGGCGGCCATTGCAGACCTGGCCGTGACGACCGACATCATCGTGGGCTTCCCGGGCGAGACCGAGGAAGACTTCGAGGACACCTTGGCGGTCTGCGCCGAGGCCGGCTACGACGGCGCCTACACCTTCATCTTCTCGCCCCGTCCCGGCACCAGGGCCGCGGACATGGAGTCCAGCTTCGTGCCGGCGGATGTCATCGCCGAGCGGTTCGCGCGACTCAAGACCGTGGTCGACCGCTCCGCCCTGGCCCGGCATCAGGCCCGGGTCGGACGCAGCGAGGAGGCGCTGGTCGAAGGCGTCAGCCGGCGCGACGAGTCGATGCTGGCCGGCCGCACCCGCCAGGGCAAGCTGATCCACTTCCCGGCCGGGACCGCCGCGGGCACACCGCCGGCGGGCGCGCTGGCCCGGGTGACGGTGACCGACGGCCATCCGCACCACCTTTCGGGCCTCCTCGAGGAGGTGGTGGCGCGGCCCCGGCATCGCGTGTTGATCCCGGTGGCGAGCGCTTGACTGCGGTCGCGCTCGTCGGCGTCACCGCGTCGGGGAAATCGGAGACAGCACTGGCGCTCGCCTTGCGCCGGGGCGACTGCGAAATCGTCTCGGTCGACTCCATGTGCGTCTACCGCGGCATGGACATCGGGACGTCGAAGCCCGGACCCGAGGCGCAGGCGGCCGTGCCGCACCACCTCATCGACCTGGTCGATCCCGACGAGGACTTCACGCTGACGCAGTTCCAAGCGGCCGCCCGCGACGCACTGGCCGGTATCGCCCGGCGCGGCCATCACGCACTCCTGGTCGGCGGCACGGGCCTCTATCTGCGTGCCGTCGTCGACGATCTGGAGATTCCAGGCCGCTACCCCGAGGTGGCCGCCGTCCTCGAGGCGGAGCTGGACGAGGGCGGGGTCGAGCCCGCCGACCTGCACGCCCGCCTCGCCGCGCTCGACCCGGTCGGTGCGGCCCGCATGGAGCCGGGCAACCGCCGGCGGGTCGTGCGCGCCTTGGAGGTCACCCTGGGATCGGGCCGTCCCTTCTCGACCTTCGGCCCGGGGCTGGAGGCCTACCCGGAGAGCGCCACGTCCCAGGTGGGCCTGGCCCGGCCGACCGAGGAGATCGACGCCCGCATTGCGGCCCGCTTCGCCCACATGGTCCAGTCCGGCCTGGTCGAGGAGGTGCAGGCGCTGGCGACCCGCCCGGCGGGCCTGTCGCGGACGGCCCGCCAGGCGCTCGGGTACCGCGAGATCCTCGCCCACGTGGAGAACGGTGCGCCGCTGGACGACTGCCTGGAGGAGGCGATGCGGCGCACCCGCCAATTCGCCCGGCGCCAGGCCTCCTGGTTCCGCCGCGACCCCCGGGTGCGCTGGGCGGGCAGCGTCGAAGAGGCCCAGGACCTGGTGGAGAACGCCCTCGCCGTGCACGGCTGAACGACCCCAGCTGCGAGAATGGGTTGATGCGGGCCACCAAACACGAGGGCGCGGGCAACGACTTCCTGGTCGTGCTCGACCCCGAGGACGCCATCAGGTTCTCGGTGGCCCAGGTCCGCCTGCTGGCCGATCGGCGCCGCGGCATCGGGGCCGACGGCATCATCAGGGTCGGGCCCGGTCGCGACGGCGCAGATCTCTCCATGGAACTGCACAACGCCGACGGCGGGCTGGCCGAAATGAGCGGCAACGGCATCCGTTGCCTGGCCCAGGCCGCCGTCGATGCCGGCCTGGTGTCGCCGCCGCGCTTCACCGTCGCCACCGCCGGCGGCACCCGGACGATCGACTACCGCGCCGGGGCGCCCGGATGGGCAACGGCCAGCGTCGACATGGGCCCGGCCCGGCTCGGAGCCGACCAGCCGCAGGAGTTCGACGACCGGCGGGCCCGGACGGTCGATGTCGGGAACCCGCATCTGGTTCTCCTCGGCCCCGACACGACGGCCGTGGACATCGCCGAACTGGGCCCCAAGCTGCAAGCCGCCTTCAGCGGTGGCATCAATGTCGAATGGATCACGCCCAGTGCGGACGAGCAGGGGGAGCTCCTCGAATTCCGGGTGTGGGAGCGGGGGGCCGGCGAGACCCTGGCCTGTGGCACCGGCAGCGTGGCGGCCGCGGCAGCGGCCCGGAGTTGGGGCGCCGTGCCGAGTGAAGGCACCGTGCGTGTCCGCAATCCCGGCGGTGTGTTGGAGGTGACGCTCGGCGCCGACGAGGAGGCGACGACGTACCTGGCCGGGCCCGTGCGCAAGGTGGCCGACATCGACATCCACCCGGGGATGCTCTCTTGAGCAACGTCTTGCCCGGGACGCTCATTGAGCGCACCTTCCGGGAGCGGATCATTCTGGTGGGGGTGATCTTTCCCGGCCTGACCGAGGAGCAGGTCAGCGAGGAACTGGACGAGCTGGCACGGCTGGTCGACAGCGCGGGTGCCGACGTCGTCGGACGCGTGGTGCAGCGGCGCAACGCGCCCGACGCGGCCACCTTCGTCGGTCGCGGCAAGGCCGAGGAGATCGCCGCCCTGAGCCAGAGCCTCGACGCCGACACCGTCGTCTTCGACGACGACCTGACGCCGGCGCAGCACCGCAACCTGGAGAAGCTCTTCGGCCGCACCGCCATCGACCGGACCGCGGTGATCCTCGACATCTTCGCCCAGAACGCGCGCAGCCCCGAGGGCAAGGCGCAGGTGGAGCTGGCGCTGCTCCGCTACCGGTTGCCCCGGCTGCGTGGCCGCGGCTCCGCTCTGAGCCAGCAGGCCGGTGGCATCGGCACCCGGGGGCCGGGTGAGACGCAGCTCGAGGTCGATCGCCGTCGGCTCGTGCGCCGCATGCACAAGCTCGAGGCGGACCTGCGCGAGGTGGAGCGCACGCGGACGCTGCAGCGTCGCAGCCGCGCCCGCGGCCGGCACCGGGAGCTGGCGCTGGTCGGCTACACCAACGCGGGGAAGTCGACGCTGCTGAACCGTCTGACCGATGCCGGTGTCCCGGCCGAGAACCGCCTCTTCGTCACCCTCGACCCCCGGACCCGCCAGCTCTCGCTCCCCGGCGGTGAGACGGTGCTCGTCACCGACACCGTCGGCTTCGTCCGCAAGCTGCCCCACGAGCTGGTGGAGGCCTTCCGCTCCACCCTGGACTCGGTGCGCCTGGCCGACCTCATCGTCCATGTGGTCGACAGCACGGCGGTCGACGCCGAGGGACAGATGGCCGCCGTCCGCGAGGTGCTGGTGGAGATCGGCGCCTCCGACGTCCCCGACCTGATCGTCGTGAACAAGGCCGATGCCGCGCCCGAGGACGCCAAGGTGCTGGCGCACGCCAACGAAGGTGCCGTGGTCATATCGGCCCGTACCGGCGAGGGGGTCGACGAGCTCCTGCGTGTGCTCGGCGACCGCCTGCGCGGCTCGGACCGCGTCGTGCAGCTCGTCGTGCCCTGGGCCCGCGGCGACGTGCTGGCCGCCATCCACCGCGAAGGCGAGGTGGTGGGGCAGAGCGACGGCGAGGAGTCGGCCACGTTGCAGGTGGTGCTCGACGACGTCGGCCGGGCGCGCTTCGCCGAGTTCGTGGCCACGCCGTGACCTTCCGGCTGCCGCCCTATCCCTACGACCGGCTGGCCGGCCTGGCCAAGGTCGCCGAGGCCCACGAGGGGGGCATGGTCGACTGCTCCATCGGGACACCCAACGATCCGCCGCTGCCCGCCGTGATTGAGGCGCTGGCGTCGTCGGGGACCGAACGGGGCTATCCCGCCTCGGCGGGCAGCCCCCGGCTGCGCGAGGCGGCGGCGGCCTGGCTGGTACGGCGCTTCGCCCTCGAGGGTCCTCCGGCGCTCGCCGCCTGCGTCGGCACCAAGGAGTTCGTCGCCTCGGCGCCGCACCTGCTCCGGCTGCGCACGCCCGACAAGGACACGGTGCTGTACCCGGCCGTGTCCTACCCGACCTACGCCATGGGAGCGGAGCTGGCCGGCTGCCGCGCCGTCCCGGTCCCGGCCGCGCCCGGCCGGCTGGGCGGGCTCGATCTCGACGCCATTGCGGCCGACGACGCGGCGCGGGCCCTGTTGCTCTGGTCCAACTCGCCGTCGAACCCGACCGGGGGCCTGGGCGACCTCGGGGCCGAGGCGGCCTGGGGACGGGCGCACGGCATCCCCGTCTTCTCGGACGAGTGCTACGCCGAGTTCACCTGGGACGGTCCGCCCCGTTCGGTCCTGCAGCACGGCAGCGACGGCGTCGTGGCGGTGCACTCGCTGTCCAAGCGGTCGAACCTGGCCGGCGTGCGGGTCGGCTTCTACGCCGGCGATCCCGAGCTCGTCGAGTTCCTGCGCGCCGTCCGCCAGCACGCCGGCCTCATGGTGCCCGGACCCGCCCAGGCCGCCGGGGTGGCCGCCCTGTCCGATGACGAGCACGTGGAGGCGCAGCGGGACCGCTACCGCGAGCGCCTGGCCTTCCTGGCCGGTGTCCTCGGCGACTACGGCTGCCCGGTCACCCTGCCCCGAAGGCGGCTTCTACCTCTGGGTGCCGGTGCCGGCCGACCGCTGGCCCGACGCCTGGGCCATGGCCGAGGCGCTGGCGACCGACGGCGGGCTCCTGGTGAGCCCCGGGGACCTCTACGGCGAGGACGGCGCCGGGCACGTCCGGGTGGCGGTCGTCCAGCCGATGGAGCGGTTGGCGCTGGTGGGGGAGCGCCTCGCTAGGGTGCGGCATGGCTGATCTCCAGGCAAGCATCGAAGAGTTGTGGGAGCGCCGCAGCGAGCTCTCGCCGGCAGACACCGACGCCGCCAAGGTGGTCGAGGAAGCGATTGAGCTCCTCGACACCGGGCAGGCCCGTGTGGCCGAGGTCGACCCGACGACCGACGAGGTGGTCGTCCACGAATGGCTCAAGAAGTCGATCCTCCTCCTGTTCTCGCTGCGCGGCATGGAGACGATCGAGACCGGGCCGTTCGAGTACGCCGACAAGCTCCCCCTCAAGCACGGCTTCGCCGAAGCGGGCGTGCGCGCCCTCCCCGGCGCCTCCGCCCGCTGGGGCTCGTTCCTCGGCCGCGGCGTGGTGCTGATGCCCTCCTACGTGAACATCGGCGCCTGGGTCGGGGCGGATTCCATGGTCGACACCTGGGCCACGGTGGCGTCGTGCGCCCAGATCGGCGAGCGCGTCCACCTGGCGGGCGGCGTGGGCATCGGCGGCGTGCTCGAGCCCCCCAACGCCGTGCCCGTGGTCGTCGAGGACGACGCCTTCGTCGGCAGCCGCTGCATGGTGACCGGCGGCGCACGGATCGGCAAGGGCTCCGTCCTGGGCGCGGGCAGCTTCCTCGACCCCTCCATCCCCGTCATCGACGCCGAGACCGGCGAGGAGATCTCACGCGGCGTCGTGCCCTCATGGTGCGTCGCCATCCGGGCCAGCCGCCGGCGGGAGTACCCCGGCGGCGAGTTCTTCGTGCCGTGCGTCCTCGTGATCAAGCGGCTCAGCGAGGGGGAGCGTCACGACAAGGCACAGCTGACCCAGGTCCTGCGGGACCACGGCGCCAGCACCTGATCCGGTGGGCGATCTCCTCGCGGCCACCCGGGACCTGATGGCCGTCCCCTCGCCGAGCCGGGGTGAAGGCGCGCTCGCCGACATGGTGGAGGACGCGCTGCGCGCCTGCCCCTGGCTGCAGCTCGAACGGGTCGGGGACAACGTCATCGCCCGCACCACTCTCGGCCACGGCCATCGCCTCGTCCTGGCCGGGCACCTCGACACCGTGCCCGCCAACGGGAACCAGGAGCCGAGGCTCGAGGGCGACACGCTGTGGGGGCTCGGCGCGTCGGACATGAAGGGCGGCCTGGCCGTCATGCTCGAGCTGGCGACGACCGTGCGCGAGCCCGTGGTCGACGTCACCTGGTGCTTCTACGCCCGCGAGGAGATCGGCCGCGCCGACAGCGGTCTGGTCGAGCTCTGGCGGGAGCGGCCCGAGCTCCTGGCGGGGGACGCCGCCATCCTCGGCGAACCGACGGTGGCGTTGGTGGAGGCGGGCTGTCAGGGGACGATGCGGGTGCAGATCACGCTGCGCGGCGTGCGGGCCCACACGGCGCGCCCGTTCACGGGCCGCAACGCCATCCATCGGCTGGCGCCCGCTGCTGCAGCGTGTCGCCGATTGGCCCGGGCGCGAAGTCGTGCTTGGACGGCTGCACCTACGCCGAGCAGCTGCAGGCCGTCGCCGTCGAGGGGGGCGTGGCGGCCAACGTCGTGCCCGACGAGGCCCGGCTCACGCTCAACCACCGCTACGCCCCGGACCGAGGCGCGACCGAGGCCGGGGCCTTCCTGCTCGAGCTCCTGCAGGGCACCTGGGAACCGGAGAACGGCGACACCTGGGAGGTGCTCGACACCGGCGACGGGGCGCCGCCGTCCCTCGGGCATCCGCTCCTCCATGCGCTGGTGGAGAAGAGCGGCGCCGCGCCCAAGGCGAAAGTGGGCTGGACCGACGTGGCCTCGTTCTGGGAGCACGGGGTGCCGGCCGCCAACTTCGGGCCGGGCGATCCGCTCCTGGCCCATCACCCCGACGAGCGGGTGACGGCGGCGCAGCTCGAGCGGGCCCATCGTGTCCTGCACGCCCTGCTCACCATCACCTGACGACGATCGTCCCCATCATGTACTGGTGGATGTTGCAGATGTAGCTGTACGTCCCCGCCTTCGACGGCGCCGTGAACGTCTTGGTCTGGCCGCCGTCGATGTCGCCGGTGTCGAACTGGCCGCCGGTGGCGGTCAGCGTGTGGGTGACCGAGTCCTTGTTGGTGACGCTGACCGTCGAGCCCGGTGCGACGGAGACGCGCATGGGCGAGAACATGAAGTTCGAGATGGTGATGGCGTTGGTCGACGTCGCCCCTGCGGACGACCCGCCGAGGCGGCCGCCTCGGACGAGCCCGACCCCCCGCTGCTGCACGCGGCCAGGAGCAGTGCGCCCGCCAGGACCAGGACGAGCGCACCACCCCTGAACCGTCGCGTCGGTTCCCGCATCGCTCAGACCGCCTGGGACGTCGGGTTGAACGCCAGCGGCGTGCCCGACGAGGTCTGCGCGCCCGGGTACATCCCGAGCACGTAGTAGAGGATGGCGATGTGCTGCATCTCCACCGGCTGAATCGACGACGACAGCTCGATGGCCGCGCTGCTCTTCAGCTTCGACGTCTCCGCCTGGTAGGTCTGCGCGGCAATCGTCTCGAGGGTCATGGCCAGCTGGGCCAACCCGGTGATGTCGGTCACCTTGGCGAAGTCCGACTGCACCGTCGGCGTCAGGGTCGGGTTGGTCACCGTCACCGGTGCCTTGCCGTGCGACTTCAGCACGGCGTTCCAGGCCGCGGCGTGCTGCTGGTGCTGGCCCTTGACCGTGGTGGCGAACGTGGCGACGGCCGGCGGCACCGTGCCGAGCTTCCCCGGGTCGCCGCGGAGAGGCCGGCGGTGTAGGCGAAGACGGCCAGGTTCTCCAGGCTGGCGGCCACCGCGGCCACCGCCAGGTCACCCTTGAGGCCGGCCGGCGGGAAGGCGCGACGCCTTGACGCGCGGAGAGGCGCCGGGTCGAGGCCGCGGCCAGCGTCGGGCAGCGCACCGCTGCCGACGGCCACCGCGGCGCCGCCGGCCACCGCGGCGCCGGCACCCAGGAGGAAGGTGCGGCGGCTGGTGCCGCGCATGGCGCCCAGGGCCTCGCGCCATGGCCGGCATGCCGACGTCGTGGTGCAGCTCGTCGAGCTCGACCGTCCGGGCGAGCAGCTCGTGCTCGCTGCCCTCGTACTTCTTCGACTTGTGTCTTGCTCACTTGACGGCTCCTTGTCCCGCCGGGGCGGCACTGTTGGTCTTGTAGAACGCGTTGGGGAAGCCGACGCTGCCGGCCGCGGCCGGGAGCATGGCGGCGGTGCCGGGCGACAGCGAGATCAGCTGCGGCGCGCCCGCCATGAGGAGGGCCTGCACCGCCAGGAGGACGGCGACGTGCTGCGCCTCGATCCCCATGATGCTGGCCAGCAGCGCCTTGTTGGTCGCCTTCTTGGCCAGCGACCGTGTCCTTCACGTAGGTCTCGGCCGCGATGTTCTCGAGCTCGAGCGCCAGGGCGACCACGCCGAGCGCTCCCTGGGCCGGCGTGGCGGAGCCGAGGCCCGCCACCGCCTTCTTGACCACCGGGACGAAGGCCGGGTCGGGCTTGGTCTGCGCCTTGCCGCCCAGGCTCTTGACCGCCGCGTTGAAGGCGTCGGCGTGCTGGGCGTGCTGGCCCATGGTCACCTGGGCGAACTTGGTCACGACCGGGTTGGCCGACGAGCCGCCGATGTAGGGGAGCGTCAGTGCGGTCTTGTAGGTGGAGACCGCCAGGTTCTCTATGGAGGCGGCCGTCTGCAGGATCTGCACGTCGCTGGAGCTGCTGGCCGCCGCGGCCGAGGCGAGGGCGCCGACGAGCACCGCGCCGCCCGCCGCGCCGAGGAGCGCGGCGCCGGCCAGGCTCGACGTCAGCGCCTTGGTGTGCGTCTCGTGGAACGCCTGGTTCGCTGCCGCGTCATCCTCTCGCTGCGCGTGCGCAGTCTCGACGAGCTCGTCGAGCGCTTCGTGGGTCGGGCGCAGTGCGTCCGCCTGTAGGTCTTGGGATTCTTCGAGCAGCTCGGTGAGCGCTCGGGGATCTGCCGTCATGTGGCCTCCTCGGAAGTGGATTGACCACTGTTCGGAGGCAGCCACTCGTGGATGACGGAAAGACGTCGAACGAAACCGATGAAACGTGCCTACGACGGCGACAGACGCGCCACGGCACGCGTCGAGCAGATGCAGATCGCCCTGTCCCGGCAGCCGGTCGACGCGGCGGTCGATGCGCGCCGAGCACGTCGGCGCCCTTGTTCCCGTCGAAGAGGTAGTTGACGAGGAACCCGACCTCGCGCTTCGGCATGACGCCCGAGCCGACGGGCCGCCACCAGTGCGACGAGCGCGAAGCGCGTCAGCTTCTGCGCCTTGGGGCTGTCGCCGAGGCGGCGCGTCGCCTCCGACGCGTAGAAGTCGATGTGCCCGCCCTCCTGCTTCATGATCCGGCGCAGGAGCTCGCGCAGCGTCGGGTGGCCCGCCGCCTCGGCCAGCCGGGAGTACCCGGCCTGTGTCGTCCACTCGTTGATGGCGCCCCACGTCATGTGCAGGGCGATGAAGGCCCGGCCCGCGAAGGCCGCCGAGGCGATGGTGCTGAGCGCAGCTGGCCGCCTGGCGGCGCCGGCGCCCTTGGCGCAGCGCGGCGATCCGCGGCGCACCCGCCTCCTCGCCGTGGGCCTCGAGCACCTGCCCGATGGCCTCGCCGTGCCACATCTCCTCGAACACCCAGCAGGAGAGGAAGGAGGTGATGGCGGGGTCCTGGTGGGCCGGCGTCAGCAGCAGGTCGCGCAGGTAGCAGACGGTGTGGTGCTCCACGTCGTGCATGTAGCGCAACGAGCGCAGCGCGTCGGCGGGCAGCGGCTGGTCCTTGAAGTCATCGAAGTCGATGCCCTCCAGGTCCAGGCGGCCCGCCCGGGTCTTGTAGGAATCGATGGTGGTTCGCATAACGCCTACTATTCGGAACCCAGGCTACGCCCGGATGGGCGAAATTTCGGACATCCAAAGTGGGAGGCGGCTCCGAACAGGTCCGACATGCCGCGTATCGACGAAGTGAGCGATGCCCAGCTGGTGACCTCCATCGCCCGCTACAGCGAGGTGGCCCTGGCCGAGGCCTACCGGCGCCACGGCGGGGCCGTCTTCGGCCTGGCCAAGCGGGTGCTCAACAACCCGACCGAGGCCGAGGACGTGACCCAGGAGGTCTTCCTGCGCCTCTGGAACCAGCCCGACCGCTTCGACCCCGCCCGGGGCTCGCTGCGCTCCTTCCTGCTGGCCCAGGCCCACGGCCGGGCCGTCGACGCCGTGCGCTCCTCGAGCTCGCGGCGGCCCGCGGGAGGCCCGCGACGCCGCTGCGCACGGCGGAGGCCGCCTACGACATGCAGCGCGAGGTCTGGGACCTGGCGGTGGCCGACCAGGTCTCGCAGCGCCATGGGCGAGCTGCCCGAGGAGGAGCGCCGGGCCATTGAGCTGGCCTACTTCGACGGCCACACCTATCGCGAGGTGGCGCAGCTGCTCGACCAGCCCGAGGGAACGGTCAAGAGCCGGATCCGCAACGGCATGCGGCGCATGCGCGCCGTGCTGGCCGACGCCGGTGTGCGGGGGGTCGACGCGTGATGTCGCACGACGAAGCCAGCGACCTGCTCGGGGCGTACGCGCTCGATGCCGTCGACGGCGACGAGTTCACCGAGCTCGAAGAGCATCTCGAGACCTGCCCGCGCTGCCGGGCCGAGCTCGACAGCCTGCGCGAGGTCGCGGCCGCCATGGGCAACTCGGTCGAGCCGCCGCCCGAGGGGTTGTGGTCCCAGATCGCCAGCCGTCTGCCCGAGCGCCAGGAGGACGAGGAGCCGCCGCCGATGCCGCGGCTCGTGCGCGAGCGAGGGCCGGCTCGCCCTTCCGGTCGCCGGCCCCTCGAGCGGCTCCGACCGTCGGCGCCGCATCATGCTCGACGCACCGTCGGCGCCATCGCGGTGGCCGCCGCCGCCGTGGCGGTCGTGCTCGGCATCGGTCTGGTGCGGGCCGACAACAAGGTCTCCAACCTGCAGGCGGCCCAGGCCGCGCCGTCGGCGGCGGTGACCGCCGCGCTGCACGGCGCCCGGGCACCGGGTCGTCACCCTCGACTCGAGCACGCACGGCGCAGCAGGCGCAGGTCGTCGTCCTGCCGTCGGGGCAGGGCTACCTGGTCTCGTCGACCCTGCCGGCGCTCGACAACGGCCGGACCTACCAGCTCTGGGCGATCGAGGGGAACCAGCCCGATCTCCCTCGGCCTGCTGGGCGGTTCGCCGAGCCGCGCCGCCTTCACCATGGCCGGATCGACACGGCCCTCGCACCTGAGCATCACGGCCGAGCCGGCGGGCGGGTCCGTCGTTCCCGACGGGCCCGATCGTCGCCACCGGGACTGTCTGACGCCGCCACGCAGCTGTTAGGTTCGCTCCTCATGTCCGAGGAAGAGGCACCCAAGAAGCGCAAGCCCATCGAGATCTTCGCCGAGGCGGAGCCGATCAAGCTGGGCTCCATGCTGCTGACCCTGGTGGAGCCGCACCGCGGCCACGAGGTGGCCTACAACCGCTGGTACGAGCGGGACCACTTCTACTCGGGCTGCATGGTGGGCCCCTACAACTTCGCCGGGCGTCGCTTCGTCGCCACGGCCGATCTGAAGGCCCTGCGCGACCCGGACCCGTCGGCCATCACGGGCGAGCCGGCCCGGGGCTCGTACATCTCGGCCTACTGGGTGCTCGACGGCTACTTCGACGTGTGGAACCGGTGGGCCCTGCGCCAGGTCAACGCGCTGCACGCCGCCGGCCGCATGTTCCAAGAGCGCGACCACGTGCACACGCTGCTCTACCACTACCAGTGGGAGCACCGGCGCGAGCCCGACGGCGTCCCGGTCGAGCTCGCGCTCGACCACCCCTACCGCGGCTTCGTCACCGTCTTCATCGACCGCGCCGACGACATCTCCAACGAGGAGCTCTGGTCGTGGCTGCGCACCGAGCACCTGCCCGCGCTCATGCCCGGGCAGCGACGCCGACCTGGTGGCCGCCTTCACGCCGATCGCGCTCGAGGTCGATGCGCCCGGTGACGTGCCCCGCGAGAAGGCCCGCGACAACCGCACGGTGCTGCTGTGGTTCCTCAACACGCCGCCCGAGGTGGCCTGGGAGCCGGTCATCGCCGAGCACCGGCGCCAGCTCGAGGCAGGCGGGCAAGGGCACGGTGGTCGCCGCGCTGCCCGTTCATCCCGACCATCCCGGGCACCGACACCTACACCGACAAGCTCTGGCCGGACTGACCGACCCGGTCGGCCACGCCCGCGTCAGCCCCGGGCCAGGATCTCCACGTGGGTGATGACGAAGACCGCGTCGTCTGAGTCGGCCCAGCGCAGCCAGGCCTCGGCGATGCGCTCGAGCTCGTCGGTGTCGCTCAGCCCGTACTCGACCGCCTGCTCGGCGAAGCGCGAGTAGCGCACCCGGTCGGCCCACAGGCCGCCCCACCAGGCCCGGGACTCGGGGTCGGCGTAGGTCCAGGTCGAGCTCGACACCGTCACGTCGGAGAAGCCGGCCGCGTGGGCATGGCCGAGCAGCCGGGGCCCGATGCGGGCGTCGTGGCCGTTGCGCTCCGTGACCGCGAAGTAGAGCTCGAGCCAGCGGTCCAGGACCGGATCCGACGGGGCCCAGGTGAAGGCCCCGTAGTCCGAGTCGCGGGCGGCCAGCACGCCCGTCGGGGTCGAGCACCCGGCGGAGCTCGACGAGGGCGGCGACGGGGTCGTCGCAGGTGCTGGAGCACCTGGTGCAGGTGGATCACGTCGAAGGAGGCGTCGGGGAAGCCGAGGGCGAAGAGGTCCGCCACCTCGAAGCGCAGGTTCTCCAGGCCCAGGCCGCTGTGCGTGCTCCTGGGCCTGGGCCACCACGTCGGCCGCCGCGTCGATCCCGACCACCTCGCCCGGCGCCACCAGGAGGGCCAGGTCGGCGGTGATGGTCCCGGGGCCGCAGCCCACGTCGAGCAGGCGCTGACCGGGGCGCAGGTGGGGGAGGAGGTATGCGCTCGAGTTCTCGGCCGTGCGCCAGGTGTGGCTGCGCAGTACCGACTCGTGGTGCCCGTGCGTGTAGGTCATGCGTACATTGTGGCGTGCCCGAAATGCCCGAGATGCAGGCGCTGTCCGAACGGCTCGACGCCCTGCTGGCCGGCATGGCCTTGCGCCGGGCGGACCTGCTCGGCTTCTCCTCGCTCAAGACCTACGACCCGTCGCCGGATTCGCTGAAGGGCCGGCAGCTCCTCTCGGTCGGCCGGCGGGCCAAGTACCTGGTCTGGGAGTTCGAGGGCGGCGACCGGGTCGTCCTGCACCTGTCGCAGGCGGGCCGCCTCGACATTGAGGAGCCGCCCAAGAAGACGAAGCCCCGGGGCTCGGTGGCGCGCTTCGTCTTCGGCCAGGGCGACGCCGGGCTCGACGGGGAGGGTGTGGGCATCCTGGTGCGCGAGTACGGCACGCAGCGCAAGGCGTCGTGGTGGGTGCTGGCGCCGGGCGACGAGGGCCCGCTGGCCGGGCTGGGGCCCGAAGTCGGGCAGCGAGGCCTTCGCCGAGTTCATCCGCACCAGCGACTCGCGGCGGCACCTCACCACCGACCTGCGCGACCAGCACGTGGTGGCCGGGCATCGGCCGGGGCTGGGGCGACGACATTCTGCACCGGGCCAAGCTGTCGCCCTTCGCCTCGCTGCGCTCGCTGACCCCCGACGCAGCGCGAGGCCCTGCTGACCGCCGCCACCGACGTCCTGGCCGAGGCGCTCGAGCTCGAGCGCGGCCGCGAAGGCGGGCTTGTCGGAAGCCAAGCTGGGCGGCCGCTTCAAGGTGCACGGCCGGTTCGGCGAGCCGTGCCCGACCCCGTGCGGCGACACGCTCGAGCGGGTGTCGTTCGAGTCCTACGAGATGGCGTACTGCCCGACGTGCCAGACGGGCGGCAAGGTGCTGGCCGACCGCCGCCTGTCCAAGTTGCTCAAATAGACGGCTGCAGTTCGAGCTGGCGCGCACCACGGTCACGACCTTGCCGAAGATCGTGACCTCGTCGGGTGCGTCGAAGACCATCGGCTCGTAGGCCGTGTTGGCCGGCGTCAGCACGACCCGGCCGCTCTTCCGACTGAAGGTCTTGACCGTGGCCTCGCCGTCGTTGATGCCGGCGACCACGACGTCACCGTTGTCCGCCTCGGGCTGCTGGCGCACCACCACGTAGTCGCCGTCGAAGATCCCGGCGTCGATCATGGAGTCGCCGCGCACCCGGAGCATGAACGACGGTCCGCTGCCGGTGAACTGCGCGGGCATGGGCAGCAGCTCCTCGATGTTCTCCTCGGCCAGCACGCCGGTGCCGGCCGCCACCTCGCCGACGAGCGGGACGTTGTGCACGGCCGAGGCCGGGAGCCGGGAGGACGTGTCGGGGTCGAAGTGGACCTGGATGGCCCGGGGCTTGCTCGGGTCCTTGGAGAGGTAGCCCTCGCGCTGGAGCACGGCCAGGTGCGTGTGCACCGTGGCCGAGGAGGCCAGCCCCACCGCCTCGCCGATCTCCCGCACCGAGGGCGGATAGCCCCGGTCACGCTGGCAGTCGGCGATGAAGTTGAGGATCTGCAGCCGCTTCCCGCTCAGGACCTCGGCCATCGGTGTCTCCTTTGGTGCCCACCCCGGCCTGCCGCCGGGCCCCTCCCGGGGGCGAACATCCGTTCGTGACGGACCAACATACCGAAGTGGGAGGGCCAAAGCAAACACCTGTTCGCTCGTCGATCCCGAGGAAGGTCCGTGCAGCGGCCGTCTGTGGCCGAAACGGCGTGCGGGCCGGCTTCGGCTACGACGAGGTTGACCCTCCAAGATGCTCTTTCAGCCGTTGATGAAGCTCGTCGGCCTGGAGCGATCCGTACTCGTCGGGAACTTCGACGCGGTGGAGCTTGTGTGCCTTCCTCAATGGGAACAGATGGCTGTGCTGTGCCCTTCCGGCGTGGGCGGGCTCCACCACCATGGTGCCGACGACGTTGCCGTCGGCGTCTGCAACGACGTGGACCTTCATGAGAAACCGCCTCCCTGGAGGGAGAAGGTGCATGTGCCGTAGTGAGCCGGCGTGGTGTTCTTCACCGTCACGTAGTACGCAACGAAACCCGGCGGGCCAGGGTTCTCCAGGTTGAAGTCAGCTGGGTTGCCCTGCCCTGTCTTCATCTGGTCGCTCATCACCAGCGTGCCGTTCGAGTAGAAGCCATCCGTGTTGGGATTGCAGGGATCGCCGGCGACGTACTGCGCGCCCAGATCCTCCCCATTCGTGCTGACGCCGACGCCGATTGAATGCCCGCCGGGAATTCAGCGTGTACTGGCCCACTCCGTTGAAGCTCATGACGACCACCCTCTCGGTCAAACGGCAGGATTGCCACGGCTGTCCATGGAGGGACGGCCGGCTCGTCGGCGCTCTTCCGGTCAGGTGGCCAGGGTGACGGGTGTTCCCGGATTCTGTGAGGGCTTTCTCCCCATCTGGTTCGATGCGAGACCCTCTTCACCGTGTTCGTTCGTTCCCAAGGCACGAAGTGCGTGGTCGTTCTCCGGATCAATCATGACAGCGGTCGAATCCAATAGGCTGACAACAACTCCCGCAGCAACCCGAAGCTCGTCCGCTCGCGGTGAACGACGTCCTGGCGCTGAACCAACGCTTGTCCTTCGAAGGTCGGCGTCGATTGTGGCTCGCGGGCGGCTCAGCGCTGACCGGCGAAGACCCCCGAGCTCGGCCAGCAGCTCGTCCCGCAGTTCGTCGAAGGCCTCGCCACCGACCCGGCGGGGCCGGGGCAGCTCGACGTGCCGGTCGACGGAGATCTTCGAGTCTCCCGAGCACGAGCACCCGGTCGGCCAGCAGAATGGCCTCCTCGACGTCGTGGGTGACCAGGAGTACGCCGGGGTGGTGGCGGCCGCACAGCTCGGCCACGAGGCTCTGCATGCGGAGGCGGGTCAGGGCGTCGAGGGCGGCGAACGGCTCGTCGAGGAGCAGGAGCTGGGGCTCGCGCACCAGCGCCCGGGCCAGCGCGACCCGCTGGGCCTCTCCGCCCGAGAGGGTGCCGGGCCAGGCGTCGGCATGGTCCTCCAGGCCCACCTCGCGCAGCGCGCTGATGGCGCGCTGGCGCGTCGATTCGCATGCGGGGCAGTCCGAGCACGACGTTGCGCCAGACCCGCATTGAGGCCACGAGGCGCGGCTCTTGGTAGACGACCGTGCGGACCTCCGGGACGAGAACCTCGCCGCCGACTCGCCACGTCGAGCCCGGCCAGAATGCGGAGCAGGGTCGTCTTCCCGCTGCCCGAGGCGCCGAGGAGCGCGACGAACTCGCCCTGGGCGACCGTCAGGTCCAGATCGGCCAGGACCTCGCGGTCGCCGAATCTCTTGGTGACGTCGACCACCACGGCTGCGGGCTGGGTCGTGGGCAGATTCATCGGACCGCCTGATGACGGCGCCACGGCATGGTGTAGCGCTCCAGTATGCGTACGGAGATGTCGGCGGTGATTCCCGATGAGTGCGTAAATGATGATGCACACGACCAGGTTGGGGATCTGCTGCAGGCTGTTGGCCTGGCGACACCAGGTAGCCGATGCCCTGGCTGGCACCGATGCTCTCGGTGAAGACGAGCGCGATCACCGAGATCCCTGCGGAGAAGCGCAGCCCCGTCATGATGGAGGGCATGGCGAGAGGCACGACGACGCGGCGGATCAGCTGCCATCCCTCCACGCCGAAGCTTCGGGCGGCCTCGACGACGCGTCGATCCACGTTGCGCACGCCGTTGAAGGTGTTGAGGTACATGGGGAACAAGGTGGCGAGCGCGATCAGGTACACGTGGGACGCCTCGCCGACCCCGAACCAGACGATGAACAAGAAGATCAGCGCCGGGTAGGGCACCGTGCGCAGCATCTGCAGCGACGCATCGAGGAGCTCCTCGCCCAGACGGTAGAGGCCCACGATGATGCCGAGGATCAGGCCGACGCCGGCGCCCAGCGCGAGACCCTCGAGGGCGCGTCGGATGGAGATCGCCGACGTCGCCGAGCAGATCCTGGTGCAGCAGGAGCTGCACGAACGCGTCCCAGGTGGCGCCGGGGTCGACAGCGCCGTCGGCTCGATCACTTGGTGACGGTCAGGATCCACCAGGCCACGAAGATCGAGACGGGCACGGCCAGGCGGAGGGCCAGTGAGCTGCGCCGGGACCGGTTCCCTGCCTTCACCCGACGCTGAGGCGGACCAGTCCGGCGGGGGACACCTGTCCCGAGACGCGCCCGCGTCCGGCCGAAGCGGTGCCAGGCCGACCGGATCGGAGGAGAGCGCGCCGTCGGTGGGCCTGGTGACGTCCACCGTCATGACGACAGATTGGAGGTCTTGGCCACGACCTTGTTGAAGGGGAGGTCGAAGACGCTCTTCACGTTGAGCGTGGTGGGTATCAGCCCGAGCTTCTGGAAGGTGTTGGCCTCCGTCTGCTGATAGCTGATGACCGCGGGCGTGATCGGCGTGCCGACGACCTGGACCGACGCCACGGCCGCCTTGGCCACCGCCAGCGTGACGCCGTAGGTCTTCACGTAGGTCTCGGCGGCGAGCTCCGGATCCTTCCGCAGTGACGCCGATGCCGCGTAGAAGCGCTTGATGAAGTCCTGGAGGGCTGCCGCCTTCTGCGGGTTGGCCAGTGCCGCGTTGCTCGCCGTCAGGTAGCCGAGCACCTGGAGGTATCCCGCGCCCGTGGCCAGCACCCTGATCTTGCCGGTGGCCTGGTCGAGCGCGGTGAGCGGCTGCGAAATGACGGCGGCGGCGACCTGACCGTTTGTCACGGCGGTCGACGCGCTGGTCACGGGCAGGTTGCTCAAGTGGACCGCGCTGTAGGGGATGTGGTTCTTGGCGAGGTACTCCACCAGGAAGTACTGCTCGACGGTGCCCTCCTGGACCGCGACCGTCTGTCCCTTCAGTTGCGCCGCCGTCTTGATGGGAGAGCTGGCCGGCACCACGATGTCGTACGGCGAGGTCTTCGGGTTGGCTCCCTGTGTGATCGCCACGACCTTGACGGGGTCACCGGCCGACTGGGCGAAGACGGTCGGAGTCTCGGCCATGTCGCCGAGGTCCACGGACCCACCGGTCTCGGCGGCAATGACCGGGGGACCTCCGATGAAGTTGCTCCAGTTGACCGTGTAGGCGGCGCCCTTGAGGGCGTCCGTGGCCGCGAAGATCGTCTGGTACTCCTTCAGCTGGTCGCCGAAGTTCAGGGTGACGCCGCTCAGCGAGACCTGCTTTGTCGCCGGCCGAGGCGCTGCCGGCACTGAGGCCGACCACGAGGCCGAGCGGGAGGACGAACGCCGCCACGTGGCGGAGCGCCGCGGTGGGTCGTCGGGAAGGTGATGTCAGGAAGCGCAAGGTCTTTCTTTCTGTGTTGGAGGGCCGGACCGCCGCCGGACCGGAGGGGGGGAGGCCGGACCGGCGGCGGGTACGGCGAGCTAGAAGGGCTTGTCGCCGCGGATGGTCACGCGCTGAATGACGCGGTGCGCGGAGCCGTAGTCGTGGATGGCGTAGTGCATGGTGGTGCGGTTGTCCCAGAAGCCGAGGTCACCCTCTTCCCAGCGGTAGCGGACCACGTACTCGGGTGTCGACATGTGGCGGTAGAGGAATTGAAGGATGGCGTCGCTCTCACGGGCCTTGAGCCCGACGATCCGCTTGGTGAAGCCCGGGTTGACGAAGAGATTGCGCCGCCCGGTCTCGGGATGGGTCCGCACGACCGGGTGCTCCACCTGGACGAGCTCGGTGAACTCCTTCCCGTCCCACTCGCCCTTGCCGACGGCACTGAGCACCTTGGCGAAGCTGCGGGTGCCGTCGTGCACCGCGGTCAGCCCGTCGACGAACTGACGGATGGCGGGCGACAGTCCTTCGTAGGCGGCCTGGGTGTCGGCCCAGAGCGTGTCGCCGCCGGCCGCGGGAATCACGATGGCGTTGAGAATGGAGCCCAGCGGCGGCGTCTCCACGAAGGTGACGTCGGTGTGCCAGTTCTCCCGGTCGTCGTAGTCGGAACCCGTGCCGCCCACGAGCGCCCGGGCCTTCGTGTAGTCGATCTCGAAGACCTCCTTGTGGTCCTCGAGGCCGGGGATGACGGGGTGCGCCACGGTGATCTCGCCGAACAGGGACGCGAACGCCTTGTGCTCCTCGGGGGAGAGGTGCTGGCCCGGGAAGAAGATGACCTTGTAGTCCAGGAGGGCCTGGCGGACTGCGGCGAGCGTGTCGGGGTCGAGGGTCCGGTGCAGGTCGATCTGACGGATCTCGGCGCCGATGGTGCCCGAGAGGGGGGCGATATCGAGCTGGACCGAGGTGGCGGTGGTCATGGCGTCTCCTTCTGGCGTTGGTCAGGGGGTGGGGCGGTGCTTAATGTTGACTAACCCTATCGGGAATGTCAAATAAGGAGGGATCGCCTGTCACACCCGATCCGTATGGTGCCGGCATGTGCGAACAGCTGTTCGAGAAGACGGTTGACAGCGAACAGGTGTTCGTGATCCAATCTTCACGAGAGCGAACAGGTGTTCGGAAGAGGGAGACGCCATGACGGTCGCATATGAGCTCGATTTCGAGACGTACCGCCCCCGGCTGTACGTCCTGCCCGACCAGCCAGTCCGCACCGCGGCCTCGCCCCGGGTGCGCCGCCGCCGGGTGCTCGTCGGAGCGGTCCTGGCGATCCTGCTGGTCCTCCTCGCCCTGCCGATCCGTGCTCTGGGCGGCAGCACCCTGGCCCAGGCCGCACCGGCGCAGGGTCAGGAGTACATCGTGAAGGCTGGCGACACGCTGGCCTCCATCGCCAACCGGGCTGACCCTGCGCACGCCGCCTCGTTGAGCGGGCAGCTCGCCCTTGAGACCGGCACCGGTTCGGTCGTGCCCGGGGAGCACATCTTCATTCCCTGACTATCGTCAGCGGTGTGCGGTGTCCCTGGTGCGGTGTCGATGACGACCGCGTGGTGGATTCCCGCCAGGCTGAAGAGGGTGGCTCCATCCGCCGCCGTCGAGAATGCCTTGGTTGCGAGCGCCGCTTCACGACCTTCGAGCGGGTCGAAGAGGTCCCGCTGTGGGTGGTCAAGCGCAGCGGGCTGCGTGAGCCATTCGACCGGGCCAAGGTCGTCGAGGGCGTTCGCTCGGCCACCAAGAACCGTCCCGTGACCCCCGAGCAGATGGAGGAGCTGGCCCAGGCCGTGGAGGACGCTCTGCGGGCAGAGACCACCGAGCCGACCAGCCAACAGGTCGGCGTGGCGGTGCTCGAGCGCTTGCAGAGCCTCGACGACGTGGCCTACCTCCGCTTCGCCAGCGTCTACAAGGGATTCGAGGAGGCGGGTGACTTCCAGCGTGAAGCCGGGTTGTTGACCAAGACGACGGAGCCGAAGCGAAAATGATGGAGGAGGCGCCGGGCGTCGTCCTGGCCGTCTACGCCCACCCCGACGATGCTGATGTCGCCTGCGGCGGCACGCTGGCCCGCTGGGCCAAGGCTGGGAGTGCCGTCCACCTACTCGTCTGCACTGATGGCGGCAAAGGGACGACGGATCCCGCCGTCGAGCCCGCGGAGCTCGCTCGGGCACGCGCCGGCGAACTGGAGTCGTCCTCGGCGTTGATCGGCCTCACGAGTGTCGAGAATCTGGGATTCCCCGATGGCGAGCTGACCGACTCCGATGACTTTCGGCGCACCCTCGTGGAACGCGTGCGCTCGGTGCGACCCGATGTGGTCTGTGGCCACGACCCGACGGCGGTCTTCTTCGGGCAGGCGTACTTCAACCACCGGGACCACCGCATCGCCGGTGCCGCACTGCTCGACGCCGTGGCCCCGGCTGCCGCGCTGCCGCACTACTTCCCTGACGCGGGGCCACCGCACCAGGTGACCACGGTGCTGCTGTCGGCGACACTCGAACCGGACGAATGGGTCGACATCACCGACACCATCGAGACCAAGGCATCGGCGGTCGAGTGCCACCGGACACAGTTCGCCGGCCAGGACGGCTGGGCCGGCGAGGCGGTGCGACGGCGTGCGGCCGAGGAAGGCAGGCGGGCCGGCGTGACCTACGCCGAAGGATTCCGCCGGTTGACCCTCGGTGCCTGAGCGGGCGAACCTCCCCACCATCCTGCACATCGACATGGACGCGTTCTTCGCGTCGGTGGAGGTGCTCGACGATCCCTCCCTGGCCGGGAAGCCGGTGATCGTGGGTGGGGCCGGGGCGCGTGGGCGTGGTGGCCTCGTGCACCTACGAGGCGCGGGTCTACGGAGTGCACTCGGCCATGCCGTCGGTGCGGGCCCGCCAGCTCTGCCCCGAGGCCATTTTCCTGTCCGGCCGCCACAGCCGGTACGCCGAAATGAGTGCCGAGCTCCACAAGGTCCTGGCCGACGTGACTCCCATGGTCGAGCCGATCGGTCTCGACGAGGCATTCGTTGACGTTGCCGGCGCCGTGCGCCTGCTCGGGCCGCCGGCGCACATCGCGCACGGCCTGCGTCGACGGGTGCACGACGACCTGCACCTGGAGTGCGCCGTCGGCATCGGTCGATCCAAAATGATCGCCAAGCTGGCCTCGCGTGCGGCCAAGCCGCGCGCCAGCCGGACCGGCCTCGAGCCGGGTCCGGGCGTGTTTCTCGTCGAGCCGGAGGATGAGCTGGCGTTCCTGCACGGGCACGCCGTCGAGGCGCTGTGGGGTGTCGGTCCGGCGACGGCGAAGCGCCTGCACGATCTGGGGGTGCGCACGGTGGGTGATCTGGCCGCGCTGCCGCTCGACACCTTGGTCCGCCGCCTCGGCAAGGCGAGCGGCGCTCACCTGTCGGCGCTGTCACGCGGTGAGGATCCCGATCCGGTCAACCCGAACCGGCCCAACAAGTCGATCGGGCACGAGGAGACCTTCAGCCAGGACCTCGTCGATGCGCACGAGCTCGAGCGCCATGTGCTGCGCATGGCCGACTCCGTGGCGACCATGCTGCGAGGCGCCTCGAGCTCGGCCCGGACGATCACGGTCAAGATCAAGTTCAAGGACTTGTCCCTGCAGTCCCGCTCGCACACGCTGGAGCGACCTATCGCCACCGGCGGCGCCATCGGACAGGTGGCGGCTGCGCTGTTGTCCGGCGTCGATCCCGGGGAAGGTATCCGTCTCCTGGGCGTGAGCGCGTCGGGCCTTGCCGCGGGCGGGGTCGATCAGCTCTCGTTCGACCTCGGTGACGGGCTCGACCGAGGACAATCAGAGCGCCACGGCGCGCGAGCAGTCCTGGCAGGACGCCACGGCGGCCGTGGACGCCATACGCAACCGCTTCGGGAAGAGTGCGGTGGGCTCAGCCTCCATGGTCACCGAGGACGGCGTGCAGGTGCCGGCACGACGCGACGCCCCCTGGGGGCCCGACGAGTAACCCGGCCGACGACGGGGCCTCGGGCCACCATCCGCAGGGCACGACGACGCGAACCCACGGTCGTTCTTCGGGCCGTTCAAACACCATGATCCCGTGGAGGCTCCGTGCCTGCGCTGCCGTGTCACCAGACGCCGGGGATCAGCCTCCATCTCACCTGACTGCGATATTCGTCGTAGTGGTCGTTCGTGGCCAGCATGCGGTCCTCGGCGATGGCGCGGCCCACATTGCAGCCGGAGGCGAACACCATCACGAGGGCATTGCGAATCGAAATGCTCTGGAGGACGTATCCGGCCTGAAGGAACAGATACGAGGCGTAGATCGGATGCCGGACGATGGCATATGGCCCTCGCTTCACCAGCCCTCGGTCTGCGGCGACGAATCCGAACGATCTTCCGAGAGCGAGAAATGAGGTCACGCAGATCGCAAGGCCGAACAGTTGGACCACGAGCCCCGCGGTGAGTCCCCATGGGGGATGTGCGCCGTCCGGCCGGAACAGGACGCCGCCAAACGTTCCGCCGAAGGCAAGGAGCCAGTCCGTCATCCGCCGGCTGACCGCACGGGCCGGCCGGCGGATGAGATAGGCAATGACGACCCACATCTGCTCGGCGAAGAACGCTGGGCCGATGAGCTGGTGGTTCTCCAGGTAGGCTCTGCAGGGTGGCTTGAGCGAAGAAGGCGGCGCCCGCAGCCCCAATGAGGTTCGCCGTGATCCTGATCAACCGATCGATCGGCGGTGCGGAAAGAGTCTCTTCGAGGCGCCGGATCACGGAGAGTCCGGCGAGTGGTCCGACTGCGCAGCTGGTGGGTCGAGCGGAGCCCGGCTCGAGTCGGGGATCTCGAGTGTGAGCAGGCGCGGCCCTTCGGTTCCCACGGATCACTCAGCTCACGGATTGCTGTGGTTGGCAGGCCCGCTGTTGGGCACTCTCAGGCGTCGTTCGATCTCCGCGTCGAGGCTGAACCGGCCTGATCCGAGAAAGGCCACGACCAAGGCCAGGCCCGCGAGCGCAAGGTTGAGTTGGTAGCCGGGAGGCGCCGTGTGCGAGTTGATGCCGGTGGCCCAGGTCACCGTGATCATCGCCATGACCATGTCACCGAACAGCGCAATGCCCGCGAGACGCGAGAAGAGGCCGAGTCCCACGGCGATGGCCCCGAAGAACTCGATCACTCCGCCCAGCACGGCGAAGAGGCCACCTGGGTGCAGGTGCGCCGACTGCGAGAAGTAGATGGAGGTCCCGTGAATGCCCAGTCCGTTGAACCATCCGAAGAGCTTTCCCCCGCCGTAGTAGATGAAGATCCACGCGAGCACAATGCGTACGACGAGCAGCGCGCAGTCCGCCGGGAGTTGCGAGGTGCTGCGGGTGCTCACGACCGTCGCGAGGACGGACTTCCATGAGCGCCGCTGCGTCTCGACCGAAGCGGTCACCACGGAACCACCTTCCCTGCTCTGCGTGCCCACCACTGTCAGCGCCCACCAAGCGTACGCTGCGTCTCCAACTCCGACCGCCGGAGATCCGGCTCTCCCGCCGCAGCGGCACCCGAGGGCTGCTGCGACGAGGTCGCGGCTCGGCCGGAAGGGCGCCACCAATTGCGCCAGGAGGACGGAGAAGTGGTGAGGTCGCGCCGACTCCTGTTCGACGATGAGTGGGCGACCAGGCAGTCCGGTGTCGGTCCTGACCGTCTCTTCCGTCGGGAAGACCGCTCGGTGGAACATCTGATCCCAAATGGTCAATGCGAACCCGAGGTTGACGTCCTGGGGCCCGTCCAACTTGTGGTGGATCCTGTGGAAGTTGGGACTCACAAAGACCCTCTCCAGCGGACCGAAACCCAGACGTGTGTTGGAGTGGGCGAAGGCAACCATCCCCCCGTAAAGGATCAGCACGGTGACGGACAGTGCACCGTTCGAAAGGAGGACCACCCCCGGGATCAATGCCAAGAGATAGGAGACGTGGATCAAGGGGTGCGTACGAAAGACCGTGAGGACGTTCATGTCCTCCTGGGAATGGTGGAGCTCGTGAAAGCGCCACAACATCCGCACCCTGTGGTTCGCCAGGTGAACCGCCCAGTTGCAGAAATCCATGACAACGAGGATGGCGACGATCGCACCCCAGCGAGGGAGCACGCCGATTCTCGGCAAGACGACCCATGGGAGACCCCGTTGCACCAGCGCGACGAAGCTGAGGGTGAGCGCCGTGACGAGGGGCGCCACGATCAGCGCGTTCATGACGGTGAGCAAAAGATCATGGCGATGGCCACGGGCGAAGAAGGGTCGCCGCTGCGCCGGCCAGATGCGTTCGACAACCATGAAGCAACCCAAGATGACCAGCGCCAACGGACCGACCAGCACCACCCGGAGCAGTGTCACCGATCCGGTGAAGTTCTTGCCGCCCCAGCCTTCGGACCACCCCAGGGCGATAAGGACGATGGCGAGACCTGCAATGGAGAAGGCGGGGAGATAGACGCGGGCCCGCAGGCGAACCCGCGATCTCTCCCTCCCTGGAGCAGCTTCCTCTTCTTGTTCGGCTTCGGTCGGCCTGCTGGGAGCAAGGAGCAAAGTAGACATCACCATCGTTTCGGCGCTCTCCTTCCTTAGAAGGCTGCGCCGCCGCCTCCGGCGCTGGAACTACCGGAACCGGAGTTCGAGCTGGAGCTGGAGCTGGCCGACTTCTTCGTCACGACCGCGGTCCACTTTCCCCACGTGTCGGTCACGACGCCGTTCACCTGGCCGGCTGCAGTGTCACCGACGAAAAAGTAGAGCGGCTTCCCGCCGTACGTGACCTGGACGACGCCGTTGTGCTTCACGGTGCCGAGCTTGGATGCGGTCACGCCGGACCCCGCCTTTGCCTTGGTCACACCGGCTGGGAGCACGAGTGCCGGCCAGACCTTCAGGCAGGCGGCAGTGCACGCAGTGCTGCTCGGCTTCAAGGTGTACAGCGTCTTGCCACTCACGAGAATCGTTCCCATTTTGGCGTTCTTGGTGGTCGAGACGGTCACGCCGCTCGCGGCGCCAGCCTCGGAGGAGGCGACGACCGACAGTGAGATCCCGCCGACGGCCACGATCGCACCAACCCATCGCGCCAAAGCTGCTCTGTGGGCTGTGTCCCGGTTCTGACGATTCTTCTGCATTTCGATCCACTCCTGCGTAGGTCCTTGGTCTTCCCTCAACAGCTACTACTACGGACAAGTCCCCGTCAGGGATCATCTTTCTGAGATGTACTTCGCCCCTGTGCCTGGCCGCGGGTGGTGCCGGGTGGTGAGTCACGCTGCAGGCGGCATCCATGATCGCGCCGTGCGCCTCCTGAGGTCTGATCCTTCATGCCGGTGCCTTTTCGTGGGGAGGGCGTGTCGGCGGTCGAAACACCCATTGCGACGAATCGTCGGCCGAGTCGCCGAGTCCGACAGTCAGTGCTGCGGCCACCAACGGATCCAGTAGCCGTGCGGATGGGTGTCGGCCAGGCGCACGGCGTTGCCCCCGCCCGGGCCCACGTGGACCAGAGCGGTCGCCAGATCCGGGCCCTCTCGTCGCACCGGGGATGACGGGGTGGGCAGGCCCGGAGTCTCGAAGGGACTCTCGCAGTAGAGGTAGTGCACTCGGCGCTCCTTGCCGAGGGCGGCCACCTGGCGGGCCAGGGAGCGCTGCTCCTCCTCGTCGAGGTAGGCGGCCACCCAGGAGTGGAACACGACGAGGGGACCATCGCCCGGCATGGTGGCGACGACACGGGGAAGGTCTGTCAGCAGGTCGCCGCGCTCGAGTCGCGGGGGGTGGGGGACTGCCCGCACATTGGCGATCGCGGCGCGCAGGCGTTCGAAGCGAGGGAGGTTGTCCGGCCAGAGGCACGCCAGCAGCCAGCGGGCCTCGTCGTCCGAGAAGGGGTCGACGGGTGCGAGATCGAGTCCGACCCGCTCGGCCATGACGGGCAGGCGGAGGTCGGGCAGGTGCATCAGATCGTCCCGAGCCGTGCACTCGAGGGCGACCGCGCTGCCCGCCACCCCGGCCTGACGGATTGCACCGCCGGCGGAGGCCCGGTAGGTGTAGGCGTAGTCATCGAAGAGCAGGTTCAGTCCGGCCGATGTGCCCAGGTCCAACAAGGAGAGGGGCTCCTGCCAGTCGTACTGCGCAGCAATGTGGCAGAGACCCGGGAGAAGGGCGGAGCAACGCCCGACCTCGTTGGTCTGGGTCGATCGGGTGGCGGTCAGTTCTTCGATCTCGCTGCGGTGCACGCGGCAGAAGTCGGTGAATGCCACGGCGACGTCCCCCTCCGGCGGTGGTTCGTCCGGCCGGCCGCGGACGAGGCGCACAGTGTCGTAGAAATCGGCCAATGGGTGCTCTATCCCCGAAAGAAGGAGGAAGTGCACGGCCGCCAGGAGCAGCAGCGGGCGCCGTTGGAGGAGCGGTGCATCGTCGAGCAACGCCAGCACGTCGTCATCGTCGGCGACGGCGCGGCTGATTGCGGAGTAGGTGGTGCCGCCGTCACGCTCGGTGGTCTTGGCGAAGGCTCGGAAGTGATCGCCCAGCGGCTGATCTCCGTGCACGTGGTCTAGAAGCTGGCGGGGAGCAGCGGGCTGACGGCGCCGAAGAAGAACCAGAGCAACACGAGCGTGCCCACGGCACCGAACCCATAAATCAGCCAGCGCTGACGGCGGAGGTAATGGGCGGCGAAGAAGATGCCCGTCACCACAATGGCGGTGACGAAACCCCAGAAGAGTGCGTCGGCGAGGGACACGCCCGAGTCGCCGGCCAGACTCTGGCTCTTGGGCTTCTCCTTCCCCTTCACATGCTTCTGCACCGGAAGGCCTGAATTCGGGAAGAGCTGCGAATGCGCCAGTTTGGCCTGGACCACAAGTCGCGTCGTGGCGCTGAAGCGCGGATTGCAGGTCGTCAACGTGAGTTGGTTGGCGATCACGTTGTCCACGACCGTGGTATCGCTGGGCGAGACGACGAAGCTCTTGGTGGCGTCGTAGACGAAGATCCCCTGCAGCGTGGTGAGGACGATGGGGTCACCGACCTTGACCGAGTCGAGGTTGTAGAAGGGGTGGCCGTACGTGGTGCGGTGGCCGGCGACGGCGGAGTTCCCGGCCTGGCCCGGCAGCGGCGTCCCCGTGTAGTGGCCGGGTCCCTTGCGGAGGTCCGGCGTGTTGGTGCCCTCGACGACGACCTGGTTGAGCCCGATGACCGGGATCCGGATGTCGCCGATCGGCTCGCCCTCAGCCGGGGCGGCGGTGGTCGGTGCCGCGACCGGAGGCCCGGTGGGCAGCTTGTCGAGCGCGGACTCCTCCGCCAGGGCGCGCTTCACGGCATCGTTGCTGGTGTCCTTTTGCAGCTGCGTGCGCAAACCGGATTGGACCTGAGCTTCCTGCACGGACGTGCCCCAGATCTGGTACGCCGTGAACAAGAGCACGAGGACGCCGAGCCCAATGAGGACCCGCCCGATTATGTCGACGACCCGCCGTAACGTAGACACTGCGGAAAGAGATTAGGGCGCACGGAGGCAGCGCCTCGGTCACCCTCCTCCTAGGCCTGAACGGTGACCAGCGTCCCGATGGGAGTCAGCGGGAAGACCACCGCCGCATTCGCCACCGGCATTTCGACGCATCCGTCGCTCTGCGGGAAGCCATAGGAGCCTCGCACGAAGCCGTGGAGGGCGTCCCCGCCGTTGAAATAACTGACCCACTGGATCCCAGGGTCCGAGTAGTGGGATCCATCGGGGTTGGTCCCGGTCATTGTGGTCACCGTGTAACGGGCATAGACCGGGAACGTCCCGTTCGCGGTGGTGGCTCCGGCCACACCTGTGTTGACCGGGGTGCTGTAGACCTGAGCGCCGTCCTTGTAGACGGTCGCTGTCTCCGGGAGCGACTGACTGACGAGCACGTAGTCCCAGGAAAGAGCGTCGCCCTTCCCGCTTTGGACATCGGCCAGAAGGTCGGTCCACACCTGCGGGCCGGCGACGCCGTCGGTCTTCAGGCCGTTCTGGGACTCGAAGTTCATGACGGCGCCCTGGGTGATCACGTTGTTCGTGCCTGGTGTCCACAGCGTCTCGAGTGCGAGCGGCTGGTCCGGCCAGCGCCAAGTGAACGACCCCACCTGGTCGTTGCCTTCCTGTGTCGGTGAGGTCAACGGCGATGCGGGCGTGAAGGTCAAGGGCAGGTACCCGAGCTCGGCGAGCAACTGCTGGAGGCGCAAGGTAGAACCGGGAGCCACCGTGAACTCTGAGGTGACGGACTGCGCAAGACGCTGACCCTCCGAGCCCACGACGCCCGAAGTGCCTCCCGGGACGGTGATGGTCTCGGTAGCGCCGGGCACCAGCGGGCCGGTCGGCTGGTACTCGAGCAGCGACGGCGACAACACGGCCCATGTGCCGGCGACCGGCGGGCTGAGGGTCGGCATCGGGCTACCGGGGGCGAGGTCGGTGGAGAACTGCACCGTGACGGTTGAACCGGCGGCCACATTCGCTCCGGTCGGGCGATACCGAAGCGACGTTCAGCGCGGGCGGCGGTGCCGACGGCGTGGCGGAGGCTTGGTTGCTGTGCAGCCGGTCGACTGCGACGAATCCACCGGCGGCGATGGCAACGACGACGACACAGACGATGGCAATCAGCCACCGCCTGGAGCCGCTACGGGTGCGCACGTGTTCGCCAGACATAGCAGCGGGCATTCTACTTGGAGGAAGGCGGGCCTAAAGTCCCAATTCCGCCTCAATTTGCCGGGTGATTTCTGAGAGCCGGCTGGCATCGGTGACCTTGGATCCTCCGGACTCCCGGACGTAAAAGGCGTCCACGACCATCTCGCCCAGGGTCGAGACCCGGGCGGAGACGACATCGAGGCCTGCGTCGAAGAGTGTGGCGGTGATGCGGTGCAGCAGGCCGATTTCGTCCGGTGCCCGGACCTCGAGCACGGTGGCGGTCTCGGAGGCTTCGTTGTCGACGCTGACGTCGCTTTCGGGAAGATGGGCGGCCGAGCCGCGCCGGAGCGGATACACGCGCTCGCGCTCGGAGAGCCGCTCGCCAAGAGCGAGGCGATCCGACAGCACGGCGGCCAGGTCCTCGCGCAGCTTGGCCGTGTCGGGCCAGGTTCCCGCGTGCCACCTCGACGGTGAAGACTTCCACGGCGATGCCGCCCTCTCCGCTGATGTTGGCGGCCCGCACGTCCATGCCGTTGAGAGCGAGGGCGCCGGCCACCGACGAGAACAAGCCGGGGCGGTCTGGCGCTGCGACGATGACATTGGGGGGCTGGAGCGACACCGATGGCAGTCCCGAGCCGCGGACCTCTGCCATGAGCTGACGATTCGACTCCACGATGTGATCGGGCGCCAGCCGGCCGCGTCTCGCCCTGGAGCACGCGGTCGGTGCGTTCGACGAGGTCGGCGACGAGGCCCGCCTTCCAGGCACCCCAGGCCGAAGGGCCGGTCGCCTTGCTGTCGGCCTCCGTGAGTGCGGCGAGCAGATGCAGCGTGAGCCGGTTGCCGGCGGCCCGGGCGACCCGCGCAATGGTCGTGGGGTCGTCGAGGTCCCGCCGGGTGGCGGTATCGGGCAACAAGAGGTGGTAGCGAACGAGGTCGACCAGGACGGCGACGTCCTCCTTGTCAAAACCCATCCGCGTGCCGATGCGATCGACCACCTCGATGCCGACCGTGGTGTGGTCGCCGGGGAACCCCTTGCCGATGTCGTGCAGGAGGGTCCCGACCAGGAGGAGGTCCGGCCGTTCGACGGTGTCGGTGAGCCCGGCAGCCAGAGCAGCGGCCTCAAGGAGATGACGGTCCACGGTATAGGTGTGGTAGGCGTTGCGCTGCGGCTTGTTCCTGACGGCTGCCCACTCGGGGATCAGGTGGACGAAAAGGCCATGCTGGTCGAGCGACTCGATCTTGTCGATGGCAGGCCGGCCGAGTCCAAGCAGGTCGACGAAGGCCGTGCGGGTCTCCTGCAGCCACGGATCGCCAGGAGATGGCATGCGATCGGCCAAGCGGTGCAACGACGCCTTGGCGATGGGACGGTCCACCAGTGCCGCCGTCGCCGCCAGGCGCAACGGCAGCGAGGCATCGTCAGAGACGGGGGCCAGGGGAGTCAGGGCGATCTCCCCGTCGACTTCGACCATGTCGGGCCCGAGATCGGCCGAGACCAGGTCCGAGGCTTGGTGGGGCGTCGAGCGGCGGAAGCGCCGCTTCGGCTCCGGGCTGGGATCCCACAGGCGGCGCCGACGCCACACGTCGTCGCTGACCCAGGCGATTTGGCGGCCAGCCGTCGAGACAGCCAGCATCAGCGCGTCGGCGTCCTCGAACGCCGAGCGCGGCCGCCACCTGATCCTGGTCCTGCAGCAGCAACTTGTCGTGTTCTCGCTGGGCCAGCCGGTGCAGCTCGACCCGGATATCGGTGAGGAGCGCCGTAGCGCCCTCCACGGATGACAGGTCGGCATAGTCGGCCAGGAGGGGGGCGAACGCCGAGATTGCGCGCAGCACACTGACGTCGCGCAACCCGCCGTGGCTCTCCTTGAGGTCAGGCTCGAGGAGGAAGGCCACGTCACCGGCGGTGGCCCGCCGCTCCGCCATCTGCTCCTTGAGCAGGGGCAGGTAGCGAGCACCCAGCCGGTCGCGCCAGGCGGCACGGGCCTTCTCCAGGAGTGGCTCGACGATCTTTGCCTCACCCCACACGAGCCGCCCGTCGAGCAGGCCCAGCGCCACCCGTGCGTCCTCGGCGGCGGCGGTGAGCACCTCGGAGGGTCGGCGAACAGAATGGTCGAGGTGGACTCCCTCGTCCCAGACGGGGTACCAGATGGCGTCGGCGACCTTGGCGATATCCCTGTGACCGTTGTGGACCAGCACCACATCGAGGTCGCTGTAGGGACAGAGCGAGCTCCGCCCATAGCCGCCCACGGCAACGAGGGCGAGGTGCCGGCGGGCGTCGCCAGCAGCCTGTTCGGCCAGGCCAGAGAGCCAGGCGTCGGCCTCGGCCGCATAGCGCCGGCAGAATTCCTGGCCCCTGAGCCCAGGCTCGGCCAGCAGTCGGCTGCGCCG
This sequence comes from uncultured Acidimicrobiaceae bacterium, assembly GCA_963781565.1. Lineage (GTDB taxonomy): Bacteria > Actinomycetota > Acidimicrobiia > Acidimicrobiales > RAAP-2 > Bog-473. Next base: position 133,799 of record CAWAHA010000029.1, on the reverse strand, counting down.
ATCACGGAGTGACGTCTGGGCAACCATTGCGGGAACGTAGCATTGGGTCCGTGAGCAAAGACGTGGAGCGCAGGGAAGGCAAGACCCCGATGACCTTCACCCACGCCGTCGCCATGACGGCCGTGGCTGTGGTGGGTCTCATCGTCGCCTTCTGGATTCTGAGCAGCCTGGCCGGCATCTTTTTCTTCTTCGTGAAGGTCGCCGTGGTTATCGCCCTGATCGCCGGAGTCTTCTGGGTGGTCTCCCGCATCCGGAACTAGCGAGAACATTCGCCCCGAGACCCTTCGCGGGACGAGGTCCAAGGGCGGAGAACGCAGGCCGTTAGGCTGGGCCGCCGTTCGTGCAGACGACGGCGGCGTGGCCGAGTGGATTAGGCCCAACCCTTCGGAAGCTCCGGAATTTCCAAACCTTTGAGTACACCCCCAACAGCTACTCGCTATTCCATGGCGAGATGTCCCAGTCACCACTTCGGGACCCACACGAGCGGTAGGGTATTCGCCCTGCTGAGAAAGCCCAGCTGGGTGGCGTAGCCGAGTGGTTCAGGCAGCGGCCTGCAAAGCCGTGGACGTCGGTTCGAATCCGACCGCCACCTCTTAGACCCAGCTCACCAGGGTGAGGGATTGAAAAGACAGCGCCTGCAGCAGGAGTTCGACGCAGCCAAGAAGGGTGGTCGGACATCTGAAGGACCTGGGAGTCGGGATGCGTCCTCCCCTTCTGCGGCGGATCGTGACATCGCGGCGGACGAATCGCGACGATCGGGTTAACTCACAACGGTAGTTGTAGGCCCTCACGTAGGGTTCGACGATTGTTCGAACGGAGGGCGGAATGGCGATCGGGAGAGGCTGGCGGCCTGTCACTGCGGCAATCGTCCTTATGGGCATCGCAACATTGGGACTCGAGCTTCCAGCAAGCGCCCAACCGGCACCGGGGGTCCCACAAGACGTAGTGGCGTCGCTCAGCATGACCACCGCGTAGAGCGCCTCACAAGCCGCCACCTACAAGTCATTGACTGTCACGTGGCTCCCGCCAGTTGACGATGGAGGTTCGCCGATTACGGCGTACATCGTGGCGCCATCACGGCCTCCTGGAGGTCCGCAGACGGTGGATCCCAATGTCGTCTGCAGTGGAACACCTCTATCGTGCTCCTTCACCCTTCCCCGGTCGTTTGGCGCTGGCATCATGGTTTCCGCGACGGTGATCGCTGTCAACGTGGACGGCATATCTGCTGGGGTGTCCAGCAACTCAATCACGTCGATCGGGCTCGCAAAGATCACCCTGGGTCGTCCGCCCAGCCCAACGGTGGTCCAAGCCGGTGAGCCAGTCAACATGCAGATACCGGCGGTCACGAACGATGGGACAGCGCTGACGTATGCAGTCGACGTGCTGCCCGCGGGCCTCTCACTCGACCCAACCACCGGAATAATCACGGGGACACCGACACAAACCGTCGCAAAGGCGACCCACTTCGGGCCAGTGACGGCCACCGTCACGGACACGGGTGGAGCTCTGTTCCGATCGCGGAAGTTCGCATTTGAACTCGTCCCGGCGGTCACCGTTATAAGGCCAGCGCATCAAACGGGGGCCGTAAACACAGCGATATCGCCCGTTCAGGTCGTGGCGTTCGATCTGAACGGGAATGCGATCACCTACTCCGCAACTGGACTGCCGCCCGGAGTGACGATCGATCCAAGCCTCGGCATCATTTCTGGGACGCCGACCACTCGCGGAAGCTTCAGCGCCACTGTGACTGCGACGGACTCCGCGGGACAGGCGAATGCGGCTGTGTTCCGGTGGGTTGTCCAGGCCTGAGGCGGCCGGGCGGCGGGCTGAGCGCTACGAGGGCAAAATCCCCCTGGATCTCTGCCTTCGTTAGGGTCCCGAAACGGGCCCCGGGCCGTTTGCGGGCGGTGCGAGGTCCGTCGTAGGTGCCTCGCCTTCGCCGTCGCCCAAAATTCCCTCTTCTCTGGAAACGATCCGTCCCAGGGAGGGCGCGCCGCTCCGGTCGTGTCGTCCGCAGTGCGGCGCGCGTTGAGTGGGTTCGTCGGGGCCCGAACAGGGGTGGGGTCGCTCCTTTCGTTCGGAGTTGTCAGAGGGTTGTCCAGGCACGGTACGAACGGCCCTATGGGTGGCGAGGCACGATCGTAAGAATCGCTGAAGGAGCGGTCCAGGCACACCACGGTGGTGCGTTTCTGATCTGACCTGACAGACAATCGACATGGACCAGGAACAAGACACACAGCAATGGCTCTTGAAGGCGGCGGCGGATCTGCGTCGGGTGACCAATGCCGAAGCGCGGGTCTCCGCGGCAATGAGCATGAACCACGTCACCATGCTGGCGGCGGCGGACGAGCTCGAGGCGGCCACCAGGGAGGCGATGACCTGGATGCGGGGCAACCCCTGCCCGGACCGGGAAGTCGGCGGGCGGGTCGGTCTGATGCTGAGCACATGCGCAGAGGTCGCCTTCACGGCCGAGCGGGCCCTCACTGATTCCCGGATCGACATTGAGGCGGTCTTCGGCCGGCTGGGTGACCTGCTGGCCATCATCGATTTCCACTCGGAGACACTGAAGGCCTGGTAGCGGGATCGGCCCAGCGGGTCGAGTAAATGCGCCCTAGGGCTGGGCCTGCAGGTCGAGCACGACCGGCGGGAGCGTGAGCCCACCTGTCGTACTGAGGTTCACCCGGAGTGCAGCGGAACCGGCGGCGGAGGCGGTGACGCTCAGGGTCTGGGTGCCCGGCGGAGCCGCACTGCAGCCTGCGGGCGCGCCGGTGGCGTTCCTGGCGGTGTGATCGTGAAGCTGCCCGAAGAGGGCGTCACCGTCACCCCGGGACTCGGCGCGACTTGCCAGCGCACCGTGGCCCCCGGTCCCGGCGGGCGCCACGCCGAGAGTGATCGGCGCCGGCCGGCCGACCGTCAACGAGGTGGCGCCACTCGGGTCAGAGAAACCGACGGCGGGGAGTTGGCCGCTCCCGAACGAGGGCGGGGCGGCGCCCGCGGCGGAACCCCAGGAGGGGTCGGCGGTGCCGGAGAGCGTGTAGTGCAGGGTCCCGCCCGTGCTAAGCGCCGAGCCGGGCAACCAGGGCATGTCCCATGTCCCCCGAGCTGTCGGGCCGCGGTCGTGGCGCCGCAGGACGAGCTCGGCCACGGCCGGACGGGTCACCCCCGAGACGGTCAGTGCGTGCACGTACGGGCGGAGGCTGCCGCCCCGGGGGCCTGCTCGACGAGGTGCCGGCCGTTCGGGAGCGTGACGGTCACCGAGGGGAACAATGGGCTGGCGAGCGAGAGGTTCGCCGCCCCCGGCGTCACGGGGAACAGCCCGATCGCCGCCCAGACGTACCACGAGGAGAGGGCGCCCAGGTCATCGTTGCCCGGCTCGTCCACCGGAGCATCCGCGTACTCGCTGTCGACGATGGCGCGCACGAACTGTTGGGTCTCCTCGGGCGCACCGAAGTAGTCGAATTCCCAGGGCGCCCACTCGTCGGGCTCGTTGCCGGACCAGTCTTCGGGGACGTTGCGGTCGCGTTGAGGGAGGCCATGAACGTCTGGAGCCTGGCGGCGGCGGCGCTGTCGCCGCCCATGAGCGAGGCCAGCGCAGCCAGGTCCTGCGGGACCGACCACGTGTACTGCACCGCGTTGCCCTCTTCGAAGCCGGTCTGTCCGCCCGGCTCGAGTTGGGACGTCTCGAAGGCCGCGCCGGGCGGGAAGCTGGCGTCCGTGCCGCGGGCCTGGATGTACCCCGTGGCGGGATTGAAGAGGTACTCCCAGTTGGCGGCGCGGGCGCGCATGGAGGAGGCCAGCGATCGGTCGTGCTGCGCCGTGGCGACCTGGGCGATGGCGAAGTCGTCGATGGCGTACTCCAGGGTGACCGAGCCACCGATGGAGTAGTCGATGGACGTCAGGTCGAGCGAGCCCGCATTGACGTAGTGCTGCGACAGGTACTGGCTCAGGTACTGGCGCTCGATCTCGAGCCCGTGGCCGGTCTCGTTCTGGGTCGCCCCCTTGACCATGTACTTGAGCGCCAGGCGGACATCGAAGTTGTGGACGCCCATGGCCAGTGCATCGGCGATGATGGGATCGGCCGAGTCGCCGTTCATCTGCGACTCGTCACCGCCGACGATGGCCCACTTGGGCAGCCAGCCCGTCTGCTGTGCGTCGTCGACCAGCGATTGGACCATGTCCCCGACGGCGTGGGGATCGACGAGGGACTCGAGTTGTATCTCGCTGCGGTAGATGTCCCACTCGGAGAAGTTGGCGTAGACCTCGCGGCCGCCCGCCGTCTGGACCTTGCCGTCGCTTCCCTCGTAGCGACCGGACACGTCGGAGACGACGTTCGGGAAGAGGAGCGAGTGGTAGAGCGCGGTGTAGAAGGTGTGCTGCTCGGCGGCGGTGCCACCCCGCACGGCGATGCGCCCCAGGAGGGCGTTCCAGCGCTCCTGCGCCTGCGTGCCGACGCGCTGCACCGACCAGCCCGGGTCCTCCGCCCGGAGGTTCTGCATGGCGTCCTGGGTGCTGACGAACGAGATGCCGACCTTCATCAGCACCTGGCGCTCCTTGTGGTGTCGAACGTCACGAAGGAGCCGCACGTGGTCCCCGTGCACGTCGTCGTGCCGGGCGCGACGCCTGCGTCGGTCCACGTCCCGGCCGACGAGAACGGCCGGTCGAAGAGCGCGACGAAGTGCAGCGTGTAGTTGGTGCCTGTCCCGCAGAACTGCCCGCTCGACACCTGACCCTCCACCTCGTCGTGGCCCACGACGCGGACGCTGGAGGCGGTGACGGGGTTGCTGCTGTCCGCCACCTTGAAGAGCACGTTGGACTGCGTGCCGGCCGGGAAGGCGAAGCTCGAGATGCCGGACCGCGTGGTGACGGCGAGCGAGACGGAGATGGGCGCCTGTCCGCAACTCCACCTCGTAGCGGCCCGGTGAAGCGTGCTCCTGCTTGGGAGAAGGCGGCCACCGTCGTGCGGGGGAGGTGACGGCGCCCTCGATGGGCAGGATCGGGACGTCCTGATACGACGGGCAGCCGGTCCCGCTGAGGTGGGTGAGGCTGAAGCCGTTGATGGCGGCGTCGTTGTAGGCGTACCCGCCGCCGGCCTGCACGGCGTTCGGGCTGGTGTCGGGGCTCCACTGCAGCATGCCGAAGGGGACGTCGGCTCCGGGGAATTCGCCGACCGTGCCCGGGCTCACCGGTCCGGTCGCCGTGCCGTCGAGCGGATGGACGAGTGCCGCCGGATCGGCGTCGGCGGAACCGGGCGGTTGGCCCGCCGCGGCCGCAGGCCCGAGAGGCCGGTGTTGACCGCCGCGCCGGCACGCTGAGCACTGCACAGGGCCACGGACCATCAGGGCCGCGCCGGGCGGGACGGACCGAGCCGGTCATCCGCAGGACCGTAGCAATGGGGACTGCGCAATGGGCGGCCGGCGCTCCGTCCGGCGGCGTCGCCGCCGGGAGGATCCGCGGTCCTGTCACAGCCCGCTGCAATGCTCGGCACCGTGGGTGGTTGGCCGACCGGAGAGGTGCTGGGGCTCGACTTCGAGACGACCGGGATCGACCGCTTCAACGATGTCCCGGTCTCCTATGCGTTGGTCTCGGTGGTCGAAGGGGTCGTGGTCAGGAGCTGGTCGGGTCTGATCGACCCCGGCCGCGACATCCCGCCGGAGGCGACGGCGGTCCATGGCATCTCGACGGAGCGGGCGCGGCGACGAGGGCATGCCGCTCCCCGCGGCGATCTCGCTCGTGTCCGACGCGGTCGTGGCTGCCTCGGCGCGGGCGTCCCACTGGCGGGCATGAAGCTCGACTACGACCTCACGATCCTGGAGACGCAGGCCCGGGACCTCTTCGGGTCGGGCCCGATCGAGCAGGGCTGGTGCGGGCCGGTGCTCGACGCCGGCGTCATCGACCGCCACTTCGATCCCGACCGTCAGGGCAGGCGGACCCTGACCGACCTGTGCGCCCACTACGGCGTTGAGATCGGACAGGCGCACGATGCCGCGGCGGACGCAACGGCCTCTATCGAGGTGCTCTTCGCTCTCGCCCTGCGCTACGAGGAGCTGTGGGAGTGCGACCTCACCCGGCTGCACCAGGAGCAGATCGACTGGCACCGGACGTGGACGGCAGAGCTACGACTCCTGGCGCCTGGCCGAGGGGATGATCCCCATCGACCCCGCGACTACGTGTGGCCGGTCGCCCCGGTGGTGCTGCCGGCGGCCTGAGGCCGATCAGATCTTGAGCAGGTCCCAGACCATGTCGACGCCCTCGTTCTCGGCGAGGACGACCTTGGCCGGGTGCTGCTTGTCGATGTGGCCGACGAGGCCGTTGTAGACCGAGTAGCCGATCAGCTCCTGCAGGCGGCGCGGGAACGTCTTGACCAGTGCCGGCGGGAGGCCGAGCTGCTGGTTCTCCTGCTGGCGGATGTAGCCGGCGCAGTAGTTCATGGCGATGCCGACGCGGCGGGTGTCGGTGCGATTGGCGCCGCCGCCGTGCCAGAGGCTCCCGACCCAGACGAGGACGCTGCCCTTGGGCATTTCGGCGGCGATGGTCTCGTAGTGCTCGAGCGGGTTCGGGGCCTCGTCGCGCAGGTGGCTGCCCGGAATGATCCGCGTCGCGCCGTTCTCCTCGGTGAAGTCGGTGATGGCCCACATGGTGTTGCAGATGATCGGCACGTGGGGACGGGTCAGGGGGATGAGCTGATCGTCGGCGTGGATCGGCTGCGCCTGCTCGTCGGGCCCGATGGCGATGGAGGAGAGGGACGAAATGAGGAGGCCCGGATCGAGCACGGCCTCGACGACGGGCAGCACGTTGGGGTGCAGCGGGATCTTCTCGAAGGTGGGGCCGTGGAGGAGGAGGTTGTACACCCGCATGGTGCGCACGCCCTCGAAGAGGTTGTCGGCCGGCACCGTGCCCAGGTCGTGCTCCAGCTTCAGGAGCGCCTCGTCGATTTCGTCCACCAGGTCCGGCTCGATGGCGTCGGGGAGGATGGTGTAGCCCTCCTCGGCGATCCGCGTGAGGTGGGCTTCGAGGTCGGGAAGCGGGCTCACGCCGGTGCTCGTCTGATGGGCTCTCGGGTGGGGTCACGAGGTCAATTGTAGGGACGTGCTCCCGTTCTGCCCGGGAGTGGCGGGAGTGCGGCGCAGCCCAGGGGCGAATTGCCCGGTGGTAAGGTTTCGCCCAACGGGCCGTTGGCGCAGTCTGGTAGCGCGCTTCCTCGACACGGAAGAGGTCACAGGTTCAAGTCCTGTACGGCCCACCATTTCAGAGGCGGCTTTCGGACCTCTTCGTCCGTCGCAATTCGTGTCGCCGCGGAACCGCGTTGGTCGATCATCCGATTTCTCCGGTGCGTTCCAGTGTCAACCTTGATCCTCGCTTCCGGTCGACCGTGCGGACGGGGGCGCGCCTACGGCCGAGCCACGGCGGACAGCGTGCCCGATTGCGACTTGGCCGATCCCTTTAGGACGTTTGACCGTCATGATGCGATCCGTCGCATACACTTAAGGAACTGCTTAAGTAATCCTTCACCCGGTTTCTCCCGCCGCCGGGCCGAATCCCTCGAGCTATCCCAGAGATCGGCGCGCTACCGCCTCAGCAGTGCAAGGAGAAATGCATGTCGCGAGTTCGTGTCCACAATTTCGCCGTCTCACTCGACGGCTTCGGTACCGGTGAGGGGCAATCCTTCGAGCAGCCATTCGGACACGCTGGAAGCAGGCTCCTCGAGCCGATTCTGAGGACCCGTACGTTCAGCCGGATGCACGGCGAGCCCGGCGGGAGCAATGGTGCCGACGAAGCCTTCGCCAACAACTGGGGAACCGGCATCGGTGCCGAGATCATGGGCCGCAACAAGTTCGGACCGCAACGCGGCCCCTGGGCCGACGAAGACTGGAAGGGCTGGTGGGGTGACGAGCCGGTCTTTCACACGCCGGTCTTCGTGCTGACACACAACCCGTGCCCGACGCTCGAAATGGAGGGCGGGACGACCTTCCACTTCATTGACGCCACGCCCGCTGAAGCGCTGAAGATAGCCAAGGAGGCTGCCGGCGAACTCGACGTGCGCATCGGCGGAGGACCATCGACGGTCCGCCAGTTCCTCGCCGCCGACCTGATAGACGACATGCACATTGTCCTCAGTCCCATCGTCCTCGGGCGCGGCGTCCGACTCTGGGATGGGCTCGAAGGACTCGAAGAGCGCTTTGATCTGGAAGCGGTCAGCACGCCGAGCGGCGTCACGCATCTGACGTTCACCCGCCGCTAGGCCGACGGAGAACCAATCCACGAACCTCTCTCGTGAACTTGCACGAGCCCACGGGAGCGCTCAGGACCGGCGGACGGTGGCGTAGCGGGCCACCACGAGCTTGCCGATGAGGGTGTAGCCCTTCGTGGTGGCGTGGATGTTCCCCTGGGCGCAGAACCACGTGAGCGTGCAGACGCTCGCCACCGCCGCCGGAATGGTGCCGTAGGTGCGCGAGTGCACCGTCCTCGTCAGGGGTACGTAGGCGCCCGTCGCCTTGGTGACATCCACCAGGCTCCCCTGGGCGGAGCCGTACGCCTTGGAGAGGGCCGGGTTGATGAGGGACTTGAAGGCCACCACTGAGAGCTTGGCCAGCGAGAGCGCAGCGGCGCCCGCCGGGTGCGTGGGGTACACGTAGCTCCCGAGGATCACGTCGGGATAGGTCAGCCCGATCAGCGGGACCTTCGGCCCCGCCGCCGCCCGCAACGCCGCGGCCAGGCTCGTCACGTTCTTCGTGATGCCGGACGACGGCGGTGGCCACGCACGAGATCGGGTTGGACTGGCTGGCACACGCGGTCACGTCGTTGCCGCCGATCGACACCGTGATGAGCCCGATGTGTCCCCGGTGGGCGTTGAGGAACGAGAGGGCCGCCGCCTCCTGCGTCGTCGTGGGGTAGGTCACCCCGCCCGTGGTGTGCGGCAGGACGTCAGGGCATCCGACGGAGGAGACCAGCGAGGTGGTCGTGGCGCCACCACAGCCGAAATTGACCAGCGTCAGACGGGTCGCCTTCGCCACCACGACGGTGTACCCCGGCGTGGAGCCCCGATCGGGCTGGTAGCCGACCGAATAGGAGTCTCCGAGCGACACGTAGTACGTCTTCGATGCGACGTCGCGGCGGCCTGCGCCGCCTGCCCCGCGCCGAGCACTCCGGTGAGGACACCGCAGACGATGGCCAGCGCGGCGAGAGCCCTCAGTCCGTGTCGAGTGTGGCGCACCCATGCTCCTTCGTTGGCGAGCCTTCCATCCTTCCATGGCGCCGGAGTCGGGGCTGGTCGCCAGCAAGGCGCGGCGACGCCTTGTGGTCAGCGTCCGTGCTCGCCGGCGCGGCGCCTCAGTCGAGGCCGAACCAGCGCCGGCGACGCGAGGCGCCGAACTCGACCTTCGACGCGACGATCTCCTCGGAGGCCGCCGTGAAGGAGCCGGTCGGCGTCGGCCCCGACAGGAAGTTGGCGTCGAACCGGGCGACGCGATCGCCCCCGAACTCTATGTAACACGTCGCCGTGCCACGGTAGGGCGCCGGCACCTCGCCGCCCTTGATCTGGTGGATGAGCACCTCGGCCAGGGTGCGGGCTTCCCCTTCGGCGATGGCACCCACCCTCGGCACGGGCGCGCTCGTCACGTCACCGACGGCGTAGACGTTCTCGAACTTCGTGGCGAAGGTGCGATGGTCGACGGCGATCCACCCGTCCTCGGCCAGGGCGGAATCCGCCACCACCTGGGGTGCCCGGTGCACGGGGATGCCGAGAAACAGGGCGTAGGGCATCGTCCGCCCGTCTTCCAGCGTGGCGATCTTGGTGCCGGGGTCGAGCGCGGTCACCTTCGACTGCGGGCACCATTCAATGTCCCGTTCGCCCGCCGCCTCCAGAATGCCGGCCGAGGCCTCGGGCGAAATAGGGATGGGCATTCCCATCGGGCTCACGATCTTGATCGTCGACGTGGCCCGCAGGCCCCGCTTCTCCAAGAAGTCGTGCAGCATGAAGGCGGTCTCGAACGGGGCGGCCGGGCACTTGAAGAAGTTGCCCAGCACGCCGATGATGACGTCGCCTCCGGCAAAGGCGGGCAACATGTCGCGTACCCGAGCGGCCCCCTCGACCGTGTAGAACTCCGAGCCCTCTTCGACCATGCCCGGAGTGGCGGCCGGGTCGAGGTCTGCACCCAGCGCCACGACGAGGATGTCAGGCTCGTACGTTGCGGCGTCCGTGGTGACGCGACGGCGCTCGGGGTCGATGGTGAGAATCGTCTCTTGGACGAAACGGACCGACGGCTTGTGGAGGTGGGAGTAGGGGACCCGCACGCTGGCCAGGTCCTTGCGGCCGAACATCAGGTCGAGCTTCGAGAACCCGAACACGAACGCATCGCTGCTGTCGACGATCGTGATGTCCACCTCGTCCGAGCACTTCGTCCGACAACATGGTCGCCAATTCCAGCCCGGCAAATCCGGCGCCCAGGATGAGCACGCTCTTCATCTGGAACCCCCGCTCCCTCGCTGCCGCCGCAGTCTTGCATGAGCCGGCTCGGAGCGGGCTGAGAGGCGGGGCCGAACTACGGGCGTAGTTCGAGGCCGGCGAAGTCGCCGGCCTCCCTCCATTCGCCGAGGAGCTTGAAGAAGGGCATGGGGCCCTTGCCGTAGGAGCTGCCGATGAAACCGCCGGCGGCGGGCTGGCCCTCGTTGTTGTAGTAGCCGGGCGTGCACTGCTGCTGGAAGGCGCGGATGTCCCGTGCCGACTCGGAGAGCTGCACGAGCCACTGCTCTTCGCCGTCCGCCGTCGCTTCCACCACGGCGACGTCGTGCTCGACGGCGTAGCGCAGGACGTGGCAGAGGTGGTCGCATGCCTCCTCGAGCAGGTGGGGGTAGTTGACCGTGAAGCCGCCCTGGGTGTGGCCCAGCACGAACATGTTGGGAAAGCCGTGCACGTGCATCCCGTGCACGGACCGGATCCCGTCCTGCCAGTGCTCGGAGAGGCTCTGCCCGCGGGAGCCGACGACGTCGTAGCCGGCCCGCCTGCGTGTACTCGGTGCCCACTTCGAACCCGGTGGCAAAGATCAGGCAGTCGAGCGCGTACGCACGCTCACCGACGACGACACCGTCGTTCGTGATGGCGTCCACCCCGCGGCCGTCGGTGTCCACGAGCGAGACGTTCGGGCGGTTGAAGGCCTGCAGGTACTCGTCGTGGAAGCAGGGGCGCTTGCAGAACTGCCGGTACCACGGCTTGAGGGCGTCGGCGGTCGCCGGATCCTCGACGATGTCGTCCACGCGGCCCCTGATCTGCTCCATCTTCTCGAAGTCCGCCAGCTCCATCACCGCCGCCAGGTCCTGGCCGGGCCCCGGCGACTGGTCGCGCATCCGGTTGACCAGCCTGGCCAGAATGTCGGTCCAGCCGTCGTTGACGAGATCCCGCTCGGCGAAGCCGCCGGAGGTCAACAACGTGAAGTTCTCCATCCTGTCGCGCTGCCAGCCGGGCTCGAGTGAGGCGGCCCAGTCCGGGTCCGTCGGTCGGTTCGCCCGCACGTCAATGGAGGAGGGCGTGCGCTGGAAGACGAAGAGCTCGGCCGCCGACGCGGCCACGTGCGGGATCACCTGCACCGCGGTGGCGCCGGTGCCGATGATGCCGACGCGCTTGTCGGCCAGGCCTTCCAGTCCGCCGTTCGAGTCCCCACCCGTGTAGGCGTAGTCCCAGCGGCTCGTGTGGAAGGAGTGGCCCTTGAAGGTCTCGATACCGGGAATGCCCGGGAGCTTCGGGCGGTGCAGGGGTCCGTTGCCCATCACGAGGAACCGGGCCGACATGCGATCGCCGCGGTTCGTCGTGATCGTCCAGCGCAGCCGGGCGTCGTCCCATTCGATGGCGGTGACCTCGGTGGACAGGCACGAGCGCTCGTACAGGTCGAAGTGCCGGGCGATGCGATGGCAGTGCTCCAAAATCTCCGGGGCGCGGACGTACTTCTCACTGGGGACGTAGGAGGTCTCCTCCAGGAGTGGGAGGTAGACGTAGGACTCGACGTCACACTGCGCTCCCGGGTATCTGTTCCAGTACCAGGTGCCGCCGAAGTCGCCGCCCTTCTCAATGATGCGAAAGTCGTCGATGCCCGCCTCGGTGAGCCGTGCGCCGGTGATCAGGCCGGCGAATCCGCCGCCGATGATGGCGACCCCGACGTCATCCGTCAGGGGAGCACGGTCGACCGGGTCGGTGTAGGGATCCTCCAGATAGGCCGCGAACGCTCCCGCCAGTTCGACGTACTGGGTGTTCCCGTCCTGCCGGAGCCGTTTGTCGCGCTCGAGCCGGTATTTCCGTCGTAGCGCGTCAGGGTCGAAATCCGAATCCTGTGCCGTCGTGGTCGTGTCGCTCACCTTTGGGCGGCCCCGCGGCCTGAACGCATCTGCATCAGTCTCACTTCTCCCTCGGCGACGCAGCGTAGCCCTGTCGTCGACGCGAGCCCGAGCGCAGATCGTCAGACGAGGGAGAACGTGCTCATCCCTGGCCGTCCCCGCCGTCCCCGTGGCCAGGGCGGCCGTGACCATGACCCCCGAAGATCGGCGCTGTGCAGCGGCTGCGGCTGCGCCGGCGCCGGCGGTGCCGTCGTCGTGGTCACGGTGGCACCGGTCGGTTGCAGCACGGTCACGACGTCCTGGTATTGGCCCCTCCGTGATGCCGCCTCCGTCGAGCAGCACCCCGGCGAGTGCGAGCGTCTGCTGGGCCGCGGCCTCCCGCCCTGCCCCGACGGGTTGGGCGGCCGTGGCCTGGAGGGCGCTGGCCAGCGCACCGTCTCCGGGGAACCCTCCGTCCGCCAGCGATGTGGCGAGCGTCGAAATGGCCGAGCCCTCGGCGTCGGTGGTCGGTGTCGTGCTCGGACGGGTGAGCGCCCGGGTCTGCGGGCTGGCCGCATGGTGCGTTGCACAACCGGGTTCGTGGGAGCCGTCGGCCGCAGCGTCCCGTGCGAAGAGGAGGAAGCCGGCCGTGCCGAGGGCCAGCGAGAGCGACAACAGCCAAGGCGAGGCGTCGGCGACGGACCCGGGCCCGCCGGCGGCGTTGCCGTTGCGGCGTCGGCGCTGTGACGGTGCGGTGAGGACCGCGGTGCCGGTCGGCCGGCCGGAGCGGCACGGTCGGTCGGCGCCGACGCGGTAACCGGTGGTCGTGTCGCCTGCGGGGTCCCGTTGGCGGGGGCGCGCAACGCGTGGAGCATCTCGGTGGCCGACGCGAAGCGTTGACGCGGGTCGTCGGCCAGGGCGCGACCGGCCACCGCGCCGAAGGGAGGCGGCAGCCTGTCCGTCGGCGCCGCCCCGGGGCCGAGGCGTTGTCCCGTCAGCGCCTCCACCATGACCGCGCCCACCGAGTACAGATCGGACTGGACGGTCGCCGGGTGGGCCGATCGTCGCTCCGGGGCCAGATAGCCCGGGCGTCCCCAGCACGACGCCGGTCATCGTCATGTCGTCGGCCGGCGGCGCCGCATCAGCGCGGATGTCGAAGCTCTTGGCGATGCCGAAGTCGGTGATCTTCGTGTGCCCGTCCTGCTCCAGGAGGATGTTGCTGGGCTTGATGTCGCGATGGAGCACGCCGCGCGAGTGGGCGGCCGTCAACGCGGCGAGCGTCTCGGTCATGACGAGCATGACGCGCTGGCGTGGACAGCGGCCCCCGGGCGACGATCTCGTCGCGCAGGGTGGCTCCCGGGAGTCGCTCCATCACGAGGAACGACGACGCGTGGTCCTCGCCGAAGTCCAGCACGGCCACAATGTGGGGATGGAGGAGCCGGGCGGCGATCAGTGCCTCCTGCTGGAACCGCTCGCGCATGCCCGGGAGGGCGCGGGTCTCGGCCCGCAGGATCTTCACCGCCGCCGGTCGCTCCAGGCGCTCGTCGAAGGCGTCGAAGACCCGCGCCATCCCCCCTTCGCCCAGGAGGCCGGCAATGCGGTACCGGCCGCCGATGAGCGGCGCCGTGCGCGTCTCCACCGGGGTTGTGTACCCCGAGGGCGCATCGCTAGTCGTCCGCGCCGGGCTGCGTCGCGTCCCGCGGGGACCGGCCCGGAGCCGGTGCTGCCACACCGGCGTGTCGCCTGCTCAGCCGGCCAGAGCGGCCATCTCTCCCATCAGGGTGAGCGCGTCGGCGGGCGACGGGTCACCGAAGTCGCGGTAGAGGGCATGCACGTTGGCCACGACCCGTTCGGCCTCGCTCCATCCGGCGTAGGGGCCCAGATCGATGTCGCGGGCCGCGTCCAGCGGCGTCATGCCGGCCTCGTAGCGCGTCCTGGCCTCGCTGGTCAGGAGCGTGAAGTACTCCTTGAGGTCCACGAGCGCGGCCGGTGTCGCCAGCGGGCCGTGACCCGGCACGACGACGGAGGGTCGCAGTGCCAGGACCCGGTCGCAGGCCGCGATCCAGTTGGCCACCGGCCCGGCCCAGACGATCGGGTGGCCCCCGTGGAAGAGGATGTCCCCGGTGAAGACGATGCCCTCCTCGGGCAGATGGACGACGGCGTCGCCGGCCGTGTGGGCCGGGCCGACCTCGAGCAACGAGACGGCGCGGCCGCCCACGTGCAGGTCGAGCCGGTCCTCGAACAGTCCGGGTCGGCAGCGTCAGCGGGACGTCCTCGAAGGAGAACGGGGAGAAGATCCTCTGCACGAACTGGCCGGCGGCGCCCAGTGCGTCCGCCGAACGGAGCATGGCCGCCATGGCGGCCGGCGGCAGCTCCTGCATCTCCTCGGCGCAGCGCGCCGTGGCAATGATCTGGGCGTCACCCAGGAGCGAGTTGCCGTAGCAGTGGTCCCCGTTGGCATGCGTGTTGACCACGGTGTCGATGTGCTGCGCCGCCGGCGACGTGGCGCGCATCGCCTCGAGCATCTCGGCCGTGAGGCGGAGGTCGAACAACGTGTCGACGAGGAGGGAGCTGCCGTCCCCCGTGATCAGGCCGGCGTTGGACCATCCCCAGCCGCCGTCGGGCTGCAGGTAGGCCCAGACGCCGTCGGCGATTTCGTGGAGGCCCTTGGTGTAGCCCATCGCTCGACGGGAGCGGAGGGCCTAGTAGACCCAGACGGTCGTGCCGATCGGGTCGATGTTGGCCGCCCAGATCCAATTGATGGCCTCGTTGCTGATGCGCGGCACAGCCGTGCGAGACCGGCTCGGGCGGCACGGCCGAGTCACCGTGGATGGCGTAGCCCTGGAAGAAGAACCTCGGCCGGAACAGGGTCCCGAGGGAGTCGGTCACCGTCCCGTCGACCACCCGGAAGGTGCTGAACACCCCGGTGGGCGTGATGGCCACGTTGGTGGAGCCGTCCTGCGTGTAGGTGTAGCCGCCGCCGGTCGACGTGTTGAGCGTCCAGAGCAGGTGGTTGTTGTTGACGACCATGATCAGGTCGTTCTCCAGGTTGATCTGGATCTCGTAGCCCGACTCCGCCCGGGGCTGGGGGACGACCCCGGCCTCGAGCGCGGCCCAGGTGGCCGGTCCGACGACCCCGTCGCGGGGGAGGTTGGCCGCCTTCTGCAGGGCCCAGACCGCCTGCTGCGTGCTGTCGTCGAAGGATCCGCTCGTGGTGTCGACCCAGTAGCCGAGGGCGTACAGCTGCGACTGCAACGTGGCCACCGCGGCGCCGGAGGAGCCCAACTGCACCGTGGGGGGATCGGCGGCGGCGACGTGGGCAGGAGCCAGTACCCCTGTCCGGACGGCGTGGCCGCAATGGCCCGGATCGGGTTGCTGTTGGCCTGGCCGCCCATGGAGCCCAGGAACGGGGCGGTGCCGTAGTTGAAGACACCGCCGTCCTTGGCCGCCATCCAGTAACCGGTCCCGCTCGCCGCGGCGGCGATGCCCACAATGGGTGCGTTGATCGGCGTGCCGCCGGCGGAGCCGAGGAACGGGGCACGTGCCGTAGGCGAAGATGCCGCCGTCGGAGGCCACCAGCCAGTACCCGCCGCCGCCGGGCCCAGCCGCCATGCCGACGACGGGCTGGTTCAGGTGGATGGAGCCCGTGGAGCCGTAGAACTGCGCGTCGCCGTAGGCGAAGATGCCGCCGTCGGAGGCCACCAGCCAGTAGCCGCCGCCGTCGGGGGTCACGGCCATGCCGACGATGGGCTGGTTGAGCTGTATGGAACCCGTGGAGCCGTAGAAGTGTGCGTCGCCGTAGGAGAAGATGCCGCCGTCGGAGGCCACCAGCCAGTACCCGCCGCCGTCGGGCGTGGCGGCCATGCCGACGATCGGCTTGTTGAGCTTGATGCCGCCGGCCGAGCCCAAGAAGGCGGCGTCGCCGTAGTTGAAGATGCCGCCGTCGGAGGCGGCGATCCAGTACCCCTGCCCGTCGTGCGTGGTGGCCATCCCGACCGGCGGCGCGTTCAGCGACAGTCCACCGCTGGGTCCGAAGTACCCGGCGTCACCGAAGTTCACCGGC
This sequence comes from uncultured Acidimicrobiaceae bacterium, assembly GCA_963781565.1. GTDB lineage: Bacteria > Actinomycetota > Acidimicrobiia > Acidimicrobiales > RAAP-2 > Bog-473. The sequence goes on along the minus strand of CAWAHA010000029.1, from coordinate 117,436 downwards.
TGGGCCACGTTGTCGGGGTAGGCGGCGGCCGATGCGCTGCCCGGGGCCACGGCGAGGACCGCCGGGACCAACGTCAGGCACCCGACCAGCGCCGCCAGGAGCGAGCGCCCGCGCCGCTTCGTCGGGGCAAGGGATGCGCTGCGTCGGTTGGCGGGCGGCGGTGTCGTGGGCCGGCATGGTGGCTCCTTAGGGTCGGCTCCGGGTGTGCGTCCGTAGGCACCCCGTCCGGGTGCCGCCCGCAGCGGCCGTGATCTGGTCGAAGGTGTCGCTGAACTGTAATGCGAGTCTTCGCTGGTCACACAGCCGGGGCACGGCCGGTGGGCCGTCAGCCGGGGCGCTCCCAGCGGACCACGTCCTCCAGCCGGCCGCTCTCGACGTCGTACACCAGCCCGGCGATCACCTGCAGCTGCGACAGGTAGGGCGTCCCGGAGAGCCGCTCCACGTCCTCGCGCAGCGCGGCCACGTGGTCGTCGATGGGCAGGAAGCCCAGGTCGGCCCCGGTCAGCTCGCGCAGCTGCGCGTCGTCCACCCCGAAGAGGCCGCATTTCGTGTGCTGCATCACCACAGCGGTGTCCACGCCGAGGACCCCGCTGGAGAGCGCGAGGCTGCGCAGCACGTCCTCGGTGACGCGCCCCCCGCATTGCGGATCACGTGGGCATCGCCGAGATGCAGACCCAGGACGGCGAAGACGTCGATGCGGGCGTCCATGCACGTCACGACGGCGATGTGACGGCTCGGTCGGGGATCGGCCACGTGGGCCCGGGCGGCCGCATAGGCCTGGTTGGCACGGAGGAGGTCGGCGATCTGTGGCATGCGTCCGCAGGACCGTAACAGCACCGGTGGTGGTCGTCCGGCGTCAACCGGCCCCGGCGAAACCCTGGCCGCGGTGCTGGTCGAGCGTGGGGACGGGCCGCGCCGGTCCGGGCAACGGGAGCCGGATCGGGAACCGCGGGAACGGGGCGGCGGCCAGCATGCCCCGGCGGTCGAGCACCGGGGCGACGGGCACGCCGGCGGCGGCCAGGAGGTCCACCAGCTCGTCCCTGGTCCGGGTGGCGATCGCTTCGGCGACGGCCTGTTGGAGCTCGGCACCCCGCCGGCAGCGTTCGTCGAAGCCGAGGCCACCGACCGGCCCGAGTCCGAGCGCCTCGCACAGGCTGGCCCAGAAGTGCTGCTCGTTCATGACGCCCAGGGCGATCTGCCCGCCATCGGCCGTGGCGAAGAGGCCGTACCCGGGGATGGGCGCCGCCCGGCTGTTGTCTGCGGAGTCCTCGGCGGGTCTGGCTCCGGCGGGGCCGACCCAGGTGGCGAGCACGTCGGTCATGGAGACGTCGAGGTAGGTCCCTTCGCCACTGGTCACGCGGCCCAGGAGGGCGGCGCAGATCCCGAAGGCGGCGGTCATGCCCGCGGCCAGGTCGGCGGTGGGGAGCGGGGGATTGCTGGTGGCCATGCCGCCCTCGGGCGTCAACGCCCCCGACCACGCGTGGTAGTTCACGTCGTGGCCCGGGAGGAGGGCGCGGGGGTCGTGCTGGCCGTAGCCCGATATGGAGCAATAGACGACTGCGGGGTTCAGCGTCCGCACGGCCGCTTCGTCGATTCCCAGCCGGGCCAGCGACCCCGGGCCGGAAACCCTCGACGAGGACGTCGGCCTCTGCGGCCAGCTCCAGCGCCCTGGCCCGGTCGTCCGTCGTCCTTCAGGTCCAGCTCCAGGCTGCGCTTGCCTTCGTTGATGGCGGCAAAGAGGCCGGGGTAGTGGCGCATCGGATCGCCGCCCGGCGGCTCGACCTTCAGGACGTCGGCGCCGAGGGGCACCAACAACGACGTGGCGTACGGACCGGGGCGCCAGATGCTCAGGTCGAGCACGCGCATCCCCGAGAGAAACCCCGCCGTCGTCGCCATCGGGCCTGAGTCTTGCAGCGGGCGGCGGGTAGCCTCGCAGAGTGCTGGGATTCTTCTCGTTCACCGAGGTGACCGATCCGTCCGCGCACGAGGCCTACAACGCCTGGCACCAGCTGGACCACCTTCCCGAGCAGTTCACCATCGAGGGCATCAACTTCGGGCGTCGCTGGGTGCGCTCCCCCCGCTGCCGGGCGGCCGAGGCGGCGACGGGCAGCCTCCTCGACCGCTTCCACTACATGACGCTCTACTTCCTGCGCGACGAGAGCGTGGTGCCCGAGTTCTTCGCGCTGGCCGAGGACGCTGCACGCCAAGGACCGCTTCTTCCGGGCCCGGCGGGCCCTGTTGTCAGGGCCCTTCCCGGTGGTGGGCCGCTGGGCCGCGCCCCGGGTCGCGGTCTCGCCCGAGGCGGTCCCGTTCCGTCCCGCCGTGGGCGTCCACGTCGTGGTGGGGCCGGCCGTCGACGGTGGGCGGCTGGTGGAGCACCACGGGGTGGCCGGCGCCTGGCAGTTCACCGACGCCGAGCACGATCGGACCATCACCGTCGCCTTCGTCGACGGCGACCTCTGGCAGGCCTCGGCCTCCCTCGGCACCGCCGGCGTGGAGTCTCCCGAATGGGCCGGGCCCCTCGAGCGAGTTGATGCCTTCCGCTGGGATTGGTTCGCTACGCTGACGCCCCAATGACCAGTCAAAGCAAGTCGAAGGCCCAGCGCAGGGCCGAGAACCAGCGCAACGCCGCCCAGAGGCGCGCGGCAGAGCAGCGGGCGAAGCGGATGCGCCTCGGCATCCGCATCGGCGGTGCCGTCGTCGTGATCGCGCTCGTCGTGATCCTCATCGTCGTGGTGACGGGCGGTTCCAACAGCAGCCCGCCCCCTTCCGCCAAGAACCCGCACATCGCGCTCGAGCCCATTCCCGCCTCCATGTCGTCATCGTGGGTGCAGCCGCCCGCCGGGACGCCGGGCCCCGAGACCGTCCCGGTCCCGAGCGGCCCGAAGCTGGCCACGCTGCTGAACGCGGCCACCGGCCAGACCGTCGACGGCGTCCAGTGCCAGACCAACGAGCAACTGGTCCTGCACGTGCACACCCACCTCACCATCTTCGTGAACGGGAAGGCGCAGCTGATCCCCTACGGCATCGGCATCCCCGGCTTCCAGGCCGTCAGCACCGCGAGGGCCCCTTCGTCCAGACGGGGAGCTGCTTCTACTGGCTGCACGTGCACGCCAACGACGGGATCATCCACATTGAGTCCCCGAGCACCTCGGAGAGCTTCACCCTGGGTCAGTTCTTCCACGAGTGGGGCATCCCCCTCAGCAAGACGCAGGTCGGCCCGGCTACCGGCAACGTGACGGTCTTCTTCACCTCGCCGGGGCAGCCGGCCAAGCTCTACACCGGCAACCCGAACGACATCCCGCTGGGCGACCACTACCAGATACAGCTCAACGTCGGGACCCCGATTGTGGCGCCCGTACAGATCACCAACTGGGGCGGGCTGTAGATCGCTCCAGGTCGACGCCGTCGTCGTCGGCATTGAGGCCGAGCTCGTCGATGGGCCCGACCGGCGGCGAGGTCGCGGGTCTGCTCTACCTGGCCGTGTCGGCGCGGGGTTCCGTCGGAGACAAGGCGATCCATGCTGTTCGCCTACCCGACGTTCCACCGCGCCGTGGACTCGGCGTTGTGGTCGCCGCCCAGGAGCGAGGAGAAGATGGCGGGCGCCTGATGGGGCAGGAGCGACAGGTGACCCTCGCCCGGCACCACGGTGACGGTGGCCTGGGGGATGTGGCGTTTGAGGAAGGCCCGGTAGCCGGGCGGGCCGGTGTCGTCCTCGGCGCCCTCCCAGATGTCGACCGGGACGTGGACCTCCTCGAGGGCGAACCCCCACGGGTCGCCGAAGATGCGGTAGTCCTGCACGCAGCCCTCGGTGCCCTGGCGCATCGCCTCCCGGACGAAGGCGAGCGCGTTGTCGGGCGGCCCCCATTCGGTCAGCACCGTGCGATCGGCCGCGGGGAACGAGCGCATGACGGCGCGCAGCAACCGGGCATTGCTGGCGTTCACGATGCTCACCTTCATGAGGGCCGAGGCCAACCAGGGCGTCCGTTGGCACAGGAACAGCAACACGCGGTCCTCCGTGCTGAGGCCGCGGGTCGTCCCGTAGAGGTCGAGCGGGACGGCGCTCGAGAGGAGGGCAACCGCCGTGACCCGGCCCTCCATCCGGGCGGCGCAGATGGCGGCGTACGGGCCCCCCGCCGACCACCCCATGGCGGCGAACTCCGCGATGCCCAACGCCTCCATGAGGTGCGTCACGTCAGCCGGCCAGTCGACCAGCCGGCGCCCGCGCTGGTAGGTGGAGAGACCCATGCCCGGACGATCGGGGGAGATGAGGCGGACACCCATGGCGACGGCGGCCTCGTGCGCGGGCGCAGCGTCGAGACGGGAGCTGAGGCCGCCGTGACAGCTCAGGACCGGGAAGCCCGATGCGATGCCGTACTCCTCGTAGGCCAGGACCCGGCCGTCGGGCAGCCGTACCGACTCCGTCACCGCGACGGTGTTCCCTTGCAGCCGAAGGGTGGAGGGTCCGACTCCCTGCGCCGGATCCATCCGGATTGAGCAGGTGCCCGCACGAGAGCACGCTATAGGGTGCGGGCATGAGTCCGAACGTCGACGAGCTGGTTGACGCCCTGGTGGCCGACTTCCCGCCGGGGACGACGCCGCCGCAGCAGTTTCTCGGCGAGCAGTTCGACCGCGGCCTGGCCTGGTTGCACTTCCCGGTCGGTCCGGTGGCCTCGGTCTGACACCCCGTGAGCAACAACGGGCGCAGTCGCGTCTCAGTGCCGGCCGGGGCCCCGGTGGCCGGCATCCGCAATCCCATCGGCTACGGCATGTGCGCACCCACCATCGCCACGCACGGGACGCCCGAGCAGCAGGAGCGCTACCTGCGCCCCCTCTTCACCAGCGAGGAGATCTGGTGCCAGCTCTTCAGCGAGCCCGGCGCCGGTTCCGACGTGGCCGGGCTTGTCGACCCGGGCCGAGCGCGACGGCGAGGAGTGGCTGCTCAACGGGCAGAAGGTCTGGACGACGCTGGCGCACGTCTCGTCCTTCGGCCTCATTGTGGCGCGCACCAATCCCGATGTTCCCAAGCACAGGGGGATGACCGCCTTCCTGGTCGACATGCACGCGCCCGGCGTCGAGGTGCGACCGCTCTTCCAGATCACCGGCGAAGCCGAGTTCAACGAAGTCTTCTTCACCGACGTGCGGATGCCCGACGCGGCCCGCCTGGGCGCCGAGGGCGACGGCTGGCGGGTCGCGGTGACGACGCTCATGAACGAGCGGGTCTCCATCGGCGGCGCCGTGGGCCGGCGGGGCGGCGGCCCGGTCGCACGAGGCCATGAAGATCTGGAAGGAGCGCTGGCAGGGAGACACCTCCGCCGCATGCGCTCGCGCTGCGAGACCGGCTCGTGTCGAGCTACATCCGCATGGAGGCGTTGTCCATGACGAACGCCCGCGCCGCCCAGACGCGCAAGGCGGGCACCCCGGGGCCGGAGGGATCCGTCGCCAAGCTGGCCTTTGCGGAGGAGAACAAGCGCATCTACGAGCTCTGCATGGACCTGCTCGGCAACGACGCCATGTTGTTCCCGTCCGGGTACCCCATGATCCGGCCCGACCTGGTCGGCATGAACTCGCCCGACGTCCGCAAGATGTTCCTGCGCGTGCGGGCCAACTCCATTGAGGGCGGCACGTCCGAGGTCATGCGCAATATTTTGGGCGAGCGGGTGCTCGGCCTCCCGGGCGACGTCCGGACCGACAAGGAGTTGCCTTGGAAGGATGTCCCGCGCAGCTGAGCGCGTGTCGGTCGTGACGGGAGCTGACCTCAGGGCGGAGAAGCGCGTCGCCGCAACGACTGCCGCCGCGCTGGTCGAGAACGGCATGGTGGTCGGGCTCGGCACGGGCTCGACCGTGGCCGAGCTGGTGCCGGTGCTGGCGGAACGCCGGCTCGACATCACGTGTGCCGCCACGTCGCCGGCCACCGAGGCGCAGGCGGTCGCCCTCGGGCTGGTGGTCCGGCCCTTCACCGACATCGACCGGCTCGACATCGCCATCGACGGGGCCGATCAGGTGGATCCCGCCGGATGGCTCGTCAAGGGCGGCGGCGGGGCCCACACCCGAGAGCGCATCGTGGCCGCGGCCGCCGATCGCTTCATCGTCATTGTCTCCTCGGACAAGCCGGTGGCGCGGATCCATGCGCCGGTGCCCCTGGAGCTCCTGGCCTTCGGACTGGCGGCCACCCTGCGCGAGCTTCCCGATGCGGCGCTGCGCGACGCGCCCCTGACGCCCGACGGGGGCGTGCTGGCCGACTACCAGGGCGAGGTGGACGATCCGGCTGGCCTGGCCGCCCGGCTCGACGCCGCGCCGGGCGTGGTGGCCCACGGACTGTTCCCGCCCTCGCTGGTGTCGACCGTGCTCATCGCCCGGGGCGACGAGGTGGAGATGCGCCGGATCGGCTGAACGATCCCTACGCCGCGCTGAAGGTGACCGGCAGCGAGGTGGGGGAGCGGAAGATGTCGCCGCGGATGTGGGGGTCGTCGTCGCCGGGCCGGAGCGTGAGGTCGGGCAGGCGGTCGAAGACGCGGTTCAGCAGGGCGCGGGTCTCGAGCCGGGCGAGATGCATGCCCAGGCACATGTGCGGCCCGTGCGCGAACGCGATGTGCGGTATGGCGGGCCGGAAGATGTCGAAGGATTCGGGGTCGTCCCAGCGCGTCTCGTCGTGGTTGGCCGAGCCGATGTGGGGCGAGATGCTCTCGTCGGGGCCGATGGTGACGCCTGCCGATCTCGACCTCGCAGGTCGTGGTCCGGTTGATGCTGAGCAGAGGGGGCTCGAAGCGCAGGCCCTCCTCAATGGCCTGGGGCAGGAGCGAGCGGTCGGCCTGAACCGCCTCGAGCTGCTCGGGGTGGGTGAGGAGCAGGTACAAGAGGTTGCCCGACGACCGGTACGTCGTCTCGGCCCCGGCGGGCAACAGGAGGCGCAGGAAGGAGTAGATGGCCTCGTCCGTCAGTTTCTCACCGTCGATCTCGGCCGAGACCAGGTCACTGATCACGTCCTCGGCGGGGTGGGCCCGCCGCTCGGCCACGACGCCGGCGAAGTACTCGCGCAGCGACTCGGAGGCGGCGATGCCGCGGTCGATGTCCGCCACCAGGCTGATGAGCTCGACCGACCAGCGCTGGAACTGCGGGAAGTCCTCCTCGGGCAGGCCGAGCAGGCGCGCGATGACGCGGACCGGGAACTCGAAGGTCAGCTGGCGCACCAGGTCGGCCTCGCCGTCGGCGGCGAAGCGGTCGATCTGCTCGTCGATGATCGGGCGGATGAACTCGGGCTCCCAGCGGGCCAGCGCCTTCTCGCGGAACGCGTGGGCCACCAGATTGCGGTGGCCACGGTGCTCGGGGTCGTCCATGCCCAGGATCATGTGGCCCATCACCATGCCGATGGTGACGTCGTAGCCGGTCGAGGTGAACGTCTTGGCGTCGCGCAGAATCCGCGAGCAGTCGTCGTAGCGGTAGGCGATCCATCCCGGCTCGACCTCGATGCCCTCGGGCAGCGAGTCGGGGTTCATGGTCAGGCCCTTCTGCACGGGGGTGTCGCGGCGCTTGGCCACAAGGTCGGGGTACGGGTCGCGCGTGGTCCCCGCCACCGCGTCGTCGAAGGCGGCGAACGGGTCGTATTCCTGAGCATCCGATAGAGCCATGGCGGCGTGTCCCTCCCGCGGGTGGTTTGTGACGTCGGTGTCAGGTTACGGGGTGCCGGGGTGACCGCGCACGCACGTTCTCCCACGGCGGTCACCGACGCCGAGGGCGTAGGCTCCGGCCTGCATGGAGACGCTCCGCACACCAGACGACCGCTTCGCTGACCTGCCCGGGTACGACTTCGAGCCGCACTACGCGGACGTCGACGACGCCGACGGGGGCACGCTCCGCGTGCACTACCTGCGGGAGGGTGACCCCGCGGCACCCGTCGTGCTGCTCATGCACGGCGAGCCCTCGTGGTCCTACCTGTACCGCACCATGATCCCGGTCCTGACCGCCGCCGGGTTGCAGGTCGTGGCGCCCGACCTGGTCGGCTTCGGGCGATCCGACAAGCCGGCGGCGCGCACCGACTACACCTTCGCCCGCCACGTCGAGTGGATGCGCCAGCTTCTCTTCGACCGGCTCGACCTGACCGACGTCACCCTGGTCGGCCAGGACTGGGGCGGCCTCATCGGCCTGCGGCTGGTGGGCGAGCATCCCGGCCGCTTCGCCCGGGTCGTGGCGGCCAACACCTTCCTGCCCACGGGCGACACCAATCCGGGTGATGCCTTCTTCGCCTGGCAGAAGTTCTCCCAGGAGGTCGACGTGTTCCCCACCGGGGGCATCGTCCGCGGTGGCTGCGCCAAGCCGATGGCGCCCGAGGTCGAGGCGGCCTACGACGCGCCGTTCCCCGACGAGTCCTTCAAGTCGGGCGCCCGGCAGTTCCCCCTGCTGGTGCCGTCCCGGCCCGACGACCCGGCCCACGACGCCAACGTGGCCGCCTGGGTGGGCCTGGCCGCCTTCGACCGGCCCTTCCTCTGCGCCTTCAGCGACAGCGATCCCATCACCAAGGGGGCGGACCGCAACCTGAAGGAGCGGATCGCCGGCGCGCAGGGTCAACCGCACACGACGATCGTCGGGGGCGGGCACTTCCTCCAGGAGGACTGCGGGGAGGAGCTGGCCGCCGTCGTCGTGTCGTTCGTGCACGCCACCCCGTGACCAGCCGGCACGGCGTCATCATCGTCGGCGCCGGCTTCTCCGGCATCGGCATGGCGGCCCGCCTCCGCTCCATGGGCGTCGACGACTTCGTCGTGCTCGACCGCGGCAACGACCTCGGCGGCACCTGGCGGGACAACTCGTACCCGGGGGCCTCCTGCGACGTCCCGTCCAACCTCTACTCCTTCTCCTTCGCGCTGAACCCCGACTGGTCACGCGGGTTCTCCTCGCAGAGCGAAATCTGGGACTACATGCGCCAGTGTGTCGACCGCTTCGACGTCGGCGGTTCGCTGCACTTCAATCGGCCCGTGTCCGAGGCGCGCTGGGACGACGCGGCGGCGCACTGGGTCGTGCGCACGGGCGGGGGAGAGGAGTACACGGCCCCGGTCCTCGTCTGGGCCACCGGGTCACTGAGCGAGCCGTCCATCCCGGACTTCCCCGGGTTGGGGGACTTCCGCGGCAAGGTCTTCCATTCGGCGCGCTGGGAGCACGGCTTCGACCTGGCCGGCAAGCGCGTCTGCGTGGTGGGGACCGGGGCCTCGGCGGTGCAGTTCGTGCCGCAGATCGCCCCCGTCGTCGAGCACCTCTATCTGCACCAGCGGACGCCGCCGTTCGTCGTGCCCCGCCGCGACCGGGCCGTCTCGGGCCTGCGCAAGCTCGCCTACCGCAAGGCGCCCTGGCTCCAGCGCCTGTCACGCCTCCGCATTTACGCCATGTTCGAGGCCCTGCTGTCGGTCTTCGTCGGCCATGCGGAGCGGCGCAAGGCGGCCGTGCGCAAGGCCGCGCTCGACCACCTGGCCAAGCAGGTGCCCGACGAGGCGCTGCGCCAGAAGCTGGTGCCGCACTACGAGCCGGGCTGCAAGCGCCTCCTGCTCTCCGACGACTACTACCCCTCGCTCACCCGTCCCAACGTCGAGGTGGTGGAGTCACCGGTGGCCTCCTTCACCGCCCACGAGGTGGTGGGCCAGGACGGCATCGCCCGCCCGGTCGACGTGGTGATCATGGGGACGGGCTTCGAGGCGGCCGAGCCGCCCTACGCCGAGCACATCGTCGGCCGCGACGGCGTCCGGCTCTCCGAGCACTGGAAGGCGAACGGCGTCGAGGCCTACGCCGGCTCCACCGTCAACGGCTTCCCCAACCTGTTCCTGATGATCGGGCCCAACTCGACGTTGGCCCACAACTCCATGATCTACATGATCGAGTCGCACATCAACTACATCGCCAGCGCGCTGGCCTTCCTGCAGCGGCCCGGTGTGCGCGCCGTGGAGGTCAAGCCGGCGGTGCAGCGGCGCTACAACGAGCGCCTGCAGGCCCGCCTGGCCCACTCGGTCTGGGTCGAGGGCGGGTGCGGCAGCTGGTACCTCGACCACCGGGGCCGCAACACGACGCTGTGGCCGGACCACACGTGGAAGTTCCGCCGGCTCACCCGGCGCTTTCATCCGGGCGAGTACACCGTCCGCGCGTAGGCCCGCAGCGCCAGCGCGCACAGCACGGCGGCGAAGAGGGCGAGGACGCCGACCTCGGGCAGCACGGCACTGAGGCCGTCGTGGTCGTAGATCAGCTTCACGAAGGCATCCATGGCCCAGGCCTGGGGGACGATGTGGCCGACGCCGCGGACCACCGGTCCCGACCACGGCGAGCGGGTACATGCACCCGCCCAGCATGCCGCCCACGATGCCGAGCACGACGGCCAGGGAGATGGCCTGCTCCTCGCTGCGTGAGCGCATGCTCACCAGCGCGGCCGCGCCGGCGTAGGCGAGCGACAGCGTGGCGAGCACGAGGAAGACGCCGAGCGGGTTGCCCCAGTGCACCCCGAAGAGCAGGCGGCCGACCACCAGCAGCCCGACGCACTGCACCGCGGCGACGCAGAGACTGGTGGCGATCAGGGCCGCCACCACCGAGCGCCGTCGCACCGGCGCGGCGGCGAGTCGCTGCATCAGGCCCAGCCGGCGCGACTCCACCACGCCCGAGGACAGCAGCAGCACGGTGATGCCGAGGAAGAGGACGAGGTCGGCCGGCGCCACGTAGGAGAAGGGGCTCAGCGGCGTCGGCACGTCGGCGTGGGCCAGCGTGACGTCGGTCACCTTCGTGTGGGTGCCCTCGGCGGCCATGAGGTCGAGCAGGGCCACCACGTCGGTGCGCGCCTGTATCGCGCTGTTCGAGGCCGCCTCGCTGATGAAGTCGACGCGCTGGGTCCCCGCCGGCGCGGGCAGCCCGACGAGCCCGGCCACCACCCGCCCGCGCAGAATGTCGTCGCCCAGCTGGGCCCGGTTGGGCTCAATGCGCACCTTGAGATCGCCGGTGCTGGCCACCAGCTGGACCAGGCGGGCCGAGGGGTGGACGAGCCCGATGGGCTCCTTGGGGCTCCCGGCCAGCAGGCCGGTGACGAGAATGAACACGACCGGGAACAGCGTGGCCACGAAGAGCAGCCGGCGGTCGCCGATGGCGCGCCGGAGGTTGACGCGGACGATCGGGATCACGGCGTCACCATGCGGCGCACCCGCGCCATGGCCAGGCCCCCGGTGACGACGGCGATCAGGCAGAGGACGAGGAAGGGCCCGACGACCGACGAGGCCGGGTCGTGCAGCAGCGCCAGCCGCCCGAACCCGACCAGGGCCCAGCCGTTCGGCGTCCCCAGGCTGAGCACCTGCAGGGCCTCGGGCAGGGCCCCGGGCGGCAGCAGGTTGCCCCCCAGCAGCGCCAGGACGAGGCCGACCACCAGGGAGGCGGCGAAGGCCTCCTGGGGGGTACGGGCGAACGAGGTGAGGAAGGCGCCCGAGGCCGCACATGGCGGCGGTGGCCCCCACGCACAGCATGAGCACCCCGAGCGGAGCGCCCCAGTCGGCCCCGAAGGCCGCCGCCGTGACGCCCCAGACGATCAGGATGGAGGCCAGCCCCGTGAGGCCGATGGCCAGCAGCTTCCCCCAGACGATGGCGCTCGGGCCGGACGGGCGCCGCGGCCAGCCGGGCCAGCGTCCCGTTGGAGCGCTCCATGCAGGAGGGAGCGCATGCCGAGGCCGCTGCCGATGAAGAGGAACACGACGGCGATGGAGGGCGCGAAGTAGTCGAGCACGGCCTTGCCGCCGTTGCCGAGCGTGCTCGCCGAGACCGAGATGGCGGCGGTGTCGCGTCGCCGGTCCCGGCTCCAGGCGGCCGGCGTAGAGCCGGCTGGCCAGGCCCGCCGCCAGCGACTCGGCGTACTCCTGCCCGATCAGGGCGCTGGCCCGGTCGACGATCTCGAACCCGGGCGAGGGTGTGGCGCCCGGCGCCACCATCGGAATGAGGAGATGGGCCAGGGCGTGCGGGCCCCGGTGGAGGACCACGCCGCCGGCCAGCGTGCCGTCGGCCACCTCGCGCTTCACCGCCGCCTCGCCCGGGACGAGCCGCACCACGACGTTGTCCGGCAGCTGGCTGGCGTGGACGGCCGCCCGCAGCAGCGCCGGCGAGGCCCCCGACACCCCGATCGGCAGCGGGGCGTGCGAGGTGTTCCCGGCGAAGGCGAAGCCGAGGATGGCGGCGATGGCGAGGGGCGCCACCAGGCAGGTGATCACGGCCGAGCGGTCGCGCACCCGCCGGCGCAGTTCGTTGAGGGTGATGACGAATGCGGTCAGCCGCCGTGCTCCTGACCCTGGCGCCCGTGACCTCACCCGCAAAAACTAGCTTTGCCGGTCGTGATCACGCTGGAGCCGGTGGGATGTCGTCGTCGGCGGCCGCGCCGAGGCCATCGACGACGACTGGGGCGGCGTCGAGGCGGTGATCCGCCTCGACGGCGCGCGTTCGGGCCCGACGCGGTGGCCGGGCTGTCGGCCTTCTCCCACCTGGTGGTGGTCTTCCAGTTCCACCTGGTCGATCCGGCCGACGTGCAGTCGGGCGCGCGCCGGCCCCGGGGCAACCCGGACTGGCCCGAGGTGGGCATGTTCGCCCAGCGGGCCAAGATGCGACCGAACCGGCTCGGTGTGTCGACCTGCCGCCTGCTCGCCGTCGAGGGCCTCGACCTCCGCGTGCAGGGCCTCGACGCCATCGACGGTTCGCCGGTGCTCGACGTCAAGCCCTACATGCGCGAGTTCGAGCCGGCCGGCGCCGACGTCCGCCAGCCGACGCTGGTCCACCGAGCTGATGCGGGGCTACTACTGACCCTCCGCCTCGCCGCCGGCTGGCCTTCAACGGGCATGTAGCTTGCCCGGATGTCTTCCCCGAACATCCTCGTGATCATGACGGACGAGGAGCGCTACCCGCCCCCCTACGAGGGCGAGCCGCTGGCCCGCTTCCGCCGCGAGCAGCTCGGCGCCCGCCAGTCCATCCGCGACGGCGGCCTCGAGTTCCACCGGCACTACGCCGGCTCGACGGCCTGCCTGCCCAGCCGGACCACGCTCTTCACCGGCCAGTACCCGTCGCTGCACGGCGGGACGAACACCGACGGCCTGGCCAAGAAGGCCAACGACCCCGCCATGCAGTGGCTCGACCCCAACTCGGTGCCGACGCTCGGCGACTGGTTCCGGGCCGGCGGCTACGAGACGCACTACCGGGGCAAGTGGCACATCTCGCACGCCGACCTCATGATCCCCGGCACCCACGAGGGGCTGATGGCGTCCGACGAGACGGGCAAGCCCATCCCCGCGCGGTGGCGGCCTACAAGGGGGCCGACCGCCTCGATCCCTACGGGTTCTCGGGCTGGATCGGCCGCGAGCCGCACGGCGCGGCCAAGGCCGACTGCGGCGTGGTGCGCGACGGCGTCTTCGCCGAGCAGGTCGTCGAGCTCTTCGGCGAGCTGGCCGCCGCCCGCCGCGACGGCCCGTGGCTGGCCGTGGCCTCCTTCGTCAACCCGCACGACATCGCGTTCAACGGCTTCGGCTGGGAGGCGCTGCTCGGCTTTCCGCCCGTCGACGACGACACGCTGCCCGCCATCCCCGAGGCGCCGTCGCAGGCGGACTCCTTCGCCGGGCGACCCGCCTGCCAGGAGGCGTTCACCAAGGCGTGGCCGGCCATGCTCTACGAGCAGCCGACCGACGAGAGCTACCGGCGGCTGTACTACTACCTGCACAAGCTGGTCGACCGGGCCATCGGCCGCATCCTCGAGTCGCTGCAGGCAGTCGGGCATGGCCGAGGACACCGTCATCGTGTTCACCTCCGACCACGGCGACCTGGTCGGCGCCCACGGCGGCCTCATGCAGAAGTGGTACAACGCGTACGACGAGGCCATCCGCGTCCCGCTGCTCGTGCGCGGGCCCGGCATCGCGGCGACACCCGAGGGCGTGCAGACGCCGACCAGCCACGTCGACCTGCTGCCGACGCTGCTCGGCCTGGCCGGCATCGACGTCGAGCGGGCGGCGGCGATCGTCGCGGTGGAGCACGACGAGACCCAGCCGCTCCCGGGCCGCGACCTCAGCCCGGTGCTGCGGGGTCGAGCCGGCGCCGGCGTCGTTGGCGGAGCCCCTCTACTTCATGACCGAGGACGACGTCGGCCGCGGCCTGTCGCGTCTGGGCATGGTCAGCGGCCAGGAGTACGAGCCCGTGCCGTATCCCTCACATGTCGAGTCCGTCATCACGTCGCTGCCGACCGGCGCCGGCCGACGGCGCCGCGAGAGCTGTGGAAGCTCAACCACTACTACGAGCGTCTCGACGAGTTCGACCGGCCCACGGACTGCCGGCGCATCCGTTCGCCGCCCCGCCGGCCGATCCGGCGTGGGAGCTGCACAACCTGACCGCGGATCCCGAGGAGCGCCGGAACCGGGCGGCGGACGCGACGCGGCCGACGTGCTGCGGGACCTGCAGGGTGTCCTGGACGAGCAGCGTGAAGCGAAACGCCGGCTGCCGCAGATGCGCAACCGCTCGGCCTGACGCGGCGCCGGCCGGCCTGACCCCGGCCGGCGCCGGCTCAGTCGAAGCTCGGGCGCCGGTCCCGGGTGCGCTTCAGCTCGAAGAACCCGTCGGTCGCCGTGCACAGCAGGACGCCGTCCCACAGCAGCCCGGCCGCCTCGCCCTTGGGCGCCGGCGTGACGACGGGGCCGAAGATGGCCATCGCGTTGTAGTGGATCACCGGCGTGCCCACGTCGTCACCCACCGGGTCCATGCCGGCGTGGTGGGAGGCCGCCAGCGCCTCGTCGAACTCCTCGGAGGTGGCCGCCTCGGCCAACGAGGCCGGCAGGCCGACCTCGGCCAGCGCCTCGGCAATGATGGTCCGCCGACTCCTCGCCCAGGCCCCGCTTCTCCAGGTGGATGCGGTTGCCGAGCGCCGTGTAGAGCGGGCCGAGGATGTCGGGGCCCTTCAGCTGCTCGGCCGCGATGCAGACGCGCACGGGGCCCTTGGCCAGCGCCAGGCGCGCCTTGTACTCGTCGGAGAGCTCGTCACGGCCCTCGTTGAGGATGGCCAGCGACATCACGTGCCAGCGGACGTGGATGTCGCGCACCTGCTCGACCTGCAGCATCCAGCGCGAGGTGATCCAGGCCCACGGGCACAGGGGATCGAACCAGAAGTCGGCCGTGTCGTGTCGGTCGTGTCGGCGGTGTCGGACTGTGGCGGTGTCGCTCATGGGATCCCTCCGTCGACGCGCAGGATGGCGCCGGATGTGTAGGACGAGGCGTCGGTGGCGAAGTAGAGCGCGGCGCCGACGATCTCGTCGGGCTCGCCGGCCCGCCCCAGCGCGTGGTGGGGCATGCCGTGCTCGCGCGCGCCGGGCCCCAGGAGCCCTCGGCGATGTCGGTGAGGAACGGGCCCGCCATGATGCAGTTGACCCGCACCGTCGGACCGAACGCCTTGGCGAAGCCCTCGGTCATGGTGTTCAACCCCGCCTTGGCGGCGTCGTAGGGCAGCATGTCGGGCGCGGGGCGGAGCGAGCCGGTGCTCGAGACGTTGATGATGGATCCACCATACGGGCCGTCCGCCATCCTCGTGCCGACGAGCGCGGTGAGGCGGAACGGGCCCTTTCAGGTTCACGCCGAAGCACCTTGTCCCACAGCTCCTCGCTCACCGAGGCCAGGTCGGGGTAGAGCGGCGACATGCCGGCGTTGTTGACCAGCACGTCGACGCGCCCGAAGGCGGCGTAGGCCTGCTCGACCAGATCCTCGATCTCGTCCCAGTGCCCGATGTGACAGGCGACCGGCAGCGCCCGCCGGCCCTTGGCCTCGACCTCGGCCGCCACGGCCTGGCAGGCCTCGAGCTTGCGGCTGGTCACGACGACATCGGCCCCGGCGTCGGCGAAGGCCAGCACCATGGCGCGCCCGAGCCCGCGGCTGCCGCCGGTGACGAGGGCGACCTTGCCGGCGAGCGGCTGCGCCGTCTTGCGCATGCGTCGGTCATTGCAGCAACGCCGCCACGGCGTGGGTGACGGCCTTGCCCATCGGGATGTGCAGCGACTCGTTGGGCCCGTGCGCGTTGGAGTGCGGCCCGAGGACGCCGGTCGCCACGAACTGGGTGCCGGGGAAGCCGCGCTGGAGGTCGGCCAGGAACGGGATGGAGCCCCCCTCGCCGACGAGGCCCGGCTCGCGCCCGAAGCGCTGCCTGCGACACGGCGGACAGCGTGGCCGCGATGTCGGGCTCGAGCGGCGGGGCGATCCAGCCCTGCGGCCGCCGCCTCGAGGTCGATGGTGACGTGCGCGCCCTCGTCGGTCCGGATGGCCGACGATCAGCGCGTCGGTGGCCACCTCGGCGTCGACGTCGGGTGGCAGCCGCAGCGAGAACTTCAGCGTCGTCGACGGCCGCAGCACGTTGCCGCCGTCCTGCGGCTTGGGCAGCCCGTCGGCACCCGTCACCTCCAGCGCGGCGCCCCAGGTGCGCGCCACCAGGCGGTCGACGGGGTCGGGCGTGAGCAGGTGCAGCCCGTCGACGATCGGGGCGGCGCTGTCGGGGAACTCGGCCGCCAGCGCCGTGAGGTTGGCCCGGTGCGCGTCGGGGATCCCCGCCCCGAGCAATTCCGGCAGGAGGATGCGGCCGATCCGTCTCGTCCTCGATCTGCGACAGCATCCGGCGCAGAATGCGGAAGGACGAGGGCACCACGCCGCCGCCCTGCCCGCTGTGGATGCCCTCGGTCAGCACGTCGACCTTCACCGTGGCGACGAGGTTGCCCCGCAGCGACGACGTCAACCAGAGGCGGTCGTAGCTGAGGCCACCCGAGTCGAGGCAGATCACGAGGCGCGGCGTCCCGATGCGCTCCTTGAGGTTCTCGAGGTGCGCCGCCGAGGTCGGGGCTGCCGCTCTCCTCGCTCGCCTCAATGAGGACGAGGACGCGGCCCTGGCCGCCGCCCGCCGCCACCAGACCCGTCACGGCGGCGAACGTCGCGTAGCCGTCGTCGGCCGTCCCCCGGCCGTAGAGGAGGTCGCCCTCGCGCACCGGCTCCCACGGCCCGAGCCCGCTGCGCCACTCGCCGAGCGGCGGCTGCTTGTCCATGTGGCCGTAGATGAGGATGGGGTCGCCGCTGCCGCCGTTGTCGATCAGCAGCAGCGGCGTGCGGCCCGGCAGCGTCGACGATCTCGACGCTGAGCGCCGGCTCCTGGTCCTTGACCCACGTCGCCAGCAGCTCGGCCGCCGCCGCGATGGCGCCGCGCTCCTCCCAGTCCGGGTCGAAGGCGGGGGAGAGGCACGGGATGCGGGTGTACTCGCTCAGCGCGGGGAGGATGCGCTCCTCCCAGGCGGCGTCGATGTCGATGGCGGGGGCGGTCACGACTCGGTGATCTCCGCCAGCCGGTCGAGTGACTTGGACATGGAGGCCGCCGTGTGCTGGCCGACCTTGGGGTTCTTCAAGAAGAAGGCCTGCTTGTCCTGGCTGAGGTCCCAGGACTCGGTCACCTTGGTCCCGCCGTCGACGGGCTCGAGCTCGTAGCGCCAGATGCGCCCGCCGAGGAAGCGGCCGAGCGGCCCCGCCAGCACGGTCTGCCAGGCGATGCGCCGGTCCTGCTCGAACTCAATGACGGTGTTGGTCACGGTGTAGGGCACGCCCATCTTCATCGACATGCCGAACGTCGAGCCCAGCGCCAGCTGCCGCGCCGCGCCGTCCTTCGCCTTGACCAGCTGCCCCGAGCCGTCGATCTCGGGGTGGCGCGTGGCGTCGGCCACGCACGGCGAAGAGTGCCGCCGGCGGTGCGTTGAATGACCCGGTCGACGCTGACGACGGTGTGCTGCGTGCTCTGCGCCATGCTTGACCTCCGGTTGGACGACGACGCGGGCGAGACTAGATGGCGTGCGCCACCAGGTCGCCCAGCTGCACCCACTCCAGGGTGGCGGCGTGGGTGGCGGCCAGCACGACCGGGGGCGCCATGCCGGCCTCGAACGCCTCCTGCCAGCGCGGCGCGCACAGGCACCACTGGTCGCCCGGCTGCAGGCCGGCGAAGCCGAACTCGGGGTGCGGCGTCGACAGGTCGTTGCCCACCGAGGCCGAGAAGGCCAGGAACTCGGCCGTCACCCGGGTGCAGACCGTGTGCACGCCGACGTCCTCGGCGCCGGTGTTGCAGCACCCGTCCCGGTAGAAGCCGGTGACGCGGGTCGAAGTTGCAGGGCTCGAGCGCTTCCCCGAGGACGTTCTGGGCCATGGCCCATTTGAGCACGGCCCGGGTCCGGCCCCCCAAACGGGCTGGTCGGACGCGATCGTGGCGAGCGGGAGCCGCTGCTCGGCCGCCGGGCGATCGGCCGCGTCAGGGCCCGGCGATCGGCGTGCCCTCGAAGCGGTCGACCCAGGCGAAGGAGCCGCACCGGCGCGCGGCGCAGGCGGCGTGGGCACCGTCACGGGGCGGCCCAGGACGACGAGGGCGGCCACGGCCACGGTCGGCGGGAATGCCGAACAGCGCGCGCACCTCGTCCTCCTGGCGCACCGGCATGGTGGTCATGACGCCGCCGAGCCCCTCGGTCCGGGCCGCCAGCAGCAGGCTCCAGACGAAGGGGTAGATGGAGGCGCCGCCGGCGAAGGTGTAGCGCGGCAGGTCGCGGTCGACGGCGGCCAGCGCGCTGAGGTCGGCCAGGACGAGCAGGAGGGCCGGCGCCGTATCGAGCGTCTCGGCGAAGCCGGGCGCGGCGCGCGCCGGCCTCGGCGAAGCGGCGCCGCGTCGGCGATGGCTTCGGCCTCGGCGGCCCGGTCGGTCACCGGCGCCCAGGGCACCAGTCCGGCCGCCACCATGGCCAGGTACTCGTACCAGCCGCTCAGGTAGAGGTCGCGCAGCGCGGCGCGGGCGGCGGGGTCCTTGACGACGATGACGCGCCAGCCCTGCCGGTTGCCGCCGCTCGGCGCGAAGCGGGCCGTGTCGAGCAGCCGGGCCAGCACCTCGTCGTCGACGGGCTCGGGATGGAACTGGCGGGCCGCACCGGTGCTGCGCAGCGTCTCGACGAGGTCGAGGTCCACGGGGGGCCCACCGTAGCGGCCGGTGGCCGTGCTGGGTAAGAGTGCGGGTGTGCCACACCGCTTCGCCCCCGGCGTCATCTCTCGCCGCATTCCCGGCGGCCGTGACCGACGGCGCGGCGCGGTTGCGGGCGCTGTCCCGCCTTCCGCTCGTCGTGGCGCCCATGGCGGGGGGGCCCTCGACGGTGGACCTGGTGGTCGCGGGCGCCCGGGCGGGTGCGTTGGCGTTCCTGGCCGGCGGCTACAAGACGGCGACCGGCGCTGGCGGAGGAGATGGCGGCCGTCCGGGCCGCCGGCGTCGGACACGTTCGGCGTCAACCTGTTCGTCCCGGGCGGCCCGACGGCCATCCCGAGGCGCTGGCGGCCTATGTGGCGGCGGCTCGAGCCCGAGGCCGCCGCCCTCGGGGTGGCGCTCGGCGAGGCCCGCTGGGACGACGACGGCTACGCCGCCAAGGTCGACGCCGTGCTGGCCGCCGCCACCCGCCGTGGTCAGCTTCACCTTCGGGATCCCCGCGGTCGATGTCGTCGCGCGCCCTGCAGGCGGCGGGCTCGCTCGTCCTGCTCACCGTGACGACGCCCGAGGAGGCGGTGCTGGCGCTGCGGGCGGGACCCGACGCCCTGGTCCTGCAGGGCGCCGAGGCCGGCGCCCACCGGGGCAGCCTGGTCAACGCCGACCGCCCCGACGAGGACCGGCCGGTGCGGGCCCTGCTGGCCGCCGTCCGCCGCCGCACGCTCGTCCCGTTGGTCGCCGGTGGCGGTGTGGCCGGCCCCGATGACGTGGCCGACCTGCTGGCCCGGGGGGCGGACCTGGTGCAGGCCGGCACGGCCTTCCTGCGCTGCCCCGAGAGCGGCGCGCCGGCGGTCCTGAAGGAGGCCCTCGGTGCCGCGTCCCTCACGGCGAACCGCGATCACCCGGGCCTTCAGCGGCCGCCGGGCCCGTGCGCTGGTCAACGCCATGGTGCGAGGACCACCCGGGAGCGCCCGCCGCCTACCCCGAGATCAACAACGCCACGCGGCCCCTGCGCGCCGCCTCCGGCCCGCGCCGGCGACACCGGGTCACATGAGCCTGTACGCCGGGACGGGCTTCCACGGGCCGCGGCGCGGCCGGCGGCCGAGGTGGTCGAGTGGCTGCTGTCAGGATGGCCGCGGTGAGCGGGCGCCGCAACAAGACGATGGAGTTCACGCCACCCGACGTGGCGGCCGTGGCCGACCAGTTGCGGTCGTTGCGCGCCGCCGGCAGCGGGTGGATCAACCTGATGCCCGGGATCGACGAGGAGGCATCCGACGTGCATCCGCGCGCCGGCCTGTTCGCCTTCTTCGGCAACAACGCGGCGCCGGTGACGATGACGACGGTGATGCCACCCAAGAAGGACCGGCGCGACGCCGAAGGGCTGACCATCGGCATCATGCACCCGACGGGCGGCAAGGCCGTGGCCCGACTGGCCGAGGCGGGCGTGGTCGTCCCCGACGGGTGGGTGGTGCGCCAGGACCACGCCCGGCGGGGCCTGCTGGTCCAGACACCGGTGGCGGTGGCGGAGCCCGACGTCCTGGAATGGTCCGTGCGGGCGGGCACCGCCCTGTGCCGGGCCGAGATGACCGGCCGTTGGCGCGCCGTGGTCTACCTTCCCTAGCGCCAGCCGATCCGGGCCGGCGTGACTCCGTCGCCTGGCTGCCATCACAATCCGAGCCTCGCGGCTGGGTTCTGCGGTTCACTCGGCTGCTGTCGCATTCGGCGTCAGCCCATCGAGCGGCGCGGTTACGAGACCAGCGGGTGCGGGATCAGCTGTCGCTCGGATCGAGCAGTGCGGGCTCGTCGCACGGTACGTCTGTGGTCTTACGTCAGCACCCACATACAGAACCACTCAGAAGATCAATCAGAACTGCGACGAGCAAGCTCTCGTGGACTTCTAGGCGACAGCCGCTGCAATCACTATCAGACATCTGACGCCAACTCGGCCCCCGTGCATCTGCCTCCATCGGCTGTAGTGAGCCTGTCGCAGAGCACTCACCGCACACTGCAACAGGTGCGAACAAACCGTCAGTCAATTGCGGTTCAGACTCACGGCCGCGACTACGGACGTCACGACGGTGCTCGTATATACCGACACCTCAGCTACCAAGAACTGCAGTGCCGGGCCTCGGACCGGTGGATGCCCCGCCACTCCCCACGCGTGTCAAAGCCAAACGTATCCGGCCGCCGCTGGTCGCTAACTTCCCTGGCCACCGGGGCGACGCGCGACGACGCAGCACTCCAGGAGGGGCTGGCGCGCTGGGTGGCGGCCTCCCCGACGTCGTGCGGGACTTGGCGCGGTGGCGCCGGCGGCGCCGGCGAGGCCGCCGCGGCTGCACGAGCCGTGGCGCGGGCCGACGGCGGCAGGCCAACGAGACCGTCCTCGTCGACCTCGGTCCCGCCCATCCGGGCATGGTGGTGCGCCTGCCGCCGCTGGAGCCGACCTTCCCCGACTACGACCTCGGGCCGCAGGCGCTGGTGCAGAACGCCGTCGCCGCGTCCGGCGTGCCGGCGCCGGCGCCGGCCGTCGTCGTGACGCGATCCGGACTGGATCGGCTCGCCCTTCCTGGCCATGCCGCGCGTGGCGGGCGACATCCCGGGGCCGGCCCCGTTCTTCGACCCCTACGTGCGCGACGCCGGGCCCGCGCCTGCAGCGGGTCATGCACGACCAGCTCATCGACGCCGTGGCCGACGTGCACGCCGTCGACTGGGAGGCCGCCGGCCTGGGGGCGGTGCTGCCGGGGACGCGCTGCAGGACGCGGTCGAGCGCTGGGCGGCGTACGTGGCGTGGTCCTCCGAGGGCGACCCGTTGCCGGCGCTGGCGCAGGCGCTCGACTGGTGCGCGCGCCACGTGCCGGCCGAGCGCCCGCCGGTCCTCCTGTGGGGCGACGTCCGCCTGGGCAACCTCGTCTTCGACGCCGAGCGCCGGGTCACCGCCGTGCTCGATTGGGACCTCGCCTCGCTCGGCCCGCGGAGATGGACCTCGGCTGGCACTTCGGCCTCGAGTTCATGATGGAGGCGCTGTTCGGCGGGCGGCCGCCCGGGTTCCCCGGCCCGGCCGAGGCGCTGGAGCGCTACGAGCATCGCACCGGCTACGAGGTGAGGGACCTGGCCTGGCACGAGGTGTTCGCCCTGGTGCGCGCGCTGGCCATCAACGACCGGCACCAGCGCATCACCGGCGACCCGCGCCGGCGCGAGAACCCGATGGGTGACATCCTCCTGGCCCGCTGGAGGCGGCGTCGGCCGCGAGCGGCGGGTGAGAGCCGACGCCGTGGCGCGCCAGCGGTCAGGTCGGGGGGTCGAGCAGCGAGAAGCCCATGACGCCGGCCTTGGACACGTCGTAACAGAGCGTGTCGTAGGGCTCGACCAGCCCGTAGGTGACCTCGCCGTCGCACGTGACGCGGCAGTGGTGCTGGTCCTGCCCGGCCAGCCGGCTGCGCACGTCGGGGTCGTTCACGTCGAAGGTCTCGCCGTGGACGACGACCTCGTCGCCGGTGGCGACCGGCATGCCGTGCCAGATGTCGCCGTCGGGCGTCCCGCCGTTCGGGCCGCCGTACATGCCGCAGCGGAGGAAGGCGATCTGGTTGCCCAGCCGCTCGAAGGTCATGGTCTTGACCGCGCCGTCGGCGAACACGAGGTCGACCTCGCCGCTGTGCAGCAGGTTGGTCTCGGGCTCGAAGCGCATGCGGTGCACGCGCTTGGCCAGCGTCCCGCTGCGCTTCCGCGCGTCGCCGAGGTTGTAGAGCACGTGGTCGCCCCAGATGCCGAAGTCCTCGAACTCGACCCACTCGCCGCTGTGCGGGTGCTGCATCCCCATGTAGCGACCGGGCCCGCCGACGCCGTCGCGGGTGCCCCAGTGATGGTCCCGGGTCCCGAGGTGGGTGGCGGCGCCAGAGCCGAAGCGCTCGCCGTGGGCCTCGACCCAGCCCTCCTGGCGGCCGAAGCCGTCGTAGCCGGCGACCGGGCTGACGGCGCGGCCGCCGACGATGATGCCGGCGCCGAGTTGGCGGAACACCGGCCGCTTCGTATCGAGCCAGGTGATGTCGTAGGCGATCCCGTGCTCGGTCGGAGTCGAGCGTGAGCCGCCACTGCCGGAAGGGCTCGACGACCTCGAAGTGGAAGGGCCCGAGCGTCATCTCCATCCGGTCGGTGGGGCAGCGCGTGTGGGCCCGCACGGTGGTGTGCCGCCCGCGCACGTTGACGATGGCGAAGGCCTCCGCGGTGCCGAGGTTCGGGTAGAAGGCGAGGCCGATGACGACCAGCAGCTCGCCGACCTTGTCCTGGCAGGTGAACCACACGCGCTCGTAGGCCTGGGCGTCGGGCGTCCACATCACGCGCACCGGATAGGGCGCGTTGTGGATCAGGAACTCGTCGAGGCCGGAGAGCGGGGCGTGCTCGCGTGAGGCCGGGTACGGCGAGGCGCCCGGAGTCCCGGGCGGCTCCAGCCCGGTCGGGGGACGGTCACGCGCCGGAGTTCGGCTTGTCGCTCGAGGGACGGCGTCTGCACCACGGCGCACAGTACGCTCGGACCGTGTCCGGGGACCAGCGGGACCAGATCGACCTCTCGGGGGTCGACCCCCGGGACGCCGCCTTCTTCCTCCGGGACGACTACTTCGACGTGCTGGCGCAGCTCCGCGCCGAGGAACCGGTCCATCGGTGCGCGCCGGGCTTCTGGGCGGTCAGCCGCTACGAGGACATCAGGAACCTCAGCCGCGACCCCGCGCACTTCTGCTCGGGACGGGGCGCCTTGGTCAACGACCCGCTCCGGGGCAGTGAGGCCCCGATGTCGGCCCCGTCGATCCTCCACATGGATCCTCCCGAGCACGCCGCCTTCCGGGGGCTGGTCAACCGGCGCTTCACGCCCCGGGCCATGTCGGGCCTGGCCGAGTCGATCCGCAAGACCGCCTCGACGCTGCTCGACGCCGCCGAGGCCCGCGACGAGATCGACTTCGTCGCCGAGCTGGCCGCACCCTTCCCGCTGACCGTGATCGCGGAGCTCCTGGGGATCGACGAATCGGACCGGGAGGATTTCCGCCGCTGGTCCGACGCCGCCATCGAGTCGCCCGACCTGCCCCCCGACGAGACGATGGCCGCGCTCGGTGAGCTCTCCGGCTTCATCGTCGAGCACATCCGGTCGAAGCGGGATCGTCCGGGCGATGATCTGGTCTCACTGCTGGTCGGGCAGCGAGGTCGACGGCTGCCCGCTGAGCAAGGAGGAACTGTTCATGTTCCTCCTGACCCTGCTGGTGGCGGGGAACGAGACGACCCGGACGCTGCTGTCGGGGACGGCGGTCGTCCTGCACGAGCATCCGGACCAGCGCGCCGCTCTCGCGGCCGACGCGTCGCTGGTGCCGGGGGGAGTGGAGGAGTGCCTGCGCTGGGTCACGCCGGTCCACGCCTTCTGCCGCACCGCGACCGAGGACGCCGTCGTGGCGGACATGCCCATCGCGGCGGGTGACTACCTGTGCATGCTCTACGCGTCGGGGAACCGGGACGAGCGGGTCTTCGGGGAAGATGCGGCGCAGTTCGACGTGCGGCGACCCACCAACCCCATGCACGTCGCCTTCGGCTTCGGCGAGCACGTGTGCCTCGGCGCCAGCCTGGCCCGCCTGGAGGCCCGGATCTTCGTGGAGGAGTTCCTCGGGCGTTTTCCGCGCTACGAGGTCACGGGGACGGCGGAGAGGGTCCGGTCGACGACGGTCGCCGGGTTCCGGTCGCTGCCCGTCGTGTTGGCCCCGGCCGGCTGAGCGCCGTCGGCTCCCTGCAGCACCGCCTGGCGTAGCTCGTCGAGCAACAACTCGACCGCCGCGGCGTCGGCGCTCAGCCGCAGCCGCCCGTCCTGGCGCTCCGAGCGCACCAGCCCGTTCTCCCGCAGCACCTTGACGTGCATGCTCACGGTGGGCTGGGCCAGACGGAACAGCTGGGCCAGCTCGCCCACGGTGCTCGGGCGCGTTGGCCAGCGAGTGCAGGATCGCCAGACGGGTGGGGTCGGCCACCGCCTTGAGTCGTCGGGCCACCGACTCGGTGCGGGCCCGGGCGACGACGTCGTCCTGGCCGACGCCGACGCCGATGATGACGAGGCCCGGCACCTCGATGTACATGCTCGAGCCGAAGAACAGGCAGGGGACGAACAGCAGCGGGTGTCCCGCCTCGACGTCGGCCACGATCTCGGGCAGGCGCTCGTCG
The DNA here is from genome assembly GCA_963781565.1 of uncultured Acidimicrobiaceae bacterium. GTDB lineage: Bacteria > Actinomycetota > Acidimicrobiia > Acidimicrobiales > RAAP-2 > Bog-473. The sequence goes on along the minus strand of CAWAHA010000029.1, from coordinate 92,256 downwards.
AGGATGTCACACCCTCTCGGTATCAATGACTCCAGTGATCGACCCCGCTCGTACTGCGCCATGAGGTTGCGCCCCGCCTCCTCGATGATGGGCAGCGCCTGTTGCCACATGTCGTCGACGGGCGCCCAGACCTCTTCGAGGAGGTCGAGGTACGACCGCAGCAGCTCAGGCGACTCACGGAGCCTGCGCGAAGCGATCGAGGAATATCTCCCGGTCCTCGGGGCTCTCCGACGGCATGGCCAGGTCCAGCGGGATGGTGGCCACGGCCGTCTCGATGCCGGCCCACAGCTCGTCCGGGTCGGTCGAGCTGACCACTCCGCCGTGCTGGGCCAGCACCTGCATCTCGGAGAAGCACATCTCTTCCGGCGCAGTCGTCCCAGAAGGTGCGGACCCGGTCCGCCAGGTCCTCCCGGCCCTTGAACATCTCGGCCAGCTTCGGGTACCGGGCCTGCATGGAGGGACGGGCGGCCACGGAGAGGAGCCACGAGAGGTCGGTCACCAGCGACGGAGTGGCGCTCACTGCCTTGGTCCTCGGACCGGCGGCCTCTTCAGTGAACATAGGCATAGAGCTATATTAGAATATTCTTGAATTCGTGTCAACTATCAGTTAGAGTTGAGTCTCGTTGGGTGAGATTTGTGATGCGGCAACGGAGCAGGACCGAAACAAGCGAGGTGAACGGATGATCCAGACGAGGGCAGTGCAGTCGCAGGCAGACGCCCACCGGCGGGATCTGATGGCTTCGGCTGGCCCGCGGCGAGTGCGCCGCGGCGAGGTGGCGGCAGATGACGTCGCCACGCTGCAGCGCTCGGCCACCGGACTCCCGGTGCCCGGTGGCCGAGCAGTGCACCGGGCCGTGGCGCCACGCCTCGGGGCCTGGTTGATCGAGTTCGGGACGAAGCTCGGCGGGGCGACGATCCGCACGTCTTGAGCCCGGCCGGGCCGGTCGCAGCGCCTTCCGACCGGCCGGCCGGGTTCGAGGGTGCGTGACATCGGCAAGAGTGTGGGATGCCGCCGGCACGCAACGTCCTCTTCATCACGCTCGACCAATGGCGCGGCGACTGCCTCTCCGCTCTCGGCCATCCGGTCGTCGAAACGCCCGACGCTCGACGCCCTGGCCGGCCGGGGCGTCCTCTTCGCCAACCACTGGGCCAATGCGGCGCCGTGCGGACCGTCGCGTGCCTGCCTCTACACGGGCACCTACCAGCATCGCAATCGCTCCATCCTCAACGGCACCCCGCTGGACGCCCGCTTCACCAACGTGGCGCTGTTGGCCCGTGCGCGCGGGCTACGACCCCGTGCTCTTCGGCTACACGGACTCCTCGGTCGATCCGCGCACGGTCCCGCCCGGTGATCCGAGGCTGTTCAGCTACGAAGGGATCCTGCCGGGATTCCGCGCCCTGATCGAAGATCCCTGGGAGAAGGGGAGTCCCGCCTGGGGGCGGTGGCTGGCGGCGCAGGGATTCGACGTCCCCGTCGAACCCGCACGATCTCTACGAGCCGATCGAAGGGTTCCCCGAAGCCGATGCGCACGGTTCGACCTGGGCGCCGGCACGCTTTCCGGTGGAGCTCTCCCAGACGAGCTTCGTCCGCCGGTCCGTGGTCGAGTGGCTCGAGCAGAACGGCGACGCGCCGTTCTTCGTCCACGCCTCCTTCATCCGACCCCATCCGCCGCGCCGCAACCCGATCGGGTATCACGACCGCTATTCGGCCGACGCGGTCGGGGCCGTTCGTCGGGTGCGCGACACCCGAAGAGGAGGGGGCCATCCATCCGCTGGGTGCCGTTCGCCATGGCGACGCCCGAGGTGGGCGCCTCCCGCGACGAGCGGGAGCGTCGGCAGGTGCGGGCGACCTACTACGGGGCGCAGCGCGAGGTGGACGACGGGCTGGCTCCGCTCTTCGAGTACCTCACCGCAGTCGGGGCTTGGCGGAGTCCACCCTGGTGGTGCTCACCAGCGACCACGGCGAAATGGGCGGTGACCATTGGCTGCTCGAGAAGCTCGGCTTCTGGGACGAGAGCTACCACGTCCCCCTCATTGTGGTGGACCCACGCGCCGAAGCCGAGGGGTCGCGGGGCACGATCGTCGATGCGGTGACCGAATCGGTCGACGTGCTCCCGACGATCTGCGACTTCATCGGGCGTCGAAACGCCGCTGCAGGCCGACGGATGGTCCCTCGGCCCCTTCCTGCGTGACGAGCCGACCCCCGCGCACTGGCGCGACACGGCGCACTTCGAATGGAGCTTCTCGGACCCGGTCAACCAGCTGGCCGAGCGGGGCTTCGGCATCCCGATGAGCCATTGCTCGCTGGCTGTCTCGCGTGGGCCACGGTACAAGTACGTCCAGTTCGCGGCGGACGCCGCCCTGATGCCACCCTTGCTCTTCGACCTCGAGCGCGATCCGGAGCAGCGACACAACCTCCTGATCGAGGAGCCGATCCGGGAGCGGCGTCGCCGCGTGGGAGGCCACCCAGGAGTTGCTGCAGTGGCAGATGCGCACGGCGGAGCGCACGCTCAGCAGCACCTTCCTCGACCCCGAGCGGGGCCTCGTCGAAGCTCGTGACACGTGGCGTTGAGGAGCCGGTCCGTCTCCCAGTCGTGTGGAATGCTGACGCCTGCTCGTGACGAGGAGGCTGCCCGCGGTGCCTGACATGCAGGGGAAGACGGTGGTCGTCACCGGAGGCAATTCCGGCATCGGGTTCGAAACGGCCGTCGCCCTGGCGTCGATGGGTGCCCGCGTGCTGATCACGGCACGCAACGCCGACAAAGGGCGGGCGGCGGTGGCGGCGATCACACAGCGGGTCGGGGGCGAGAGCCGGGCCCAGCTGGTCGTCTTCGACCTGGCCGACCTGGCTTCCGTGCGCCGGGGCGCGGCGGAGATCCTCGAGCAGGCGCCGCGAACTCGATGTCCTCGTCAACAACGCGGGCCTGGTGCTGACCGAGAGGGCGGAGACGGTCGACGGGTACGAGGCCACCTTCGCCATCAACCACCTCGGACCGTTCCTGCTCACCAACCTGCTGCTCGACCGGATGACGGCGTCGGCGCCGTCGCGGATCGTGAACGTGGCGTCGACGGCCCACAACGCGGCCCGCAAGGGGATGCCCTTCGACGACCTCCAGAACACCCACGCGCTATCGGGGCATGCGTGTCTACGGGCAATCGAAGTTGGCCAACATCCTCTTCACCCTGGAGCTGTCCCGGCGCTTCGCCGACAAGGGGCTCACGGCGAACTCGTTGCATCCGGGGACGGTGCGGACGGGCTACGGGGGCGACGGGGACGCGCGTGGCTTCCTGGCCTTCGGGATCAAGATCGCCAGTCCGTTCTTCCTGTCCCCGGCCAAGGGTGCCCGCACCTCGGTGTACCTGGCCTCGTCGCCCGAGGTGGAGGGCGTCACGCGGGGAGTACTTCGTCAAGTGCAAGCCGAGGAAGCCCCGTCGGTGGGCCCAGGATCCGGAGGCGGCGCAGCAGCCTGTGGCAGGTGAGCGAGGAGCTCGTCGGCCTCGCTCCCGCCGGCAAGGTCTGAGCGTGCGGGTGCTCGTGACGGGCGCGGCCCGCGCCATCGGGCGGGCCACGGTCGAGGTCCTGGCCGCACGGGGTCATGAGGTGGTGGCCACGGCGCGCAACGCCGACCTGCTCGAGGGGCTGCCGGCCGCGCAGATCCTGGAGCTCGACGTCAGCGACGACGCGTCGGTCGCATGCGGCCGTGGCGGCGGCGGGCGAGCTCGATGCCGTGGTCAACAACGCCGGCGTGCCCGGCTCAGGCCCGCTCGAGACCTACCCGCTCGAGTCCTTCCGCCGTGTGCTCGAGGTCAACACGCTGGGCCCACTGCGCATGGCCCAGGCGGTGGCACCACGATGGCGCGAGCGGGGGAGCGGGGTCCTGGTCAACGTCAGCTCGGTGCAGGGCAAGATCGGCACGCCGATGGAGGGACCGTACGCGGCGTCGAAGCACGCGCTCGAGGCGCTGTCGGAGTCGCTCCACTTCGAGCTCGGACATTTCGGGATCCGCGTCGTCATCATTGAGCCCGGCTACATCGCTCCGGGCATGAAGCACGGCGATGAGCATCCGGGTCCCGGCGCTCTACGCCGACCTGGACGCCCAGTGGAGCGGCGACTGCCGCCACGCTGACGGGGCCCGAGGGACGGCCGGGGCCCGAGCTGGTCGGGCTGGCCGTGGCCGACGCGTTGGAGGATCCGACGACGCCGTTACGGGTCGAGGTCGGCGACGACGCCGCCATGGTGCTGGAGCTGCGGCGGACACTCAGCGACGCCGAGTTCGAGTCGACCATGCGCAAGGCGCTCGGGCTGACGTGGTGAGGAGAGGAGCAACGTGGAGAAGCTGATGTATCTGGTCTGGCTGGGGGAGAAGAGCACCCGTTCCGAGGTGGCCGAGGTCGTGCGCGGCCCGGTGGCGGACGCGCTCCTGTCCCTGGACCCCGTGCGGCTGACCATCGACGTCTGGGACCCCGAGAGCGACATCCCCGCCCCGGTGCCCACGCCCGAGGGCGAGACGCCGCTGCACGGGGTCGTCTCGCTCTGGGTCGACTCCATCGAACAGCGGACCCCGTTCGAGCGGGTGCTCCAGGCCGCGGCGGTGCGGGTGGCCGGTTACTCGGTCGTGGAGTCCCTCTACCGGGACTACGGGGACAGTCGCTGGGGACCACCCCGTTCCTGGCCCGACGGCGAGCGCTCGCCCGGCGTGCTGACGGTCGCGCTCCTGCAGCAGCACCCCGACCAGACCTTCGACGAGTGGATGACCCGGTGGCACACCAGGATCTCGCCCATCACCGAGGAGATCCAGCCCCGCACCCGCTACGTCCGCAACGCGGTGTTCCGCCCGATCACCGACGGTGCGCCGAGCGTGTCGGGGATCGTGGAGGAAGCCTGGCCCTCGTTGGCGCACGTCACCGACCCCATGCTCTTCTACTGTGCCGACGGAGACCCCGAACGCATGAACGCCAATGTCACGCAGATGATTGAGGAGATCAACGCATTCGTCGACCTGAGCACCTTGCGCAGTGTCACCATGAGTGAATGGATACTGAAGTCATGACGCAGAAGTGGAGTCGAGAAGAGCTGGAGCAGGCCCACCAGCACTACATGGAGACGGCTGCCCGTTGCGCCGCCAGCGGGGAGTGGCGTGACTGGGCCGACCTGTTCACCGATGATGCGGTGTACCTCGAGCACACGTTCGGGACCTTCCATGGGCCCGACGAGATCCACGCCTGGATCGCCCCGCTCATGGCCGAGTGGCCGAACAGGGACATGAACTCGTTTCCGCACGCGTGGTGTGTGTGCGACGAGGAGCGGGGCTGGTGGGTGTGCCGGATTGAGAACCGCATGAAGGACCCGGGCGACGGGTCGGTGCACCAGGCCCACAACATCACGGTCCTGCACTACGCGGGTGACATGAAGTTCTCCTACGAGGAGGATGCCTACAACCCGGCCGCATTCGGACCCATGATCCAGGCCTGGACGGAGGCCTACACCGCCAACGGGGGGACTCCCGGGTGAGCGGCGGGCCCCGCTGATGCCGTACCACCCCATGAGCGAGGCGGAGGTGCGCGCGTTTCTCACGGCGCTGCCGGCGCGGACCGGCAAGCTGGCCACGGTGCGCGCGGACGGGCGGCCGCACATCGCGCCGGTCTGGTACGACGTCGACGACGACGGATCGCTGGTCTTCAACACGGGCGAGTCGACCGTCAAGGGGCGGAACATCCGTCGAGAGCCGCGGGTGTCGCTCTGCGTGGACGACGATCGGCCGCCCTTCAGTTTCGTGGTGGTCGAAGGTGTCGCCGAAATCAGCGAAGACCTCGACGAGGTGCGCCGGTGGGCCGCCCGGCTCGGTGGCCGCTACATGGGCGCCGAGCGAGCGGAGGAATACGGAAGCCGCAACGGCGTGGCCGGCGAGCTGGTCGTGCGGGTGCGACCCGAACGGGTCGTGTCAGCGGCCGACCTGTCCGACTGAGCGGCTCAGGCTCGCCACGGGTCCTGGCGGGCCTGGCGGGAGTCAGGTGGCTGCGCCCGCTCCGGCGCCTGCGCCCGTGCCGGTGAGCACGCCCGGCGTGAGGCGTGGCAGGTGCGCCCGCCGCCCGCCGGTGAACTGCCCCAGGGGCGTGATGGCGACGGCGAGCAACATGGCGATCAGCAGGAGGTCGGTCAGCACGAACGTGTGCAGGAACCGCATGTAGATGCCGTGGACGGTCGTCATTCCCGACGAAGGCCCAGAAGGTGCTGATGACGATGGAGGCCTTCCGCAAGCCGCCCACGGCGGCGGCCGCGACCACGATCACGCCCCAGGTGACGTACCAGGACCACACGATGGGGCCGAGCAGCGCCAGCACGAGCAGGGTGATGCCCAGGCAGCGGACAACGCCGTCCTGGGGGGAGCGGAGCAGCTGGCGGTACCCGACGTAGACGGCGACCAGCAGTCCGAGCACCATGAACACCGGCCGGACCGCCAGCACGCTCATCGGGACCTGGACCACGTGGCTGACGATGGAGACGGACCGGGCCACGAGATTGATGGGTGTGACCCCGGTGAAGGTGGCATCCGCGGTGGTCGTCGTGCGGATCCAGCCCCACCCTGTGCCCGAAATCAGCGAGACCACTTCCATGGTGGCGAGCGCGATCAGGCCCGCCAACGCGGTGTGCCCGATGCGGCGCCGGATGGACGCCTCCCGGCCGGCCCAGACCCACCCGAGGAACAGCACGCCGAGCAGCGCGGGGGACTTCACCCCCGCCGCAAGCGCACAGAGGATGACCCCGGGCACCGTCCCGACGCGTTTGGCCACGGCCAGTCCGGCCATCAGCAGCCCGACCATCAACGCGTCGTTGTGCGCCCCTCCGATGAGTGCCAGGAGGGCAAGGGGCGAGCCCACCCCGATCAGCACGGCGTGGGCCGGATCGTGTTTCAGCGACCGCGCCAATGTCGGAGTGGCCGCCACGGCCAAGGCGAGGCCGGCCACCTCCAACAGACGGAGCAGGACGAGGTCGGGCAGAATCTGGTGCCCCGAGGCCTGGTCGAGCAGGCCGTCAACGCTCAGGAAGGTGGGGCCGTAGGGCGACTCGGTTCCCGACCACACCGTGTCGGCCATCTGGTTGAACGGGGTTGCCCCGAGCACCTCGGGCCCGTAGGAGTACGGGTTGATGTGGTGGCTCATCATTTCGCCCTGCGCCGAGTAGGTGTACACGTCCCGGCTGAAGAGCGGTGGTGCCAGGAGCAACGGCAGGGCCCAGATCGCCACCACCAGGACGACGCGCTTGACCGGGAAACCGGGGTGGTCGTGCAGATGGCGCAGGAAACCGAACCACACCCGGCTCAGGAGGATGAGGCCGCCGAACACGAGCGCCAGGGACGCAATGGTCGGCAACGAGCTGTTCGAGCCGAACGAACCGAACGGGCCCCCCGGCATGCCGAAGTACCAGGCTCCGGCGAGGTGGGTCTCGAAGGCCTGTCCACCGAACACCGCCCCGACGACGATGGCTGCGCTGCCCAGGAGTCCGAGGAGGGCCGTGCGCGCCACGCTCAGTCGACGCGCCGCGTGCCCCGGCGCGTCGGGGTCGACGACGCTCGGGGGTGTGGTGGAGGTGGTCGTCGCGCTCGGGGACACGAGATCCATCGGGGATTCCTTCGTTGAGCTCCTGCGGTCTGCTCACCGCGGGGCGGAAATCTTCATGAAACTGCAGTGATTCTGACACAGCTGGCGTCGATTTCAGGCGCCGGAAACCCATCTTCACAAGATTCTCAGGGCAATCTCAGAATACCTGAGGATGCTGCTCTGTCACGCAGGCGAAATCGAATTGTCATGGAAATGGAAGGCGGCTGGTGCGGAAGCTGACGTCCGATCCGGAACATGGATCCGGGGCGGGGAATCCGAAGGAAGGCGCTCTGACCGCTGTGCGGATTCAGGGTCGAAGGGGCTAGCTTGCGCCAATCGCGCCGCGTCGGCCTGAAGGCCCGGCAACGCCCAGGACCAGGCACCCCGGAAGGCATCTCCTCGCCCGTGAACCGTCTACGCGCACACGTCGGACCCCTGTGGCCCTACGTCGTGCTGATCGCCATCCCCACGGCTGCATTCGTGCTGCCGGACCTGATCGGCGGCCATCTGCTGATCACCGGCGACAACCTGCAACAGAACTATCCCCTCCACGTCCTCGTGGGCTCCATGCTGCGTCACGGCCAGCTGCCCTTCTGGAACCAGTACATCTTCAGCGGCACGCCGCTCATGGCCGATTTCAACGCCGGCGCCTTCTACCCCTTGACCGCACTGTTCGTCACCCTGCCCGATCGGGCGGCATGGGTCGCCACCGAGGTCATTGTGTTCTCCGCCATCGCCGTCGGCATGTACGTGTTCCTTCGCGCGCTGAAGCTCTCCACGGTGGCGTGCGTGCTCGCGGCCGCCACGTTCGCGTTCGCGGGACCCGTCCTGAGTCAGGTCAACCACGTGGACATGACGGAAGGTTTCGTCGCCATCCCGTGGATGCTGCTGGCGGTCCTGCACATCGTCCGTGACGGACGGTGGCGCTGGACCATCCTTCTCGGCATTGCCTACGCCACGGTCATCTTGGCCGGCGCGCCCGAGGCGATGCTCGACGAGGCCTTTCTCATCGCTGCCTTCGCGGTCATGTCGGCCGGCCTCGACCGCGAGCGCTGGTGGCGGGTCCTCACCAGATGCGGGGCCGGTGCGGCCCTTGCACTGTCACTGGCGGCGATCCAGTGGCTGCCGGGACTTGAGGCCATCAGCAACTCGCAGCGGGGGAGTGGGGTCGTCGCCGCCGCGGGGAGCTTCCCCCGCCCGTACGGCATTTTCAGCTTGGTGCCCTACCTCGACGGCGGGTACGGGCACCTCAACGAGGCCCCATTCTTCGGCCAGTACAACCTGCCAGAGGTCGGCATCTATCTGGGCATCCTGCCGATCATCGCCCTGCTCACCCTGCTCAAGCCGGGCTGGCCGAGCCGCATTCCGCCGCGTGATCGCCTGACCTGGTACGTCGTCGGGCTCTTCGGCCTTCTTCTGGCGCTGGGGTCGAACACGCCCCTCGAGCACATGTTCAACAGCCTGCCTCTGTACGGACACCAACGGCTGCAGAGCCGCAACATGATCACGGTCGCGACTGCGGTCTGTGTCCTCTTCGCCGGATGGATCGACCGCACGGAGTCACCGCACGTGCGTGAGCCGATGACGCGCTACGACCGGATCATGGGGTTCGTCCCGGCCGTGGTGGTCGCCGCATTGGCTCTCTGGGCGCTGATTTCGCCTCGGACGCTCGTCTGGAGATTTGCCGGAGTGGCCGCTGCGCCCACGCGACGCCGGCACCGTCCGCGAGGCGACGCTGATCGCGCTCGCCTTCTGCCTCGGTGGCGCGGCGCTGGTGTGGATCCGGCCGCGCCTGGGCCGCATCGCCTGGCTGCGCCTGGCGGCCGTCTTCGTTGCCATCGACGTCGGGTTGATGGGGCTGACCAGTCAACTGGTCGCGACACCGCCGAACGATCTGCTGAGCCGGCACAACGCCGATCGAGAAATTGATGGTGGCGAAGCTGCCGGCTGGCGGGCGGATGGTGAACTACGACCCGCAGACCTACTCGAGCTACCCGGGCAGCCCCCAGGGCGTGCCCGATCTCAACATCATCCCCGGGCTGCCCTCGGTCTCGGGGTATGCGTCGATCGTCAACGGCAACTACGAGTCGACGACGCACACCCACGAGCAGGACGATCTCGACATCGGGGAACTCTCCTCGGGAACGCTCGGCCGGCTCGACCTCCGGGAGGTCGTGAGCGTCCCCGAGTACTTCCTCGTGCCGCTCCAAGCGCATGCCGCACTCGTTCGGCGACTTCACGCAGACGTCAGAGAACTTCGGCACGGACCCGGTTCTCGCCCGGGGCTACGGCGCCAATTTCAACGACACCGCCTACCCGTTCGATCCTGGCCCGCGCCCGGCCCTCGAGACCGGCAAGACGGCCTCGTGGTTCTACGGCGAGACGCTGGAGCCCGAGAGCGTCACCCTCGTGCTGGCGCATCCGGCCGGTCCGGGAACGAGCGTCCGCTTCGGCGCGTTGCTGGCCGACGGGTCGACGCGTTGGGGCGCTCCGGTCCCCGTGCCCGCTGGAGCCGGCACGGTCACGGCTCAGCATCCGGCGGGGGCCGCCATCGGGCTGTCGGCCCAGGTGGTGGCGGGCTCGCTCCCGCAGCAGCGGGCGGTGATCTCCGTGGCCGGGCATCCCTACGAGCTCTCCGGCTCGCTGTCGTCGGCGCTCGTCCCCGGACCGTGGCAGTTGGCCGGGTTGTCGCAGGGCTATGCGGTCTTCACGCTCCGCAAGCCGGCGGAGCCTGTCGTGGCCTCCACCGCGAACGGCCGGCGGCTGCCCGTGCAGATTGTCTCGAGCACCACCAAGTCAGAGGACATCAGGCTGCACGCCCCTTCGCCGTCGACGTTGACGCGTTCGGTGGCCTGGGACTCGGGTTGGACTGCGACCGTCTCGGTCGACGGAGGCAAGGCGAAGGCCATTCCGGTCAACGACTTCGATCTCGTGCAGCAGGTCCGCATTCCGGCCGGAGACGACGTGGTCTCGTTCCACTACAAGCCGCGCACATCTGTTGCTGGCCAGCATCCTGACCCTCGGCGCGATCGTGTTCTTGCTGGCCCTGCTCGCCGTGTGTCTGCGTGCGCGCTGCTGCGACGCCGCCGGGCCGAACCAGACGTTGCGGTGCCTCCCGACGACGCCGGGGCGCAAGACTCGCCGACGGCGGTGGCGACGCCGGTCGGCTGAGTCCGGGTCGGCTCGAGCGAACGGGTGCCGGGCCAGAGCTCAGCAGAAGGGGTGCGCCAGAGTGAGGAGGAATTCTCCCTCCTCGGCCCCCCACATCCCCTCAATCACGAAGCCGGCCTCGGAGAGCTCGCGCTCCACTCGTTCGGGGGTGAACTTGGCACTGATTTCGGTCAGGAGCTCTTCGCCCTGCTCGAAGCGGACGGTGATGCCTGCGCCCGCCAGTGAGACATCGCTCGCCTCTTCGGCCCGCAAGCGCATTTCGATCCACTGCTCGTCCTCGTTCCAGAGAGCCACGTGCCGGAAACGGTCCGGATCGAAGTCACCGCCGAGCTGCTCGTTGAGGACGTGGAGCACGTTGCGATTGAAGTCCGCCGTCACGCCGGCGGCGTCGTCGTAGGCCGCCACGAGGCGACCGCGATCCTTGACCAGATCCGTGCCGATGAGCAGGGAGTCGTCGCTCGACATGGTGCAGTTCAGGTCGAAGAGGAAGCGGGCACGCTGGGCCGGGTTGAGGTTGCCGATCGTCCCACCCAAGAACGCGATCATGCGCCGTCCTTCACGTCGGGATCTCACCGAGATGCTGGTGGAAGTCACCGATGACCACGTGGATGTCGAGCGCTTCGTATTCCTGCGCCAAGGTGGCGGCGGCGCTCCGGAGAAACTCGTCACTCACGTCGAAGGGGACGTAGCGCGCCAGCAGGTCGAACTCCTGGAGTGCGGTCAGCAGGACCCGGGTCTTCTCGCAGGACCCGGCCCCGAGCTCCACCAGTGTGTCGGCCTTCGACAATTCGGCGATCGACGAGGCGTGGGCCTGGAGAAGGGCGCGTTCGGCCCGGGTCGGGTAGTACTCCGGGAGCTGGGTGATGTCCTCGAAGAGGCGGCTCCCTCGCTCGTCGTAGAACCACACCGGGGGGATGGACTTCTGCTCGGCCTGGAGCCCCTTCAGCGCGTCCGCCAGCATTTGGCTGCGGACCTCGTCGGGCGAGAGATGGACGTCGATCGTGTACGCCATGGCTCAGGGGTCCCGGGCCAGTCGCAGCCCACCGAAAGCCCAGCGCGCACCCGGGGGGAAGAAGTTCCGGTAGGTCGGGCGGGCGTGCCCGTCCGGAGTGGCGCAGCACCCGCCGCGCAGCACGTATTGGCTCACCATGAACTTGCCGTTGTACTCGCCGACGGCTCCCGGAGCAGCGCGGAATCCCGGGTAAGGCGAATAGGCGCTCGACGTCCACTCCCAGGTGTCACCGAAGAGGCCGTTCGACGAGATCGCCGGCCGCGGGTGCGGTGCGCCCGCGGTGAGCACGTCGTCGCGCAGGAAGTTGTCGCCTTCCCCGTGTGCGAGGGCGATCGTCTCCCACTCCGACTCGGTCGGGAGTCGCATGCCCGTCCAGTGGGCGTAGGCATCGGCCTCGTAGTAGCTGATGTGGCAGACCGGTTCGTTCGGGTCGACGGGCCGGGAGCCCGCCAGCGTGAACTGACGGAAGCGCTCGGGATCGTCCGGGTCGCGTGACCAGTACAACGGCGCCTCCCACTTCTGCGCGTTCACCACCGCCCAGCCGTCGGAGAGCCAGAACTCGGGCCGGCTGTAGCCGTCGTCTTCGATGAACGAGAGCCAGTCGCCGCAGGTCACGGGTCGGTCTGCGAGTCCGAAGGGCGTCAGGTGCACGGTGTGCGGGGGATACTCGTTGTCGAACGCGAACTCGGTGCCGTGGTACCCGACCTCGACCGAGCCGCCACCGTGCTCGAGCCAGCCTGCCTTCGGCGGCGCGACGCCGCCCTGGTGCGGTGTCCCGGGCAGATAGGCGGGGTGCAGCGGGTTCTGGGACAGCACGTGCTTGATGTCCATCAGGAGGAGCTCCTGATGCTGTTGCTCGTGATGGAGCCCGAGGGTGATCAATTCGGCGAGGCCGGGCTGATCGGGATGGCGGAGCAGGGTCTCCATGGCCTCGTCGACGAAGGCTCGGTAGCGGGCGATCTCGTCGATGCCCGGACGTGAGAGAAAGCCGCGTTCGGTTCGGGGATGGCGAGCGCCGACAGCTTCGTAGTACGAGTTGAAGATGTAGGCGTACGCGTCGTCGAACGCCTTGTAGTCGTCGGCGTACTCCCCGAGGATGAAGGTCTCGAAGAACCAGGTCACATGGGCCCGGTGCCACTTCGTGGGGCTCACGTCCGGCATGGTCTGGACGGTCTGGTCCTCAGCGCTCAGCACGGAGGCCAGGCGTTCGGTGCCCGCCCGGACCCGGCCGTAGGCGCCCGGCAGATCGGACAGCGTCTCTTGACCAGTCATATCCATGAGATCCGTCCCTTCGCCGCCCCGCCCGGAGCAGTCGCCCGTATGGGCTGCACGGTTCCGGTCACCCTACCCAGCCGGGCCCACAATCAGGCGCGATTGCACGGATTTTTCACCCAATCGCCAGATCATCGGGTGGGGTGGGCGCCATGGGCGCGCTTCGGTGCGTTCCGGGTGCTGGCGCCGTGCGCCGCAAGGCCACCCTCGCTCAGGCGAGCACCTTGCGGCGGAAGTTGCGGAGCCCGAGGGTCAAGAAGATGACGCTGAACGCAACGATGGCGGGATAGATGATGTAGAGGTGCATGTGCGCGGCATCCGTGAAGGCGGCGCGCATCCCGTCGTTGATGTAGATCAGCGGGTTGACCAGGACCACGATCTGCAGCCAGTGCACCGGGCCCGCCTTGACGGGTGCCAGACGTGTCCACTGGTAGTAGGTGCCACCGAGGAACGTGATGGGCAGCACGATGAATCCGAACATGAGGCCGAGGTTGCGCGGCTCGAACGAGGTGCCGAGCAGAAGCCCGAGGGAGGCCATGCAGACACACGACAGGGGGACGAGCGTCAGGATGAGGAGCCAGTGCAGGTTGATCTGCGCCTCGACGCCGGCGGCGTGCACGACCGAGGCAATGGGCAGGACGATCGCGGCCGAGAGCAAGCCCTGGGCACCGCCGGAGATGACCTTGGAGATGGCCACGAGCCAGATCGGGCACGGCGCCTGCACCCGGTCCTCGATCTCTCGGGTGAACCCGAACTCCTGCGCCAGCGGCATCGCCACGGCCTGGATGCCCTGGAACATGATGGAAAGACCGACGACACCCGGCACGAGGACCGTGGCGAAGGCGGACTCGGCTGCGGCTCCACCGCCGCCACCGATGCCTTGCCCGATCTTCGGGAAGACATAGAGGAAGACGAAACAGAGAAGGAAGGGCTGCACCAAGGTGCGCACGGTGAACTCGACCTTGTGCTTCCAGAGCACGACCAGGTCGCGCTGAATGAGCGCCCGAAGCGACGTGCGGCTGGCGGCTGTCGTCGAACGGGTCGGCGTCAGCGCGACCCGGTGGGTGCCCGGGGCTCCGAACGTCGTCGGCGGAAGGGTCTCAGATGTCGTGGCCGCCATCAGTCGCGCAGCTCCTTTCCGGTCAACCCGATGAAGACGGTCTCGAGCGTGGGCTCGGCCACGGAGAGGTCGGCCAGGGAGAAACCTCCGGCTTCCGCCGCCTCGACCACCCGGGGGACCAGGCGATCAGCGCCGCGCACCTGGAGTTCGACGCCGTCGGGGAGCGCACGGGTCCGCGTGACGCCCTCGAGCCGGCTCTGGAAGACGGCCGCCAGCGCCTCGGCGTCTCCCGCGGCCTTGACCGTGACGATGGTGTCGGCGCCGACGCTGCGCTTGAGGTCGGCCGGAGTGTCGAGGGCCAGGATCTTGCCGTGGTCCATGATCGCCACGCGGGCACAGAGCTTGTCGGCTTCTTCCATGTAGTGCGTGGTGAGCATGATGGTCTGGCCCTCGGCGTTGAGGCCCTCGAGGAGGTCCCACAACGCCAGACGTCCCTGCGGGTCGAGCCCGGCCGTCGGCTCGTCGAGGAAGAGGACGGCTGGTCGGTGAAAGATGGCCCGGGCCACCATCAGCCTCTGGGCCATCCCACCCGAGAGCGCGTAGACCGACGCCTTGGCGAATCGGGTCAGCTGGAACCGCTCGAGCAGCTCTTCCGCCGTCTGTCGTGACTCCTTGGCCCCCATGCCGAAGAGGCGTCCGTGCCAGTAGAGATTCTCGAAGGGGGTGAGTTGCCGGTCCAGGGTGTTCTGCTGCGAGACCACGCCGATCAACTGCTTGACCAACGTCGGATGCTCCACGACGTCGATGCCGCCGATGAGCGCCTGACCACCCGTCGGGATGACACGGGTGGTCAGGACGCCGATGGTGGTGGTCTTCCCGGCTCCGTTGGGTCCGAGCAATCCGAAGACCTCGCCCGCCTCCGACCCGAAGATTGAGGCCGTCGACGGCGCGGAAGTCCGTGCCCGAGTAGGTCTTCGTCAGGTCGACCGTCTCGATGATGGGCGTCCCGTTGCCGGGAGCGCCACCATCGAGCGTCGAGGCGGTGGTCGTGGCGGTCATGGCTCCTTCAGCACAGTACCGGGCGGTTCACTCAGCGGCCTCCCAGTCCTGCCGACCGACCGGCCTGGGCCGGGTCAGTCCTCGGCCAGGATTTGGTACAGCTCCTTGCGGGCCTTCTGGATCACGCTGATGCCCCGCTCGATCTGCGCCTTCTCACCGGCGCCGGCCAACTGCTTGGCGGCGCTCATGAGTTGCCCCACGCCCTGGCGGAGCGTGCGTACCTCGTCGTCGGACTCGGCGCCTTCCTGCCAGGGGAGCTGGGCCTTCTCGGCCTCTGCCCGTCCTGATTCGGTGAGCGTGAAGGTGCGGCTGCCGTCCACCTCGGACGACTGCACCAGACCCTCGTCCTCGAGCATCTGGAGGTGCGGGTAGACGGAGCCGGGGCTCGGGCGCCACAGCCCGCCGCTCGACTCCTCGAGCCGGTGCATGACCTCGTAGCCGTTCCCCGGCTCGTCGCGGAGGGCGACGAGGATGGCGGTACGGATGGCGCCGCGCGGCATTCGCCGCCCGCCGCCCCAGCCGCCGCGTCCGCCGCCCCAGCGGCCGCCCCGCGGGCCGCGCATGCCGCGTGCCGCGAAGTGCTCATGGAGGCGCTCGTGGAGCTCGTCGTGATCGTGATCGTGGCCGTGTCCCCGGTCGTGTTCGTGTTGGTGTGCCATTTGAAACTCCTTGATCTGTGCGTAGGGCCCTGTCGGGCCAGACCTTTTCTGGTCTTATTTGTACTCTAATGATATATCGCAATATGTCGTACAGTCAACCAATTTTTCGAGCCTCGGTAGCGGAGGGAGGGTGTGGCGGGGCCCGGCGACGGGCTCGCGGCGTCCTGACCAGGGAGGACGTCATTGCCGGACGGGGCGGCCAGGGCCGGACCAGGCCGGACGAGGCCGCGGCAAAGGCCGGTGTCGGACGTCGGCCGGCCTCGGGAGGGGCGCGCCGGGTTCAGCGGAGGCGGATGACGTTCCCGGTGACGAGGTCGGCGGCCTCCGAGGCGAGATACGCGATGACCTCGGCCACCTGGCGGGGCGTGGCGACCCGGTGACCGGCGGACTGCGCCGTGGTGGCGATCCGCTGGCTGATCCAGCCGGTGTCGGTCATCGGCGGATGCACCACGTTGGCGGTCACGCCGAAGCGGGCCAGTTCGGTGGCCGCACTCAGGGTGAAGTTGACCTGTGCCGCCTTGGCGGCGCCGTAGGAGACCTCCTCGGGGAAGCCGTTGGCCTCTCCCGAGGTGAGGCCGATGATGCGGCCCCACTCGCCGTTCCGGGCCACGTGGCGGCGCGCGAACTCGGCGATGAGGAGGGCGGCGGCGCGGGCGTCGACCCCGAAGACCTGGTCGATCGTGTCCGCGTGCACGAGCGCCTGGGCCAGTCCGAAGCGGTTCGTGGCGGCGGGGACGAAGCTGTCGGCGACCCAGCCCGAGGCGTTGTTCACCAGAATGGACACCGGCCCCAGCTCGGCCTCGGCCGCCTCGAAGAGAGCCGGGATGCTCTGGGCATCGGACAGGTCCGCCTCGAGCGCGGCGGCACGGCCGCCGGCGGCCCGGATCGATTGGGCGACGTTGTCCGCCCGTGCCATGCGCGTGGCCCGGTAGGCCGCCGGCAGCGCGGGGTCGTCGAGGCCGCCCAGGTGCTCGTCGCGGAAGTAGGTGCACAGCACGGCGGTGCCCTGGGCCGCCAGCGCCTTGGCCGTGGCCGCGCCGATCCCGTGGTTGGCGCCGGTGACCAGCGCCACCCGGGCCTCAGGCATGCGCCGCCGTCCGTCCTGACCGTTCAGCGCAGGGTGGCGAGGCGGTCGAGGGTCTCCTCGGCCTCCGCCACGAAGCGGCGCACCAGCTCGCCCGCCGGGACGAGCTCGGTGATGGCACCCACGCCCTGCCCCGCCGGATAGCACTCCCGGTCGACGTCCACGCCATCGCTGAACGAGTCGCCCCCGAGGTGCATGGCCCCGGCCCCGTAGGAGACGCTGAGCTGCTCGGGGAACTTCTTCAGCTCCTCGGGATGGGCGTCGTAGTGGTCGGTGTACTCGTTGCGCACGACGCGCATCGTCTTGCCCGAGTAGGCCCGGCTCACCGTGGTCTGGTCCTCCCGGCTGGCCAGCAGCTTGTCCTTGTAGCCGAGGACACTGCGGGCCTCGGGCGTCGCGATGAAGCGGGTGCCCACCCACACGCCGTCGGCACCGAGGGACAGCGCGGCGGCCAGGCCGCGCCCGTCGAAGATGCCGCCGGCCGCCACGACGGGGACGCGATCGCCCACCGCGTCGACGATCTGGGGGACCAGGGGCATCGTCGCCACCTGGCCGGTGTGGCCCCCGGCCTCGGTGCCCTGGGCCACGACGAGGTCACACCCCGCGTCGACGGCGCGCACGGCGTGATCGACCTTCCCGCACATGTTCACGACCAGCACGTTGGCGCGGTGGCACTGCTCGATCACCTCGGTGGGGACGCCCAGCGCGGCGACGAAGGCCGTGGCGCCCCCGTCGATGATGATCTGGACCTGCTCCGCCATGCTCGCCGGGCATGGCGGTGAGGAGGTCGACGGCGAAGGGCTTGTCGGTGGCCGCGCGCACGGCCGCGATTTCGGCCGCCATGGTGGCGTTGTTCATGGTGCCCGCACCGAGGCAGCCGAAGCCCCCGGCCTCCGAGACCGCGGCGACCAGCTCCGAATACGAGACGCCCCCCATGCCGGCCAACATGACGGGATACTCGACGCCGAGCAGTTCGGTGAGGCGAGTTCGCATGGGACCCCTGGTCCTCCTTGCTGTCGATCCGCCACGGCGTGTCGCCGCGTTCTTCTCCGCGGGACCGTAGCGCGGGCGGCTCCGGCCGCCGGGAGCGTTCCGGCGGTACCGGGCGGTCGGCTGCCCTTGGTTGCATTTTGAGCAGGACGTTCCTACTCTGAGTCGATCGTGGCAGACGTCGGGGAGGTGGGTGTGAGCACCATCGCAGCACCCCCCATGGCCGACACGATCACCAAGCGCCGCCTGTGGGTGATCCTCGGTGCGCTGCTGCTGGGCATGCTCCTGGCCGCGCTGGACCAGACGATCGTCTCGACGGCGCTGCCCACCATCGTGGGCGACCTGCACGGGGGTTCGCACCTGGCCTGGGTGGTCACCGCCTACCTGCTGGCGTCGACCGTCTCGACGCCGCTGTGGGGGAAGTTGGGCGACCAGTACGGGCGCAAGACCTTCTTCCAGGCCTCCATCGTCATCTTCGTCGTCGGGTCGGCGCTGTGCGGCCTCAGCCACACCATGACCGAGCTGATCGCCTTCCGGGCCCTGCAGGGGCTCGGCGGCGGGGGGCTGATGGTCGGCGCGCAGACGATCATCGGCGATGTCGTGTCGCCCCGCGACCGGGGCCGCTACGTGGGGCTGTTCGGCGCCATGTTCGCCGTGGCCACCGTGATCGGGCCGCTCATCGGCGGGCTCTGCGTCACCTACCTGACCTGGCAGTGGGTCTTCTACATCAACCTGCCGCTCGGGATCCTCGCGTTCTTCGTGACCGGTGCCGTGCTCCCGGGACACCTGAGCAGGGTCTCGCACTGCCATCGACTACGCCGGGGCGCTGCTCCTGGCCGCTTCGGCGACGTCGCTCATCATCTTCGCCAGCCTGGGCGGCATCTCGTGGGCCTGGCTCTCGGTGCCGAGCATTCTCACCGCGGTCCTCGGCGTCGTGCTGGCCGGTGGCGTTCCTCTTCGCCGAGCGCTACGCCGCCGAGCCCGTCATCCCGCTGAAGCTGTTCCGGGAGCGGGTCTTCAACGCGGCCAGCTCCATCGGCTTCGTCATGGGCTTCGCCATGTTCGGGGCGCTCACCTTCCTGCCGCTGTACATGCAGATCGTCAAGGGCGTCAGTCCCACGGCGTCGGGACTGCGCATTCTGCCGCTGATGCTCGGCATGCTCGGCGCGTCGGTCATCTCCGGTCGGCTGGTGACCCGCTGGGGCCGCTACAAGGTCTTCCCGATCGTCGGCACCGCCTTGATGACCATCGGCGCGTACCTGCTGTCGATGATCGATGCGTCGACCAACGGCTGGGTGCTGGCCGGCTACATGTTCGTCTTCGGCGTCGGCATGGGCCTGGTCATGCAGGTCCTCGTGGTCGCCGTGCAGAACGCGGTGTCCTACGAGGATCTCGGCGTGGCGACCAGCAGCTCCGCGTTCTTCCGCATGATCGGCGGCTCGTTCGGCACCGCCGTCTTCGGGGCCATCTACGCCATCGTCTTGAACCACACGATCGCACCCACCCTGGCCAAGGTCCCGGCGTCGGTCCTGAGGAAGTTCAACCCGCAGACGATCAATCCCGGTCGTGCTCGCCCAGCTGAAGTCGACCGCGGCCGGGCTGTTCTTCTACACGAAGTACATCGACGCCGTCACCCATGCCATTCAGGTCGTCTTCCTGGTGGCGGTGCCCATCGCATTCGTGGCCTTCCTCCTGAGCTGGCTCCTCCCGGAGGTGGAGCTGCGCAAGACGGTGCAGACGGTCGACATCGGCGAGGTCGAACGGCTCGCCCGACCCGCGGTCGTCGCTGCAGGAGATCGAGCTGGCGCTCACGCGGCTGTCCGACCGGGAGAACCGGGTCGAGCTGTACCACACGCTGGCCCAGCGGGCGGGCATCGATCTGCCCCCGCGTGCGTGCTGGCTGCTCTACCGCTTGGCCGATCAGCCGGCGTGCACGGTGAACGACGTGGCGAAGCGGTTGAAGGTGGGCGCCGAGCTCATCCAGCCGGGGGTCGACGGGTTGTTGGCCGCCGGCATGATCGAGGAGCGGCGCCGCGGCGCGGACTGCGACCTCTACCTCACGCCGGCGGGCACGGCGGCGCTCGACAAGTTGACCGAGGCGCGCCGCGACCGGCCTGACCGAGCTCCTCGACGGATGGAACCCCGAGGAGCACCCCGAGATCATCGCCATGGTCAAGGACCTGGCCCACTCGCTGCTGGCGGACGACGAGCGCCTGGTGGCCGACGCCATGCCGCACGTGCCGGCCGGCGTGCCGGCGGTGGCGGGTGGCGGAGGGAGCTGAGTCCGGCTCAGCCCGGCGGAGCTGCGTCAGGTCGGGTCGAGCGGATCGGGTCGACGGTCGGGTCGGTCAGCCTGGCTCAGGCCGCGTCCGGTGCGTCTCGGGACCGTGAGCGCCCGCGGAGCGTGGCCAGGGCGTCTGGCGGGCATCTTCGGCATCGAGCCCGATCAGCGCGGCCCCGAGCACCGGCGGGGCGTCGAGGCGGACCGAGCACGGCGCGTGGCGCGACGGCGTGGATGCCGGCGGCCACCCGGGCGTGGAACGCCGTGTCGTCGGTGTCGAAGATGCCGCCGCCGAGGACGACCTCCACCGGCCTCGTGCTGCAGGTCGAGCCGGACGACGGCGGCGCGGACGAAGGCCACGACCTCGTCGGCCAGGATGTCGGCCGCCTGGCGGGCCGGGGCATCGCCCTCTGCCGCGGCGTCGAGGAGGACCCGGGCCAGCTCGAAGAGCCGGGCGTAGGGGAGGGCGCCGGTGTAGACGCCGGTCAGGGCGGCCTCGGCGTCGGCCACGCCGAAGTGGGCCGGCACCCGTTCGCGCAGGGTGGTCGGCGCCCCCGCCCGTCGCCGGCCCGCAGGGCCAGGCCGAGGGCGCGGACGCCGAGCCAGGCGCCCCCCGGGGCGAAGTCTCCGGAGAGCTCGGCCAGCGCGGGGAAGCGCACGGTCGCGCCCGTCGGGCCCGACCGCGGCGCAGTTCATCCCCGTCCCGCAGACGACGCCGATGCCCCAGGCCGCCGTCGTCCCGGCCCGCGACACGGCGAACGTGTCGTTGCGCAGGATCACCGTGTCGGTCCATCCCAACGCACTCGATGGCCGGCGCCAGCTTCTCCTCGTCGACGGGCAGGTCGAGTCCGGCCAGGCAGTACACGCCCGTCGGGCAGATCGGCGCCGGCGGCGCCTGACATCCCGGCGTCGGCCAGCACGGCGGCGAGGGCCTCGGTCAGCGCGCTGACGGTGCCGTCGAGGCCGACGAGCTGATGGTTGCTCGGGCCGACCCGGGCCCGGCCGAGCACGGCGCCGAGCCGTGCGACGAGGACGACATCGGTCTTCGTGCTTCCCCCGTCGAAGGCCAGGACGGCCGGCGCGGAAGCGGAGGGGCGCAGCCACGGACGGATGTTACGTTGCGCTGCGTGGGCACCAAGGTGGTCGTCGTCGGCGGCGGGAGCACGTACACCCCCGAGCTGGTCGACGGCCTGTGCGACGTCGAAGATCGGATGGCCGTCGACGACCTCGTCCTGCTCGACCCGAGCGACCAGCGGCGGGAGGTCGTGGGAGGGCTCTCCGAGCGGATCCTGCGGCACGCGGGGATGGGGCGGGACCTTCTCGACGACGGCCGACCCGCACGCAGCCCTCGAGGGGGCCGACTTCGTCGTGGTCCAGCTCCGCATCGGCGGGCAGGCGGCGCGCCACGTCGACGAGACGCTGCCGGTCGGTTACGGATGTCTGGGGCAGGAGACCGTGGGCGCCGGTGGGCTTGGCCAAGGCGCTGCGCACCGTGCCCGTCGTCCTGGGACTGGCCGAGGAGATGGCGGCCCGTGGCAACCCGGGCGCGTGGATGGTCGACTTCACCAACCCGGTCGGGATCGTCACCCAGGCGCTGCTCGACGAGGGCCACCGCGCCGTGGGCCTGTGCAACGTGGCCATCTGGGCCCAGCGCCGGATCGGGCACTATCTCGGCGTCGACCCCGATTCGGTCGACGTCGAGCATGTCGGGCTGAACCATCTGACCTGGATCCGGTCGGCCCGGGTCGGCGGCGACGGCGGCGATGACCGGCTGCAGGATCTCTTCGACCGCTTCGGCCCCGAGCTCGAGCTCGAGAGCGGCGTCTCCGATCGACGTGTTGCGCCTGCAGCAGGCGCTGCCCTCGTACTACGTGCACTACTACTACCAACACGATGCCGAGGTGGCCCAGCAGTCCGCCCCCGGGCACCGCTCGCGGGCGGAGGTCGTGGCCGAGCTTGGAGGCCGCGCTGCTCGCAGCGAGTACCGGGACCCCGCGCTGGTCACCAAGCCGGAGAAGCTGTCGTACCGCGGCGGCGCCTACTACTCGCTGGCCGCGGTGCGCCTGATGGCGTCGCTCCACGCCGGAACGGGCGACATCCAGGTGGTCGACATGCGCAACGACGGCGCCATCCCGGGCCTGCCCGACGACGCCGTGGTCGAGACGACGGCGGTCGTCGATGCCACCGGCGCCCACCCGCTGCCCCAGCGGGAGCTGTCACCCGAGATGCTCGGACTCGTCCAGCACGCCAAGGCCTACGAGCGGCTGGCCGTGAAGGCGGCGTGCTCGGGCAGCCGGGACGACGTCGTGCGGGCGCTGCTGGCCAATCCGCTCGTCGGGCAGTACCCGCTGGCGGCCGAGCTGGCCGACGAACTTCTCGGGGCCAACCGGGACCTCCTGCCCCGATTCTTCCCGGCGTGACGCCGTCTTCGCGCAACCGCGACGAGAAGGGAGAGGCAGGGCACAGCGGATACCATGACGACGCCGTTGCGGGACTCGCAACGGCATGGGGTGCCGGGAAGACTGGTCGGCGACGAGTGAACCCGTGCCCATGACGACCGCCATCCCCACCAACCTCGCGCCGCGCGCCGTGCCGCGCCGCGGCGGATCGACGGTCTCGACGTGAGCGATACCGAAGAGTTCGTCCCGCCCGAGCCGGCGCGTGTCGGCAAGGACCGCCGTCAGCTGCCGAGCTGGCGCTGGGAAGAGCTGCGGACGACCTTGTGGGTCGTACCCAGCCTCTTGATCGTGGCGGCCGTGCTGCTGTTCCTCGTCACGTTCGTGATCGACCTGGCGCAGTTCCACGGTCACTCTGGCGCTGCCGCGCTGGATCCGCACCGGGAGTGCCGATGCCGAGCGTCAGGTCCTGATCGCCATTGCGGCGGCGGTGATCACCGTTGTGGGCGTGGTGTTCTCCATCACCATCCTGGCGCTCACGTTGGCCTCACAGCAGTTCGGACCGCGGATGCTGCGGAACTTCGTGCGCGACATCGGCAACCAGGTCACGTTGGGCGTCTTCGTCGGCACCTTCGTCTACTCGGTGCTGGCGCTGGTCTCCATCAACAGCGCAGGCGCGACAGTTCGTGCCGTACCTCTCGACCTCGGTGGCCGAGGCCCTGTTGCTGGTCGACATCGCGGTGCTGATCTACTTCATCCACCACATTGCGAAGTCGATTCAGCTGCCCGAGGTGATCGCGGGTATCGCCCGTGACCTCATCAAGTCCATCGACGCCGAATTCCCCGACGCAGTCGGTGCGGCGGTCGAGCCCGCGGAGCGGCCGCATGCCGGCAAGTCGGTTCCCGAACTGCTGCAGCTGATCGATGACCGCGGCGCCGCGGTGCCGTCGCAGGTGAGCGGCTATATCCAGTACGTCGGGTATTCCCAGCTGATCGCCATCGCCACGCGGACCGACTCGGTGATCCGTCTGGAGCACCGCCCAGGCCACTATTTGGCCACCGGCCGTCCCCTGGCCATGGTGTGGCCCCGGGGCGCGGCGCCCGAGGTCGCCCTCGCCCTGTCCAAGGCCCACGTGACGGGGCCGCACCGCACCCTCGTGCAGGACCCCGTGTTCGCCATCGACCAGTTGGTCGAGATCGCCATCAGAGCGCTTTCGTCGGCCGTCAACGACACCTTCACCGCCCTGACCTGCATCGACTGGTTGTCGGCGGGGCTGGGCCGGGTCTCGGGCCGGGTCCTCGACGAGGGCGTCTACCGCGATGCGGCCGGCAACGTGCGCCTGGTCGAGTTCGACCCTTCGTACGCGCGCATGGTCAACCGTGCCTTCGACAAAATCCGCCAAGCGGCCTCCGCCATGCCGGCGGTCCTGATCCGACTGATGGACTCTCTCGGCTCCATCATGCTCGACACCACGGCGGTCGAGCAGCGAGTCGTTCTCCGGCGCCAGGCCGACATGGTCCTTCGCCTGTCGGAGGCGACGGTCGCAGAGCCCAACGACCTCGAAGAGATCCGCTTCCGGTACCAGCGCCTGCCCGGCGAGGAAGCCTTCGCCGAGCAGCCCCACACCTGGTCGAAGATCGATCCCGCCTGACCTGATCTGACCTCATTTGCCTCGCTGGCTGAGGCCGGCCGGGTCCCGGCGCGGCTCCGCTCTGGACTTGGTCCAGCTGCGGCTCAGCCGCCGGCGTTGTCCGTCGCCTGCGTGGTGGTCGAGGCGGGAGTGGTCGTGCTCGTCGTGGTGGTGTTCCCGGCACTTGTCGTGGTGGTCGTCGATCCCCCGGACGCCGGTGCCGTGGTCGTCGTGGTGCTCCCACCGTTCGAAGCCGCCGCGGTCGTGGTGGTCGTGGCCGGCGGCGTGGCCGGCGCCACGAAGGGCACGGTCTCGCCGCGCATGGTGGCGAGGGTCGCCGTCGGCGTCGGCGACAGGTTGGTGCAGCTGCGGGCGGCGTTCCAGCTCGAGACCGCCGCCGTGGCCGGGGTGCCCGTCAGCGGTTGGGGCACGCCGTCGAGGATGGTGGCGGGGCGCCAGACGGCGCCGGTGATGTGGCGGCCCTGTGCGGTGACGATGAGGGTGCCGCTGTCGGTCTCGGGAGCGGTGTCGTCGTAGAAGGCGAGGTTGCCCAGGCCGTAGTCGACGTAGGCGCCGCCGAGGTAGCCGGCGCCCAGCAGGACGTGGGTACCCGAGCCGATGACGATGTCGGCGCCCGCCTTGATGAGCTGCTGCGCCAGTGGCTCCTGTTGCGGGTTCGGGCAGGCCTGCGTCTCGGTGCCCCAGTGGACGTAGACGATCACGGTGTCGGCCGAGCGACGAACCTGTTGGACCTCGCGTACCAGTTGCGTGGGGTCGATCGCCGAGGCCACGCCCGGCTGGGTCGATGACGCGGTCCACGTGGTGACGAGGTTGTCGGCGATCACCTGCGTCGCCGTGATGATCGCCACGCGTTGGCCGTTGATGGTCACCCGGTAGGGCGCGAAGGCCTGCGCCGCGGTGTTGCCGATCCCGATGATCGGATAGCTGGCCTGCGACGCGATCGTCAGGTTCTGTGACAGACCCTGGGCGCCGCAGTCCATGCCGTGATCGTTGGCCTCGGTGGCGACCGACACCGTGGCGCTCTTGAGGGCCGTGACGGCAGAGGCGGGCGCGTCGAAGATGTACGGCTTGTTCTGCGGCTCGGGGCAGGTCCCGTCGGTCACCGCGGTCTCGAGGTTGACCATGCGGAGCTGGGCCCCGGAGAAGAGTTGCGGGATGGTCGTGCCGAGGGCGGTGGAGGGGTTCTTGGCCAGGTTGGTCCCGACGGCGCCTGCGAAATGGACGTCACCCCCGAAGCCGAGCGTGACGGTCTTGCCGTTGCCGGTCCAGTCGGGGTTGAGCGGGGAGTGCTTCGGAAAGCGCTCCGCCGTGGCAACGGCGTGGTGGGTCGTTGCCGGGGCCTTGGGGGG
This sequence comes from uncultured Acidimicrobiaceae bacterium, assembly GCA_963781565.1. Classification (GTDB taxonomy): domain Bacteria; phylum Actinomycetota; class Acidimicrobiia; order Acidimicrobiales; family RAAP-2; genus Bog-473. Next base: position 66,672 of record CAWAHA010000029.1, on the reverse strand, counting down.
AGAGCTCGAACCGCCCGTGAAGAAGGCGAAATAGATCAACAGCAGGAGGACGAGTGCGCCCCCGACGGCGAACTGGCGCCGCCGGCGCATGACCCTTCGTGAGACCACGTCGGCACTATGGCACAGACTCTGCCCCGGCCCCCGGGGTGGACGGTGGCTGACCAGCGGCTTCGCGCGGCTGGCGCGCTGTCGGGACCGGCTGTGCCTAGGCCACCCCGCGGGTGTCCCGCTGGAACGCCAGGGAGGCGACGATCCCGGCGCAGCCGGCGGCGATCATGTCGCGGCACTCGCCGAAGACCTCGTCGTCGCCGTAGTAGGGGTCGGGCACATCGGCGGCCGCACCGGCGGCGGGGTCGAAGGAGCGGAGGAGGGCGAGACGGTCGGGGTCGGCGCCCAGGCTGCGCAGGGTCTGCTGGTGGCGGCGATCGAGCGCGACCAGGAGGTCGATGCTCCCGAGCTCGGCGGACACGACCTGATGGGCCACGTGCGGATGGTCCGGGTACCCGGCGCGGACCAGCGCAGCCTGCGCCAGCGGATGCATCGGCTCGCCTTCGTGCCACGGCCCGGTCCCGGCGCTGCGCACCTCGAGGTGGTCGGCCAGCGTGGTCCCGTCCGCCAGGTCGGTCGATGCCGCCAGCGCACGCGTGATCACTTCGGCCATGGGGGAGCGGCAGATGTTCCCGGTGCAGACGAAGACGATGCGGTACGGCCGGTCTTCAAGCGGCTCCGGTGGGACGACGAGGCCGCGGGGCCGTGGTGCACCAAGGTTGGGCGTGGTCACTGCGAGGCGTACTCGTCGCGCAGGGACTTCTTGACGATTTTGCCTGTCCCGGCCCTGGGCCAATCGGTCCGGAGCTCGAGCTGCTCGGGGATCTTCTGCGTCATGAGCCCGGCCTCACGGCAGAACGAGACCACGTCGGCCAGCTCGAGCCCGGTCGACCCGTCCGCCAACTGCACGACGGCACAGACGCGCTCGCCCCGCGCCGCGTCGGGCAGCCCGATGACTGCGACCTCGACCACCTCGGGATGGGTGTAGAGCAGGTCCTCGATCTCCTTGGCGCTGATGTTCTCCCCTTTGCGGACGATCACGTCCTTGAGGCGACCGGTCAGGTTCAGGTGCCCGTCGGCCCGGAGGCGGCCCAGGTCGCCGGTGCGGAAGTAGCCGTCCTCGTCGAAGGCCTCGGCGTCGAGGGCGGGGTCGGTGTAGCCGTGGAAGACCATCGGGCCCTTTACCCGCACCTCGCCTTCCTCGTCGGGCTCGGCCGGCCGGCCGTCCAGCGTCACGATGCGCACGTCGGCTCCCTCCACCGGTTTCCCGTCCGTGTTGGCCAGCTGCTCGTCGGTGTCGTGCGGCGAGCCGTTGGCGATCATCGGCACCTCGGTCATGCCGTACCCGTGCACCACGCCGCGTCCACCGATTTCGTCGCGCACCTCGTAGTGGACCTCGGGCGGCTTGGCGGCACCACCACCGGACATCAGCCGCAACGACGGGAGGATCGGCTCCGTGGGTGTCTTGCGTTGCTCGCCGAGGTACGCCACGTAGAAGGCGGTGCTCCCTCCGACCATGGTGGCACCGTGCTCACGAAAGAGCGGGAGCACGTCGGGGGCCGAGAAGGCCTCGACGAGGATGGCGGGGAACCCCATCGACAGCATGGTGACCAGATAATCGGGGCCGGCGATGTGCGCGAACGGGAAGGCGATCGACCCGACGTCGTCGGGGCCCATGTCGAGCGCACGGGCGAGGCCCCAGCCGCCGGCGATCAAGGTCTGGTCGGTGTGCTGCACGCCTTTGGGGTCGGCGGTCGAGCCGGACGTGTAGTAGATCCAGCGGATCGGGCGCCTCCTCGGGCGCCGTCCCTTCCGGGGGCGCAGGCAACGCGGCCGGGTCGCCCTCGGGCAGGCCTCCGTCGGTCGTGAGGATGGTCGGGCGACGGTCCGCGCCTGCCAATGCGCCCTCGGCGATGGCGACGAAGTCGGTGTTGCGCCAGGTCGACGGGATGACGAACAGCTCGGCACCGGTCTGGCGCAGTGCGAAGCCCACCTCCCGCTCGCGGTAGAGGTGGATGATCGGGTTCTGGACGGCGCCGAGACGGGCCAGGGCGATGGACAGCACGACGGTGTCGATCCGGGTCGGGAGCTGCCACGACACGATCGATCCGGTCGTGATGCCCATGTCGTGGAGGCCGGCGGCGACCCGCTCGACCCGGTCACGGAATTGGCCGGACGTGACCGTCTCACCGTCGGCGGCGATGAGCAGGGGATGGTCCGGCGACAGCTGCGCTCGGCGGTCGACCAGCTCCCACATGGTGCGGGCGCCGGTGAGTACATCGCTCGTGGTCATGACCCTCCTTCCGGGACCACTCTCATAGCAGCTGGCGGCGAGGGGGGCGGGCTGGAGGACCGCGCCGCGGGTTCGTGGGCAGGGCAGAATGGTGGCCGTGGCCAGACCGCCGGTGCACTCGGAGCCCCCGACCTTCGAGGAGGACGGGGGCGGCAAGAAGAAGGCCGATCGCCGCTACCAGTTCCGGCTGGTCGGCATTTTGGCGGTGGGCATCCTGTTGGGCTGGTTCGCGCTGGCCAACATCAGGAAGGTGCAGATTGACTTCTGGGTCTTCCACCGCCAAGCACCGCTGATCGTCGTGATCCTTCTTTCGGGCCTGCTCGGGGCGCTCATCACGTTCCTGATCATGCGGCGCAAGGCCAAGCCTGAGGCCGAGGAGTAGATCCCGGCCCCGGGGGAGATGGTCCGGCGGCCGGTCGGGGCGGCCTCGGCATCCTGGGCACGGCCTGGGCCGCTCATTGCAAGTCGATGACCGCGTGCCGATGCTCGCCGCCGGGTTCTAAGCTGCGTGACGGTGAAGACGGCCGTGCAGGCAGGCACGAAGGGACACGAACTCGTTGTCGGCGTCCCTGGCGCGTGCCAACATGGGTGGCAGGTGGATGTGGAGATCCCAGGGGGTAGGTGGTAGTGCCGCTTTCGGACCACGAACAGCGCATTCTGGCTGAGCTCGAGGAGTCACTGGTTCGCCAGGACCCCGAGTTCGCGGAGCGTGTGCGTTCCGAGACCGTGTACCGGCACGCCGGGCGCTACTGCAAGTGGGCGGCGGTCACCTTCGTCCTCGGGGTGGTGATCCTGGTCGCCTTCTACAGCAAGTCGGTCATCGCCGGCTTCGTCGGTGTCGTGATCATGTTCGCCTCGGCCATCTGGTTCGAGCGCAACCTGCGCCGCATGGGACGTGCCGGATGGCACGACCTGACACGATCGAAGGACGGGCAATCGAAGTCCGAGGGCGCCGTCAACGGGATCGAGAGCGCGGTGAGCGATGCCCGAGACTGGTTCCGCTCGCGCTTTCACCGGCGCGAGAACTGAGCCTGGCGCCGGGGCCCGCACCGGCTCCGCTCGGTCCGTATGGCTGACCCCGTGACGGCCAGAGCGTGACGCGCCTGGCGCGGTCCCGCCTCCGTCGACGGTAACAATCCTCCCGTGGCAGATCTCGCCCTGGCCGTCGACATCGGCGGCACGAAGATGGCGGCCGGGCTGGTCGCCCTCGACGGCACCTTGCTGCACCGCGCCGATGCAGCCGACCCCTCCCTCCGCCGGGCCGGACGACGCCGAGGCCCTGTGGGACGCCCTGGCCGGGGTGGTCGCAGGCGTGACCGGCCTGGTGGGCCCGGGGGACCGGCTCGTGGTGTGCGGCACCGGGTGCGGCGGCCCGATGAGTCCCGGCGGCGAGGAGGTGTCGCCCCTGAACATTCTGGGGTGGCGGTCGTTTCCCCTGCGGTCGCGGCTGGCGGCGCTGACGGGACTCCCCACCTACGTGGACAACGACGCCAAGGCGCTGGCGCTCGGCGAGGGCTGGGTGGGGGCGGCGGTCGGGCACGACGACTACATCGCCATGGTCGTGTCGACCGGCGTGGGTGGCGGGTTGGTGGTCGACGGCCGGCTGCTCGACGGCCGGCTCGGCAATGCGGGCCATGTCGGTCACATCGTCGTCGTCCCCGGCGGTCGCGCCTGTGTCTGTGGGAGCCGGGGCTGTCTCGAGGCGGAGGCGTCGGGCACGGCGCTGGAGGCCCTGACCGGGCAGCCGGCCCGGCTGGCGTCGCCGGAGTGGGTGGCGCGGACGGGCATGCTCGTCGGCCGCGCCATCGCCGCCGTCGCCGTCCTGCTCGACCTGTCGCTGGCGGTCGTGAGCGGATCGGTGGCGCTGGGCTTCGGCCCACCCTTCTTCGCGGCGGCACAGGCGGAGATGGATGCGCTGTGCCGGATTGCCTTCGCCCGGGGGGCGCGGGTGGTGCCCGGCGGGCTGGGAGATGCCGGCCCGCTCATCGGCGCGGCCCGGTTGGGACTGAGCGGGGCCGGCGCCGGGGTCGCGACGTGAGCGGCGCGGGTGGCGGAAGGCGGCGGGGCTGGGGCCGGGATGCCCGGGTCGTGCTGCGGGCGGTCGGGCCCCGTCCGGGTCTCTGGTGGGCCTCGGCCGGCGCCCTGCGCCGCCTGGCCCGGCGGGGCTGGTGGCACCGGGCCCCCTTCCTGCCCCTGCCCGGCGACGCCTACTGGCGCTTCCGGCTCGTCACCGCCTACGGAGGGGACGGGGTCACCGGGGAGCTGACCCCGGGCGACGTCCTGGCCTACGTGCGCTGGTGTCAGAGGTCGCGGCCCCGCCGCGGATAGCCTCTCTTCCGTATGGAGCGGGTGCTCCTCCTCAATGCGACCTATGAGCCGCTGGCCCTCGTCTCGGATCGTCGTGCCGTCGTTCTGATGCTGGCGGGACGAGCCGAGGCCGTTGCCATCCGCGAAGACTGCAGCGTCTTCCACTCGGCCCGCCTCTCCATCGACGTGCCGTCGATCGTCCGCCTCTCACACATGGTCCGCATTCCGCGCTGGGCCCGTACGCCGCCCGTGACCCGGCGCTCCGTGTTGCGGCGTGACGGTGGGCTCTGCGTCTACTGCTCCCAGCCGGCCGACACCATCGACCATGTGATCCCGCGCAGCCGAGGCGGCACCCACGACTGGTCCAACGTCGTCGCCGCCTGCAAGCGCGACAACCTGGTGAAGGCCGACCAGCTCCTGTCCGAGCTGGGTTGGACGATGAGCGTGAAGCCCGCTCCTCCGGACGGGCATCTCTGGCGGTTGCGTCACTTGTCGGATGTGGACCCCTTGTGGGAGCCGTATCTCGCCGCGGCGTCCTGAGGCTTGCCTTCTCCCGAGTCCCTCTTCGACGTCGAGCAGTTCCGCACCCGCAGCCGGCGGGTCGCCGTCGCCCGTGACGTGGCGGTCCCGACGGTGGTGCTCGGCAGTACCCAGCCGAGGGAGCTCGTCGACACGGCTCGGCTGCAAGCGGGCGGGGTCGAGCTGGCCCGGCGGCGTGGCGGGGGAGGCGCGGTCTCCCTCGGGCCGGGCGACCAGCTGTGGCTCGACGCCTGGATCCCGCGTGACGACCCGCTGTGGGTCGCCGACGTGTCGGCCGCGGCCGAGTGGGTCGGGGCGTGGTGGACGGGGGCATTGACCGGCCTGGGTCAGCGCGGCTTGGCGGTGCACCGGGGCCGATCGGCGCCCGGGGCGCTCGGCGACCTCGTGTGCTTCGCAGGCCGCGGGCCGGGCGAGGTGTTCCACGGCTCTCGCAAGGTGGTCGGCCTTTCGCAGTGGCGGGCCCGGGAAGGGGCCCTGTTCTCCTCGTGCGCCTACCTCCGCTGGGATCCGACCTCTTTGCTGGCGCTCATGGACGTGGATGCGCGCAGGCGGGCCGACCTGGCCGGAGGCCTGCCCTCCGTGGCGTGCGGGCTGGCGGAGCTGGAGCCGCCGGTGCGTGATCTGGCTCCGCTGCGTGCCGCGCTGTTGGAGTCCTTCACCGACTTCACGGTGAAGGATGGGACGGCGACACCGGCCGGCTAGGCCGGCGACCCGCTCCTCCCTCTCTCCGCTCTTTCACCTGTCTCCTCTCCTTCCTCTCCTTCTCTTCTCCTCTCCTTCTCCCACTCCCTTCCTTCTCACTTCTTCTTCGGGTTCGTCCCTCCGTCGGGGTGGTGGCGGCGCGGGGCGCGCCCGCCCGCCTGCAGCGACGCCGGAGGACCGGGCGGCCGGCTGCCTCGGGGTCGCTGCGCGGGCCGGGGGAGAGCCGGGGCGGGCCGGGGGTTTCAGTTGTGTTGCAGTGGGTTCTAGTGGTTGTGCGGTGGTGGAAAAGGGTTTAAAGTGGCGCGGAGTGGTGTGAGGGGGCGTCAGAGGACGCAAGCCAGGGAGCGTCGTGGGAGATCCAGCCAGTGGCAGCAGGCTTCGTAGGGAGATACGAGCATTCGCTCGATACCAAGGGCAGGGTGATCCTGCCTGCGAAGTTCCGCGCCCAGTTCGACGAGCGTGGCGGGTATCTCACCCAGAACTCCGAGGGCTGTCTGGCGCTGTGGACCCCCGGGGAGTTCGAGCGGCAGATGGAGGCAATGCAGGAGAAGACAGAGTCCGGTCGCGCCGACCGGAACCGCGCCCGGATATGGGCGGCCAACTCGGCCGAGGTGGAGATCGACCGGCAGGGACGTATGCCGATTCCCGCCCATCTGCGGACCTTCGCCCTCTTGGAGTCCGAGGTACTCGTGCACGGGGCGATCGACCGGGTGGAGCTGTGGAACCCGACGGCCTGGGCCGAGCGGGTGCTGCCGGAGGAGAGCTGGCTGCTCGACGACGAGGCCTAGTCGCGACCGACAGAGGCAACAGAGACAACGGCGACAGAGAGAGTCACAACAGAAAGGACACGACACAGGACCCTGAACAAGACGACACCACGCAGGACGCACTGGACCATGTGCAGCTCCTCGACCGGCGCGCTAGAAGGCCACTCCACCCACCTTCAAGTTGGTCGTTCGGAACTCCACCTCCCTCTCGACCCACCGGCCGAGGGGCTGCAGATGGCCCACTCGTTCGAACACATTCCCGTGCTGCGCGACGAGGTGGTCTCGCTGTTCGCATCCGTACCCCCAGGGGTGGTCGTCGACGCGACCGTCGGTGGGGGCGGGCACGCCGCCTCGTTGCTCGACGCCTACCCCGCCCTGCGCGTCGTCGGGCTGGATCGCGATCCGGCGGCACTCGAGGCCGCACGCGCTCGGTTGTCGGACTTCGGGGACCGGGTCACGCTGCTGGCCGCACCTTTCTCCACCCTGGAGGCGGTGCTCTCGCGTTCGGGATTCGGGCCGCTTTCGGGAGTGCTCCTCGATCTGGGCGTGAGCTCCCCGCAGCTGGACTGGTCCGAGCGTGGCTTCTCGTTCCGCCAGGACGGCCCGCTCGACATGCGGATGGACCCGACAAGCGGCGTCGACCGCCGCCGACCTGCTCAACACCCTCCCGGTGCAAGAGCTGGCGACCCTGTTCCGCCAGAACGGCGAGGGGAGGCTGTCCGGGCGCATCGCCCGTGCTGTCGTCCAAGCCCGGCCACTGACCTCCACGAGGCAGCTGGCCGAAGTCGTGGCGTCGGCCGTGCCGGCGCCGGCCCGCCGGAAGGGTCACCCCGCCCGGCGGGTGTTCCAGGCCCTGCGCATTGAGGTGAACGACGAGCTCGGCCAGCTGGCGACGGTGCTGCCCGTCGCCTTGTCGCACCTGGCCGTCGGAGGCGTGTGCGCTGTCATCAGCTACCACTCGGGGGAGGACAGGCTGACGAAGCAGGTCTTCGCCGAGGCCGCCTCAGGCGGGTGCGTCTGCCCGCCGGGTCTGCCCTGTGTCTGCGGAGCCGTGGTGCGCCATCAGCTCGTGTTCCGTGGCGCCCGCAAGCCATCGGCGGCTGAGATAGCGGCCAATCCTCGCTCGGAGAGTGCTCGCCTGCGCGCCATTGTTCGCACGGAAGCCGAAGCCGCCTGATGGCACCTTCTCCCGCTGCCACTCCCCGGCGCGCCGGACGCGGCGCAGAAGCTCCAACAACCAGGCGCGCCCCGCTCCGGGTCGTTCCCGACCGCACACGGCGCGGCATACGAGGGGGCCGCACCGGTGCTGGTGGGGGGAGGCTGCTCACCATCATTTCGGTGAGCATGGTCGTGGTGGCGCTGCTGGCCGTGGTCGTCGGTCAGGCCTCTTTGGCCAACGGCCAGGTGAAGCTGGCCAGCCTGCAGCACGAGCTCTCCGTCGAGCAGAGTGCCCACCGTCAAGCCGAACTGGCCGTGGCCAAGCTCGAAACGCCGACCCGGATTGTGGCTGATGCCACGACCCAGCTGCACATGGTGACGGCCGGCGCCGGCGCCGGTCCCATTGAGTTGCCCTATGTCTCCCTGTCCGTGCCCCTCCCCACCCCGAAGGTGACGCCCGCACCCGCCCCACCCCCGCCGACAACCTCCTCGGCGGGTGCGGGCGCGCCCTCGGGGTCTGGCACGAGGCGACGGCAACCACGCCCGACGACGACGCCGACGACGACGCCGACGACGACGCCGTGAGCAGTCCGACCCGACAAGACCCTGGGCGCGCGCGCGCGCTGGTTCAGGCCGCCGGAGCAGCTCCTCGGGCGGAATCCGCAGCACCAGGACGACGACGGATCGCACGCAAGGACGGGCGGCCCGTCCGACCGATCCGTCGGCGCGGGCGTCGTCCACGAGAACACGTCCGGCCCGCCCCGCGGCGCGTCCGGCGCCGTCCGGCCCCGCCCGGGCGTCGTCAGCCGGCGGTTCCCCGGCGTCCGGCCGCTGCGGCAGCAGCGCCGGCCAGCCGGCCCCGCCAGCGGCCGCACCCACGCCGCCCCCCGACCAAGACCACCCGGGAGCGCCGCGGGCGCGGCTGGGAGAACGGCACCTTCACCCGCCGGGTCCGGCTGATCCGGATGGTGCTCATTCTGGCCATGCTGTTGGTGGTCGCCCGGCTCGTCGACGTGCAGGTCCTGCACTCGAGCTCGTACCAGGCGGCGGCGCACGGTGAGTCCGCCATCACCGTCTCGGTGCCGTCGGTGCGTGGTGGCATTTACGACCGTGATGGCGCGCCACTTGCCCTCTCTGTCCCCACCGATGACGTCGTGGCCGACGACTTTCAGATTCTCGCATCCGGTCCAGACCGCCACTGCACTCTCACCCATCATTCACGTCCCGGTGGCGACGCTGGCCACCGAGCTGCACCAGCGGACCGGTTACATCGTCCTGGCTCACCAGCTCCCGCAGTCCACCGGGCAGACGATTTCTGCAGACGCCTTCCCCGGCATCTCGCTGATCGCCGACTCCAAGCGGGAGGTGCCCAACGGCAACCTTGCCGCGCCCGTCGTCGGGTTCACGAACGCCGCCGGCAATGGCGGGGCCGGGCTCGAGTACGAGTACAACAAGGTCGAAAAGCCGGGATCGAAGGCAAAGAGACGATTCAACAGTCGCCCGCCGGGGTGACGCTGCCCCAGTCCCCGGCCACCCAGCAGGTGGCCTCGAGCCCGGGCACCGGGCTGGAGCTCACCCTCGACTCGCAGTTGCAGTACGAGTCCGAGCAGGCGCTCGCCGGCGCGATCGAGACCTCCAACGCCACGAGCGGCACGGCCGTCGTCATGGACGTCAAGACCGGGCAAATCCTCTCCATGGCCAATCTCGTCGCAACGCATCCGGCAGCGCTCGGTGCCACTCCCGCGACGACGCCGTCGGATCCGGGCGGCGTGGTGCCGATCGGTCCCAAGGACGCCATCAACGAAGCCTCGAGCAACCTGGCCGTGACGCAGCTCTACGAGCCGGGCTCGGTCTTCAAGCTGGTGACGTTCTCGGCGGCCCTGCAGTTCGGCCTCATCAACCCGAACACCGTGTTCACCGTGCCCGACCAGATCAGCCTGGACGGGTCGTCGTTCCACGACGCCGAGCCCCACCCGACCGAGCAGCTCAGTGCCACGCAGATTCTGGCGCAGTCGTCCAACATCGGGACCGGACTCATTGCGCAGGGTGTGGGGGAGCAGCGTCTGCTGAACCAGGTGAAGGCGTTGGGCTTCGGTCAGCCCACAGGGCTCGACTTCCCGGGCGAGTCCCCTGGACTGCTGGCAACTGCCGCGCAGTGGGAGCCGACGGACTACGTCTCACTCCCCATCGGCCAGGTTGACGCCGTCAGCGCGCTGCAGGTGCTCGATGCCTACAACGCGGTGGCCAACGGGGGCACGTACGTGGCGCCGAAGCTCGTCCAGGCCACGGTCAGCCCATCGGGTGCCCTGACCAAGACGGCTCCTTCGGCCACCCATCAGGTGTTCTCGCCCTCCATCGACTCGGAACTGTCCACCATGTTGGAGCAGGTCGTGAACGAGGGCACCGGGACCAGCGCCTCCGTCCCGGGCTACACGGTGGCCGGGAAGACGGGGACCGCCCAGATCCCCACGACGGGGCACGACTCCTACATCACCGGCGCCTACATGGCGTCCTTCGTCGGGTTCGCCCCAGCCGCCAACCCGACCCTCTCCATGATTGTGGTGCTGGACCGGCCGACACCCATTTTCGGCGGCACGGTGGCCGCTCCGGTGTTCTCGCAGATCATGAGCTACGCCCTCCACCGCTACGACATCCCCACCACTCCCGGTGCCCAGACGCCGGCCACGACGCCCGGCGCCACGCCGACCTCCACATCGGACCAGGCCCAGGACATCACGTGACATTGCTGGACACGCCCATTGCAGTCGTGTCGCAGGCGTGTCCGAGGCATGCAACGCTGTCGGTTCGACCATGCCACGCGTGCCTATGAACCTCCTCTTCGACGACATAGAGGTCATTGAGTCCGTCGGCGACCCTTCGGCGGTCGAGGTCAGCGGGATCTCGCACGACAGTCGCCGGGTCGTTCCCGGTGACCTCTTCTGCTGCGTCCCCGGGGGTGTCAGCGATGGGCACGCCCACGCCGCCGAGGCGGTCGATCGTGGCGCCATCGGCCTCCTGTGCGAGCACTTCATTCCCGAGCTGATCGACCAGGACGTGGTGCAGACCCGGATCGCGGCCGGCACCATGCGCCCGGTCATGGCCCGGCTGGCCGCCGCCTTCTACGGCTACCCCGCCCGTGATCTGTTGATGATCGGCGTGACGGGAACCAACGGCAAGACGACCGTGACGCAGTTGCTGGGCGACCTCCTCGGCGCGACCGGCCGTCCGACGAACGTCATGGGGACGTTGTCAGGGACGCGCACGACGCCCGAGGCCACCGAGGTGCAGCGGGTGCTGGCCGGTGTGCGCGACCGCCAGAAGTCCGACGGCCATCGTCATGCGGTCGCCATGGAGGTGTCGAGCCACGCGCTGGTCCAAGCACGGGTCGAGGGCATCCATTTCGACGTCGCGGTCTTCACCAACCTCAGCCACGACCACCTCGACTACCACGGGACGATGGAGGAGTACTTCGAGGCCAAGGCAATGCTCTTCACCCCGAGCCACGCGCTGCGCGGCGTCGTCGACGCGGACGATCCGTGGGGACAACGTCTCCTGGAGCGCGCCCGCATCCCCACCATCGCCGTGCATCACGGTGATGCCACCGACATTGTGCTGCGTCCGGGCCACTCGGAGTTCACCTGGCGCGGGCAGCGGATCGTCACCCCGCTGACGGGTGCCGTCAACGTGGACAACGCCCTCCTGGCGGCGGAGGCCGCATTGGCGCTCGACGAGCTGGAACTCGGGCCAGAGGAGATCGCACGGGCGATGGCTCACCTCGGTCCGGTGCCGGGCCGGCTCCAGGTCATTGCCGCGCCCGGGAAGCACGACGGGCGTCTGACGGCCCTCCCTTCACCGTGCTGGTCGACTACGCGCACACGCCGGCCGGACTGGAGGTCGTGCTCGGCGAGGCGCGCCGGCTGGCCCCATCGGGCCGGGTGCTCTGCGTCTTCGGCTGCGGGGGAACCGGGACCGGGCCAAGCGGCCTCTGATGGGCGCGGCGGCGACGCAACTGAGCGATCTGGCGTTCCTCACGTCCGACAACCCACGCTTCGAGGACCCGCTGGCCATTCTCGAGGATGTGCTGGGCGGCGTCCCTGGTGGGCGGTCCAACCCGCACATCGTCGTCGAGCCAGACCGCCGTGTCGCCATCCGCCTGGCCCTCGATGCGGCGCGGCCGGGCGATGTCGTGGTCATTGCGGGAAAGGGCCACGAGACGTACCAGGAGGTGGCCGGCGAGCGCCTCCCCTTCGACGACGCCGTCGAGGCCCGCCGGATTCTCTCGTCGCGTTTCAGCGCTGACCCGCGGACGTGGACGGCGCAGCCCGGCGTCGGTGTGGCGAGCGGGCGCGGCGTCGAGTTCTTCGGTGGCGGCGTCTCCGGTGGCGGCGCGCGGCGAATCGGCATCCCGGCAGTCCCTGCCGGAGGCCTGACACCCCGTGCTCGGCCTGCTTGTCTCGGGAAGCGTCGCTCTGTGGATCGCCATCCTCTTCACCCCCTTCCTCATCCGCTACTTCCGCCAGCGCGAGTTGGGTCAGCACATCAGAGAAGACGGCCCCGCCTCCCACTCGGCCAAGGCAGGGACGCCGACCATGGGCGGCATCGCCATCGTCGCCGCCACGGTGGCCGGCTACGCCATCGGGCACATCGGCACCGAGATCCGGTTCTCCCGCACCGGCTACCTGGCCGTCGGCGCCGTGGTGGCGTTCGGCCTCATCGGGTACCTCGACGACTACATCAAGGTCCACCACAAGCGGAGCCTCGGGCTGAACAAGCGGGGCAAGTCCGGCGCGCAGATCGCCTGCGCCCTGGTCTTCGCCGTGCTGGCCGTGCTACTGGGCCCACACCTCGACCGCGCTGTCGTTCACCCGGATCGACGTGATCGGCATCAATCTCGGGCCGATCGGCTGGATCATCTTCGCCGTTCTGGTCATGGTCGGCACGTCCAACGCGGTGAACATCACCGACGGCGTCGACGGTCTCGCCGCCGGGTCGGGGACCTTCTGCTTCGCGGTGCTCTCGATCATGGGGTACTGGATCTTCCGGCACTTTTCCATCTACCACGTGCTGCCGGCGTCGGCCGTCGATCTGGCGCTGGTGTCGGTGGCGCTGGCCGGCGGGTGCATCGGCTTCCTCTGGTGGAACGCGGCGCCGGCGAAAATCATCATGGGCGACACCGGGTCGCTGGCCATCGGCGCCGGCTTGGCCGCGCTCTGCCTGCTGCTCAACCTCGATCTCCTCCTCCTCATCATCGGCGGCCTCTTCGTCATGGAGACCGTGTCGGTGATTTTGCAGATCATCAGCTTTCGCGCCTTCCACCGACGCATCTTCCGCATGGCTCCCATCCACCACCACTTCGAGCTCGGCGGTTGGCCCGAGACGACGGTCATCGTCCGCTTCTGGATCCTCGGCGGCCTCTTCTGCGCGTTGGGGCTCGGGATCTTCTACGGGGACTTCCTGACGGTGGCGAAGTTCACATGACCTCCTCCGGCGGCGAGGCGCGGCTCGGTGTGCCGGCTCGGCGGCGCGGTCCGCCACTTCGGCCGCGCGGTGGGGGAGACTGGCTCCATGCATCGGGTGTCGGACCGGGCAGAGCGGCGCGCCCGCGCCCAGGGGGAGTGGGCGCCATGACGTTGACCCGCAGTACCAGTACAGCCACGCCGGAGCGACACACGTCGCCCCGGCCCCGCCGGACGCCCGTCGCCAAGGTGAAGACGGCCAGCGCCGGCCCGCGCTCGACTGGCACACCGCCAGGCCGCCCGTACCGAGGGACTCGGCGTCCGCATCGGCAGCCACCGCATTTCGGTCTCGACGCTCTTGCTCCTCGACGTCGTCCTGCTCTGCCTCATCGGCCTCGTCATGGTGGGCTCAGCGTCCTCGGTCGTCTCCATCGCCACCTACGGGTCGCCCTGGGCGATCCTGATCCGCGAGGCCATGTGGATGGCGATCGGCGCCGTGGTGCTCTGGCTGGCCATCCGCTTCGACTACCGCAAGCTGCGCCGCTTCAGCCCCCTCATCATGCTGGTGACGATCGGGCTCCTCTTCGTGGTGCTCGTCCCGGGCCTCGGGGTGCACGCCATGGGCTCCAGCCGCTGGGTCGGCTTCGGGCAGTTCCGCCTGCAGCCCTCCGAGCTGATGAAGCTCGCCCTGACGCTGTTCGCCGCCGATTTCATCACCCGCCGCCTCGACGAGGATGCCGCGGACCGCCGCATCATCGGACCGCTCCTCATCGTCACCGGATTCGCCTGCGTGCTGATCCTGGCCCAGCCGGACATGGGCACGGCCATGGTCCTCGGTTTCATCGCACTGGCGCTGCTGTTCGTCTCCGGCGTGCGCCTCGGGCCCGTCATGAAGGTGATGGCCGCCCTGGTCGGCCTGGCCCTGATCGTGGCGATCGCCTCGCCCTACCGCCGCGCCCGGCTGCTTTCCTTCATGGATCCCTCCGCGCACAGCTCGGGGTCGGGCTACCAGGTGATGCAGTCGCTCATCGGTCTGGGTTCGGGCCACTTCGTCGGCTCGGGCCTCGGCGGCGGTCAGGCGCAGTGGGGGTTCCTGCCCAACGCGCACACCGACTTCATCTTCTCCGTCATCGGCGAGCAGCTCGGCATTGTCGGCGCCCTGTTCGTGCTCGCCCTCCTGGCCGGGTTCATGTGGCTCGGGATCCGGGCCGCGGTGCAGTCGGCCGACCGCTTCGGCGCGCTCGTCTCCCTCGGGCTGGTGGCCTGGGTGGGGGCAGAGACCCTGATCAACGTCGGGGCGGTGGTCGGCGTCCTCCCCGTCACCGGCATTCCGCTCCCGTTCATCTCCTTCGGCGGTTCGTCGCTTGTGATCACCATGGCTGCGGCCGGCATCCTGATCAATGTCGCCCGGCAGGGCGAGGCCGGGACGACACTGCGGCTCGCCGGGTCGGGTCGCCGGCCCGCCGGTTCGGCCCGAGGTCGGTGAGCACACGGCGCGGCACGGTGATTGCGGGCGGTGGGACCGGCGGTCACATCGTCCCTTCGCTCCAGATTGCGCGCGCCCTGGTTGACCGCGGGCACTCGGCGCAGACGATCGAGCTCTACGGCTCCCGCCGGGGCCAGGAGGCCACGACCTGGCCGACGCTGGAGTTCCCCTACACACTCCTCCACGGCCGCGGCGTGCGCCGCAGTCTGCGGCCTTCCGCCTGGTGGGCCAACGCGGGTGCGGTGGCGGGGCTCATCTGGGCCTGCCTGCGTGCCGTCGGCTCCTTCCTCCGCCGTCGGCCCCGGGTGGTCGTCATCGTCGGCGGGTACGCCAGCTTTCCCGCCGGGATGGCAGCCGTGCTCACCCGGGTGCCCCTCGTCTGTATGACCACAGACTCCGTGCCGGGTGCCGTGAACGGCCTGCTCGGCCGGTTCGCCAAGGCCAATGCGGTTGCCTTCGCGGGGACCGACCTGCCCCGGACCCATGTGACCGGGACCCCGGTCTGGCCGGAGCTCGCGTCCTTGCAGCGAGACGCCCTGGGACGGGCGGCCAGCCGGGCAGACCTGCATCTGCCTCCGGACCGCCAGACCGTGGCCTGTGCCGGTGGCTCGCTCGGCGCCCGCCAGGTCAACCGCGCCGTGGCCGACCTGGCCACGGCCTGGGCCCCCCACGCCGACCGGGCGCTCTATCACGTCACCGGCCGGCGTGACTACGAGGCGTTCGTGCCCGCCGGTTCCGGCTCGGTGGCCGCAGCGGGGGCGCCGAGCGCCGGGACCGCCGGAACCACCGTGACCGAAGACGACGGGGACGGACTGCGGTACAGGGTGGTGCCGTTCGAGGACAAGATGCCGGACTTCTACAACGCGGCCGACGTCTGCGTCGTCCGGGCGGGAGCCATGACGGTGGCCGAGCTGCTGGTCTCGGGCGTTCCGGCCATTCTCGTCCCGCTGCCCGGAGCTCCACGCGACCACCAGACACGCAATGCCCAGGCACTGGTCGGCATGGGCGCAGCGGTCCTCATCCCCGATCATGAGTGCACCGGGCGTCGCCTCGCCTCGGAGCTCGATGCATTGCTGGCGGATCCGGGCCGGCTGCAGGCCATGTGCGAAGCGGCCCGGGAGAACGGGCACCCCGACGCGGCAGCCCGCGTCGCCGAGCTGGTGGATGCCCATGCCCGCTGACGCCGCTCTCGACCTCGGACAACCACGGCGCATCCACATTGTGGGCATCGGAGGGGCAGGCATGAGCGCCATCGCGCTCGTGCTGCGGGACATGGGCCACCAGGTCTCCGGTTCGGATCTGAAGGACTCGCCGGTGGCGGAGCGGCTTCGTTCCCATGGCATCACCGTGGCCGTCGGGCACGCGCCGGGGAACGTGGCGGACATTGACGCCGTGACGTACTCCCCAGCTGTGCAGCCCGAGAATCCCGAGCTTGCCGAGGCGCGCGCGCCGGGACATCCGCGTGGTGCCGCGCTCCGAGATGCTGGCGGCGATCTGCGCCACCCGCCGCTGCCTCGCCGTGTCGGGCACGCATGGCAAGACGACGACCGCATCGATGCTCTCGCTGATCCTGGTCGAGGCCGGCCTGCGGCCCTCCTTCGTCATCGGCGCCGACGTCAACGAAATCGGGACGAACGCCGTGTGGGATACGGGGGAGTGGCTGGTGGTCGAGGCAGACGAGAGCTACGGCACCTTCCAGGCGATCACGCCGGACCTGGCCGTGCTGACCAACGTCGAGCCGGACCATCTCGATTTCTACGGGACCTTCGATGTCCTGCGGGCCGCCTTCGCGGACTTCGTGGCCGGGGCGCGGCTGGGCTCGGTCGTGTGCGCCGACGATCCCGAGGCGGCGGCGATCGGGCGGGAGCACGGCGCCACCAGCGTCGGCTCCGACCCCGGCTCGACCTATGTGATGGAGCACCTCGATCTGCAGCGCAGCTCCGTGTCCTTCAGCCTGCGGGGTCCCGAAGGCGAGCTGGGCACGATCGCCATGGGCGTCCCGGGTCTGCACAACGCGCGGAACGGGGCGACGGCGGTGGTGGCCGCACTGCAAGCCGGAGCGCCCTTCACGGCGGCCCAGGCCGCGCTGGCCCGCTTCGCCGGGGTGACCCGGCGCTTCGAGTTCCGCGGCGACGCCAACGGGGTGACCTTCGTGGACGACTACGCCCACCTGCCGGCGGAGGTACGCGCTGCGCTGGCCACGGCCCGGACCGGGGGGTGGGACCGCGTCGTCGCAGTGTTCCAGCCCCACCGCTTCACGCGCACGGCTGCCCTGGCCTCGGAGTTCGGATCCGCCTTTGCCGATGCCGACGTGCTGGTCGTCACCGACATCTACAGCGCCGGCGAACGGCCCGTGCCCGGGGTGTCAGGGCGCTTGGTGGCCGACGCCGTGCGGGACCAGGACCCTCGGCTCCCGGTCAGCTACGTGGCCGGGTGGGAGGAGCTGCGCCAAACGGTCGCCGCGACACTGCGGCCGGGCGATCTCTGCCTGACCCTCGGCGCAGGTGACCTGACCCAACTGCCCGACCAGCTGCTCGAGTCTCCGGAGTGGTGAGGTCGGGAGACGAGCTGCACCGGTTGGCCGACGCCCTGGGCGAGCGGGCCACGCTGGGCAAGCCGCTGGGCCCGCTGACGACCTACGGCGTCGGGGGGCCGGCCGCGCTCTACGTCGAGGTGGATGGGCCCGACGACCTGGCCATGGTCCGGCGGGCTGTGCCGCCAGCAGGCATCGTCTGGCGCGTGGACGTCTGCCGTCTTCGTGCTGGGGCGCGGCTCCAACCTGCTGGTGGCCGACGAGGGGTTCGACGGGATGGTGCTGCATTTGGGCGCAGGCTTCGCCGGCGTGGAACTCCCCGCACCGGAGCGGGAGGGGGAAGGAGCTCCGGCGAGCCCTCCTGCCGTGGTGCGGGCCGGCGCAGCGGTCGCTCTGCCGGTGCTCGCCCGTCGCGTCGCCGACGCGGGGTGGAGCGGGTTGTCCTGGGCCGTCGGGGTCCCGGGCTCGGTCGGCGGGGCCGTCCGTATGAATGCCGGAGGCCACGGCTCGGACATGGCCTCGTGTCTCGTGCGCTACAGCTGGGTCGATCTCTGCAGTGAGGCCGGAGGGACCGACGAGCGTCGCGCCACCTCGACTACGGCTACCGCTCCTCCGCAGTGGCGGCCACCCAGGTGGTGCTGGCGGCGGATCTGTCGGTCACCCCGGGCGTGGTCGAGGAGGAACAGGCGGCGGTCAGCGCCATCGTCAAATGGCGTCGCGAGCACCAGCCCGGAGGCTCCAACGCCGGCTCGGTGTTCACCAACCCCGAGGGGGATTCGGCCGGGAGGCTCATCGAGGAGGCCGGGTTGAAGGGTTTCCGCCTGGGCACGGCCCACGTGTCGGA
This sequence comes from uncultured Acidimicrobiaceae bacterium, assembly GCA_963781565.1. Taxonomy (GTDB): domain Bacteria; phylum Actinomycetota; class Acidimicrobiia; order Acidimicrobiales; family RAAP-2; genus Bog-473. The sequence goes on along the minus strand of CAWAHA010000029.1, from coordinate 48,538 downwards.
GAAGCACGCCAACTTCATTCAGGCCGACAAGGACGGCCGGGCCGACGACGTCCTCGCGCTCATGGCACACATACGCGATGTCGTGGCCCAGCTGAGCGGCGTGGTCCTGCAGGCCGAGGTCCGCCTTCTCGGGTTCGGTGGCGGGGAAGATGGTGCGGTGGATGAGAACGGTGGCGTCGGGACGGCCCTGGGCGAGGTCGCGCAATGACGCCCGCACGCCGGACCGGCGCCAAGGTACCGTCCACTCAGAGGGGTTGGGTGCGGCGGATGGATCCGCGCCTGTCGGCCCGGCGCACTGCGGTCATCAGGGAGCAGGGCCGGCGTCGCTTGCTCATCGCCAGCGTCGCGCTCGGCGCGGCGGCTCTCCTCGTAGGCGGGTGGTTCCTCGTCCACACGCCTCTTTTCTCCGCCCGATCGGTCACGGTGACCGGCAACCTGCACGAGTCGGCCGCCCAGGTCGTGAGCCAGGCGGGGCTGGGCACCCATCCGCCACTGCTCGACGTGAACACCGGAGAAGCGGCCGCCCGCCTGGAGCAGCTGCCGTGGGTACGCACGGCCTCCGTGCAGGTGTCGTGGCCCGACGGGGTCCACATCGCCGTGACCGAGGAGACCGCCCGCTTCACTGCCAGCAAGGCAGACGGAACGTGGGAGTCGCTGAGCAGCGACGGGAGGGTGCTGGGGGAGTCGGCCACCCGCCCGCCAGGGCTCCTGCTCCTGGCGGTGCCCGAGCCTCCCGGCGAGCCCGGCACGGTGCTCTCCCTCAAGGACGCCCCGGGGCTCCGGGTGGCCTCGTCGCTCCCGACGTCCTTCGTCGGTCAGGTCACCGCAGTCACGGTCGAGCCGGCGGGTTGGGTCCAGTTGGCCCTGACCACGCCTATCGTCGTCGACATCGGGAGCGCCGCCGAGCTCACCGCCAAATACGAGGACGTCTCCTCCATTCTGGCGGGGGCCACCCTGCACAACGGCGATGTCATCGATGTCAGCGTCCCCGATGCGCCGACGGTGACCTCAGGCTGACGTAGGATGCTTGACCAGCCCGAACGGCCCCCCGTATGGTGGGGTTCACGTTCCCGCACTGTGAACATCAACCTTCCCCAGAGGTTCAGGGATTGGTCGATGGTTGCAGGCCGCGGGCGACGTCTGGCGGAAACCACCAGCGAGTGACCGGTCGGCGATCGACCCGAGGACGAGGGAGTTCATGACGACCGTGCCTTCCCAGGGCAACTACCTGGCAGTGATCAAGGTCGTCGGGGTCGGTGGCGGTGGCGTCAATGCCGTCAATCGGATGATCGATTCGGGTCTGCGCAACGTCGAGTTCATTGCGGCCAATACCGACGCGCAGGCGCTCCTGATGAGCGACGCCGACCTGAAGCTGGACATCGGGCGCCAGCTCACCCGCGGGCTGGGTGCCGGAAGCGACCCCGAAGTGGGCCGGCTGGCTGCCGAGGAGCACCGGGCCGAAATCGAAGAGGCGCTCCAGGGCGCCGACATGGTCTTCATCACCGCCGGCAAGGGCGGGGGCACGGGGCACGGGCGCCGCCCCGGTCGTGGCCGAAATCGCCAAGGGCCTCGGCGCGCTGACCATCGGCGTGGTCACCCGGCCCTTCACCTTCGAGGGACGGCGCCGGGCCATGCAGGCCGAGAAGGGGATCCAGATCCTCAAGGAGAAGGTCGACACCCTCATCGTCATTCCGAACGACCGCCTCCTCACCGTGTCGAACGACAAGACCAGCATGGTCAACGCCTTCAAGATGGCCGACGAGGTGCTCCTGCAAGGTGTGCGGGGCATCACCGACCTCATCACGGTGCCGGGCCTCATCAACACCGACTTCGCCGACGTGAAGATGGTCATGACCAACGCCGGCACCGCCATCATGGGCATCGGCTCGTCCATCGGCGAGGGACGGGCGGCCAACGCGGCCCGGGCCGCCATCACCTCTCCGCTGCTCGAGGCCTCCATTGAGGGCGCCCGCGGCATGGTGCTCAACATCGCGGGCGGTTCTGACCTCGGGCTCTTCGAGGTGAACGAGGCGGCGGAAATCATCCACGGCGTCGCCCACCCCGACGCCAACATCATCTTCGGCGCGGTCATCGACGACTCCATGGGCGACGAGGTACGGGTCACCGTGATCGCGGCAGGGTTCGAGCGCTGGGAAGAGGGCGCCAGTCCCTCATCGAAGGCCGAGGACCTCGCTTCGACGATCTTCTCGACGCCCGAGCCGGTGGACATCTTCGCCGACGCCACCGGGGCCGACGAGGAGCTCGACCTGGGAGACGACGATTTCGACGTCCCCTCCTTCCTTCGCTAGCGACGAAGTCGCACGCAGGCTTGCTCGCAGTTCGGGAGCGGATTGCGCGCGCCGGCGGGGACCCCGCCCGGGTGCGGGTGATCGGCGTCACCAAGGGTTTCGGTCCCGACGCCGTGCGTGCCGCGGTGGATGCCGGGCTGACCGACCTGGGTGAGAACTACGCGGCGGAGCTCGTGGCGAAGGCGGCCGAAGCTGGGGCGGGACCGGGCCCGGGGTGGTCGACACCACCGACGTGGTCTGGCACTTCCTGGGCGCGGTGCAACGGAACAAGGTCGCGCAGCTCGCCCCGCTGGTGGGCGTCTGGCAGAGCGTGGCCCGGGTCGCCGAGGGTGAGCGGATCGCCCGGTTCGCCCCCCGGGCGCGGGTCCTGGTCCAAGTCGAGACGACCGGCCTGCCCGGTCGCAACGGGTGCGCGCCGGCCGCCACCGGCGCAGTGGTGGCGCAGCTCGGTGATATCGGGCTTGCAGGTGGAAGGCCTCATGACGGTGGCGGCCCCGGGCGAGGGTGCGGCAAAGGAGGCGTTCGAGACCCTCGGGCGCCTGGCCGACGGCCTCGGGCTGGAGGAACGCTCCATGGGGATGAGCGACGACCTCGAGGCGGCGGTCGCCGCCGGTTCGACCATGGTGCGCATCGGCCGGGCCCTCTTCGGGCCGCGCCCGCCGGTGACCGCAGCGTGAGGTGGAGCCTGACGGGCAACCTCGGGTCGAGGCCGAGATGAGGCTGAGCAGGAGCGTCAGGGTGCAAGGACCCGAGATGCCCGTCCTCCAGGACCTGCCCGCGCTGCCGAGCAGGCACTACGCTGTCCGAGGACAGGAGAAGGCATGTCACCCTCGTTCATGAAGAAGACCATGGTGTATCTCGGCCTGCTCGACGACGAGTACGACGAGTACGACGACCTGGAGGACCGCGCGCCGCGTGGTTTCTCGGCCGCGACCAGGGTCGACTCCCGGTCTCAGGACCAGGATCCGGAGCCGGCGGAGGCGTTCAGCGGCGGCATGAGCCGGGTCCGCACCATTCCGCGTGAGTCGGCCCAGCCGAGCCAGCAGACCAGGTCGACGCCCAGCAACGTGGCGCCCCGTCCGACGGCGGTGCGGGCTGTTCCCGTCGACCCGACCATGAACCCGACCGGACCGGCGCCGGCCGCCTCGGGACGGGTGCACGTGGTGGCGCCTTCTCGGTTCGGCGACGCCAAGGAGATCGCCGACCGCCTGAAGGACAACCGTCCGGTGATCGTCAACCTCCAGATGGCCGACCGCGACCTGCAGCGGCGCATGATCGATTTCTGCAGCGGCGTCACCTATGCGCTCAGCGGAGAGATGGAGAAAGTGGCCGACCAGGTATTCCTGCTGGCCCCGACCAACGTCAAGGTCTCCGACGAGGAGCGTCAGCGACTGGTTGAGCGCGGTTTCGGCCGCGACTAACCGCATTACCCTCGCGGGCAGTGTTCTACTTCATCGGACTGCTAATCCTGCTGTACATGTGGGTGATCATGTTCCCCTACGCGATCCTGAGCTGGTTCCGAATCCAGCCGGGCACCCCTCTGGCGCGGGTCCAGTACTTCCTCTACCAGGCGACCGAGCCTGTGCTGCGGCCGGTGCGCAAGATCGTCAAGCCGATGGGTGGCCTGGATTTCTCCTTCCTGATCGTCATCGTGGTTGGCAACATCCTGGTGTTCCAGGTCTTGTGGCGCTGAACTCTTCTCCTTCCTCCCCGTCATCCTGGTTGCGCAATTCGTGCTGATTCCGGTGCTTCTGAACTGATCGCGGCATACCTGGAATCACAAGGTGCTGGGGTTAGACTCAGAATCCATGGACAATTCTCAGGCCCCCTCATCGATCCTCGACACGCTCCGCACCGTGGAATTCCGCCTCGGGCTGAAGGGCTACAACGTCGACGAGGTCGATGAGTACCTGGACAAGGCGGCCCAGGAAGCCGAAGGGCTCCAGGACCACGTCCGGCAACTGAACGAGCGGCTGCGCCAGGCCAGCGAGCGCATCGCGCAGCTCGAGCGGGACAAGCGGGCGGCGCCGATGGCGGCCGACAGCGAAGAGGGCGTCGCCGCGGCAGCTGCGGCGGCGGCCGCCACGGCCGAGGCCAATGCACTCTCCGACGAGACGCTGCAGCGCACCCTCCTCCTGGCGCAGAAGTTCGTCGACCAGACGAAGCGGGAGAGCGAGGCGGAGGCGGCGGTGGTCGTCGCCCAGGCAGAGGAGACGGCACGCGCCGCCATTGCCGCAGCCGAGGCGACGTCGGCGCAACTCCAGGCCGAGACGCACCAGAAGCTCCGCGAGGAGGTCACGCGGCTGGAGGCCACCCGCACTGAGCTGGCCACCGATGTGGAGAGCATGGCCCGCCACCTCGAGTCGGAGCGCAACCGGCTGCGCGGCGCCCTGTCCGAGATCCTCAAGTGGGTCGACGAGAACGTGCAGCCGGCCAACTCGCTGATGGGGGTCAAGCCGAAGGCGGCGCCCCAGCAGATGCCACACGACCAGGACGCCCGGCCGCAACGGCTGCCCGGAGACCGAAGACGGTCCGCCGACCCTGAACCTGCAGAGCGCGTCCGTCTCGGGATCGCCCGGGTCCATCTGACCAACCCCCTCGGGACGGCAGGGCTTGTTGCCCCTGTCCCTCGCATTCCGGTATCGTCACCCGCTCCCCGGGCGAGGTCTTGTTCGGGGCATCCGGCCACCTGACGTGGTCCGAAGGAGGGAACGATGACCCCAGCGAGCAAAGGTGCCCAGGTCAAGCGGGCACCGGCGTCGCGGGTGGCCGCCGCGACAACCTCACGGGCCGGGAACAAAAAGACCTCAGCGAAGGTTGACGCAACGGCGACAAAGCGTCCCGCCCCCACTAAAAAGAAGGCAGCTCCTGTTGTGAAGAAGGCAGCCCCCGCGGCCAAGAAGGCCGCACCGTCAGCGAAGAAGTCGACCGTCGCGCCCAAGAAGAGCGTGACCGCATCGGCCAAGAAGGCGGTGCCGGCCAAGAAGGCGGCCCCGCCGACGAAGAAGGCAGCCCCCGCCGCCAAGAAGGCGGCGCCGGCCAAGAAGGCCAGCCCCGCTCCGGCGACCGCCAAGAAGGCGGCCGAGAAGTCCACCGCCAAGAAGGTCGCGGCCGGGTCAAAAGTGGCCGCCGGGAACGGAGCGGCCGACCCGGTCGCTCCTCCCCGTACCACCTTCACGCCGAAGCCGAAGGCACCGCCGCCGGTCCGGCCGAAGACCGGGCCCTACGCCAAGGACACGAAGTTCCTCGAAGAGGTGCATGACCTTCTGGTCGCCGACCGTGCCATCTACCAGGAGCAGGCCACCTCGTTGCGGGCCGAGGCGGACTCGCTGGCGCTCGAGCGTGAACCCGGTGACGTCCAGTTCGACGAGGAATCGGGTGAGGGCGGCACCGTCACCGTCGATCGGGAGCGCAACCTCGCACTCTCCGGCCAGGCCCTCCTGGCGGTCGAGGAGATCGACGATGCGTTGCGACGCATTGAGGACAAGACGTTCGGGTACTGCGAGCGCTGCTTTCAGCCCATTCCGAAGCCGCGCCTGCGGGCGTTGCCGTATGCCCGCCTCTGCGTGGCATGCAAGAGCGGCGGGCTGTCGCGGCGCTAACCCGCCTCGGCGTCCTGGCGTTCGCCATCGCCGTCACGGTGGTGGTCGTGGACCGGGTGACGACCACGCTCGCCGTGGACCATCTGCATGACCCTCGTCACGTCTGGGGGCCCTTCGGCCTGGCGCTCACCTACAACTCTGGCTTCGCCTTCAGCCTTTTCAGCGGCCGTGGCCTCTTGGTGACGATCGTCCTCTGCGTGGCCGTCGTGGTGCTGGCCTTCGTGGTGGGGCAGGTCCGCACCCTCCCGTTGGCGGTGGGCTCGGGGCTTGTGCTCGGCGGCGCCATCGGGAACCTGAGCGAGCGGATCGTGGGCGGTCCGGGCGGGGAGGTGCCCGATTTCATCACCCTGCGCGACTGGCCCACCTTCAACGTCGCCGATGCCTGCGTGACGGTGGGCGTGATCGTCATCATCGTGGCGCTGCTCTTCGGTGGCCGAGCACCGGCCCGTCCCGAGGCGAAGGGGGCGGCGTGAGCGGGGAGACAGGTTCCGGCGCTCCCGGCGCGGGGGCGTCGCCGACGACGGGCGAGGAGACTATTGCGACGGAGGTACCGGCACTCCTGGCGGGGGTCCGGGCAGACCGCGCTGTGGCCATGGTGGCCGACGTCTCGCGGGCGGCGGCCACCCAGCTGATTGCGGAGGGCCGCGTCCTCGTGGACGGCTCCCCGGTCTCGGTGGGTCGGGAGATGCTCCGTCAGGGGGCCACGCTGACCATTCGCCTTCCGGCGGAGCGGCAGGCTGGCGTGGCGGCGGAACCCGGCGTGCGCTTCGAGGTCGTCTTCGCCGACGACGCGGTGGTGGTCGTGGACAAGCCGGCCGGGCTGGTGGTCCATCCTGGGGCAGGGCACGACGAGGGGACCCTGGTCGGCGGTCTGCTCTCCCGGTTCCCCGATCTGGCCGAGCTGGTGGCCGCTGGGGTGTGCCCGCCGGATCGGCCCGGGATCGTCCACCGCCTCGACAAGGGCACGTCGGGCCTCTTGGCCGTGGCCCGGACCGAGGACGCGTACCGGGCGCTGGTCGATCAGTTGGCGACCAGGACCATGGAGCGTCGCTACCTGGCTCTCGTCGCCGGCGAAGTGGCCGACGACCGGGGTGAGGTCGAAGCGCCCATAGGCCGCTCCACCCGCACCCCGACCAAGATGGCGGTCACCGCCTCAGGAAAGCCGGCCCGCACCGGCTTCACTGTCCTGGAGCGGCGCGCAGGGGAGCAGCCCACCACCCTCTTGGAGCTCGCGTTGCAGAGCGGAAGGACCCATCAGATCCGAGTGCACATGGCGGCCATCGGGCACCCCGTCGTCGGGGACGCCCGCTACGGCGCGCCGGACAAGCGCCTCGGGTCGGGGCGATTCTTCCTGCACGCCTTCAAGCTGGGATTCGTGCACCCGGTCACGGGAAGGCGCAGCGAGTTCACCTCGCCGCTGCCCGCCGACCTTGAGGCCTACCTGGCGCGATAGCTGGGTCGGGCTCAGGCGGCCTGGTGGATGCCGACGACGTCGGCATCGAACTGCAGTGCAGCCAGGGCCTCCTCCTCGGCCCGACGCACACGCCGGACACCGACGCCGAGTCGCTCCGCCGTGGACTGCAACGAGGCCGGCGAGTCACCGTCGAAGCCGAAACGGAGCCTGAGCACGTCCCGCTGCAGGCCGGGCAGGCGCTCGACTGCATCGCGGACCCGGTCGTAGACCATCGTCTGCTCCACGTCCATGACGAAATCCGAGTCATCGGGAGCGACGAGCTCGCCCAAGGTGGTCGAGGACTCGAGCGCTGCCGGCTGATCCAAGGATGCGGTCACGCGGGCCACGTCCTCGAGGGACTCCCGCTCGTCCGCCGTCATCCCAGTCGCCTCGTCCAGCTCGGCCACCGTGGGCTTCCGGCCCAGAGTGCTGGCGAGCTCGGACTTGGTCAGCTCGAGCCGCTGGATCTGCTCACCGACCTCGAGGGGGATGCGGATTGTGCGGCCGTGCTGCTGCACGGCACGCTGCAGAGCCTGCCGGATCCACCACGTGGCGTAGGTGGAGAACCGGAAGCCTCGCTCCCAGTCGAACTTGTCCACGGCGCGCATGAGCCCGAAGGTGCCTTCTTGGACCAGGTCGGCCATGTCGACCCCTCGGTCCTGGTAGCGCCGGGCCCAGTGCACCACCAACCGCAGGTTGGCGGCAACCATCTGCTTTCTCGCAGCATCATCACCGGCCACGACCCTCTTGGCTAGCTCGACCTGCTGCTCATGGTCGGGCATCGGGAATTGGTCGAGGTCTCGCAGCATCAGTCCCAATGTGTCCGACGTGCTCACCGCGCTCTTCATCTTGGCTCCAGACGTTCTTTCTCTCACTCCCAGTCGTACGTACCCGGGTGAATCCGGGATCAACCTGTCGGGTATAACCGGACTTGCCTCCGGATCATTCCATCGGGGTGTTCGGACCGAGTTGCGTCGTTTTCCGGCTCGTGGTGGTCTACGCCCCATGCCTGGCCGGATGGTGCTTCTTCGACACGGGGCGACCGAGTGGTCCGAGAATGGAAAACACACGGGACGCACAGATATTCCCCTTCTCTCCGAGGGCAATGAGCAGGCGAGAGCAGCGGGCATCCTCGTGCGCCAGTACGGCCCCACGAACTTCGGGCAGGTGCTGACCAGCCCGCTGGTCCGGGCCGAGGAGACGTGCACCCTGGCCGGGTACGAGGGCCAGCCCGAGCCCGACCTGATGGAGTGGGACTACGGAGACTACGAGGGCCTGACCAGCGCCGGAAATCCGGAAGCTCCGACCGGGCTGGACGCTGTGGGACGACGGCGTGCCCGCCGGGGAGACCGCCGCCGACGTCGGCCGCCGGGCGGACCGGGTCATTGCGCGGGCCCGCGCCATCGAGACCGACACCCTGTGTGTGGCCCACGGGCACATTTTGCGGGTGCTGACGGCACGGTGGCTCGGGCTGCCTCCGGTGGCCGGGCGCCTCTTCCTGTTGCGGACAGGGGCGGTCTGCGTCCTGGGCTGGGAACTCGACTGGCCGGCTATTGAGGCGTGGAACCTGCGGGGATGACGGGGCGACGGGTCAGACCGTCGCCGCCACGCCCCCTTGGGCCCGGGTCACCATGTCAGCCAGGCTGTAGGACTGCAGGTGGGTGCGGATCGTCTCGCCCACGTCGGCCCAGACGGCCAACAGGATGCACTGGCCCTCGTGGTCGCAGGCGCCGTTCTCGTGCGGCTCCCCGAAGTCGCCGGCCGCGATCGGGCCATCGACGGCGGACACGATCTGGGCCAGGGAGATCTCCTCGGGGGGCGGGCCAGGACGTAGCCGCCGCCCACGCCCCGCTTCGAGCGGACCAGGCCGGCTCCCTTGAGGGCCAGGAGGATCTGCTCCAGGTACGGCTGGGGCAGGGCGGTCCGGACCGCGATGTCCCTGACCGAAGTGGGTGTCTCCGCTCCGTGCAGGGCCAGCGAGAGCAGAGCCCGGCTTGCGTAGTCTCCCCGCGTCGAAACCCTCACAAACTGCAATCCTACCGGCCCGTTCGTGGGTACAGGGGGTGTGTGGGTCGTAGGGTGTCCCTCCGTGACTGACGGCGCTACCGCCCAGGCGACGGCGTCGTCGCCGCAGGAAGAGGACGCATTGCCCGGGGGACCGCCCGAACCGGTCCTGCCCGACTGGGACGGTGCGGGCCTGCATCGGGTCGTGCCTTCCCTGCTCGGGGAGCTGGCCCACCCGGGCCGGACCCCCCTGCCCGACTGGTTTCCCGAGCCCGTGGCCGGGGCCGATCAGGTCGTGCTCCTCGTGCTCGACGGGCTCGGTGAAGAGCAGCTCCGTGAGCGCCGTTCGTTGGCCCCGGTTCTGGCCGGCGGTGTCGGCGGACCGATCACGTCGGTGGCCCCCAGCACCACAGCCTGCGCCCTGACGACGCTCGTCACCGGGAGGACCCCGGCGGAGCACGGTGTGATCGGCTACCGCCTCGCTCTCCATGGAGAAGTCATGAACGTGCTCCAGTGGTCTGTCGGTGGGGTCGACGCCCGGATGTCCGTGCCGGCGTCGAGGTTCCAGCCCTGTCAGTCGTTCCCAGGCGCCCGGGCTCCCGTCCCGGTGGTGACCCGCCAGGACTTCGGGCCGACCGGATTCACGGCGGCGCATCTGGGCGACGTCGACCTGCACCGTTGGCACACGCCGGCTGGGCTCGTGACCGCCGTCCGCGATCTGACGTCGGGCGGTGCCCCATTTGTCTATGCGTATTACGAGGGCATCGACAAGGTGGCCCATGCCGAAGGCCTGGGCCCGTACTACGACGACGAACTCCGTGCCGTGGACCGTCTCGTCGGCGATGTCCTCGAGGTGCTCCCCCCGGGCGCGGTCCTCGTCGTCACGGCGGACCACGGGCAGGTTGAGGTCGGAGGATCGGTCGAGCTGATCGGTCCCGAGATCATGGAGGCGGTCACGCTGATCACGGGCGAAGGGCGGTTCCGCTGGTTGCATGTCCGTCCCGGCGCCGCCGAGGACGTGGCGGCCACTGCGGCAGTCGCTGCACGGCGACGTGGCCTGGGTGCGGACGAAGGAGCAGATGATCGACGACGGCTGGCTCGGGGGAGTGCCCTCACCCGAGGTGGCGGCGCGGCTGGGTGATGTGGCGCTCGTTCCCTTCGCGCCGACGGCCTTTCTCGACCCGGCCGACACCGGTGAGCTGCGGCTCAAGGCCCGCCACGGCTCTCTGACGCGGGCGGAGATGTCCGTGCCCCTCCTGGGCTGGCGGGCTTCGTGAGCGGGACGCGGCCGGTGGCAACATGGGCCCGCCACGACCAATGGGACCGTGCGGCCGACCGATGCCGGCGACCGCGCAGAGACGGAAGGCACCATGGCTGACACGACGAAGGACGACATGACGACGACTGAGGCGGCCGACCCGGGGACGCAGGGGCCGAAGGGGTGGTCTCCCCGGATGAGGTCCTGGACGGCGTGAGCAGGGACGAGTCGGAGGAGGAGCGCCAGACGGAGTCGGTCAACGAGCCCGCCAAGGTGTTGCGCATCGGGTCCATGGTCAAGACGCTGCTCGACGAGGTGCGCTCGGCGCCGCTCGACGAGAAGAGCCGGGTGCGGCTGCGGGAGATCTACGAGCAATCGATTCGCGACCTCTCCCAGGTGCTGTCACCCGACCTGGTGGCCGAGCTCGAGCGGATGGCGCCACCGTTCGACAACGACGCGCCCAGCGACGCCGAGCTGCGGATCGCCCAGGCCCAGCTCGTCGGCTGGCTCGAGGGCCTCTTCCACGGGATTCAGGCAACGCTCATGTCGCAGCAGATGGCGGCCCGGGCCCAGCTCGAGGAGATGCGCCAGCGCGGGCTTCCCTCGGCGGGCGAGACCGGCCGCCCGGGCACGTATCTTTGAGTGCCGTGAACCGCCAGCGGTCAATCGCCGCCGCGCAGCCGCGGGGTAGATTGCTGAGTCCCGGACGAATGACACCGGTGTAAGTACCACGACGAGAGGAGGGCCGGTGTCGGAGCGGTCGTTTACGCATCTGCACACGCACACCGAGTTCTCCATGTTGGACGGAGCCGCACGGGTGGGGGACTTGGTCGCGGCCGCTGTGGCCGACGGCCAGCCGGCGCTCGGCATCACCGACCACGGGAACATGTACGGGGTCCTCGACTTCTACAAGGCCTGCCGCGACCAGGGCGTCGTGCCCATCATCGGCACCGAGTCCTACATGGCGGGCGAGTCACGGACTGGAGCGACCCGTGCGCCGGGGCCGGGTGGACGACACGGGCGGCGACGTCGAGGGCGGGCAGAAGCTCTACTACCACCTGACCCTGTTGGCGGAGACGGTCGAGGGCTATCGCAACCTCATGCAGCTGTCCTCGGCCGCGTATCTCGAGGGCTACTACTACAAGCCCCGAGTCGACTGGGAGCTGCTCGAGCGTCATGCGGCGGGCCTGATCGCCACCACGGGGTGTCTGGGCGGTGTGGTGCTCCAGGCCCTGCTGGCCGGCGACGTGGAGGGGGCCGAGAAGAAGGCGGCCCGCCTGCAGGACATCTTCGGCAAGGAGAACCTCTTCGTCGAGATCCAGGACCACGGCATCGCCGACCAGCACCGTACGAATCCTCAGCTGATTGAGATCGCCCGACGCATCGGTGCGCCGCTGCTCGCCACCAACGACAGTCACTACACCCACCGTGAGGACGCGGTCGCCCATGACGCGCTCCTCTGCGTGCAGACGGGCGCCCTGATCTCCGACACCAACCGCTTCAAGTTCGAAGGCACCGAGCACTACCTCAAGACGGCCGCAGAAATGCGCCATCTCTTCCGCGACGTCCCCGAGGCGTGTGACAACACGTTGCTCATTGCAGAGCGGGCGGACGTCCAGATTGAGCTCGGCAAGCCGAGCCTGCCGGAGTTCCCGGTGCCGGACCGCTTCAGCGGCGAGACGTACGAGGAGCGGGCGCTGGCCTATCTGCGTGACCTCACCTTCGAGGGGGCGAAGGAGCGCTACGGCGCGTCGCTGCCGGGCGAGGTTGTGGAGCGGCTCGACTACGAGCTCAGCGTCATCGGCAACATGGGCTTCGCCGCCTACTTCCTCGTGGTGTGGGACCTGATCCGCTTCGCCCGCGAGTCGAAGATCCGCGTCGGCCCCGGGCCGGGGATCGGCTGCCGGCTGCTGTGTGGCCTACTGCCTCAAGATCGTGGACCTCGACCCGATCCGGTACGACCTTCTCTTCGAGCGCTTCTTGAACCCGGGCCGCAAGCAGATGCCCGACATCGACATGGACTTCGACGAGCGCTATCGCGCCGACGTCATGCGCTACGCGGCCGAGAAGTACGGCAGCGACCGGGTGGCCCAGGTCATCACCTTCTCGACCATCAAGGCCCGGGCCGCAGTGCGTGACGCGGCGCGGGTCCTCGGGAAGCCCTACATCGTCGGCGACCGGATCGCCAAGCTGATGCCGCCTCTCGTGATGGGGCGCGACACCCCGCTCCACGCGTGCATCACCAAGACCGACGGGCACGAGGAAGGATTTGCCGCCGCATCCGAGCTGCGGGCGATGCGCGACGTCGACCCCGACGCCAAGGAGGTCATTGAGGTCGCGCTGGGACTCGAGGGACTGCGCCGCCAGGACGGCATCCACGCCGCCGCAGTCGTCATCTCCCGTGATCCGCTGACCGACTACCTACCCATTCAGCGCAAGCCGGGCGCCGGCGAGAACCCCCAGGATGCGCCCATCGTCACCCAGTACGAAATGCACGGGGTCGAAGACCTCGGCCTGCTCAAAATGGACTTCCTCGGCCTGCGCAACCTCTCGGTCATGGAGCGGGCGCTCGACCTGATCGAGGCCGAGACGGGGGAGCGGCCCGACATCGACGGGGTCGACCTGGCCGACGAGCCGACGCTCGAGATGTTGCGACGGGCCGAGTCGATCGGCGTGTTCCAGCTCGAAGGTGTGGCGATGCGCCAGACCCTGCGGGCCCTGGCCCCCACCAGTTTCGACGACGTGGCAGCGCTCGTCGCGCTGTACCGCCCGGGTCCCATGGCCGCCAACATGCACCGGGACTACCCGGAGCTGAAGAACGGGCGCAAGGAGCTGACCTACCTCCACCCCGACATTGAGCCCATCCTCAAGGACACCTACGGGCTGATGCTCTACCAGGAGTCCGTCATGCGGGTGGCCCAGAAGTTCGCGGGCTACAGCCTCGAGGAGGCCGACAACCTGCGCAAGGCGTGCGGGAAGAAGATCCGAGCGCTCATCGCCGCCGAGCGAGAGAAGTTCGTCGCCGGGTGCGTCACGGAGGGCTACGGCGAGGAGCTGGGGACACAGCTCTTCGACATCATCGAGCCGTTCGCCGACTACGCGTTCAACAAGTCCCACTCCTACGGCTACGGGCTGGTGGCGTACCAGACGGCGTGGCTCAAGGCGCACTTCCCGGTCGAGTACATGTCGGCCCTGCTGACTTCGGTGAAGGACAACAAGGACAAGACGGCCGTCTATCTGGCCGAGTGCCGCTCCATGGGAATTGAGGTGCTCGTCCCCGACGTGAACCGCTCCCTGGCGGAGTTCGCGCCGGACATCAGCGTCGAGGAGGACGGCACCCGCCGCCCGGAGAATTCCATCGTCTTCGGCCTGGCCGCGGTACGCAATGTGGGCGAGAGCCTGGTGGAGCGGATCGTGGCCGAACGCACCGCCAACGGCCGCGTTCGAGGACATCTTCGATTTCTGCGCCCGGGTCGACCCGGTCGTCCTGAACAAGCGGACCATGGAGTCGCTCATCAAGGGGGGCGCGTTCGACTCCATGGACCACCCGCGCCAGGGCCTGGCCCTCGTCATGGAGTCGATCGTCGACCGCTCCATCGAGCGCCGCAAAGAGCAGGACCTGGGCATCACCTCCCTGTTCGCCGCGTTCGAGGACGAGCAGGCCGATCCGGGATGGGGCGGGGTCAAAGTGGCCATCCCCGACACCGAGTTCGACAAGGCGCAGCGCCTGGCCTTCGAGAAGGAGATGCTGGGCCTCTATGTGAGCGACCACCCGCTCATGGGCTACGAGGCAGCCATGGCGCGGTACACCGACTGCACGCTCTCGGACATGCGGGAGGACGACACGGCCATAGGGGACCGCGCCCCGGTCCGCTCGGTGGGGGGCGTGGTGACCGACCTCCGCCGCTCGTACACGAAGAAGGGCGATCTCATGGCCCGGTTCGTCCTCGAAGACCTGCAGGCAGCCATGGAGGTGTTCGTCTTCCCCAAGACGATGGCCGAGTACGGCTCCCTCATTGAGAACGACGCCATCCTGGTGGTGCGGGGCCGGCTCGACACCCGTGAGGAGGATCCAAAGATCGTCTGCATGGAGGTCTCCCGGCCGATACTCGAGCGGGGCCAGGAGAATCTCCACATCACGCTGCCGCTCGGAGTGCTCACCGATGCCAAGGTCGACGGATTGAAGGACGTGCTGAGTGGGCATCCCGGGACGTCGCCGGTGCTGTTGCACGTCGGGGCGAAGGTGCTGCAACTCCCCCCGGAGTTCAACGTGGACTGTCGCAACGGCCTGGTGGGCGAGCTCAAGCGCCTGCTCGGCCAGAGCGCCGTACTCTCCTGAGAGCCTGACCACGACGTCAGAAATCCGCGCTGAGCTGGGGTGATGTAGGGGTCAGCGCACCACTCCGGCAACCCCGAGGGTCGGGCCGGTTGGGAACGTGCGGAGCGCAACCAGTAGACTGACCTCATGCCGATCGTAGTGAGCACCAAGGATTGCACTGCGCTCAGCGACGCTGAGCTGGTTGAAATGGCGGACCTTTGTGCGGACCGGCCACCCGGTTTCGACATCGGTTATCTCTCCAAAGAGCGTGAGGTCTGGGTCCTGATCACCCAGGCCCGGGAGGGGAACAAGCTGCGGGGCTACTCGTTCTGCACCCTCGAGCGCATCGGGGGCACCCCTTCGCTGTTGGTCGGGTTGGCGCTGGTCGACCGCACGTCACGTGCCGAGGCCGCCCTCAAGGGGATCATGGCTGATCAGTACCGTCGGGCCCTGCTGGCCTTCCCTGACGAGGATGTCCTGCTCGGGACCCGCCTGCTGACCCCCGAGGGTTTCCGGGCCTTCAACGGGCTCCAGGACGTCGTGCCCTTCCCGGGTCACAAGTCCACGGGCGAGGAGCGGGCCTGGGCCCGCCGCCTCTCCAAGCGTTTCGGCTGTGAAAGCCGGCTCGACGATCGCACCTTCGTGCTGAAGGGCGACGGTTCGGTGGCAGGTGGCCTGGACTTCGTCGCCCCCAAGGTCAAGATCCCCGAGGGCGTCGAGACGCACTTCGAGAGCTTCAAGGTCGACCGGGGTGATCGTCTGGTCGCCTTCGGCTGGGCGATGGCCGAGGACCTGGCCGGAGGCAAGCTCGGCCGCTGAGCCGGCGACGCCGGGCGCCTGCTTTGAGCGGCGCCCTTCCTACCCCCGAGGCAGCACCGCCGCGCAGACCTTGTAGCAGTGGCCGTCCCGCGGGGGACTGACCGTCACCAGGAGGTATTGGGGCTCGAACCCCAGTGCGGTGGCCAGGCTCTTCCCACTCAGGCGCTCGCGCCGGGCCGCGTCGAGGGCCCGGGCGGCGTTGCGGTCCTCCACGGGGAGCCAGACGTCGTCGCGGTCCCATCCGAAGCGGACCCAGGTCGTGCCGTCGGCCTGCCGCCTGATCAGCTGCGGTCGCCGGGTCGGTTCGATGATCGCCACCGAAGGCCGGAAGCCCCGGAACTCCCAGTAGGGCGCCGACGGGCCGGGGAACCCGAGCAGGGGACCGTCGGGCGAGGCCACCAGGCGTCGGAGGAGCTTGCGGAGACGTCGGCCCCGCAGCGTGCCCACATGGCGGGGCAGATCGGCCACGGTGGTCGCCTCGGGTCGGGCCAGGTCGTCGCGCTCGGGATCGTCGGCCAACGTCACCTCCACCACGTCGAACGTGCTGATATCGGGTTCGTGGCCCTCGGGCCAGGGCACGCGGACCCGCATGACCGTGCGAGTCGCCAGATCGACGACGGTGGTGTCCTCGAGCGTCGAGGACAAGACGAGAAGGTGGAGAGTCGAGCCCCCGGCCGTCGGGACCCGTTCCGAGCTGCGGGCCGAGCGTCGGAGCAGCTGTGTCGGATCGGCCGCGGTTTCCGCCGGGCGCCGATGGGAGGCCGCCTCGGGCCGGCCTTCATGCTCCTCGGCGTCCGGACGCTCAGCGTCCGCTCGCTCGTCGGTGTGCTCCGTGGGTTCCAGGGCGGCATGATCGAACACCGTGCCGGAGTCGCCGGTGACGCCATTTGCGTCAGCGCGGCCGCCGGCGCTGTCCGTCGTCGGATCCATTGAGGTCCCGCTCATCCGATCAGTCTCTCCAATTGGCCCGCCAGGGTAGCGGCGTCCGCCGCCGGCATCTGGCAGACGCGGCCCTGGCAGACGTAGGCCAGTCCGGGCTCGGCCGGACGCTCGGTGAAGAGCGGGCCGTCATCGGGCTGGCCCCAGGCGACCACGGCGGCCGGGAGCCAGCTCGCGTCGCACCTCCGCGAGCAGATCGGTGCGATTGCCCGTGACCACAATTTCGTTGCGCCCGTTCACCATCGGCAACGCCGCGACCATGTCGGCGAGCGCGCCGGGATGGCGCTCCAGCAGCGGGCCCGCGAGCCCGACGGTGCGCTCGATCGCGCTCTTCGATCCGCTCGTCGTCGACCAGGGCTCCGGCGTGCAGCAGGGCGGCGACGGCGATTGAGTTGGAGGAGGGGACTGCGCCGTCGAGGAATTCCTTCGGTCGCACGACGAGCGCCTCGGCGTCGCTCCCGGTGGTGAAGAAGCCGCCGGACGCGTCGTCCCAGAACAGGTCGAGCAGCTGATGCACCGCACGGACCGACCGCTCACGCCACAGCGCCCTGCCCGTCCATTCGGACAGCCGGAAGGAAGCCTCGGCCAACCAGGCGTAGTCCGCCGCCACCGCCAGGTGACGCGCCCTGCCGCCCTGCCAGCTGCGCATGAGCCGTCCGTCGTTGTACATGGACGCCCACAGGAACTCGCCGATCTCCTCGGCGCGCCGCCCGTAGTCGGCCCGACCGGTGGCGGCCGCCACCTCGGCGAGCGTGGCGACGGTCATGGCGTTCCACTCGGTCAGCACCTTCTCGTCCCGGGCCGGCTGGACCCGCTCGGCTCGCGCCGCGGCCAGCAGCACGCGGGCCTCCTCCACCTCGGGCGGGCGCGCCAGTGGTGCTCCGACGGGGCGGACCG
Organism: uncultured Acidimicrobiaceae bacterium; assembly: GCA_963781565.1. Classification (GTDB taxonomy): domain Bacteria; phylum Actinomycetota; class Acidimicrobiia; order Acidimicrobiales; family RAAP-2; genus Bog-473. Next base: position 30,939 of record CAWAHA010000029.1, on the reverse strand, counting down.
GAATGGACCGTCCCTCCCAGTTGCCGCCGGAGGTGATCCCGTACCAATCGGCCGCCGGCCCGACGAGTGACGGCGGGCAGAATCTGGCGCAACTCCTCGAGGGTGAACGTGGCGTGCGCGCCTTCGACGCCGCCGGCGTCGGCGTCGAAGGACGAGTAGAGCGCGCCTTCGGGCGTCGAGAGATCGCGCAGGACGAAGTCCAGCGTCTCGGTGACCACGCCCATGTATTCCGCCCGCCCACCGTCCTGCCACGCGTGCAGATAGGCCCGGGCCAGCTGGGCCTGGTCGGTGAGCATCTTCTCGAAGTGGGGCACCAGCCACTGGGCATCGGTCGAGTAGCGGCAGAACCCGCCGACGATGTGGTCGTAGATGCCGCCCGCCGCCATGGCGTCGAGCGTGCGCAGGCCCATGTGGCGGGCATGCGCGGCATCCGAGCCGGCCACGACGGGCCTGCCGAAGACAGAGCTCGACCAGGCTCGGACGGGGGAACTTCGGTGCCGGCCCGAATCCGCCCCACTCGGGATCGAATCCGCCGGCGACGCCCGCCACCACCTGTTCGACGAGGGCCTCGGCGTCGAGCCCGCTCCCCGGCCGGCGCGCCGGCCAGCCGCAGCGCGGGTGCCGGGCTGGGACGCCGCGCCGCCCGCCGCCTCCTCGCTCAGCGCCTCGGCCAGGCGGAGCTCCCGTTGCACGGCGCCCACCAGCGCATCGGCCTGTTCGAGCACCTGGGCCCGCTCCTTGGTCCAGGCGTCGCCCAGGGCCTGCAGGACGCGGCGGAACGAGGGCATGCCGTGGCGCTCGACCGGGGGGAAGTAGGTCCCGGCGTAGAAGGGCCGCCCGTCGGGTGTGCAGAAGACGGACATGGGCCAGCCGCCCGACCCGGTCAGCGCCTGGGTAGCCGCCATGTAGACGGCATCGAGATCGGGACGCTCCTCCCGGTCGACCTTGACCGAAATGAAGGACTTCGCCAGGTCGGCCGCGGTCTCCGGATCCTCGAAGCTCTCGTGCGCCATGACGTGGCACCAGTGGCACGAGGCGTAGCCGATGGAGACGAACAGGGGTTTGTCCTCGGCGCGGGCCCGGCGCAGGGCCTCGTCCCCCCAGGGGAACCACTCCACCGGGTTGTCGGCGTGCTGGCGGAGATACGGGCTCGTCTCGTCAGCCAGGTGGTTCACGGGAGCGATGCTAGGGCTCCTTTCCTCGACTGCGGCGCACCGGCGGCACCGTGCAAGGCTCAGGCGATGGAGCTCGAACTCAGGGGAAAGACGGCGCTGATCACCGGAGGGAGCCGGGGGATCGGCCTGGCCATGGCCGCCCGCTTCGCCGAAGCCGGCGCCAACGTCATGATCACGTCGCGCAAAGCCGACGCCCTGGCCGACGCGGCGGCGGGTCTGGTGGCGGGGGGCGCACCCGAGGAACAGGTGGCCTGGACCGCGGCGCATGTCGGCAAGCCCGAGGACGCCGAATCGTGTGTGGCCGAGACGGTGGCCCGCTTCGGCCGCCTCGACATCCTCGTCAACAACGCGGGGACCAACCCGTACTTCGGGCCGATGATCGACATCGACGTGGTGCGGGCGCAGAAGACCTTCGAGGTGAACCAGCTGGCCGTCCTGGTGTGGACGGGCGCCGCCGTGCGGGCGGGACTGCGCGGCTCGGTGATCAACGTGGCCTCCATCGGTGGCCTCGGGGTCGAGCCGGGCATCGGGTGGTACAACGTGACGAAGGCGGCGGTGCTACACATCACCCGGCAGCTCTCCTTCGAGCTGGCCCCTGACGTCCGGGTCAACGCGCTGGCGCCGGGACTGGTGAAGACCAAGTTGGCCGCAGCGTTGTGGGAGGGTCCGGGCGAGGACCGCATCGCCGCCCACATCCCGCTGCGCCGGCTCGGCCTGCCCGACGACATCGCCACCGCTGCCCTCTTCCTGGCCTCGGATGCCGCCTCGTGGATCACCGGCCAGACGTTCGTGGTCGACGGTGGCACGACGGCCAGCCCTCGGGTGGCGTGGGCTGAGGACGGACGCCCATCTTGCTGCTCGCTTACCGCCTCATACCGAATCAGGCACGAGTGAAGCACGGGCTCAGTCGTGGCCGACCCTCCGGGTATCTACCGTACTTTGACGGCGGTCGGGCTCTAGAGGCACTCGTTACGCTGATACGGCTGTCAATCCAGAAGCGCTGCCCCGGGGACTACGGCCATACGGCCGGTGTAGTCGGTTCTGTTCAACAGGACCGGCCGGTTGCTACCTGCGAGGAACTCATCGACTGCCTTGCGCGAACCCTTCCAATGTCCGTAATCATCAACGATGAGGATGCCGTTTGGAACGAGTCGCGGGATGAGATGCTCAAGCTCGTGCCTTGTGGACTCATACCAATCGGTGTCCAGCCGAAGCACTGCAATCTGGGTAGGTGCCTGCTCCGGCAATGTTTCTTCGACTGGTCCCTTCACAAAGTGGAGCCTGGCCTCGGGGTATCCGGTACGCCGCAGGTTGCCGCGCACATCCTCGATCGAGGCGTAGGCCCAAACGCTCTCGGCCGTGCGCTGCGACTGCGCCAAGAGCGCAGCAGCAGACTCACCCGATCAAGACCAGGAGGCCGCGAGGCGGAACCACGTGTTGGCTGGAGCCGAGCAGCGCTGGTGGAGTATCGGGGACGAGAGGTCATAGATCCTTTCTACGGTGGCGAAATCCTCGACGTTGGCGCGGTAGATCGTTGCCGTGACGAGGCGATCGAATGAGGATCCTGCGACCTACATAACAGCGGCCAGAGTCAAGAGGACCTGCTCGAGTGATCAGCCACCCCCTTGCGGACGCTCCCGTTTGGCCGGAGAGCCCAAGCGCCCCTGGGCGTTCTCCGTCGAGGCGGCAGATCTCGTCCATCGGAGGTTCGAGTCACAACCGGCAAACTGTCTCGACGCCCCTCGGTACCGTATGGTCTAGTCACAGTCTCGATGCTTCCGGAGGCAACCTCTGCTCAGTGATTTCATGATCCGCTTCAGTTCGTGACCGTAACCAGCACAGTGCGGCTCTTGCTGACCTGTCTTCCAGCGTCGCGGACGACGCTCTGTATAGAGTAAGAGCCGTCGGGGACTTTGGTGGTTAGCCAGTCGCTCAACCAGCCATAGAGAATCTGCGCTCCACGAAGCTGAAGCTGTCCTGGCAGCCCGGCGCCACGAATCACAAAGGTGACAGACGTAATGGGGTAGTCGCCCGAGGCTGGGGCCAGAAGGTACTGAACACCTCGAAGCACGGCACTGTTCTTGCGCTTGACCACCTGCGTGACGAGGGGAACAGCATGGGGCGACGGAGGCAACTTTACGCGCGCAAGTCGAGCTCCATCGGCCGTTGCAAAGAAGCTCATTCGCGCTCCTCGGCCTCTATGGCGAGAGCGCGGATACGGAGCACCGGTTCGCGGGGATTCGGGACAGATCTGCCTGTAGCAACGAGTTCGGCGCTTTTTTCAGCACGCGCAACCACCAAATCGGCACTCTGCATGCCACTTCGCCCTTGCCTCCCGAAAACGACTCCATTTTCTGCTCCGGAGTACACCAGCCACACTATGAGCACAAGGCAGATCACGAGAACACCACCGCGAAGCCGCGAGCGCCGCTGCCGGGCGCCGTCTCTTGACCCTCGTCGAGCGAGACCGCAGACTCCTCGCCCGTATCAATCACGGCGTCAGCGGTGCGGTGGCGTGCCCACCCCGCTCCGTCGAGGAGGCACAGGTAGGAACCAGCGAGTATCAACAGATCGAACGTGGCGTAGCGCGATTGAACTGTGCCTGCAATCCCCAGATGACTCCGACCGAGCGCGATTGAAAGCGCCATGAGCACTCCGAAACAGATCAGCGCCGGCCCAATCGGCTGCGCATCGGAGCCGGGTCTTTACGTGGATAACGAGGGCCAGCGCAGCAAGGACGACTATGAGCAAGCCGAGCACTTCTATGCCCGACGCAGATGCTCCGGGACCGAGTGACACCTCACTCCCCGAAACGTTGCCCACCGCTGCCAGGAAGGACTGGAGGACCGACCAAGCGTGTGAGAGCAGGTAACCGCTTCCACTCGAGTCGCTCGTGCTGTAATCGAAGTTATAGAAGTAGATCACTGTCGTGCATGCGGCCGCCCCGATCCACGTTGTGAGAAACGAACGGCGACTATAGCGGGCCATCAACACGACAAGACCTGCGGGCCAGATCAAGAGCCCTTGTAGAGAGGAATAGCTTCCGATCACGGCTGCGGCCCCGGCACACGAGAAGAGGATCCAACCAGCTCGGTGGAATCGAGGAGGCAGATTGTCACGATGAATGCAAAAAGCACCATGTACCACGCCAGCTGGAATCCGAACAGGTGTCGCCGTACTGGCCCAGGGTCAGCATCAAGCCCATGAGGGGCAGGTATGCGACCCACGGCGTCATAGACAGATCTCGCCGGTGACGTAAGACGACCAGGTAGTGCTGAGAGAATCGCAAGTGCTGCGCTCAGGAACTCCTCGACTACCACGTTCAGGTGCGTCCACGACCCGAGCGCGAGGACGACAAGGTTCGGGAAAAGCATCCGGTTCTCGTTGTGCTGGTGCCATAGCCGCACCAATAGCGTCGGGTGGGCGGTGTAGGTATAACCCAAAGGTCAGCTCGTAAGGAGTGCGACGTTGTCCCACTGGTCGTAGTAAATGGCGTTGACGGCGAAGGAATGAACGAACCATAAGTAGGCGGCAGCGGGGATCAAGAGCACAAGGAACCACTCGGGACGGCGGAAACGTGGCCGCGCCAACCTGTTCGACTCAATATCCTCGCTGGTTGAGGTGTTCGCACGCTGCTGGAGCTCGTCATCACTCACTTGCACGCTCGTGCCGGGTGGTCGGGACATCATCTAGAGGTCCGCCGACTCGGCCGGTATCACGTTGCCGCTGCGCCAACGCAGACCACCGAGCAGGGTTCCAGGCATGCTCTCGACACGCCTCCGTTCAACCAACGCCCGCCCCTGACGTCCTGTCATCATTTTCCAGGCCGCCGCCTGCCCCTAGGTGGTGAGGTCGCCACGGTATCCCGTCCAACGGACCGGGGCGGCGACCACGTAGCCGTGGATCCCCACTCGCGCCGGCAGGGACGCCCCCTTCACTGCTCGGCGCTGGACGATGTCAAGGCCTGAGCCACAGCCGCTCGATCTAAAACGGCAGGTCAACGAGCTATTGCTGGTTGCCATGTCACCAGAAGTTCGTCGGCTCGAATCGCATCGGTCCTTCGGCGCCTGCCGTATTGGCGCCACTGTGGACACCCGGCAGGCTCGACTTGCCGTTGTCCGACTCCACCGCGCCGATGGCGGCCAGGCCCGTCCACGGCAGCCCACGACAGGTGACTACCGCCTGCTCGTGGAGCGAGCGACGGGGGTTCTAAGAGCAGGCCGAATCCGGTCGACGCGGAGGCGAGAGTCGAGCCGGTCGAGCGATATGGGCGGTTCTACACATCGGCGTCGCTGGGTTCGAGGCGAGGAAAGAGATGCCAGCAAATCTGCCTGAGGAATTTGATCAGCAGTTCAGGGGTGAACTCTGCATTGGGTCCGTCGAGCTGTGACGGCAACGGCACGCCCATCTTCTTTGCGGCATCGAGCAATCCCGGCCCGATCGCCTTGCCGAGTGTGCTCTATGCCACCGGCGGCGACGATGTCGAGCGTCCATTGCGGCACAGGCTGGGCTTCGACGCTGGCCCACGTCGCCGGGTCACGGGGGACATCGAGAGTGAACACGCCCTCAAAGGTCCGAGCGGATTCGTCGCGCTTCGTGAACGCATCGCCAAGGTCCCACATCTTTCGCAGCGTGGCGATAAGGGAAGTGTGGCGGTACTCCTCGTTGTAGACCGATCCCGGTTCGACCCACGGGGACACCATGATCGCTGGGACTCTGTAGCCCGAGCGGTCGAAAGTGAAGCCGAGTTCACCTGCCGGTGCCGCAGGATCGCGCGGAGGGACTGCTCCCGGTGGGACGTGGTCATAGGTGCCACCTCGTTCGTCCCACCCGATGAGGAGGGCGGTGTTCCAGACATTGGTACCTGAAGGAGCGGTCATCGCGGTAGGCGTCGTAGATCCGCTCCAGGAATGCCTCGCCTCCGAGCAGCGACGATGGAGGGTCGAGCCCCAAGTCGGCATTGTCGCCGATCATCGAACGGCTGAGAGCGGGGTGGTAGTCGTTGTGTCCCGATGCCATGTCAGGCTCTATGAGTGAGAAGTCGGGCAACGTGCCCGCGGCGGCGTCCTTCTCGTATTCGCTGAAAGAAGTCCACGTCCTCGGCGCTGGGTTCAGTCATTCCCTCATAGGTATCGAACAGGTAGATGTCCCTGTCAGCGCAGCCAATCTCAAGGAGAGTCCTCGCCGCCGCCATCATCATTCCGCCCCGCAAGACCCCACACTCCACGATCGTCCCTGGTATTCCGAACCGCTCGACGTAGAGGATCGCATCCCGTACGGCGAGTATCCGCTCGTTCGATGTCCCCGTGAATGGCCGAACAGCAGCGATCGTGGCGTCGTCTGCCTCGTCTGCATCCTGGTAATACGCCTCGTGGCGCCGAGCGATGTTGACTACCTGATAGCCAGTGCTTTTCAGATACCGATTGATGTGCGCGCCAAATCCTTTTCCCTTGATCATCGTCAGTTCGTCCTGCGCATGGCCATAGTCCTTTTTGTAGTTGTGCACAGCACGGCAGAAAGGTCGGCTTCGACGCCGGGAAAGCGATACCGATCCTTCGGCCACCCACAGACGCTTTCACCCACTGTCCCCGTACACCTCACCTCGAGTGACTGATGGATTTCGTGTCCGCTGTTTTCACTCCCGAGCCCCCAAAGAGGGTTTCACAAGTGATAGGCGTTCGCCGGGTCGATGGGACAGCCCGATTGTCCGCGCTGAGCCAAGTACTTGCTCTCGTCAACGCCAGAAGACTGACCGGCCGTGTCTGAATCCCCTTGTCATACGTGTACAACGTGACGAAGACGGCCGTGGTGATGTCGGGCTCAACGCGCTGCCGCCGGGGCTGGTGAAACCAAGCTGGCCGCCGCTTTGTGGGAAGGTCCGGCCCGGCCCGGTCATGTCACACAATCAGGGCCTGTCCCGTCTGAAGTGATGACAGAGATGCAGAGACAGAAGGAAGGGAGAGCCATGGCTCACGTCCCGTTGCTGGAGCACCCCAAGGGCCTCGTCGCCCGGTTGGGCACTCGATACTCGAAGCGCCGGTTCGGCCAGAACGTCGAACCGACCGAGGCCGCCGCACACCACGCCGGCGTTCTGGTGGCCATGGGCAGCCTGGAAACGGCCGTCCAGTTCGGCTGGAAGAAGCTCGATCCGACGCTGCGCTGGCTGGCCGTGCAGGCAACCGGCATGCAGATCGGCTGCTCGTGGTGCGTCGACTACGGCTACTACGAGGGCATGCATCGGGGCATCGACCCGGCCAAGGTCCGCGCCGTCGGAAGTTGGCGCACCAGCAACCTCTTCGAAGAGCGCGAGCGCGTGGTGCTCGAGTACGCCGAGACGGCGACCAGCAGCCCCGCCGAGGTCTCCGACGAGCTGGCTGCCCGTCTCCGGACCCATCTGAGTAACGCGGAGTTCGTCGAGCTCGCCGCCTGGGTTGCGCTGGAGAACTTCCGCTCCCGGTTCAACGCAGGGCTCGGTCTGCGGAGCCAGGGATTCTCGGACAACTGCGAGATCCCGATGCGGGACGTCACCACTGGTACCACTGCCTGAAATGCCGCTGCCTGAAATGCCGCCGCCCGACCTCGAGGCCGACGCGGCGGCCTTCGAAGAATGGCGATCGTTGCTGTTCGGCATCGCTTATCGGATGCTGGGCAGTGCAGCCGACGCGGAGGACGTGGTCCAGGACGCCTCCATTCGTTGGCTGCGACGTCACGACCGCGCCGTCGAGTCGGTGCGTGCCTACCTCGTCACCATCGTGACCCGCCTCTGCCTCGACCAGCTCAACTCGGCCCGGTCCACTCGGGTCACGTACGCCGGGCCGTGGCTCCCCGAGCCGCTGGTGGTCGAGGAGGAGGCGGCGGCCGAGCAGGCGGATTCGCTGTCGCTGGCTTTCCTGGTGCTCCTCGAAGAGCTGACACCGCTCGAACGCGCCGCCTATCTCCTCCACGACATCTTCGGCTACTCGTTCGAGGAAGTGGCGCACTCCCTCGGTCGGTCGCCGGCGGCCTGCCGGCAGCTGGGGTCGCGCGCCGCGTGCCCGCATTGAGGAGCGGCGCCAGCGCTTCGATGCCGATCTGCGCCAGGGCCGCGCCCTGACCGACCGTTTCTTGGTGGCCTGCGCCACCGGCGACCTTTCGGGCCTCCTCTCCATGCTGTCGGACGACGTCGTCGTCTGGACCGACGGTGGTGGGAAGGTGCGGGCGGCCATGCGACCTGTCGTCGGCCCCTACCGCAGCTCGAGGTTCTTGCTCAATGTGGCCAAGAAGCTGCATGGTGTCGCCGCGCGCCGCCATTCTGAACGGCCAGCCCGCCACGGTCTTCGTCGACGGGGACACCGTCGTCGCCACCCTCGTGCTGGACATCATGGACGGATCCATCGTCGGTGTCCGCTCCGTGACGAATCCCGACAAGCTCGCACGTCTCAGTGCCCACTTGCTCTCGAGTGTTCCGGAAGAGCCGGTCTGATCCAGCCGTGGCCGGCAGCAGGCGGAATCACCTCGGCCATGGTCGCGTGGCGGATTCAGCTTCGGCGTTGGGCCCTGATCAGGGGCAGTCCATACGGGAGAAAAGCCACGATGGCGGCGACCAGCGCGAGAAAGGCGCCCCAAGACCAGCTGAATCCGGCCGGTTTGAGCAGGAACGCCAGCACCACCAGAGCAACATTGACCCCGGTCAAGAGGACGAGAAGCTGGTCCTTGGACAGACGGCCCATCTCTGCCAGGTCACCGGCCCCGAACGCGGTGATCAAGGCGTAGAGCACAAGGATGATGGAGTCGAGGACGGCGATGAACAGCCATCCGTGAACGCTGAGTCCGTCAACCGAGAAGGGCCCGAGGCTGTACCAGGGAAGCCAGAATGAGATCAACAGGGCCAGGCTGGCCGGGCCGGCGACCCGATCCTTGGCGTTGAGCGAGCGTGCGGCCGTTGCCGCGACTTTTCGGGCCCGCTTGGTTGTCGCTCTCGGCATGACGTGCGGCCTGATGGCAGCGCCGCACTTGGGACAAAGCGCAGTACCCACTGGCACTTCAACCAGGCAGCGGCTGCAGGCAGGCAATCGGCCGACCTCCTTCGTGCTGTAACGGACGCCGGCTCAGGCTATAGGCGCACGGCGGTGCTCCTGTACCACCGGTACCTGACTTCGCCGCCGGCCTGATCGAGGAGTGCGCCGCCCGATCCCTCAATCAGGCGTCGAGCGCGCGCGCCGCCGGACTTTGCCCGCGGCGGTGCGGGGGAGGTCATCGACCAGCACGAGCTCTTTCGGGGCAGCCCAAGGAGCGATGCCGTCGGTGACCATCTGACGGAGCTCGTCGAGTGACGGGCCGTCGTCGGTGGGCACGACCCAGGCCACGACGCGCTCGCCCCATTCCGGATCGGGGCGCTTCCAGACAGCCACCTCGGCCACGCCGGGGTGCGCGGCAAGGATGCGCTCGACCACATCGGGCCAGACCTTCTCCGCTCCCGTCGTGATGACGTCGTCGATGCGACCCGAGACGACGAGCTTCCCCTCGCCACTCAGCCGACCGGCGTCACCGGTGGCGAACCAGTCGGCACGCGCCGTCGGGTCCAACCACCCGGCCGTCGTCGCCGCCCCGATAGCAGCGGAGCAGCATGGGGGCCCGGATGAGGATTTCGCCTCCGGCGCCCGCGTCGGCGCCCTCTGCCGGCGCGGCGAGGGGCGGAACGCCACCTCCACCCCGTCGAGCGGCCAGCCGTCGTACACCACACCCGAGCCCGTCTCGGTCATGCCGTAGGTGGCGACGACGTTCGGCGGCAGATCCTCGGGAACACGGCTGCCGCCGAGGAGCACGCACGTGAAGACCGAGGGGTCGAGGCGCTGGAGTGCTGTCGCCACCAGAGAGACGTGGGTCACCCGGCCGGAGCGTCCGGCGTCTTCGACGGCCTCGGCCTCGAATCCCGGCAGGACGACGAGCGGCGTGCCGGTGACGATCGCACGGCGTGACGACCGCCAAGCCTCCGATGTGCGCCAGGGGCAGACAGGCCATCCACGCGTGCCGGTCGGGTTCGACGCCGAGCCGGACCGAGGTCGCCTCGGCTGAGGCGGCGACAGCGTCGTGGGTGAGCACGGCGGCCTTTGGGTGACCCGATGTGCCCGAGGTGGCGACGACCAGCGCGTCGCCTTCCTCCACACCGATGCCTTCGCGGAGAGCATGTTGCTCCCCGTCCGAGCCCACAATTCGCGTCGGCCGCAACGTGTCGAGCAGCACCTGGCGCGCCACAGGCGGCAGCCGTGGATCGAGCGGAGCGGCAGCATCGCCCGTGTCCCAAATGGCCCGGAGTGCATCGACGAAGCCGATGCCACCGGGAAGGTCGAGTGCGACGAGCTCAGGCACCAGCCAAGTAGCGTAGGTCGCCGTGCAGACCGTGGTCACCGGCAGTCCCCATGATCCTCTCGACGACCTCCGCCCCCTCCCGCCTCCGGCGTGGGAGTCGCGCGGTTCGTTCCAGGACATCCGCTACGACGTCGCGGAGGGGATCGCGAAGCTGACGATCTGCCGCCCCGAACGCCGGAATGCCTTCCGGCCGCAGACGCTCTTCGAGCTGACCGACGCTTTCACCATGGCCCGGGACGACCCCGACGTCGGCGCCATCATCCTCTGCTGGCGAGGGCCCTGATGCGTTCTGCTCCGGAGGGGACCAGAAGATCCGGGGCGACGACGGCTACATCGGCGACGACGAGGTCGCTCAGCGGGGTATCGGCCGCCTCAACGTCCTCGATCTGCAGATCCTGATGCGCCGCATCCCCAAGCCGATCATCGCCATGATCGCCGGGTACGCCATCGGCGGCGGGCACATCTTGCACCTGGTCTGCGACATCTCCATTGCCGCCGACAACGCGCGCTTCGGCCAGACCGGACCCAAGGTCGGTAGCTTCGACGGCGGGTACGGCTCGTCGATCCTCGCCCGCACCATCGGGCTGAAGCGGGCGAAGGAGGTCTGGTTCCTCTGCCGTCAATACGACGCTGCACAGGCTCTCGACTGGGGGTTGGTGAACGCCGTGGTCCCCTTGGACGATCTCGAGCGCGAGACGGTGGCCTGGTGCCGGCAGATGCTGACGCTCTCGCCCATCGCACTGCGCATGATCAAGGCGGGCATGAACGCGGCGGACGACGGCCTGGCCGGCGTGCAGCAGCTCGCCGGTGACGCCACCATGCTCTTCTACATGACCGAGGAAGGGCAAGAGGGCCGGAACGCCTTCGTGGAGCACCGGCCTCCGGACTTCTCGCGCTTCCCGCGTCGCCCGTGAGCCCTCCGCTCAAGTTGTGGGTGGCGGGCGCGCGCCCGCGCACGCTCCCGGCCGCAATCGTCCCCGTCGTGGTGGGCACCGCCGCGGGCTACCTCTCGAGCGGGAGCTTCACGCCACGGCTCTCGGGGAGCTGCCATGCCGTGGCCTGTGCCGACTTCGATCGCCAGCTGTCGTGGCTCAACGCGGTCCTGGCCCTGATCGTGGCCCTCGGCATTCAGATCGGGACGAACTACGTCAACGACTACGCCGATGGAGTGCGGGGCACCGACGAGAACCGGGTGGGTCCCATCCGGCTCGTGGCCGGGAAGCTGGCGACGGTCGCGCGAAGTCAAGATCGCCGCACTGATCGCCTTCGGCATTGCGGCGCTGGCGGGCCTTGGTTTGGCGGCCCGCGTCACGTGGTGGCTGGTCCCGATCGGCCTCGTCTGCGGCATCGCAGGGTGGGGCTACACCGGAGGCCCCCGGCCCTATGGCTACCTCGGCTTCGGCGAGCTCTTCGTCTTCGTCTTCTTCGGTCTCGTGGCCACGGCAGGGTCCGCATACGTCCAGCACGCCCCGTTCGTCGTCTCGCTGGCCGGACACCTCTTCGTCTACAAGTACGACTGGTGGTTCGTGCTCTGGGTGGGCGTGCCCATCGGCCTGCTGGCCGCGGCCCTCTTGCAGGCCAACAACCTGCGCGACATCGCCACCGACACCGAGTCGGGGAAGAAGACGTTGGCCGTGCGACTCGGGAGGCGCCGAGCGGGCATGTTCTACTGCTTCACGCTCTTGGGCGTCGCGCTGGGTCGTCGGCATCGTGTCGAGCTACCGGCCCTGGTCCCTCTTGGCCTTGTTGGCGTTCCCGGTGGCCGTTGTCCCCGTGCGTCTCGCTCTCGGTGACGAGGAGGGTCGGGCCCTACTGCCGATGCTGGGGACGACGGCACGGCTCCAGATCCTCGCCGGCGCCCTCCTGGCGATCGGATTGTTGCTGTGATGGGACCGGCTCGCATCCCCTCAGGCGACGCCGGGCCCGGCAGCGTCGAGCCAGTGACGCACGATCCGGCCGGCCTGCTCGGGTTGGGCCAGGTGCACGGCGTGGCCGCCGCCCGGGACCAGGGAAGCGACGCCGTGCGGGACGAGCCGGGCCAAGCGCAGAGCGTGCGCGGCGAAGCGGTCGTCGTCCGACCCCGCCAGAGCAAGAACGGGGAGTGGAACGTTCCGAGTTGATCCCACAACGGCTCCTGGGTGCCCGTGCCGCACAGGCGCAGGCTCGAAGCCAGGCCGGCTGCGCTGTTGCGGAGCCGCTCGGAGCGCTGGGCTGCGCCACCGCGGTCCAGCCGTTCGAACAGCGGTCCGCGCAGCCATGCGTCAATGAACCCCTCGACGTCGCCGGATGCCTCCAGCCCATCCGCAAGCTCCTCGTCGGACTGGCGCCGGCGCTGGCGTGCGGTCGCGTCCTCAATGCCTGCGGTCACGCCGATGAAAACGACATGGCTCAGTGGCAGGTCGGCGGCGAGGCCGACATGCAGGGCGACCCGGGCACCAAGCGAGTACCCGACAAGGGCACACGGCTCATCACCGATCTGTGTCCGTACCGCCTCAGCCACGAGCCTTGCTGTCGTCGGAAGGTCGGCCCGCACCGATCCCGAATCGCCATGACCGGGGAGATCCACCGCCACCAGGGTGCGCGACGCTGCCAACAAGTCCCCAAAGGGGCCCCAGAGGCGCGCCGTCTGGGTGAAGCCGTGCAGGAGCACGAGCGGCGGACCCGAACCGCGCACCTCGACATGGAGTGGCACGACGGGTGAGCGTACAGGCCACCTTTAGCGCCACCCTGGTCGACGAGTGGGTCGGCCTCGGGGTCACCGATGCCGTCATCTGTGCCGGCTCGCGCTCCACGCCACTGGCGCTGCCCCTGGCCGACCGGCTCCGCGTCCACGTCCGGCTCGACGAACGCAGCGGGGCGTTCTTCGCCTTGGGCTTGGCGATGGCGACGGGAAGGCCGACCGTCATCTGCGTCACGAGTGGCACTGCCGCCGCCGAGCTCCACCCGGCCGTCGTCGAGGCGCACCACGCCGGGGTCCCGCTCATCGTCTGCACGGCGGACCGGCCGCCCGAGCTCCATGACACCGGCGCACCACAGTCCATCGACCAGAACGGACTGTTCGCCGCGGCTGTCCGCTGGTCCTTTTCGCCCGGGGTGCCTGTCGAGGGCCAAGAGGCCGCATGGAGACCCCTGGCCGTCAGGGCGTTCGAGGAGGCCGTGCACGGAGCCAGTGGTCCCGGCCCGGTCCACCTCAACCTGGAATTCCGCGAGCCGCTCGTCGGCACCGCGGAACCTCTTCCAGCCCGACAGGGGCCGAAGGTGGTCTTGGGCGACGGCCGGCCGGGTGCGGCTCCGGTCGACCTGGCGCCACTGCGGGGGAGGGGAATGATCATCGCCGGCGGGCCTTGGTCCCAGCGGGCAGACGCAGCCGGCGTCGCGGGCCTGGCGGCGACGCTCGGCTGGCCGGTGCTGGCGGATCCGCTGTCGGGCGGCCGGTTGGACGGATCGATCGCGGCGGCCGATGCGATTGTCCGTACGGAGCCCCCGCTGCCCGAGTGCATCGTGCTGTTCGGGATGCCCTGGCTCTCTCGGGCACTCGGCTCGTATATCTCTCGCGCGGCCGACGCCGGCGCGCGGATCATCGTCGTTGATCCGTGGCGGCAGTGGGCCGACCCTCTCCGGGTGGCGACCGAGTTCCATCAGTGCAACGTCGATCGCTGGCTCGACGCCGCCATCGCCACGGCCGCACCGTCCGATCCGCAATGGCTCGACTCCTGGCGCGAGCGCGAGGCCAAGGCGCAGAAGGCCATCGCCGAGGTCCTGGGGACCGATGTGAGCGAGCCGCTCGTGGCCCGCGTGGTCCATCGCCATGCCACGCGGTCGGGCGCCACGCTCGTGGCGGCGGCATCCATGCCGATCCGGGACCTCGAGTGGTACGCCGAACCCAGCCCGACGCCCCCGAGGGTGCTGGCCAACAGGGGAGTGAACGGGATCGACGGCGTCGTGTCCACTGCGCTCGGGATAGCCGCCTCCGGAAGCACGGAGGGCACGCACACGGTCGCCCTCATGGGCGATCTGACCTTTCTCCACGATGTCTCGGGCCTGGTCAACCTGCCCGAGGTCCCTTGCACCTTCGTCGTGCTCGACAACGGCGGGGGAGGGATCTTCTCGTTCCTGCCCCAAGCCGCCACGGTCGAACCCGTGGTGTTCGAGCAGCTCTTCGGAACGCCACCCACCAGCGACATCGGCGCAGTGGCGCGCGGATTTGGCCTTCCGGTTCAAGAAATTTCGGAGCTGTCGCAGCTCGAGTCCGCTTTGGCCGCGCCGGCGTCCTCGCCCTCGCTCGTCCGGGTCAAGGTGCCCGGCCGGCCCGAGAACGTCGCGCTGCACGAAGCGATCAACCAGGCGGTCCGTCTCGCGCTGCAATAAGACTCGGGGAAGGGGTCGAGGTCGAACGCCTTCCCGTCGGGCTCTGGAAGGTCAACTCCACGTTGGCGTTGCCGGAGATCTTCCATCCCATCTCGTGCACGCAGCGATGGTGTTGATCGCACAACTCGACGAGGTTCTCAATGTCGGTCGGCCCACCATCGACCCAATGGCGGACATGGTGGACGTCGGTGAACTCGGTGTGGGTGCAGCCCGGGAACCGGCATCCCTTGTCACGTCGTCTGATTTCCAGCCGCTGGGCGTCGCTCGGGTCCCGTCGGGTCCGACCGAGGTTGAGGCTGCGGCCGTCGGCCCCGTCGGCAGAAACCAGCACCTTGGCATCGCAGGCGAGCCGTCGGGCGACTTCGCGTGACAACGGCCCCATGACGTCGAGCTCCGCACCGCCCACGGCACCGGCCAGGAAGGACAAGTCAGCGTGCACGACGACCGTCGGCCGGTTGCGGCGGGCGCCTCCCGCCTGACCGCCGGCAGCGGTTTTCCCCGGCGTCGGAGCTTTCCCGGTCTCGTCGGCCTTGCAGATGGAGACGAGCGCATCAGCCATCCGTTGCTCGAAGGGCGTCCGGGTCCTGCCGCTTCGAGCCGCGCGAGCGATGAGCGAGCTCTTGACCACGACGTACTGGTCTTCGGGGAGGGTCCCTGTCAACGTCCGACGTCGATCATCGAAGCGGAGGGATCGACGGGCGTAGAAACCGGTCGATCTGTCGTCGGATTGATTGCGGGCTGCCTGCGCGAGCTCGCGGACCTGCTTGGCCGACCAGTGCGTCGCCTCTTCGGCCAGTCGCTCGTCCGTCTCGGGCTTTGCAACTTCCACCAGCGGCTTCACCTGGTCGAAGGACAGCTTTCCCTGGGACAGCGCATCGGCGATCTTCGGTAGGGACGGAAGCTTGGCGGCGGCGGTGACCCATTCGCGTGCCGTGGCGGCTGAGACTCCGCACCGCTGCACCAGCCACGCCACCATGGAGGTGGCGCCGTCGACTCGCCATGCCTTTCGTTGGTCGAGTTCGGCCACGGCCGAGAGCAGCTGGCTTTGGTGGGCGGAGATGGCCCGATGGTGCTGGGTCACGCTCGAGACAAGGGCATCCGTACGCCTCGACACGCGTCCTTGGACGAGGTGCGTCTTTGACGAGAACGGGTGTCATGCAGACGGTGAACGGTCGCTCCATGACGAGAAGTGCGACAAGCCGACGAACTGCTCACGCCGTATTCCTCCGACCGGACCCGGCGGTGGGCGTTCCTCAGCGATAGCGGTCGGCGGGAACCCACTCCCCGTGGCTGCGTACCGGGAGGCGTGCCGGCAGGTGGATGACCGCCTCTGGGCGGCCCCGACCGAGTGAGGAGGCGTCCAGGACGTACAGATCGCTGGCGCCTCGGTTGGCGTCGTCGACGACCGTCAGGAGCCAGCCCTCGTCGTCGCCGTGGCCGTCGACCGCTCGGACGAAGAGCGGCTCGCTGGGGGTGCGCCCAGGGCCCGGTCCCCACGATGCGACCTCGTCCCGGGACAGGTCGAACTTCAGCAGACCGACCGGCGACGCCTCGGCGGTCCAGCGTTCCGGTGCGTCCGTCCCGCCTGCCGGTACCCCCGACCGAGAGGGAACAGCCGCCCAGGCCGTTTCCACTGCATAGCCGTAGCGGAAGGCCGCACCCTCGCAGGCGGCGTCCATCCGTAAGTACTCCACGTACCGCTCGTCGACCTGCACCCGTTCGACCCGCTCGCCCACAATGCGCCAACGTTCCAGCACGCCCAACGTCCCGCCGATCCCGGAGAGCGCCAGTCCGGGCGCACCGACGACGGAGGCCGACGTGATCGACGGATTGGCCCGCCTCGGGGACGCCATAGCAGCAGACGTAGAGCACGATCGCTCCGTCGGGTTCGTCGAAGGCCCCCAGCACGTGCGTGACCAGACAGGGGTCGAGCCGTATCCAACGCACAGCGGCCTGGTCCCCGCCGTCTCCCGTGGCGCCGCCCCGACGCACCACACCGAGCCAACCCTCAGCACCCGGCACCCATCCGAAGGGCACGGGGCTGGCAGCACCCGGCCCCGTTGTCAGGCGCGACGTCGGCGACTCAATGAACACCACGTGCGCCGCCGTGATGCCGATGTCGTGTTGCCAGGTGGACCGCTCCAACTCCACCGACTGGGCCGCCCGCAGCGCACCGGCCGCATCCCACTCGCCGAGACGCAGGAAGATGCCGTCACGATCGTCCACGTCGGCGCCGTCCTCGTGGCTCCCGTCATCGACCCCGAACAGCACGCGTCCGCCGTCGGCGGCCAGCCGGTGCACGTGCGACGCGATGGGGACGGTCAGACCGCCGCCGAACTCCTCGGGCTCCAAGAACCGCGAGTACTGCAGAGGGATGCCTGCTTCGGGGAGGGCGAGGACTGATCCCGCGTGCCAGAAGACGCCGGCATCGGCCTCGGACTCCTGGCGTTGGTACCAGACGGCCTGGCCGTCCCGGATCTCGACGGCGTGCAAGGCGCCGGACCTCTTGCCCCCGTGGCCGTCCTCGTCTGCGCCGTCTGCGCCCCGTCCTGCGCCGTCTGCACCAGCGCCAGCGCCGGCGCCAGCCCCCCAAGGCCAAGCCGGCCCCACCCGGAAAAGGGTCCCTTGCAGGTCAGGAGGCAGCGAGCCCGACATGGGCAGTGGCAGCGCGCCGTTCGATCCGATCACAGGGTCATCCGATCATCCCGAGACTTCCAAAGGACACCCATGCGGCCGATCAACCTACCTGCGTATGGCAAAGTCGAGGCATGCCCACGCTCTCGGAGGACCTCACCTTCCGCGGTCTGATCCACCAAATGACCGACGTGGATCTCCCGAAGCGCCTCGACCAGCCCGGGCTCACGGTCTATGCCGGCTTCGACCCGTCGGCCGACAGCCTCCACGTGGGCAACCTCATGCAGCTGTGCACGCTGCGCCGGTTCCAGGACGCCGGCCACCGGACGATCTCCCTGGCCGGCGGGGGTACAGGCATGATCGGCGATCCCGGCGGCAAGCAGGACGAGCGCCAGCTGCTCGACCTCGAGACCATTGAGGGCTACCTGGAGAAGATCCGCCCTCAGCTCGGCCAGTTCCTCGACCTGGCCGACGGCCGCGGCCTGCTGCTCAACAATGCGGACTGGCTCAGCACGCTCTCGACCCTCGAGTACCTGCGCGACGTCGGCAAGCACTTCACGGTCAATCAGATGGTGGCGAAGGAGTCCGTCAAGAGCCGCTTCGAGCGCCCGGATCAGGGCATCTCCTACACCGAGTTCAGCTACATGCTCCTGCAGGCCTACGACTTCCTGCGCCTCCACCTCGACCACGGCTGCGATGTGCAGTTCGGTGGCAGCGACCAGTGGGGCAACATCACCAGCGGCGTCGACTACGTGCGCAAGGTCTGCGGCGACGAGGTCTGGGGCTTCACCACGCCGCTCATCGTCAAGGCGGACGGGACCAAGTACGGCAAGACCGAGTCGGGCACCGTCTGGCTGGACCCGGAGCGGACGAGCCCGTTCACCATGTACCAGTTCTTCCTCAACACGCCCGACGAGCAGGTGATGGAGCTGATCAAGTTCCTGACCTTCCTGGAGCACGACCGCATCACCGAGCTCGAGCGCCTCACGGCGGAAGAGCCCCAGCGGCGCGAGGCGCAGCGGGCGCTGGCCCGGGCCGTCACCGCGCTCGTGCACGGCGACGCCGAGGTGGCCAAGTGCGAGGAGGCTTCGGCCGCCCTCTTCGGCGAGGAGATCGCCGCCCTCAGCGAGGAGATGCTGCTGGCCGTGACCGAGGACGCGCCGTCCACCGAGGTGCCGCGCGCAGAGCTGCTCGACAGCCTCACCCTCGTCGATCTCCTCGAGCGCACCGGTCTGGTCAAGTCCAAGAAGGAAGCGCGCCGGACGGTCGAGCAGGGCGGGACCTACGTCAACAACGTCCGGCAGGCCGACGACGGGCGCAGCTTCACGGCGGGCGATCTCCTGCACGACAGGTACCTCGTGCTGCGCAAGGGCCAAAAGACGGTCCACGTCGTCAAGGCCACATGAGGCGTCGGTTTCTCGTCCCGTCCCTCGTGCTCATCACCGGATGCGCCTTGACCCTCACCTCGTGTGCGGGCGCAGACCAGGAAGGGTCGGCCGCGCACCGCATGTCGGTCTGGACCAGCGGGACCACCCTCGGGGAGGACATCGGCACCCTCATCGCAGACAACGCACGGGTCGCCAAAGACGTGCCGAACGGCACCGGCGCCGTGCACGCGGCGTGCGCCACCACGTTGAACGACGCCGAAATGGCCAACACCAATTTGCCCTCGCCCGACCCCGACGTCACCGCACTGCTGACGAAGGCCTATGGGCTCGAGGGCACCTCGGCGAACCAGTGCTTTACCGCCGGCGCCACGAACAAGCAGCTCCTGGCCGAGTCCGCCCGCAACGGCATCAAGGCCGAGGCGCTCTACCAGCAGGCCCTCCAGCGCATCCGCCAGATCGACGGGCACACGGTCTCGACGACGACCACGACCGACAACTCGTCGGGGAGCATCTTCGGATGAGCGCCGCCGACAGCGCCGACGACGAGCTCGACCGCCACCGTCGCCGCGTCCTGTGGGCACTCCCCACCGGGCTCTACCTCATCGGGAGTCGTCACGGCGACGACGTCAACCTCATGACGGCCAACCTGGTGGTCCAGGTCTGCCTGGAGCCCAAGCTCGTCGGTGTCGCGCTCGAGCGCGAGTCCGTCACGGCCGGCCTCGTCACGGCCGGGGGCGGTTTCACGGTTTCACTGCTGGCCCGCAGCGATCGCGACGTGGTGCGGCGCTTCGTGAAACCCGTCACGGACGTCGAGCGCGCCCCGGAGGGGGTCTTCCTCGCGCTGTCGGGCCAACCGGTCACCGAGGTCGGACCGGATCGCCGCCCGATCCTCAGCTGCCGCCGCTGGCTACCTCGACTGCCGCCTGACCGGCAGCGGACACCCTGGGCAGCCACGTCTTCTGCATCGGCGAGGTCATCGGCGTTGGCGGCGAGCCCGCAGAGGTGCTCCGCATGGAGGACACCCGCATGCACTACGGCGGTGATCGTTCAGGCCGAAGGGTTTCCGCCCCCGCTCGGCCGGCGGCCGCAGGTCGATGCGCAACGTGAGGATCCCGTCGACCAGCTCGACCTCGGCGTCGCCCACCATGGCGTAGTCGGCGAAGTCCTGTTGCGCCTGCTCCCGGAAACGCTGCCGTTCGGGGCCCTCAATCGGTGGCATCCCGCGCGTCCGTACCGCCTCGGCCCGGGCCCGGAACCGGGCGACCATCTCTTGCGGGTCGAATCCGGGCACGGCGGTCAGCGTAGAGGGTGTAGCCTGACGCCGAGCCACCTCGTCGCATGGTCGAGGGGTCACGCCTGGGACCTCAGCACGTCGAACTCGCAACCCGGCGAGGACGGGTCGAAGCCGTGCTCAATCAGCCAGCGGGCTGCCACCAGGCTGCGCCACGACCACCACGCCCGGACCACGTCGCGGTCGATGTCGGAGCCGTAGCCGGCGATCACGTCGCCCAGGTGCTCTTGGTGTCCGATCGTCAGGATGGCGAGGTCGAACAGGGGATCGCCCTGGCCCGCGTCGGACCAGTCGATCACGCCGGTGATCACGTCTGCGGCGACGAAGACATGGTCGGCCTGCAGGTCGCCGTGGACGAACACCGGCGTCCAGGGCCGGAGCGCGGCCTCGGCAATCCGGCGGTTGCGCGTGACCAGGTCGGTGGGAAGGACGCCGTTCGTGACGAGCCACTCGCACTCGGCGTCGAGGTGCGACGCCATCTCGTCAGGGCTCTTCCCGGGCCATGGCGGCAGCGGCGCCTGGTGCAGCATCCGGACGGCGGCACCCGCGGCGGCCCAGGCCGCCGGCGACGCGGTCGACGGCTCCCCCAAATGCCCGAGTGCCTTCCCGGACAGGGCGGCCAGTGCGAGCACGGGAGGCTTGCGCCACAGCACCTCCGGCGTCGGGATCGGCGCCATGGCCATGGCTTCGACCTCGACGTCGGTGCGCCTCTGGTCCCCATCGATCTTCAGGAAGACGTCGCCGACACGGAGGGTCGCCCGCTCGTTGTGGGCGACGACGACTTCGACCTCCACTGCTTCCACCTCGGGCACAGGCATTCCTCCTCCCCGAGAATCCTCACCCACGGTGGGTAGCCCCGCACCGGGCCCGCCCTTCGCACGGTCTCACCGCCGCCGGCTGGCCCGGACCCGGCGCCCTCCACCCACCCTGACCTGCTCCCCGGCAGGCCACCCGCCCGAAACCACTACAATGGCCAGACGGTCGACGTGGCCCGTACGGTCCGACCGTAAGGGGGCGGACGCGACCATGCCGTCCGGGTGTGACAAGGAGTTCTCGTGAAAAAGGGACGCCATCGGCGCTTCGAGGAAGCGCGCAGTCTGAAGCGGTCGTCGACGGAGTCGACGGGACGATGTGCTGAGTGTGGGGCAGAGCCCGATGACGTTCACGCGTCCTGGTGCCTGGCCGAAGAGGACAAGTACGACCGCATCCTCGGTTCCATGCCGACGAGTGCCGTCGCCGACGACGACCCCCTGAAGGACTAGTCGGTCGCCCCGTCGCCCCCACGGCTCCGTACGGCCGGATGGGGGAGTGCCACACCCTTGGTCCGAAGACGGTCGCGCTCCTCGACCAGTTCCACGAAGTGGTCGTAGGCCTTGGCGCCGACCATCTTGGTGAGCTCGGGCTGCATCTCCTTGTAGACGGGCTTCGTCCCGATGAACGCCTCGGGTGACTCGGTGCACCACCAGTGGAACTCGCGGCCACCCTTGCCCCAGTGCCTCCGGTCCCATTGCCGGATGACCGAGGTCACGTGCCCTTCGTCGTCGTCGACCGCGTCCTCGCGACGCAGCGGGAGCTGCCAGCACACCTCGGGCTTCAGCGTCATGTGGTCGACGCCCCGGTTCATGGCCGCAATGTGGAAGGCGCACCCGACACCGCCCGGGAAATCGGGCTTGTTCAAGAAGATGCAGGCATCGTCGACCAGCCGGGTGACGGTCTCGCCGCTCTTGTTCTCGTGGATCACGGTCTTCTTGGTGCCGTGGTTCTGCCACTCGTCCGGCGTCAGCGTGGCGGCCGCCTTCTCCACCCGGCGGGCGTCCTTCTTGTTGACGAGGTGGGCGCCGTAGCTGCAGCAGCCCTGGACGAGCTCAGGGGCGGGACCGGTGAGCACGCCCTGGCAGCCGTTGCCGAAGATGCAGGTCCAGTTGCTGGTCAGGAACGTGGCGTCGAAGACCCACGTCCGCTCCTCCTCGTCGTCCTCGAAGCTGATCCATTCGTGCGCGTCGGTCGGTGTCGTGGCCACGGCCAGGCACGTTACAGCGTGCACGCACGAGCCCGATGCGTCGTTTCGACCCCCGGGGAGGGGAGGGGCCGTCCGCCCGACAGCACGCCGTAGACTGCTCACATGGCCACGACCACCGAAGATCTCCAGACGACAACCCCCGTCGTCACGCTCACCCCCGAGGCGCACAAAATCGTGCAGGACGCCATCGCGCAGGAGCCGGACCCGGCCAGCCTGGCGCTTGTGGCTCGAGGTGCGCGGGGTGCAGGAAGGGTCCTTCATCTACGACCTCTACTTCCAGGCCGTCTCCGACGCCGACGAGGGCGATGCCCGCCACGCGCAGGACGAGCTCGAAGTCGTCATCCCCTCCGGCAGCATCGACCGCCTCCGGGGTGCCCGGCTCGAGTGGTCCGAGGCCGACGGCGGTGGTCTCGTGCTGGTGAACCCGAACACGCCGACACCCGAGGAGGCCTCACCGAGCGTCCCGCCCGAAATCCTGGCCAAGGGCATCACCAGCCCACTGGCCTTGCGGGTGGTCGCCGTCCTCGAACAGGCGGTCAACCCGTCCATTGCCAGTCACGGCGGGCGGGCCGACCTGGTCGCCCTCAATGACGAGGACGGCAGCGCCTACCTGCGCCTCTCGGGCGGGTGCCAGGGTTGCGCCATGTCGCAGATGACGCTCCGGCAGGGGATCGAGACGACACTGCTCGAAGAAGTGCCCGAGCTCACGCGCGTGCTCGACGTCACCGACCACGCCGGGGGCGACAACCCCTTCTACGAGTAGGTCCTCGGAGCGGGGACGTGGTCCCCGAGGCTCCAGGACGGCGTTGGCCGTCCGGTAGCGTTGCTGTGTGCTGCGCTTTCTGACCGCCGGAGAATCGCACGGTCGCGCCCTGGTCGTGATCGTCGAGGGGTTGCCCGCCGGGCTGCCCGTGGAGGCCTCCGACATCGCCCACGAGCTGGCCCGCCGCCGGCTCGGCTACGGCCGCGGCCCGCGCATGCGCTTCGAGGCTGACGAGATCTCCCTGGTGGGCGGCATCCGGCACGGCCGCACCCTGGGCTCGCCCGTGGCCATTGAGATCGCCAACACGGAATGGCCGAAGTGGACGGAGGAGATGTCCCCCGAGCCCGGCGCCCCCTCCAAGGTGCTGACGCAGCCCCGTCCGGGTCATGCCGACCTGCCCGGCATGCTCAAGTACGGCTTCGAGGACGCCCGCGACGTCTTGGAACGGGCCTCGGCCCGGGAGACGGCCGCCCGCGTGGCCGCCGGGACGTTGGCCAAGCTGCTCCTGACCCACCTCGGGGTCTCCATCCTCAGCCACATCGTGGGCCTGGGCGAGGCGACCACGAGCCCGGATGCACCGCGACCCGGGCCGGGCGACCTCGACACCGTCGACGCCAGCGCCGTCCGCTGCTTCGACGCAGCGGCGGAGGAGGCGATGGTCGCCGCGGTGAAGGCCGCGGCCAAGGTCGGCGACTCCTTGGGTGGCGTGGCCGAGGTCCTGGCCTACGGCGTCCCGGTCGGGCTCGGCAGCCACGTGCACTGGGACCGCAAGCTCGACGCCAACCTGGCCCAGGCTCTGATGTCGATCCAGGCGATCAAGGCGGTGGAGATCGGCGACGGGTGGGACAACGCGGCGCGCCGGGGGTCCGACGCGCACGACGCCATCCACTACGACGAGGTCGAGGGCTACGTCCGCCCGACTGACCGGGCCGGCGGGATCGAGGGCGGCATCTCCAACGGCGCGCTCCTGGTGGCCCGGGTGGCGATGAAGCCGCTCGCCACCTTGAACAGGCCGGTGCTCCAGACGGTCGACGTCGTCACCAAGGAGTCGACGGTGAGCTTCAAGGAGCGCACCGACGTCACCGCCGTGCCGGCCATGGGGGTGGTGGCCGAGTCGATGACCGCGCTCGTGCTGGCCACCGAGGCGCTCCGCAAGTTCGGGGGCGACTCCTTGGCCGAGGTCGTGCGCAACCGCGACGGCTACCTGGCCTCACTCGGCACGACGCCGTCGTCCGCCGTGGGCAGCGCAGGCGCAGGCGCGGGTTCGGACAGCGCCGCCGGATGACCCCCCGCATCCTGCTCGTCGGGATGATGGGCGCCGGCAAGACCACGACGGGCCACCTCCTGGCCGAGCGCCTCGGATGGGGCTACCGGGATTCGGACGCCGACGTCGAGGCGGCGACCGGGCTCACGGTGCCCGAGCTGTTCGCCCGGGACGGTGAGGCGGCCTTCCGTCGTGCCGAGGCAACGGTGCTCGCCGAAGCCTGCGCCGATCCGTCTCCGTCGATCGTCTCCGTGGCCGGAGGCGCCGTGCTCAGCGAGGAGAACCGCCGGCTCATCGCCTCGAGCGGCGTCGTCGTCTGGCTCCGGGCACGCCCCGACACGCTGGCCGCCCGGGTGGGAACCGGCATCGGCCGCCCCTTGCTGGGCGACGACCCGGCCGAAGCCGTGGTGCGCCTCGACGCCGTACGCGCGCCGCTCTACGCCGAGTTGGCCGATGTGGTGATCGACGTCGATGAGCTCAATGCGGTCACCGTCGCCGACCGCATCATCAAAGCTGTCGACGCCACCGACGCCACCGGCGCGGCCGTCGCTCCCGGCGACGGCACGTAGGAGCGCGCCAGCATGCACGCCCTCTCCGTCGACCTGGCCGAGCGCTCCTACCCGGTGCTCGTGGGCCCCGGGGCCCGCCACGAGGTGGCCCGCTTCGTGCCGCCCACGGCGAAATCGGCCGTCATCGTGACCCAGCAGTCGATCAAGGACGCCGGCTGGGTGGACGGGCTCGACGCCGGCGTGCCGTCGGAGGTGTGCCTCATCCCCGACGGCGAAGAGGCCAAGACGCTCGCCACCATCGAACAGCTCGCCCGCTTCTTCGCCAACGCCGGCCTGTCGCGGGCCGACGTCGTGGTCGCCGTCGGGGGCGGCATCGTCACCGACGTCGCCGGGTTCGCCGCCGCCACCTACCACCGGGGCACCGCCTACCTCAACGTGGCGACCTCGCTGCTGGCGCAGGTGGACGCCGCCATCGGCGGCAAGACCGGTGTCAACCTGCCCGAGGGCAAGAACCTGGTCGGCGCGTTCTGGCAACCCAACGCGGTGCTCTGCGACACCGAGACGCTCTCGTCCCTCCCGCCCCGCGAGTGGGCCTGCGGCCGGGGCGAAATCGCCAAGTACGCCTTCTTGGGTGATGCGCCGACGGCGGACCAGCCCATCGAGGAGCAGGTGGCCCGTTGTGCCGGTATCAAGGCGGCCGTCGTCGCCGAGGACGAGCGCGAGGGCGGCCGGCGCATGATCCTCAACTACGGCCACACCCTGGCCCATGCGCTCGAGGGGGCGGGCCAGGCCGATCACCCCGACTGGGATCTGCGCCACGGTGAGGCGGTCGCCATCGGGATCCTCTTCGCGGCCCTCCTGGCGGAGCGGCTGGGGCGCATCGGCGCGGACCGGGTCGCCGAGCACCGCGTGGTCATCGGCAGCTTCGATCTGCCGACCGATCTCCCGCCGGGCGCCGAGGCGGCCGAGCTCGTGGCGTTCATGGGTCGGGACAAGAAGGCGCAGCAGGACCTGACGTTCGTGCTGGACGGCCCCGCCGGCGTCGAGACGGTTCATGGCGTGGCCCTCCCCGACGTGGTCGCTACCCTGGCTGACATGGGTGCCCGCGCATGAGCCTCGTCCTCCTCCTTTCGGGGCCGAACCTGAACCTGCTCGGGGAGCGGGAGCCGGCCGTCTACGGGACCGACACGCTGGAGACCCACGTGGCCAGGGCGGAGACCGCGGCGGCGCACCACGGCCTGGAGCTCGAGCACCTGCAGTCGAACCACGAGGGCGACCTCGTGGAAGCCGTGCACGCCGCGCGCGGCCGGGCCGACGCGCTGGTGATCAACGCCGGCGCGCTCAGCCACACCTCGTGGTCGCTGCACGACGCGGTGGCCGCGTTCGACGGGCCCGTCGTCGAGCTGCACCTCTCCAATCCCGCCGCCAGGGAACCGTTCCGGCACACGTCGGTGCTGGCACCTGTGGCGTCGGGGATCATCGCGGGCTTCGGCGGGCTCGGCTACGAGCTCGCCATCGACGCCGCGGCCGCACTCCTGAAGGGAGCCTGAGTCCCATGACGACCACGACCCGCGCCAACCCGTACGCGCCCGCCACCACCGCGCTGCCGCCGATCGTCGTGACCGGTCGCCTCGACCGCCTGCGCGCCGCGTTCGACGAGCACGAGGTCGACGCGCTCGTCGTCACGACGCTCCCGAACGTCCGCTACCTCACCGGGTTCACGGGCTCGGCGGCGGTGCTGGTCGTGACCAGGGACCTGAGCGTGTTGACGACCGACGGTCGGTACCGCACCCAGTCGGCCGAGCAGTTGGAGCGGGCCGGCGCCCCCGAGGTCGAGATCTCCATCGGGACGGGCGCGCAGCAACGGGAGGCCGCGCGCGCCGCCCTCGAGGGTGCCAAGGCCGCCCGCATCGGGCTCGAGGCGGGCAACATCACCTGGAGTGGGCAGCGCGCCTGGGCCGACGCCCTGAGCGGCGACACGCTCGTCCCCACCGCCAACGCCGTCGAGGCGCTCCGCGAGCGCAAGGACGCGGCCGAGCTCGCCCGCATGGAGCGCGCCGCGGCCATTGCGGACGCCGCGCTGTTCGAGGTGCTGCCCCTGATGAGCCAAGGGGTCACCGAGGAGCACTTCGCCCTGGAGCTCGACACCGCCATGCGACGCGGCGGCGCCGAGGGCACGGCCTTCGAGACCATCGTGGCCGCCGGGGAGAACTCGGCCAAGCCGCACCACCACCCCGGCTCCCGGCGCATCAACGGGGGCGACCCGGTCGTGGTCGACTTCGGCGCCATGTTCGAGGGCTACCGCTCTGACATGACGCGGACGTTCTGCGTCGACGCCGAGCCCGAAGGTGAGCTGGCCCGCATCTTCAACGTGGTCCAGGAGTCCCAGGCGGCGGGCGCCGCCGCGGTGCGGCCCGGCATCTCGGCCAAGGACGTCGACGACATCTGCCGCCAGATCATCGCCGCGGCGGGATGGGCCGAGCGCTTCGAGCACGGCACCGGGCATGGCGTCGGCCTCGATATCCACGAGGCCCCGACGGTGAGCCAATTGGGCACTGCTATCCTCGCCCCCGGCTTCGTCGTCACGGTCGAGCCCGGTGTCTATGTCCCCGGGCACGGCGGCGTCCGTGTCGAGGACACTCTGGTGGTGACCGAGGACGGCGCTCGCCCCCTGACCAATTTCACAAAGGACATTCATGGCAGTCTCGACTAATGACCTGAAGAACGGCATGAGCCTCGACCTCCCGGAGGGGCTGTTCAGCGTCGTCGAGTTCCAACACGTGAAGCCGGGCAAGGGCGGCGCCTTCGTGCGAACCAAGCTGAAGAACGTGCGCAGCGGCGCCGTGATCGAGCGCACCTACCGGGCCGACGAGAAGCTCGAGCAGGCGATCATCGACAAGCGGGACATGCAGTTCCTCTACCGCGACGGTGCCGACTACGTGTTCATGGACACGACGAGCTACGACCAGATGCAGGTGCCGCCCGACGCGCTGGGCGAGGCGCCGCACTACCTGAAGGAAGGCGACGCCGCCAACGTGCAGATGTACAACGGCGAGATCGTCGGCGTCGAGCTCCCCGCCGCGGTGGAGCTGACCGTCACCGAGACGGAGCCGGGCATGCAGGGTGACCGCGTCTCGGGCGCCCGCAAGCCCGCCACGCTGCAGACCGGTCACACGGTCCAGGTCCCCCTCTTCGTGAACATCGGGGACGTGATCAAGGTCGACACCCGCTCCGGCGAGTACCTGACCCGGGCCTGACGGCCCGGCCGCCTCGCCGAGCCGCCGCACGCCGGGACCGAGGACGGGACCAGAGCAGATGACCGACGTCGCACCCCGCCACCAGCAACGCGAGCGTGCCCTCTCCCTGCTCTACGAGGCCGAGCTCAAGGGGGAGGGCCCACTCCAGGTCGTCGACGCGCTGGCCGTGCCGCCCGATCCCTACGTGCGCACCCTCATTGAGCATGCCGTCGCCACCCGGGAGGAGGCGGACCGCCGCATCGCCGGGGCCTCGGTGGGTTGGCCGCTCGAGCGCATGGCCGTGGTCGACCGCATTGTGCTGCGCCTGGCCGTCGCCGAGGCCCTCGACCCCGACGGGCCGCCGACGGCCGTCGTGATCGACGAGGCGGTGGAGCTGGCCAAGGAGTACTCGACCGACGAATCCGGCCGCTTCGTCAACGGCATCCTCTCGACCATCGTCGGCGACATCGGCCCTCGCTGAGGCCACCCCTCTTCCCGCAACGCAGCGCCGCCGCATCCGAGGTGGAACCGAAAAAAAGTCTCTGACGCGTGCTTGCATTCAGTTGGCTCTCATCTAATGTGCCCGGCCAGGAATCGCTCCGGCGATTCGACTTGGCGAAAGGGGTGGCATGGGGGCCAGGCGATGCACGGGGTACGTCGTCGCCGCAGTGACGGTGGCGTTCGTTGGTCTGTTCGGCGGGGTACCGCGTCCGGCCGGTGCCGATACGACGTTGACATGGTCAGGGGGCTCAACCGTGTCGAGCGGTTGGTCGGACTCGAACAACTGGGGCGGAGCCACGGCACCGGCAGACAATGCGTCGAGCTTGGCTCTGACGTTTCCGGTCTGGGTTCCTGCAGCCCGCCGGCAGCGTGCTCGCCAGAGCACCAACGACCGGATGGGGCTGGGTTTGAGCTCCCTCGACTTCACCGGAACCCCTTTCGACAGCTACCAGCTCGGCGGCAACGCCGTGACGCTCGGGAGCGGCGGCATCTCGAGCACCTCGGCGGGGACCTTGTCACTGCCGCTACAACTAGTCGGCGCCGCGCAGACGTGGACGATTGATGGCGGCGACGTCAATCTTGCGAGCTCCGTCACAGGATCGTCCGCCTTGACCGTCGACCTCTCCGACACCCCGAGCCCGCAAGATGCGACCGGCACCCTCACTGTGACCGGTGACACCGAAGTCGGTCCTGTGACGCTCGCGACATCCCCGGGTTCCGTGATCGGATTGGTCGAGCTGACCGCCGGTTCCTCGACGTCCGCCAGCCTCAACGGCACCAACGGGAACCCGGTGTCGGTTACCGGCCCGACCCAACTGATAGCAAGCGGCCCGGGTTCCAACCAGATCGGTGCGCTCTCCCTCAGCTCCAATGGGCTCGTACATCTGGGTGTTCCTGCAGGCGTCGGATTGCCTGCGGTCCCGACCGCCAACCTGCAAGTCAACGGCGGGGTGACGTTCAGCTCGTCGAGTGGGTTCGGCGACACGATCGACTCCACGGGGCTGACGGCCGGAGTTGACTACGGGGAGCTCACGGCCACGGGCAACGTTGCATTGAATAACGCCGGCTTCAGCGTGGCCGAGGCCGGAGGCGGATGTCCGGCCGATTCCGATATCGGCAAGAGCTTCCCGCTGCTCTCGACGCCGGGGACCATCAGCGGAACGTTCGCCGGGGCTTCGGATAGTGAGCTTGTTTCGGTCGGCTTCGGGATCACGTGCACGACCATGATGCAGATGCACTACTCCCCGCATGAGATCTACGGCACCATCGTGAAGACGGCCGGGACATCGTCGAGCGCGGTGGTCTCGGCCACCCCCAATCCAGCCGTGGCCGGGCAGTCGGTGACCTACTCGGCCACTGACTCCGGCGGGAGTGGCACACCCGGTGGGAGCGTGATCTTCGCAGCGACCGGTGTCGGGACCCTGTGCACCGCCCAGCTCGTTGGTGGTTCGGGTTCGTGCACCTCGTCTGCCGCTCCGGCGGGAGTGGACTCCATCGGCGCCTATTACAGCGGCGACGCCACCTACGCGGGGAGGACAAATGGACTGCATCTGACCGTCAACAATCCGACGCCCCCCGCGCCCTCCGCGCCGCCGGCGCCGCCCCCCGCCCCACACGGCTACTGGCTGGTCGGCTCCGACGGTGGGATCTTCACGCTTCGGCTCCGCGCAGTTCTACGGCTCGACCGGCAACCTCAAGCTGCAACGGCCCGTGGTCGGCATCGTGCCGACGACTGACCGCAACGGGTACTGGCTCGATCGCGCTCCGACGGCGGCGTCTTCGCCTACGGCGACACCGGCTTCTTCGGCTCCATTCCCGGGCTCGGACTGCATCCGGCCGGCTCGGGCCTGCCCAACAGCCTGGACGCGCCCGATCGTCGGCATGGTGCCCTCGCATGACGGCGGCGGCTACTTCATGGTCGCCTCCGACGGCGGGGTCTTCGCCTTCGGTGACGCCCACTTCGCCGGCTCGTGTCCCGGCATCGGCGGCTGTTCGGGCTCGGCGGTCGCCGTCATGCCCGACGCCAGCGGCAACGGTTACTGGATGGTCACCAGCGACCGGCAACGTCTACACCTTCGGCGACGCCCCCTACTACGGGTCGCCCGGGCCACGGGACGGTGACCTCGGCGGTGGCCACCCCCGACGGCAAGGGCTACTGGGTCCTGCTCGGCAACGGCGCAGGTCTTCGCCTACGGCGAGCGCGGCCAACTTGGGCTCGCCCGCCGCCCGGCGACTTCGACGGCTTCGACCCCGCCAACGCCATCTTCGCCACCTCCGACGGCGGCGGCTACTGGGTCTCCTCGGCCGACGGCGCCGTCGACAACTTCGGCGACGCCCCCAACGACGGGTCCATGGCCGGGACCCACCTCAACGGATCGATCATCGCCGGCAACGGCTACTAGCGTTCCCGATCCACGGGGCACCCCGCCGCGCTAAAGTCCT
>CAWAHA010000028.1:0-102983 GCA_963781565.1 uncultured Acidimicrobiaceae bacterium | reverse complement strand
GCCGGGTGAAACAATCACTCGTGGCGATCTTGGAGAGCGAGGGAGGAGACAGATGCCAGCACGCCGACGAAGGCCAAATGACGATTCTGCGACGCGAACGGCGCTCCTCGATGCTGCCGAAGCGCTCATGCTCGAGGAGGGCTACGCGGCTGTCAGTTCTCGGCGAATCGCCAGCAGAGCGGGGCTTCCCAACGCCATCCACTACTACTTCGAGACGATGGACGATCTGTTCATCGAGTTGTTCCGGCGAGGAGCCGCTCGGAGCTTGGCGCGACAAGAGGAAGTGCTGGCATCGGCTCAGCCGCTCTGGGCCTTTTGGGATCTCTTGTTGGACCGCTCGAACGGAGACCTCAACACGGAGTTCATCGCGTTGGCCAATCACCGCAAAGCCATCCGATCCGAGATCGCCGAATCGTCCCGCACTTTCCGGCGTGGTCAACTTGCCGCGCTGGCTGGCGTCATCAAGACACCCAAATCCGCTGATGCTTCCCGTTCTCCCGAGGCCATCGTTCTCCTCCTCAGTGCCGTCTCTCGCTTTCTCATCACCGAGAATGCCTTCGACCTGGACATCGGTCACGCCGAGGTCATCGAGTTCGTCGAACGCTGCATCCGGGCACATAGAGGGCGATCGGCTCTACGCCCTGGCCAGGTCAGCGCCAGGACACCGGTTGTGTTTCGTCACTTGACGAAATAACCTGATTCCGGTGTGTCGGGCAGCGCCGTGATCGACAGGTGACAAGTGAGGAGCGAGCGATGGTGACTCGCGAAGAGAACGAGCTGATCACCCGTGTCGAAGGCGACGCTCCGATGGGGAAGCTCATCCGCGAGAACTCTTGGATCCCCTTTGCCCTCTCGGACAACCTCGTGGCGGGAGAGGCGCCGACGCCCGTTCGACTCTTGGGCGAGAATTTCGTCTCCTGGCGTGCGCCTGACGGCCGGGTTGGGTTTCTCGCCGAGGCTTGTCCCCATCGTCAGGCATCACTGCTCTTGGCGCGCGTCGAGGGCGATGGGCTTCGCTGCATCTATCACGGGTGGAAGACCGACGTGTCGGGCGCCGTGGTCGAGGCACCGACGCAGGTCGTCCGGCACGACCGGTTCTGCGCCAGCATCAAGGTGACCCACTTCCCGGTCCACGAGGCGGGGAACATCGTCTGGGTGTGGCTGGGCGGCCCCGATCCACCTCCCTTCCCAGACCTTCCCTTTACTGCCGAACACGGGAATAAGACGGCGGTGACCTTCTCGATCCTTCCTGTCAACTGGCTCCAAGCGCTCGAAGGGGGCCTGGACTCTGTTCACGCGGGATCCTTCACCAGAGCTGGACCCGCAACGTCATCGACGAGAAGAGCGATTCGATGGACGAGGGCAAAGCGACAATCGCCTTCACCAAAATCCCGACTTACGAGGTAGGCGAAGCCTCCTTCGGGATGCGAGCCGCGTCGCTTCGCAAGCAAGACGACGGAAAGACATACGCCAGGGTGACCAACTTCTTCTTCCCGCTCGTGATCGTTGCTGCCACCGGCTTCATCGACCGGTACCATGTCTTCGCTTTTGCCCCGGTCGACGACACCAATCACTCTCTTGTTCTTTGGGAGCTATGGCACAGCACCGGTGTCCCAGAAGGACTTCGGAGCGGTACGGGAGGACTTCGACCCCGACCCGCGCAACTTCTCGACGGTCAGCGGTGACCGATCCAATCGCTGGGGTCAAGACCGAGCACTCATGGACGCTGGTCACCACTCTGGATTCAATCGCAGCGTGGTCGACGAGGATTCCGTGGTGCAGGTGAGCATGGGGCCGATCGTCGACCGCTCCAAGGACAATCTCTCGGGCAGTGACGGCGCCGTCGCCAACGCCCGCCTTCTTCTTCTCGACGCGCTGACCGCCTACGAGAAGGGCGAGCTCCCACCGGGGAGCGCGCGAAGTCTGGGCACCGTCCGCATTCCGGATCCCTACGACGCCGTCCTCGGACCGGACGAGTCGTGGCGTGACTTGGAGCCTGACGATGTCGGGTGACGCTTTGTGAGCGCGCTCGTTGTCACGCAGACGACGAAGACGATCGGCGCTGAGGTCACCGGCATTGAACCCAATGACCTCCTGCAGGACGAGTCGATCGTTGCCGCCGTCATGGACGCGCTCGAGGACAAACGGTGTCCTCGTGTTCCGCGACCTCGATCTCGGTCCCGAGACCGCAGGTTGCGTTCTGCCGGCGAATGGGAGAGCTGGACTATTCAGAGGGCCATCACCCCGTCGCCGGCATCTACCGAGTCACGCGGGACGCCACCAAGAATTCGTCGCCGAATACCTCAAAGGAACGTTCCATTGGCACATTGACGGATGCACCCCACTCCACGGCGAGCCACCTCAGAAGGCGACGGTCCTGAGCGCCAAGGCAGTCGCGGACTCGGGCGGCGATACGGAGTTCGCCAGTACCTACGCCGCCTATGAGGCCCTCACCGATGACGAGAAGGAGCATTTTGCCTCGCTGAGTGTCCTCCATTCTCTTGAAGCGTCGCAGCGGCTGGTCTACCCAGACCCCACACCTGAACAGGTACTGGGCTGGCGGGCCAGGCCGACGTCGGTCCACCCCCTGGTGTGGACGCATGGATCAGGACGCAAATCACTGCTCATCAGTGCCCATGCAGACCACGTCGTTGACATGGACTCCGATGAGAGTCGAGCACTGCTCGACGAGCTCATGGACCGAGCCACGAAGGACGAGTTCGTGTACAGCCACCACTGGTCGATCGGAGACACCGTCATCTGGGACAACACAGGTGTGATGCACCGCGCCACGCCGTATCCGGCGGGTTCACCCCGCGAGATGCTGCGGACCAACATCTTCGGCACTGAGCTGATCCGGTAGGCCCGGTCCGAGGAGACAGGAGAGGCATGCCCAGGGGCTACGTGATCATGACTGAGGTCATCCACGACCCGGCGGGGATGGCCGCGCACGGAGCTGTCACTTACGACTCCCTCGTCGAGCACGGCGCCAAAATGCTTGTCGTCGACGCGGATTACGAGGTGCGCGAGGGAACATGGGAAAGGCAGCCGGCTAGCCATCATGGAATTCGAGTCGCCGGAGGTCGCTCGGCATTGGTACGAGTCCGAGACCGTTCAAGAAGCGCACAACCTTCGCAGGGCCGCCGCCGAGTGCAACGTCCTCATCGCTTCCGGATTCGTTCCGAAGAACCCGGCCAACTTGCTTGTGTATCCCTCGCCGGGAGCCGGTGAAAAAAGGCGAGGCCTCCCCGGCGAAGCGGCCGGCACGGCTCCCGGTCGAGGTCGCATGGTGGGACGGCGAGTCGTGATCGTTGGCGCGGGCCAAACCGACTTCCAGCTTGAGGATCAGCCCATTGGCAACGGTCGGGCCCTGGCAGTTCTCCTTGGCCGCGAGGGAGCCCATGTCGTCGTGGCGGACCGAGATGAGGCTTCGGCCGACGACACCGTTCAGTTGATCCGGGCCGAGGGTGGCATCGCCGAAACCTTGGTGGCCGACGTTTTAGAACCGGAGAGCATCGAGGAGATGATCACTGCCGCGCAGCGTCAGCTCGGCGGCATCGACGGACTTGTCTACAACGTGGGCATCCCTGGGCCGGTGGGCTTTGAGGAGAACACCCCCGAGGCATGGGACATCACGTTGGACGTAAACCTGCGCGGAGCGATGTTGACCGCTCGTGCTGCGCTGCCCGAGATGGAGCCAGGCTCATCGATTGTGTTCATTTCTTCGATCGGCGCGGTTCGAGGTATCGGGCGGATGATCGCTTACGACGCGTCGAAGGCCGGGCTCTCTGCCCTGGTTCGAGCGACGGCGATCGCCCGAAAGGATGACGCCATTAGGGCGAACATCGTGATGTTGGGGATGATCGACACGGGGATCGGCCGTGACGGTGATCGCAACATGCCGGGCAGAGAGAACATCCCAGTTCCGCTTGGGCGCCGGGGTACAGCCTGGGAGGTGGCTTACGCCTCGCTCTTCCTGCTCTCGCACGAGTCGACGTTCATCACCGGCCAGACCCTGGCCGTCGACGGCGGCCGGACAACGTTGTCGTAGTGGCACGCTCCCGGAAAGAACGTAGGCAATGAGGAAGCCCGACGGTGGTGAGGTGTCTGCTCTCGTCGGAGAAGCGTCTGACGACTGTCCAGAGATCCTCGCGACAGGACGGACCGACGTCACAACCATCTATACGTCGCTCTCCAAGCGGCACCCTGACGGCCTCGACGCGGACTATCTCGAGTGGCACTCACTCGACCACCGGCCCGAGCAGCACCGTCTGGCTCAACTCCGAGCCTCGTTCCGGATGGTCTCAACCCCGGCGTGCCGAGCCGCACGAGCAGCGAGCCATGAACGTTACGACGAGGCCGACCACCTCCAGAGCTACTTCTTCACGAATCTCTCCGCCATGAACAGCTTCAACGAGCTGAACACTGCACTTCGAAATGCAGGGCGGGCCCCGTACCTGTTGCCGCTAGTCGAACGTGGTGTCTACCGAGTCGACGGGATCGCCGCCGCCCCCCGGATCAAGGTCGGCGCCGACGTCCTGCTCTGGTGGTCCGCCAAGGGGGTCTACTTCATGATCGAACGCGGCGGGACTCCCGTGGCCGACCTGCTCGACGTCCCGGGCGTAGGTGGCGCCTGGTGGGGAGGGGCAGAACCACTGGAACCCCCCTTCACCACCCGGGACAATTCAGGCCTTCATGCCAGCTATCTCTTCCTCGACGACGAACCTGCCGAGGTGGCCGAGCGCCTTCGACCTCGACTTGAGCAGCGCTGGTCGACATCTGGCAATGAGCCACTTCTGGCAGCTCCCTTTCACAGCGTGGCTGCCTACGAGTGGGATCGTTACCTGCCCTGACTTCAGACGGCGCCGGGCAAGTCGCACTGATCCGTCGAGATCGCCCGAAAGTTGCCCGACGGTCGTCGGTGAGATCCCACAGAAATCCTATGGATTCGAATCTTGCTGTCGTGGTTCGGTCTCTTGGAATACGAACCAGACTGTCGAACGAGGTCTCATAACCCGAAATCGTGAGCCCATCTGGGTACCTTCCCATCTTGGACGATCAAGCTCCCGAGTGACATTCCTACGGCCGAAGGTCGATCGACCTCGCCCTCCCCGCTCAGGATGCGAGACTCGATTCGTTCTGTCTGTCGTTTGCTGACGATTAGTCACATCTGGCTGACGCTTCTCGATATTGCTCGCTCTACCAAGCGCTTTTGTTCAGGGTGTCCCGTGCACGATTCGACCAAGGTGTTCGGCTGCCCGCTTGTCAGATGAAGCTCGCGACTTTGAGTAGTGCCGAGTCAGCACCTGGGGGCCGTGTCCCTGCCGCTGGGAGACCACACTCACATTGAACCCGGCATCCAGCAGTTCCGACGACGTAAACTTTCGTAGGGCTAGGATGGAACCGTCGAAGTCGAGGTCTGCGTGACCTGACGTCTGCGCGTGTTCGCGCCGTTCGGCGGCAGCCACGGCAAGGCTTGCCCATCGCGGACTCCGATCTAACGCATTCCCGATGTCTTGGTAGGACATGCCACCGGCGGGAAGCGGGCCTGGTTTGCTGGCTTGCCGAGCCAGGGGAGTCGACCGCCGCAGTCGCAGGGCCTCGTCCTCAAGGGCGGCAACCTCTGGATCCTTTTCCTCGATCCCGAGATACCCCTTCAAGACGGCAACCCTCTTCGTCAGGTGGTCGGGGGGCATTGGTGTGGAGCAATCAGGCGCCAGGCTGAAGAGGAAGCATTCCCCAGCAAGGTCGACGCCAGCCTCGGCGGCTCGTTCGCGCATCTGATCGCAGTGTCGCTTGAGCATGGCGGTCGTCTCGGCGTCTATGTGGAAGGTCCTGCTCTGTCGAGTTTTGGTTGCTTTCACTTTGCCCGACGACGAGACGGCTGAGGCGATCGTGATCTGGTTCCTCTTCCACGCCACCGCCGACAGCGGAACTCCAACGAGCTCCCCTCGTCGGACCCCTGTCACAGCACCAAGCACAAGGACCGGAGCGATGTCGGGCGTCACCTCGACCGCTGTGGACAGCAGGAGTGTCAGCTCCTCCACCTCCGGTGGGGTCCGCTCTTTGGAGCGATAGGTGCTCGTCGGCAATTGGAACTCGGTCATCGGATTGCGAGTGGTCATACCGCGCCGCTTGGCCCACCGAAAGAAGGGGACATACAGGCTCTTGGCCTGATTCAGGCGAGAAGCGCTCAGGCCGGCCTGTCGCATTGTGCCGAACAGGCGGTCCATCGTGGCATTGTCGATCCGCTTGACTTGCTGGTCCCCAATGGTCGGGGAGAACCACCGCTGATGGAGGTAGCGGTAGTCGTTGATGGTCTTCTCGGCTCGACCTTTCTCGGCTGCGAGGTATTCGTCGAGAAATCGATCCACCGCATCGTCCACCGTGATGTCACGGAGATCCTGGGATTCAGGAAGATGGGCGTCGCTCATCTCGGTGACGAATTCCTCTAAGAGAGCGGCCGCAGCCGTCTTGTTCTTGGCGGGGACAGTCCGAGTAAATGAGCGTGGCCGGCCGTTTTTCCACCGGCCGCTGGTCAGTCGGAGCTCCCACATCCCGGGTCGAACGAGGCGCATTGAGCCCGCCCCCTTGCGTGCCCTGGGCCCGGGACGCGATTGGTCTTTGGCGTCGCCCTCTGTGCGGAGGTGGTCGACGCGCACGCAAGCCGGATTTTCTGTACACGTCAGCACTCGCTGGTTCGGAAGAAGCGCGCCATGCACCAACTCCCACGCCACGCGGTGGGCAGTCATCTCGACCTTGTCGACTTTGATGCGGCCGGTCCCGCGATCGGGATTCACGCTGCCGAGCCAGAGGTGATGCTCGCCAGTCCGATCAACCAGCCGTTCAAAACGCGTAGCCAGGTCTTCGACCTTCCGACCCATGCATTAAGCGTATCGATTCGGCGTATCGAAAGGCGTATCTGGGTGGAAACCGCGTCCCCATCGCTTCGATACGCTTAATCAGGATCGGTCACCGCCCTGACCTGGGCTTTCGAGTGCGCCCCTCGGGATTCGAACCCGAAACCTGCGGATTAAGAGTCCGTCCCCTTCCCCCTCTCCCCCCCCTCCCTCTCTCTCTCCTCTCCCCTCTCCCCCCTCCTCCTTCTCCCCTCTTCCTCTTTCTCCCCCTTCTCCCTTTTCCTCTTCTCCCCTCTCCCCCCTCTCCTCCCTCCCTCTCTTCCCCCCCCCTCCTCCTCTCTCCCCCTCTCTCCCCCCCTCTCCCCCCCCTCCGTTGCTCTGCCGTTGAGCTAGAGGCGCACCGCAGAGTGTAGGCGAGCGACCTTCGGTGTCTGGGAGGTTTCGCTCTTGGCGGGGGGAGATTCTCGGGAGCGATGCCCCGCTCCGCCCCTCGCCGGGACCGCCGAAGCCCCCGCGCCGCCGGCCCGGGCTTGCGCCTCGGACCGGCGACCCCCCAGGGCACACCCAACCACGTTCCTTCCCAGAAAACGGGGCGGCGTGAAGGTAACACAGGCCCCGAGGCTGACATTGGCGTCAGGTACACTCGCCCGGATCTGCGGGCGCCCACCGAGGCGCCGAGCAAGGTCGGAGAGGCAAACCGGCATGGCCGGGAAGGGAGTGCGGTGGAGCTCGAGTTCACGGCTGAGCAGGAAGAGTTGCGTGACTCGGTGCGCTCGTTCCTCCAGAAGGAGTGCCCCATCGACGTCGTGCGGGCCGTGGTCGAGACGGGCGAGGCCCCCGAGAAGCTGTGGGGCTCCATGGTCGCCCTCGACTGGCCCGCCCTGGCCATCCCCGAGGAGTACGGGGGTATCGGGCTGACCATTCTCGAGACCGCCGTCGTGGTCGAGGAGCTCGGCCGGGCCGTCGCCCCCGGCCCTCTCCTGGCCACCGTCACCCAGTTCGCTCCCATCGTGCGCGAGGTCGGCACCCCCGAGCAGCAGCAGCGATTCCTCTCCGCAGTGGCCACCGGCGCCGTCACCGGGGCGGTGGCACTGGCCGACCACCAGCGGGCGTGGTCGCTCGACGACGTCTCCATGGCCGCCGAGCCGGCCGACGGCGGGTGGGTCCTGACGGGCCGGAAGTTCGCCGTCCTCGCTGCCGAGGGCACGACCGACGTCGTCGTCATCGCCCGGGCCGGCGACGGCTTCGGTGCGTTCGTGGTGCCGGTCGCCGAGGCCGGCCTGACGCCGGTGGAGTCGCTCGACGCCAGCCGCCCCCTGGTCGAAGCCGTGCTCGACGGCGTCTTCGTCCCGCACGATCACGCGCTGGGCGAGCCCGGCAGCGCGGCGTCGACGCTCGGGATCTCGCGCGCCCTGCAGGAGGCCACGTTCGGGCTCGCGCTCGAGTGTGTCGGCACCTGCGACGCGCTCTTCCAGCTGTTGCTGGCCTATCTGAAGGAGCGCCAGCAGTTCGGCGTCGCCATCGGTTCCTTCCAGGCCTTGAAGCACAAAATGAGCAACATGTTCCTCGCCATCGAGCGCGCCCGTTCCCTGTGCTACTTCGCCGCCGCTGCCATCAACGAGGACACGCCGATGCGTGCCACGGCCGTCGCCATGGCCAAGGCCGCCAGCGACGACTGCCAGGTGCTCGTTGGCCGCGAATCGATCCAGTCGTTCGGCGGTATCGGCTTCACCTGGGAGCACGACGCCCATCTCTACGTGAAGCGCGCCACCACCGATGGCGTGCTGTTCGGCGGTGCCGCCGTGCACTCGGTGGCCGTCGCCGCCAGCCTCGGTGTCGCCTCCGCCTGAGGCGGACCAGACTGGCGCCATGCGCCCCGGCGAATCGCTCATTGCGGCTCTCGACCTGGAACCACACCCCGAGGGCGGCTGGTACCGGCGCACCTGGGTGGCCGAGGCCCCGGACGGGACACGGCCCGCGGGGAGCGCCATCTACTACCTCTTGTTGGAGGGCGAGGTCTCCGCGGCTCACCGCGTCGACGCCACCGAGTTGTGGCACTTCTACGCCGGTGACCCGCTCGAGCTCAGCCGCGAGTGGCCCGACGGCCGCCGCCACGTGCAGGTGATGGGGCCCGATGTGGCCGCCGGTCACGCGCCCCAGGTTGTCGTCGAGGCCGGCGTCTGGCAGTCGGCCCGCCCGCTCGGGCGCTACGCACTGGTCGGGGCGACGGTGACGCCCGCCTTCTCCTTCGAGGGGTTCGAGCTCCGTCAGGATCCGGCCGCCCGGTCTGAGCGGGGGTTTCGTTTCACCCGCCGAGGGAAGGTATCCCAATGACACTCGACGCGGGAGTTCGTGACCCATTCGGTCCCCCTCGTCCCGCCGTTACCTGTGCCACCACTGATCGCGTGGGGGCCGTGGCTTCCCACGCCTGAGCAAGGAGTGTGACGTCATGGCCATCAAGGACGACACGATGCAGGGGGGTCCTGCGCAACAGCCGGTGCACAATGGCTCGCAACAGGGCGTGATGGCGCTGCAGGAAATCGCCATCAAGGAGACGCCGCCGATCGCCGACCCGGCGCCGCTGGGGCTGGCCGCCTTCGCGCTCACCACGTTCCTTCTCTCGGCCTTCAACGCCGGATGGACCAAGGGCACGGTCGCCTTTCTCGGCTTCGCCTTGGCCTACGGAGGAGTCGCCCAGCTGCTCGCCGGCATGTGGGAATTCCGAAACCGGAACGTCTTCGGCGCCACCGCCTTCTCCACCTACGGCGCCTTCTGGATAGGCCTTGCGGTCTACTTCCTGCTCGTCGTCCCGCAGTTCAAGCCGACGGCGTTGGAGCTCAACAACGACCTGGGTTGGATCGCCGTGGCCTTCGTGATCTTCAACACCTACATGCTGTTGTGGAGCCTGTTCGTCAGCCGGGCCGTCTTCGCCGTGTTCCTCACCCTCGAGGTCACGTTCATCCTCCTGGCCATCGGGAACTTCTCGAGCCACGTCGACATCGTGAAGGCCGGTGGCATCGCCGGCGTCGTGACGGCGGCGGTGCGCCTGGTACGCCTCGGCAGCAGGAGTCATCAACGGCATGGCCTCCCGGAAGGTTCTCCCCACCGGCGCGCCGTTGAACCTGCAGCCAGCGGGGTAGGTAATGATCAGAGGGTGGGCGTCCGAGCCGGAAGGCCCCGAAGGGAGGCTGCAGTGAGCGAGACCCGAGAGGAAGGGCTGTCGGCCCTGCTGCACGAGACGAGGACGTTCCCCCCGCCGGAGGAGTTCGCCAAGGAGGCCAACGCGCAGCCCGGCATCTACGCCGAGGCCGAGGCCGACCCCCTTGCCTTCTGGGCCGCGCAGGCGAAGCGGCTCACCTGGGACACCCCCTGGACCGACGTCCTGGAGTGGAAGCTGCCCTTCGCCAAGTGGTTCGTCGGCGGCAAGCTCAACGTGGCGGTCAATTGCGTGGACCGCCACGTTGCCGCCGGCCTGGGCCCCCGGGTCGCCTTCCACTGGGAGGGCGAGCCGGGGGACACCCGGACCATCACCTACGACGACCTCCTGACCATGGTGAGCCAGGCCGCCAACGGCCTGACCGAGCTCGGTGTGCGGGCCGGCGACAAGGTGGCCATCTACATGCCGATGATCCCCGAGACGGTCGTCGCCATGCTGGCCTGCGCCCGGCTGGGCGCGCCCCACACGGTGGTCTTCGGCGGCTTCTCGGCCGACGCGCTCAGGGGCCGGATCCTCGACTGTGACGCGCACTTCGTCATCACCGCCGACGGCGGCTACCGCCGGGGCTCGCCGAGCGCGCTCGAAGCCGGCGGTCGACGAGGCCGTGGCGGGGTGCCCCGACGTCGAGCACGTGCTGGTCGTGCGCCGCACCGGCCAGGAGGTCGCGTGGGACGACGCCCGCGACGTGTGGTGGCACGACCTGGTCGAGCGCCAGCCCGAGACGCACGAGGCCGAGGCCTTCGACGCCGAGCACCCGCTCTACATCATGTACACCAGCGGCACGACGGCCAAGCCCAAGGGCATCCTCCACACCAGCGGGGGCTACCTGACCCACGTCTCGGCCACCCACCGCCTCATCTTCGACATCAAGCCCGAGACCGACGTCTTCTGGACGGCGGCCGACATCGGCTGGGTCACCGGGCACAGCTACATCGTCTACGGGCCCTTGGCCAACGCCACGACCTCGGTCATGTACGAGGGCACGCCCGACACGCCGGCGCGCGACCGCTGGTGGAGCCTCGTCGAGAAGTACAAGGTCAACATCCTCTACACCGCGCCGACCACCATCCGGACCTTCATGAAGTGGGGGGAGGAGCTGCCGGCCTCCCACGACCTCTCGAGCCTGCGCCTGCTCGGCTCGGTCGGCGAGCCCATCAACCCCGAGGCCTGGATCTGGTACCGCACCAACATCGGCCGGGACCGCTGCCCGATCGTCGACACCTGGTGGCAGACCGAGACCGGCGGCATCCTCATCACGCCGCTGCCGGGCATCACGGCCACCAAGCCGGGGGCGGCCATGACGCCGTTCCCGGGCATTGCGGCCGACGTCATCGACGACGAGGGCAACTCGGTCGGCAACGGCGAGGGGGGCTACCTGGTCATCACCGAGCCGTGGCCCGGCATGACGCGGGGCATCTACGGCGACGACGAGCGCTTCGTCGACACCTACTGGAAGCGCTTCCCGGGGAAGTACTTCGCCGGCGACGGGGCCAAGCGCGACGACGACGGCGACCTGTGGCTGCTCGGCCGCGTCGACGACGTCATGAACATCTCGGGGCACCGCATCTCGACCACCGAGGTCGAGCACGCGCTGGTCAGCCATCCGTCCGTGGCCGAAGCCGCCGTGGTCGGGGCCGACGACGACACCACCGGCCAGGCCATCGTGGCCTTCGTCACCCTCAAGGGGGCGAGCGACGTCGACGGCGAGGCGGGGGAGCAGCTCGTGGCCGAGCTCAGGGACCACGTGGCCAAGGAGATCGGCCCCATCGCCAAGCCGCGCCAGATCCTGCTGACGCCCGAGCTGCCCAAGACCCGCTCGCGGCAAAATCATGCGCCGGCTCCTGCGCGACGTCGCCGACGACCGGCCGCTGGGCGACGTGACCACGCTGCTCGACCCCACGGTGGTCAACGCCATCAAGGACCACATGAGCGACGAGGCGGCCGAGAAGGAATAGCCTGCGCCGTTGTGGTGACGCTGGACCATCTCATCCTCAAGGTCAACGACCGCGAGGCCAGCGTGCGCTTCTACACCGAGGTCATGGGTTTCGGTGACGAAGGCGAGGACGGTCCGTTCTCGGTCATCCGGGTCAGCCCGGACACCACCCTGCAGCTGGCGCC
This sequence comes from uncultured Acidimicrobiaceae bacterium, assembly GCA_963781565.1. GTDB lineage: Bacteria > Actinomycetota > Acidimicrobiia > Acidimicrobiales > RAAP-2 > Bog-473. The sequence goes on along the minus strand of CAWAHA010000028.1, from coordinate 90,788 downwards.
ATGGGGCACCGAAGGCGGCGACCATCTCGCCTTCGCGCTCTCACCCGAGGAGTTCGAGGCTGCCTTCGCGCGGGTGCGGGCGGCCAAGGTCCCGTACGGCGATTCCTTCCACGACGTGGGCAACATGCAGGGTCCGGGGGAGGAGGTCGGGGCGCGCGGCCTCGGCCCCACCCTGTACCTGTTCGACCCCAACGGCCACCTGGTCGAGCTGCGCCACTACTGATCAGGCTGGCGGCGTGCACCTCGAGCACCGTCGCCGATCCCATGCCGCCGCCGGCACACAGCGTCCCGACCCCGATGCCGCCACCGCGCCGGCGCAGCTCGTGGATCAGCGTGACCAGAATGCGGGCCCCCGACGCGCCCACGGGGTGGCCGAGCCCGACCGCACCGCCGTTGACGTTCACGATGTCGTGCGGGAAGCCCAGCTTGCGCGAGGAGGCCACGGCCATGGTGGCGAAGGCCTCGTTGATCTCGACCAGGTCGACGTCGGACTCGCTGAGCCCGGCCCGGTTCAACGCCCGCGGCACGCAGACCGTCGGCGCCAGCCCGGTGCGGGCCGGCTCTATCCCGCACGAGTTCCACGACCGCACCGTCGCCAGCGGGGTCATCCCGTGCGCGTCGGCGTAGGAGCGCGACACCAACACCAGGGCGGCGCCCCCGTCCGCAATGCCCGACGAGTTCCCGGCGGTGATCTGGCCGTCGGGCCCGGTCAGCGAGCGCAGCGCCGCCAGCTTCTCGGGCGTCGTGTCCCGGCGCGGGTGCTCGTCGACGCTGACCGTGACCGTCTCGCCCCGGCCCGCCGGCACGGTCACGGGCACGATCTCCTCGGCGAAGCGGCCGTCGTCGGTGGCGGCCACGGCCCGGATGTTCGAGTGGTACGACCAGTCGTCGGACTCCTCGCGGGTGATGCCGCACTCGCGGGCGGTGTTCTCGCCCACCGTGATCAGCATGTTGGTGTTGGGGGCGTCGGGCGTGTTCGGGTGGCTCGGCGGCATGAACTGCTGCACGCCCCCGAAGGGGAAGGGCGAGGTCTCGAAGAGCATCGGGGTGCGCGTCATGGAGTCGATCCCGCCCGCAATGATGGCGTCGGCCATGCCGGAGCGGATGTGGGCCGCCGCCTCCTGCACCGCCATCATCCCGGTGGCGCATTGGCGCTGCACGGCGCCACCCGGCGTGTCGGGGGGCAGGCCCAGCGCGTTGGCCACGTAGCGGGCGGTGCAGCCGCCGCCGCGCAGGACCTCGCCGAGGATCAGGTCGTCGATGTCGTCGGGGTCCAACCCGGACACGTCCAGGACACCCGTCACGGTCTGCATGCCGATGTCGGACACGGTGAGCCCGGCCAGCGCGCCACGCGAGCGCCCGATGGGCGTGCGCGTGGCGGCAATGATGACAGCGTCGTTGGCCTCGGTCATGGGTGTGCCTCCTTAGGCCCGCACGAAGACGGGGATGGTGAACTCGTCGGAAATCGGCTGGAACGTCACCCGCAGCGCCATGCCAACCGCCAATTCGTCGAACGGGCAGTCGACCACGTTGGTCATCATCCGCGGCCCCTCGGCCAGGTCGACGATGGCGGCCACGTAGGGCACGCGGTCACGGAAGGGCGGTTGGTCGTTGGAGTAGATGACCGACCACGTGTACAACGTGCCTTCACCGCTCGCTTCGTACCACTCGACCTGCTCGCTCCAGCACTTCGGGCAGAAGGGCCGCGGGTAGTACGAGTAGACGTCGCAGTCGAGGCAGTGCTTTATGAGGAGGCGCTCCTCTTTGGCCGCCTCCCAGAACGCAATGGTGTCGCCCTCGGGCGTGGGGAGGTCGAAGCGGACCGTGCTCATGACGCTTCTCCCTCCACGAAAGATTCCGGCGGCCGCGGTGGCGGCTCCGGGTCGAGCAATACGCTGGTGTGCGCTGCCCCGGGATTGACCCCTGGGGGCGCATCGGCCATGCTGCAACGAACCTGACACCGGCGTCAACTTTCGCACGCACAAGCTCCTGGGGGACTCTGAAACTGTGTTGATGGACGATCACCTGGCGCGTATGGCCGAGGAGTTCGGCGACCGCACGGCCTTCGCCGTCGTCGACGTGGGCACCATGACGTTCGCCGAGTGGGACGGCGCGGCCAATGCCATGGCCCGCCGCCTGGTCGAGGCCGGCCTCCAGCCCGATGCCCGGGTCGGCATCCACCTCCGCCCCGAGCTGGCGCTGCACTGGCTGGTCTCGTACTCCGCCGCCCACCGGGCCGGTGGCGTGGCCGTCCCCATGAACCCCCGCCTGGCCCCGGCCGAGGTGGCCCACATGCTCGAGCACTCGGGGGCGTCCGCCGTCGTGGCCGATGGTGACCTCCTGCGCAGCGATGGTGAGCTCGGGGCAGCTCGCCTCGTCACCCTGATCGACGCCGGCGCGGAGGCCGGGACGCCGCCGCCGGACACCGGGGTCCCGGTGCTCAGCTGGGCCGAGGCCACCGCCGGCGACCGCTCGCCCTTCCAGGTGCCGCGCGAGTCCGAGGACCTGGCCGACATCCTCTACACCTCGGGGACGACCGGCCGCCCCAAGGGCGTGGCGGTGCGCCACTCCAACGGCTCCATGATCGGCAAGGTCGATCCCAACTGGTCCGGCGCCGGCTGGGTGCACGCCAGCCCGCTCTTCACCTTCGCCGGCATCGCCCTCGTCTACACGCCGATGAAGCTCGGCATGCAGGTGATCTACCAACCGCGCTTCGACGCCGACCGCTGGTTGCGCGTGGTCGAAGAGGAACGCCCCTTGGCCGTCTTCCTCGTGCCGACCATGGCCCACCTGCTGATCGACAACCCGCACTTCGCCGACGCCGACCTCTCGTCGGTGCAGATGTGCTCGGTGGGCAGCGCGCCCCTGGCGCCCTACGTGGTGGAGCGGCTGCAGGAGAAGATGCCCGACGCCCTGGTGTCGAACAACTACGGCATGACCGAGGCCGGTTCGGCCTATTGCGTCATGCCCAAGGGCGAAGCGGTCAAGCGCCCCGGCTCGGTGGGCCAGATCGCCCCGCCGGCGGTCGTGCACATCGTCGACGAGCACGACGAGCAGCTGCCGCCCGACACCGTGGGCGAGGTGCGCCTGCAGATGCCGGGGCGCCAGCGCGAGTACTTCCAGGACCCCGAGGCGACGGCCGAGATGTGGCAGGACGGCTGGCTCGTCACCGGCGACCTCGGCAAGCTCGATGCCGACGGCTACCTCTACATCGTCGGCCGCTCCAAGGACGTGATCATCCGCGGCGGCAACAACGTGCACGCCACCGACGTCGAGCACGTCCTGGTGCAGCACGACGCCGTCAAGGAGGTCGCCGTCGTCGGCGCCCCCCACCCCGTGCTCGGCGAGGATGTGGTGGCCTTCGTCGTCCTGCACCCCGGCGTGGAGGCCGACGGCGAGGAGCTGCGTGCCTTCGGGCTCGAGCAGCTGGCCGACTACAAGGTGCCGCGCCAGTTCGTCTTCGTCGACCAGCTGCCGCGCAACCCGACCGGCAAGGTGATCAAGCCCGAGTTGCGCGCCCGGCTGGCCGACACGCCCGCCTGATCATCCCGGCGACCATCTCGCCGAGACCGCATCCCCACTGCCGACCCGCGCTGACCCACTGCCTGCGTCGCATGTGACGCGGCGATGAACTCTGCCGGATCTTTGGCCAGAGTGCTCAAGGGCCACCATCGGCTCTCGTATACTGACTGCATCATGACGGAGCACACCATGACCGTACGGTGCGACCAGGAGGGCAATTCCCTGGGTCAGTCGCGCCTGGCCATGTGCGAGGTACAGATCTGTGGGGTTCCCAAGCCGAGCATTGGGAAGGTGGCACCGACGCCGTAGAGGACTCTTACCAGTCCCGACGTCGAGGAGCCGCTTCCCACGGGGAAGCGGCTCTTTTGCGTTCATGGCGCCGACCGTTCCACCGGCTGTCCGTCACCGACGAAGACGAAGAGGAAGACGAGGGGAGGAAATGGCAATGCGAACAACGAAGGAGAGAGGCACCATGACGACGGCGCTGTGCCCGCGCTGCCGGTTCCACCCGGCGTCGCCGCGCCTCGGGGGGTACTGCTCGTGGGATTGCTACGAGGCGGATGACGAGGACGCCGAGGACGAGGAAGACGGTGATCAGGCCGCCTGACGGCCGCGCCCGCGTGCCCGCCCGGCCCGGGCCGGCGACTGATCGTCAGCTGACCTCGTCGGGGAAGCGCAGCCGGGCCAGCTGGGTGGACTGGCCGACGAAGCGGCCCCGGCTGTCCCACACGACGCACGTCTCGTCCACCGTCCCGTCGGCCACGAGGCCGGCCGTCATGCGGATGGCCAGCCAGCCCGGCGCCGGCCGTGCCCGCACGTAGGTCGACATCTGCAGCGTGGGCACCCAGCCGGTCGAGCCGATCATGAGGGTGGCCGGCGGAATGGCGTCGGTCAGGAACAGCACCGAGAGGGCGTCGGGCTGGCGCCCGTCGGCGAAGCGCGTCCAGCCCCGGAGCTCGGCCGGCGTCCCCGGCGCGGGAGGGGTCACGGCGAAGGGCACGGTGGCCGGATCGAGCCTGAGGTCGAGCACGTCCATGATCCCGACGTAGACACCGGTCGGGATCTTCGGGGTGAGCCGGATGCACTCTTCGGGATCGGGAGCGTGGAAGGCCGGCGTGCCGTCGTAGCGCACGGCGGTCTCCTCGGGCAGGTCGCCGAGGACGAAAACGGCGTCGACCACGTCCGCGCCGCCTTGCACGAGCACGGCGCGCACGTGGGCCGCCGTCCGCCCGCTGCGCAGCAGCGTGGTCCGCAGCGTGGCCGGCCCGGCTTCGGGCGCCCGCAGGTAGGTGACGGAGGCGGACACCACCTCCCAGCCGACACCGGCGGCTCGCTGCGCCACCAGGCGGGCGGCCCGCCCGAGGAGCGCCAGCAGATAGCCCGCCGTTGGCCTTGTCGCCCACGGCCCAGAGCGGGTGGATGCTGGCGCCGAAGACGCCCGGCTCCTCGGTCTCGTGCACCGCCGAGACCGCATCGAAGGACAGATCCTCGGGCCCGGGCATGCGGGCGACCCTACCGGCGGCGATGATGGCGCATGACGTTTGACATGGAGGCCACCTTCGGCGACGACTACCCCTACTTCTACGGGGAGTCGATCGACGACGAGCACTCGGATGCCGACACGGCCGAGATACTGGGCCTGCTCCAGCTGCCGTCCGGTTCCCGCATCCTCGACGTGCCCTGCGGCCACGGGCGCCTGTCGCGTCGGCTGGCCGCGGCGGGCATGGAGGTGACCGGCGTCGACCTGACGCCGGCCTACGTGGAAGAGGCGCGCGCCGATCCCCACCTGCGCCCGGGGAGCGTGACGTACCTGGAGGGCGACATCCGCTCCCTGCCCGTCGATGGCCCGTTCGACGCGGTCGTCTGCTGGCTGAACTCGTTCGGCTACTACGACGACGACGACTGTCACAAGGTCCTGGAAGAGTTCCACCGCGTCCTGCGCCCCGGTGGACAGGTGGCGATCGACCAGATGCACCACGACGGCGGGGTGCGGCACTTCACGCCGGCGCCCGACGCCGTGGTGGTCGCGCTCGGCGACGACGCCATGTTCGAGGTCTCGACCTTCGACCCGATCACGGGCCGCATGCTGGTCGAGCGCACGCGCCTACCGGGACGGTTCGCTGCGACGTGCCTCGTATTTCATTCGGCTGCCGACGCCGCCCGAATGGGTGGTGTGGCTCCAGGCCGCCGGATTCGGCGACGTGCAGTTCCGGGCCGGAGGCGGTGGTCGGCTCGAGCTGGACAGCTGGGAGCTGGTGGTGACGGCCACGGCCTGATGGCGGCGGCGGGCCGCTCCCCAGGCCTTTGGAGGGTCGCCGTGTAGATTGAAGCTGTACAGGTTGTCAGCAAGAAAGTCCTGGCCGGAGGGGGCGCAGGGCAGCGGCATCGCACCGCGAGCAGGAGGGGCCATGGACGTCGATCTGCAGGCACTGGCCGGACCGAGGGAGCGCCTCCGGGCCGAGGGTGTGGTCGACCCCGTCACCGCCGAGGTCGTCCGGGGCGCCCTGGAGACCGTCTGCTACGGCATGGCCATGTACGTCTCGCGGACCGCCACCACGCCCATCCTGAACCAGTCCAACGAGCGCAACGCGACCATCCTCGACCGCAATGGTCGCCTGGCCGCCCTGAGCGTCGGCATCCCGCAATTCATGCTCACCTCGACGCTCCCGGTGCGCTTCGCCCTCGACTTCCTCGGCGTCGACGAGTTCCACCAGGGCGATGTCTTCGTGGCGAACGACCCGTATCACGGCGGGGCCATCTGCCCGACTACAACGTCTTCGCCCCGGTGGTGGTCGACGGGGAGATCGTGCTCATCGCCTCCATCCAATGCCACCACGGCGACACCGGCGGCGCCGTGCCCGGTGGCTACAACGTCACCGCCACCGACATCTGGGGCGAGGGCGTGCGCTGGCCCGTCATCAAGGTGCTCGACCGCGGGGTGGAGCGGCGCGACGTGTTGTACGCGTTGGCGGTCAACAACCGGCTCGATGGGTACGCGGGCGACCTGCGGGCCCAGATCGGGGCGGCGACAGCAGGCGGCCGACTTCCTGGTCGGGCTGGTCGAGCGCTACGGCGTGGGCGAGGTCGAGGCGTGCGTCGACCACATGATCGACTACGCGGCGGCCCGCTTCGCCGAGGAGATCAGCGGCATGGCCCGACGGTGTCTACGAGGGCGACTCCTACGTGGACCACGACCCGCTGGGCAATCCCGACATCCACCTGCACGTGAAGATCACCGTCGACGGCCCGTCGTTGACGATCGACTACACCGGCTCGGACGAGCGCCAGGAATTGGCGGCCTGGTCCACCTACGGGAACACCCGGGGCTACACCGTGGCGCAGGTGGCCGCCATGATGGACCCCGAGATCCCCAAGAACGAAGGGTTCTTCAACTCCATCCGCCTGGTGGTGCCCGAGGGATGTGTGCTCAACCCTCGGCCCGGGCGGCCGGTGTCGGCCGGGACGCACCACCCCGGCGCCGACATCGGCGAGGTCATTGCGGTCGCCCTGTCGGGCGTGCTGCCCGACCGGGCGGTGCCCCAGACCTACAAGACCGGTATCCCGACCATCATCCGTGGCGTCGACCCGCGCAGCGGCGCCGAGTTCGTCGACGGCTCGGCCGAGGTGTACGCCGGCTGGTGCAATGCGGCCAAGGGTCAAGATGCCTGGGGGGCCGTCTCGGCGTCCTTCGGCAACCTCTGGAAGGCGACGGCGGAGATCAACGAGTCGCTCTATCCGCATATCCAGTGGAGCCGGGACTACCGGACCGACTCGGGCGGCCCGGGGCAGTGGCGCGGCGGCTGCGGCTCCCACTATGTGAAGGAGGTGCGTGTCCCGGCTGCGGTGTACACGTACGTGGTGGGGCAGAAGTACCCCATGCCGGGGATCGCCGGCGGCGGGCCGGGCGCGCCCAATCGCCTGACGCTTGCGCTACGGGTCTGCCTCGGCCGTGGTGGTGACGCACACGGCCGAGTGGGAGCCGTTGGAGGCGGGGGACAAGATCAACTTCGACTACGGCGGGGGCGGGGGCTGGGGCGACCCGTTGGAGCGGCCTGCCGCGGCTGTGCTGGACGACGTCCTGGACGAGTACGTCAGCGTCGAGGGCGCCCGCCGTGACTACGGGGTGGTGCTGGTGGGGTCATTGGATGACCTGACGTTGTCGGTGGATGAGGCGGCGACGGCGGCGTTGCGGGTCGGATGCGGGCCGAGCGGCCGGCCACCGCGCCGTCGGCCCCTTGACCAGGGCCGGAGCCGGCCGCCGCTACCTTTACCCTGTTCGATGCGATGTGTGAGGTGTCCGTGACTTCTGGAATGATCGGTCGATGACCGCCGGGATCGCCGCCTGGGGGACCTATCTGCCCTTCTGGCGCCTGCAGCGCGCAGCCATCGCCGGCGTCCTGGGCAGTGGCGGGGGCCGGGGCACCCGGGCTGTCGCCTCCCACGACGAGGACACGACCACGCTTGGGCGTCGAGGCGGGCCGGCGGGCGCTGGCCGCCGGTCCGGGGCCGGCGCCCGAAGCCGTGCAGGACCTCTTCCTCTCGACCCCGGACCCCGGGTACCTGGACAAGACGAGCGCGACGACCGTGCACGCCGCGCTGGGCCTCGGGCGGGGCGCCGGCGCCTATGACTTCGCCGGCTCGTCCCGCTCGGCCGTGGGGACGCTGCTGCTGGCGCTCGGAGCCGCCGGCCGGCGGCCGGCCGCACCACCCTGGCCGTCATCTCCGACCTGCGCACCGGCCTGGCCGGCTCGGCCGAGGAGCGCGACAGCGGGGACGCCGCCGCCGCCATCGTCTGCGCGCCCGACGGCGCGGTGGCCGAGCTCATCGGGCCGGGGCGCGGCCAGCGACGAGTTCCTCGACCGCTGGCGCGTGCCCGGCGAGACCGACTCCCACGTCTGGGAGGAGCGCTTCGGCGAGGAGATGTACGTGCCGCTGGCCCGTGAGGCCTTCGCGGCGGCGCTCAAGGACGCCGGCCTGGCCGAGGGCGACGTCGACCACGCCATCGTCAGCGGCCTGCACGTGCGGGCGGTCAAGGCCGTCACCAAGGGCCTGGGCGTGCGCGACGGCGTCCTGGCCCCGGACCTCGCCGGATCGGTGGGCAACCTCGGCGCAGCCGCCGCCGCCGTCGCGCTGTGCGACGTGCTCGAGCGGGCCCAGCCCGGCCAGGTGATCGTCGTGCTGTCACTGGCCGACGGGGCCGACGCGCTGGTGCTGCGCACGACCGACGCACTCCCGGCCGTGCAGGCGGCCCGGGCCGAGGCCGGCGTCCCGTCGGTGGCCGAGCAGGTGGCGGCCGGGCGGGACGACCTGCCGTATGCGACCTTCCTGACCTGGCGCGGCCAGATGCACCGCGAGCCCCCACGCCGACCCGACCCCGAGCGGCCGGGCGCGCCCACCGTGCACCGCTCCGAGGAGTGGAAGTACGCCTTCGCGGCCAGCCGCTGCCAGGTCTGCGGCTTCCGCCACATGCCGCCGACCCGGGCCTGCCTGTCGTGTCACACCATCGACCAGATGCAGCCCGAGCGCCTGGCCGACATCCCCGGGACGGTGGCCACGTTCACCATCGACCACCTGGCCTTCAGCCTGTCGCCGCCGGTGGTCGGGGTCATCGTCGACTTCGACGGTGGCGGCCGCTACCGCTGCGAGATGACCGACGTGGTCGCCTCGGAGCTGTCCATCGGCGACCGGGTCTCCATGACCTTCCGGCGCGTCTGGACGGCGCAGGGCGTGCACAATTACTTCTGGAAGGCCCGCCCGGCCGTCGACGCCGGCGCCGAGCGTGCAGCCGAGCAAGGAGCGTAAGGCGATGGCAAGCAAGGGCATACGCGACCAGGTGGCCGTCATCGGCATGGGCTGCACGAAGTTCGGCGAGCTGTGGGACAAGGGCGTCGACGACCTCCTCACCGACGCCACCACCGAGGCCGTCGCCTCGGTCCCCAACCTCGAGCTGGCCGACATCGACGCCTTCTGGCTCGGCACCATGACCTCGGGCGTCTGTGGCACGACGCTGTCCCGCCCCCTGAAGATCGACTACAAGCCCGTCACCCGCGTCGAGAACTACTGCGCCACGGGTTCGGAGGCCTTCCGCAACGCCTGCTACGCCGTGGCCTCGGGCGCCTACGACATCGCCATGGCCATCGGCGTCGAGAAGCTCAAGGACACGGGCTACTCGGGCCTCACCGGCATCCGCCAGGTCGGCGACGGCACCGACCCCGGCCTGTCGTCGCCCGCCGCCTTCTCCTTCCTGGCCCCCTCCTACAGCCACAAGTACGGCGTGGACAAGGACCAGATGAAGGAGGTCATGAGCCGCATCGCCTTCAAGAACCACCAGAACGGGGCGCACAACCCGCGGGCGCAGTTCCAGAAGGAAGTCTCCATGGAGACGATCACCAAGGCGCCGCTCGTGGCGGGCGACCTCGGCGTGTTCGACTGCAGCGGCGTCAGCGACGGCTCGGCCGCCGCCATCATCTGCCGCGTCGAGGACGCCCACAAGTACTGCGACAACCCGCTCTACGTGAAGGCGCTGGCCTTCGTGGCCGGCCCCGCCGCCGGCCCCATCGACCCCGCCTACGACTACACGACCTTCGAGGAGGTCGTGCGCTCGGCCGCCGACGCCTACGCCCAGGCCGGCATCACCGACCCCCGGGCCCAGCTGGCCATGGCCGAGGTGCACGACTGCTTCACGCCCGACCGAGCTCGTCCTCATGGAGGACCTGGGCTTCGCCGAGCGCGGCCAGGCCTGGAAGGAGGTCCTGGCGGGCACGTTCGACCGCGACGGCGAGCTGCCGGTCAACCCCGACGGCGGCCTCAAGTCCTTCGGCCACCCGATCGGCGCCTCCGGACTGCGCATGCTGTTCGAATGCTGGCTCCAACTGCGGGGGGCCGCCCCGCCCGACCGCCAGATCAGCACCGTGGGTGCCGGACGGACGCTCGGACTGACCCACAACCTGGGCGGCGCGCCGGGCGAGGGCGTCAGCTTCGTGGGCATCGTCGGCACCGAGCTCGGATGAGCGACTCCGAGCAGGACGGCATCGACCTGCTGGCCGAGAGCGACGACCAGGCCGCGCTGCGCCAGCTCGCCCGCGACGTCGCCGAGCGCGAGGTGGCACCCCGGGCCCACGACGCCGACGAGGCCGGTGCCGTGTCCCCCGAAATGCGCAAGGCCCTGGCGGCGGCCGACCTCTTGCGCATCACGGTGGGCGAGCAGTGGGGCGGCATGGGCCTCGGCGACGTCGAGGCCGCCATCGTCCTCGAGGAGATCGCCCGGGCCGACGTGTCGTCGGCCATCTGCTGCCAGCTCACCTTCAACGGGCCGCCCCGGGGCATCGAGCACCTGGGCCCCGACGCCATGAAGGAGCGCTGGCTCCCCGCCGCCGCCGACGGGGACGCGCTCGATCAGCATCGGCATCACCGAGCCCGATGCCGGCTCGGCCGTGCAGAACATGCGGGCCGCACTGGTCGAGGACGGGCCGGGGCGCTGGCGCCTCAACGCCTACAAGAACTACTCGACGCTGGGCGACGTGGCCCAGGGCGTGCTGGTCTGGTGCCGCTGGCCGGGCGGCGAGGGCGCCAAGGGCATCGGCGCCGTCATCGTGCCGACCGACCGCGAGGGCGTGTCGATCACCGGCCGCCACAAGGGCATGGGGATCCACGCCGCCACCGAGGCCGAGCTGGCCTTCGACGGCGTGGAGATCACCGAGGACGACATCCTCCTCGCCGGCAACCCGGCCGACACCTCGGCCTTCAAGGTGCTGCTGTCGCACCTCAACCACGAGCGCTGCGGCAACGCCGCCATGTGCGTGGGGGCGGCCCAGGGCGCGCTCGAGCACGCGGTGCGCTACATGAACGAGCGCGTCATCGGCGGGACGGCCGCTGGCCGACCTCCAGGGCCTGCAGTGGAAGCTGGCCGACATGGCGGTGCAGCTGGAGGGCGCCCGCCTGCATGCTGGCCCGGGCCGTGCGGCTGGCCGGGCCCCACGGGACACCGCCCGCGCTCGAGACGGCCATGGCCAAGACGGCCGCCAACCTCGCCGCCAAGTTCGTCTGCGACGAAGCCATGCAGATCCACGGCGGGTACGGCTACTCGCGTGAGTACCCGCTGGAGCGGGCCTACCGCGACATCCGCGGCCTCTGCTTCGGCGCCGGCACCGTGGAGGCGCAGCGCAACTACATCGGGCTGCGGGTGGCCTCGGGCGCTCGCACCGGCTCGCCCGGCTGGCGGGCACCGCTGGCCGGCGTAAGCCTGACCACCGATGCCGACCAGACCGGTGGTCGACCACGGCCGCTGCGAGGCCAAGCGGGACTGCGTGCGGGTCTGCCCCTACGACGTGTTCGAGGTGCGGCGGATGGACCCCGACGACTTCACGGCGCTCGGCATGCTGGGCAAGCTCCGCTCGACGGCGCACCGCCGCATGACGGCGTACGTCGCACGCCCCGACCAATGCCACGAGTGCGGCCTGTGCGTCTCGGCCTGCCCGGAGCACGCCATCACCCTGGAGCCTGAGCTGGAGCGGCGCCCGTTCTGCCGCGCACTCTTCGGGCGGCCGGGACCATTCAATAATCGATGGCGCGACACCGACCACTGCCGTTCACCGCCCACTGGCCGCCGGTGCCGACTTCATCAGCGCGTCGTGGCGGCCGAGTCCAACGAAGCGCTGGCGGCCGGCATGTCACGAGGACGCGGCGTCTGATCGGCCATCGCCGAGGGCGAGAATCGTCATCTGCGCCTGGCCGAGTTCGAACGCCGTCAGGCCTATTCGCGATGACGGGGCGACCTCGGTCGAGTCCTGGACCGCTCGAGCGCTTCGGGGTCTCGGTGCCGACGCGCCCGGCGCACTCGCCATGTGGCTGAGAAGTCCGAGGGTCTGCCCCATCTGATGGGTGCCCTGCTGCCGGGCGAGATCTCCTTCGACAAGGTGCGCACCGTCGTCGACGTGGCCACGCCCCGAACGATCGTGAGCTGTGCGCCCAGGCCAAGGAGCTCAGCGTCCGCGAGCTGGCCGAGGTGGCCCGCACCGCCGCCGCCCGGGCCCGCTCCGCCTCTGTCTCCCCAGTCACGTTCGGAGCACGACTGCCGCTACCTGCGCTTCAACGACCTGCAGCACCGCACCATGACGGTGCAGCTGCCCGAGCGAGTCCTACGCCCAGACCAAGGCCTGTGTCGATGCCTTGCCGTGGCGTCTCTCCGGACGAGCCACGGCTGGCGCCTCCGATGAGGAAAGACGCCCCTCGACCAGCGGCGCTGCGACGGCTTCATGGGGATCATCGACTCGGTCACTCCGGCCATGGGACCACCACCACCTCACCAACACGTCCACCTCCACCGGGACCACCTACCGCGAGACCACCACCACGCCAACCGCCCCCAGCCCGTTCTTCGTGGTGGCCCATGTGCCCCTCGCCGACCTGGTCGACGAGACCGGAGACAAGAGCGAGCTGGCGGGCGAGCTCGAGCACCATGGCCTGATCGACGTCGAGACGGTCCAGCGCATCGCCTGTGACGCCACCGTGGTGGTGGCGGTCGACGATGCGCTCGGGCCACACCATGTACGAGGGCCGGGCCCAGCGCTTCCCTACCGGAGCCCAGAGACGAGAAGTGATCCGTCGGGACCGCCAGTGCCGGTTCCCGGGCTGTGCCAACGCCACCTTTGCCGCCGTGCACCACGTCGTCCGTGGAAACTCGGGCGGACGACCGATCTGGACAATTTGGTTCTGCTTGTGCAAACACCACCATCGGGATCGTGCACCGGAAAGGCTGGTCCATGACCGGCAATCCCAATGAGGAGCTCACGCATCGTCGGCCCGACCGGCCGGGTCATGGTGTCGCGCCCTTCGGTGCTCTGGACCCGGGTGACGGCTGCTCGCACACGGCCGAACGGCTCGCCCTGAGCTCTCGGTCAGACCTTCTCCGGCAAGGGGATTCGATCCGAAGGACCCAAGCGGTGCTGCTCAGCTGTGCGGTAGACCCCTCACGAGCCGGGCCTGGGCAATGTCTTGCAAGCGTGACTGAGCGACGAGCCATTCGGTCGAACGTCCGACTCGACTCTCCGCGATCAGGTGGTGCTCCCCCATAGGGCTGTCGGTGCGCGCCCCGCATATGTGACAGACCGGAATGCGGCCGTTCGTGTCGGGTGCGTGGTGCTCGTCGAGCTGCGCGGCAACGTGCAAACACTCGGTTGAGGTCATGATGCTCCTTTGTGGCGCTCGCCGGGCGGAAACAGGACCTGCCCGACGGGAGCGATCCAAGCCTACGCCGTTGGGTGAAGAATGCGGCGTGGCCACCGCTGACGACAGGGCAGATGTGCCTGAGGCAGCCACCCCAGGGGGCGCTGACACCTCCGGGGCTTCCCGACCGGCTCGTGAGTCCGTCAGGGAGCGGGTGGCCCATCTGCGGGAACGGGCCGAGCGCACCCGGGCGGGCATCGAAGCCCGACGGGCCGATTCGGCCTCCATCGACACGGCGTTGGATGCCGTCGAGCGGGACGCCCAGAGCGGGGGAGGCGTGCTCGCTGCCGCCGTGGCCTTCCGCCTCTTCATGTTCCTGGTGCCCTACGCCTTCGTCATGTGCACCGGTTTCGGCCTGGCGTCGACCGCGGCCGGCCAGGACCCGGGGGACGCCGCCCGATCGGCCGGCATCACCGGGCTGCTCGCCAGCGCCGTGGCCAGCACCAGCACCCTGTCGCTGGCCAACCGGTTGGTCGCCCTGGTCCTCGGAGGTTTCGCCCTGGCCTTGACGGCCCGGTCCCTCGTCCGGGTCCTCTGGATCGTCCACCGTCTGATCTGGAGGGTCCCAGCCGCCGCGCAAGCCCAGCCCGTGGGCTCCGCTCATCCTCATCGGGCTCGTGACAGCGCTCTTCGGCCTGGGCGACCTGACCTCGTGGATCGGCTCGCAGTCGCATCCCACTGCGGTGCTCGCCTTCCTGATGACCGTCGTCATCTCGGGCGCGGCGTGGTTCCTGGTCTCGTGGTTGTTGCCGCGGGACGAATGCGCACTGTGGGCCCTCCTCCCCGGGGCTCTCATCGTCGGAGCTGGGGTGGGGGTACTGCAGATCCTCACCGTCACCTACGTCGTGCACGTGGTGACCAGGAAATCGGCGCTCTACGGGGCCATCGGGATCGCTCTGGCGCTCCTGCTGTGGACCTACTTCGCCGGTCGGCTGCTCACGGCCGCCATCGCAGCGAACGCGACGCTCTGGAAGCACCGCACCGGCCAGGAACCTGGCCAGGCGAGCGACCTCTTGTCGCCGCCCTGAGGCTCAGGCGCGCACGACGGAGCGGGCGAAGTCGGACCAGGCGCCCACCCACTCCCGCCAGACCGGCGGTGGGTAGTCGTGACCCATCCCGTCGATCTCGACATAGCGCGCCCCCGGAATGACGGCGGCGGTCTGTCGTCCCCCGCTCGGGTCGATCAGCGTGTCGCGGCTGCCGTGGATCACCAGGGCGGGCAGATCGAGCTCGGCCAGCTCGGCGGACCGGGAGCCGTCCCGTCCGATCGCGTGCATCTGGCGCCCGACCCCTTCGGGGCAGAAGCAGCGGTTGTAGGCGGCGGCTGCCCGGGCCCGGATGGCGTCGTCGTCGAGCCATTCGGGCTTCGACCCGTAGACGTGGTGGGCGGCCACCTGGCGGTCGATGTAGGCCGCCCGTGACGGTGCCGGCGGCGCCAGCAGAAAGGCCAGTGCCTCCTCCGAGCTCTCGCCGTAGCCGGGCTCACCCGTGCGGGACATCACCGACGTCAGCGAGAGCACGCGGTCCGGGTGATTGAGCGCCAGCCTCTGGACGATCATGCCGCCCATGGAGCAGCCCATCACGTGCGCCTTTTCCACGCCCATGGCATCGAGGACGGCGATGGCATCGTCGGCCATGTCGGCGAGCGCGTAGTCGACGCCGTCGCACTTGGTCGAGAGCCCGACGTCGCGGTTGTCGAACCGCACCACATGGAAGCCCTCGTCGCAGAAGAGCTGGCACCACGACACGTCGTAGTTCAGGCACTGCGAACCAAGGCCGTTGACCAGCAACAGGGTCGGCGCCTCCGGATCGCCGAATTCCTCGTAATAGATCTCAACCGCACCGTTGCGCGCCGTACTCATGCACCCTCCCGCTCCCCCTTGACATATGTGACGCCAGCCACCGGCATCCCGCACTCGTCAAAAGACGAATCCGGGATTCCAGCGAGTGCCACCCACTGTGTGCCCGCAGAGCGGGCGCCAAGAGTGGTCCCTCAGCGTTGCATGGACTTGGTCTCGACGAACTCCTCGAGACCGTACTTGCCCCGCTCGCGCCCGAAGCCGGACTGCTTGTAGCCACCGAAAGGCGCTTGCGGGTTGAAGTTCCCACCGTTGATGTCGACCTGGCCGGTCCGCAGCTGCCGGGCGACCCGCTCGGCCCGGTCCGAGTCGGCACTCCACACCGCGCCGGCCAGCCCGTAGGGCGTGCCGTTGGCGATCTCAATCGCCTCTTCCTCGGTGTCGTAGGGCATGAGGACGAGGACCGGGCCGAAGATCTCCTCCTTGGCGATCGTCATGTCCGGGGTGACCTCGGAGAAGACGGTCGGCTGCACGAAGAAGCCCTTGTCCAGGCCCTCGGGGCGTCTCGGCGCCGCCGACGATGAGCTTGGCCCCCTCGTCGATCCCCTTCTTGATGTAGCCCACCACGCGGTCGCGCTGCACGGCGGACACGAGCGGCCCGATGAGCTTGCCCGCCTCGAAGGGGTCGCCCGGAGCGAACCCGGCGGTACCGGCGACGGCCATCTCCTCCACCTCGGCCAGCCGATCCCGGGGGACCAGCATGCGGGTGAGGGCGGAGCAGGTCTGGCCGGAGTTCATGTAGCAACCGAACAGACCGGCCGGGACAGCGGTGGCGAAGTCGGCGTCGTCGAGAAGGATGTTGGCCGACTTGCCGCCCAGCTCGAGCGAGACCCGCTTGACGCCCTCGGCCGCCAGCTCCATGACGCGCCGTCCGGCCCGGGTGGAGCCGGTGAACGAGACCATGTCGACCTTGGGGTGGGAGGCGATCGCCTCACCGACGACCGGGCCGACGCCGCTGACGAGGTTGAAGACGCCCGGCGGCAGACCGACCTCGTCGATCACGTCGGCCAGAATGAACGCGTTGATCGGCGCCACCTCGCTCGGCTTCAGCACGACGGTGCAGCCGGCGGCCAGTGACGGCGCCACCTTCAGCACGACCTGGTACAGCGGGTAGTTCCACGGCGTGATGGCGCCCACGACGCCGACCGGCTCGCGCACCACCAGGGAGTTCCCGACCTCTTCTTCCCACTGGAAGTTCTCGGCCGCGGCCGCCGCGTCGGCGAAGGCACCCGCCGGCAGCCCGACCTGAATGGAACCCGACAGGGTCATCGGCATGCCGACCTCGTGCGAGATCACCTCGGCCAGCTCGTCGGTACGGGCGCCCAGCGCCTCGCCGATGCGGACCAACAGCTTGGCGCGCTCCTCGCGGGAGGTGGCGGCCCAACCCGGGAACGCGGCCGCCGCCGCTTCGACGGCCTTGTCGACATCTTCGGCCGTGCCTTCCGGAATGGTCGCGAAGACCTCTTCGGTGGCGGAGTCGATGACCTCCAGCGCGCCCTTGCCGGTCGAGGGGACCCAGGCCCCGTTGATGTAGATCTTGTCCCGCACGAGCATGGGAGCCCTCCCTGATGGTGTCGATCTGAGCGACCCCACCCTACCCAGGAGCGACGCCGCCCGCCCGCTCCCTCGGCCGGACGGACCGGAGCCCGGACCGGATCTGTCAGCCCGTCGTCAGTCGTTCAGTCCTTCTTGCCCAGCAACGGGTGGTCCCCCATGCCGACGGGCTGCAGGTGCTGCCCCAGCACCTCATTGAAATGATCGGCCACCTCCTGGGGCGTCCAGCCGCCGTCAGCCCACATGGAGGCGACCTGCCGGGGGGTCTGGAACAACGTGTACGCAAAACCCGTGCGCCCGAGCACCTGCCCGTTGACATAGGAGGCGTCTTCGGAGGCCAGGAAGGCGATCAGCGGCGCATTCAGGGCCGGGTCCTGGTCGGCCGGCGGCTCGGCGCCCTTGTAGAGGTTCTCGGTCATCCGGGTGACCCCCGCCGGCGCCACCGCATTGACCGTGATCCCGTACTTGCCGAGCTCGAGGGCCCAGACGAAGGTCATCCCCATGATGGCGGCCTTGGCGGCGCCGTAGTTGGTCTGGCCGAAGTTGCCCCGCAGCCCGGCCGACGAGGTGATGTTGACGATCCGCCCGTAGCCGGCGTCCTTCATCAGCGGAGCAGCGTGGCGCACGGTGTTGAAGGTGCCCTTCTGGTGCACGGCGATGACAGCGTCATAGTCGGCCTCGTCCATCTTCGACGATGGTCCGGTCCCGCACAATCCCGGCGTTGTTCACCACGATGTCGATCGACCCGAAATTGTCGACCGCCGCAGAAATCATCCGGCCGGCGCCCTCGAAGTCGCTCACCGAGTCGTAGTTGGGCACGGCGTCGCCCCCCGCCGCCTCGATCTCCTTGCACACCGCCGCCGCGGGGTCCTCCTCGGTGCCGGCACCGCCGAGCGTGACGCCCACGTCGTTGACCACGACCTTGGCGCCCTCCGCCGCCAGGCAGAGGGCGATGTCCCGCCCGATGCCCCGCCCCGCTCCCGTCACAACTGCCGCACGTCCCTCGAGAAGTCCCATGGCCCGAGACAGTACCTCCGGCCCGAGACCCGTTCCCTGACAGCCGTGTCAGGCATCGTCCCCGGCGTTGTACGATCAGGGCGACCGCCAGGGCGAGCAGTTCGCCCGCACAGCCGTGAGGAGAACCGGGCCATGGCCTTCATAGAAGACGCACCTGCAGTAATCGTCGCCGCCGCGAAAGAGCTCCTCGAGAAGGGGCTCGTCGAGGGCACCTCGGGCAACATCTCGGCCCGGATGGAGGACGGCAACATCGCCGTCACCCCGTCCTCGCTCGACTACCGCGTCATGACCGAGGACGACATCGTCATCGTCGACCCGGCCGGCGACGTCGTCTCCGGCGAGCGCGGCCCGACCTCGGAGAAGTACCTCCACCTGGCCGCCATGAACGCCTACGAGGACATTGCGGTCTGCATCCACTCGCACGCCGTGCTACGCCACCATGTTCGCCGTCGCCCACCAGGACATCCCGAGCTGCATCGACGAGTTCACCGTCTACCTGGGCGGCGACATCCGCTGCACCGAGTACTGCCCGAGCGGCTCGCCCGACCTGGCCGAGCAGGTGGTCAAGGCCCTCGAGAACCGTGGCGCTGCGCTCATCGCCAACCACGGCATGGTGGCCATCGGGACGACCATGCAGAAGACGATGCACAACACCGCGCTGGTGGAGCGCTCGGCCAAGATCATCTGGGGCTCCAAGCAGCTCGGCGGCATCTTCCCGTTGCCCGAGAAGGTCAACGAGAACTTCATGAGCGTCTACCCCTACATGCGCTAGTGGAAGGCAAAATCAGCGCCCGGCTCGCCGAGCTGGGCCTGACCCTCCATGGCCCCCACCCGCCGCACGACCCGCTCGATGCGGTTGTGATCCACGACGGAGTGGCGCGCACTTCTGGGCAGCTGCCCCGCATTGCCGGGGAACTGACTTGCCTCGGGCGACTGGGCGATACCGTCACCGTTGCAGAGGGTGCCGAAGCTGCCGCCGTGTGCGCGCTGAATGCTCTCGCCGTCCTGCAGGAGGCGCTCGGCTCGCTCGACCGCGTCGACGCGCGTCCTCACGGTGACCGGCTTCGTGTCGTCGGCTCCCGACTTCCATCAACAGCCGGCCGTCGTGGACGGGGCGAGCAAGGTCCTGGCCGACGTCTTCGGCGAGGCGGGGCGCCACACCCGCTCGGCCATCGGCGTGGCGGCGCTGCCCCGCAACGGGGCGGTCGAGATCGAAGTGACGGTCGCCGTCAGCGACTGAACGCTTCGCCGATCACCGGGCGGGCCACGGCGGCCAGCTCGAAGTAGCTCGTGGTGCCCTGCTCGCGAAGCTCGGTGACGGCGTTGATGGCGGCGCCGTAGGCGGCGACGGCGATGGCGCCCCCGACCGAGATCCGGCTCACGCCCAACGCACCCAGCTCACCCACGGTGGGCGCACCCGGCAGGACGAGGACGCTGACCGGGACGTCGACCGACGCCAGCAGCTGGCGCAGCTCGCCGGGGTCGATGACCGCCGGCGCGAAGAGCACGTCGGCTCCGGCCTCCTGGTACGCCTGCAGCCGAGCGATGGTGTCGGCCAGGTCCTTGCGACCGTGGAGGTAGTTCTCGGCCCGGGCCGTCAGCACGAACGGGACCGGGCCGGCGTGGGCCGCCTCGGCCGCGGCGCGCACCCGCTCGGCGGCGTGGGCCAGCTCGTACATCGGCGCGTCCCGGTCGCCGGTGAAGTCCTCCACCGACCCGCCGGCCAGCCCGACGCCGACCGCGGCGTTGATGGTGGCGGCCACGCCTGCGGGATCGTCGGCGAAGCAGTTCTCGAGGTCGGCCGAGACGGGGATGTCGACGGCCCCGGCCAGCTCGCCGGCGTGGGTCAGGACCTCTTCCTTGGTCATGGCGCCGTCGAGGCGGGCCCGGGTGGCGGCGAACCCGCCGCTCGTGGTGGCGATGGCCTCGAACCCGAGCGCCGCGAACAGGGCGGCGGAACCGATGTCCCAGGCGTTGGGCATGAGCAGCGGCGTGCCCGGGGTGTGCAGGGCGCGGAATCGCTCCGCTCGTTCAGCTGTTGCGGTGGGATCGGCCATACCCGCACGGTAGCGGGAGATCGGATGGCACTGGGCGGTCGGACCTAATTCGCCTGGGCAAGCCCGGGGAACGGCTTCGCCTGGCCGGGCTCGGGGAACTCCCAGTACTGGAACTCGATCGTCATCGG
The DNA here is from genome assembly GCA_963781565.1 of uncultured Acidimicrobiaceae bacterium. Classification (GTDB taxonomy): domain Bacteria; phylum Actinomycetota; class Acidimicrobiia; order Acidimicrobiales; family RAAP-2; genus Bog-473. Next base: position 70,427 of record CAWAHA010000028.1, on the reverse strand, counting down.
CAACAGGTAGGTGACATAGACGGAGTGGATCTTGACCATGCCCTGGTCGTCCATGTGCAGATCGATGAGCTCCATGCGGTCGTCGGACTTGCGGAAGGCCTCGGCGCGATCACGCACGCCGCGCAGCTCGTCGAGCGACCCGACGGCGAAGCCGTAGTGGTCCATGCGGGGACACTTCATCGGGTCTTCCTCGGCGATGAGGAAGATGAACTGGTCCCAGTGCACGCAGCTCATGATGAGCCGGCGCCGGTCCTCGGTCATCACCTCCATTTCGGTGAAGCCGAGCACCTCGTCGAAGAAGCGGCACACGTCGGTCCGGTTCTCCGCATTGAGGAGGTCGGCCGGCAGCGACATGGCCACGTGGTTGAAGCGCGGATTGCCGGTTGGGTAGAAGGGATGCGCCATCAGGACTGCACCTCCGGTACGACCATGACCTTGCCGGCGATGCGGCCGGCGGCGAGCGCCTCGAGGGTGTCCCCGATGGCGCTGAGCCCGATGTCGTCGGGATCGATCAACAGGTCCGACGGGAAGCCGTCGGACGCGAGCAGCTCGAGCGCGCGCTCGAAGCCACCCTGGTCGTAGACGAAGGAACCGGTCACGGTGAGCTCGTTCAGGATCATGCGGTTGATGTCGAACTGCGGGTGGTCGATGCCGGCACCGACCATGACCATCATGCCGCCCCGGGCCAGCTGGCTGAACCCGGCCTCGAGGGCGGCCCGGTGCCCCGAGCACTCGAGCACGACGTCGACGGCGCGCGACGACATGCGCTCGGGTTCCCAGGATGGGAACACCTCCAGGTCCTCCGGGTCGACGATGGCGGTCACCCCGAGGTCGGCTGCCAATTGACGCCGACCCTTGTGCGGCTCCACCACCGTGATGTCGCTCGATCCCCATGACGTGGAGGGCGGCCACGCTCAGCGCGCCGATCGGGCCGGCGCCGAAGACCATGACGCTGTCGCCGGGCGCCACGCCCGAGCGGGTGATGCCGTGCAGCGCCACCGAGAGGGGCTCGGCCAGCGCGGCGTGGCGGGGATCGAGGCCCTCGGGAAGGCGCAGCACGCCGGCGGCCCGGCAGAGGATGTACTCGGCGAAGGCGCCGTCGGACTGCTCGCCGGTCATGCTGTTGCGGTTCTCGCACTGGGAGGGCTTGCCTTCCAGGCATCGACGGCAGGTGCCGCATCGTTGACCGGGACCGCCCACGACGAGCTCGCCGATCTCCCAGTCCGTGACGGCGTCGCCGATGGCGGCGATGCTGCCGCTCCATTCGTGCCCGGCCACGACGCCCTTGCGTGAAGCCCCAGCCGTCTCGGAGCTGATGGATGTCGGACCCGCAGATGCCGCACGAGTGGACCCGGACGACGAGCTGGTCCGGCCCCGGTTGCGGGACCTTGCGGTCCTCCACCGTGATGACGCCGGGTGACTGGTAGACGGCTGCCGCCATCACATCGGGAAGCGATGACCCTGACATGGGCGTCAGGTTAGGCGGTCTCGGTCAGCCAGGCGAGGCCTCCTGCGAGGTGTCGCAGGTAGGCCGGGCGACTCCCAGGCTCCGGGGAAGTGGCCGAGCGCGCGTGTAGAAGGTGCGGGCTGCTTGCCGTCCTCGCACGGTCCAGGCCAGGGGGAAGCCGCACTCAGGTGTCCGGCCGCCCGGGGCTGTGAGGTCGACCTGGTCCGTGGCGAGGCGGAGGATGACGTGGGCGTCGGGGCGGAGGTCGGCGAACAGGTAGATCTCGTCCCGCCAATGCCATTGCGATGCGATCGTCGGCGACGAGGTGGGCGGCGGCGGGGTGGGTGTCGTCGATGACGTCGATGTCGAAGTCCTGGGTCCAGGGATGACCGTCGAAGCGGGCGCCGAGCATGGTGCCGTACTCGGGCCAGAGGTGGTTGGCGTCGGTGGCGGAATGGACGCCGAGGATGCGCAGGCTGCCCTCGTTGCCAGGAGCTGTAGATGGCTTCCTTCTGGGCGGGGGACCACGGCGTCTCGCCGATGGTGAAGAGGGCGAGGACGCGGATGGCGGCCAGGCGATCGGGCGAGATGTCGGCGACGTCGGTGACGACGGTGGGGTCGAGGTCGTGCATGGTCGCCAGCTCCTGCAGGGCTGTGGCGGCCTGGCCCGAGGACCCCGTGCACGCCGGCCGGACCATCGGCGTACGGGGCGACCTGGGTGACGATGAGCATGTGGCCGGGCACGGTGGCGAGTGTAGGGCTCGGGCTTGCGGGCTCGGGGATGGGGTGCGGCTGGTCCGTTGGTGCGCAGGCCCTGCGCGGTGATCCAATGACGTCTCCGACCGACCGCCCAACCCAGGAGGATCACACCATGACGAGTAACGAGGACATTGCGGCGGAGTTGGCGCGGCTCGGTTCGGCGACCATCGGTGAGTCGGGTGGTCTGGCGGCGGACCGGCGGCTGCGTCCGGCGTGGTCGGGTGCCGCGGTGGCTGCCCCGGCCTATCCCGTCGGCTGCACGCCGGGCGACAACCTGGCCGTCCATGTGGCGGTGACGACGGCGCCGCGTGGAAGCGTCCTGGTGGTGGACGTGGGCCGGGTGATCGACCGTGGCTACTGGGGCGAGGTGCTGACAACCGCGGCCGAGGCCGCCGGGTTGGCCGGGTTGGTGCTCGACGGCGGGGTGCGTGATGTCGCCGCCCTCGAGGCGCACGGGTTCCCGGTGTTCTCCGCCGCGATCGCCCTCACCGGCGCCACGAAGGACAAGCCCGGGACGGTCGGGATCCCCGTGCGGGTGGGCGGCGTGCAGGTGGCGCTGGGGGACTGGGTCGTGGCGGACGTCGACGGCGTGGCGTTCGTGCGAGGTGACGAGGTGGAGGGTGTGCTGGCCGCTGGTCGTGATCGGGAGTCCAAGGAAGCCGGTTTCTTCGAGGCGCTCCGGGACGGTTCGACCACCGTTGGGCTGCTCGACCTCGATGCCTCGTTGGTGCGCCAGGGCGACGCCGGATGACCGGTGACACAATGCGGCCATGAGTGATGAGACGGCGGGTGCGGCGGTGCGGGTGCGGGTGCGGACGAGGTCGTGGAGCGCATGGAGGTGGCGCGGACGATCCCGGCTGAGCCCGGGCGGATCTTCGCCCTGCTGAGCGACCCGAAAGGCCACGTCACGATCGACAGCTCCGGCATGTTGATCGACTGGACGGGCGAGCCCGCGACCAAGGTCGGGGACGAGTTCGTGATCCACATGGACCGGGAGGCGCTCAACGACTTCCCGATGGGTCGTTACGACGTCACGGTCCACATCACGACCTTCGAGCAGGACCGGGAGATCGCGTGGACCATTCAGGGGCAGATCAAGCCTCAGATCGGGCACATCTACGGCTATACGCTCCGGCCGGCCGATGACGGCGGCACGGTGGTGACCTCGTACTACGACTGGTCGACGATCGACCCCCAGTGGAAAGAGGCGAACATCTTTCCGATCATCCCCGAGTCGGCTTTGCGGGCCACGCTGGGGATTCTGGAGCGGACGCTCAAGCACTCGAGCGACTGGTAAGCGGTGTCGGGTTAGGTCGTCTGGACGGCGGCCATGCCCACGATGGGTTTGTTCAAGCGCATGCCGCCAGTCGAACCGTAGAACCCGGCATCCCCGTAATTGAAGATGCCGCCGTCGCGGCCGACCATCCAATAGCCCTGGCCGTCGGCCGTGCGCACCATGCCCACCACTGGCGCGCTGATGGGCATCCCTCCGGTGGAACCGAAATAGGCGACGTCACCGAAGTTGAAGATGCCACCGTCCGAGGCCACGAGCCAATACCCGCCCCCGTCGGGGGCAGTGGCCATCCCGACGATCGGCTTCTGCAGCGGCAGGCCGCCGGCCGAGCCAAAGAAGTTCGCATCGCCGAACGCAAAGATCCCGCCGTCGGAGGCCACCAACCAGTAGCCGTTGCCGTCGACGGTCGGGGCCATGCCCACGATCGGCTTGTCCAACGAGATGCCTCCCGTTGACCCGTAGAACCCGGCATCGCCGTAGGAGAAGATGCCGCCGTCTGACGCGACCAACCAGTAGCCCCCGCCGTCCGGAGTCGGCGTCATGCCGACAATGGGCGCATTGAGATGGGTGCCGCCGGTCGACCCGTAGAAGACGGCGTCGCCGAAGGCGAAGATGCCGCCGTCGGAGGCGAGGAGCCAGTACCCGGCATCGTCGGGGGTCGCGGCCATGCCGACGATGGGCGCATTGAGGTGCAGGCTCCCCGTTGACCCGTAGAACTGGGCGCCTCCGTAGCTGAAGATGCCGCCGTCGCTGGCGACCTCCCAGTACCCAGGGGGGCCGATGGGATCGATGGAGATCACGAGCGTTCCCTGGTTCGACAGGAAGTTCGAGTCAGTCACGCTGAAGGTGACCGTGTATTGCCCGGAGATCGTCGGCGTGCCGCTCAGGACTCCATTCGGTGCCAGGTGGATGCCGGGCGGCAACGCTCCGCCTGCGACAGCCCATCCGTACGGGGCCAATCCGCCGCCGGCCGACAACGAGGCGTCGTACGGCACGCCAATGGTCCCGACCGTGAGGTTGGTGGTGGTGACGTCGGGTGGTGCCGAGAGGGTGGCGATGATGCCGCCGAAGTTCGTTCCCGTCCCGACGGCTTCGCAGTTGACGGGACTGGCGCACATGACCCCGGACAGGGACGCGACTCCGGATGGAGTGCCCTCGCTCGTCCATCCGGCTCCGCCATTGGTCGTGGCGATGATGCTGTTGCCGCCGACTGCGGTGCAGATCGTCGTAGTGATGCAGCTGACGGATTCCAGGGTGGACGATCCGATGGGAGTGCCCAGGTCGGTCCAGTTGGAGCCCCCGTTGGTCGTGCCGATGAGGTGGGGGCCGGTGGCCAGGCAGGTGGTGTCGCTGGAGCACGAGACGCCGGTGAGGGTGGTGGATGCAGTGGGCGGCGTCTGCGGGACCCAGGTGTTTCCACCGTCCGACGTTGAAAGGACGACGGCGTTCGGGCCGCCCGACGAGACTCCGACCGCAGTGCAGTGAAGGGAGTCCGGACACGAGACGCCCGTGAAATTGGTCACGACGCCCGGGTAGGGCTCCGGCGTCCACGTTGCGCCGCCGTTCGCTGTGGCGACGATGCTGGGCGTGAAGTTCTGTGCGTCGCTCACCGCGTGACAGATCGTGGGACTGGTGCACGAGACGCTGGTCAAGACGCCGACCGAGGTGGGAACGGTCTCGGAGGACCAGGTGGTACCTGCACTAACGGTCCCGATGATGACCGGGCTCCCGAAGATGCCAAAGCCCACCGCCGTGCAATCGGATGTTGTGACGCAGGAGATGCTGTTCAGTCCCGCGACGTCAGAGGGAATCGTCTGTGGGCTCCAGGCATGGCCTGCATTGACCGAGGCGAGGACAGAGTCCACTCCCACGGCAAAGCAATCAGCGGTGGATGGACACGACGCCGAGCTCAAGCGACTGGTCCCCGTCGGCGGGCTCTGCGCAGTCCACGACAGGCCACCCGACGTCGTGCTCATGATGGTGGACCCCGCCCCGAGCGTTGCCGGTGTTGCCCGACGGCGACGCAGTCTTCGGCGGCAGAGCAAGAGATCCCAGTGACATCGACAGCATTGGTCGGCGGGGTCTGGAGCGACCAATCTTCGTCCGCTGTTGGAGGTGGCGACGACGTAGGGGTTGGAGCTGAGGTTGGTGCCGACGGCGATGCAGGTACGTTTCGACTGGGCAGACGACGGACTTCAACTGTGAGCCCGACGGGATTGAAGCTCGTCGTCTCCCAGTCGCTGAGATCGTCGGTGCTTAAGTGACGTTGCCCCGCCACCCGCGGCAACTCCCACTGCAACGCAGTTCGTCGCCGCTTGACGCATGAAATGCGAGTCGAGAGAAGTTGACCGCTGGTCGGTCAAGTGTTGTCCATGCTCCATCCGTTGCGGTGCCGACGATCGCGGGACTGCCATCGACGTCTCCGACGGCCAGACGCAGGTCATGGCGTTCGGGCAGGAGACGCTCACAAGCGTATCTAGGCCCGGAGGGCGGGCTTGAGCGTTCCAAGTTGAACCATCCACTGTTTGCAACGATCCCGATTCCCCCGACCGCCGTGCATTCATCGATCGTGAAACACGAGATTGATTGAGCCGGAAACGACGAGTCCTGAACCGTCCAACTGGCGCCACCGTTCGTCGACTTGAAGATCCCGGAGCCTCCACCGGCGTAACAGACAGCGGATGACGGACACGAGATGGTGGTGAGCGAGGTCACACCAGCAGGAGGCGCCGAATCAGACCAGGTCGCACCTCCGTTCTGGCTCACGATGACAGACGCCACGTTGCCGCCGTCGTCACCGACCGCCACGCACGTCGTTGAACTCGGGACTGCATTCGGAGCGCAAGAGACTGCGGAGACGTTCGCCAGCGGTGTGTAAGCGGCGCTTGTGCCCCAGCTCGGAGGGATCGCAGCGGCGCCGGCTGACACGGATCGGACCTGACCGCCTGCCAGCAATGCAGAGAGCGACGGCCATGACCGCAGCGAGCAACACAATCGCCCGGATCTTGTCCACCGCCACCTCCCTCCCGCACGGAGAGCCCACCAAACGACCGTGGGATCGTACCGTTGGACCCCTGCCGATTGACAGCGCCGGCCCAGACCCGGGGGAGAACGGTCGTTGCTAAAGAGGCGACGGTGCCGGCACGACGACGTTGGGAGGCGTGCGCCCCGCCAGCACGTCGCACACGCCCTGGCAGGCGAGGCGCGCCATGCGCGTCCGCGTCGCAATAGTTGCACTCCCGATGTGAGGAAGCAGGGTCGTCCGGGGTGCGCGCAGCAGGCGCGGATTCACCGCAGGCTCCCCGTCGAAGACGTCGAGGCCGGCGGCATAGATGGAACCCGACTCGAGGGCGTCCACCAACGCGTCCTCGTCCACGACCGGCCCACGGGCCGTGTTGACCAGCACGGCCGTCGGCTTCATCCGGTCGAGTTCCGCCGCGCCGATGAGATGGCGCGTCGACTCGGTGAGCGGGACATGCAGGCTCACGATGTCCGAGCGCTCCAGCAGCTCGTCAAGGGTCGAGACGAACCCGGTCACGCCGGTGTCGTGCCGTGTCGTGTGGATGACCCCCATGTTGAAGCCCTCGGCCCTCTGGGCGACCGCCCGAGCGATGCGCCCGAAGCCGACGAGCCCAAGGGTCGCTCCGTGCACGTCACGGGCCAGGTGGGTCCCGAAGCCCCAGCCCGTCCAGCGGCCTTCTCGCAGGTCCCGTTCCGCGTCCGAGGCCAGGCGGGTCGCGGTCAGGATCAGGAGGAACGCCAGATCCGCCGTCGTGTCATCGAGGACACCCGGGGTGTTGCAGACCGTGATGCCCAAGGCAGTGGCCGACACGACGTCGATGTTGTCGTAGCCCACGGCCGCATTGGCGACGACACGGAGCCGCCCGCCCCGACCGGACTCCAGCACGGCCGTATCGATGCGGTCGGTCAGATGGCAGACGATGCCGTCGAACTCGGCCGCCGCCCGGACCAACTCGTCCGGCGGCAAGGCAGTCCCGTCCTGGCGCAGCAGGACGATCTCATGGCCGGCCTCGAGCAGCGGGTCCGTCCCGCCCTCGGTCAGAGGGCGGGTGACGAGAACGCGCGCCACCTAGTGGGTCGTGTAGTTGATGGCGCCCGCACCCTTCACGCCGATGGCGAAGCAGAAGCAGTGGATCGGCGCGTGGTCGCTGATGGGACGCAGCGAGTGCACCTTGTCCGGCGGTATGTACACCAGGTCGCCCTGTGAGATCTCCCGGTCCTCGCCATCGATCGTCATGATGCCCTTGCCATTCATGACGTAATAGAACTCGTGGGTGGGGTGCGAATGCGGGTCGACCAGGCCACCACCTGGGACTTCGAACTCGTTCACCAGCTCCAGGTAGCCACCGTCGGTGATGTCCTTGAATTCGCGGGACTCGATCATCCACCACACGGGCACGGTGCCGTTGTGCTCGACAACCGGCGCCTTGGCTTCAATGCTGCGGACGTCCATCCTGTTCGCCTCCCGAGATTTCCTAGACTGACTCCGGCGTCAGGTTAGGCCGCGTGGCACCAGAGGCGCACCGCCCATGCCACCGAACTCGGGGCGAGAGGCAGAGACGACGGAGAGCGAGCGATGTCCGCAGAAGCATCCACGACACAACGAAGCTTGGTCCCAGAGCCGCTCACCGAGGCCGGGTGGTCGCCGTTCGGCTGGCTTCCCGTCGCCGACGTGGACCCGAGGGATGGCAAGGAGACCATGACGTTCGAGTGGGCCGACGCCCACGTGAATCTCATCGGGCACACCCTGGACGAGGTCCCCGAGACGCCCACCGGCCTCCGCTGCGACATGCTGTTCCGGCACGACACCCACACCCAGGCCCTGATGCCGCTGAACGTCCCGGCCGTGATCGTCGTGGCTCCGGCCGCCGTCGAGTTCACCGACGAAGAGGAGGCGGCCACCATCCGGGCCTTCCGGATCGAACCGCTGGAGTCCCTGGTCCTGCACCGGGGGACCTGGCACTGGGGACCGTTCCCGATCGAGGGCCCGGAGGTCCGGCTGTTCAACGTCCAGGGGCTCCGCTACGCCGAGGACAACCGCTGCGTGGACCTGGCCGAGAAGGGCCTCGCAGTCGAAGTCGCAATCGCAGCCGACCTGGCGTGACAGCGGGCCGGAGCGCCGTATGGAGCTTGACGACGCCGAAGAAGCCGAGGTGGTCCCGGCCACCGTGGCCGAGCTGGTCGATTCCATCACCGCCCGCGAGACGCGGCCAGGATGCCGAGGGGAGGCCGATCTTCACCACGACCAGCCCGGAGTGGTGGGTCCACGGTCGGCGTGTTCGGCGGCATGGTGGTGGCCCAGGCGCTGAACGCCGCCATGCGGACCGTCCCGGCGCCACTCGAAGTCCATTCCCTGCACGGCTACTTCCTGCGCCCCACCAGCCCGGGATCCCGCAGCACCCACACGCGTCGAAACCCTCCGTGACGGGCGGTCGTTCAGCCTCCGGGAGGTGACGAGCGCGGTGGAGGGCAAGGAGACCTTCCGCATGACGTGCTCGTTCCACGCCCCGGAGCCCGGCGACAGCTACCAGCTGCCGATCGCCCCCGATGTCCCGCCACCCGCAGAGGTCGAGGGCTTCGAGGCGCCCTTTCCGTTCGACGTCAGAGAGCTCGGGACCACCGCCCGACGGGAGGACGGCACCTATCAGTCGACCCGGCGCTGCTGGTTCCGCGTCCGGGAGCCGTTGCCCGACGACCCGGCCGTGCACGCCTGCATCCTGGCCTACTTCTCCGACATGACCGGCGCCTCGTTTCGCCCCCACAGTCTCGGCGTCTGGGGCACGCACACCGACGCCAGCCTCGACCACGCCCTGTGGTTCCACCGTCCGTGGCGAGCCGACGTGTGGAGCCTCTTCGACATGCATGCGCTCGTGAACGCCGGTGGGCGGGCGACGGTCCGTGCCACCATGCACGGCGAGGACGGCACCCTGCACCTGAGCATGGCGCAGGAATTGCTGATCAGGGAGCTCGACGAACCACTGCAGATCACGACCCCACAGTGGGTCGACCGTGATGCACCGACGGTATGACCACACCCACAACGTAAGAAGGGGGCACATGGGGCTGCTTGAGGGTCAGAAGGCCGTCGTCACCGGCGGGGGATCGGGCATCGGACGGGCGACCTGTCGACGCATGACGCAGGAGGGCGCACGGGTGGCCGTGTTCGACCTGAACAAGGAGTCGGCCGAGGCGGTCGCCGAGGAGATCGGCGGCATCGCCTTCGGCGTGGACGTCGGCGACCCCGACGCGCTGCGCGATGCCGTCGACGAAGCGGCGGCCGCCCTCGGAGGCCTCTCCGCCATCTACAACAACGCCGGCACGGGTGCGTTCGGCAAGCTGCACGAGATGGATCCGGCCGAGTGGGACCGGGTCCTGCGGGTGAACCTGACCGGGGTCTGGGCCGGCATCCGGGCCGCGGTGCCTCACCTGCTGGCCGGCGGCGGCGGCTCCATCGTCAGCACGGCGTCCATCAGCGGGACGAGGCCGGCGGCGGGGGAGAGCCCTTACGCGGCCAGCAAGGCGGCCGTGGCGGCACTGACCGCATCGGCGGCCCTCGAGTACGGGCCGACCATCCGGGTCAACGCCGTCTCGCCGGGCATGATCCTGACGGCCATGACCGAGCAGATGTTCGAGTTCATGCCCAGCCAGACGGAGCGCTTCGAGACGGGGACGCCGGTGGGCCGCATCGGCGAGCCCGAGGACATCGCCGACGTCGTCGTGTTCCTCTGCTCCAACCTGGCCCGCTTCGTCAACGGCCAGAACATCGTGGTCGACGGCGGGCTGACGCTGCACGGGTCGGGCGTCGACGGCATCTATGACCTCGTCTTCCCGCAGAAGAGAAGAAGGAGCGTAGAAGAAGGAGTAGCCCCGCCGGGAAGTCTCCGCCCGGACCAGGGCGGCCAGCCGACCGAATCTCAGGCGTTCGGGTCGAACAGCGCTCTGTAGACCATGGTCGTCATGGTCTCGAGAGCCACATCGTCGATCGGTTGCCCGACGAACTCACGCAGATAGTGGAAGCGGTCGAGCATGGCCAGCGTGGCCAGGCCGGCGGCGTCGGGGTCGATGATGTGGCCGGAGGAGTCGGGCCCGATCTGCTGGGCCAGTGCGCTCGACATGGTCGTGAAGGTGCTGCGGATCAGGTCGACCAGCTCGGGATCGATGGTGGCCAGGTCGGTCCAGGCCCTGAACAAGGGCGCGTAGCGGGTCCACAGCTCGGAGTAGGCCCGGATCCAGCCGTGCACGTCCTCCCATTGGGGCGCCCCTCCCTCGGCCGGCAGCGTGCTCAGCGCGTCATAGAAGACCTGGGCCTCGCCGGCCGCCTCCGCCACCAGGGCGCGCAGCAGGTCCTCCTTGTTGGAGAAGTAGAGGTAGAAGGTGCCGTGCGAGGTCTTGGCGATCTCGACCACGTCGTTGACCCGCGTGGCGTGATACCCCCGGCGGTCGAACGCGACCATGGCGGCATCGAGCAGCTTGCGCATGGTCCGACGCCCCTGGCTGCGCAGGACCCGCTTGCTGGCCGGTGCGCCGACGGCGTCTCGCATCGGCCGTGGCGACGCCATTGGACCGTCCCGACGACGCGCTCCCGTCGCCGGCCGACTCTCTTGGTCGCCGGCGACCGATCGAGCTTCTTCGGGGCGGGCGCCGGGTCGTGCTGGACTCTCGGCGGTCCCATGCCCGGTGCATGGTAGTGCCGGGCATGGTCGAAATGGCTAACCTGACACGGTGGTCAGGTTTGGGCGGGGTCAAAAATGAGGTCGGACCAGGGGTTTCGTGATTTCGCGTCCGCGCCGAAGCCAATTTCGTGACGCCATCGCCCGTCGTGACGACGCTCGACGATGCCGTGGCGCGGAGCGTGCGTCCCGGCGACGCCGTGCTCGTGATGATGGGGCACAGCCGTTGGACGGCGACCGCCCGGGAGCTCGCCCGGCAATTCTGGCGGACGGACCCGGGATTTACTCTCATCATGACCAGCCTCGGCGCCCTCGGCGGCGCCTTCTTCAAGGGTGGGCTGGTCGACAAGGTGGTGACCGCCTATTCGGGCAACAGCTTCCCCACCTACAACCCCAATCCGATCTTCCGGCAGGCCTACGAGTCGGGTTCGGTCGAGGTGGAGCACTGGTCGATCCTCACCTTGTCGCAGCGGCTCGAGGCGGCCGCCCGTGGCCTGCCCGCCGCGGTGACGGGGTCGCTGGTCGGCTCGTCCATGGCCGACAACTCGGCCTTCGCCGTCATCGACTCACCCTTCGGCCCTCTCGGGCTGCTGCAGCCCCTGGTGCCTGACGTCGCGCTGGTCCATGCCGCCGCCGCCGACCCGGCGGGCAACCTCGTCTTCTCCGAGCCCCTGCTCGATGGTGTCTGGGGCGCCTGGGCCGCCCGGCGCGGCGTGGTGGCGACCGTCGAGCGGGTGGTCGACGACCTCGAGGGCCTGGGGCACCGCGTCAAGGTTCCCGCCCACCGTGTGTTGGCCGTGGTGGAGGCACCGTTCGGCGCCCATCCGGGCGGGTGCTACGCCCCCGCCCTGCCGGTCCGCAGCTACGGGGAGGACATCGCGCACTGGAGCGCCGCCGCCGATGCCGCCGCCAAGGACCAGTTCGACGCCTGGGTCGACGAATGGGTGCTCGGTCCGGCGACGCACGAGGAGTATCTGGCGCGGGTGGGGCCGGACCAGCTCAAGTGGCTCGAAGGTCGCTCGGATCCCATGTCGTGGAAGGCCGATGCGGACGCGTATCCCGTGGTGGACGACCCTGTGATTTCGCGCTGGGAGCAGGCGGCGTCGCTCGGGGCCCGCGAGCTCGAGCGTGTGGTGACCGACGTCGGTGCCGACGCCGTGCTGGCGGGCGCAGGGGTGGCCAACCTGGCGGCCTGGGTGGCCGTGGGGCGGGCCCGGGCGGCGGGACGCAACGTCATGTTGACGGCGGAGCTCGGGTTGTGGGGCTACCAGCCCACCCCGGCCGACCCCTACATCTTCAACCAGCGGGTCTTCCCGGCGACGCCCTACCTCTCCGACGCATCGTCGGTGCTCGGCATGGTCATCGGTGGCCCGGGGACGACGACGGTGGGCTGCCTCGGTGCGGCCGAGGTCGACCGCTCCGGTTCGCTGAACTCGACGCAACTGCGGGGCGGGCGCTTCCTGGTCGGCTCCGGTGGCGCCAACGATGTCGCCAGCCGGGCCACGGCGTGCGTGGTGGTCACACTGGCCCGGCCCGAGCGTCTGCCCGAGACCGTGGCCTACGTCACGTCGCCGGGACAGCGGGTCGTCAGCGTGGTGACCGACAAGGGCATTCTGCGCCGTCTCGACGGCGTGCTGCGACTGGCTGCCGTGCCGGCCGGCGAGGGCACCCTCGACGACAGGGTGCAGGCGTTCGCGTCGTCCTGCGGGTACGAGCCCGAGGTGGCCCGGCAGGTCGAAGAGCTCCCGGTGGTTCGTTTCGACGAGGTGCAGGCCTTGCGTGAGTACGACCGACGGAGGCTGTTTCTGAACTGACGGATGTGAGGCAGAGCCCGCGACATCGCGGGTGCAAGTAGTGCGATTTGGCGATGTGGAAGAACCACAAAAACAACCAGAAAAAGAACCGCAAAGGGTGAGCAATGGGCGTGAAGCCCTGCAGCTACAGTGACCGGCATCCCGGGGGGATGCACGACCGATGATTGGGGACGGTATGCAAGTAAGACATGGAACCAGGCTGTTGACGGTAGCGATGGTGCTGGGCTCAATGCTGGGCGCCGCCGTCGTGACGACGTCGGCCGGTGCGGCGGGCGCCGCAACGTCGACGAGCTCCGCACCGGGGGTGACGTCGAACTCCATCACGGTGGGGACGATCGGAACCGAGACCGGGACCCTGGCGTCCAACTTCTCGTCGCATGATCTACGGCGAGCGGGCGTACTACAACTACATCAACGCTCAGGGTGGGGTGAACGGTCGCATGATCAACTACAAGTACGCCTTGGACGACGGTGGGAACCCGACGACGTTCAACCAGTTGGCGAACACCCTTATCAACCAGGACCACGTGTTTGCCGTGACCGGCGTGGCGACGGCGTTCTTCTCGCCCAACCTCTTCGTCGAGTCGGGGATACCGACCTATGGCTACAACGTCACCGGGAACTGGGGCGGGCCGAAGAACCTGTTCGCCGCGACCGGCTCGGTGCAGTACTACCCCGCCGCGGGCCCGCAGGTCGGCCTATGTGGCGCGAAAGACACAGAAGAAGCCTTCCATCGCATTCGTCGCCTACAGCGTGGCCGCCTCGGCCGCCTCGTGCCAGTCGGAGCAGAACTCGTTGAAGGCGGCCGGCTACAACGTCAGCTACTCGGACCTGAAGATCAGCTACCCGGGATCGACCGTCGCCACCGACGTGCAGCGCATGAAGCAGGCCGGTTCCAACATGGTCGTGAGCTGCATGGACGTCCAGGGGAACGTGACGATGGCCCGGGCCATTAAGCAGTATGGGCTGACCAACATGACCCAGCTGTGGTTCAGCGGCAACGACCAGTCGACGCTGAACACGAACCAGAGCCTCATGCAGGGCGTCTATTTCGACATCGCCCACATTCCGTTCACGGCCTCGACATCGCAGTACCCGGCCCTGAAGCTCTACTTCGCGCAGATGAAGAAGTACGAGCCGAAGTACGTCACCGACGAGCTCGCCCTGCAGGGATGGGAATCGGCGTATCTGTTCGTCCAGGGCGTCAAGATGGCCGGGAAGAACCTCACCCAGGCCAACGTGATCGCGGCGGACAATTCTCTGACGGCCTACACGTCGGGCGGTCTCGAGTCCCCGGTCAACTGGAAGTCCGCCGGCCACACCGGCCACGCGCCGCCGTACTGCCTCGCCTACATCAAGGTTGTGGGGACGAAATACCAGCCGGCGCTGAACAAGGGCAAGAACGTCTTCAACTGCTTCAACACCATCAACCCGAAGGCGAACCCGGTCTTCCCGTTGCCGGCCGGCACGCCGGCCCCGTCCTGAGCACCGGGACGGATCGGGACAGGGCCGGAAACGGCGTCTGGTAAGCAGGCCTAGGCATGGAGCAACTACTCGGATTCGCGCTGCCGGGAGTGCCCTATGGGTGCACGTACGCGCTCGTGGCAGTGTGCCTGGTCCTCACCTACCAGGCGACCGGCGTGTTCAACTTCGCCTTCGGGGCCCAGGCCTTCGCGTCGGCGTTCATCTTCACCTGGCTGACCCAGTACAAGGGTTGGTCCGGGTGGGAGGCGTTCCTGTTGAGCGTGGTGGTGATGGGACCGATCGTGGGCTACGTCTTCGACCGGTTTCTCTTTCGCCACATTCCCAACTCGAACAGCACGGCGAAGCTCGTCTGCAGCCTGGCGCTCCTGGTCGGTATTCCCTCGCTGTTGCCGGTGCTCTTCGGTCCCCAGAATCTCGACGCCACCTCCACCATCTTCCCGTTCTTCAACCCGAACACCGTCTACTTCACCATCGGGGGCGGCCTCTACGGGACCCCGATCAACGGGATCTACC
This sequence comes from uncultured Acidimicrobiaceae bacterium, assembly GCA_963781565.1. GTDB lineage: Bacteria > Actinomycetota > Acidimicrobiia > Acidimicrobiales > RAAP-2 > Bog-473. The sequence goes on along the minus strand of CAWAHA010000028.1, from coordinate 55,424 downwards.
TGTCCACCATTTCGGTGACGGTGGTCGTGCTCGTGCTGCTCACGATCCTGCTGCGCTTCACGAGCCTCGGTCTACAGATGCGTGGTGCGGTCGAGAGTCGGCGACTGGTGCAGCTGGACGGCATCAACGCCAACGGTGTCGTCAACGTGGCCTGGATGATCTCGAGCTTCATGGCGGCCCTGGCCGGTGTCCTCCTGGCGCCGGTCTACGGGAACTTCAACTCCGACGAATTCGTCACCCTGACGGTCACGGCCATTGCGGCGGCGGCGTGGGCGATGTTGCGCTCGCTGCCGATTGCGGCCGGGGTCGCGGTGTTGATCGGCGTGGTGACGACGGTGTTGCAGGGGTACATCCCGCCCGACAGCTTCTGGAACGCGGCGGTCGTGCCGTCACTGCCGTTCTTCGCCATCGCCGCCGCCCTGCTCATTCTGCCGGGGCTGCGCAACCTCGACTCCAGCCGGGATCCACTGGCCACCATCGACCCGCCACCCGAACCGATCGCCGCCGCGGCGCGGGCGCCGAGCATGGACCGGATCATCCGCACTGCGTGGTGGGTGGTCCTGGCGGCCTTCTGCGTCTCCATGCTGACCTGGATCCCCTCGCGTCTGGGAGGGTGTCTTCAACAACGGTTTGTCCCTGTCGATCGTGCTGCTCTCCATCACGTTGATCACCGGCATGGCCGGCCAGTTGTCGCTGTGCCAGGCGACCTTTGCCGGGATCGGTGCCTTCACGGCTGCCGTGTTCGCCGTGCACTCCGGACTGAATTTCCTGGTGGGCGGCCTCATCGGTTGCGCCATTGCCGCCCTCGTGGCGGTGCTGCTGGCGCTCTTGTCGTTGCGTCTGCGTGGCCTTGGACTGGCGCTGATGACCCTGGCCGCCGCGTTGCTCTTCGACAACACCGCCTTCAACGACATCTGGGTGACGGGTGGCGCGCAGGGCACGAGCTTGCAGGCCAAGTGGCTGGGGACGAACGCGTTCTTCAATTTCGACGGGCACGCCATGTTCCTCCTCATCATGGTGGTGCTCGTGATCACCGTGGTGATCGTGCTGCTGGTCCGCAAGGGGACCGTCGGCCGCAACCTGGCCGCCATGCGGGGAAGCGAGACGGCGACGGCCGGCCTCGGGGTCAACCCGGCGAAGCAGCGCATCGTCGTCTTTGCACTGTCCGGGGCGATCGCCGGCGTCGGCGGCGTGCTCTACAGCCTTCAGAATCAGCACGTGTCTCCCGTGGACTGGAACACGACCTTCTCACTCGTCTTCGTCGTGCTGGTGGTGACGACGAGCGTGAACACCGTCGAGGGTGCCATTCAGGCCGGTATCGGTTTCTATGTCATTCAGCAGATCTTCACCTACCTTCCCGCCCGCATCGGGGGCCCGAGCCTGACCATCGTGCTGTTCGCATTCGGCGCGCTGACGTACGCCCAGCACCCCGAAGGCGTGCTCGAGTACCAGAAGCGCCGTTCGACGGCGAGATTCGAGCGCCTCTTCTTCCCGGCCGAGGCGCAGGCCGAGGACGTCAAGGCGCAGACGGTGTCGGCTGGTGCCGGTGGCTGACATGGAACCGCTCCTCAGCATCCGTGGCGTCTGCAAGTCCTTCGGCGGGATCAAGGCCGTGCACACCATCACCTTCGACGTCTGCGCCGGTGAGAGCGTCGGCCTCGTCGGTCCCAACGGCGCCGGCAAGACGACCCTGTTCAACTGTGTCTGCGGCCAGTTGCGACCCGAAGAAGGCGAGATCGAGTTCGAAGGAAGGGTGCTGTTGGGCCTCCCGACGTACAAGCGGGCCCGGATGGGCATCGGGCGCACCTATCAGAGGGTCGAGGTGTTCACCGACATGACGGTGCGCGACCACCTGTTGGTGGCGGAGCGCTCACGGCAGGGAGAAGGGCGGCTCTGGCGCGATCTCCTCAATTTGAGCAAGCCGAAGCAGGAGGAGATCGACCGGGTCGACGCCACGCTCGAGTTGGTGGGGATCTCCCACCTGGCGGACGTCTCGGTCAATGCCCTGGGTCTAGGGCACTGCCGCCTTGTCGAGCTGGCCCGGGCGTTGGCCACCGAACCGAAGATTCTGCTGGCGGATGAGCCCTCTTCGGGGCTCGACCTGCACGAGACGGCCGAGGTCGCCGCCGTCCTGCGCACAGTGCAGCGCGAGCGCGGCACCGCCGTGCTCCTGGTGGAGCACGACCTGACCATGGTCTCCGAAGTGGTCGACCGGGCGGTCGTCATGGACCTCGGGTCCATGCTGTTCGCCGGGACCTTCGACGACTGCATGGCCGATCCGGCTGTACGGGACGCGTACCTCGGACAGATGGGGCACGCGTGAGCACGGCGACCGCGCCGGTCATGCCGCCACCGCCTGCCGCCGACACCGATGTGCTATCGGTCCGCAATGTCAGCGCCGCCTATGGCCCGTACCGCGCCCTGTTCGACGTGTCGTTCCGGGTGCCGGACGGCGGGATCGTCGCTCTCGTCGGATCCAACGGCGCCGGCAAGTCCACGGTGGCCCGCACCGTGACGGGTCTGGTCACGGCGTCGTCCGGACAGGTCATCTTCTGCGGCGAGGATGTCACGGCGCTCCCGGCCTACAAGATCGCCCGGCTGGGCATGGCGCATGTGGTCGAGGGACGCGGCGTCTTCTCGACTCTGACGGTCGAGGAGAACCTGACGCTGGCGTTCCGTCAGCGGGAGGGCCGAATCAAGCTCAAGGAGAACCTCGAGCGCGCCTACACCGCCTTTCCCATTCTGGGCGAGCGTCGTCGGCAGTCCGGGGGCACCCTCTCCGGTGGCCAACAGCGTCTGTTGTCGTTGGCGAAGGTCCTCGTGGTGCCGTCCAAGGTCTTGGTGGCCGACGAGCTCTCGCTGGGCCTGGCTCCTGTGGTGGTGGACGCCGTGTACGAGGGCCTGCTCGAGATCAACCGCAACGGCACCGCGCTGGTGGTGGTCGAGCAGCAGGTCAACCGGGTCCTGGATCTGGCCAACTGGGCCGTGGTGCTCAATCACGGCAGCGTCGCCTACCAAGGTGAGCCTGGCGGGCGCGAGTGCCGCCGTCGAGACCCTGATGGCGCGCCGCGAGGAAGCGGTGGCGTCGGGCGCGGCCGAGGCCGAAGCCGAGGCATCCGCTCCCTAGGCTCACAGGCCTGAGGAAAGTCGAGGAGGCAACATCATGAGAGAGCCGGTCATCGTCGATGTCGTGCGCACGACCTTCGGCAAGCGCGGTGGCGCGCTGGCCAACTGGCACCCAGCGGACCTCTTGGGCTTCGCCCTGACGACCCTGATCGAGCGGACGGGCGTGGACCCCGAGCGCATCGACGACGTCATCGGCGGGTGTGTGAGCCAAGTGGGGGAGCAGGGTACGAACCTCGCCCGCAATGGATGGGTCTCGGCCGGCTTGCCCCAATCGGTGCCGGCCACGACGGTCGACCGCCAATGCGGTTCGTCCCAGCAGGCAGTCCATTTCGCCGCAGCGGGAGTGGCTGCCGATCAGTACGACCTCGTGATCGCCTGCGGGGCCGAGGTCATGAGCCGCGTGCCGATGGGTTCGAATGCCCGGGGCGGGACGGGGCCCTTCCCGCCTTCCTTCATGGCGGCGATCGACGGGCGGCTGTGGACCCAATTCCGGGTCAGCCAGGTCCTGGCCGATCGCTACGGGATCACGCGCCAGGAGATGGACGCCTATGCGCTCGAGTCACACCGGCGGGCCGCCGAGAGTTGGGACAACGGGCACTTCGAGCGGGAAGCGGTCGCCGTCCCCGTGAAGGCCGAGGACGGCAGCCTCACGGGGGAGTTCCTGCGCGCCGACGAGGGGATCCGGCGCTCGTCGACCATCGAGGCCCTGGCGGCTCTGCCGCCGGCGCAGAACTGGGAGCCCGAGACGGCGCCCGACATCACGGCGGGGAACTCGTCGCAGACGACCGACGGCGCGGCCGCCATGCTCATCGCCGACCGTTCGGTCGCCGAAGCCCTCGGCCTCCCGATCCGGGCCCGCTTCGCCCACTTCGCGGTGGCGGCCGAGGACGCCGCCATCGTGCTCTCGGCGCCGGTGCCGGTGACCCACAAGCTCCTCAAGCGCTCAGGCATGAAGGTCGACGAGTTCGACGCCGTGGAGTGCAACGAGGCCTTCGCGGCCATCGCGCTCATGTGGCAGAAGGAGTTCGACTACGACATGGCGCGGTTCAACCCGCGGGGAGGGGCCATCGCCATCGGCCACCCGCTGGGCGCGAGTGGCGTGCGCCTCATGGGCACGTTGCTGAACCACCTCGAGGCCAGCGGCGGCCGCTACGGCTACCAGACGATGTGCGAGGGCGGCGGCCAGGCCAACGGCACCGTCATCGAGCGGCTGGACTGACCCCCGGCGTCTCGGCGTCGCCGCCGCTGCCGCGTCCTGCTGCGGCCATCAGCGGCTGGATCTTGCGGGTCACGACGAGCCACTCGACCACGAAGGTCAGGCCCGGGACGAGTCCCGGCGGCGAACATCAAGATGATCCACGGGATGTGGAGCCGCGCCTTGAGCGCCAGGAAGCCGGCGGTGATCAGGTAGACGATGTAGAGGTAGCCGTGGCCGATGCCGAAGATGGCGAGTTCGACCTAGAAGTTCGCCGACTCGCGATAGTGCAGGCCCGTGAAGAGGAACAGCGGAATGATCAGCACGCCGACGATGTTGGCCATCAGCTGGTAGCGGAAGAGCGCGCCGGGTAGTCCGCGCTGGGTGAGTCGCTTCACTGCTCCCGCCGGACCACGACGGATTCGCGGGCGCGCCACGTCTTCGGCCCCTGCGCGGCGAGCTCGGCCAGCCGCGCGTTGTAGGCCGCCAACTCCGGATCTTCCTCGGCGGACACGATGGGCGCCGTCGGCGCCGTAGCGGCCGGCATCGGTGAGCGCCCTTCGGTCGCTTCGGTGTCCGTCGGGGCACAGCGGCTTGTTGGCGCTGCATGCCCTTCAACCCGACGGTCTCGTAGTCGGTGTGGATGAGCATCCACCAGAAGTACAGGCCCAGGAGCCCGAAGGCGGGCCACAGCACCGAATACAGGTAGCTGAGCTGGTTCCCGTCGGCGGCCCGGTTGATCTGCCACCAGGCGGCGACCGCACAGCCCGGCACGAACACGAGGACGGACAGGTGGAGCCACAGGGCTCTCCTGGAAAGCCACCGTTCACGCACGTTGGCCATGATACCGGCCCCTTCTCGGCCGATGATTTCGCCATGTCACCCCGTTAGCCTGGGCAAATGGGCGCCATGGTGACCCGCCGGAACCTCCGGTCACGGGTGACGAACGGTCCATGCTGACCGTCTGGCTCGACTATCAGCGGAGCACGCTGCTGTGGAAATGCGACTCGCTCGTCGGCGCCGATCTGGTGCGGGCGGGCATACCGCCCTCTTCGCTGACCCTGCTGGGACTGGTGCGGCACATGACCTATGTGGAGTGGCACTGGTTCGCCCACGTCTTTGCCGGCGGTCCGACGCCGCCACCGATCTCCCTCCACGGCGACCCGACGCGGACTTCAACGACCTCCGTGCGTCCGCGGCCCCGGCAGACATCGAACGGTTCCTGCTGCAGTGCGACGTATCACGCGCCATCGTGGACCATGCCGCGGATTTCGATTGCATGGCGGCATCGCCTGATCGGCCTGTGTCGCTCCGGTGGATCATGATCCACATGATTGAGGAATACGCCCGTCACAATGGGCATGCCGACCTGCTGCGCGAGCTGGTCGACGGGGCCGTTGGCGAGTGAGCGACAACGGCTCCGGAACGAGCCCGGCCAACGAGCTCCCGGGCAGCATCACCACGGTCCACCAGTACGAACTGCCACTGCCCCGCGAGGAGGCATGGAGCCTCATCAGTGACGTGTCCAACTACCGCACATGGTGGCCGTGGTTGCGGGTGTTCGACGCCGCCGCGCTGGCGGCTGGCGAGGAGTGGCGCTGTGCGGTGCAGCCTCCGGTGCCGTATCTGGTGCGTTTCCGGGTCGTGATCGAGGAGGTCGAACCGGCGGTGCGGGTACAGGCCAAAGTCGTCGGTGACGTCGTCGGCGCCGCCACGCTCAGGATGGACGACACGGCCGGCGGGTGTCTCGCCACACTGGACAGCACTCTCGCCCCCGGGAACACGGCCCTCCGGATGGTGTCCCGATACGCCGGCCCCATCGCCCGTTTCGGACACGACTGGGTGCTCGATTCGGGGGCCCGCCAGTTCATCACCCGCGGTCGAGCCCCTCGTGGGCGACTAGACAGCCCAGGCGTGAAGTTCTCGTTCCGTCAGATCCTTGCTTCTACCGCGGGCGCGGTGATTGCCGCCGTGGTGGCATCGACCTTCGGGGTCAAAGGCACGATCATCGGCGTCGCCATCGGGTCGGCGGCCGCCACGATGGGCACGGCCTTCGTGGCTCAGTCGATCGAGCGAGGCCACGAGGCGGTGAAGCAGGTGGCGGTCCGGGTGCCCGAGTCGTCCACGTTGTTGCGCAAGCTCGGGGGCACGGGGGTGAGCGAGCCTGCCGTCTCGTCGGTGGACGCATCGTCGGCACCCACCGAGGTCGTGGGGCAGGCAAAGCCGGAAAGATCGAGCCCCGGGCAATCAAGGTCGGGGCAAACACGGTCAGAGCCCGAGAGTCACGAGAGTGAGGCCGAGACGGTCGAAATGGCATCGACGGCGGCGCCGATCGCCGAGACTCAGCGTTTGGAGATCTCGGCTGCTGCCGACGCCCCGGCGACAGAGCGTCTCGTGGCCTCGACGAGTCCCACGCGGCCCCCCGTCGCCCGGCCCGCAGTCCTGCGCGGGTTCTCGTGGCGGGCTATCGCCGTCAGCGCAGTGACCGTGTTCGTGCTGGCGCTGCTGTTCATCACTGCTGTCGAGCTGATCTCGGGCAAGCCGCTGTCGGCCATCTTCGGCGGCGCGGACACCGGCACGACGTTGAAGAACCTCGTCAATCCGTCGCCGGCGCCCGTCAGCACTCCGACGCCCACCACCTCGACCACGTCGACCAGCACGACGACGCCGAGTTCGACCACGACGACCACGAGCGGGGGGACGGCGACCAGCACCACGGAGCCGACCGGGGGGGCCACCACGACCACGACGCCCGGCGCTTCGACGACCACCACGACAGCGGGGAGCGGGGCGGGTGTGACGACAACGACGACCTCGGTGCCGTCGTCCCCGTAGAGGCCCGGGCTACCAGCCCTTGAAGTCGGCGGGCCGTCTCTCCACGAAGCTGGCGATGCCTTCCTTTGAATCGAGGGTGTTGGTGACCAGTTCCTGCCCGAGTGCCTCGTCGTAGAGCGAGGTGGCACGGTCGACGTCGAGGGCACGGTTGGTCAGCCACTTGGCGATCCAGATGGCCTTGGTCGGCCCGCTGGCCAGCCGGGCCGCCATCTCCTCCAGCGTCGCCTGGAGCTGCGCCCGGGGCACGAGCCGATTGACCAGGCCGATCCGGTAGGCCTCGGCGGCGGGGACGTCGTCGCCGAAGAAGAACAGCTCCTTGGCCTTCTGAATACCCACCAGGCGGGTCAGGATCCAGGCCCCACCCGCATCGGGGGCGATGCCACGCCGGATGAAGACCTCGACGAACTTGGCCTCTTCGGCCATCACGACCAGGTCGCAGGCCAGGGCGAGGTGCATGCCGCCGCCCGCTGCCGTGCCGTTGACACCCGCGATGACCGGCTTCTCGCAGTCGAGGATGGACGTGACGAGGCCCTGCCAACCGTCCCTGATCATGCGGGCCGCCTCGCCGACGACATTCTCGGGCGCGTCGTCCGGCTTGGGCCGCGGGGCCAGCCGTCCCCCCCGGAGGTCGGCTCCCGAGCAGAAGGCCTTGTCGCCGACGGCGGTGATGACGACCACCCGGACGAACAGGTCGGACGAGGCGTCCCGGACCCAGGCCGCGATCTGGTCCCGCATGAACTGGGTCATGGCGTTCCCGGCATCGGGCCGGTTGAGGGTGATCCAGCAGATCCCGTCCTCAATCCGGCGCAGCAGGTCGTTGCCCGCTGGGCTGTCAGTCGTGTCGCTCATCGGTCTCCTTGGTGTGTCGTCGGCACGTCAGGCCAGCACGATGAAGGCATCAGTGTCAATCACGATCATCCCAGGCAGAGGTCATGTGCGGGTGAATTGTCCGCCTTCTTCCGGCGCCGTTACGGTGACGTCGGTGACGTCGGCTTCATCTGGGTTGGGAGTTTCATGGGCAGCGAAAGGGTCGGCTGAGGGATATGGCGAACCGTCGCGTGGCGATCGTCGGCGCGTCGACGTCCGACTGTGGGCGGGTCGACGACAAGACGGCTTTCGAGTTGAACTTCCAGGGTACGACGCGGGCGCTGGCCGACGCAGGGATCGACCGGTCCGAAATCGACGGCTTCATGTCCCTGACCGGCGCGTTGCCGCCGGTCGAGCTGGCCGAATATCTGGGCCTGCGCCCGAATTGGGTTGATTCCACCGGTCACGGCGGCAGCATCTGGGAGTTCATGGTCGAGCATGCGGCGGCGGCCATCGCGCAAGGGCTGGTCGAGGTCGTCGTCATCACCTACGGCTCGACGCAGCGGGCCGACCTCAAGAAGAAGCTCCGCATGGCCAACCTCTCGTTCGGGACGCGTGGGCCGACTCAGTTCGCCGCGCCGTTCGGCCATCCGGTGGGATCGCACTACGCCATGGTGGCCCGGCGGCACATGCACGAGTTCGGCACCACCATTGAGCAGCTGGCCGAGGTGGCCGTGTCCACTCGTTACAACGCGGGATTCAATCCCGAAGCCTTCTACCGCGACCCGATCACCATCGACGATGTCGTCGATGCGCCCATGGTGTGGGATCCGCTGTCCAAATTGCACTGCTCCATCCGCACCGACGGCGGAGGCGCCGTCGTGCTCACGCACGAGGAGCGGGCTCGGGACTGTGCCAAGGCGCCCGTGTGGATTCTCGGCACGGGGGAGGCGACCTCCCACACCACCATGAGCGAGTGGGAGGACTTCACCGAATCACCCTGTGTCCGGTCCGGGAAGCTGGCCTTCGAGCGGGCCGGCGTCACCCCCGAGGACATCGACACCGCTCAGGTCTACGACGCCTTCACTCCCATGGTCATCCTGACCCTCGAGGGTCTGGGCTTCTGCCAGAAGGGCGAAGGAGGGGCCTTCGTCGAGGACGGCAGGCTCCGGGTGGGCGGTGCCCTGCCAACCAACACTGACGGGGGCGGGCTGTCCGCCTGCCAACCCGGCATGCGGGGAATGTTCCTGCTCATTGAAGCCGTCAAGCAGTTGCGGGGTGAATGCGCTGCCCGCCAGGTGGCCGACGCCAAGCTGGCCTGCGTGAATGGGACCAGCGGCTGGTTCACCGCCGCCGGCACGGTGATTCTCGGGACCGAGCCGAACTAACCCGATGACGGGAGCCGGCGGCCCGTACCCGTAGCCTGGGTCGATGCCGGCGCCCTATGACGTGACCCGGGAGGAGTTGGCCGAGCTTCTCGAAGGTGAGCCGGCCTACCGGGTGCGACAGGTCTGGGACGGGTTGCACGCGAGGGTGCAACGGCCCGACGAGTTGACCGAGTTGCCGGCCGCTCTGCGCGCCACGTTGGGCGCTGCCTTACCTCCCTCCTTGCGCGAGGTGTCCCGTCAGTCGGCCGACGACGGCGAGACGACCAAGTGGCTCTGGGCGCTCGGTGATGGCGCCGAAGTGGAGACGGTCCTCATGCGTTACCCGGACCGGGTGACCGTCTGCGTGTCCACCCAGGCTGGCTGCGCCATGGCCTGCCAGTTCTGCGCCACGGGCCAGGCGGGTTTCCAGCGCCAGCTGACCCAGGGCGAGATCGTCGAGCAGGTCGCTGTCGCCATGCGCGAGGCCGCCCCGCGTCGGGTCTCGAACATCGTGTTCATGGGAATGGGGGAGCCCCTGGCCAACTACGACCGGGTCTGGGGCGCCGTGGTCCGGCTCCATGACGACATGGGCCTCTCGGCCCGGCACCTGACCCTCTCGACCGTGGGCATTGTGCCCGGAATCCGCCGCCTGGCCGCCGAGGCGCTTCCCGTGAACCTGGCCGTGTCGCTTCATGCGGCCAACGACGAGCTCCGCGACGAGCTCGTGCCCATCAACCGGCGCTACCCGCTCGCCATGCTGGCGCAGGCCTGCGCCGAGTACGTGGCCGCCAGCGGGAGGCGCCTCTCCATTGAGTGGGCCATGATCGATGGGGTCAACGACCGGGAGAGCGACGCCGTCGAGCTCGCCGCGTTCGCACGCCCCTTGGGCGCCCACGTCAACCTCATCCCGCTCAATCCCACGCCCGGCTACCCCGTGGTCGGTTCGCCTCGGGAACAGGTACGCCGTTTCCGGGACCACCTCGCTGCGCTCGGAGTCAACGCCACCATCCGCGTCACCCGCGGTGCCGAGATCGACGCCGCCTGCGGGCAGCTGGCGGCCTCCGGCCGTGGGAAGGGCAACGTGAAACCCGAAGCCGACGTGGCCGTCGAAGCGGTGGTGAAGCCCGAAGCCGTCAGGTTGCTTCCCGGCGCCCGATCTCGCTAGAACGTGGACATGGCACGGAAAGAGCGTTCAGGCGTCGTACGACCATCCTGGTTCTGGTTCCTCCTCCTCGACGGCGGCATCATCGCCCTGACCAAGCTGGCGGTGAGCAAGACCGCCTACGACAAGGTCGACGACATGACGGGCGACGCCCTCCCGCCGAGGGAGACCTTGCAGGCGATGTTGATCGGCACGGCCGTCATTCATGTAACGGAGGCGCTGGTCGCCGGTCGGATGGCCAAGCGGCGAGGTCTCTCGCCTCGGGGCTGGCGGCTGCAGACGTTGGTCGTCGGCTTTCCCTCGCTCCGCACGTTGCGCCGGACCGCCCCCGCCGCCTGATCACGCCGCCGGCGACGGCGACGGTGGCGGCAGCCGAAGCGAACCGAACCGCTGTCGGCGGCGTCTCTCCTGTGTCGGACAAACCGAGACGGGGGAGCACGCACGATGGTCGAGCACGAACACGACGAGCCAGGGCACCTGCACCAACGAGCACGAACACGATCACCGGCACGAGCGGACCGGCCTCGCACGGTCACGGCGCCGCATCCTTGTGGGCCTGATCACAACGGGAGCATTGCTCATCGGCGTCGTTTCCTTTGCAGTGGCGCGATCGGGCACGGCCGCTGCGACGCGACCGTGGCGTCGGGGTCGGGTCGGGTCGGCCAGCTGCGCAACGTCCGCCCCGCACCTCACCGTCCAGGGCAGCGGGCAGGGCTCGGGCACGCCCGACGTGTTGACCGCGGTGTTCGGCTTCAGCACGACCGCCGAGCAGTTCGTCCGCCGCGTTGAGCCAGAACAACACCAAGGTGGCAACGGCCCTGCAGGCCTTGTCCGCCAACGGGGTGGCCTCCCGGGATACCCAGACGCACCGGGCTGAACCTCTCGGCGCAGTATGCCTACCCACACGGTGTGCCGACCCTTACGGGTTATCAGGCGACCGAAACCGTCTCGGCGACCCTGCGGCACCCTTCGACGGAGGGCGCCGCCATTGATGCCGTGGTCAACGCCACCGGGAACGCCGCGCAGATCGACTCGCTCACGTTCTCGTTCGCCAACCCCGGAGCGGTGCAGGACAAGGCCCGCACAGCTGCGGTCCACCAGGCCGTGGCGCACGCGCAGGCCATGGCCACCGCAGCGGACCGCAAGCTCGGTGCCGTGTGCTCGCTGACCGATAACACGCAGCCGGCCGGGCCAGGGCCGGACCAGAGCTTCAACGGCCTCGCCCTCCCGTCAGCGGGGACGGCCGCGCTCCCGCTTGCTCCGGGTACGCAGGTCGAATCAGATCAGGTGACGATGGTCTACGCCCTCGAGCGCTGAATCGGGCCCAAGATCGCGTCACGACCCTGGACCCGACGAGTGCAGGAGCTAGTCTCCACGTGACTCATCGTTCTCGGAGGGATCGACATGTTCAGTGCCGTCTTCGGACCGGATCTGTTCGTGGTCCTGGTGATCCTGATCGTCGGGCTCGTCGTCCCGGTCTGGGCCATCGTCGATGCCATCTCGAGGCCGTCGGGAGCGTTCTCCGCCGCCGGTTCGTCCAAGACGATGTGGCTCGTGCTTATCGTGGTCGGCTGGCTCGTGACCGGACTGATCGGCATCATCCTGGCCGCCGTGTACCTGGTGTCGATACGTCCCCGGGTGAGGGCCGTCGCCCTGTAAGGCACGACGACCCGGAAAGATCAGGTCGTGATCAGCGGTTCTGCCAGTTCGGCGCCCGCTTCTCGGCGAAGGCCTTGGGCCCCTCCTTGGCGTCCTCGCTGCTGAAGACCTCGCCGGAGATCTCCGACTCAATCTGGAAGGCCTCCTTCATGTTGGTCGCCAAGCCAGCGCAGCGCCGACTCCTTGGTCTTGCGCACGGCGAGGGGACCGTTGGCCGTGATCCGGTGGGCGTAGTCGTAGGCCCGCTCCATCAGGTCGGCGGGACGGCACACCTCGTTGACCAGCCCCATTTCGTAGGCGCGCTGGGCCGGCACCTGGTCGGCGCACAGCAGCAGCTCCATGGCCGCCGGCCACGGGACCTGACGGGGCAGGCGCACCGTGGTGCCCCCGCCGGCGAACAGACCCCGCTTGGGCTCCATCACCCCGAAGGTGGCGGTGTCGCTGGCCACCCGCAGGTCCGTGCCCCCGAGCATCTCCATGCCGCCGGCCACGCAGACGCCGTTGACCGCCGCGATGATCGGCTTGTACAGCTTGGAGCCGCGCAACACGGCCTTGACCCCGTCGTCCAGTCGGTAGCCGCCGAGTTCCTCGGGGCGCCCGCCCTCCTTCATTTTGCTCTGCAGCTCGGTGATCTGCGGAATGTACGTCTTGAGGTCCGCCCCGACACAGAAGTCCTTACCGACGCCGGTGACGATGGCGACGTAGGCGTCGTCGTCCTCCCCGAAGCGGTCCCAGGCCGAACGGAGCCCGAAGAAGTGCTCCATGTCCATGGAGTTGCGCGCCTCGGGGCGGTTGATCGTGATGGTGACGACGTGATCGTCACCCAGGGCGTAGTCGATCGACATGTGGGCTCAGCTTTCTACGACACGCACGCGTCGGCGCCCGAAGGAACGAACGCCGATCGCGTGCATCCGGTCTGGTCAGGGCAGTCGTGTCCGGCGATCAGATCAGATCGTCTGGCACCGGCACGCCGCCGCCACAACGACGCCGTCGTCAGTCGCGACTCAGGCGTTGGGTGAAGCCGGTGACGCTCACGATGCCGTCTTCGCCCTTCTCCGTCTGCCCCCGGGCCCGCGAGACGAGCGACGTGTCCACGTCGGATGCCTCGGCCCGCAGCGCCTCGACCGTGCACTTCTCACGCGCCCGCACGCTGAAGGGGTCGAAACTGAAGTGCTTCATGGCGTTGAGGTGGGTCATCTTGTTGATGTCCTCGTCCGACACGCCATCGAGATACTTCATGAGCGCTTCCGGCGCAGTGGGCCACGTCGAGTCGGAGTGCGGGTAGTCGCATTCCCACGTGATGTTGTCGATGTTCATGAAGCCCCGGCTGGCGACGCCGAAGGCGTCGTCGATGAAGCAGGTGATGATCCGGTCGTTGAACACCTGGCTCGGCAGCTGGTCGCCGAAGTCCTGGCCCGTCCACTTGTGGTGGTGCTGGTACACGTAGTCGAAGCGCTCCAGGGCGTAGGGGATCCAGCCGATGCCACCCTCGGAGAGGGCGAAGTGCAGGTCCTGGGTACTTGCGCAGCACGGGCGACCAGACCAGGTCGGCGGCGGCCTGGACCATGTTGATCGGCTGCAGGCTGATCATGACGTCGATCGGGGCCTCCACCGAGGTCATCAGGATGGTGGACGACGAGCCCAGGTGCATGCAGATGACCGTGTTCTCGTCGGAGCAGGCCTGCCAGAACGGGTCCCAGTGCGAGTTGTGCAGGGAGGGCCAGCCGAGCTTCTCGGGGTTCTCGGAGAAGGTCACGGCGTGGCAGCCCTTCTTGGCCACCCGGCGCACCTCGGCGGCTGCGAGCTCGGGGTCCCAGATGACCGGGATCGACAGCGGAATGAACCGGCCCGGCTCGGCGCCGCACCACTGGTCGATGTGCCAGTCGTTGTAGGCCCGGACCATGGCGATCGCCTCGTCCTTGTCCTCGCGGCGGGCGAAGAGCTGGCCACAGAACTGCGGGAAGGAGGGGAAGCACATGGAGCCGAGCACGCCGTTGACCGACATGTCCCGCACTCGCTCGTGGACGTCGTGGCAGCCGACGCGCATGTCGTCGAGCGACAGTGGCTCGACGCCGTACTCCTCGGGTGGCCGACCGACGACGGCGTTGAGGCCGACGTTGGGGATCTCGTTGCCGTCGTACGACCAGTAGTCGGTCCCGTCGGGCCGCCGGATCAGTTGGGGAGCTTTGTCCTGGTATTTCTTCGGCAGCAGACCGTCGAACATCCCACGAGGCTCAATGACGTGGTCGTCGACACTGACCAGGATCAAGTCCTCAGTGCGCATTTCGTCCTCCCCTTCTGCCGCGCGGCGCAGTCACGCCGACGACTTTCCTGACACCAACGTCACATACCTTACGCGCCAAATCCAAGGGGGGTGCGAACTGATGGGACTCGATGCGAACAGATGGTGAACGACGCCCGGTCAGGCCGAGCGCACCCAGCGGGCCTTCAGGAACCGGCGGGGACGGTGGAGGCCGGCGCCGGCGGGACCGGCTGGCCCTGATACCCCGTGACCAGACCGGGCAGCGGGTTGGCCGGCGCGGCCAGCGAGGGCGGCTCTGGGAAGGATATTCGCGCGACGTCCAGAAAATCCGCCAACGTCGTGGCGTTGGCGTCCCGGTACGTCAGCGCCGGCAGGTTCCACTGCTGCTCAATGGTGGCCAGGACCGACGTGTGGTCGTGCACGACGTTGGTGACGTCGTGGGGCCGGGCGTAAGGGCTGACCACCACCACCGGCACCCGGGGGCCGTACATGTCGTACGAGCCCGGCTGATCACCGGAACCGATGTCGGGCGCAATGGCGTCGGGCGCCACCGCAGCAGGGGGCGCCACATGGTCGTAGTAGCCGCCGTGCTCGTCGTAGAGCCAGACCAGCAGCGTGCGCGGCCAGGCCGCACCGGTCGCGCCCCGGTGCCGGTGGCCACGCCGATGCCCAGACCGGCGGCGGAGGCGGCACCGAGTCCGGCCCGCAGGACCGATCGGCGGCTGAAGGTGCGGCGGTCACCCATCATCGGGGTTGGGGCGGCGCGGGCCGGGGCGGTGTCGTCTCCTGCACGGGCATGGCGTTGGCGGGCGGCGGGGCGTAGCTGAAGCCCTCGTCGAAGGTGCCCGTCAGCGCGTTGACGACGACCTCCTCGTCGACCACCGGCACCACGAGCGACGCGTCCGGCAGCACGGGCGGCACCGGTTGCGCCGGTTGGCCGAGCGCCAGCGCGCTGGTCATGTCGCCGACCGTGGACCGCCGCCACTCCGACACGTTCGGCGCGGGAACGCCGAAGAGCTTCTCCAACAGCAGCAGTGTCGACGTGTGGTCGAAGACCTCGGTGGCCGTGTAGCCGCCCGTGGTGAAGGGCGACATGAGGATGCACGGCACGCGGAAGCCGAGACCGACCGGCCCCACGATGCCGCCCGCGCTCGCCGGCAGCGGGCTCATGGAGAGGTATTCGCCCGGCGTGCCCGGCGGCGGCACCGGCGGGGGGACGTGGTCGAAGAACCCGCCGTTCTCGTCGTAGTGGAGGATGAACAGCGTGTGGGCCCAGATCTCGGGGTTCGACGTCAGCGTGTCGAGGACGTTCTGCACCAGGTTCTCCCCCCACTGCGGCGCGGTGGCGGGGTGCTCGCACTGGGTGATGGGCCCGTGGATCCAGCTCACCTGCGGCAGCGTCCCCGCCGCCACGTCGGCCACGAAGTCCAGCGGATAGTTGGGCGCGATCGCCTGTTGTTGCAGCTGCAGCCCGCGGGTCGTCTCCTCCGTGTAGGCCTTGAAGTAGGGCAGCGGGCTGAAGAGGGCGAGGCCGGTGGGGTCGTTGTAGACCTTCCAGGTGACGCCCGCATCGAGCAGTTGCTCGGGCATGGTGGTCCAGTCGAACTTCCCGTACTGCTGCGCCCGGCCGCTCGTCTGCGTCACCAGGACGGGACCGCCGCCCGTGCCGGCGGGGTCGATGCTGCCCGACAGCGCCATGACGCGGTTGGGATCGGTGGGCCCGAGCACCGAGCAGTGGTAGGCGTCGCAGATGGTGAAGGCGTCGGCCAGCGCGTAATAGAAGGGGAGCTCGCGACCGGTCGAAGTAGCCCATCGTCGCCGCGAAGTTGGCGTCGCCGTCGGCGGCAATGTGCGCGAGCACGAACGAGTCCATCTTCCCGCCGTCCCAGCTGTCGTGCTGCGTGGTCCATTCGTGGGAGATGTCGTTGGTGCAGTCGCCGTTCTCGGTCGGGAACTGCTGCTGCAGGTCGAACGGCTGCAGATAGCCCGTCGGGCCGATGCCCACGCCGGGCCCGTAGCCGTACTGGTCCCACACCGGCACGCGCCGGGCGCCCACCCTGTTCGTGAGGGCCCTGGGGTCCGAGAACCCCCGGACGCCCGACAGCGTGCCGAAGTAGTGGTCGAACGACCGGTTCTCCTGCATGAGGAACACGACGTGACGGATGTCACTGAGCGACGGCAGGCCCGACGGCGCCAGCGCCAGCGCCCGGTCGATGGAGGCGCCCGCCGATGACGACAGGCCGGCCAGGCCCGCGGTGCCCGCGGCACCGAGCGCCAGCCCGCCCTTCAGCAGTGTGCGCCGGCTGACCCGGTTCGTGTCGGGTCCGGGTTTGCGCTTGCGACGGCGCGCCTCTTCCATGAGCCTCCTCCTCGTACCGTCGTCCTCGTGACGACGGCTCCCTCTGCCCGAACTTCCCGCTCGGCTGTCAGGGAAACGGAGGTGGCAGCCCGACCCCGCGGATTTTCAGCTTCTGTTCACGCGCTCGCTACCTGCAGTTCAGACTCCGACGTGCCTCCAACCCCGAGTGCATCGGGGGCGCACAGGCCGCGGCGGGGCAGGATGATGTCGTCGATGATCCCGTAGTCACGGGCCTCGGCCGAGGTCATGTAGTAGTCGCGGTCGATGTCCTGTGCCACCCGCTCGAGAGGCTGCCCGCTGTGGTGGGCGATGATCTCGGACATGCGGCGGGTCAGCGACATGACCTCGCGCAGCTGAATCTCCATGTCCGACGGTGCGCCCCTCGTCCCCGCCGACCCCTGGTGGATCATGATGCGCGCGTTCGGCAGGGCGAAGCGCTTCCCGGCCGCGCCGCCCGAGAGGATCATGGCGGCGGCGGACATGCCCATGCCGACGCAGATGGTCGACACGTCGGGCTCCACGTGCTGCATGACGTCATAGATGGCCATGCCGGCGTAGGCCACGCCCCCGGGGGAGTTGATGTAGAGGTAGATGTCGCGCTCGCTGTTCTGCGCCTCCAGGAAGAGCATCTGCGAAATGATCAGGTTGGCCACCTGATCGTCCACCTCCTGGCCCAGGAAGACGATGCGCTCCCTGAGGAGCTGGCTGTAGATGTCGAAGGCCCGGTCGCCCCGGGTGCCCTCCTCAATGACGGTGGGGACGAACACCTGGCGCAGGTGGTCGGCTTCCGGTCGGGTGGCAGCTGGGGTCATGGCTCCTCCATCTCATCTCTGGTGCTTCCCACGTTATATCAAATGTGAGATAATGGTCCGGTCGTGAGCGAGCGCCGCCATCCCACCGTCTTCCCGGGTTTCCGCGAAATGGCGGAGCGCCGGCACTCGGTCTCGGGCCAGCTGCTCACGCTGCGCCGGGAGCTCGGGCTGACCCAGGCCGAGGTGGCCGCCCGCATGGGCACCTCGCAATCGGCGGTGGCACGCTTCGAGGCGGGTGACCTCGACGTCCGGCTCTCCACCGTGGAGCGCTACTCGACGGCGCTCGGCGCCCGGCTGGAATGGAGGATCGAGCATGGATGAGTGGCCGCCCGATGCCGGGCTGACCGGCGCGGGGCGGGGTCCCGAGGCGCTGTCCGACGTGGTGGCGCGCCGCCTGCTGGCGCAGCGGGTCGTCCTCCTGGGTGGCCCGCTCGACGACTTCTCCGTCACCCGCGTGGCGGCCGAGCTGATGACGCTCGATGCCGAGGGCGACGACGCCGTGACCCTGCGCGTCGACTGCGGCGAGGCCGCGCTCGCTCCTTCCCTCACGCTCATGGACGTCATTGAGCTGATGGGCGTGCCGGTGCGGGCGCTGTGCCTGGGGCAGGTGGCCGGGGGAGCCATCGGTGTGGTGGCCGTCTGCAGCGACCGTTCCGCCCTGCCCAGCACGCGCTTCTCGCTGTCCGAGCCGACGACCGAGCTGCAGGCCCACGTCCGCAACGTCACGCAATGGGCCGAGTTGCGCCGCGCCGAGCGTGAGCGCTTCTGCAGTCGTGTCGGCGCCGCCACCGGTCAGGACCCGGCCGCGGTCGAGCACGACCTTGAGCGGGGGCGCTTCCTCGGTGCGGAGGAGGCGCTGGCCTACGGCCTTCTCGACGAGGTGGCCCGACCCGACGCCCCGGTACGGCAGTTGCCCGGAACGGGTCCGCCGCCCATGGGGTTCCGGCCGGTGCGCTGATCGGGGCGTACGAGGACGCCGCCGGGCGCGCACAAGACCGGGTCCGCCCTGCGTGCCTACGATGCGTCGATGACCGAGACCGGGCCCCGCCTCCCTCCGCTCGCCGCCGGTGAATGGGACGACGTCCTGACCCGGGTGCTCGAGAACTCGCCCGGCGGGACGGACGAGCCGATGCACATCTTCACCACCCTGGGCCGGGCCGACCCCGCGCTGTTCCGGCGCTGGCTGGGCTTCGGCGGCGCGCTGTTGGCGGGGACGCTGCCCGGCCGCCTGCGCGAGCTGGTGATCCTGCGCACGGCCGACCGCTTCGGGGGCCGGTACGAGTGGGCGCAGCACATTGAGCTGGCCGTCCTCGCGGGCGTCACGCCGGCCGAGGTGGCGGCGATCAGCGAGGGCGGCGCCGGGATCGACTCGGTCGAATGGACGCCGCGTCGAACGGGCGGCGCTGGTGGCGGTGGACGAGACCGCCGACGAGGGCGCCGTCACCGACGCCACCTGGGACACGCTGGCCGAACTGTTGACCGAGAGCGAGCTCATTGAGCTGCTCGATGTTGATCGGCCACTACCTGATGCTGACCACCGTGTTGCGGTCACTGCGCATCCCGCTCGAGCCCCGGGCGGAGGCGCTGGCCGACCGGGTGCCCGGAGGTCCGCGTCGGTGACGAGGCCATGGCGGCGGATGCTGACGTGACGAACCTGCTGGCGGGACGGAGCGTCACCGTGATCGGCGCCGGCACCCAGCCGTCACGTGACCCCGATGCGCCGGTGGGCAACGGACGCGCCATCGCGGTGCGCGCCGCCCGCGAGGGCGCTTCGGTGATCTGCGTCGACCGTGACGAGGCCGCGGTCGAAGAGACGTGGCGACTCATCACCGAGGAGGGTGGGAAGGCTGCCGTCGTCGTGGCCGACGTCACCACCGAGGAGGGTTGCCGCCTGGCGGTCTCCGACGAGCCCGGCCATTCGCCCGACGGTCTGGTCCTGAACGTGGGCACCGGCTTCGGCATGGGCATGGCGGGCACGTCCATCGACGACTGGGACAGGACGTTCGACCTCAACCTGCGCGCCCATTTCATGTTGGTGCGCCGCGCCCTGGTGACCTTGTCCGACAACGCGGCCATCGTGTTCGTGGGGTCGGTGGCGGGCCTGCGGCCCGGCAGCCGCATTCCCGCCTACGACGCCTCGAAGGCGGGGCTCATCGGCCTCAGCCGTCACGTGGCGGTCGAGGGTGCCCGACGCGGCATCCGGGCCAACGTGCTGGCGCCCGGCCTGATCGACACCCCGCTCGGCCGCGCCGCCTCGGCCGGGCGTCCGTCGCGGACCCGCTCACCGGTGCCACTGGGCCGTCAGGGCACGGGGTGGGAGGTGGCGGCCGTCGCCGTCTTCCTGCTCTCGGACGAGGCGAGCTACGTCACGGGCCAGGTCCTGGCCGTCGACGGGGGGCTCACGCTCGTATGAGCGCGCACTCGGCGCAGCGCCGGTCGGGCTCGCACGCCGCGCAACGCCCGCCCCGGCTGGGACGGCGGGTGGCGCGCTTCAACCGTGCCGTGACCAACAAGGTCGCCATCCACGTGGCGGGGTGGGCGCCCGGGCTCGGCATCGTGATCCACGTCGGCCGGCGTACCCGGACCGTCTACCGCACGCCGGTCAACGTCTTCCGCACCAAGGACGGGTTCCGCTTCGCCCTGACCTACGGCCCGAATGCGGAATGGGTGCGCAACGCGTTGGCCCACGGCGCGGTCCGCCTCATCACCCGGAGCAAGGAGTACGAGCTGACCGACCCCGAGCTCGTGACGGACCTGCACCGCCAGCACGTGCCGGCGGTCGGCCGGGGCATCATGCGGTTCATGCGGGTGACGCAGTTCCTCGATTTCCAACGGGCCGGGGAGGGGCCGGCACA
This sequence comes from uncultured Acidimicrobiaceae bacterium, assembly GCA_963781565.1. Lineage (GTDB taxonomy): Bacteria > Actinomycetota > Acidimicrobiia > Acidimicrobiales > RAAP-2 > Bog-473. The sequence goes on along the minus strand of CAWAHA010000028.1, from coordinate 34,984 downwards.
GGGCTGACTGCGTGCGTTGCGTGCGCCGCGTGCGGGGCCGGACGCATCGGAGGGCGCGCAGTAGAAGACGCTCCGGCAGGCCTGCGCCTCGGCGTCATAGACGCTGGCGCCGTACTGCCGGCAATGCGAAGCCACCCAGCGGAGATCCGGCGCATTGGTCAGCGGCTTGGTCGTGACCGTCACCCGTTCGACACGGGCCCTGCGCGACCAGCTCGATGAAGGCGGCCAAAGACGGCGCCGGGACCCGTCCGGAGAAGCCGCCCACCGGGAGGAACTCGTGGCCGGTGGCGAGGACGTAGAAGCCGGCGCTGCGCGACGTCTCGAAGACGTCGGCGGCGCGATCCGACGGGATGCCCTGGACGAATGTCGCCAGCTCCTTCTGGTCCTCCGGGAACTGGGTGGCGGCGGCCCGGGTGTACGTGTTGACCAGCGCCGGCGCGTAGGGCGAGTCGAAGGGACTGAGCTCGGGCCGCCACCACGATCGCCCGACGCCCACAGGGTCCCGAGCAACATCGCCACGGCGGCCAAGGCCGGCCCCACGGAGACGGCCCAGACCGAGTCGTGGCCGGCGCGCAGTGAGCCGGCGAGCACGACCACGGCGAGCAGTCCGACCACAATGGCCGAGCCGATGATGGATGTGCGCACACCGACGTAGCCGGGGACGAGCGCGACGGTGACGGCCACAGTGGCGACGGTCAGGGCGATCAGGGCAACGCGCACGGACGGGAGCCGGCGTCGCTGCCAGGCCGCCAGCGCGCCCATGCCGCACAGCGCGGCCACAGGAGGGATCAGCGCGGCCAGGTAGTAGGAGTTGAGGAACTCACCACCGCTGAAGAAGCCGAAAGTGACCACCAGCCAGACGGACCACAGGATCAGCGGCGGCGCGTTGGATGTCCGTGCGCGGCGTGCGGCGCCGCAGGACGAAGAGCCACACCGCGGCCACCACGGTCGGGAGCAGCAGCCAGGCCGCATCGTGGCCGAAGGGTCCCTGCAGCAGGCGGTCCCATGACGCGCCGATGCCACCGGTGCCGGCACCGGACCGGTTCGGCGTAGGCCGCCAGGGTGATGAGCCAGGTGGAGGGACGGCTGCAGCCGCCCACCTGGTGGGCGAAGGTCGAGCCGAGGCGGCTGAACCCGTTGTAGGAGAAGACCTGGTTGAAGAGGGAGTCGTTACAGCTGCCGTCGACGTAGGGGCGGCTCGACTGCGGGACGAGCGACACGGCCGACATGTAGCTGAGCGAGACGACCGCCACCACGAGGGTGGCGGTCGCCACGTGCCAGACGCGCCGGAGGAACGAGGCGGCCGGCGCCGCCACCAGATAGGCGAGGAAGAGGGCGGGGAGGACGATCCAGGCCTGGAGCATCTTCGCCTGGAACGCGAAGCCCACCAGCGCGCCCGCCCAGAGCAGGGAGCGCAGCCGGCCGGTCTGGCAGGCGCGGATGGTGGCGTCCGCGGCGAGCACGAGCAACAGGATGAGCAACGAGTCCGAGATGTTGCCGCGGTCGAGCAGGATCACGACCGGGCTGCCCGCCAGGACGACGGCGGCGACGAGTCCGGCACCCGCACCGGCCACCCGGCGTACGGCGCGGTAGAGGACGAGCACGGTCAGCATCCCCTCCACGACCTGGGGCAGGACGAGGGCCCAGACGTGGAACCCGAAGATGCGCAGCGACAGGGCCTGGAACCAGAGCGCGCCCGGGAGCTTGTCGACCGAGACCGTTCCCCACGGATCGGCGGCGCCGTAGACGAAGTTGTGCAGGTTCATCGCCATGCTGCGGGCCGCCCCGCCGTAGAAGGGCTCCAGATAGGCCTGGTCGAAGCGCCAGGCGTAGGCCAGCCCGGCCAGGGCGGTGACGATCAGGAGGGCCGGACGGGCCCAGCGGGGCTGGTCGGCGGGGGAGCGCCAGAAGCGCCAGGGCAGGCTTCCCGGCCACCGGCGACCGGCGTCGGCGTCATGCCGGCGTCGGCGTCGGCAGCCAGCAACGGGGCCAGCAGCGGCGGCCAGGGGCGTCGGTCGATGGCGGGGTCGGCGCAGGTGGCCCGGCTCGGGTCCGGCTCGGGCTCTCGCGACATCGGTGCGAACGGTCAGCGTGGCCTCCCCGGCGGGGCACTGTAGGCGGGAAGTCGGGGTGTCGTCCGGCATACGGGCCCGGCGCTCAGCCGCACCACCGCCCGGGACGCTCTTCAGGCGATGACCTCCATCCGCAGCCCGCGCGCATCCACGTCGCCGCCCAGCTGCAGGTGCTGTGCCGCGGCGTGGCGCCGGGCCGTCCATGCGCCGGCGAAAGCATCGAGGATGTCGTCGCGCCTGCGCGCCGTCGGGGTCCGGACGTGAGGTGGCGTTCGATCTCTTCGATGGCCGAAGACCGCGGCCGAGTGCATCGATCCGCTCAGTGCGCCCCGCCGGCGTGGTCTTCGGATGCGCCATCGGTGCACCGGCCAGGACGGCCAGGCTCAACTCCGGCGACATTTCGAACAATCGCTGCTGGCGCTGAGGCGTGACCAGCGCGTCGACCTCACGGATCTTCGGGAGGATGTTGAACAGCTGCTTCGAGATCGCCTTGCCGCAGGCCGCCCGGGAGAGAGAGCAGGCCTCCTCGTAGGTCGTGGCGGCGAGGACGGACCGCACCGGCGCCGGGAAGACCGAGCTGCGTCGTGGCCCCAACCGCTGCCTGGCCTCGATATCGGCGCGCCGTGGACCGTCCGGAGCCAGGCCGATCGGGATGTCGATCGCCACCGCCGCCAACGTGCCCGTGTCGATCTGCGCCATGACACCGAGGAGATCGGGGACCAGCCGCACATCGGCCGGGTCGTTGCCGTCGGCAGCTCACCGTGACGACGACCCAGCCGCCGGGAGCGCCGTCGATGCCGGCGACCAGCGGGCGGTGCGTTGCGGCGGCGCTAGCCGAGTGCGGCGTGATTGACCCCGTCGGCCGGCGTGAGCGTGACGGTGCGCCCGATCAACTCGTCGGCCTCGGACCCCGGCCAGCGCCGTCGCCCCGCCGTCGAGCAGTGCGTAGCAACGGCCGCCCCCGGGCAGGTCGCAGATCAGCACGGCACGCTCGGGATCGCCGTCGCGCCCGTGCAGGACCGTGTAGGTCGCGACGGTGGCCTTGCCTGCGGGCGACTCGACGATGGCGAGCGGGTTCGGCCCCGGGTGCGGCGGGTGCCACGTCGGCCATGCGGGCCGGCGCCCGGGTCGGTCGACCACACGCCATAGGCGTGCTTCTGCATGTGCATGCCCACGCCACTGGTCACGCCGTACGAGCCGGGCTCGCGCGCAGGGTCTCCACCATGGCGGCCAGCGCGTGCGTCAAGTAGTTGGAGCCCGGCCCACCGTGGTACGGCAACCCACCCGTCTGCGTGACGGCGCGGCTGTCGTCCTCGCTGATCCCCAGCGCGTCGAGCGCGAAGCAGACCGAGCTGGCGAAGCAGGAGTAGAGGTCGAGGTGGGCGACGTCGTCAGCCCCGATGCCGGCGCCGGCGAGCGCCGCGCCGGCGGCGGCGGCCATGGCGGGCGAGCGCCAGAGCTCGGGGTGGCCGGCCACGTGCGCCGGGTCCTCGGCGTAGGCCGCGCCCCGCAGGTACACGCGCCGCTCCTCGGGGACCCCGAGCGCGTCCGCCTTGGCCGCGCTGGCCAGCACGAGTGCGGCAGCCATGTCGACGTCCATGATCGACGTCATCAGCTTCGTGTAGGGGTAGGACACCATCCGGTTGTCCGGGCTCGCCGTCACGATCTCGTCTGCGCTGCGGGCGATCGGGAACCAGGCGTGCGGGCTGGCCGCGGCGATGGCGGTCATCGGTGCGAGCACCCGGCCCAGCTGGTCCCGGTGCGCGTCCAGACCCCGACCGAGGTGGGCGCGCCGCGCGTTGTCGAACAAGGCGAAGGTGAGGTACGCCTCGAAGACGGCGTGGGTGATTTCGGAGGGGTCGAAGTCCATGTCCATCGGGAAGCGCCGCTTCTCCGCCGGAGGGAAGGACCACTGCGGCTTCTCGCCGGCCTTCTTGAGGGTGCGCACCGTGGCCAACGCCTCGGCCCCGGTGATCAGCGCCAGGTCGAGGTCGCCGGCCCTGACGTCGCGCGCCACCTCGGTGGCCAGGACGAGGGGGACGGATCCGCCGATGCCGGAGTAGCGCCGGCGTGCGGGTGAGCGCGCCGAGGCTCTCGGAGAGCCGGGCGACGGCGTCGTCGTACTGCCATGACTGCGAATAGACGATGTCGATGCTCTGGAGCCCCGAGAGGACGGCCGACGGGTCGGCCGCTCCCGTGTCGGCCGCGGCGTCACGGGCCATCTGCTCCCACATGGCGAGCGGCTCCGGTGCGCCGCCGGGCGCGTCGGACGGATGCCAGGTGCGGCGGGCGACGCCGATGATGCAGGTGGCGCGGGGGTCGGCGGGCAAGGCGGGAGAAGCGGGTCAGCCGCGCGACTTGCCGGGCATGGCAATGGCGCGGTCGGCGATGATGTTCTTCTGAATCTCGGTGGAGCCGCCGCCGATGGTGGAGTAGCGCTGGAAGGCGTAGAGGCGCGTCCACTTGCCGCGGTCGACCGCGTCGGGACCGCCCTTGGCCAGGGCGCCGGCGGGACCGAGCAGGTCGACGGCGAGTTCGGCCAGCGTCTGGGCCATCGACGACCACGAGAGCTTGGCGAAGGGGACCTCGGGCCAGTTCTTCTCGCCCTTCATGATCTTCGACAAGGCCCGGAGCGACAGGAGGCGGGCCAGCTCTATTTCGGTCCAGATCTTGGCGATCCGATCCCGCAGCGACGGGTCGTCCAGGGCGCCGGGATTCACGCTGCGGGCCGCGGCGACCATGGCGCGCAGGTCGGCGGCGAGGATGGCGATCTGCGACGCGATGCCGACGCGCTCGAAGCCGAGCGTGCCCATGGCGACCATCCAGCCGGCGCCCTCGTCACCCAGGCGCCACTTGGCCGGGATGCGCACGTCGGTGAAGAAGATCTCGTTGAACAGCTCCTCGCCGGCCATGTCGCGGATGGGCCGCACGTCGATGCCCGGCGTCTTGAGGTTGAGGATGAAGGCAGTGATGCCCTCATGCTTCTTGCCACGCTCGATCGCGGTGGGGTCGGTGCGCAGCAGGAACAATCCCCAGGTGGCGAGATGCGCCGAGGAGATCCAGATCTTCGAGCCGTTGATGACGTACTCGTCCGTCTCCGCGTCGTAGATCGCCGTGGTCCGCAGGTTGGCGAGGTCGTTGCCGGCCATGGGCTCGCTGAAGCCCTGGCACCAGTGCTCCTCGGCCTCGAGGATGGAGGGCAGCCACTGCGCCTTCTGCTCGTCGGTGCCCCACTGAATGATCATGGGCCCGATCTGCCAGATGCCGTTGGTGTTGAACGTCCCCGGCGTGCGGTACTCGGCCATCACCTCGGAGTAGAGGAGGCGCTGCATGGCGTTGATGGTGCGGCCCTGGGCGTAGTCGGGTCCCCAGTGGATGGCGGCCCATCCGCCCTCGTGCAGCTTGCGCTGCCACTTCTGCCGACGTTGCTGGCTGGCCTCGCCGCTCAGCTGTGCGTCGTCCCCGATCGCCTCCGCCTCGAGGAAGGGGGGCAGGTGCTCGTCGAGCCAGGCCCGCAGCTCGTCGCGGAACTTCTCGTCCTCCGGTGCCAGTGCAAAATCCACGGGGGAAGGGTACCCGACCGCCGTGTACTCTGACGCCGGTGTCAGGGAATGACACGGCGATGAGCGAGACGTAGGAGAGAGCGTGGATTTCACGTACGACGACGAGCAGCTCGCACTGCAAGAGGTGGCGCGCACCGCGCTCGAACGTGAGTGCGGACCCGACGTGGTGCGTCAGTTGGCCGACGACGCCGAGGGGATCACCCCGGCGCTGTGGAACATGCTGGTCGAGCTCGGGTGGACCGGGCTCCTGGTGCCCGAGGAGTTCGGGGGCAGCGGCGTCGGACTGCTGGAAATGTGCGTCGTGCTCGAGGAGATGGGCCGCAGGCCACTCCCCGGCCCGTTCTTCTCGTCGGCGGTGGCGGCCACGTTGGCGGCGCGGGCGTTGGGCGCGACAGAGCTCTTGGCCGACCTCGCCTCCGGAGCCCGCCGCGGCACCGTGGCGCTGGGCGAGCAGGGGCACGGCGAGCCGTTGGACACCGTGCGCACCCGGGCCCGTCGCAAGGCGGCCCAGTGGGTCGTGAGCGGTGAGAAGCCGATCGTCGTCGACGGCCACACGGCGGACTGGGTCATTGTGGTGGCCCGCAGCGAAGAGGGCGTGCGCTCCTACCTGCTCGAGTCACCCGAGGCGGAGCTGGTCCCGTCGCTCGACCCCACACGCAAGCTGGCCCGGCTCGTGCTCGACGACACGCCGGTCACGCCAATGGGCCCCTCGGGCAACCAGGCCGGACTGTGGCGGCGCGTGCAGGACGACATCGCCATTGGGCTGGCGGCCGAGACGGTCGGTGCGGCCCATCGTGCCCTCACCGAGGCGATCTCCTACACGTCGGAACGGATCGTGTTCGACAAGCCGGTCGCCACCTACCAGACGGTGCGACACCGGCTGGTCGAGATGTTCCAACAGGTCGAGATGGCGCGGGCCGGCTTCCAGTTCGCCGCCTGGGCCTCGGACACCGAGTCGCCCGAGCGCGAGCAGGCCACCGCCATGGCGTCGAGCTACGCGGCCGACGCCGGCGTGCGGGTCACCGGCGACGACATCCAATTGCACGGAGGCGTGGGGTTCACCTGGGCCAACGACGCGCACTTCCTCTTCAAGCGCGTGAAGCAGAACGACCTCCTGGCGGGGGGCGCCGGTGCGCAGCGCCACCGTCTCGCCTCGTTGTTCATTGAGTCGGCATGACGACCTTCGAGTTGCGTCCGGTGCCGGCGGAGCTGGCGACGCGCTATCTGGCCGAGGGCGCGTGGGACGACCGGACGCTGGGGGAGTTCCTGCGCGACTGCCTCCTCGAGGACCCGACGCGGCGCTTTCCGTATTTGGTCGCCGACGAACGCGTACCTCGGGACGGTCGGCGAGGTGTACGAGGAGTCGCTGCGCGTCGCCGGCGGGCTGGCCGCGCTCGGGCTCGGGCCGGGCGACATGGTGGCCTTCCAGTTGCCCAACTGGGTGGAAGCGGCCATCACCTTCTACGCCTGCAGCATGCTCGGCGTCACGCTCGTGCCGATCGTCCATTTCTACGGGCCGAAAGAGCTCGGTTTCATTTTGCGCCAGAGTGGCGCCAAGGCACTCATCATCGTGTCGCGCATCGGGCAACGCGACTACCTGGCCGACCTGGCCACGGCGCGCGAGGGGCTGCAGACCCTGGAGCACGTCATTGTGGTGGGCGATGTCGGGGAAGACGGGTCCGGGTACGTGCGCTTCGACGATCTGCGCGGAGCGGACCCCGTCAGCGGGCCGACGCACGTCGACCCCGACGGCCCGGCGCTGATCGGGTACACCTCGGGCACGACCGCGGACCCCAAGGGCGTCGTGCACACGCACCGCACCCTCGGCTGCGAGGTGCGTCAGCTGTCGGATCACCAGTCCTCGCGTGACCTGCCCAGCCTGGTGGGCGCGCCGGTCGGCCACGCCATCGGCATGCTGGGTGGGCTGCTGTGCCCGCTCTACAGCAAGCGACCCATCTACATGATCGACGGCTGGGACCCGCCCACCGTTCTCGACGCCATGGTCGAGGAGCACATCGCTGCGGGCAGCGGCTCGACGTTCTTCTTCACCAGCCTGCTCGACTCTCCGGGGTTCGGCCCCGAGCACGTGGAGCTGATGCGGTTCGTCGGCCTCGGCGGTTCGCCCATCCCGAACGCGGTGGCGGAGCGGGCCGACGCGCTCGGTATTTCGCTGGTCCGCTCCTACGGGTCGACCGAGCACCCTTCGATCACCGGATCCCTGCACGATGCGCCGAAGGACAAGCGGATCCACACCGACGGCAGGCCGATGGCGTGGGTCGAGATCCGGACCGTCGACGAGGACGGCAAGGACGTGGGGGTAGGGGAGCCCGGCGAGATCCTCAGCCGCGGCGCCGACCGCTTCGCCGGCTACACCGACCCGGCGCTCAACGCCGAGTTCATCGACCCCGACGGGTGGTTCAGCACCGGCGACATCGGCGTGATCGACCAGGACGGCTACCTGACCATCACCGACCGGGTGAAGGACATCATCATCCGTGGCGGTGAGAACGTCAGCGCCGCAGAGGTCGAGCAGCTCCTCGCACATATGAAGGGCGTGGCCGAGGTGGCGGTGGTGGCGGCGCCGGACGAGCGGCTCGGCGAGCACGGTTGCGCGTTCTTCCGCATGCAGCCGGGAGAGCGAGGCCCCCGACATGGACGCCCTGCGGGCCCACCTGCAGGAGGCCGGCTTGACCCGCCAGAAGTGGCCCGAGGAGATCCGGGTCGTCGACGAGCTGCCGCGGACCCCCTCGGGGAAGATCCAGAAGTTCGTGCTGCGCCAACGCCTGCGTGACGGCGGGTGAGCCCGCAGAGCCACTCGCCAGCCCAAGAATCCAGCGCTCGGCGGGTGGGGACGCTACGCTCCAACCGGCGTTCCCAACGCAGTTCAAGCCCAGCGCACGGTGGCCACATGCGGCATCGGATCCCCAAAGCAGCAGATCGATCTCTTGAAGGCGGTGCCGCTCTTCTCCGGGCTGCTCGCAGAGCGAGCTGCGGTCCATCGCGCAGCTCGGCACGCCCGGTCAGCGTCGAGCAGGGCGAGGCTCCTGACCGCGCAGGGCTCCGTCGGCCGGGAGTTCTTCCTGGTGCTCTCCGGGATCGCATCGTGCCGGCTGGGGAAGCGTCGAGGTGGCCGAGTTCACCAGGGGCGGGTACTTCGGCGAGCTGGCGCTGCTCCACGGCGGGATCCGCACGGCGGACGTCGTGGCCGAGACGGACATGGAGCTGCTGGTTCTCGATGCTCGTGAGTTCAAGTCGATGCTGGCGACAACGCCCGCCATCAGCCTGAAGATGTTGGCCCGGCTGGCCGAGCGGCTCGCCGACGCGGACTCGCACTACAGCAATTAGGTCTGCGGTCGTCAGGTTCAGACTGCGGCCGTCAGGCTCAGGATGACGCCGGAGCGGCGCTTCCCGTCGAGGTTCTGCTGCATCAGGCGCAGCTCTTTGCTGATGGACGCCAGGCTGCCGGCCGCCGCTGCCGCCACGACCTCGTCGGAGAGGCCGTCGGGCAGGGTGACCCAGAGCGTGAGCGTCGCTTCGCTGCCGCCGTCATGGAGCGGCCGCACCACGAATTCCTCGTAGGCGTCGCTGCCCCCGGACATGGCGGCGGTCACGAGCGTCGGCGAGACGGCCTCTTCGATCCACAACTCGATCGCCTGTGTCGACGCCGGGCCGACGTGGGTCCGACAACGCCGAACGTGTAGCGGGCGCCGGGCCCGTGCACGCCCCCCACGTCGCCGGCCGCTCCGTCGGCGACGCGCGTCACGCCGCTCACGTCGGGGTTGTAGGCGGGCAGGTTGGCGAAGTCGAGGCGGTAGGCCCACACGGTCTCGGCCGGCACCGTGAAGACGGCGGAGGCGACGGCGGTCGGCGCGGTGGTTGGCGTGGTCCTGGGCACGGCGCCAGTGTGCGCCCCGGTGGACGGCCTCGGCAAATGACGCCGGGGCTTACTCCGGCGGTCGGAGGATGGAGGCCGCCTCGCGGGCCCGGTCGAGGGACAGGGCGGTGAGGTCATCCCCTTCCTCACCGAGCACATCGGCGGCGTGCTGAATGAAGATCCCGACCACCATGGCGCTCAGGAGCCGGGCCACGGCAGCGGCGCCCGGTCCCTCACTGAGGTCGGGGCGATTGTTCGTGACCCAGTCCTCAATGGCCGACTCGAAGGAGGCGAAGAGGTCGACACCGACGGCGCGGGCGGTCTCCTCGCCGCGCATCGCCTCGCCCACCATGAGGCGGACGAAGTCCTCGACCTCGAACATGGACGTCATGATCTCCGCCAGCAGCTGGGCCAGTGTCAGGGGCTCGGCGGCCGGCATCACGCCTTCGGGGTCGATGTGCACCGGGCGGATGGGGAGGTACCCCTGCTCGATGAGGACCGACTCCAAGAGGTCCCGCTTGCTCGGGAAGTAGTGGTACAGCGAGGCCACGTTGAGGCCGGCGGCGGACGCCAGATCGCGGATGCTCGTCCCGTCGACCCCGCGCTGGGCCATCAGGGTGAGGGCGATCTGCAGGATCCGACGCCGTGTCGCCGACCCCTCTCCGGGTGCGGCTCCGCTGCGCTCTGCGTGCGCCTCGCCCTGTGGGGCGTGCCGACGCTCGTTTTGGGTCCCATGTCTCCACTCTCCGACCTCGAGCCAGTCAAACGCTCGCCCGAGGTCCCCTCTGTCGTGGCCTCCTGCTGTTCCTTACTTGTCCGAGGCGGTTCATGGGCAAACCAGACCGTCTCGTCGTGCCTCTTGAAACAGCAGTTCTCGACTCCCTAACGATCGTTTGCTATACATGACCAGGGAGTCAGGTCTCAATCCGGTGTGACCCCCGGAATCTAGGGGGTGGAGGAACGACATGCCAGGACTGAATTCAACGGCCGACTCGGCAGCGGTTCCGTTCGATCCGTACGAGCTCAAGGACGTGGTCGGGGGGACCATCAAGGACCCGTACCCGGCCATGCAGGCGTTGCGTCGCATCAGCCCCGTCCACGCCGGCCCGATCGACCTCGGCGAGGGCGCCGAAGTGGCCGATCCGAACAAGCCGGCGCCCGTCACCGTGTTCGGTTACGACGAGGTCGTGGCCGTGTTGCGCGACGGCGAGACGTACTCCTCGACCATCTACGAGGAAGTGATGGGCATGGTCATGGGCCGCACCATCCTGCAGATGGACGAGCCCGAGCACCGCAGCATCCGGACCCTCGTCGCCTCGAGCTTCCGCTCCAAAATGCTGGAGCGCTGGGAAGAGGATCTGGTCGAGCGCGTCGTGAACGAGCTCATCGACACCTTCATCGACGACGGACGCGCCGACCTCGTGCGATCCGTGACGTTCAACTATCCCGTGCAGGTGATCGCCCGCATCCTGGGGCTGCCACGCGAGGACTACCCCAGGTTCCAGCGCTGGGCGCTCGAGCTCACGAGTGTGGCCGCCAACTGGGACCGCGGCGTTGCCGCCTCCGTCGCCCTGCGCGACTACTTCGTCGCCGTGATGGAAGAGCGCCGCGCCCACCCGGGCGACGACCTCATCAGCGAGCTGGTGCGGACCGAGGTCGAGGGCCGGCACCTCACCGACGAGGAGATCTATTCGTTCCTGCGGCTGCTCCTGCCGGCGGGAGTGGAGACGACCTACCGCGCCACGGGCAGCATGTTGTTGGCGCTGCTGAACGACCGGGACCAATTCGACGCGCTGTACAAGGACCGCTCGTTGTTCCCCCAGGCGTTCGAGGAAACGATCCGCTGGGAGCCCCCGGTCTGCGTCATTCTGCGCCGGGCGACCCGTCAGGCGGAGCTGGCCGGCGTGACGATCGAAGAGGGGGCCGACCTGGCGCTCCTGATCGGTGCGGCCAACCGTGACGAGCGTAAGTACACCGATCCCGACCGCTACGACATGTTCCGGGAGCAGCGCCAGCACGTCGGATTCGGCTTCGGCGTCCACGTGTGCCTGGGCATGCATCTCGCCCGGATGGAGGCGCGGATCGCCATCAACACCCTGTTCGACCGCCTGGGTCCCTTCACGTTGGACCCCGACGCCGTGACGCCGCACATTGAGGGGATGGCCTTCCGCTCGCCGCTCTCGCTGCCCGTGGTGTTCTCCCCCGGGGGCTAGTTTCGGGTTCATGGGCGGCAGAGCCAACCCGCGGCAGGACGCGGCGGCCAAGAAGGGCATGGGGGCGCGGGCCTGATGGCTGACGACGCGCTCGAGGTCAAGATCGACTGGGACCGTTGCATGGGGTCGGGCAACTGCGTCTTCTGGGCGCCCGAGACCTTCGACCTCAGCGACGACGGCCACGCCATCGTCGTCGATGCCGCGGCGACCGAGGAAGGGCGTCTGCGCTCCGCCGCGCAAGGCTGTCCCGTCGGCGCCATCACCCTCTGGCGCGCCGGCGCCGAGGTTCCTCTGGAGGAGAACACGTAATGCCCATCGCCGTCACCGAGGACCACGAGTCGCTGCGCACCACTGCGCTGCGCTGGGCCCAGACCCATTCTCCGGCCACGGTGCCGCGGCAGGCCGCCGAGGCGCCGCCCGGGGCGGCGGACCTGCCGGCGGCCTGGGAGAAGATGGCGGCCCAGGGCTGGCTCGGCCTGCACCTGCCCGAGGACCAGGGGGGCCAGGGCTTCACGCTGTCGGAGCTGGCCGTCGTGCGTGGAGGAGCTCGGGCACGCGTTGTTCCCCGGGCCCCTGTTGCCGACCCTGGTGGTCTCCGCGGCGGTGGCCCGAGGGTCGCGCGGGCCGGCCATGGCGCCGCCCGAGTGGGTACGCGGGCTGGCCGACGGCACCATCACCGCTGCTGTGGCGCTGGGCGCGGTGCCGCAGCACTGGCAGCCGGGGGAGGACGGGGCGCTCGCCCTGGCGGGCTCAGTGCGCCCGGTGCTCGGGCTGCCCACGGCCCGGCTGGTGCTGGTGCCCCTCGACGACGGCACCGGTGCGGGTGCGGGTGCGGGATGCGGGCTGGATCCTGCTCGACCTGGAAGCGCTGGGTGACGCCGTCTCGGTCGAGGCACTGCCGGCGCTCGACGCCACGCGTGCGATGGGCAGCTGACCATCGGCGAGGGCGGCGTGACGGTGCCGCCGGCCCAGCAGGTGCTGCTCTCCGACCACGACGTCCGCGGCCTGGCCCTCACGCTGGCGGCGGCCGAGAGCGCCGGGATCGCCCGCTGGTGCCTGGAGACGGCATCGGAGTACGCCAAGGTGCGCGTCCAATTCGGCCGACCCATCGGCCAGTTCCAGGCGGTGAAGCACGCGCTGGCGGACATGCTGGTCGCGGTCGAGCAGAGCGCGGCGGTGGCCTGGGACGCCGCGGCCGCCTGGAGCGAGGGCGAGGAGGTCGCCGACGGACGAGACGCGCGACCGCCATCTGAGCGCGCGGATCGCCGGGGCGGTGGCCCTGGGCGCCGCGGCGCACTGCGCCAAGGAGTGCATTCAGCTCCTGGGCGGCATCGGCTTCACCTGGGAGCACGACGCCCACTTCTACCTGAAGCGGGCCATGGCCAATCTGCAGCTGTTCGCCGCCGGCGACGTCGGCGCGCTCGAGCACGAAGTGGCCGACCTGGCCATCGCCGGCGCCCGGCGCAACCTGGCGGCCGACCTGCCGCCGGAGGCGGAGTCCCTGCGGGCCGAGATCCGCGCCGTGGTGGCCGACGTGGCGGCGGCCGATGCGGCCGAGCAGCGTGTCGCCTTCGCCGAGGCGGGATTGATCATGCCGCACTGGCCGGCGCCCTGGGGCCGGGGCGCGTCGCCCCTGGAGCAGCTCGTCATCGACGAGGAGCTGGCCGCCGCCGGCCTGGCCGCGGCCGCACCTGGCCGTCGGCGCCTGGGCCCTGCCCACCATCATCGCCCACGGCACGCCCGAGCAGCAGGAGCGCTGGGTCCGGCCCACGCTGCACGGGAAGCTCAACTGGTGCCAGCTCTTCAGCGAGCCCGGCGCCGGCTCCGACCTGGCCGCGCTGAGCACGCAGGGCCGACCGCGTCGAAGGGGGCTGGGTCCTCAACGGGCAGAAGGTCTGGACGTCATTGGCCCAGATGGCCGACTTCGGCATCTGCCTGGCCCGCTCGGACGCGGACGCGTCCAAGCACGCCGGCATCACCTACTTCATCGTCGACATGCACACCGAGGGCCTCGACATCCGACCGCTGCGCGAGCTGACGGGCGCCGCCATGTTCAACGAGGTCTTCTTCAACGACGTGTTCGTGCCCGACGACGCCGTCATCGGCGCGCCGGGCGACGGGTGGCGTATCGGGCGCACGACGCTGGCCAACGAGCGCGTCTCGATGTCGACGGGCGCGTCCTTCGGGCCCGGCGTGGAGTCGCTCACCCGCACGCTGGCCCGGCGGAGCGAGCGCGGCGAGTCCAACCCGGCCAGCATGGAGGAGCGCCTCGGTCACCTCATCGCCGAGGCGCAGACGGTCGCCCTGCTCGGGCACCGCTCCACGCTGCGCACGCTCTCGGGCGTGGACCCGGGCAGCGGGTCGAGCGTGCGCAAGCTGCTCGGCGTGGAGCACGAGCAGCGAGTGCAGGAGATGGGCATGGCGCTGTACGGCGCCGACGGGGCGGTCCTCGACGGCAAGGCGCAGCGATGGGAGGAAGGGTTCCTCTCCACCCGGTGCCTCACCATCGCCGGCGGCACGAGCGAAGTGCAGCGCAACGTGATTGCGGAGCGGATCCTCGGCCAGCCGCGCGATCCCGAGCCGGGCTCCTGAGCGGGCGCCCCACCGGTACCATGACCGACTGATGAGCATCACCGGAGAACCCGACGACTCGTTCGACATCAACGTCGAGGACGACGTCTGGCCGTTCCCCTCGGAGCGCTTCCTCAACGAGTGGGCGCCCGGGGTCCTGCAGGCCCAGAACGCGTGGATGGCCTCCATCGACTCGCTGCGGGCACCGGACCGCAAGACCCACGAGCTGATCCGCATGGTGTGCACCGTCATCGCCCGCCAGCCCGGCGGCGTGCAACGCCACGCCCGGCTGGCCGCAGAGGTCGGCGCGACCTGGGACGAGATCTCCGGCTCCATCCTCCTGACCGAGCCGGCCTTCGGGATCGTGCTCGCCATTCAGGCTCTGCCGGCGGCCCGGCGGGGCTACCTGCAGGGCTCGGCCCCGCGCGAGATGGAGGACGACGGGGACTCGCTGGACGACTGACGCTCGTGTCATAGTTGGCCATGCGTCTCGCCCCTGACGAGGAACTGTCCGAGTTCCGCCGCGAGTTCGAGGCTTGGCTGGACGAGCACCTGCCGGCCCCCGACGTGGTGGCCGCCGATCCCCGCCGCTCCTCGGCTCACCTGCCGCCCTGGGCGCGCACCTTCCAGCGCGCGCATGTACGAGGACGGCTGGCTCGTCCCGGGCTGGCCGCCCGAGCTGGGAGGGCGCAACGCCACCCCCGAGGAGACGATGGCCTACTACGAGATCATCACCGAGCGCATGGTGCCGCGCTCGCTCAACCCGCAGGGCCTGTCCATCTGCGCCGCCTCCATTGTGGAGTACGGGACCGATGACCAGAAGGAGCGCTTCGTCGTCCCGACGCTGAAGGGTGAGATCGCCTGGTGCCTCGGCATGAGCGAGCCCAACGCCGGCAGCGACCTGGCCTCGTTGACGACCCGGGCCGAGCACCGTGACGGCCACTTCGTGGTGAACGGGCAGAAGGTGTGG
The DNA here is from genome assembly GCA_963781565.1 of uncultured Acidimicrobiaceae bacterium. Lineage (GTDB taxonomy): Bacteria > Actinomycetota > Acidimicrobiia > Acidimicrobiales > RAAP-2 > Bog-473. The sequence goes on along the minus strand of CAWAHA010000028.1, from coordinate 19,721 downwards.
ACCTCGGGCGCCCACGAGGCCGATTTCTGCCTCTGCTACGTGCGCACCGACCCCGAGGCGCCCAAGCACCGCGGCATCAGCACGCTGATCGTCGACATGCGCACGCCGGGCATTGTGTGCCGGCCCCTGCCCGAGCTCACCGACCCGCACCACGCCGACTTCAACGAGGTCTTCTTCACCGACGTGGAGGTGCCCGAGGAGAACCTGCTGGGCGAGCTCAATCACGGGTGGACGGTGAGCCAGGGCTCGCTCCGCCATGAGCGCGGGATGCTCTGGATCATGAACGTGTCGAAGATGGAGCGCACGCTGAAGGGACTCGTGCGCGTGGCGGCGCGTCCCGACGGCCGCGGCGGCACCCTGGGCGACGACCCGCGGCTGGCCGAGGCCATCGGCCGGCTGGCCACCGACACCGAGGCGATGCGCTGCCTGGGCTACCGCGGCTTCGCCAAGGCGAGCCGGGGCGAGATGTCTCCCGAGCACATGGTGCTCAAGCTCTTCACGAGTGAGGGCGAGCAGCGGGCCTGCCACCTCGGCGCAGGAGGCACTCGGCTTGGAGGGCCTCGACCTCGACGGTCCGGGGCCGAACCGCTTCACGCCATGGGACCTGGCCCGCTTCGATGCGGACCGGGTGGAGGAGAGCGCCAACGGCTCCTTCTACGACGGCGCCTGGACGCTGCAGTTCCTGCGCTCGTTCTCCGGCACCATCTCCGGCGGCACCTCCGAGATTCAGCGCAACATTGTGGCCGAGCGCGTGCTCGGCCTGCCCCGGGGGTGAGGGACCGGCTCGCGTCGTCACCGACGACGGGCTGACTCTCCGAGACCAAGAATTCGAGGCCGTGCGGCGGCACGGCGCCGCGGCGCGATCGCCAATCCGTCGCCGGCGAGTTGCACGGAGCGTCCCGGGCCCGGTCGTAGGCACGACACGGCGGTCGCACGAACCGCTCGCCAACGGTTGCAACAACGCAGCCTCAAACCTCGTCTGGAGCCGTGCTGCAAGCCCTGGACCTGCCGCGATAGTTGGGATTTCGTCAAAAAGACCTATTCGGTTTCTGTCGCTTCCTTCCGATACCTCCTCTAACGAAGAGCAGGAAAGAGGGAAGACACCGTGCTTCGCAGTGCCCGCCGCCGTCTGGCGACACTTCTACTGCCCGTCGGGGCCATTGTCCTGACGACCGTCGCGCGCCGGGTTCGCCGGCGCGTCACCCGCGTCGGCTGCCGGCATCCTGCCGCCTTCGAATCCCTCTGCCAACATTGCGCCGGACAACCCGGACTGGCTCACCGCCATCAACGACGCGCGCGGCCAGGAAGGTGTCGGCGCCATGAACGTCTCCGAGTCCGCCCTCGGTGCGCTGCCGATCGACCAGCAGGTGCTCACCGTCGTCAACGACGAGCGCATCGACCGCGGCGAGCCGCCGATCGAATACGTGACTTCGCAACTGGACTCCTACGCGCAGGGCGGGGCCAACGCAGGCAACGATCCGACCTTCCCGTCCACCCTGACGGGTGGCGCCCCCATCACGTTCGGCGGATCGATCTGGGCCGGCGGTCTCACCTCGGTGCTCGAGGCCGACTACTACTGGATGTACGACGACGGCTACAGCGGCTCGTCGACGTCCAACTCGGCCTGCAGCGCATCGGATCCTTCAGGTTGCTGGGGTCACCGCGACATCATCCTGCACCAGTTCGCCGGCTGTCCCTCCGGACCGCCGATCCTCTCCATGGGCGCGGCCTTCTCGCCGACCGGCTACACGGGGGGCTCCGTCGCCGCCATCTTCATGAGCAGCTGCTCGCCCCCGACCGACATCACGGCCAGCTGGGGCCAGCTGGCCACCTCGGTCCAGAGCAGCTCGCGGACGGTCGCCATCGCGCCGACGCCCAACGGGACCGGGTACTGGGAGGTCGAGGCCAACGGCACGGTCGGCGCCTTCGGGTCCGCCGCGAACTACGGCTCCCTCAGCGGTCAGCTCAACGCACCGATCGTCGGCATTGCCTCGACGCCCGACGGCAAGGGGTACTGGCTCGTCGCGACCGACGGCGGCATCTTCAGCTTCGGCGACGCGGCGTTCTACGGGTCCACCGGCTCGCTGCGCCTGAACAAGCCCATTGTGGGCATCGCCACGACGCCGAACGGCAAGGGCTACTGGATGGTGGCGGCCGACGGCGGCATCTTCAGCTTCGGCAATGCGGCCTTCTTCGGGTCGATGGGCGGCAAGCCCCTCAACAAGCCGATCGTCGGCGTCGCCGCCGACCCGGCCACCGGCGGCTACTGGGAGGTGGCCTCCGACGGCGGCATCTTCAGCTTCAACGCCCCGTTCTACGGCAGCACCGGGAGCATCCACCTGAACAAGCCCATCGTGGGCATGGAGGCGTCACCCAACGGCCGGGGCTACCGCTTCGTGGCCTCCGACGGCGGCATCTTCACCTACGGCCAGGCGCCCTTCGACGGCAGCACCGGCGGCATGGCCCTGGCGGCACCGGTGGTGGGCATGGCGGCGGACAACGCCACCAACGGCTACTGGATGGCCGCCGCCGACGGCGGCGTGTTCACCTTCGGCGGCGCCACCTACTACGGCCGGGTCGTCAGCTCGAGCTGACCACGCGCTCGGACCTCGTCGTGAGCGGGGTCCGAGGTCATTGGGAACCGCTCCTCAGTGGCCGACAGCGCGGCCTCCACGCGACGCAGGAGAAGCGTCGACCCTTGTCAGCGTCTGGTGGGCTGTCCCCGAAGCTCGAGCGGTCGCGGAGTGCATAGTTCCTGACCGTCGATCCGAGGGGGAACTGCTGCCAGGTCAGATCGATGTGGAATGGCGTTCCCCCATGGTCCACGACGTTCCAGAAGTGCTTCTCCACCTCCCGACCCGTCCACACCTCTCCTTCGGCGATTTCCGTCTCGGGGAAGAAGTGCTGGACAACGCGGGCCGTCGGATAGCACTGTCCCAGGGCGGGGACTCCTGGCTTCATCACCCGGTCATACGACGTCTCTGCGTCCCACGAGGCCTCGAGTGCAGCGCGCAGCCTCAGGAGATCGACCTTCGCCACGGTTGCAGTCACTACACCACGCCGCGCGAGCCCAGGTCCGCCAGTTCGTCGTCGCTCAGGCCGACCAGGTCGCACCACACCTCGCGATTGTGCTGACCCAGGCGGGGTGCGCCGCTCGGCACGGGAGACGGGTGCTTGGCCAGCCGGGGAAAGGGCGCCTGCTGACGGACAGCGCCGATGACCGGATCGTCGATCGACACGAGGTCACCCCGGGCGGCCATGTGCGGGTCGTTGAAGATGTCGGCGGCGCTGTAGGCGGTGCCCGACCGGGACGTCGTGCTCGACGCAGCGTGCCGTGATCTCCTCGGCGGGCAGGCTCGAGGTCCAGTCGGCCACAATGCCGTTGATTTCGCCACTGCGGGAGGCCCGCTCGGCCAGCGTGGTGAAGCGGGGGTCCTCGATCAGGTCCTGTCGGTCCATCGCCTTGCAGAGGCGATGGAAGTTGGCGTCGGAGCCCGCCACGATGCAGATGAAGAAGCCGTCGGCGGTGGGGTAGTTGTCGAGCGGGGCCGAGGTCGAGAGCCGGTTGCCCTCGCGTTGACGGACGATGCCCAACTTGTCGTAGCCCGCCAGCGTCCACTCCAGAATGCGCAGGACCGAGCCGTAGAGCGGCGCGTCGATGACGTCGCCGCCCTGACCCGCCTGGTCGCGTCCATAGAGCGCGGACACCGCGGCGAAGGCGGCGAAGGTGCCGGTGAGGTAGTCCGAGATCGTCACGCCGGGCCGCACCGGCGGGCGGTCGGGTTCGCCTGTGAGGTTGAGGAGGCCACCGAAGGCGATGCCGAGGCGGTCGAGTCCGGGGCGGGGTGAGTAGGGGCCCGACTGCCCGAAGACGCTGATGCGCACGTAGACGAGGTCGTCCGAGAGGTCGTCAGGGCCGAGGCCCCACCGCTCCATGGTGCCGGGCCGGAAGTTCTCGCACAGGACGTCCGCCGTTGCCAACAGCCGCTTGAAGAGCTCCTTGCCCTCGGGCTTGCGCAGGTCGCAGGTGACGCCGCGCCGGCCCCGCCCTTCGACGGCCCAGAACAGCGAGTAGTCGGGTTCGTCCTCCATGGGCACGAAGGGGCCGATGGTGCGCATGAAGTCGCCCTCGCCGGGCAGCTCCACCTTGATGACGTCGGCGCCGAGCTCGCCCAGCAGGCCCGCGCAGAACGGCGCGGAGATCCGCGTGCCGACATCGATGACACGGATGCCGGCCAGCGGCCCCGGAGACGGGTCGCTCACTCCGGGTGGCCCTGGTCGCGCTCGGCCATCACGTCACGCATGGAGCCCTTGCTCTTGCGGGCCGCCAGCGCGTTCAGCGCGGTCGCAGTGTTGTGGACCCAGTGGTGCGCCATGAAGTGGTACTTGAGCGCGTCGCGCTTGCCCATCAGGGTGCCGGTCTGGTTGAGGCTGTCCTTGACGGTCTGCGCGGTGACCGGCGGGACGAGCGCAATCCGGTCGGCCAGCTCCCGCGTCCTGGCTTCGAGCTCGGCCCGGGGTACGACCCGGTTGACCAGACCCAGCCGCCACGCCTCCTGGGCGTCGATGGTGTCGCCGGTCAGCAGGAACTCCTTCGCCTTGCGGATACCGAGCTCCCACGGCTCGACGAGCAGCTCGACGCCGGCACCCGTGAGGCGCAGGACCGGATTGGAGAATTCGGCGTCGTCGGCGGCCACAATGAGATCGCACATGGCGGCCAGCATCAGGCCTGCCGCGACGCAGCTGCCCTGGACGGCGGCGATCGTCGGCTTGCGGAAGTCGTGGATCCGCATGCAGCGGTCGTAGTACATCGTCTTCTCGTGCTGGAACTTCCCCTCGGGCGTCTCGCGCATGGCGACCCAGGGGTCGGAGCCGTCGCCGCTGACCAGCGCCTTGAGGTCGTGACCCGAGGAGAAGTGCTTGCCTGCCCCGGCCAGGATCACGACCCGGACCGCGTCGTCGGCGTCGGCCAGGTCCAAGGCCGCGTCGAGCTCGTCGATGAGGGTCGAGTCCTGCGCGTTCGCCATGTCGGGCCGGTTCATGGTGATGGTGGCCACGGCACCATCGACCACGTACAGGATCGTTTCGAAGTTCTCTGCCATCACACCCATTCTCCCTGAGTCACCCATCCTGCCGTGCCACCCACCTCGGGCGGCCGCTCAACCCCGGGGCAGCCCCAGGACGCGCTCGCCGACCAGCGTGCGTTGAATTTCGTTGGTCCCGGCGAAGATGGACGATGCCTGGTAGTACAGCCACGAACGCTGCCAGGCTCCGTCAGCGGGGTTCCCCTCCGCCCCCTCCCACAGTGGGGAGGCCGAGCCGAGCACGTCGAGTGCCGTCTGGTGCAGCCGCTTGGACATTTCGCTCCAGTACAGCTTGAGGGCGCTGCCCTCGGGCCCCGGAGCCTCGCCCTTGGAGAGGCGGGTCAGGGAGCGCCAGTTGTGGAGTTGGAACAAGCGCACCTCAGTGGCGGCCTGGGCCAGTGACTGCCGCAGCCGCCAGTCGTCGAAGCTCCCGTTGGCCTCGGCCAGGCGGAGGAGCTCCTCAATGAGCTGCGTGTGGATCACGAGCTGGCGCGGGTTGATGCCTCGCTCGTGAGCCAGCGTCGACCCGGCGACACCCCATCCCTCACCTTCGGGGCCGACCCGCCGATCCGTCGGCACGAAGACGTCGTCCAGCTCGACCTCGTTGAACTCTGCCTCGCCGGTGGACTGCACGAGCGGGTGCACCACGACGCCCGGGGCGTGCATGTCGATGATGAGCGCGGTGATGCCCTGCTGGCGCTTGGGCGCATCGGGGTCGCTCCGGGTGAGGCAGAGTCCCCAGTCGGCGAACTGGGCGTAGGAGGTCCAGACCTTGCGGCCGGTGACCCGGTAGCCGCCGTCCACCGGGACGGCGCGGGTGGTCAGCGAGGCCAGGTCGCTGCCGGCGTCCGGCTCGCTGAAGAGCTGGCACCACAGTTCGGTGGCGGAGAGGATCCGGGGGAGGAATCGCTCCTTCTGCTCGGAGGTCCCGTGGGCCAGCAAGGTCGGCCCCACCAGGTTGATGCCGATCCGGCCCACCAGCTCGGGAGCCCGGGCCCGGGCCAACTCCTCAATCACGACGTAGTTCTCGAGTGCCCCCAGGCCGCGCCCGCCGTATTCCTCGGGCCAGGTCAGGCCAACCCAGCCGTCGGCCGACAGCTCCCCCTGCCAACGCCGCCCGAAGGCGACCGTCTCGGCCAGGTCGTCGAAGCGAGGCGGAAGCCCGACGCCGTAGGGCCAGGGCAGGTGCTCCATGAGCCAGCTCCGGAACGCCGCTCGCAGGGTCTCCTGCTCAGCCGTGGCGTGCAGATCCATCCGCCGCAGCATGGCACAGCCGCCGAGTGAGGTGACACCCGTGTCAGTAGCCACCGTAGACTGCGCCGCCGTGGACTTCGACCTCTCAGGCGACCAGCAAGCCCTGCGTGACGCCGCGGCGTCGCTCCTCGACAAGATGGCCGGGTCGGACGCGCTGCGGGCGCGGGTCGGGCCGGGGTCGATCGTCGGGACCCTTCCCGGTGCCGGGGCTGCCTCCGGCGAGGCGGCGGTGGATGCTCCGACGGGGTATGACGATGCCGTCTGGTCGGCCATGGCGGACCAGGGCTGGTTGGCCATCGAGCTGCCCGAGGACGACGGAGGCCTGGGACTGGGCATGGTCGAGCTGGCGGTGCTCTGCGAGGAGATCGGGCGACGATTGGTGGCGGCGCCGTTCCTCCCCACCATCGTGGCACTCGGCGCGCTGTGCGGTGACGAGGCGAGGGCCGACACCGCGACGAAGGAGTGGCGCGAGGCGCTCGGCCAGGGCGAGGCGGTTGGCTGCGTCGCGGTCGCACCGGGCGCCGATCGGCTCACCGTGGCGGGCTCGGAGGGCCAGGATTCGCCTGAGCGGGCAGACGGCCCCGGTGGCCTATGCGCCTTCGGCCGATGTGGCGGTGGTGCAAGCCGGCGGCAGTGTCTACGGCGTCGACCTGCGCGCCGAGGGCCGCCCCGCTCCGTTGTCGGCCATGGATCGCACGCGCGAGCTCGGGGTCCTTGCCTTCGACGGCACGCCGGCACGCTTCCTGGGTGGCGAGGAAGCCGCCGCGCTGCTCCTCGACCGGGCCGCCACGCTGGCCAGCGCCGAGATGCTCGGGGCGGCGGACCATGTCCTGGCCCTCACGGTGCAGTACGCCAAGGACCGGGTGCAGTTCGGCAAGCCCATCGGCTCCTTCCAAGCGGTCAAGCACATGCTGGCCGACGCCCTGGTCGACGTGGAGGGAATGCGCTCCACCGCCTACTACGCCGCCTGGTGCGCTGCTGCCGGCGACGCGGAGCGCTCACTGGCGGCCAGCATGGCCAAAGCGTGGTGCTCGGACGCCTCGCGACGCGTCATGGCGACCGGGCTCCAGGTGCACGGCGGCATCGGTTTCACGTGGGAGCACGAGATGCATCTCTACTTGAAGCGCGCCCAACTCGATCAGGTGAGCTACGGCGATGCCGCCGCCCACCGCGACCGCATTGCCACGCTGCTGCGCACCAGGCTCCAGGCCGGCGAGTCCCTCTCCTGACGAGCGTGTCGCCCCGGCTACGGCTTGAGCGACGACGTCCGGGTGCCGTTGATCTGCAGGAACACCAGCGCCTGGTTCTCGACCCCATTGGCGGCCGCTCGGCCGTTCTGCAACTTCTGCGGCGGGACCACCACGATCAGGCGGACGCCGACCAGGAAGCCGCCCCGCACGGCGGCCCGCTCCTTGACCGTGCCCTGCACCGTGGTGGCGCGGGGCACGCAGTTCGTCGTCGTGGCGGCCGGGACCCGGGCGTCGTAGGCGGCCAGGGTCTCGGTCCGTACGAAGTTCGTCCCACTGGGCGTCCAGGGCGTGGGGCCACCGACGATGGCCGCGTAGGTGCTGAGGCTGCAGGCCGCCGCCGACGGGCTGAGGACGGCAATCAGACTGGAGCTGGAACCGGTCTCCTGGTACACCTTCATGCGGGCGGGGGGCCTGTAGTCCACCTGCCGGACCTGGCTGACGGTGCCCTTCGACCCGCCGGCGGAGATGGTGTTGACGAGGTCCGTGACGAAGGAGGTCGACCCGGTAGGCGTGCCGAACGTCCGGGCGGAGCCGTTCTGCACCTGCAGCGTGGCCCCACTCGGAGCCGACGATGCCCCGAGTACGGCGAACGCCAGCCCGCCCAGTCCGAGGACGGCCAGCAGCACCAGAGGAATCAGATTGCGGCGGGGCACGGGCCAAAAGCTAGTGGGGCGCCGCCCGCCATGTGGATGTGCCGTGCCGTCAGGTGGCGGCGGCGGCGCGTCGCTGCAAGGAGGCCCGGTCCGGCTTGCCCGACCCCAGCAACGGCAGGTGTTCGAGGCGCTCGACCTTCTCGGGCGTCTTGAACTTCGCCATGCCGCGGCTGGCGAACCACCTCCGGCACTCCTCGAGGTCGAAGGGAGCGGCGGATTCCACGAAGGCGGCGACCCGCTCGCCCAGGAGCGGGTCCGGATACCCCACCGCGACGGCATGGTGGATGTCGGGATGGGCCTCGAGAGCGCCTTCGACCTCCGAGGCCGAGATGTTCTCGCCGCCCCGGATGATCACGTCCTTGAGCCGGCCGACGATGCGCACCCAGCCCTCGGCGTCGACGGTGGCCAGGTCGCCCGTGCGGAACCAGCCGCCCCGGGCGATGACCGAGGCCGTCTGCTGCGCGTCGGCGTAGCCGGCGAACATTTCAGGCCCGCGTACCCACAGCTCACCGGGCGTCCCGGTGCGACAGGGCGCGCCCGTCTCGGGGTCCGAGACGCGCAGCTCGACCGCGCCGACGGCTCGCCCGTCGGTGTCGCGTGCCTTCTCGAAGGGATCGTCGTCGATGCTCGTGGTGACCGTCGGTGCCTCGGTCGAGCCGTAGGTGCGCTTGACCCGGCAGTCGAAGGTGCGGGCAGTGTCCTCGACGAAGGCCGGGGTGACCGACGCGCCTCCACTGGACACCAGCCGGATCGACGAGACGTCGGTGCCCGGCGACCCGGCCAGGGCGCGGGCCATGGCAATGAAGAAGGTCGGCGGTCCGGCCAGGAAGGAGATGTGCTCGCGCGCCACGAGTGCCAGGGCCTGTTCGGGGTCGAAGCGGCGCACCAGCACCGAGCGCAGTCCGGCGGCACCCGGGACGAGGACCCCGTTGAGCAGCCCCGAAATATGGGCCATCGGCGCGGGCATCAGGACGGCGTCAGCCGGGCCGAGGCCGTGCACGCGGGCCATCAACGACGCCTTCCAGCTCAGGCCCCGCTGGGTGTGCAGGACCGCCTTGGGGACCCCGGTCGATCCCGAGGTGAAGAGGACCAGCGCGACGTCGGAGGGCCGGCTGGGGAAGGCGCCGGACGGCACCGGGGCACCGGGGCCGACTGCACCGGCCAGCGCCACAGGGTCGGAAAAGGCGTCCGCCTCTATCTCCAGCACGAGTGCGGGGTCGATCTGGCCGAGGGCCGCCGTCACGTCGGCGGCGCCGAACGAGTGCAGGACCGGAGCCGCCACGGCACCGATGCGCCAACAGGCCCGGGTCAGGACGGCGGCCGCCACGCTGTTGGGCACCTGCCAGGCGACGGCCTCGCCGCGCCGGACGCCCCGGGCTCGCAGTCCTCCGGCCACCACCGCCACCAGTGCGTCGGCCTCGGCTGCCGACAGGCGGGTGGCGACCGTCGACCACCTCGCCGCCGTGCGCGGTGAGCAGGGCGTCCAGCGTGGGCACGTTCCAAGGTCCGCCGGGCCGACGGTAGCGGCGGCCCTGCTCGGGCAGCCAGGTTGGTCGGAGGCGCGCCGTCACGGCAGGGCACCATACCCGGGCCCCGGTAACGTGACGCCGATGTCAGCGTGGTGGACGGAGCCGGCGTGGATCTCGCACTGAAGGAAGAGGACCAGGAGTTCGCGTCCTCGTTCCGCTCGTGGCTTGGCGAGCACCTGCGGCGCCCGCCCGCCTTCGCCGACCTGGCCGACGAGGTGGCCTGGGGGAGGAAGTGGCAGGCGACCCTGGCCGCCGACCGCTGGGTCGGCGTGCACTGGCCGAGCTCGTACGGCGGGCGCAGCGCCACGCCGGTCCAGGTCGCGCTCTACCAGAGCGAGTACGCCAGGGCCCAGGCGCCCCAGCCCGTGAATCGGGTGGGCATCAACCTGGTGGGCCCGACCCTGTTGGCTCACGGCACCGAGGACCAGCGGTTGCGCTACATGCCGGCCATCCTCTCGGCCGAGGAGATCTGGTGTCAGCTCTTCAGCGAACCCGATGCCGGCAGCGACCTCGCATCCCTGTCCACCCGGGCCACGCCCGTCGACGGTGGCTTCGAGGTCACGGGCCGTAAGGTCTGGACGTCCTACGCGCAGTTCGCCACGTGGGGGCTGTGCCTGGCCCGGACCGATGCCGAGGCGCCCCGTCCCCAGCAGGGGATCACCGCGCTGATCGTCGACATGTCCGACCCGGGCGTCGACGTGCGGCCACTCGTGCAGATGACCGGCGATGCCGAGTTCAACGAGGTCTTCCTGACCGACGTCTTCGTGCCGGCGGAACACGTCGTGGGCATTGAGGGGCAGGGCTGGACGGTGGCGGGCTCGACACTGGCGCATGAGCGCGGGACCAACTTCCCGTTCAAGGAACAGGTCGTGCACGAGGCGTACCTGGCGCGGCTGTACGAAGAGGCGCGCGCCAACGGCACGTTGAACGACCCGTTGGTGGCCGACGCGCTGGCGCGAGCCTCGGTCGATCTGCACGTGCTGCGGTTGCACAACCTGCGCACCCTCACCCGCCTCGGGCGGGGCGAGGAGCCCGGGCCCGAATCGAGCTGGGTGAAGCTCATGTGGACGACCATGACGCAGGGCCTCTCGGAGGCAGCGCTGCTCGTGACCGGTCGTGATCCGTCGTCGGCCGAAGCGGGCCCGTGGGCACGGCAGTGGCTCTGGAGTAAGGCGGCCAGCATCGCCGGCGGCACGTCACAGGTGCAACGCGACATCATCGCCGGGAGGATCCTCGGCCTGCCGCGCTGACGGGTGCGCCAGGCGCGCGCGGGTGCGACGTAACCTGTTCCATGCGCGGAAAGGAATTGCTGTCCCGTCGGGCCACCAGCAACCTTGCCGCGGCGAAGATGGATCTCGCCGGAGCGACCGTCGACGGTGACGAGGACCGCATCACGTTGCTCGAGACGCTGCTCTCCGCCGGAGGAGACATTCTGGTCTACCGGCCCCAGCTGCAGCACTACGCCCTCCTCTTCGGTGACCTCCAAGGCGCTGCGCACGTGGCCGTGGTCGTGCCGGGTGTCGGCGACGGCACGAACTTGTGCCAGGACTGGATCCCCGACGCCATCAACCTCTACGAGGCGAGCGATTCGACGGCTGTGGTCCTGTGGAAGGGCTACGACAACCCGGTCGATGTCCTGGCCGCGGCCGCTGGCTCCATCGAGTGCGGCGACGACCTGGCCACGGCGGCCTATGACCTGACCGAGTTCATCACCACGCTTGAGCTCGAGCCCGAGCAGTCGCTGACCGTGATCGCGCACAGCTTCGGCTCCATCGTTCTCGGGGCCGCGTTGGCCGACGCGGGGCTCGAGGTCACCGACGTCGTGGTGGCGGGCAGCCCGGGCATGACGGTCGACGAGCTGCGACAGCTCCACCTCGAGCAATCCCATTTCTTCTCGGAGCAGGCTCCGGGTGACGCCATCGCCGAGCTCGGGATTTTCGGGGCGTCGCCCACCTCTCCGAAGTTCGGCGGCACCCGCATGAGCACGAACGCCCCGGAACATCCGACCGGTCGCGGCGCACTCGCACTACTTCGATCCGGGTTCCACCGCGCTGGAGAACATGGTCGACGTCGTCACCGGCCAGTACGACCGACGTCGTGCGCCACCGGGTCGCCTTCCCCGAGATCGCCGGTGGACTCGTGTCGTGGGCCTTGCGCATGCCCGTCGTCCCGCTGCGGATGGTCGGACGCCACTACCGTGGCCCAGGCTTCCGCATCGTGACCAATTGGATCCGTTTCGTCGACCTCGGGGCGAGCGAGACCGGCAACCTGGTGTGCGAAGTGCTCGACGAAGGGGAGCGGGCCCTGCTCTGGTTCGCCCACCGGGTCGGGGCCGTGCAGCACCCGGGTGCGGACGTCGTGCCCGACCCTGATGCCGACCCTGAGCGACCCTGATGTTCCCCCGTCCGCAGGAAGCCCCGGGCCGGTCTGACGGCCTGACCCGGTCGACGTCAGGCCGGGCCGATGGTGATGTCGTAGTTGCCGTGCTCGTCCAGCACCGCCACGTCCGTGGGTGCGAGCACGACCACGGTGAAGGGTTCCTCAATCAGTGCCGGGCCCTCGACCACTGCGCCGACCCCGAGCGCTGTCCCGTCGTAGGTCGGCGCCTCCACGAACCCCGCCCCGAAGTTGACCGGCCGCGACCCCGAACGCGCCTCGGCGGAGCGCACCAGCTCGCCCATGCGGGCCAGCGCGGGCGGCTTGGGCGTGGCTCCACGCAGCACGAGGCGGAGGCCCCGAACGAGCGGCTGCTGGGTCGGGAAGGCGAACCCGCGCACGGTCTCGTGCTGGTGGTGGAAGCGCTCGGCGAGACCGCAGCAGGGTGTCCTCGGAGAGAGACTCACCCTCGGGCAGCGGCACCGGCATGTCGAAGTTCTGGCCGTCGTAACACATCTGCGCGAAGAAGTCGGCCTGCGTTGCGCCCGGGTCGAGCCGCGCCGGCGCCAGCTCGGCCTCCGCCTGTCGGCGCAGCTCCGTCGTCAGGGTGCGCACGCGCGCCACGTCGATGTCCGAGAGCTTCACGACGTAGGCGCGCATGAGATCGATCACGTAGTCCGAGACGAGCAGGCCGAGCGCGGAGAAGGCGGGCGAGGCCTTCGGCACCAGCACGCGCCCGATCCCGAGCTCGCGGGCCTGGGCCCAGGCGTGGACGGGGCCGCCGCCGCCGTAGGCCACGAGTGACAGCAGTGCGCGGGTCGGCGCCGTGCTGCGAGAGCACCCTGCGCACGGCCTGGGCCATGTTGGCGTTCACGATGCGCTGTATGGCCCAGGCGGCTTCGTCGACGTCCAGGCCGAGCGGCGTGGCGATGTCGCGTGCGATGGCGGCGCGGCCGGCCTCCACGTCGAGCACCATCGTCCCCCCTGCGAAGCCCTTGGCGGGCAGGTAGCCCAGGGCGGCGTCGCTGTCGGTCACGGTGGGGCGGATCCCGCCGCCGGAGAAGCAGACCGGCCCGGGAACCGAGCCGGCGGATTCGGGTCCCACCAGGAGCGCGCCCTGGCGGACGCGGGCAATGGAGCCCCCGCCGGCACCGATGCTGTGGACGTCCACCATCGGCAGGTTCACGTAGTAGCGGTGGCGCCAGTTCCAGTTCGTGGCCACGGCGGGCTGACCGTTGCGCACCAGGCAGGTGTCGTAGGAGGTGCCGCCCATGTCGGCCGCCACGAAGTCGCGCACACCGCTGCGGCCCGCTGCCACCGCGGCACCCATGGCGCCGCCCGTGGGGCCCGAGCCGAGCAGGGAGACCGCGTGCCGCTGCACGGACTGGGGCGGCATGACGCCGCCGCTCGACTGCATGAGGACGACCTCGCCGCCAAACCCCGACGCCCGAGCTTCTCGACGAGGCGCTCGACGTACGCGCTGATCTTCGGCGCCACGTAGGCATTGACGAGCGTGGTGGAGGTCCGCTCGAACTCCGGCGCGCGGGGGAGGACCTCGTGTGACAGCGAAATGTGCGTGACGTCGGGGAACTCCTCCACAATGAGCTCGCGGGCCCGCCGCTCGTGATCGGGGTTGACGAAGCTGAAGAGGAAGCAGACGGCGATCGACTCCACGCCGAGCTTGCTGCAGCCGGCGCACGCCGCGGCGCACGGCGTCCTCGTCGAGGGGCAGCACCACGTTGCCCTCGAAGTCGCACCGCTCCGGGATGGGGATGCGGGCGCGGCGCCGGGCGATCGGAGGGGGTGGCGGCGCCGCCGGATCCCAGATCTCCTCCTTGTGGTCCCGGCGCAGCTCGATTTCGTCGCGGTGGCCCTCGGTGGCCAGCAGGCCGGTGATCGCGCCGCTCATCTCAATCATGGTGTTGTCGGCCGTGGTCGTCCCGTGGACAAAGGCCTCCAGGCCCCCGCAGAAGTCCTGCAGGCTCGAGGCCGAGCGTGCCTGCCAGCTGCTCGCATGCCCGTGAGGACCCCGACCGACTGGTCGTCAGGCGTCGTCGGCGTCTTCTCCAGGAGGACCCGGTCGTCCGGCGTGATGCAGATGAGATCGGTGAAGGTGCCCCCGACGTCGACGCCGACCCGGTAGCCCTCCTGCCCCATACCGACCCTCCCGACCCGCCCCCCAGGAGGGAGCGGTGAGCGGCGATCCTAACCTGACAGCGAGCGTCAGCAATTGGGGTGCGGCCCACGCTACGTTTGCCCGATGCCCGTCTGGCTGAGCGACCACGAATACGCCACCCTGCGGGCCGCCTGCGCCCAGATGCTGCCCTCCGGACGAGGGCACGCCCGGGGCCGAGGAGGCCGGCGTGGCCGACTACATCGACGGCTTCCTCGGGTGCCTTCACCTTCGATCCGCCCCGGATCTGGGCCGGCGGCCCGACCTCGGGGCGCAACGGCGGCGTGGCCGGCTTCGCCACCTTCCACCGGCTGTCCCCGCTGGACGAGCTGGCCTGGCGCATGCGCATCGAGGGCTCCCAGGGGCAAGCCCGAGCGCGAGTTCAACGGCCCGGTCGTCGGGCTCCAGGAGCGCTACCGCGAGGGCCTGGCCGCGCTGGGCGCCGACTTCACCGAGGTGGACGGCGAGCGAGCAGCGACGCCGGCTGCGCGGCCGACGAGGCGTTCTCCGACCTGCTGTAGGAGCACTGCTGCGAGGGCATGTACGGCGCGCCCGAGTACGGGGGCAACCGGGACGGCGTCGGCTGGGAGTACATCGACTTCGAGGGCGACGTGCAGCCCCGGGGCTACAGCGACGCCGAGGTGTCGCAACCGTGACCGTCGACGCCATCATCGTCGGGTCGGGCCCGGGCGGCGCCACGGCGGCCGAGGTGCTCACCCGGGCCGGCTGGTCGGTGGTCATCATGGAGAAGGGCCGCAACCACCTGCTCGACCCCGACGACCTGACCCGGCCGGCGGGCGACTACTCCAACGACGAGATCAAGTTCATCTACCGCTACTTCCTCGGGCCCGACCCGCTCGTCGAGCCGCGGACCTTCCGGCGCTCGGCGGACGACGGCGAGCACACCCACGTCGGTGAGGTCAACTCCATCCCGACCACGGTCGGCGGCGGCGGGACCCACGCCGACGGCAAGGTGCCGCGCTTCCGGGAGGAGGACTTCCGGCTCTGCTCCACCTACGGGCCCCAGGACGGCGCCGACGGTGGCCGACTGGCCGCTCGACTACGACGAGCTCGAGCCGTACTACGCCGAGGTGGAGCGGGCCATCGGCGTGGCCGGGCCGCGAGGGCGCCAACCCCTTCGCCGCCTGGCGGTCGGGCCCCTATCCCGATGCCGCCCGGGCGCGCCCATGTACGGCGCCGTGCTCTCGTCGGCCGCCGCCGAGACGGTCGGCCTGCCACCCCTACGCGGCGCCCACGGCGGCCAACAGCGTCCCCTACGACGGCCGCCCGGCCTGCAACAACTGCGGCTTCTGCGCCTTCTTCGGCTGCCCCATCCACGCCAAGGGCGACCCGGTCGCCCTGCTGCACCAAGGCCATGGCCACCGGGCGGGCCGAGCTGCTGGCCGAGACCTTCGTGCAGCCGGATCGTCACCGAGGGCCGCCGGGCCACCGGCGTCGACTTCATCGGCCCCGACGGGGTCGACGCGCACCATGGACGCCGACATGGTGATCGTGGCCGGCGGCGCCATCGAGACGCCGCGCCTCCTGCTCCTCTCGGGCCTCGACCACCCGCCGCTCGGCCGGTACCTGATGGTCCACTTCCAGACCATCGTGGTCGGGCCACTTCCCGACCTGCGCCTGCACGCCGCACAAGGGCCGGGCGGTGACCCACGTGCACGACGACGCCATGGTGCAGGACGACGCGCTCGCGGGCGGCGGCGGCCGAGGCCGGCCTGCCCGTGGATCCGCGGCGGCCTGGTCGAGCACAGCGGGGGCGGCCTGCCCATCATGGAGGCCAAGCCACTCGCCCGTGGGGGCGAGCACCACGCCCAGGCTCATGCGCGACTCGACCTCCGCGAGCGCATGTGGGCCTTCATCATGCAGGGCGAGGACCTGCCCTACGCCGACCAACCCGGTCGACCTCGAGCCCGTCCATCCGCGACGCCCGCGGCTTCCCGGTGGCCCGGGTCACCTACCAGCCGGGCCGCCACGAGCTGGCGGCCTCGGAGCACCACGGCAAGATCCTGCAGGCCGTCCTCGAGGAGATGGGCGCGGAGTGGGTGCATCCACACCTCCTCGCCCGGGCGTCCGTACCACGGCGTCGGCGCCGACGCCCATCCCCGAGAGCCGCCACGTCATGGGCACGGTCCGCATGGGCGACGACCCGGCCACCTCGGTGGTCGACCCCTGGGGGCGGGTGCACACGCTCGACAACGTGGTCGTGGCCGACTCCTCGGTCTTCGTCACCTCGAGCGGCTACGGGCCGACCCTCACCCTGGCCGCCCTGGCCGCCCGGGCCGCCCACCTGGACCTGACCGCGGCCGGCGCCGGGCCGGTCCGAGCGCTCAGCCGCACGCCCGCGGGTGAGCAGCATGGTGCCGGCGATGGGCCCGCCCCCGTTGGCCACCGCGGCCACCTCGGGCGGTCCGGCCCGCCCGGCCGCACCACCTGGCGCTCGCCGCCCTCGCCCCGCAGCTGCACGCAGGCCTCGTGGATGAGGCCGAAGCCGTGGAGCCGCCCGCCCGACAGCTGGCCGCCGGCCGTGTTGAGCGGCAGCACGCCCGTCGCGGGCGATGGCGGCGCCGCCCTCGACGAAGGGCCCGCTCTCGCCCCGGCCGCAGAAGCCCAGCGCCTCCAGCCACACCATGGCCAGGATGCGAGAAGCCGTCGTAGAGCTGGGCCATGTCGACGTCGGCCGGGCGTGAGCTCGGTGCGCTCCCACATGGAGGCGGCGGCGTCGCGGGCCGCCATGGTGGTCATGTCGTCGAACTGGTCCCAGCTGGGCCGGCCCCGCAGGGCGGTGCCCACCGCGTTCACGTGCACGGCCGGATGGTCGAGGTCGTCGGGCGCAGTCGCGGTGGGAGACGACGAAGGCGGTCGAGCCGTCGCACGGGGCGTCGCAGTCGAAGAGGCACAGCGGGGTGGAGATCATCCGGGCCGCCAGGTAGTCGTCCATCGTCATCGGGTCGCGGTAGATGGCCTTGGGGTTGAGGGCGGCGTTGCGCCGGCCGTTGAGGGCGATCTGGCCCAGCTGCTCGCGGGTCAGGCCGAACTCGTGCATGCGGCGCTGGCCGACCAGGGCGAGCCAGTTGGCGGCCGACACGGCGCCGAAGGGGAGCGTCCACTGCAGGAAGCCGCCGAAGCGGGGCACCGCACGCCCCCGCCGCCCGCCGCCGCCGATCGCCCTGGCGGCCGCCGTGCCCTGGGCGGTGGACTCGGTCACCGTGCGGTAGACGAGGACGTGGCGGGCCAGCCCGGCGGCCACGGCCAGGCAGGCGGCGATGACGGCGCGCATCTGGCCCGGCCCCTCGCCGCCGCCGTCGTGCCAGTTGAGCGACAGCCGCAGGGCGTCCTGGACCTCGGGCGTGCGTCGGGCCGGCGAACCCGGGCGTGCCCGCCCCCATGCCCGGGTAGGTGGCAAGCCCGTCGATGTCGTCGCGGGTGAGGCCGGCGTCGGCGATGGCGGCCAGGCACGCCTCGACGGTGAGGTCGAGGTCGGAGCGCCCGAGGCGCCGGCCCGACGTCGGACTGCCCGATGCCCGAGATGACGGCCCGGCGCTCGAGCGGCTCCTCCGGTCGGTCGCGGGCTCACGACGCCTCCTCGGTCGACCGGGCGGAACAGCGGGAGGTAGACGTCGTCGTTCGTGCTCGAAGACGCACCTCGACCGGCATGCCGATGCGCACGTCGTCGGGCTCGACGTCGACCAGGTTGGTGGTCAGGCGGACGTCGGCTGCTCGTCGATGGCCACCAGGCGATGATGTAGGGCTCGCTCCCGGGGATCCACTGCTGGACGTTGACGGTGAAGGCGTCCACGTGGCCCGCCCGCTGACCGCCTCGGGGCCAGGTCGCGCGACAGGCAGCGCGGGCAGACCGGGCCCGGCGGGTGGATGTAGAAGCCGCAGTCGTTGCAGCGGAGGAAGCGCAGGACGCCGTCCGCGCCGCAGGTCCAGAAGAACGTGACGTCGTCGTCCAGGCGCGGCAGGAGACGCAGCATCGGGCCGTTGGCAACCATGGCCGCATGTTGGCACAGGCGCGCCGACCGGCCCCAACCGACGCTGCGGCCGGACTGGACGGCCCCGGGGCCGCGTCGCCTCAGGCCGCGCCCAGCACGCCCGCGTCCACCAGCGCGTCCCGGGCCGCCCCGATCCCGCGCACGTGTCGGGCGGCGAACCCGGCCCCTTCGGCCGCCTCCACGTTGACGAGGTTGTCGTCGAGGAAGAGGACCCGCTGGCGGGGGACCGGAAGGCGGTCGGCCACCGCCTAGAAGATGGCGGCATCGGGCTTCACCAGCCCGAGCTCGAAGGAGAGGAAGCGGAAGGCGAAGGCCTGCGTCAGCGGGATCGCCTCGTAGTTGGCCGCCCATTGGAAGGCGTTCATGTTCGAGAGGAACCCGGCCGGGACGTGGGCCTGCACGGCGTCGACCAGGTCGAGCGCGCCTTCGAAGGGTGGCTCCGGCCAGCTGCCGAACTCCTCCAGGAAGGCGGCCGGCGCCAGCTCCAGGCCCCAGTCGGCCACCACATCATCGGCACCGAGGGCGGGCTGCTGCCGGTGAACCCGGCCGGCTCGAACGGCCTGGTGATGACCCCGGCCGAGCGGTTCGACGTGATCTGCGACTTCCGCAGTTTCGCGGGCCGGACGCTGCTCATGACGAACACCACTCCGCCCGGCCCGGTATCCACGCCGGCGCCGCCGCTGATGCGGGTCATGCAGATCACCGTGAAGCACAAGGCGTCCAGCGGCGCGCCGATGAGCGTGCCCGGGCCCGGGTCGCTGCCGGCCAACCGAAGGTGACGGAGCTGACCAGCCTGGGGCCGCCGAAGCTGAGCGGCGGGTCGGTCGCGGCACGGATGATCACGCTGAACGAGGTCGCAGCAGAGACCCCGCGCTGGAAGCTGAACCTCAACGCGCACCCGTACGGAGACCCCCACCCGGTGACCGAGACGCTGAGCTGGAACAGCGTCGAGGACTGGTATTTCGTGACACCACCCCGGACACCCACCCGATGCACACCACCTGGTCACCTTCAAGGTGATGGGCCGCTACAACTACGACGCCGCCGGCTACGCCGCGAAATACGGCACCGCGAACGGCGTCCCGCAACTGGACGTCTCCACGCTGAGGCCGTTCCTGAAGTCCGGACTAATCGAACCGGGTCCGGGACGAGGCGGGACTGAAGGAGACAGTGAAGGCGAACCCGGGGCAGGTCACGGTCGTGCGCGCCAGGTTCTCGCTGCCCAGCACCGCCCTCAACGGCGCAGGCAAGCTCATCAAGCTGCAAAAGTACGTGCACCACTGCCACATCGTCGAGCACGAAGACAACGACATGATGGAGCGCATGATCGTCGTGCCCTGATGCGGCGCGGGTAACCGCCTTACGCGTGGCCCCGAGATCCTCGGCGTC
>CAWAHA010000027.1:0-4125 GCA_963781565.1 uncultured Acidimicrobiaceae bacterium | reverse complement strand
GCCCGACCATGTGTTGTCGAAGAAAGAGGCCGAAGGCGCCGACATCCCGTAGGCCGGCAGGTTCGTGGCTACCCTGACCCCGTGACGACGATCGACGACTGCCGGCTCCTGGAATGCAACAGCATCACTGACGCCCGCGGGAACCTGACGGTGATCGAAGGTGGGTCCGACATCCCGTTCGCCATCGCCAGGGCGTACTGGCTCTACGACGTCCCGGGAGGCGAGTCGCGCGGCGGCCACGCGCACAAGCAGCTCTGGCAGCTCATTGTGTCGGCGTCAGGGAGCTTCGAGGTCGTGCTGGACGACGGTCGGGACCACAAGACGGTCTCCCTCAACCGCTCCTACTACGGCCTGCTCATCCCTTCGATGATCTGGCGAGAGCTGACGAACTTCTCCTCGGGCTCGGTGTGCCTCGTCCTGGCCTCGGAGCACTTCGACGAGGCGGACTACTACCGCGATTACTCGACGTTCGCCGCCGCCAAGGCGCGCCTGGGCGAGAGCGAGGGGTAGACGGATCCCGCCGCGCGTCCCGTTCTTCGACGTGAGCGCCGCCTTCGAGGAGGTGGCGTCTCAACTCACCCCCCGCATGGAAGCGGTGCTCGCGGGGGGCCGGTACATCCTCGGCCCGGAGTGCGACGCCTTCGAGCGGGAGTTCGCGGACTTCGTCGGGGTCGCCGGTTGCGTGGGGGTCGGGAACGGGTTGGACGCGCTGCGCCTCTGCCTCACCGCCCTCGGCATCGGCGAGGGCGACGACGTGCTCGTCCCGTCCAACACGTTCATCGCCACCTGGCTCGCCGTCTCCGCGGTGGGCGCCCGACCGGTGCCGGTGGAGCCCGAGGAGGCCACCTTCAACATCTCCGCCCCCGCTCTTGCGGCGGCTGTCACCCCGCGCACCAAGGCGGTCATTCCTGTCCACCTCTACGGCCTCCCGGCCGACATGCCCGGCATCGTGGAGTACGCCCGCGCCCACGACCTGCGTGTGATCGAAGACGCCTGCCAGGCCCATGGGCGCGAGACCGGGGACAGCGTGCCGGATCCTTCGGGGACCTGGCCGCGTGGAGCTTCTACCCGGCCAAGAACCTCGGTGCGTACGGCGACGGGGGTGCCGTCACGGGGAGCGATCGGGCCTTGGTCGAGCGGGTGCGGCTGCTGGCCAATTACGGCTCGCCGAGAAAGTACGAGCACACGGAGAAGGGCTTCAACAGCCGGTTGGACGAGCTTCAGGCGGCGGTGCTGCGGGTGAAGCTCCGCTGCCTCGACGAGTGGAACGCGCGCCGCTCCGAGGTTGCCGAAAGGTATCTGGGCGGCATCCGGCATCCCGAAGTCCGGCTGCCCGGGGTGCCACCAACGGCGCAGTCGGTATGGCACCAGTTCGTCGTCCGCAGCCCGCACCGCGATCGTCTCTCCGAGCACCTCAGCGGTGAGGGTATTGAGACGCTGATCCACTACCCGGTGCCGCCACACCTCCAGGGTGCGTACGCAGAGTTCGCCGACCTCTCGTTGCCCATAGCCGAGCGTCTGTCGAACGAGGTCCTGAGCCTGCCGATGGGCCCGCACCTGACGGAGAGCCAGGTCGACATCGTGACGGCCGCGATCAACTCCTTCGACGTCGCATGACCAGGCTTCCCCTCGCCGCCCCTCTTCCCGCTCGCCGGACCTGACCGCACCCCCACAAAGGAGCTCCGTGGAACCTTCGCCGACACCTTCGGGTAACCAGTCCTTCATCGCTCCCGGTGCGGTGATCGGTGAGGGCTCCGTGATCTACCCGTTCGCCTATATCGGGGAAGGGGTGCGTCTTGGCCGGGATGTCCATGTGTTCCCGGGCACTGTCATAGGAAAGCCTCCGATGGGGGCCGGGGCAACGGCGCGGACGCCATCCTTCGACCAGACCATCGACATCGGTGACGGCTGCGCCATCGGGCCGAACGCGGTGATCTACTACGACGTGAAGATCGGGCACAACACTCTCATTGGCGACGGCGCCAGCATTCGGGAACAGTGCACCATCGGCGACGAGTGCATCATCGGTCGCCACGTTGCGGTCAACTACAACTGCCACGTCGGCGACAGGACGAAGGTCATGGATCTGGTCAGCCTGACGGGCAATATGACCGTGGGCGAGGACGTCTTCATCGCCATGCATGTCTCGTCCGCCAACGACAACGCCATGGGCGCTCATTCCTACGATGAGGGGCAGATCGTCGGGCCGGTGATCGGGGCGCGGGCCCGGATTGGCGTGGGTGCGATCCTCCTGCCGGCAGTGCGTATCGGCGCGGGCGCCCTGGTTGCCGCCGGCGCCCTGGTCACCCGTGACGTTCCCGAGGACGCGACGGTCATGGGCGCTCCGGCCCGCCCGAAGGGCGGATAGTCGCTCGGGTCAGGTCTCGTTCTCCTGCCACCGACGATCGGCGGATTCGGACCAGAGCGTGGACGGGTAGTAGTCGACCACCGTCTCCTCCAGCATGGCGAAGCGCACGCCGATCCTCAGCATGCGCTCCATCAGGGACATGTCGTTGGGCATCTCGAAGACCCAGTCACTTGGCAGCAGCGGGAGGAGTTGCAGGAGGCGGGCCTGGAACAGCGAGGCCTGCATGCCCCATTGGGCGAACTCAGGAGGGAAGGCCCCGAGGCGTTCCACCGTGTGATCCGGATGGATCTTGTCGATGGAGCCGTAGGCGACTTCCGCCCGATGACGTCTGGCGTGCTCCAACAGCAGGCGGATGGAGTCCGGCCGCAGGGTGTCGTCGTCGGCGTTCACGGCGATCCACTTTCCCTTCGCCTCCGCGATCCCGGCGTTCAAGGGCGGGGTGCCGCTGATCATCCAGGCCTCTCTGGGGTCGACCGGGTACGGCCCCCGGTAGGGAAGGTTCGTGAAATGTATGCGGTCGTCGCCGAAGGAGTCGACCACCTCCTTGGTCTCCGCAGGAGCGCAATCGCCCACGACGATGCACTCCCAGTTCTGGTAGCTCTGCGCCAGCACCGATGGCAGGGATCGGTCCCGCAACATCGGCCAGTTGTTGTAGGTGGGGATGACGACTGACACCAGCGGCTCTGCATCCTCGAAGGTCTCGAGATAGTCGTCGCTGCCGCGGAGGTCGAGAAGACGTTGCCGGGCCCGGGCGTCGTCGTCCCGCACCATGCGAAGAGCGAGCAGCAGCCGCCGGTGGTGCTCCGCCTGCGTCTGGGAGATCCCGGTCAGCTGCTGCGTGACCGCGGCCAATTCGCTCCGCAGGCCGTCGATGGCCGAACGCTGCGCCGCGAAATCGTGCGCCGTGGCCGACGCCATCTGATCAGTGTGTTGCCTGATGTCGGAAAGATCGTTGCGCACGGCACGTGCCCGCGTGACCCATGTCCGTGGATTGAGGTTGTGGGAGATCCGACTCACGGCGCGAGGTTAGTGAGGGCCACGACGGGGGTGGCGGGAGGGGGGAGTCTCACCACTGCCCCCGATGGAGCCGGCTCGAGTGGGGCGGGAGGGGTCGGTCAAGCGAGGGGGAGTGGCGGTCGTTCCCATCGGGGTGGCCCAACACGACAGCGCAGAACAGCCGCCAGCCGCCGGGGACGCCGAGGACGCGCGCCAAGACGGCCTCGCCGCGGAAGGCTCCGAGGATGCAGGCGCCGAGCCCGGCGTCGACCGCTCCGAGGAGGGCCACCATCACCCCGAAGGCGGCGTCGCCGGTCCAGTAGGGGACCGGCCAGTGCTCCGGGCCCTGGCCGAGCCCGGGCCCCCCTGCCGCCCCCGCTTTGTCCGGTTCGGCGTAGCGGTCCACGTAGAGCGCCGAAGAGGCGTAGGCCAGGAGGACGACGGGCGCCCGGCGGAGCCCGGCGTGCCACCGCGGGTGATCGGAGCGCCAGGCCGCGTCGGTCGTGGCATCGAAGTAGCGCGCGGTCTGTTCGGGCCCCTCCAAGACGATCCAGGCCGTCCCGCCGGTGTTGCCGGCCGTCGGCGACCGCAGAGCCTGCAGCACTATCCGGTCGACTACCGCCCGGTCGACCGGAGTGGTGGCGAAGCTGCGCACCATGTGCCGGCGCAGCACCGCGTCCTCGAGCTCCACGGACCGGAGTCTCCCACCAGAGCGCTGGGCTGGGACGATGCGGGGGCTGGGCCCGACGTGTCCCAACGGG
>CAWAHA010000026.1:0-63172 GCA_963781565.1 uncultured Acidimicrobiaceae bacterium | reverse complement strand
GTCGATCGGGATGTAGCGCAGGTCGAGGCCGCCCAGCTCCTCGGACAGGATCATCCACGGCACGATGTTGGCGTGGTGCTCCATTTCGGTCAGGAGCACCGCGTCGCCGGCGCAGGTTGGCCCGGCCCCAGGACTGGGCGACCAGGTTGAGCGCTTCGGTGGTGTTCTTGGTGAAGACGACCTCGTGCGCCGGATCAGGGGCGGAGACGAAGCGCCCCGCCACCACGCGGGCCCGCTCGTACAGCGCCGTGGCCTCCTCGGCCGTGGCGTAGACGCCGCGGTGCACGTTGGCGTGCGTCGTCTCGTAGTAGTGCGACATGGCCCCGATGACGGCCTGGGGCTGCAGCGCGGAAGAAGCCGAGTCCAGGTAGACCACGGGCCGGCCGTTCACCGTGCGTGTCAGCAGCGGGAAGTCCTTGCGCAGCGCCTCGACGTTCAGCGGCGCCGGCGTGCCGCCGGCATCGGCCGCCGTCATCGCCAGCCCTCGTAGCCCTCGGCCTCGACCTGCGCCGCCAGCTCGGGGCCGCCGCTCGTCACCACCCGACCGTCCATGAGATGTGCACGACGTCGGGCACGAGCTCCTCGAGCAGGCGCGTGTAATGCGTGATGGCCAGCACGCCGAGCTCGGGCCGCTCTCGCGCACGGCCCGCACGCCGCGCCCCACGACACGCAGGGCGTCGATGTCCAGGCCCGAGTCCGTCTCGTCCAGCACGGCCACCGAGGGCTCGAGCAGCGCCATCTGCAGGATCTCGTTGCGCTTCTTCTCGCCGCCGCTGAAGCCCTGGTTGAGGTGCCGGCTGGCGAACGAGGTGTCCATGCCGAGCCGCTCCATCCACTCGGTCATCAGCACCCGGACCTCGAGCACCGAGACCTCCTCGGTGCCCTTGCGCGCCGCCATGGCCTGGCGCAGGAACTGGGTCACCGACACGCCCTCGATCGACTCGGGGTACTGGAAGGCCAGGAACAGGCCGGCCTTGGCCCGCACGTCGGTGGCCCAGTGCGTCACGTCCTCGCCCTGCAGCAGGATGGAGCCGGAGGTCACCGTGTAGGCGGGGTGCCCCATCAGCGCGCCGGCCAGCGTGGACTTGCCGGCGCCGTTGGGGCCCATGAGGGCGTGGATCTCGCCCGCCCCGACGGTCAGGTCGACGCCACGCAGGATGGGGCCGTCCTCCGCCGAGACGTGCAGGTCCCGGATTTCGAGCAGGGGGGGCGTGCGTCATCGTCTAAAAGCTTACCGTTTTGGTCAGGTATTCCGATAGGGGCCGCCGCGACGGTTCCGGCGGACTCCCCGCGGCGGCCCTCACCAACCTCGCTCGACCCATTCGCCCAGGTGAGGGGCCTCGTTGCCCACCGTGGTGGAGGTGCCGTGGCCGGGCAGCACCAGGGTGTCGGGCCCGAAGGCGGCGAAAATGCGGCGGTCGATGGACTGAATGATGGTGTCGAAGTCGGCGTCCTCGAAGGTCGTGTTGCCCGGGCCGCCGGGGAAGAGGGTGTCGCCGGTGAACAGGAGGTTCGTGCCCTCCACGGCGAAGCAGATGGAGCCGGGGGTGTGGCCCGGCGTGGCCAGGGTCTTGAGGCGCAGGTCGCCCACGCTGAGCTGCTCGTCGTCCTCGAGGATGAGGTCGTAGCTGGGGAGCATGCCCGCGTCGGCGCTGGTCACGGCCACCGAGATGCCGGCCTCGCGCACCGCCGGCACGGCCTGGATGTGGTCCCAGTGCCCGTGCGTCTCCACCACCTGGTTCACGCCGAGCTGCTTGCAGATCTCGAGCAGTTCCTCGTGCTCGTTGGCGGCGTCGATGAGCATGGCCTCGCCGGTGCGGCGGCAACGCAGGATGTAGACGTTGTTGTCCATGGGGCCCACCACGATCTGGTGGACCTCGGCGGCGGCATCGCTCCAGATCTGCTCCAGCTGTCCCATCACCCCAGCGTCGCACATCTGGTCCGCGCCGCTCTTTCGTCTGGTAGACACGCTGGCACGGAGACCGCCGGCCGGGGCGTCAGAGGCAGAGGGAGCCCTGGCATGAATTTCGCCTTCAGTGACGAGCAGGAGGAGCTGCGCACCGCGGTGCGCCGCTTCCTGGCGGAGAAGTCGCCCGAGTCCGAGGTGCGCCGCCTGATGGACACGACCGACGGGCTACGACCCCGCCGTGTGGAGCCAGATGGCCGACCAGCTCGGCCTGCAGTCCCTGACCATCCCCGAGGAGTTCGGCGGCTCGGGCTTCACGTACGTGGAGCTGCTGGTCGTGCTCGAGGAGATGGGCGCCGCGCTGCTGTGCGCGCCGTTCTTCTCCTCGGTGGCGCTGGCGGCCAACGCGCTGCTGACCTCGGGCGACGACGAGGCCAAGAAGTCCTACCTGCCCGGCATCGCCTCGGGCGAGACGATCGCCACCCTGGCCATCACCGAGGACAACGGGAAGTGGGACTTCAGCGGGATCGAGCTGCGCGGCCACGCAGAAGGACGGCGGCTGGGTGCTCAACGGCCACAAGATGTTCGTGATCGACGGCCACGTGGCCAACCTCATCATCGTGGCGGCCCGGACCGCCGCCGGCGTGACGCTCTTCGCCGTGGAGGGCGACGCGGCGGGTCTGACCCGCACGCCGCTGCCGACCATGGACCAGACGCGCAAGCAGGCCCGGCTCGAGTTCGCCGACACGCCGGCCGTGCTGATCGGCGTCGACGGCGGTGCCGAGGCCGGGCTGTCCAAGACGCTCGACCTGGCCGCCGTGGCGCTGGCCGCCGAGCAGGTGGGCGGCGCGCAGCGCGTGCTCGACGCCTCGGTCGAGTACGCCAAGACGCGCATCCAGTTCGGGCGGCCCATCGGCTGGTTCCAGGCCATCAAGCACAAGTGCGCCGACATGCTGCTCGAGGTCGAGTCGGCCAAGTCGGCCGCCTACTACGCGGCCTGGGCCGCGGCCGAGGACTCCGACGAGCTGCCGGTGGTGGCGTCGTTGGCCAAGTCGCTACTGCTCGGAGGCCTACTTCCACTCGGCGGCGGAGAACATCCAGATCCACGGCGGCATCGGCTTCACGTGGGAGCACCCGGCCCACCTCTACTTCAAGCGGGCCAAGTCGTCGGAGCTGTTGCTGGGCGATCCCTCGTACCACCGCGAGCTGCTGGCACAGCGCATCGGCATCTGACGTGCCGGGGCCCTTCAGGCTCCGCCCCGGGCCGGCGGGCGACCTCGCCACCTACGCCAGCACGACGCCTTCGGGCGCGCCCGTCCACGGCCATGTCGCTGCTTGGTCCACGACCTGCCCCGGCCCAAGGGCGCCGCGGCCGACGTGGCGCTGACCTACCCGGCGCTGGCGGACCGGCTCGACCCGGGAGTCGGGCTGGCGCGTGGCCACCGGCGTCGCTGCGCGGCGCCGGCGAGTCGGAGGGCGACTTCTCGGCCCTGGGCTGGCTGGACGACCTCGGCTGCCTGGCCGCGGCCGAGATCCCCGAGTCCGCCCCCCGCCTGGTGGTGGGTTCGGCTTCGGCGGCGTGCTGGCGCTGCACCTGGCCGCCGACGGACGAGCGGGTGGCCGGCGTGGCCTGCCTGGGGACGCCGGCCGACCTGGGCCCGCTGGCCGTCGACCCGGAGCGGCTGCTGGAGCGCTGCCGCCAGACCGGCGTCGTCAGCTCACCCTCCTTCCCCGCCTCCGTCGACGCCTGGGCCAAGGAGCTCACCGTGCTGCACCCGGTCGAGGACGCCGCCCTGCTGAAGGGGCGGCCGCTGCTGATGGTCCACGGCTCGGACGACCCCGACGTCCCCCTGTCCGACGCCCGGGCCCTGGCCGACGCCGCCACGGGGCCCTCGGAGCTGCACACCGTGCTGGGCGCCGGTCACTGGCTCCGGGCCGACCCCCGCGTCATCGCCATCCTGGCGGGCTGGCTGGAACGGCGGCACTAAGGGCCGTCGCCGGGCTGGGCCAGTCCTGGTGACCTCCCGACGCCGAATTGGGCGGGACTTGCTTCGCAAATTCGCCTGTCGGGCCGTTATCCCGTGTCGAGAGTGCTCCGCAGTACTCGGACATCCCGGGGGGGCGCTCGAGGGGGGCTCGTGGATGCGGGCCGCCTCCGTCGTGCAGGTGGCGAAGACCGCTTGCAGTGGGAGGGGAAATGCGACTGACCAGGCAGGTCATGGCCGATCGCCGGGGGCTGGTCGCGGCACTTGCCGCGGTCGTGGCACTCGGCGTGACGGCCGGTGTCACGTTGGGTGGGTTCTCGGCCGCCATCGGCAATCCGGCGAACTCGTTCAGCTCGGGCACCATTCAGCTCAAGGAAGGCGTCGGCGCCACCTCGTGCTTCTCGACGGGCAGCGGCAGCGGCGGCACGGTGACGGCGGCCAACGCCGGGACGTG
Organism: uncultured Acidimicrobiaceae bacterium; assembly: GCA_963781565.1. Classification (GTDB taxonomy): domain Bacteria; phylum Actinomycetota; class Acidimicrobiia; order Acidimicrobiales; family RAAP-2; genus Bog-473. Next base: position 58,827 of record CAWAHA010000026.1, on the reverse strand, counting down.
CCCGAGTATCGACGATCTGGGCGCCTCGCTGGACCAGGTGCCCGGCGGGACGCCCGTGTCCACGACGGTCACGCTGACCAATGTCGGCAATAACGCGACGAGCGGCGCGTCGCTCGTCACAGCCGCCTGCTCGGCTGCCGCGGCGAGCGACGACAACAGCTACGTCGGCTCGGACACGTCGGGCTTCTGCGGCGAAGTCGATGTGACGGTCGCCAACACGACGAGCGGTGCCACGGACGCGTGTGTCTTTCCGACCCAAGCGGGAGCGTGCCCTGCCCTGTCGAACACCTCCACGCTGGCGGGACTGGCCAACACGACGTTCGACACCGTGCCGATGTCGGCTCTGGCCGCCGGGGCCTCGGCCACGTACGTGATCACCGTCCAGTTGGATGCCAGCGCCACCAACGCCGACCAGGGACTGACGGCCACCGTTCCGCTCACGTGGTCGATCACCCAATAAGACCGATGCGGCGCGACGCGGACCGGGGCAATGCCTGGCGATCGGATCGGCTGAGGGACGCGGTGTCATGGGGCGCGGAGGGGGAGCACCCCGATGGTGGCGCGTCGCGCGCCGGTGCCGTTTCCCGGCTGCGCTCGGCACGACCGTCTTGGCTGCGGCCACCCTCGCCACCGGCGGGCTGGCCTGGGCCGCGCTCGGAGGTGCCGTCGTCGACTCGGCGGGCGCCTTCTCCACCGGCACCATGCTGTTGGGGGGCACCACGCCGTCGGCCGTCACGTGCACCTCGTCGAGCACGGTGGTGCCCATCGTCTCCAATAGCGCAACCTGCCCGGGCAACCCTCTTCCCGCGGGGACCCTGAGCACCGTCCCCTCGGCCGCGGTGATGACGCTGAGCGACCCGGGAACGACGGGTGCCACGACGACGACGATCGCCGCCCCCACGTGCGGGGTGGCGCAGCTGGCGGACTCCGAGTCGCATGACACGGCGCTCGCCATGGGCGGCGTGAGCTACGGCCAGGCCGGGCCGTTGAGCGGCACCGGCACCGGCATCGCCTTCGACGGCTCGAGCGGATGGTTCGAGTCGACGTCGTCGTACGCCTCGCCGAGCAGTTTCACGCTGCTCGCCTGGTTCGAGGCGGGACCCGGTGCCACCGGGACGATCTTCAGCGTGTCGAACGCGCAGTTCGACAGCGGCGCCACATCGAGCGATCTCAACCTGTGGGTCGACTCGACGGGCAAGCTCGTGTGGGGTGTCGTCACGCTCGGCACGCTCGGGGTCCAGGTTCCGTCCGAGATCACCAGTTCGTCCACGGTCACCGACGGGATCCTGGCACTTGGCGGCGGCAACCTTCAGCGGCCTGAGCTCGACGCTGTACGTCGACGGCACGTCAGAGGGCAGCGTGCTGTCGATCACGGGGGTCGGGAGCACCACGGGCTACCCATCGATCGGATGGGGCCCGGAGGCTTCCACGGGCTGGTCGGACGCCCCGACCCTCGGGTTCTTCGGCGGGACGCTCTCCATGGTGTCGCTCTCGCCCTCGGCCGCGTCGGGGGCCCAGATCGCCACCCTGGCCGGCGAGGGCAGCGCCTCGGCGTACGAGAGCACGCTCGCCGCGGCGGCCGCGCCGTCGGAGAACTGGCAGATGGCCGATTCGGGCACGACGCCGTTCACCGGCGCTGTCGCCGTGTCGGGTGGAGGGACGACCGTCCCGTGCCAGCGGGTCGAGGTGACCGTGCAACAAGTGCAGGGCGTCACGACAGCGTGCGCCCTCCCGGCGGGCGCGGGACCGTGCCCCGCCCCGGCGAACACGTCGCTCCTGTCCTTTCTGAGCGCGGCCTCCGCCCTCGACCCGCCGGGCCCCTCTGCGCCGGTGCAGATCACGCTCACCTGCGCGCTCACCGCGCCGTCGCCCCTCGGCGTGGCCGGGCTGCACCTGCTGCCCGGGTTCACGTTCGACGCGGCCAGGCCGAGTTGGACGGCCGCCCTGGACTACCCGGGCGCCGGCGTGGGCCTGTGACGGCGCGCCATGCCCGCCGCAGGGGCCCGCGTGTCTCGCTCATGACGGCGGCATTGTGTGCAGCCGTGCTGCTGAGCGCGGCCGGCATCTTCGGCTGGGACCTGTCGGGTGGCCGGCTGATGGCGACGACCACGCCCTCCATGTGCCCGGCGGTCTGCGTGGGCTCGCTCGTGGCCGTCCGCCCGTTGGAGGGCCCGGTGCATCCGGGCGAACTGGTGGCGTTCCGACCACCCGGCCAGCACGCCGTCTTCACCCACCGTGTCGTCGCAGTCGAGGCGGACGGCTCGTTCACGACCAAGGGCGATGCCGAGTCTTCGCCCGATCCGTGGGTGGTCGCGCCCTCGGCCGTCGTCGGCCGTGTGGCCTTCACGCTGTTCGGGCTCGGGTGGTGGTTGCGCGCCCTGCCGCTCCTCGCTGTCGGGGCCTTCTGCCTCCTGGTGGCCCGGAGCGTCTACCGCTGGCGGGATCGTCGCGCCTTCGAGCGAATGTTCGGGGTGGCGGTCCTGGTGGCGGTCCTCCTGGCGGAGCGTCCGCTGCTCTCCGGTCAGGTCGTCGCGGTCGAGGCCGACCCGGGCCACCGTGGTTGGCTGAAGGGCCTCTTCGTGAACACGGGTCTGTTGCCGGCCAGTCCGGTGGTCGCCGGCGCCGGACCGCCGCCGGTGGTGTCACCGTCACACCTGGTCTGGGCGCGCGGTCCCGCCGACGCCGGCTCAACCATCCGTGTCCACCTCGCTCCCGCGCTCCCCGGTTGGGGGTGGGCGGTCCTGGCCCTGATCGTGCTGGCGCCGCTGGCGGGCTTCGTGGTCTACCGGGCTCGGCGCCCGGTGGAGGCTGACCCAACGGGCATCAGGGTGGCGCAGGCGTTGATCCTCGCCGAGACCGCACCCGCACCCGCATCCCCACCCATCGACCGCTTCCCACGACATGTCCGTGCGGAACGCCACGGGGCCGGAGACCGCCGGCGGGACCACGCATCGGATGCGGCGCGCCGCCACGCGTGGTCCCTGGCGCGTCCCTCCCACGCTGTCGCCCGGGCCGGTGCCGGCGACGGGACCGGGGACCGTGGACGCAGACCGTGAGATCGCCCTCAAGTGAGGCTGTGACCTGCCGATACGGAGACCATGTCGGGTTGGGGTGGAGCGAAGTTCAACGTGTTTGTCGACCTTCCGGAGGGCGGACCGCAGTCGGACCAGCCCTACGACCAGGAAACGGACGCCGCGCGCCGATCAGGTCACGCCTGAGCCGGCGCGCTACTCGACCCTTGATCGATCGCATGACGGAGAGCCTGAGCGGCACTCCTGGCATCGCTGGCACGGGTCAGAAAACGGACAACGACGAAGTGACGGACACCGGCACTCGTCAGGGCGGGGATCGTCTCGGGGGTCACTCCGCCTGTCACGAACACAGGAACACTGGAGCGTGCGCTGGCCTGAGTGACGTAGCCCAGTCCGGTCCCTGGACGGCCGGGCTTGGTCGGCGTGGCCTCGACCGGCCCGGCCGAGATGTACGTGACGTCCTCCGCAGCCGCTCCCTCGAGGTCGGCGGGGCCGTGGGTCGACAGGCCGACGATGGCGTCGGGCCCCATGATCCGTCTCGCCAACGCGACCGGCGCATCGTCCTGCCCGACGTGCACGCCGTCCGCCCCCACCTCCAGCGCCAGATCGGGCCGGTCGTTGAGGACGAAGGGCACGCCGTGCTCCCGGCAGACGGCCGCCGCCACGGCGGCCCGGGCCAGCAGTGGTCTGGCCTCGAGCTGCTTGTCTCGGAGCTGGACCACGTCCACCCCGCCGGCGATGCATTCGCCGATGAAGTCGGCCAGGTCCGCGCGGTCGGGCGTGCAGAGGTAGAGGCGGCGGGTCGAGAGGTCGAACCCCGCCGTCACGCCTCGGCTTGTGCCTTGGCCTTGGCTTTCATCGCCTTCTTCGTCGCCCTGACCTTGAGCAGGCTCTCGGGATCCGTGATGTCGGCCACCGACAGTGAGCTGCCCTCCTTGCCGTAGGGGGTGGTCACCTTGCGCCAGCCCTCGGGGCGGACGCCCAGCTGCTTGCCGAGCAGCGCGGCGAAGATCTTGGCCTTCTGCTCGCCGAAGCCAGGCAGGGTGCGGAGGCGGTCCATCAGCTCCTCACCGCTCTGGACGCCCTTCCAGATGTTGTCGGCCGAGTTGGCGTACTCGTCGGCGACGACCCGGCAGACGGCCTGGACCCGGCCGGCCATGGAGCCGGGGTAGCGGTGGAGCGCCGGCCGCTCGCGGAAGATGTCGCCCAGCTCGTCGGGGTCCATGGCGGCGATGGTGGCGGCGTTGAGCGGGCCCTTGCCGCCGAGGCGCTGCAGGAGGTCGGCCGGCGAGGAGAAGGCCTTCTCAATCGGCACCTGCTGGTCCAGCACCATGCCGATCAGCAGGGCCAGCGGGTCCCGACTCAAGAGCGCGTCCGCCTTGTCGTCGCCGGTGATGTGCAGCGCAGTCCGTGCCATGGGAAAGATCTTGGCACGGCCACCGGCCAGGAACGGAAGTGGCCGCGGGCCAGCGGCGCGGGCAGACTCTCGCCATGCACATCCCGGCCAAGGTCGACTACGGCATCCGGGCCCTGCTGGCGCTGGCGGCCGCCGGGACACCCCAGACGGCCGAATACCTGGCGGGGGAGCAGGGCCTGCCACCGCGCTTCTTGGGGGCGATCCTGGCGGATCTGCGCCGGGCGGGGGTCGTGGCCAGTCAGCGGGGCGCCGAGGGCGGTTACCGGCTGGCGCGGGACCCGGACGCCATCACCATCGCCGATGTGATCCGCGCCCTGGACGGCCCGCTGGCCGAGGTCCGCGGCTACCGGCCCGAGGCGACCAGCTACGACGGTGCCGCCGAGAACCTGCAGCAGGTGTGGGTCGCCGTCCGGGCCAGCCTGCGTTCGGTGCTGGAGAAGATCTCCCTGACCGATGTGATCACAGGCAAGCTCCCGCCCCACGTGCAGAAGATGGTGACCGACCCGGATGCCTGGGTCGCCCACTGACGAGGGCGCGACGCTCGTCGTCGTGCCCGTCCACCGACTACCTCTGGTTCGTCGACCGGGCCCTGGACGAGATGTGCGCCATCGTCGAGGACATGGGCGACGAGCTGGTCAACCGGCGGCCCCCGTTCCGCGACGTCAACTCCGCCTACGTGATCCTGACCCACTGTCTCGGCGTCATGGAGTACTGGGGCGGCGCCACGGTGGCGCAGCGCCCGATTCAGCGCGACCGCGCCGCGGAGTTCACGGCCAGTGGCGACGTCGCCGGCCTGCTGCGACGATGCGAACAGGCCCGCCGCCGCCTGCGCGAGGACCTGGTGGGCATGCATGCCGAGGACCCTCCGGTCAACGTACGGCGCAATCCCGACGATCCGGCGCCCTACACCGAGACCAAGGGCTCGGTGCTGCTCCACGTGCTGCGGGAGCTCTTCCAGCACTTGGGACAGATGGAGCTCACCCGCGACGCGCTCGTGGCGAGCCGGCGGCGCTGACGATGGACGCCGGGTTCACTCCGATTCCGCCGCCGATCCCGCCGGCCTGGGACCAGGAGGCGGAGCCAGTGCCGATCGCCTGCAGTCTCGACGCGTGGGCACTCGGGGCGCGCGCCGCCGAGTGGCAGGCCCTGGTGGCGTGGTCGGTCGCCTCGGTGGAGATCGAGGCGCGCGCGGTGCGCCTCGTGCTGCGCGACTCCGATGCCGACCTGACGGCTGCGGTGGCCCTGGCGCAACGGGAGAAGGAGTGTTGTCCCTTCTTCGACGTGTCGGTCACGATTGAGGCGGACAGGCGGACGCTCGTGCTTGCCGTTCCGGAGGCGCGCAGGAAGTGTTGGCCACCTTCGTGGCCCTGCTGACGCCCTGACGACGTCACGGCTGGGTCAGGTGACGATGAAGGGAGCGGCGCCGTCGGCGTCGATGCCCAACTCGGCGATGGCTTCGCTCACCACGGAGGACTTGATCTGCCCGCCCAGGGCAAGCTGGTGCAGCACGGCGACGACGAGGTTGGCGCTGTCGACCTCGAAGTAGGACCGCAGCGCCTCGCGGGCGTCGGAGCGCCCGAAGCCGTCGGTCCCGAGTGACAGGTACGGCCGGTCGACGAAGCGCGAGACCTGATCGGGCACGCCGCGCATGTAGTCGGTGATGGCCACGACGGGGGCGGGCCCGTCACCCAGGGCCCCGGTGACGATGGCGGTCCGGGCCTCGGCCTCGGGGTGCAGCCGGTTCCACCGCTCGACGTCGAGGGCGTCGGTGCGCAGGTTCGTCCACGAGGTCACGGCCCAGGTGTCGGCGGCGACGTTGAAGCGCTCGGCCAGAATGTGCTGCGCGTCCACGGCGATGCGCCACATGGGCCCCGAGAAGCACAGCGACGCCCGCAGATCCCCCTTGCCCTTCGTGGTCGGGGGCGGGGGCGAAGCGGTAGATGCCCGTCAATGATCCCCTTGCGCACCGCCTCACCGTCGGCGCCCTCGGGCAGCGCCGGCATGGGGAATGTCTCGTTGTAGAGCGTCAGGTACCAGAAGCGGTCCTTGGGGTCTGCGCCGAGCATGTCGGTCACGGCCTCTTCCATGATGGCGGCCACCTCGTAGGCGAAGGAGGCGTCGTAGACGAAGGCAGCGGGGTTGGTGGAGGCCAGCAGGGGTGACTGCCCGTCGTCGTGCTGGAGGCCCTCGCCCATGAGGGTGGTGCGCCCGGCGGTGCAGCCGGCGAGGATGCCGCGGCCGCGCATGTCGCCCAGCGCCCAGGCCAGGTCGCCCACCCGTTGGAAGCCGAACATGGAATAGAAGAGGTAGACGGGCACCATGGGCTGGCCCCAGGTGGCGTAGGCGGTCGAGAGGGCGATGAAGGTGGCCAGCGCGCCCGCTTCGGTGATGCCCTCCTCGAGCATCTGCCCCGAGGAGCTCTCCGCGTAGTTGAGCGGAAGGTCGGCATCGACGGGGATGTAGTTCTGCCCGTCGGGCGCGTAAATTTTCGTCTCGGCGATCAGCGGCTCGAGCCCGAAGGTCCGGGCCTCGTCCGAGACGATGGGCGCCACCAGCGAGCCCACCGCGGGGTCGCGCACGAGGTTGCGCAGCAGGCGGGCGAACACCATGGTGGTCGACACCGCCTGCTTGCCCGACCCGGCGGCGAACTCCTCGAAGACCTTGGCGTCGGGCCGCAGCGCCGGCGTGGGGCGCACCACGCGCACCGGCAACGGGCCGTCGAGGACGCGGCCGCGGGCACGCAGGTACTCCATGGCGTCGGAGCCCTCGGCGGGCCGGATGTAGGGCGGGTCGCCTTCGAGCGCGGCGTCGGGGATGTCGTCGGTCATGTAGAGCCGGTCGCGCAGGGCGCGCACCTGCGCCTTGGTCATCTTCTTGATCTGGTGGGTGGCGTTGCGCGCCTCGATCTCGGGGCCGAGCGTCCAGCCCTTGATCGTCTTGGCCAGAATGACCGTCGGCGCGCCCTTCTGCTCGGTGGCCAGCTTGTAGGCGGCGTAGAGCTTGCGGTAGTCGTGCCCGCCGCGGGGAAGCGTCCGCAACTCGTCGTCGCTGAGGTCCTCGACCATTTTGCGCAGGCGGGGATCGGGCCCGAAGAAGTGCTCGCGGATGTAGGCCCCCGATTCGACGGCCAGCTTCTGGTACTCGCCGTCGACCGTGGTGTTCATGCGGTCGAGCAGGACGCCGTCGACGTCCTTGGCCAACAAGGGGTCCCAGCGCGAGCCCCAGATCACCTTGATCACGTTCCAGCCGGCGCCGCGGAACACGGCCTCGAGCTCTTGAATGATCTTGCCGTTGCCGCGTACCGGCCCGTCGAGCCGCTGCAGGTTGCAGTTGACGACGAAGATGAGGTTGTCGAGGTGCTCGCGGCCGGCCACGCCGAGCGCGCCGATCGACTCGGGCTCGTCCATCTCGCCGTCGCCCACGAAGCACCAGACCTTCGACGCGCTCGGTGTCGACCAGGCGGCGCAGGTTGAGGTAGCGGTTGACGTGGGCCTGGTAGATGGCGTTGATGGGCCCCAGCCCCATGGAGACGGTCGGGAACTCCCAGAAGTCGGGCAGCGAGCGTGGGTGCGGATAGCTGGGCAGGCCGTTGCCCGCCACCTCGTGGCGGTAGTTGTCGAGCTCCTGCTCGGTCAGGCGCCCTTCGACGTAGGCCCGGGCGTAAATGCCGGGCGACGCATGGCCCTGGAAGAAGACCTGGTCGCCGAAGCCGCCGTCGGCCTTGCCGCGGAAGAAGTGGTTGAACCCGACCTCGTAGAGGGCGGCCGAGCTGGCGTAGGTCGACAGGTGCCCGCCGATGCCCTCGGTACGCGTGTTGGCCCGGGTCACCATGGCCGCCGCGTTCCAGCGGATGTAGGCCCGGATGCGCCGCTCCTGGTACTCGTCGCCGGGGAACCACGGCTCGGCGTCGGCCGGGATGGTGTTGACGTACGGGGTCGAGACGGTGGCGGGGAACTCGACCTGCTTGGTGCGGGCCCGCTCCAGGAGCTTCATGAGGAGATAGCGCGCCCTGGCCCGCCCCCGGGCGTCGACGATGGCGTCGAACGAGTCGAGCCACTCCTCTGTCTCACCCGGATCGGTGTCGGGGACTTGGTGGCTGATCCCGTCGAACAGCATTTCCCCACGGTACTGGGAGGTGGGGGACCACCATGACCACCGGTCGGGGGTGTTACACATTTGGCCATGTCATCTGCGGGCGGTCCGATCGTCGTGTACACCGACGGCGCGTGCCGCGGCAATCCCGGCCGGGGCGGATGGGCCTGGGCCGTGCCCGACGGGGCCTACGCCAGCGGCGCAGAGGCCCACACGACCAATCAGCGCATGGAGATCACCGCTGCGCTCGAGGCGCTGCGGTCTCTCACGCCCGAGGCGCCCGACGGGGTGGAGGTCGTCAGCGACTCGACCTACGTCGTCAAGTGCTTCACCGACGGCTGGTGGCGGGGCTGGCAGCGCCGCGGCTGGAAGAACTCGCAGAACAAGCCGGTGGCCAACCGCGATCTGTGGGAGCCGCTGCTCGAGCTGGCGCTGGCGTCCGAGGCCGCCGTCAGCTGGCGTTGGGTGAAGGGCCACTCGGGTGACCGCTGGAACGACCGGGTCGACGAGTTGGCCACCCAGGCGGCCGATCTGGGGACCGGGACGAGCGGCTGAGCGGGGTCGTCAACGGTCTGAGCAGGACCGTCAGGACGGTAGGGTGGACGTTGCTACGCGCAGGGCATGGAGAGGACTCTCGCCAGTGCGATCGGGTTGTTCCGGGGAGGCCGAGCGCGCCGGACGGACGTCGTGAGCACACAGGAGAGGTAAGGCGATGGCAGGCGAGGACGAGTTCGACATCGTCGTGATCGGCGGTGGTCCCGGCGGCTACGCCACCGCGCTCTACGGCGCCGCCGCGGGCCTCTCGGTCGCCATCGTCGAGCGGGACAAGGTCGGCGGCACCTGCCTGCACCGGGGCTGCATTCCGGCCAAGGAGTTCCTCGAGACCGCGTCGGTCTACCGGACGGTCAACGACGCCAAGGAGTTCGGGGTCGACGTGACCGGGGTGTCGGTCGACTTCTCGGTGAGCCAGGACCGCAAGAACGCCGTCGTGGGCAAGCTGCACAAGGGCCTGGCCGGGTTGCTCAAGGGCCGCAAGGTCACCACGCTGATCGGCACGGGCACCCTCAAGGCCGACCACCGCGTCGAGGTGCTCGACGGGGAGGATGCCGGCCGCGTCATCGTCGGCCGCAACGTCGTCCTGGCGGCCGGATCGGTGCCCTTCCTGCTCCCCGGCTTCGAGGTCGACGGCCGCCTGATCATGACGTCCGACGAGTTCCTCGACCTCAAGGAGCTGCCGGCCACGGCGGTCGTCATCGGCGGCGGGGTCGTCGGGTGCGAGTTCGCATCGCTGCTGGCCGACCTGGGCTCCAAGGTGACGATCCTCGAAGCGCTCGACACCATCCTGCCGGGCTGCGACGAGGACATCACCCGCCTCCTCGTCCGCTCCTTCAAGAAGCGGGGTATCGACATCGTCACCGGCGTCAAGGTCGAGGGGCACACCCCGTCGGCGGACGGCACGATGACAACGGTCAAGGCGGGGGACCAGACATTCGACGCCGAAGCGGTCGTGGTGTCGGTGGGCCGGCGTCCCCGCACCGAAGGGCTGGTGGCCGACGGGCTCGGAGTCGAAATGGACCGGCGCGGCTTCGTGGCGACCGACGCGTACCAGCGCACGAGTGTCGACGGCGTCTGGGCCGTCGGTGACATCGTCGCCGGCGCCCCGCAGCTGGCGCACGTGGGATTCGCCGAGGCCATCGTGGCGGTCAAGTCGATGCTGGGCGAGCCGGTGGTGCCCGTCGACTACAGCAGGGTGCCGTGGGCCATCTACTGCCGTCCCGAGGTCGCCTTCTGCGGCATGACCGAGGCGCAGGCCAAGGAGGCCGGCATCCCGGTGCTGACCAAGAAGGATCCCTACGGCGGCAACAGCCGGGCGCAGATCATCGGCGACACCGAGGGCGTCGTGAAGATCATCGCCGAGCAGCGCGCCGACGGGACGGCCGGCCGGATTCTGGGCGTGCACCTCTGCGGCCCCTGGGTGACCGAGCAACTCGGCGCCGGCTACCTGGCCGTGAACTGGGAGGCATTTCCCGAGGAGGTGGCGCAGTTCATTCAGCCCCACCCCTCGCTGTCCGAGACATTCGGTGAGACCATGCTCGCGTTGAGCGGAAGGGGACTGCACGTTGGCTGACGTGATGATGCCGCAACTCGGCGAGACGGTGACCGAAGGGACGATCACCCGCTGGATGAAGTCGGTCGGCGACGCGGTCGAGCGGGACGAGCCGCTCTTCGAGGTCTCGACCGACAAGGTCGACTCCGAGGTGCCCTCGCCGGCGGCCGGCGTCCTCAGTGAGATCCTCGTCCCCGAGGGCGAGACGGTCGAGGTCGGCGTGAAGCTGGCGGTGATCGGCGACGGTGCCGGGGCGGCCCCCTCCGACGACGCACCGGTGGCCGCAGCCGAGCCGGCGCCTGCTCCGGCTGCCGCAGCCCGCGCCGGCTGCGGCCGCTCCGCAGCGAGGCCGCACCGCCGCCACCGCCACCGCCGCCGCCACCGCCTCCGCCAGCTCGCACCGGCGCCGGCGCCTGCAGCGGCCGCCCGCGCCCGAGCGCGGCGAGCAACGGGGACGGCGTCGGGCCCAACGTCCTGTCGCCCATGGTCCGCAAGCTCCTGGCCGAGAACGGCATCAGCGAAACCGAGGTGACCGGCACCGGGCTCAGGCGGCCGCATCACCCGCGACGATGCCCAGCGCGTGGTCGAGGCCCGCCGTGCGGCGGCTCCGCCGCCACGACGGCCCCCGCCGCGGCCGCGCCACCGCCGCGCCGCCGCCACCACCCGTCCAGGCCGCGCCGGCCGCGCCGGTGGCCCGGACGCCGCAGGCGCCCCCGGTCTCCATGGCCTCGTTCCGGGCCGCCGGCGACCAGATCGTGCCCTTCTCCAACATGCGCCGCCGCACGGCCGAGCACATGGTGCGGTCCAAGGCCACGTCGCCGCACGCGTTCATCGCCAACGAAGTCGACTTCGAGAGCGTCGAGCGCGTGCGCAAGGCCTGGGGAGAGCGCTTCAAGGCCGAGGAGGGCTTCGCGCTCGACGTACCTCCCCTTCGTGGCCCGGGCCACGGTGGAGGCGCTGCGCGACTTCCCGTTGCTCAACGCGTCGGTGGTCGACGACTCGCTGCTCGTCCACGCCGAGGTGAACCTCGGGATTGCGGTCGACCTCTCGCACGAGGGCCTGATCGTCCCGGTCATCCACCGGGCCGAAGAGGTCACGCTGCGCGGCGTGGCCCGGCGGATCCGCGACCTGGCCGAGCGGGCCCGGGGCCGCCAGCTCAACGCGGACGACATCGCCGGAGGGACGTTCTCCATCACCAACGACGGTCCGTTCGGTACCTACTTCACCGTCCCGATCATCAACCAGCCCCAGGTGGCGATCCTGGCCACCGACGGCATCGCCCGCCGGCCGGTGGTGGTGACCCAGGCCGACGGGTCCGAGTCCATCGCCATCCACTCGACCGGGATCCTCGGCGTCAGCTGGGACCACCGGGCCGTCGACGGCGCGTACGTCTCGCTGTTCCTGCGCAAGGTCGCCGATCTGCTCGGGACCCGCGACTGGGCCGCGGAGCTTTAGGGCCGACGCCGGTGCTGCGCGTCCGGTCACTCGGGACGGTTCCCTACCACGAGGCCTCCACGCTCCAGCACGCCTTGGCCACGGAAGCGACCGACGACTACCTGCTGGTGCTGCAGCACCCGCACACGTACACGCTGGGGTCGCACGCCGACGAGCGCCACGTGCTGGTCGACCCGGCGGCAGTCGGCGCGGTCCTGGAGCGCACCGACCGCGGCGGCGACGTCACGTACCACGGGCCGGGCCAGTTGGTGGCCTACCCGATCGTCACGGTGCCCGACGAGCCGGCGGCGGGTCCGGCGCACGTCCACCGGCTGGAGCAGGTCGTCATCGAGACGTTGGCCGACCTCGGCCTCAGCGGGGCGACGACCGAGGAGGAGTTCCCCGGCGTCTGGCTCGACGCGGGAGGTCCGAACGCCCGCAAAATCGCGGCCATCGGCGTGCGCACCCTGCGCGCCGGCCCGGGGCGCCGTCGCACGCTCCATGGTGTGGCGCTCAACGTGACTGCTGATCTGGCGATGTTCGGCCACATCGTCCCGTGTGGCATCGCTGATCGTGGCGTCACCTCTCTGCACGCCGAGGGCATCGACGTGCCCTTCGGCGCCGTGGTCGACGCGTTCGTGGCCGCGCGGCCGCTGCGTGTTCGGCGACGGGAGCGTGCAGCGCGACGACGTCATGCAGGGTCCCGCCGAGGTGCCCGGCAAGCCGGTCGCGGTGGAGCGCCCGTTGCTGCGTCGCCTGCGCCAGGCGGGAGTGGCGCCCGAAGAGGGCCTCGACATCGGGCAGCGCAAGCCGGAGTGGCTGCGGGTGCCGGTGCGCATCGGCAAGGGCTACCGCCAGCTCGGCTCGACGGTCCACGACCTCGGGCTCGTCACCGTGTGCGAGGAGGCGGGGTGCCCGAACATCTACGAGTGCTGGGCTGACGGCACGGCGACGTTCATGATCAACGGTGAGCGCTGCACGCGCGCCTGCGGGTTCTGCCAGGTGGACACCCGCCACCCTCTTCCGCTGTCGCCCGACGAGCCCGAGCGGGTGGCCCAGGCGGTCGAGCGGATGCGGCTCGGACACGCCGTCGTCACCTGCGTGGCCCGCGACGATCTGCCTGACGGTGGCGCCGGCGCCATGGCGGAGACCATCCGGGCCATTCGATCGCGCACGCCCGAGACGACGGTCGAGGTCTTGATCTCGGACTGCCGCGGCGATGCCGCCTCATTGGATGCGATCTTCGAGGCGCGGCCCGACATCTTGAACCACAACATTGAGACCGTGGCCCGGCTGCAGCGGGCCGTGCGCCCCTCGGCCGGGTACGCGCGCAGCTTGGGCGTGCTCGCCCGGGCCGGGCAGGCCGGCCTGGTGACCAAGTCCGGCCTGATGGTGGGACTGGGCGAAGGCGAGGACGAGGTCGTGGCCACCATGGCCGACCTGCGCGGCGTCGGGGTGTCCATCGTCACCATCGGGCAGTACCTGCGTCCCAGCCGCGACCACCTGCCGGTCTCCCGGTACTGGGCACCCGAGGAGTTCGACCGTCTGCGCGAGGCGGGGACCGCGCTCGGCGTGGCGCACGTGGAGGCCTCGCCGTTGACCAGGTCGAGCTATCACGCCCGTGAAGCGGCAGTGGCCGCGGGTCAGGGAGTCTGAGCGGCCCGAGCGGGACGGACGGCTACGGGGAGGGCGGGCTCCCGGCAGACGTGTACTCGGTCCAGCGGGCCCCGTCCCACCACCGGAAGTGCCGCCTGGCCACTGGTGTCGGCGTACCAGCCCGCAGGGGCCACGGCCGGCACGGGAGCTGGCTCCCATCCGGCGTACGTCATGTGGCCGGGGCCGTACAGACCCTTCGCCGCGGCATCTTCGACCGCTTGCAGTTTCTTGCGGATGCTGAACCAGTAGATCAGCGATGGGATGGCCAGGAAGTTGATCAGGATCACCAACAGGAGCCAGAGGATCTTCTCCTGGCCCGCCATCTTCCATTGCCAGTCCGGTCGCTTGGCGATGTCGACGATGGCGATGATGAAGAAGACCAACGATCCGATGCTGAGGCCCACGACCAGAATGACGAAGAAAATGGCGAGACCGATTCCCAGTCCCGTGCCGTTTGCAATGGGCATGGTGGCCTCAGCGTAGGAGGCACGGGCGATCAACGCCGGGATCGTCGCCCTCCGCCTGGCTGGGCCCTTCCTCACCGCTACGCTCGTCGGCAATCGACCCCGGGACATGTCCTCGGGGTCCCGGCGGACGGCCGGAGACTCGGGAGAACACTGATGGGGAGCGTCGCACAGAACCCGGAGGCTGTCGTGGAGCAGGCGGTGGCCCAACCGGTCCTCACCCCGCTCACGGCCAGTGCCGTCATCCTCGTCCTGACCATCGACGACGGCGGCGAGCCGGTGGTCTCGGACCTGCTCGCCGATCTGTCCGGGCTCGCCCGCACGGTCGCGTTCCGTGCGCTCGACGGAGGCTTGGCTGTCGTGGCGGGCGTGGGATCGGACGCCTGGGACCGCCTCTTCTCCGGCCCCCGTCCGGCCGAACTGCATCCGTTCCAAGAGCTCCACGGTGACCGCCACCGGGCGGTGTCCACACCGGGGACCTCCTGTTCCACATCCGCTCGGCCACCATGGACCTCTGCTGGGAGTTGGCGTCGCTCGTGGTCGGGAGGCTGGCGGGAGCAGCCACGGTGGTCGACGAAATCCACGGATTCAAGTACTTCGACGAGCGTGATCTCCTCGGCTTTGTCGACGGGACGGAGAACCCGACGGGCCAGGCCGCCGCGGACGCGGTGACCATCGGGGACGAGGACCCGTCCTTCGCCGGCGGAAGCTACGTCATTGTGCAGAAGTACCTCCACGACATGGCGGCGTGGGATGCAGAGTCGGTCGAAGAGCAGGAGCGGGTGATCGGACGGGCCAAGCTCTCCAACGTCGAGATGGACGACGAGGTCAAACCTTCCAATTCGCACGTGGCGTTGAACACCATTGTCGAGCCCGACGGCACCCAACGGCAGATCCTGCGCGAGAACATGCCCTTCGGGTCGCTCGGTGCCGGGGAGTTCGGTACCTACTTCATCGGGTATGCGGCGACACCGTCGGTGACTGAGCTGATGCTGCAGCACATGTTCCTCGGCGATCCGCCCGGGAACTACGACCGGATCCTCGATTTCTCGACGGCGGTGACGGGTTCTCTGTTCTTCGTGCCCACTGCGGACTTTCTCGACGACCCTCCGCCGTTGCCGGGCGCAGCCGACGAGGGCACCCGGATGAGGACGGCGGAGCGACCAGCGAGGACCCGGACAGCCCGAGTGGTTCGGCGGAGGGGTCGCTCGGGATCGGCGGGTTGGGGGATCGTTCGAGCTAGCGAGCCCGGAAAGGCTGTCGGCTCGGCCCGTTGGTGGTGACGCACGCAAGCGGCTGTTTCTGTGAGAGGGCCGGCTCTTGCATCGCCACGCGCTCGTCTCTCCCGCCCCGCCATGACCAAGGTACACCAAGGTGGGGGTCTTGCCGCAAGCGGGAAAGACGTGTTGACAATGCACGTCGCAAGCGGGTCGAAGGGAGTGGTGGACCGATGGGCAGCTCCGTGTTGGGGTTCGACGAAATCGACCGGGCGCAGATCTCGGTCGTCGGCGGCAAGGGAGCCAATCTGGCGGAGCTCTCGCGGATCGAAGGCATCCGCGTCCCGGCCGGCTTTTGCGTGACGACCGACGCCTTCGCCCGGATCATCGCGCCGTCGATCGGCGAACAGGTTGACCGGCTCTCGCTCCTGAGTCCCGATGACCGTGAGGCGATCCGCACGCGCAGCGCCGACATCCGACGGACCATCGACGGGATCTCCATCCCCGACGATCTGGCGGCGGTGATCGTCGATTCGGTCGGCCGGATCGGCGAGCACACCGCCTGTGCCGTCCGGTCCAGTGCGACGGCCGAGGACCTGCCGACGGCGTCCTTCGCCGGCCAGCAGGACACGTACCTCAATGTTGTCGGCTCGGCGTCGATCCTCGAGCACATCAGCCGGTGCTGGGCCTCCCTGTTCACCGAGCGCGCCGTGACGTACCGCCTGCGGAACCGGTTCGACCCCGGGCGGGTCTCCATGGGCGTGGTCGTGCAGCAGATGGTGTTCCCGTCGGCGTCCGGCGTCCTCTTCACGGCGGACCCGGTCACGTCGAACCGAAAGGTCGTCACCGTGGAGGCCGGCTTCGGCCTCGGCGAGGCCCTGGTCTCAGGCCTGGTCAACCCGGACGTCTACGAGGTGCGTGACGGCGAACTCGTCGCCATGGAGATCGGCACCAAACGGCTTGCCATGGAGGCTTCGCCGACGGGAGGCACGCGCCGCGTGGCGGTCGAGCCGGAGCGTCAGGGCCAGGCGGTCCTGACCGCGGCGCAGGCGGTGCAGCTGTCGCAGTTGGGCCGGCGGATCGAGGCGCACTTCGGCCACCCCCAGGACATCGAATGGTGCCTGGACGACGAGGGGTTCCAGATTGTGCAGAGCCGGCCGATCACCACGCTGTTCCCTCTTCCCGTTGTCGGCGACGAGGAGAACCATGTCTTCATTTCCGTCGGTCATGCGCAGATGATGACGGACGCCATGAAGCCGCTGGGGATCTCGTTCTGGCAGTTGACCACTCCCCGGTCGATGTACGTCGCCGGCGGGAGGTTGTTCGTGGATGTCGCCCCGGACCTGGCGTCACCCACACGACGCGTCGGCCTCCTCAACGTGTTCATGAAGTCGGATCCGCTGGTCGGAACCGCCATTGAGGCCATCGTCGAGCGCGGCGACTTCATCCCGACGGTTCCGGACGGCGGTCCGGGTGCGCCGCCGGTTGGTGCCGCGCCGCCGGGCGGCGGCCCGCCGGTCGCCCTCGAAACCGACCCAGCCGTCGTCACCGATCTGATCGACCGCAGCCAGGCCTCCATCGCGACGCTGCGGACAGAAATTGAGACGAAGTCAGGCCCCGCGCTGTTCGACTTCATCCTCGAGGACATCGGGGAACTGAAGCGGATGTTGTTCGATCCGCGCAGCCATGAGGTGTTCATGTCGGCGATGGACGCCGCGGGATGGCTGAACGAACACATCGAGTCCTGGCTGGGCGAGAAGAATGCGGCCGACGCGCTCACACAGTCCGTCCCACACAACGTGACGTCGGAGATGGGGTTGGCCCTTCTCGACGTCGCGGACGTGATCCGCCCGCATCCGGAGGTCGTGGCCTTTCTCGAGCGCGTCGAACATGACGACTTCCTGGGCGAGCTGGTCCGATTCGAGGGCGGACAGGAGGCACGAGACGCCATTGCGGCATGGCTCGACCTGTACGGCATGCGCTGCGTCGGTGAGATCGACATCACGAGGCCACGATGGAGCGAACACCCCGTCGCACTCGTGCCCCTCATACTCGGCAACATCGCGAACTTCGAGCCGGGTGCGGCCGAGCGGCGCTTCGAGCAAGGTCGCCGGGAAGCGCAGGAGAAGGAGCACGAGCTCCTGGCGCGCCTGAGGGACCTGCCGGACGGGCAGCGCAAGGCCGACGAGACCAAGCAGATGATCGATCGGGTCAGGACGTTCATGGGGTATCGGGAGTATCCGAAATACGGCATGGTGAGCCGCTATTTCGTCTACAAGCAGGCCTTGCTCGGAGAGGCTGCACGCCTGGTGCAAGCCGACGTCCTGCGTGAGAAGGAAGACATCTTCTACCTGACGTTCGAGGAGCTCCACGACGTTGTGCGCATGAACCAGGCCGATGACGGGCTCATCGACCAGCGCAAGGACGCCTTCAGGTCCGCACAGGCGCTCGTGCCGCCCCGGGTCTTCACGTCGGACGGTGAGGTGGTCGTCGGGACCTACCACCGTGTCGATGCTCCGGCTGACGCGCTGGTCGGCTTGCCCGTTTCCTCCGGGGCGGTCGAAGGACGGGCACGCGTCATGCGCGACATGGGAGAGGCCGATCTGGAGCCGGGCGACATCCTGGTCACCGCCTACACGGACCCCAGCTGGACGCCGGCGTTCGTCGCCATCGCAGGGCTCGTGACGGAGGTGGGCGGCCTGATGACCCATGGTGCGGTGATCGCACGCGAGTACGGGCTGCCGGCCGTCGTGGGCGTGGAGCGGGCCACCCGACTGATCCGCGACGGGCAGCGGATCCGCGTCAATGGAACAGACGGATGGGTCGAAATCCTGACGTAGGTCGGTTCGATCCCTCGCGGCGCCACTCCATGTGTGCTTCCATCTGACGATGACAACGCGGGCCTGGATGAGCTGGAGCAGCGGGAAGGACAGCACGTTCGCACTGCAGTGCGTGCCGCCCGGCATTGAGGTGACGAAGCTGCTGGTGACGGTGAACGAGGAAGCGGACCGCGTCGCCATGCACGCAGTGAGGAGATCGCTCCTGGAGCAGCAGGCGGATCGATTGGGACTGCCCCTGCACGTCGTCCCGATCCCTTCCCCGTGCCCGAACGAGGTCTACGAGGCCCGAATGGGAGAGGCGTTGGACGTGGCGGTGCGGGAAGGGGTCAGTGCGATGGTCTTCGGAGACCTCTTCCTCGAAGACATTCGTCTGTACAGGGAGCGGGCGCTGGCACCCACTGGCATTCAGCCGGTGTTCCCTCTCTGGTTGCGCCCCACCGATGCACTGGCCCATGAGATGGTGGCCGCTGGCGTCCGGGCCGTCCTCACGTGTGTGGACCCCGCACAGCTCTCACCGTCGTTCGTCGGTCGACCGTTCGACGAGGATCTGCTCCATGACCTCCCCGCGGGCGTGGACCCCTGTGGCGAACGAGGTGAGTTCCACACCTTTGTCTGGGATGCGCCCTCGTTCAGCTCTCCCATAGCGATCCGGACCGGCGAGAGGGTCCGTCGGGACGGCTTCGAGTTCTGCGATGTGCTCCCGGGGGATGCTGCGCCGCCCGGTTGACGTCCCCGCCGGGCCGCACGTTTCCTACGACCTGTCTGCCATCGTCGAGTCGAGATCGGTGGGTGCCGTCCGGGAGAGGACGACGACGCCGATCGCCATGACGCAGAAGGCCGCGCCGGCCGCCACCCTCTGGGCTGTGCTGACGGTGAAGCGCTCGTCGAAGATCCAGACGCTCAAGACGATGGCGACGGCGGGGTCGACGACGACGACCAGTGGCTGCGACACGCTCAGCGGGCCGGCCTGCAGCATTGCCTGCTGAAGCACCGAGCCGATGACCCCGGCCCCGATCAGCGCGTAGAGCGGCCAGTGCTCCAAGGTGCCCAGGACCCCCCTGTTCGCCAGCACGTCGGTGGTGGCCTTGATGAAGGCCGCCATCAGGGCCCAGGTGATCGATGCCGCAATGGCGTAGAGCGCGGCGCGACGGTTGGGAGAACCCCAGCGCGCCGACAGTGCCAGGACGGCGACGATCCCGCCGAAGACGGAGGTGGCGAAGATCCAGTCGACCGCATCGGGTCGGAGGTGACCGCCGCTCGGTTCGGCCGTGGCGAGGAAGACCACGAGCGCCCCGCAGGTCACCAGGGCGGCTGTCCAGGCGGTCTTTGCGATGTGCTGGCGAATCCAGAACCGGCGCAGAAGCAACGCAAAGACCAACTCGGTGACGAGGAGGGACTGGACGACAGCGAGCTGACCTCCGTGGAGCGCGAGGGCCTGGAAGGCGAATCCCCCTGCGGCCGCGGCCCAGCCGAGGAGCCACAGGGGCTGTCGGATGAGGTAGCGGACCAGGTGCCAGTTCCGGTGCTCCTGGGTCACACCGGCGCTGGCCGTGTGCTGGGTCATGAGATGGATCGCGTTCGACAGAGCGGCGGCCAGGGCGAAGACGATCGTCAGCGTCATGTCGTGACGTCCGATTGGGCTCTCCGTGTTCCCTCCATGACCAGCGGAGATTCTGCTCCCTTTCGGATCCCGAGCCCGATCATTCCTCTTCCTCCGGTGCGGGTGGCCCTGATCGGGTCCCATCGGGGACTCGGCGGAGGGCGCATCGCCGGTGCGGCGGCTCGCCTCGCCGGACTGGTCATAATGCTCTCGACGAGCTGCGACAGAGAGCCGGAGGCCACGTGTACCTGGAGTTCACCGAAGATCAGCAGGCGCTGCAGCGCCAGCTCCGCCAGTACTTCGGAGACCTGGTGGCTGCGGTCGAGGGGGAGCCCTCCGATGAGCCGACCTACATCCGCTACATCCGCCACATGGGTCGTGACGGCTGGCTGGGGCTCGGCTGGCCCGAGGAGTACGGCGGCATGGCCAGGGGGCCCATCGATCAGATGATCTTCGTGGAGGAATCCCACTGGGCGGGGGTCCCCCTGCCACTCCTCACCCTCAACAGCGTGGGGCCGACGATCATGGCGCTCGGCACCGAGGAGCAGAAGCAGCGGCTCCTGCCCGGGATTCTCAGAGGTGAGGTCCACTTCTCCATCGGCTACACCGAGCCGTCGGCGGGCACCGACTTGGCCTCCCTCAAGACGCGAGCCGTGCGCGACGGGGACGAGTACGTGATCAACGGCCAGAAGACCTTCACCAGTGCGATCCAGTACGCCGACTACGTCTGGCTGGCTGCCCGCACCGACCCCGATGCGCCCAAGCACAAGGGCCTCTCCGTCTTCATCGTCCCGATCGACACCCCCGGATTTCACTGGACACCGTTGCCCACCATTGCGGGCGACATCACCAGCTCGACGTTCTACGAGGACGTGCGGGTCCCGGCGGCGAACCTGGTCGGGGAGGAGAACCAGGGGTGGAAGCTGATCACGAACCAGCTGAACCACGAACGAGTGGCCATCTGCCCGGCGTCGGGCCTGCTGCGGAGTCTCGCCGATGTCCGACGATGGGCGCAGGGGCAACGGCTCGGCGACGGACGCGCCCTGATCGATCACGAATGGGTCCAGATCCACCTGGCGAGGGCGCACGCAAAAATCGACGTGCTCAAGCTGTTCAACTGGAAGGTGGCGTGGGCCTCGGGCAAAGGATTGAACCCCGCTGATGCTTCGGCCACCAAGGTGTACGGCACCGAGCTGGCGCTCGAGGTCTATCGGCTCCTGCTCGAGGTCGTCGGTCAGGCCGGGTATCTGGTCGAGGGATCGCCGGGGGCGGTCCTGCGCGGGCGGCTGGAGCACCAGGCCCGGGGCCAGACCATCTTCACGTTCGGGGGAGGGACGAACGAGATCCAGCGCGACATCGTCGCCATGGTCGGATTGGGCATGCCGCGGGCGCCGCGTTGAGCTGACGGTGAGGAACGGGTGCGGCGAGGGCCACACGCCCCGCGACGCTGGCGCTGGGGACCGGAACGGTACGATCACTGGCGTGTTCGAACGCTTCACCGACCGAGCACGCAGGGTCCTGACGCTCGCGCAGGAAGAAGCCGGCTCGCTCAACCACAGCTTCATCGGCACCGAGCACATCCTCCTCGGACTGATGGAGGAGGGCGATGGGCTCGGGGCCCGGGCGCTGCGTTCGCTCGGGATCTCCACCGAAAATGTCCGGGAGAAGGTGGCAGGAGATCGTCGGGGCGTCTGTCAGCACGCCGGTTGGCTCGCGCCCCTTCACCCCTCGGTCCAAGAAGGTGCTGGAGCTCGCCCTGCGCGAGGCGCTGCAGCTCAACCACAGCTACATCGGCACCGAGCACATCCTGCTCGGCCTCGTGCGGGAGGGGAACGGCGTGGCCACCACGGTGCTCGTCGATCTTGGGCTCGAACTCGGCTGGGTCCGCCAGGCGGTCAACAGCCTCATGACGGGCGGGCCAGAGGTGCAGTTCGGCCCGCTCGTCGAAGCAGGCAGCCGGTAGCGTCCAGCCGGTTCGGGCTCCGCTTCAGCCGTCCTGTCCGCGCTGCCGGGCCAACCTGGCGGAGTCGGCCCGGTTCCGCACCATGGCCATACCGGCGGACAGCGACGGACGCGGATCCGCTGGCCGGTAGACGTCGTCTATTGCGTCTTCTGTGGGACCACGCTGCACATGCTCAAGCCAGACGGCGCGAGCTAGGCAGACGAGGGCGCAGCGGTGGCAGGCGGGGCATCGCAGTTCTTCCGTTACGCCATCGACCGGCGCTACCTGCCCGTCCTCCTTCCGTTCTTGCTCCGGCCATCACGAGATGGCGTGACACTCACCGATGACGGTCTCTTCGTCGCGACGTTCGGCCTCGTCAAGATCAAGACGCCACGCACCAACGTGACGGGCGCCCACATCACCGAGGACTACCGCTGGTGGACGGCCGTCGGGGTTCGTATGTCGATGGCCGACGATGGCCTGACCTTTGGAACGAACAACAGGCGCGGTGTCTGCGTCCACTTCGGCGAGAAGGTGCGGTCGTCGCTCCGACGGAGTGGGCATTCGGCGCTGACGGTGACGGTGGCCGACACCGAGGGTCTCGAGCTGGCGCTCCGCGCCGGAAGCGCAGACGGAGACGCTCCGGCTGCCTGAGCGGATCGTCCGTTCAGGTCACCCCGGCGGGGCGAAGAACTCCAGTGCGATGTTGTCGGGATCGCGAAACGAAAGCCCCGATCCATAGGCGGCGTCGACGATGCCGCCGTTGGCGATGCCCAACTCGTTGAGCTTCGTTTCCCACTGCTCGAGCGCACCGCGATCGGCACAGGCGAACGCCACGTGGTCCAGGCCGGGCCGGCGTTCGTCGAATGGTTCCGAGCCGTGAGGATCGGGGAACTTGTGGATGCCGACCAAGCGTCTGACCTCCCAGCAGCCACACGACGTGGTGGAACGGTCCGGTGTCCTCGTCGATGACCGGCGGGCTGCCGAAGAGGCCTTCGTAGAAGGGGCGACTCTGCTCCAGGTTGGTGACGGTCAGTGCCACATGAGTAACGGGCGGGGAATTCAGGCACGATGTCCTCCTTGCACGCGTCGCGGTCACCCTAGCCCTCTCGTTCAAAAGTTTCTTCGGGCACGTCGTTCGCTGAGACGAGGCTGTGACGCCGTCGTCTCACGTGTCGCCGAGCCGCGTCGCTCAGGCGGGTACGCCGAAGCGGGTGGACAACGCCTTCACCGTGAGCGCGTTGTGCCCCCTGCGGACGGCCGAGGTGCCCCAGTCCCAGTAGGTCGCCTCCAGGACGTGGTGGGTGGCGATCCAGGTGGCCATGAGGTTGACCCATGGTCCATCGTCACCTCCGCAGACCTGTGCCCGACGCCGAGATCGGCTGGCCGCTCGCACTGCAGGTTCCCCAGCCCAGCCCCCATTCGGGGAGGACGATGGCCTTGTCGTGGGACTTGGCGAACGCCGCCAGCCAGTTCAGTCCGTCGCTCTGCGTGGTCATGTGCGCGAACTCGGCCTTTGCTCCGGGATAGTTCTGCTGCTCCAGGTCGTAGACGTCGAGGCCGACGTCGTCGACGTAGTTGTTGCCGGGGTAGTACTGCGCGAGATTGCCGACGCCGAGGTCACCGCGGGTGGGATTCCACTCGAACGTGAAGTGCGTGCCGGGAACGGCGCGCATGGTCGTGACGATGTTGTCGAAGTACTTGACGTAGGCGGACGCACAACCCTGGGCCGCCCACGGGAACCAGTTGCCGTTGAACTCCCATCCGAAGCGGATCACCGAGACCGGGAACCCCGCCCTGACGATATTGGCCGCCACCGTGCGGAAGTAGTGGTTGAAGTCTCCTCTGGCCCCTTGGGTCAGCCCGAAGCAGCTGCCGCCGGCCTCAGCGGCGTCGGTGTTGGGGGAATAGGTGTCCGGCAGCATGTTCACGCCCCAGATCATCGTGTAGCCCTTGCCCTTCCAGTTCGTATAGGGCCAGCGACCTTGCGTGATGCTGCGCCAGGTCGACCCGTCGAGGAAATCCATGGCGTAGTGCGGTTGCGTCCCGATCGTCGCCGTGAAGGCCGGCACGGCCGGCGGGTAGGCCGCGCCGGCGTAGACGCCGAGCACGGGATTCGTGCCGACCGGGGCCGCCTGCGCGGGGCTCGGAAGGACGGCGAACGAGGTGGCCGCCAGGGCGAGCACTGCGGTCAGCGACCGGCGTGGCGCGCCACGTCACCCGGCGCAACCCGATCACCCGATCCCGCCGCCTCTGCCCGCGCATGTCAGACACACCCTTGCAAAGGAGGAGGCTCGACGCAGGTCGGGTGCGCCCCGCCACCGAAGTTGCCACCGATCTCACAGCCGGCACCCAGTCGCAGGCTGGCCTTTTGCCCGTCGGGGCGAGGACAAATCCGCGCCGTCGGCCGCGTAGCGTTGACGGCGTGTCACGTTCCCGTCTGACGATCATTGCGCTGGTGAGCCTGCTCACGACGGCGCTGCTCGGCCTGGCGGTGTCGCGCGGCTACGGCGCGTACCGCCTGGAGTGGCGTGCCATGCGGCTGTTGGGACACGCCTCGAACATCGCCCGCTGGGCCGACCTGGCCGATTTCCTCGCCGCGCCGGTGATCGTCACCCTCGTCGTGGTCAGCGTGATCGTCGGCGCCAGGCACCGCATCCCTCTCCGGGTCGTCGCCTTCGCCGGGTTTCGCCGGGGCCGCGCTGCTGATCAACGAGCACGTCGTCAAGCCGGCGGTCCAGGAGAGACTCCTCGGGGGGCTCAGCTTCCCCTCGGGACACGTCACCGCCGTCTGCGCCACGGCGCTGGCCATGTGGATCGCGCTCTATCCCGTCCTCGGGAGGTGGGCCCGCGTCAGCACCTTCGTCCTCGGAGCCGCGCTGGACTCTGCTCATGTCGATCGCCGTCGTCGGCGCCTTCTGGCACACCCCACTCGACGACGTCGGGTCGATCTTCCTGTCCGTCGGCGTCGTCACGGCTGGCGCGGCCATCCTCGGTCCGCTGCCGGCTCCGGCGGCCCCCCGTGCCGGTCGCGCCCGCCCGCGTGCTGGAAAGCGGTTTGAGGAGCGGACCGGCCTGACCGCTAGCCTCGGCGCCGTGGCGGCGGCCCGGGTCGGCCTCCGCCCGACCACGAAGAACGCCGAGACATGGAGTTGCGCATGCAGGCAGGCGGAGGGCCGTCGACGAACGAGATCCGCGAGCTGCTCGTGGGGAGACCCGGGTGGCGCCTCGAGCCGAGAGCGACGCCCGGCGCGACGCCGCTCTGGTGCTTCGTCTTCAACGGGAAGATCGAATTCTCGGTGACCGTCGAGGAAGGGTCCGTCCGCCTCTATGTGATGGAGACCGACCAGGAGATGCAGTTCGCGGACTCGGAAAGTCTCATGGCCTGGCTCGGGGCCAACCGGGCCGAGGCCGTCCTCGATCCGGTGCCACGCGCCACCAAGAAGTCACGGCTCCGCAAGCTCACCCAGTGGGGTTGACGCCTCAGGGCGCCACCAGCTCAATGGCGATGCCGTCGGGATCACGGAGCTGCAGCGACGGATGACCGCCCTCGAGCACGACGCCGGCGTGGTCGATGCCGACGTCGGTGAGGTGGGCCGCCCAGGCTTCGAGCGCGGCGCCGTCCGGGACGGCCAGCGCCAGATGATCGAGGCCGTCGGTCGCCGGTTCGGCCGACGGGTCGCGCGGTGACGGCGCCCTGGTCAGCACGACGACGAACTTCCCGCCCCGGTGCTGGAGCGCCACGTAGCCGATGTCGGGATCGTCTGCGAAGGGGACGAGACCCAGCACGGCGCTGTACCACTTCGCACTGGCGCTGACGTCGGCCACCAACAGCTGCACGTGCGACAGCCCGGTGATGGGCGCGCTCGGGTGCGCATCGTCGGACCGGGCTCACCGGCCCGATCCTACCGAGGCACTGCGCCGGCGTCCGAGACGACCCGACCGTGGGTGCGTGCGCCCGGGCTAATGTCCGCCGCCATGCCAGCGACCCCGGTCCGACGCACGCCATGACCGTGGTGCTGATCCATGGCGGGGGCGCGACGGGCGCGTTCTGGGACCGCCTCGTGCCGCTGCTCGACGCACCACCGTTGGTCATCGACCTGCCGGGCCGGCGGGGACGGCCGGCGGCACTCGAGACGTTGACCGTCGACGAGGAGGTGGCGTCGGTCGTGGCCGACGTCGAGGCGGGCGCCCCGGAGGGCCCGGTGACGCTGGTGGCGCACTCCTCGGGAGGCCTGGTCGTGCCGGGCGTGGTCGCCGCTCTCGACGGCCGCGTGGGAGCCATCGTCCTGAACGCGGCGCTCGTGCCGGCCGAGGGGGAGTGCGGCATTGCGTGCATGCAGGAGCGGCACCGCGAGGGCCTGCGGGCCGCGGTCGCCGCCGCCGAGAAGGAGGGGCGGTCGATCATTCTGCCCGCGCCCTCCGACCCCGAGGCACTCCGTCGTTCCTACGGTGGCGACCCGCTCGACGACGCCACGCTGGCCTTCGTGACGGACCCGGAGCGTTCGGTGGCGGACACGGTGCACCACTACTTCCAGCCGGTGCACTGGTCCGCCGCCGCCGGCGTGCCTGTCACCTACGTGCTGAACGAGCGCGACCGCCCCATCCGGCCCGACATGCAGGAGATCATGGTGCGCAGGCTGGCGCCTCCCGTCGAGGTGATCCGCCTCGACTCGGGCCACCTGTTGCCCGTGACCTCACCCGCTGTGTTGGCGCAGATCGTCAACCGCGTCGCCGCCTGAGGGCGCCACGGGCAGGACAGCCGCAGAGGCGGCGTCCCGCGCGGCCCGCCGGCGCCGCAACAGCAGGGGCGTCGCCACGGCCAGCGACAACACGGCGACGACGACCACGGCCGCCACGATGGTGCCGCCCGAGACGCCCTTCTTGGCGGCCGCACCCCTGCCCGCCGCTGCGGTGGCGCTGCCGGCGCCACCGGGCGCCTGCGCCATGGACGTGTACTGGGCCACGGCCACCCGTTCGGCGTTGGCCGGCGAGATGGGCTGCGCATTGCCCGACGCCGCCGAGAAGAAGGACAGGAGGTCCACGTAGACACCCGACCGCATGGTGACGGCCTCACCGACACCGTCCTGGTTGGTGGCCGCGAAGTACGTCACGCGGCGGGCCCCCGGGATGGCGGAGACCGCGTCCGAGCTCACGATCTCACCCGACTCGAGCGAATGCTGGGCGGCCAGCAGGAACACCTGGGCCCCCACCGCGTTCGGGGAAGCGGACCAGGAGGTTCTGCACCTGGTTGAGCCCGCCGTCGGCCTGCCACACCCGCTCGTAGGTCGAGATGGTCTTCCCGAGGGTGGACAGCGCGCCGGCGGCGGCCGACGGGTTCGGGTGCGTCGGAGGCGAACTGCGAGGCTTGCAGCGGCCCCTGGGAGGTCACGGCGTAGCCCGGACCGAGGTTGGGGATCACGATCGTGCCGAGCGTCGGCGGCGACTCCTTGGCGCGGCAGCGGCGCGCCAGCGGCGGCCGCACCTGCCGGGCAGGCCGGGGCCCACCAGCACGCCCACCAACACCATCAGCAGGAGACCGCAGCATCCCGCCCAGGGGAGCGCAGCAGCGCTCCGTCCACAGCGCCGGGCCCAGCGCGGGGCCACCGGCACGGTCACGCGACGAAGTACTTGGCCTCTGGGTGGGGGCAGATGATGGCGTCGGTCGTCTGTTCGGGGTTGAGTTGGAACCCCTCGCTCACCGTCACGCCGATGCGGTCCCCACCCAGCAGCTCCACGACTTTGGCGTTGTCGGTCAGGTCCGGGCAGGCCGGATAGCCCCAGGAGTAGCGGCCGCCCCGGTACTGCTGGCGGAACAGGCCGGTCAGTGTCGGCCCGTCCTCGTCGGCGAACCCGAGCTCCTCGCGCACCCGCCGGTGCCAGTACTCGGCGGTGGCCTCGGCCATCTCGACGCTGAGGCCGTGCAGGAAGAGGTACTCCGGTGTACTGGTTCTCGGCGAACAGCTTCGCCGCCTCCTCCGACGCCCGGGCGCCGATGGTGCAGAGCATGAAGCTGGCGAAGTCCTCGTCCCCCGAGCCGCTCGGGCGGAAGAAGTCGGCGATGCAGAGCCACGGCTCCTTGCGCTGCCGGGGGAAGGTGAAGCGCATCCACTCCGAGGACCGGCTCTCGTCCTTCCAGATGACGAGGTCGTTGCCCTCGGCGTTGGCGGCGAAGTGGCCGTAGGCCACCGACGGCACCAGCAGGTCGGCCTCCTTGGCCTTGCCCAGCTGCTCGCGCAGCGTGGACTTCACCCGGTCCTTGAACTCGGTGTCGTTCTCGCCGTTCTCGGGCCGGAAGCCCCACTGGTTGCGGAACAGCGCGGTCAGGTTGAGGTACTCGGCGACCTCGTCGATCGGGATCCCGACGGCGACCCGGCTCCCGACGAAGGGCGGGGTGAACAGGGGATTGTCCGACGCCACGTCGGAGCGGGCGGGCTGCCCCTCGACCGGCGTGGTGTCCTGGTCGTCGAGCCGGCTGCGCCGCGGCACGTTCTTCTCGGAGATCTCGCGCCCGAACAGCGGGTCGTCCTCGCCCTTCTTCTTCAGTTCGACGAGGCGGTCCATGGTGCGCAGCCCCTCGAAGGCGTCGCGCCCGTAGAAGAGCCGGCCGTCGTAGACCTCGCGCAGGTCCCGCTCGACGTAGGTGCGGGTCAACGCCGCCCCGCCCAGCAGCACGGGGATGTTCGACAGGGAGCGGTCGTTCAGCTCGACCAGGTTCTCGCGCATGATCAAGGTCGACTTCACCAGCAGGCCGCTCATGCCGATGGCGTCGGCCTTGTGCTCCTCGACCGCGCTCGACCATCTCGTTGATGCCGATCTTGATGCCGAGGTTGACGACCAGGTAGCCGTTGTTGGTCAGGATGATGTCGACCAGGTTCTTGCCGATGTCGTGCACGTCACCCTTGACGGTGGCCAGCACCACGGTGCCCTTGCCGCCCTGGTCGGACTTCTCCATGTGCGGCTCCAGGAAGGCGACGGCGGCCTTCATGGTCTCGGCCGACTGCAGCACGAAGGGCAGCTGCATCTCACCGGAGGCGAAGCGCTCGCCCACGACCTTCATGCCCTCGAGCAGGATGTCGTTGACGATCGCCAGCGCCGCCGTGCCGGACTCGAGCGCCTCGGTCAGGTCGTCCTCCAGGCCGTTGCGGTTGCCGTCAATGATGCGCTGGGACAGGCGCCGGTCGACGGGCCAGTCGCTGTGGTCCTCGGCCGGGCCGGTGTCGGCCTTGACGCCCTCGAACAGCGACAGGAGCTCCTGCAGGGGGTCGTAGTCGTCCGTGCGGCGGTTGTAGATGAGGTCGAGGCAGACCTCCTTGGCCCGGTCGTCAATGCGGGCCAGCGGGAGGATCTTGGAGGCGTGCACGATGGCCGAGTCGAGCCCGGCCTGCACGCACTCGTGCAGGAAGACCGAGTTGAGGACCTGACGGGCCGCCGGGTTGAGGCCGAAGGACACGTTGGACAGGCCCAGCACGGTCGACACGCCGGGCAGCTCCGCCTTAATCCGGCGGATGCCCTCAATCGTCTCGATACCGTCCTCCCGGCTCTCCTCCATGCCCGTCGACAGGGGCAGGGCGAGCGGGTCGAACAGGAGGTCCTCGGGCGCCAACCCGTAGCGCTCGACGGCGATGTCGCGGATGTTGCGGGCCGCCCGCACCTTCCACTCCGCCGTGCGGGCCTGGCCCTCCTCGTCGATGCAGGTGCAGACGACGGCGGCGCCGAACTCGCGGGCCAGCCGCAGGAAGGTGTCCAACCGGGTCCCGGGACCGTCGCCCTCTTCGAGGTTGACCGAGTTGAGGACGGGCCGCCCGCCCAGCCACTCCAACGCGGCACGGGCCACCGGGCCCTCGGTCGAGTCGACCATGAGCGGCACGCTGGCCTGCGTGCAGAAGCGGCTGGCGATCTCGGTCATGTCGGCCACGCCGTCGGCGCCCGTGTAGTCCACGCACACGTCAATGAGGTGCGAGCCCTCCTTGACCTGGTCCCGCGCCATGCCGACGCAGGTGTCCCAGTCGGCGTCGAGCATCGCCTCGCGGAAGGCCTTGGAGCCGTTGGCGTTGGTGCGCTCGCCCACGGCCAGGTACGACGAGTCCTGGGCGAAGGGGACCGAGGTGTAGATGGAGGCGGCGGAAGGCTCGTGCACGGGGGTCCGTGCCGCCGGCACGGCGTCGGCGCAGCGCGCCACGACGGCGGCCAGGTGCTCCGGCGTCGTCCCGCAGCACCCGCCGATGACGGACACCCCGAACTCGGTCACGAAGCGGTGCAGGTGCTCGGCCAGCTGGTCCGGTGTGAGGTCGTAGTGCATGAGGCCGTCGACCACCGACGGGAGGCCCGCATTCGGGACGCAGGCGATAGGGACGCGGCTGGCCCCCGAAAGATGGCGCAGCGCCTCGCTCATCTCCACCGGGCCGGTGGCGCAGTTGAGGCCGACCACGTCGACCTGCATGGCATCGAGCACGGTGAGCGCGGCGCCGATCTCGGTGCCGGGCAGCATGCGGCCGGTGAGCTCAATGGTGACCTGGCACTGCAGCGGCACGTAGCGGTCCAGCGCGACCATGGCGCGCCGGGCGCCGTTGACCGCGGCCTTGATCGACAGCATGTCGAACTGCGTCTCAATGAGCAGCAGGTCGACCCCGCCCTCCAGCAGCCCGAGCGCCTGCTCCTCGTACGCGGCGCTGAACTCGGCGTACGAGATGTGCCCGAGCGTGGGGAACTTCGTGCCGGGACCCATGGAGCCGGCCACCCAACGCGGCCGCTCCGGCGTGGAGAACTCGTCGCGGACCGAGCACGCCAGCTCGGCGGCCCGGCGGGTCAGCTCCCGGGCGCGGTCGGCCAGCCCGTACTCGGCCAGCACGACCGAGGTCGAGCCGAAGGTGTCGGTCTCGACGACGTCGCAGCCGACCTCGTAGAAGGAGCGGTGCACCTGGGCCACGAGGTCCGGGCGCGGTCTCGACCAGCCACTCGTTGCAGCCCTCGAGATCGGGCCCGCCGAAGTCGTCGGGGCCCAGACCGAGCAGTTGCAGGTTCGTTCCCATGGCCCCGTCGAAGATGACCACCCGGTCGCGCAGGGCCTGCAGGTAGGTCGACGCCGAGGGGTCGAGCCGACCGAGGAGTTCAGGGGAGGAGGTGACCACCACACCATCGTACCGGTGGCTTCCCAGGCGCCCTCGAACAGGCCCCGGTAGCATCCCGTCGCATGGCGCCACGGATCTACACCAAGCGGGGTGACGACGGGACGACCGGGCTGCTCTACGGGGGTCGTGTCCGCAAGGACGCCTGGCGCATTGAGCTGAACGGTGTGGTCGACGAGGCACAGGCCGCCATCGGCGTGGCCCGGGCGCAAACCCCCGTGGGAACCGAGGTCAACGACCGCCTGACCGCGCTGGCCCGTGATCTCTACGTCCTGATGGCGGAGGTGGCCACCGCCCCGGACAACCGCACGAAATTGGCGGCGGGGTCCAGCCTGGTGACGCCGGACATGGTGGCCGCGCTCGAGGCGGGCATCGACGACCTGTTGGCCCGCTTCGACATGCCGAGTGACTTCACCGTGCCCGGCGAGAACAGCGTGGCCGCCGCGCTCGATATGGCCCGCACCGTCGTGCGCCGCGCCGAGCGCCTCGCCGTGGCCGAGCCCATCGGCGAGGGCTCGCTCGTGGTGGCGTACCTCAACCGGCTCTCCGACCTGCTGTGGGCGATGGCGCGCTGGCAGGAGGGCCCCGAGCACGTGCTGTCCAAGGGCTGACTCACGTCCAGGTGCACGCCGCGCCGGCAGCGCCGCGGCGTGCACTGCCAGAGCCAGACGCCGCCGACATGGCGCGGCTGAGCGCCGACCGCCTCGGTGACGATGGAGCGGGCCTGCGCGACGTTGGGCTGCTGTCGCCCGGCGATGATGCTGGTGACGCCGAGCTTGCGGAGCGAGTTCGCCGAACGGGGTGGGTGCGCAGATCCTCGTCGACTTCGATGTGTAGATCGCCAGGAAGCAGTGCTTCATGAGGTTCGTGTCGGGGAAGAACGTGCCGGTGCCGTTCGGCCCCGGCCCGATGGCGTAGCCCCCCAGCATGCGGAAGCGCATGCCTACGTTTGACTGCCAGAGCATCGGCTGGGCCATGGAGGTCAAGGGTAGGGGTAGGTCACGGTCAGCGAATCGGGCGGAACGGCTCGACGTCCTGGGAGGTGAAGAAGGCCGGGACGTCCGCCGGGAGCTGTTGGGAGGGCCAGTCGGGAACCATGGGGATCACCACGCCGACGCCGATGACCGCGACGAGCGCGGCGGTGCTCCAGACCGCCGCGCGGCGCTGTCGGGTGCGTTTGGGCCCCGTGCGCGGCTCCTTCCAGGATCGCAGCCGCGCCGTCAGCAGCCGTGTCGTCCACGCGTAGCCGTCCTGGAGGCCGACGGCGAAGAGGACGCCGACGGCGAACCAGAATCCGAGGGCGAAACGTGAGGGGATGATGTCGCCGAGGACGGGCAGGTGGACCAGCACCGTCGTAGGGCCCCGGGATGCTCGTGTGGCGATTCACGACAATGACCCGCGGCGCCCATGGAGAACAGGAAGCTGAGCAGTGCCACCGACGCGAAGATCTTCACGATGGTGCGGTGATGACGGAGCACGACCGTGGCCAGCAGGACGAGCAGGAGGGGGATCCCGACGTATTCGGTGACCTCCGCCGACGGCGCCGCCGTGAACGCCCCGGAGATCCGGTTGGCCCAGGGGTAGTCCACCCATTGGGTGACGCTGGGGATGACCAGGCTGGAGAGGTCCGAGCTGAAGAGCGCCTCCTGCGCGTGGGTCTGCGGCGGACCGTTGATGCGGTCGGGCCCGGCGAATTGGACGTAGAGCGGGTAGCCGGCGCACGACCCGGAAGCTCACGGCGGCGGCCACGGCGGCCCACAGACGTCCACCTTGCGTCGCAGCACCTCGGCGTGGTGCAGTGCCGCCAGCGGAATCAGGACGAGTGCGAGCAGGAGCCCGGTGATCGTGAGGAGCTCCTCGGAGACGAAGAGCTGTCCGGCCACGAGGACACCGATGACGGCGCCACCCCGGAGCGGCGACCACTCCTGTCGGATCAGCTTGTCGACGGCGAGGACGATCAGCGGCGGGAGCGCCACGAAGACGAAGGTCAGCCGGCCCTGGTTCGACTCGGTGATGGCGAACGTCGAGAACCCGTACACCAGGCCGCCGAGCCAGGCCGCGGGCAGCCACGATGTCCACCGGCGCAGGAGGAGGAACATCGTGCTCGCCGAGAGCGCGACCGACAGCGTCAGCAGGATGGCGAAGGTGTGGACGACCCCGATGGTCTCGGTGAGCGGTGCCGCCAGCGTTCCCAGGGCGAGCACCGAGGTGTTCCACATGACGTTGACACCGCCGGGGGCGTCGATGAAGTTCGTGACGAGGACGGAATGGCCGTGCGCCGAGCGCGGCCGGCGTCCAGTTGACGAACCACTCCAGCAGGAGCTGGTCCCAGCAGTTGCACCCGTTCAGCTGCGAGGACCAGTGCACCCACACGGGCAGGTAGCCGAGCGCGGCCAGCGGCAGGTACGACCACAGGCCAGGAGCCACGCCAACGACGGTCGCATGCCGGTGGTGGCGCGTCGTCCCGGGTCACGTCGCCGCCGGTCTGCTCCTCCGGGCGCGGTCGGATTCCTGGAGGGTCACGGCCACGTGGGTGATCTGCTGTTCATGTGCGGGAACGGACGGCCCGCCGGCGGCTGCAGGTCACGCGCGTCATCGGGTTCGCCCGGGTGCTCGGCGCTCCAAGGCTCGACTTCTGGCATGGATCGGCGCAGATCCCCGTCACCAGACAGCCCTGTCACCGGGCCGCCACGGTCACCAGCCCCCCGGTGGATGCGGTCGCGTCGGGCGGCGGCGGCCGGTCCAGCGAGCCCGAGCGGTGGTCGCGGCCGTCGGGGTGGCCGAGCACGACGGCGCAGAAGAGCCGCCATCCGCTCGGGCACGCCCAGGCGGCCGGCCAGCTCCGTCCTCCCCCCGGAACGTCCCCAGGACGCAGCCCCCGAGGCCGGCGTCGACCGCGGCCGAGCAGCACCGCCATGACGCCGAAGGCGGCGTCGCCGTACCAGTAGGGCACGGGCCAGGCGTCGCTGGCCGGCGCCGAGCCCCGAGGCTGCCTTGTCCGCCTCGGCGTAGCGGGCCACGTAGGCCGCCGGCGAGGTGTAGGCCAGCAGGACCACGGGCGCCCGCCGCAGCCCTTCGTTCCATCCGGGGTGGTCGGCCCGCCAGCCGGTCGTCGGTCGTGGCGTCGAAGTAGCGCCGCCGTCTGTCCGGGCCCCTCGAGCACGACCCAGGCCGTCCCGCCGGTGTTGCCCGGCCGTGGGCGAGCGCAGGGCGGCCCGCAGGATGCCGTCCACGACCTCCGGTCGACCGGGCTCGCTGGAGAAGCTCCGCACCATGGATCGCCGGCGGATCGCCTCGTGCAGTTCCATGGCCGGGAGTCTTCCACCGCGCGGCTGCAAACGGGGCTGTGGACGTGCCCCATCGGGAATGTTGACCCCGCTGGTAGTGTTTTACACTTCGATACCAGCCGTACGGAACGGCGCTGGTGCGACCCGGAGGTTCGAGAGTGCCCACTCCACGAGATCTGCTGAACGAGGCCAAGGCGTCCATCCGCGAGGTGGACCAGGCCGACGCGCAAGCCCTGCTGGAGGGCGGCGGCGTGACCTTCCTCGACGTCCGGGAGCCCGACGAGTACGAGCAGGGCGCCCTGCCCGGTGCCGTCCACCTGCCCCGCGGCCACCTCGAGTTCCAGGTGGAGGGCAAGCTGCCCGACAAGGCGGCGCCCATCGTCGTCTACTGCGCCGGCGGCGTGCGCTCGGCCTTCGCGGCCAAGACCATGGGGGACCTGGGCTACACCGACGTGCAGTCGATGATCGGCGGGTTCAACAAGTGGAAGGACGACGACCGCCCCTGGGCGGCGCCCCAGACCCTGACGCCGGCCCAGCGCAACCGCTACCAGCGCCACCTGCTGCTGCCCGAGGTGGGCGAGGTGGGCCAGCTGAAGCTGCTCGGCTCGAAGGTGCTGCTGCTCGGCGCCGGCGGCCTGGGCTCGCCGGCGGCCCTCTACCTGGCCGCGGCCGGCGTGGGGACGATCGGCATCATCGACATGGACGTCGTCGACGAGTCCAACCTGCAGCGCCAGATCCTGCACAACATGGACCGCATCGGCGACCGCAAGGTCGACTCGGCCAAGAAGACGCTGACGGCGCTCAACCCCGACGTGAACGTCGTCACCTACGACGTGCGCCTCGGCGCCGACAACATCCTCGACATCATCGACGGGTACGACGCCATCGTCGACGGGACCGACAACTTCCCGACCCGCTACCTGGTCAACGACGCCTCGCTGCTGAAGCGGATCCCCGTGATCCACGGCTCCATCTTCCGCTTCGAGGGTCAGGCCACGGTCTTCGATCCCTACAACGGCCCCTGCTACCGCTGCCTCATCCCCGAGCCGCCGCCGGCCGAGCTGGCGCCGTCGTGCTCGGAGGCGGGCGTGCTGGGCGTGCTGCCCGGCATCATCGGATCGATCCAGGCGGTCGAGACCATCAAGGTCCTCCTCGGCCTCGGCGACCCGCTGATCGGTCGGCTGCTGGCCTACGACGCGCTCGAGGAGTCGTTCCGCACCTTCAAGGTGCGCCGGGACCCGGCCTGCCCGGCCTGTGGGCCCGACGCCGGCGAGATCGTCATTGCCGAATACGACGATCTCTGCATGCCGCACGCCCACTGAGGACGGCTCGCTGCGCCGGGCGCGCCGGACCGGGTCGCCGCAGGGCTCACTCCGCGGGCGCTGGTGCCTCCGCCACCTCCGACCCGAACCGGATTTCGTTCCCGTCAGGGTCGATGTGCGACCCCTCGCGCAGCCCGTACGGCATCTGGCCGACGGGCCGGGTGAGACCACCGATGCCCGGCCGGCTCCATTCCTCGAAGAGGGCATCGGCGTCGCGCACGTAGAGGTAGGTCGGACGCCGGGGTCGTGCTCCGGTTCGAGGGCCAGGTGGATGCTCGAGGCCGTCACGGTTGGCGAAGCCGTAGTCGGCGCCGCCCTCGTCGGCGAAGGTCTTGAATCCGAGCGTGGCGTAGTGGGCCAGCGCGGCCGCCATGTCGCGCACCGGGAAGATGGGGCTGAACTGCCGGAAGCGCCGGGCGCGTCGGCCGCTGGCCGGCGCCGCGCGCCGGCGTCTCGGCCTTTATGTCGGCCAGTGCGATCAGCCCGGACGCGCATCGCCTCCACCCCTCGGGCGACACCCGCGCCGCCAGCTGCTCGTCGATCGCTTCGGTGCCGCGCCACACGGCCGCCACCACCTCGTGGCCGCGCTCGGTCAGCTCGAGGATGACGCGGCGCCGGTCCGAGCCGTCGGGTTGGCGGTCCAGATAGCCGCGGGTGCACCAGGACGTCGATCGACCTGGCTCACGGCCTGCTTGCTCACGCCCGAGCCCGGTCGGCAGCTCCGCCCGGGTGCCGTCGCCCGAGAGGACGCCGAACAGGATGAAGGCCCCGTTCCGGGGCAGATCGGTGACGCCGATCTCCTGCAGGTGGGCCCGGATGGAGCGGGCATAGGTCCCGCGGGCGGCCCGCATGAGGGTGGGGGTGGCCAGTTGCGTGCGGTCGATGGTCATGGGGCCGACGGTAAAGGAAAGGATCTTGATAGTCAAGAAACTTGATTAACCCCGGGTTCCGTGCCTCCCCTGGTGCCTAGAGTGTCCGCACGTCCCCGACCGACCTGCTCATCCCCGAGGCGGACACGCCGGTCACGCCAGCGGCGCCGCCGCCGGAGCTGCCCGGGCTGACCTCGCGGCGGGTCAAGCGCAACCGCCGCTTCTGGGGGGTCGGACTCTTCGTCGTGCTGGCCCTCGTCCTGGTCCTCGTGCTCGCCCGCGGCGGCGGCGGGCACCCGAGCGGCCGCCGGACAGAGCCACGCCGGGGGCGGACATGCGGCCAAGGTCCCCGCCGACGCCGGCCACCAACCCACGCCTCGACCCAGACTGGGAGGGCAACGGGCAGCCCGTCACCTTCGCCTTCGGGGGTGATGTCCACTTCCCGGCCGGCACCACCCTGGGTGACCGGCTGGCGGCCGACCCCGCCGACGCCCTGGGGCCGACCGTGCCCGCGCTCCTGTCGGGCGCCGACCTGTCCATGGTCAACCTCGAGTCCGCACTCACCGACGGCACCTGCCCGCAGCCCCAGTCCAAGCAGTACGTCTTCTACGCCCCTGCGACCGCCATCACAGCCTTCAAGGACGCCGGGGTGACTCTCATCACCGAGGCCAACAACCACGGCGAGGACTGCGGAGCCGCCAGGCCTGCAGATGGCGATCACGCCAGGGCACAGTCGGGCTACCCGATCCTCGGCATCGGCCAGAACGTGACCCAGGCCTTCACCCCCTATACGGCCACCATCCACGGCGAGCACATCGTGATCATCGCGGCCACCCAGGTTATCGACTCCGACCTGCAGACGGCCTGGACCGCGACGGCCACCCAGCCGGGACTGGCGTCCGCCTACGACATCAACGACCTGGTGGCGGCGGTGGAGGCGGCCCGCAAGACCGCCGACACGGTCGATCGTCTACCTGCACTGGGGGACCGAACTCGAGCTGCCCGAACCCGTTGCAGGAGCCGCTGGCCCAGGTTCTGGTCCAAGCGGGTGCCGACATCATCGTCGGCACCCACGCGCACGTCCTGCTCGGTGGCGGATACCTGGGTCGGCCTACGTCGACTACGGGCTCGGCAACTTCGCCTTCTACGACAACTCGCCGCCCGAGAACGCCAGCGGATCGCTGGTGATCTCGGCCACCGGGCCGCCACATCGACCAGGTCACCTGGCGGCCGGCCGTCATCGTCGACGACCTGCCCCAGCCGCTCTCGGGCGACGCCGCCACGGCCGCGCTGGCGGCGTGGAACCAGGCCCGGGCCTGCACCAACGTCTCCGTGACGCCCACCGCGCCGGTGGCCT
Organism: uncultured Acidimicrobiaceae bacterium; assembly: GCA_963781565.1. GTDB lineage: Bacteria > Actinomycetota > Acidimicrobiia > Acidimicrobiales > RAAP-2 > Bog-473. The sequence continues at coordinate 21,063 of CAWAHA010000026.1, read as the reverse complement.
CGGCCCAGACCGAGAGCGCGCCGGCGCCCGCCGCCGCCGTGCAGACGCTCTCGGCCGACTCGGGCTGAGCCGGCGACAGACCGGTCGTGCGCATGCCCTCGGCCCAGCGCAGGGACGGGGGGAGCAGGTAGACAAGGGCGCATGACAGCGACGGCGGCTTCGGCCGAGACCTTCCACGTGAACGGGGTCGACCTGGCCTGGTCCGAGCGGGGGAGCAGTCCGGTGGGGACGCCCACGCTGGTGCTCTGCCACGGCTACACCGGGTCCTCCCACGACTTCGCGCTGCGAGGTCGACGCGCTGGCGGCCGACCGGCGGGTGGTCACGCTCGACCACCGGGGGCACGGGCTCTCGACGAAGACGGGGCATCTCGACGGCTACACCATCGAGCAGCTCGCGGCGGACCTCGCGGCCTTGCTCGAGGCGGTGGGGGAGGGGCCGGTCGACCTGTTGGGCCACTCCATGGGCGGCCGGGTCGTCATGACGCTCGTGCTGGCCCGGCCCGACCTCGTGCGCTCGCTGATCCTCATGGACACCAGCGCGTGGTCGTTCCTCCCGCCCGACAAGGAGATCCGCGACCTCGTCCACGGCTTCATCGACGGGTTCGACCCGGCCGGGGGCATGCCCACCTCGCTGAGCATGGGTGGCCCCGAAGACACGCTCATCGAGGCGCCCACGCCGGCCGAGTGGCGCAAGGAGAAGGACGCCATCTTCGCCGGCATGGACCCCTACGCCGTCAAGGCCCTGGGCGCCGCGCTGATGGGCGACGCCGCCGACGACGACACCGTCCCTGCGGGCCCAGCTCCCGTCCATCGCCTGCCCGACGACGGTCATCGTCGGCGCGCATGACCATCCGCTGGTCGACCAGGCGCCCGCGCTGGCCGGCGAGGTGGCCGACGGGCGGCTCACCGTCATTCCCGGCGCCTACCACTCGCCCCAGCTGACGCACGCGGCCGAATGGCGCGCCGCCGTCGAGGACCATCTGGCCTGGGCCGCCGACCGACCACGAGCGACGCCACTGAGACGACGCCACCAACGACGCCCCGTCACCCCAAGACGGCGATCGCGTCGAGCTGGCCGGCACTCGACGGTCGCCATCCCACCGCTCGGGCGTGGGGACGTGGGCCTGGGGCGACAAGGGCACGTGGGGCATGGGCGGCTACGACCAGTCGCTGACGGAGGCGACCATCCGCGAGGCCTGGGAGGCCAGCATCGCGGCGGGCGTCGTCCTCTTCGACACGGCCGAGGTCTACGGCGGCGGCGAGAGCGAGCGCATCATCGGCCGCCTGCTCGCCGCCGACCCGGCCGTGCGCAACCGCCTCGTCATCGCGACGAAGTTCATGCCGAGCCCGTGGAAGGTGAACGTGCGCGCCGCGTTGCTGTCGGCCGCCCGCAAGTCGCGCGAGCGGCTGGGCACTCGACGTCATCGACCTCTACCAAATTCACGGGCCCGATCTCGTTGCGCTCGCACGACGCGCTGGCCGAGGCGTTGGCCACGGCGCACGCCGAGGGCATCGTGCGTGCGGTCGGCGTGTCGAACTACTCGGCCAAGGAGACCCGCTCCATGGATGCCGCCCTGCGCAAGCGCGGCCTCCGCCTGGCCAGCAACCAGATCGAGTTCTCGCTCCTGCGGGCCATGCCGCTCCGCGTCGGGCTCATCGGCACCTGCCGCGAGCTCGGCGTCGTGCCCCTGGCCTACTCGCCGATCGGGCAGGGTCGCCTGACCGGCAAGTACTCGGCGGCCAACCCGCCCCCCAAGGGCCGCTCGTTCTCGGCCCACCCCATGGCCGAGGTGGACACCGATCGTCGCCCTGCTGCGGCGCATCGGGGAGGCCCACGGCGACCGCACCCCCAGCCAGGTGGCGTTGGCCTGGCTCATTGCCCAGGGGGCGGTGCCCATCCCCGGCGCCAAGAACGAGGAGCAGGCGGAGCAGAACGCCGGGGCCCTGGGCTGGCACCTGACCGGCGAGGAACTGGACCTCCTCACCAAGGCCGCGCTCTACGGCACCCGGACCCTGCAGCAGCGCATTTGGCAGCACGGCTGAGACCGGCGGTACCGTCTGGAGGTGATCGCCGTCCTCGCCGACTCGGGACTTCCCCCGCTTGGGGCGTTCGCAGCTCTTCTCGACGCAGTTCGATTTCGTCCCGGTGGCGATGATCGTCGTGGCGCTCGGCCTCTACCTGTGGGGCGTGCGCCGCAACAACGCCCTGCACCCGCGCCACCGCTGGCCGGTCGGCAAGACGATCGCCTGGGTCGGCGCGCTCCTCACCACCGGCATCGCCATCTTCAGCTTCGTCGGCGTCTACGACGGCGAGCTGTTCTGGGACCACATGGTCCAGCACCTGATCCTGATCATGGTGGCGGCCCCGCTGTTCGCCGTCGCCTCTCCCTTGCGGCTGGCCTTTAACTCCACCTCTGGCACGGCGCACATCGTCGTCACCGAGGCGCTTGCGCTCGCGCGTCGCCAAGTTCCTCGGCAACCCGATCGTCGCCTTCATCCTCTACGCCGTCGTCATCCCGGTCAGCCACCTGACGGTTTGGTACAACTACACGCTCACGCAGGAGAGCGTGCACAACGCGGAGCACCTGACCTTCCTGCTCGTGGGCTACCTGTTCTGGCGGCAGATCTTCGGGAACGACCCCAACGCGCACCGGCTCCACCCGGCCCTGCAGTTCTTCTACCTCTTCATGGCCATCCCGATCGACACCTTCACCGGGCTGTCGCTGGCCGGTGCCAGCCACGAGCTGTTCCCCGCCTACTTCGCCACCCACCGGACCTGGGGCCCGTCCCTCATCACCGACCTCCACGTGGGCGGCGACATCATGTGGGTCGTGGGCGACACCCTCATGCTGTGGCCGATGATCCCGGTCGCCCTGCGCTGGATGCACATGGACGAGCGCAAAGCGGATGCGCATCGACCGGGAGCTGGACGAGCGGGCGGCCCAGGAGGCCGCGGCCGCGGGCCCGGTGCCCGATCAGCCGCCGAGGTCCATCAGCTCCACGCGGACCCCGTCGGGGTCGGTGCAGTAGACGAACTCGAGGGCGGTCCCGCCGAAGTCGATGGTCGTCCGACTCGACTCGACGATGGCGCCGCCGAGCTCCACCATCCGGGCCGCCGTGCCGGCCACGTCGCGCACGCGGAAGGAGAGGTGGGTCAGCCCGAGCTGGTTGACGGCCCGCCGTTCGCGTGGGCCGAACGGCGCCGGCTCTGTGAAGGCCAGGAGCTCAATGGCGGTGGGGCCGCGGCGGATGAACTGCGACGTGACGTCCACGTCGGGGAACTCCATGAGCGCGGCGAATTCGGAGCCGATGGCATGCGACTCGGCCTGCTCGAAGCCGAGGGCGTCGCAGTAGAAGCGCAGCGACCGCTCCAGGTCACTCACGCAGATGCCGAAGTGCGAGAAAACGGGTTCTGGGGCGTCGTCCACGCCTGCAGTCTGCCCCGTGTCGCCCCGGTACCCGGATCCTTCGTAGGCTCGTCGCCGTGACAGCGGAGAAGAAGGCACCCCCAGGACAATCCCGAGCGTCTGACCGACTCGGGCATCGTCATTCAGCCGGTCTACCGGGCCGCGGACCTCGACGGCTGGGACCCGGCGGCCCAATTGGGGGAGCCGGGCGCCTTCCCGTACACCAGGGGCGTCCACCCGGGCATGTACCGCTCGAAGCTGTGGACCATGCGCCAGTACGCCGGCTTCGGCTCCGCCGAGCAGACCAACCAGCGCTTCAAGTTCCTCCTCGATGCCGGTCAGACGGGTCTGTCGTGTGCCTTCGACCTGCCGACGCAGATGGGGTACGACTCCGACCACGGCCGCGCCGAGGGCGAGGTGGGCAAGGTCGGCGTGGCCATCGACTCCCTGGCCGACATGCGTCTCCTGATGGCCGACCTCCCGATGGACAAGGTCACGACGTCCATGACGATCAACGCCACCGGCGCCATCCTGCTGCTGCTCTACCAATTGGTGGCCGAGGAGCAGGGTGTGGCCAGCGAGAAGATCCGCGGCACCATTCAGAACGACATCTTGAAGGAGTACATCGCCCGCGGGACCTACATCTACCCGCCGCGCCCCTCCATGCGTCTCATCGTCGACACGTTCTCCTATTGCGCCGAGAACCTTCCCAGTTGGAACACCATCTCCATTTCCGGCTACCACATCCGCGAGGCCGGATCGACGGCGGTGCAGGAGATCGCGTTCACGCTGGCCAACGGGATCGCCTACGTGGAGGCGGCGATCGCGGCCGGGCATGGACGTGGACGCGTTCGCGCCCCGGCTCTCGTTCTTCTGGAACGCGCACAACAACCTCTTCGAAGAGGTGGCCAAGTACCGCGCGGCACGGCGCATGTGGGCCCGCATCATGACGGAGCGGTTCGGCGCCAAGGACGACCGCTCCAAAATGTTGCGCTTCCACACCCAGACGGGCGGCTCGACCCTGACCGCCCAGCAGCCAGAGAACAACATCGTGCGGGTGACGGTGCAGAGCCTGGCCGCCGCCCTCGGGGGCACGCAGAGCCTGCACACCAACGGCTTCGACGAGGCGCTCGGCCTCCCGACGACCCGGGCCGCCAAAATCGCCCTGCGGACCCAGCAGATCGTGGGCTTCGAGTCCGGTGTGGCGGACACGGTCGACCCCTTGGCCGGCTCGTACTTCGTGGAGGCGCTCACCGACGAGGTCGAAGAGGCGGCCAACGAATACCTGGAGCGGATCGAGCAGCTCGGCGGGGCGGTGGCGGCCATTGAGGCCCGCTTCATGCAGGAGGAGATCGAGGCGGCCGCCTACAGCTTCGCCAAGGCGGTCGATGACGGCGAGAAGGTGGTCGTCGGCGTGAACCGCTTCACCGACGCCGAGGCCGAGGTGACCGAGGTCTTCCCGATCGACGTGAAGCTGCAACAGATCCAGATCGACCGCACGCAATCGGTGCGGGCCGAGCGGGACCAGGCTGCGGTGGACCGCGCCCTGGCCGACGTCGCCGAGACGGCCAAGGGCGAGGGCAACCTGCTCGTCCCCATGAAGGCGGCCCTCAAGCAGATGGCCACCCTGGGCGAGGTGTCCGACGTCCTGCGGGCGGAGTTCGGCGTCTACCAACCCGGAGGCTGAGGCCGTGGCGGGGGAGGGGACCTCGACAACCACGTACTGGCCCCTGTTCGACCTCGTCGTCCGCACGCCGCGCCTGGAGCTGCGCCTCCTGCGCGACGACGATGTGGCCGCCATGGTCGAGCTCATCGACGGTGGGATCCACGACCCCGGCACCATGCCCTTCTTCGTTCCCTGGACCGACGCCGAGCCGCGTCGGCGGGCCCGGGAGGCCGCGCAGTGGATGTGGCGGCACCGGGCCAACTGGTCGCCGTACAACTGGACCCTCACCAGTGGCGTCTTCGTCGACGGGAGACTCGTCGGCGTGCAGGACCTGGGGGCGGAGCACTTCCGCGCCGTGCGCTCGGTCGAGACGGGTTCCTGGCTCGGCCGGGCCCATCAGGGACAGGGACTCGGGCGCGAAATGCGCGAGGCGATCCTGCACCTGGCCTTCGCCGGCCTGGGCGCGGAAGAGGCGCTGAGCGGCGCCTTCGAGGACAACGCGTCCTCCTTGGCCACCTCCCGCGCCGTCGGGTACGAGGAGAACGGCGAGGCGAGAGGCCACCGCCGTGACGGCGCGGGCCGGACCATCCGTTTCCGCCTGGGGCGCCCCGCCTGGGAGCAGCGGCGACGTTCGGACATCGAGATCATCGGGCTCGAGGGGTGCCTGGACATGTTCGTCGGCCCACCTCCATCCGGCTGACGCCCCGGCGACCCGGCCCCGCTCCACCCCGCCGTCCTCGTCCACAGCCCCGCGTCCCGCCGCCGCGCCGTGTGGGTGGTGCCAGCACGAGTGGGCCACCGCAGGCTGGCCACCTGGGCAACGACCGGTCCGGGCGCAAGACTGGGAGGGAATCGCGGGCGAGAGGAGGGCACGTTGGGAGCAGTGGCGTTCGCGTGCCGTGCCGAACTTCGACATCGCTGGCGATCGTGGCTGGCCATCGTCCTCCTGATCGGGGTCGTCGGCGGGTTCGTGCTGGCGGCGACCGCCGCCGGTCGCCGGACGGACAGCGCCTATCCCAGGTTCGTCGCGACGTACGGCTACGACGCCACGGTGTACGCGACGCAGAAGGTCCCGCAGCTCCACGCCCTTCCCACGGTGGCGTCGGCCACCGCCCTGGTGAACCCGTCCAACGGCCAACCCACCTGTACCTGTACCCGCCCGATCAATGTGACGAGTGCGAACTTTGCCGTCCTGGCCACGCCTGAGGGCAGCCGTCCGCTGTGGAAGTTGGTCGCCGGTCGCGAGCCCGACCCGTCAGCACCGGATCAGGTTCTGGCGTCGGTCTCATTGCAACGGGACAACGGCGTGGGATCGGCTCGGTCATCCGGGTCCCGTTCTTCACCCCCGCGCAGGCCGAGGCGGCGAACAGCATCAGCGGGGCCCCGCCGGCCCCGCTCGGTCCCACCGTGGCGTTGCACGTGGTCGGGATTGTCGCCAGCGAGTTCGACTTCCAGTCTGGGACGTCCCCCTCCTACGAGCTCTTCACCACGCCCGCGTTCGCACAACTCGTGGTGCCCCACACGGCGACGGGCGTCGAGTACGCCGTGCGCTTGCGGCATGGTGCAGCGGACCTGCCCCGCTTCGACAGTGAGGCGAACGCGCTGGGTCGCCAAGGCATTGAAGGAGTGGGGAACAACGACGGGCTCGTCGCTTCCGTGGAGGCGTCGATCCATCCCCAGGCCGATCGGGTGGTTCATCCTGGCTCTGCTGGCCGCACTGGTCGGGCTGGCGGTCATCGGGCAGGCCTTGGCGCGGCAGTCGAGCGCCGAGCGGCCCGACTACGCCACCCTGAGGGCGCTCGGCGCGGGAAGGCGGCAACTGGTCCTGTTGGGCACGGTGCGCAACGTCGTGGTGGGAGCAGGCGGGGCACTGGTGGCGGTGCTCCTGGCCACCGCCTTGTCGCCGTTGGCTCCCGTCGGTGAGGCCAGGCTGGCCGAGACGGCGACGGGGCTCTCCTTCGATGCGCAGGTGCTCCTCATCGGAGCCGCAGCCATTGTGGTGGTGGTCCTCGCGCTGGGCCTGTGGCCCGCGGTCCGGGCGACCCGTGCGGTGCGCACGGACAGTCGCGGGCCGGTGACCCGTCCCTCCACCGTGGTCGTCCACCTCGCCGCCGCCGGGGCACCGCCGAGCGCATTGATCGGCGTCCGCAACGCGCTGCAGCGACGGGGGTTCGGTGCGAACGTCCCCATCGGGACGGCGTACCTCGGGACGGTGCTGGCGGTTGCCGTCCTCTGCGGGACGGCGGTCTTCGGCGCCAGCCTGACGAACCTGACGGCGACCCCGTCGCTCTACGGCGACGCGTACCAGCTCAGCTTCGAGGTCGTCCCCGGCTTGCCCGACCCCGGGCTCCTCACGAGCATTGAGCAGAACGGGAAGCGTCAACGGGATTACCCGCATCGTGACCACCCAGGTCTCCATCGGGAAGGCGACGGTCGGCACCTTGGCCGTGCAGTCGCTGCGAGGCCCCGTGCTCCTGTCGACGGTCGGGGGCCGTTTGCCGCGGGGCGAGGACGAGATCGGCCTTGGCGCCGCCACCATGCGCCAAGTCCACGCGCACGTCGGCTCGTTCATCCCCGTGGGGTTCACGGGGCCCTCGGGATCGACACACAGGGTGTCGCTGCGCGTCGTCTCGACCATTCCGCTCCCGGTCGTCGACGGGTTCGCCGGCCTCGGGAACGGTGCCGTCGTGTCGCTGGCGGGTTACGAGGCTGCGGTGTGCCCCGCCGGCCCCGACCAGGCCGCGTGCCGGAGGGCCGTCGAGGGATCGAGCCTCGGTTCCATCCTGACCAGGATCGGGACCCGGCGCGAAGGGCCAGGCGGCCGCCACGGACCTCCTCAATGCAAACCGGGCCGTCGCGCTGCGGCCAATCACGCCGACCTCCCTCATCAACTTCGGGGAGGCCGTCGACTTCCCGCTCATCTTTGGCGCCATCGTGGCGGTGTTCGGCGCGGCGACGCTGCTGCATCTTCTGGTCGTCAGCGTGTCGCGCCGACGCCGGGAGACGGGTCTCCTCAAGGTCCTGGGTTTCGTCAACAGTCAGGTCATCTGGGCAGTGAGCTGGCAGGCCACCACCCTGGCGGTGGTGGGCATCATCATCGGTGTCCCGCTTGGGCTGGTGGCCGGCCGGGCGACCTGGAACGTCTTTGCCGGCCATCTGGGCGTCGTCCCGCTGCCCGTGGTTCCCGTCCGGCTCATCGCGGTCCTTGCCGTCGGGGTGATCATCGTGGCCAACGTCTTGGCCGTCGGGCCGGCTTTGGCCGCGACCAAGGTCAAGGCCGGCAGGCTGCTGGACAGCGCCTGATCACCTGCGACCGGCGCCGCCTGAGCCCGGCGGCGTGGCCGCCGCCGGCGCCCGCAAGCGCCGCATTCACCTCGTCGCGCCACTCCCCGTCCCGGGTGAAGTGGATGCCCGTCCAGCCTTGTGTGCTCGCCACCTCGACGTTGGCCGCCGTGTCGTCGAGGAAGACGACCGGTGCACCGGGTTCGAGGCCGAGGTGGCGTTCGGCCCGGCTGTAGAAGTCCGCCTTCGCCCTTCACGGCTCCGACGTCGCCCGAGAAGGCGGTACGAAAGGCAGGCAGCAACGGGGCCAGGCGCTGTTCGAGGTAGCGCGCCCGCCGGGGCTCCTGGTTGGACACCAGGGCGAGCGGCACCCCGAGGTCTGACCAGTGCATCGCGGCCGCGACGACCACCGGATCCACCACGAAGTCCTCCTCGAACCAGCACTGCCAGGGCCGCCTCGACGCCCATGTCCCAGCCCAACGCCGCCAACGCCTCGGCCAGGGCAGCCTCGACAGGGCGCCGGCCGGTGATGACGTCGGGCCAGGGGGTCCCGAAGAGCGTGTCGTCCAAACGGCGGGCATCGACACCGAATCGCTCGCCGAAGGAGACCTGCCACGGCCCACGTCCGCCGCGCCCGGCGTCGAGGAGCACACCGTCGACGTCGAGGGCGAGGAGGGCCCGGCCGCCTGCTGATCAGGATTCATCGAGTGGCTTCAACATTCCGGGCCCGTCGTCTCGGCGGGCCTTGCGGCCACGCCCGGAGAACTTCCCGAGCAACCAGTACCCCCGCCGTTGGCGCACGGCGCTGCGCCGGAGGGGGTCGTCGGGCTCCAGGTGCGCGATAGCGCCGGCGACGACCTCGTCGAAGAGCACCGACGCGTCCCTCGACCGCTTGAGGGCCACCAGCTCCGTGGCCATGGCCCACTTCTGTTCCAGCATCGGTGCGCTGGTCCCCTCCGGTTCGTTCCAGGCCGGCGAGGGCCTGGGCGAACAAGCCCAGGGCCAATTCGTGATTGCCGAGGTGCCGGTGTGTCTGGGCCAGGTCGATCTCGGCCCGGATGGTCTCGGGGTCGTCGGAGCCGAGCCGGCGCCGGGCCGAGTCGAGCACGCGGACCCGGAGCGGGAACTCGTCGCCGTAGCGGCGGAGCTTGCGCAGCGTGATGGCGAGATTGACCGCTGTTTGCCGGGAGAGCTCGCTGTCGAAGCCGTCGTCACGATCGGAGGACGCCAGGACCTGCTCCCAGCGCCGCCGGGCCGCCTCGTGCTCGCCGAGCCGGTCCAGCACAATGGCCAGGTTGAACTCGGTCCATCGCACCCCGGCCTCGTTGCCGTCCCCCGACCGGTGCTGCAGAGAGAGCGAAGCCGTCAACACTTGCTCGGCCTGGCGGAGGTCGCCCGCATCACGCAGGGCCCGGCCGAACTGCAACATGGCATCGAACGTCGCGGGATCCGACTCGCCGTACAGCTCCTGGCGGGCGTCGAGCACCAGCCGGGCCTCTTCGACCGCGCGGGCGTGCACGTCGTCCATTGGGCGCCGACGTTACCGGCCGGAGTGGGAGCGCCGGACGGGCGGCCAGTGGGGCGCGGCGTCGTGGCCGGTCGGCCTGACGGCTCAGGCGACGGCGCGCGCGATCTCGTCGAGAGAGAGCTCGGCGGTGCGCCGTGCACCGCACGCCGCACAATCCTGCGTATGGATGGATGACCGGACGAGCCGCGTCCGGGCTTCGTTGAGGGAGACGGTGAAGTTCTTCCCGAGCGGATCGATCTCGAGCTCCCAGTACGGGCGCCACTCGGTGGAGATCCTGCGATGTCCGACGGCGATGTCCCGGAGGATGCGGCAGTACCGCAACTGGCGGGGATCGAAGATCCAGGTGCTGTGGCACGACTCCAACGTGAAGATGTCCATGCGAGGAGCTTGACCCGCCAGCCCTAACCGGACCTCGGAGGTGACCTGGACGACGGCTTGGAATCCGATTGCAGTGTCGTGACGCTTCGGAGACGAATCGCCGGCGGCCACTCCGACGGTTCAGGCCGTGACGACCGCCTCGAAGTGCTCCACCAGGGGGAAGGGGTCGTAGAAGTGGTGCAGCGCGGCGCGCCATTCCTCGTACGCCGCCGATCCCCGAAATCCCTCCGTGTGGTCCTCCAGGCTGTCCCACTCGACCAGGAGCAGGAAGCAGTTGGGCCGTTCCAGGCAGCGCTCGACCCGGAGCGAGACGAAACCCGGGCTCCCGGCGATGTGGGCCTTGGCGGCCTCCATGGCCGAGACGAACTCGTCCTCGCGGCCGGGAATGACCTCGAGCAGCGCGTGCTCTGTGGTCACGCGCCGGCGCCGAGCAGCCGGGCGCGCAGCGCCGGGTCGGTGGCGGCGTCGATGGCCGTCCAGGCCAGCGCGACCGCGCCGTCGCGGACGGCGGCGTCGGCGGAGGGCGTGATGCAGGCGGCGGCGAACTCACGCTGGTGGTTGACCGCGCCGTGGGTCTCAATGCCGATGAGCGGATGGATGGTGGGGACGGCGAGCGAGACGTTGGCCATGTCGGTGGAGAGCGTCGGCGGCGGCGTCCCGTCGTCGTCGGCGTCGAAATGCCGGCCCAGCGCCTCGGCGTTGGACCGGTAGGCCGCCAACAGCGCAGGGTCGACTTCCATGTGTGAGTACACCGGCGACAACTCCTCGTAGTCGAGCGAGCAACCGGTGGCGAGCGCGCCCGCCTCGAAGCAGGCGTCGACGCGCGGCCGCAGCGCCGCCAGGCCGTGGGCGGTGAGCGAGCGGACCATGTAGCGGGCCGTGATGGAGGCCGGAATGATGTTGGCCGCGGCCGAGCTCTTCGTGACCACGCCGTGCACCTGATCACCTGGACGGAGCTGTTGACGCAGGAGGCCGATGGCCACCTGCGCGATGGTCAGCGCGTCCTGCGCGTTGACCCCTTCCCACGGTGCGGCCGACGCATGGGCCTCGCGCCCGCTGAAGTGCACGTCGTAGTGGGCCACGGCCAGGCAGGTCGCGGTCAGCCGTTCCGTCGGCCAGGGGTGCACCATCATGGCGGCGTGGACGCCCTTGAAGGCGCCCCGCTCGAGCATCAGCACCTTGCCGCCGCCGCCCTCTTCGGCGGGCGTGCCGAGCACGCGCACCGTCAGCCCGAGCTCGTCGGCGACGGAGGCCAGGGCCAGCCCGGCCCCCACCGCGGTGGCGGCGATGATGTTGTGCCCGCAGGCGTGACCCACGTCCGGCAGGGCGTCGTACTCGGCGCACACCGCCACGACCAGCTCGCCGTCGCCCGCCGTCGACTCCAGCGCCGTGGGCAATTCGTAGACGCCTTCGTGGACCGAGAGGCCGCCCGCCCGCAGTGTCTCGGCCACCGCATGGGCGGACGTGGTCTCCCCGAAGCACAGCTCGGGTGTGGCGTGGACCGAGTGGCTCAGCGCGACGAGCTGGTCCAGATGGCGGTCGACCGCCGCCGCCGCGGCCTCCTTGGCCGAAGACGTGGTCACCGCGGCCGCACTCATTTATTCGATGACCGCCACGACGTCGCCGGCACCCACCGAATCGCCGGCGCTGACCTTGATCTCCTTGATGACCCCGTCCTTCTCGGCCGCCACGGCATTTTCCATCTTCATGGCTTCGAGCAGGCAGATGGTCTGGCCCACCTCGACCACGTCACCCACGGCCACCAACACCTTGACGATCGTGCCCTGCATGGGCACCGCCACCTGGCCCGAGCCGCTGCCGGCCACCGCCGCCGCGGCGGTGCGCTTGGGCCGTCCGGCCACCCGGCCGGGTGCGGCCGCCGTGCCGAGGTCGGGCACCCACAGCCGCACCGAGTAGCGCCGGCCGTCGACCTCGGCGGTCACGTCGCGCTGCACGGTGGGGACCTCGTCCTCGGTCGGCGCCGACGCCGGCGCCGGCGCACCCTCCGGGTCGACGACGAGGTCGCTCAGGTCGAGCGTGTCCTCGACCCATTTGGTCGAGTATTTGACGGCGGCGAAGTCGGGGTGGCTCAGGATGGCCACGTCGGCGGGCAGCGTCGTGGCCACGCCCGTGATGGTCGTCTCGCCGATGGCGCGCAGCATGCGCCGACGGGCCGCCTCGCGGTCGGGCGCCCACACGATCATCTTGGCGATGAGGTTGTCGTAGTACTGCGAGACCGTGTCGCCGGACTCGTAGCCGGCATCGAGGCGGACGCCGGGCCCCGAGGCCGCGTGGAACGACGTCAGCGTGCCCGGGGACGGCGAGAAGCGGCCGCCGCTGGGGTCCTCGGCGTTGATCCGGACCTCAATGGCATGGCCGTTCCGCTGAATGTCCTTCTGCGCGAAGTCGATCTTCTCGCCCGAGGCGATGCGGATCTGCCAGGCCACCAGGTCGAGCCCGGTGACCAATTCGGTGACGGGGTGCTCCACCTGCAGGCGGGTGTTCATCTCCAGGAAGTAGAACTCGCCGTCCTGCGTAGAGGAACTCCACGGTCCCGGCGTTGTAGTACCCGCAGGCTTCCGACACCTTGACGGCGGCCGCACCCATGGCCTGGCGGACCTTGTCGGGGAAGTCGGGGGCGGGGCTCTCCTCGACGAGCTTCTGGTGGCGGCGCTGCGCCGAGCAGTCACGCTCGCCGAGCCACAGCGTGTTGCCGTGTTGGTCGGCGAGGATCTGCATCTCGACGTGCCGGGGCCATTCGAGATAGCGCTCCAGGTAGATCTCGGGACGCCCGAAGTAGGCCTGGGCCTCGCGCGCCGCCGACTCCATCGCCTCCGCCGCCTCCGAGGCCGCCGCCACGACCTTCATGCCGCGCCCGCCGCCGCCGTAGGCGGCCTTGATGGCGACCGGCCAGCCGTACTCCTCGCCGAACGCCACCACCTCGTCGGGGGACGTGAGCGGCTCGGAGCGACCGGGCACCCCGGCGACGCCCGCCTCCTCGGCCGCCAAACGGGAGCTGATTTTGTCGCCCATGACCTCAATGGCCTCGGGCGGCGGACCGATGAAGGTGACGCCCCGCTCGGTGATGGCGCGGGCGAAATCGGTGTTCTCGGAGAAGAAGCCGTAGCCGGGGTGGACGGCGTCGGCGCCGCTCTCCTCAATGGCGTGGAGGATCGCCTCGGTGTTGAGGTAGCTCTCGGCCGCCGTCTCGCCGCCGAGCGCGTAGGCCTCGTCCGCCATGCGCACGTGCAGCGCGTCCCGGTCGAGGTTGGAGTACACGGCCACCGTGCCGATGCCGAGCTCGCGGCACGTCCGGATCACCCGGACGGCAATCTCACCACGGTTTGCAATAAGGACCTTCTGGATCACGCTGGCCTTTCCTCCCTGAGGCGGACCTTCACAATTGCACGCACCCTATGGTGTCTGCCATGTGGGGCGGTGCCTGGGACATCCACCGGCTCGGTGAGGTCGATTCCACCAACACCTACGTCCGTGATCGGGCTCGCCACGGGGACCCCGCCGGACTCGTCGCGGTGGCCGACCATCAGACCGCCGGGCGGGGCCGTCTCGATCGGCGTTGGGAGTCACCGCCGGGGGCGAATCTGTTGGCGTCGGTGCTCCTGCGCCCCGACCTCGACGGCCGGGACGTGCACCTGTGCGGCGGGGCGGTGGCTCTGGCCGGGGCTGATGCCTGCCGGGAGGTGGCCGGGGTCGAGCCGGTCCTCAAATGGCCCAATGACCTGCTGCTCGAGGGGGCCAAGCTGGCCGGCGTCCTGGCCGAGGCGGAGTTCGCCGGGTCCTCGCTCACGGCCGTCGTTGTCGGCATCGGGATCAACGTGGCCTGGCCCGGGCCCCCGGAAGCGGGCGGCACCTGCCTGGACGACGTGGGCGGACGGCGCAGCCGGTGGACCGCCAGGTCCTCCTGGACCACCTCCTGGCCGCCCTGGAACCCCGGTGTGCGCTGCTCGAAGAGAGCGCCGGGCGGCGTGGCCCTGGCCGACGAGGTGCGCCGGCGCTGCGGCACGCTCGGCCAGCAGGTGCGGGTGACCCTGGCGGGGGAGGAGATCACGGGGCGGGCCAGCGCCATCGACGACGCCGGCCGCCTGGTGGTCGACACGGCCGCCGGCCCACGCCCCGTCAGCGCCGGCGACGTGGTGCATCTGCGCCCTGACCAGGACCGGGAGGGGCTCCGGGCCTGGGCTAACATCGCCCGCACTATGCGCCTTCTCGTCACGGGAGGTGCCGGATTCATCGGGTCGAACTTCGCTCGCTACTGGGTCGAACAGCACCCCGAGGACCATGTCGTCGTCTACGACGTGCTCACCTACGCCGGCAACCGACCCAGCCTGTCCGACATTGAGGACCGGATCGTCTTCGTCCAGGGAGACATCTGCGACCAGGACGCAGCCGAGAAGGCGATCGCGGAGCGAGGAGATCGACACGATCGTCCATTTCGCCGCCGAGTCGCACAACTCGCTGGCCGTGCTCAACCCGGGGCTCTTCTTCCGGACCAACGTGCTCGGGACCCAGACGATGCTCGAGGCCGCCCGGCAGGCCGGCGTGGCCCGCTTCCACCACGTCTCGACCTGCGAGGTCTACGGCGACCTGCCGCTCGATACCGACGAGGCCTTCCACGAGGACTCGCCCTACCGGCCCCGGACGCCCTACAACGCGTCGAAGGCCGGGGCGGACCACGCGGTGCGTGCCTACGCGGAGACCTACGAGCTCCCCATCACCATCACCAACTGTGCCAACAACTACGGCCCGTACCAGTTCCCCGAGAAGCTGATCCCGCACTTCTGCGCGCTGGCGCTCGACGACAAGGCGCTCACGCTCTACGCCAGCACGGAGAACCGGCGCGAGTGGCTGCACGTCTACGACCACTGCACGGCCATCGACGCCGTGATCGCCCGGGGCCGGGTGGGGGAGACGTACCACGTCGGCAGCGGCGTGGAGGCGTCCATCATGGAGGTGGCGGACCGCATCCTCGCCGCCCTGGGCAAGCCGGAGTCGCTCAAGACGATCGTCCCCGACCGCCCCGGGCACGACCGCCGCTACGTGCTCGACTCCTCCAAGCTCCGCGACGAGCTGGGCTGGGCGCCGTCGGTCGAGTGGGAGCAGGGGCTGGCCGAGACCGTGGCGTGGTACGCCGCCAACCGGGAGTGGTGGGAGCCGCTGCTGGCCCGGGCGCCGGTCGCCGAGGGGTCCTGGGGAGACCGGAGGCGCCTGAGCAGTGCGGATCCTGATCACCGGCGCGAACGGCCAGCTCGGCCGCGACCTGCTCGACTGCCTGGCCGGCCGCGTGCCCGTCGGCGGCCGCCGCTGCGCGCTGCTCGGCCCCGAAGGTCCCCGGTCCGGCTGGACCACGAGGTGCTGGCGCACCGACATCGACACCATGCGCGTCGACGACCGCGACGCCGTCCTGTACCACGTTCAGCGCGTTCCGTCCCGAGCTCGTCCTGCACGGCGGCGCGTTCACCGCGGTCGAGCGCTGCGAGACCGAAGTCGACACGGCCTACGCGGTCAACGCCATCGGCACCCGCCACATCGCGGAGGCGGCCGCACTGGTGGGCGCGCACGTCGTCTACGTGTCGACCGACTACGTCTTCGACGGCACGTCCGACCGGCCCTACCGGGAGTGGGACGCCCCGAATCCGGCGTCGGTCTACGGCGCCTCCAAGCTGGCCGGCGAGCGCGAGTGCCGGCCCGGGTCGACCATCGTCCGCACGAGCTGGCTGTGCGGTGCCCACGGCAACAACATGGTCCGCACCGCCCTGCGCCTCGCCGACGGCGAGGGCGAGCTGCGCTTCGTCGACGACCAGCACGGCTCGCCGACGTTCACGGCCGACCTGGCGCCGGCCGTCGTCACGCTCGGGCTCGACCGGCGGCCCGGCCTCTTCCACGCCACCAACAGCGGCGCCACGACCTGGTGGGGCTTCGTGCGGGCGGTCCTGGCCGAGGCCGGCGCCGACCCCGAGCGGGTCCTGCCCATCAAGACCCACGAGTACGACCCACCCCTCCTGGCGCCCCGCCCGGCCTACTCGGTGCTCGACAACATGGCGCTGCGCCTGAGCGGGCTGCCGGCGCTGCCGGCCTGGGAGGACGGATTGGCCCGGCTCGGTCCAGGCTCTCCGCGCACAGACGGCGGCGGCATGAGCCACTCAGGCAGCGGCCATGAGAAGCGCCACCGGGTGGCGGTCATCGGAGCCGGCTATGTGGGACTGCCGACCGCCGCCACCCTGGCTCATTTCGGCCACCACGTCGTGCTGGCCGAACGCGACACCGTCGAGGCTGCTCACGCTGCGTTCCGGCCGCATGCCGATCGTTGAAGCCGGGCTCGACGAGTTGGTCGCCGAGGCCGTGGCAGCAGGGAATCTCTCGTTCATCGACTCGGCGATGGACGCGGTAGCCGGGGCCGAGTTCGTGTTCCTGTGCGTCCCGACGCCCCAGAGTGCCGATGGCTCGGCCGACCTGTCGTTCGTCGAGGCGGCGGCCAAGGAGATCGCGTCCCATCTCAAGGCCGGCGCCATCGTCGTCAACAAGTCGACCGTTCCCGTCGGTTCGGCCAACATGGTCGAGCAGGTCATCGGCCGTTCGGACATCGGCGTGGTCTCCAACCCGGAATTCCTCCGGGAGGGCACGGCCGTTCCCGACAGCCTCAACCCCGACCGTATCGTGGTGGGCGCCGACGACGCCGCGGGCGGCCGCCAAGGTCGGGGACCTGTTCGCGTCGACCCGGGCACCGCTGATCGTGACCGACGCCACGACGTCAGAGACCATCAAGTACGCCTCGAACGCGTTCTTGGCCACCAAGCTGAGCTTCGTGAACGCCGTCGCCGGCCTGTGCGAGGAAGTGGGGGCCGATGCCCGTGACGTCCTGCTCGGCCTGGGCTACGACAAGCGCATCGGCTTCGAGTTCCTGCGCCCGGGCCCGGGCTGGGGTGGCTCGTGCCTGCCCAAGGACACCCGCGCCCTCCTCCACATCGCGCGGCGAAGCCGGCTACGACTTCTCGCTGCTGGCCGGCGCCATCGCCTCCAACGACAAGCAGCTGTCGCGGGTGGTGGCCAAGGTCGAGGCGCCCTGCGGCGGCTCGGTCGACGGCGCGACGGTCGCCGTCTGGGGGCTGACCTTCAAGGCGAATACCGACGACCGGCGCGACTCGCCGAGCCTGCAGATCGCGCATCGGCTGGCCGAGCTGGGCGCAAACGTCCAGGCCTTCGATCCCACCGTCGACGTCGAGACGGACGCGGCCCGATCTCCAGACCTCGAGCTCTGCGGCGACCCCTACGCGGCGGCGACCGGAGCGCCGCTCGCTCGTGGTGCTCACGGAATGGGACGAATTCCGCTGGCTCGACTTCGCCCGTGTCCGGGCCGTGATGGCCGAGCCGAACATCGTCGATGCCCGCAACCTCCTCGATCCGGCCGCCATGCGCCGCATGGGTTTCCCGTACACCGGGATCGGGCGCCAGTGAGCCGCGTCGTGGTGGCCGGAGGCGCCGGGTTCCTGGGCTCGCACCTGTGCGACCACCTGGTGGACCGGGGTGACACGGTCGTCTGCCTCGACGACCTCTCGACCGGGTCGCGGAGAACGTGGCCCACCTGGTCGGGCAGACCGCTTCACCCTGCATGGTCACCGACGTCAGCGAGAAGGTCGAGGTCGACGTGCCAGGGTCGACGCCGTGTGCAACCTGGCCTGCGCCGGCGTCGCCTCCGGCGTATCTCGCCCGGCCGCTCGAGACGCTGGCCGTCGGGAGCGAGGGACCGCGCCGGCTGCTCGAACTGGCCCGCGACCACGACGCGCGGTTCCTGATGGCCAGCACCAGCGAGATCTACGGCGACCCCGTCGTGCATCCCCCAGGCGGAGAGCTACCGGGGCAACGTCGATCCGACCGGCCCGCGGAGCGTCTACGACGAGGCCAAGCGCTTCTCCGAGAGCACTGACCATGGCCATGCACCGGACCCACGGCGTCGACGTGGGCATCGTTCGTATCTTCAACACCTATGGCCCGCGCTTTCTGCGGTGACGGCCGTGTGGTGTCCAACTTCATTGTCCAGGCGCTCCGAGGGCGAGCCGCTGACCGTCTACGGCGACGGGAGCCAGACACGCGAGCCTCTGCTTCGTCGACGACGAGATCAGGGGCCTGGTCGCGCTGATGGACTCTCGCTCGTGGTCCGGTCAACGTGGGAACCCCGTCGAGCGCACCATGCTGGAGCTGGCCCACTTCGTCCTGGAGGTGACCGGCTCGGCCTCGGAATCGTCTTTGAGCCACTGCCGACCGACGATCCGACCCGCCGTTGCCCCGACATCTCTCTGGCCTCGGCGCGACTCGGGCTGGGAGCCCAGGATCGGGCTCCCGAGGGAATCGAGCGGACAATCGCCTATTTCTCGGCCGAGTGAGAGACTAAGCCCCCATGACGGAACCTGACGTGACAGAGGCCGAGGTGACAGCCGCCGGAAGGGAGCGATGGTTCCCTCGCGGCGCTACGAGACGCTGACGGTGCTCGTGCCGGTCTTCAACGAGCGCACCACCGTGGCCGAGGTCATCCGCCGCATGCGTGCCGTCGAGCCGCCCACTGCGCTGCTGAATCATTGTGGTCGACGACGGGCTCGAGCGACGGTTCCGACAAGGTGCTCGGGGCCATCGAGGACTCGACCTGGCGCGGCTCCTGCGCCACCAGGTGAACCAGGGAAAGGGCGCGGCGATCCGCACCGGACTGGCCGAAGCCCGGGGCGACCTCGTCCTCGTGCAGGACGCTGACCTCGAGTAAGCAATACGTCGAGCCAGGCAACAGCGGCAAGGCCACGTATTGCTGCGGTTACGCAAAAGCGAAGAGGACAAGCAACGCGGGCAACCCCTGCCGCGGAGCCGGAAGCAGAAAGGTCCCGGGCGCCTCCGGGGCCGCTCGCGCTACTCGTCGGGAGGCCTTCAGGGAAAATGACCTCCGATGGGAAGGCCCCAGGAACAAGGGCCCCCGATGCGCCGCCAACAGGGAACGGGAGACGGACGCAACAGCTTGCGAATGGGCTGGGCGGAGCCGCGGCTGAAGAAGGACCCGCGGCGGCGCGGAGCCGGTACCGTCGACGCTTTCACGTAACTCCCTCCTCATGCTTCGAGCCCGGGGCTTCCCTGCCGGTGGGCTTGTGTGCGGTATGTCGGCACTCACCTCCCTGGTGAGTTCATCCAATACATGCTCGCCATCCCCACCTCCGCGCCACCCCGATTGTTCGAGGTTGAGGGAAGTGTTTTCGTAGCTTCTACGAAGTCAGGTTAAGAATGGTGGCCTCGCCCCCACGCTGGCGGAGCGGCGAGGGCAAATGGGGGCGCGAGGACGGCGAGGGCGAGGGTCTTCATCGGGGCGGGCGGATATCGGCGGGAAGTGGCTTGCCGGGGGTGCGGATATCGGCGGTGGATCGCCTGTTTAGAGGGCGTGCCCTCGACGGGCCGGCTCGGATCCTGGGCGCCAAAAGGGTCCGGGGACAGAACGAGCGCCGACGCCCCAGGCTGGCGTCGAAGCTCAGGGCGGAACGATTCTCAGAGACCGAGGACGAGCGCCAGGGCGTCGTCGACAGCACGCAACTCAGCGGCCTCGAAGGTGCCGCCGAGCGGCCGAGGCGCTGGGGGTCGACGACGGTGGTCTGCTCCACCAGGACGTGCGTCTCGGTGGCGTCGAGGGTAATCGTCGGCCGATAGCTGGCTGGACGGGCGCTGTTCGAGGTCGGCGCGAGAAGCACCGTGCTCAGCCCGAGCAGCTCGTCGGCCTGAACGGCAACCGCGTAGCGGGCGCCGCGCTGCTCGGCGCCGCAAGCATTGCGCGGCGCCGGCAGACCAAAGACCTCACCGCGAACCACCTACTCGGGCCACTCGGGAGCGAACTCGGCCATCTCTTCGCGGATCGCTTTCATCTCGGCCCGGTCGTCCGGGTCGGCCGCCAGCCGGGCTCCCAAGCGACGCTCAACGCGTTTCGTGTTCTGCGTACCGAGCGCTCGCTGGAAGAAGCCGATGCGGCCGACGCCCGCCTCGATGCGGGCGAGGGAGGTCCCCTCCTGGGTGTTCCGATCGCGATTAAGGACGACGTTGATCTAGCCGGCCTTACTCGGCGATTTGGCTGCCTGTGGGCAGCACCATCCGGGCCACCGGTGGTGCCAGGTCGTGCCGACGCCGCGGCGCCGCCGGGGCAATCGTGATCGGCAAGACCCATGCGCCCGAGGTGGGTCAGTGGCCGTCCACAGAGTCGGCGACGTTCGGGGTGACGCGCAATCCTTGGAGCATTGGCCATACCCCTGGCGGCTCGAGCGGCGGAGCCGCCGCCGCGGTTGCGGGCAGGCTGGTGGCGGCCGCGATCGGCTCCGACGGGGCAGGCTCTGTCCGAATCCCAGCGGCCTGGACCGGCCTGGTGGGGACAGAAGCCGCAGCGCTGGCGGATCTCGACCTGGCCCGAGGCCGAGGCCTTCACGGTCTGACCTGCATGGGTCCGCTCGCTCGCAGCGTCGCCGACGCTGCGCTGTTACTGGACGCCGTGGCGGGCAACCGAGACGGCGACCTGCACCAGCCCCCCCTCACTCTGAGCAACTTCGCCGCGGCCGCGTCGCGATCGCCGCGGCGACTGCGAGTGGCGCTGTCGTTCGCGACCCCCCTTGGGGTGCCCGATGAGGTCAACCCCGAGATCCGCGCTGCGACGGAGCGAACAGGCGCGGCGCTCGCCGAGCTAGGACTCGAGGTGGTTGCCGCTGATCCTAGGTACGGACTGGTCGGCCTGGGATCATCCCCCGCGGAATGAGCGGAGTGCACCAATGGCTGCG
>CAWAHA010000025.1:0-3924 GCA_963781565.1 uncultured Acidimicrobiaceae bacterium | reverse complement strand
GGTCCCGATGGGAGGCCTCGTCAGGGACGGTCCGGCACGACAACGCCGTTCTCGTAGGACCAGACCACGGCCTGGACCCGGTCGCGCAGGTCGAGCTTCATCAGGATCCGGCCGACGTGGGTCTTGATGGTGCTCTCCTCGACGACGAGCTCGCCGGCGATCTCGGCGTTGGACAGCCCCTGCGCCACGAGCCGGAGCACGTCGCGCTCCCGCGGGGTGAGTGCGGCGAGCTCCGGAGGATCGGCGGGGTCGGGCCGCGTCGCCTGGACGAACTGGGCGATGAGCCGTCGGGTGATGGCGGGATCGATCAGTGCGTCCCCCGCCGCGACGCTGCGCACGGCACCGACCAGCTGCTCGCTCGGCGCGTCCTTCAGCAGGAAGCCGCTGGCTCCGGCGCGCAGGGCGGCGTAGACGTACTCGTCCGAGTCGAAGGTGGTGAGCATGAGGACGCGGCTGGCCGTCTCGTCGAGGATGTGGCGGGCCGCGGTCAAGCCGTCCATGTTCGGCATGCGAATGTCGAGCAGGACGACGGTCGGGGCCAGCTGGCGCGCCAGCGCGACCGCTTCGTTCCCGTCGCCGGCCTGACCCACGACGGTGATGCCAGGCTCCGTGCCGAGGATCACGGCGAACCCCGAGCGCACCAGGCGCTGGTCGTCGACGATGAGGACGGAGATCTCCCCGGCGGGCTCGACCGAGGTGGTGTCAGGCATCGGGTCGACGCCCCGTCCGTCCGGGCCACGGGCGAACGGGGCCAAGCGGCGGGGGAGATGTGCCCGGAGCCGCCATCCTCCGCTCGGGAGCGGGACCGGCCTCGAATGCTTCCGCCGGACTGCGGCGATGCGCTCGCGCATGCCGGCGAGGCCCTCGACCGCCGCCGGATCGTTCCAGACCTGACGAGCCCGGTCGCGGCCGGGCCGTTGGCGACCGAGACCTCGACCCCGTCGTCGTCGCCGCGGATCACCACTGCGATGGGCGCCCCGGGCGCGTGCTTCATGGCATTCGTGATGCCCTCCTGGACCATCCGATAGGCGGCGTCAGCGCCGCTCCCGGACAGATCGTCGATGTCCCCACTGAGTTGACAGGTGATGGCCAGGCCCGAGGCGTGGGCCCGAGCCACGAGCTCCTCGACGATACGCAGCCCGGGCGACGAGGGAGCGGGCACGGCGTCGTTCGAGCAGTTCGACCAGCCGGTCGATCTCCGCCTCGGCCTGCTGGGCCGCGTCGCTGATGGACGCGAAGGCCTCGGCGGCGCTGGCGGGGTCGACGGTGGCCAGGCGCTCGCCCGCGTTGGCCTGGACGACCATGAGGCTCACGCTGTGGGCGACGATGTCGTGCAGCTCGCGGGCGATGCGGGCCCGCTCGTAGCGCACGGACTGCTCGGCGAAGATCTCACGCTCCTCCTCGAGTTCCCGGGCCCGCACCTCCAGCTCGGCGGAAGCCCGCCGGCGCGAGGCGACGGCGAGACCGGCGGCGTAGGGGCCCAGCGCCAGCATTTCGGGAACGGGGTTCCATCCGCCGTCGGAGAGATTGACCCCCACCAGGAGGGCGACGAGGCCGACGAGCGAGAAGGGGAACGGCGCGTCGGCGCCGAGGGCGTAGCTGTAGAGGAAGACCGCCGCCCACCCGGACACGAAGGTGCCGTTGGCATTGACGGTGGAGGCGTCACCGGCGAATTGCGGGATGGCGATGAGGAGGCCGGCCAGCACGGCGACGGCCACCGGATGCCGTCGGCGCCCGGCCACCAGCGCGCAGAAGCCGAGCACGCAGATCGAACCCGGGAGGTCGCCGAGCTGGCCCTGCGCGGCCAGGGCGCCGGCTGCGCCCGCAGTGAGGGCGATGGCCAACAGCGGGTCGGCCCTCCGGAGGCAGAACCCCCACCATTGGCGCACTCGCCTAGACCGCGGCCGCCGTCAGCGGAATGAGGACCTGGGTCTCGCGCAGCCCGTCGCGCAGCGAGGAGTGCACCGTGCCGCCGCAGAGGTGGGCCCGCTCGGTCGCGGCGGCCAGCGCCGGCCGCGCCACGCTCTCGCGCACGCTCGGGCCCACCACCTTGAACTCGAGCGCGTCCGCGCCGAAGGTCGACCTCCACGCTGCCGGCAGCGCTGGGGTCCTTCTCCAAGGTGCTGAGGAGGTGCTCCACGATTCGGTAGCCGGCCAGCTCCAGGCCGGGTGGGAGCAGCCGCGGATCCCCGTGGACCTGCAGGCGGACGTCGGCCGTGTCGGACTCCCCGAGCAGCCGGTCGAGCTGGGCCAGGACCGGCTGCGGCCCCGTCGGTGCTTCGTCGCGCAGGCTGCCGACCACCTGGCGCATGTGGGTCAACGTCTCCCGACCGGTGCCCTGAATCGCCACGAAGGCGTCTGCGGCCTGGCCGGGCCCGTCCTCGAGCGATCGCCGGCCCGACGCCGCGGCCGCGGCCATGTCGGACACCTGCCCGTGCAGGTACTGGTCCAGGTCGCCGGCAATGCGGGCCCGGTCCGCCTCGACCGCCAGGTCGGCGTTGCGCTCCCTCTGCTGCTGGAGCTCCATCGTCCTGCACGCGGAGCGTCTCGACGGTCACGTTGCGCCGGTGGAGGAGGTAGCCGGCGCCGAGGAAGGCGAGCGAAATGGGGATGAAGAGGATGGCGTTGGTGAGCGGGTAGATCTGGGGGTCTGACTCGCACTGGATCAAAATGCTGCAGATCACCAGACCCTCGCCGATGGCCCGCTCCCGCCCCTCGCAGCGGCTGCCGACGACGAAGGCCATGTAGAAGACGGCGGGCAGGGTGGCGCCGCAGCGCACGTAGGTGCCGATCGCCAACCAGTTGACGAGCGCGCCGGCGACCAGCACCCAGGCCACCACGAGCGGTCGCTTGCGGGCGAAGGCCACGGGCAGCGTCATCAACAGGACGGCCAGCGCACCAGCCCACCCGGCATCGAAGACGTGGCCGGCGGCGTTCTTGCCGTGGGTGACGATGATGGTGGCGAAGACGCTCAGGAAGACGGCGAGGCCGATGTCGCCCCAGCCCAGGTCAGTGATGCCAAAGGTCGGGCCGGCGATGAAACGGGCCCATTTCCGCCTCTTCATGACGCACCTCTTCTCGGTGTCGAGTGAATTCTTGTCCGGATTTCGGGCGTTCGCAATGGCCGTTCGGAGTCGTCGGCCTTTCAACCCATTTCGTGCTGGGGAGCAAGTTCGGCGGCCGGCGTCCGGGCCAGCATGACGATGACGGTGAGCGACAGAATGATGGTCACGACGCCGATCACGTCCAAGGCGATGCTCGGACGGTCGGCGAGCCCGAGGAGGCCGTTCAACACATCGAAGCCCCGGGTGACGTAGACGACGGGCCGCGCCCCAGCGGGCGCCCCGCCACAAGCCGTACATGGCGGCCAACGTGAGGACCGCCAGGATCAGCATTGACACAACGGCTGGTGGAGGGGGCTTGGCCGTTCCCGTCACCCGGGAGGCGAGCACGGCACTGACGAGGTCGAGCGCTGTGAGGGCACCCAACAGGACGATGACGGGCTTGTAGCTGCGGATCATGATCACCAACTCCTTGGTCTCGGGTTGTGCGGCCCGTGCCGCTGTCTCGGCAGTGTGCGCCGATGTCCCGGGCACTTCGTCGCCTGGGCGGGGGATCTTTTCGGTGGCGCCGTCCACCTCTGGAGGGACGGGTGCGGCATGCGCCCCGTTGTCATTTGCCGGTGCAGCGTCGCCCGTGGTGGGCGGGCAGCGTGGCGACAATGAGTCGGGCGATCAGCGCATACCCCGAGTTCGTCGGGTGCACGTCCTGCAGGCGGCAGGAGTAGGTGAGCGCGCAGACGTCGGCCACAGCGACGGGAGTGGATCCGCGGGAACGTCCCTGTCGCGGCTTACGGCGTCCGTTCGGCTGGTCCGCATCGGGGTGGATGGGGGCTGGGCTCCACAGTGGCCAGAGGACAGGCCG
>CAWAHA010000024.1:0-177910 GCA_963781565.1 uncultured Acidimicrobiaceae bacterium | reverse complement strand
ACAGGCGCCCGAGCGGGCCCATGACGGAGCGCCCGTAAGGGGTGCGGATGAGCACGGTCGCCAGCCCGCCCGACGGGTCCGTCGGGTACCAGCGGTCGGCCAGGAGCTCGACGCCGTCGGGCATCTTGGCGGTCAGGCCGCGCTCGACCGAGACGGCAGGTCGTCTGCGGCGGGGGAAGCCTGACGACCGATGCTGCGATCCGGCTCCACACGGTCATCGGCGACCCCCTTGTCTTCCTCCGGCCGACGTGATCGGCGGCGCTGCTCCCCGCCTCAGGAGGCGTGGAGCAACCCGAAGACGATCGAATCGTAGAGGGCCTGCCAGCTGGCCTCAATGATGTTCTCCGACACCCCGATGGTGGTCCAGGTCCGTTGCCCGTCCGTCGTGTCCACCAGGACCCGGGTGACGGCACCGGTGCCCCGGCCCGTGTCGAGGACCCGGACCCGGTAGTCGGTCAGGTGGATGTGGTCGAGCGCCGGGAACTTGGCCCCGATGGCGGCCCGCAGGGCGCCGTCCAGCGCGTTGACCGGGCCGTTGCCCTCGGCGATGGCGACGATGCGCTCCGACCCACGTGGACCTTCACCGTGGCCTCGGTCATGACGCCCGGCACGGCGTCGTCGACGCCGGCGTCGGTGGGTCGCGTCGCGGTCGCTCCGGCGTCGTTCCGCTGGCCGTGGTCCGTGATGACGCGGAACGACTCCACCGTGAAGAAGTCGGCCACCCAGCCGGTGGCCCGCCGCAGCAGCAGCTCCAGGGAGCCGTCGGCCACCTCGAAGTGGTACCCCTCGTGCTCCAGGCGCTTGAGCTCGTCGAGCACGCGGCCGATGACCTCGCCGTCGAGCTCGAGCCCGAGCTCGTCCGCCTTCATCGCCAGCGTCGAGCGGCCGGCCATCTCCGACACGACGACCCGGGTCCCGTTGCCCGACCAGGTTCGGGCTCGACGTGCTCGTACAGGTCGGCGCTGCGCGCCACCGCGCTGGCGTGCAGCCCGCCCTTGTGGGCGAAGACCGAGTTGCCGACGTAGGGCTGCTGCGGGTTGGGCGCGATGTTGACCAGCTCGGCGATGTGGTGCGCCACCGGCGTCAGCCGCTCCAGGCGGTCGGCCGGGATGGTGCGGATGTTGAGCTTGAGCGACAGGTTGGGGATGGCCGCCGACAGGTCGGTGTTGCCCGCCCGCTCGCCGTAGCCGTTGATGCAGCCCTGCACCTGGGTCGCCCCGGCCTGCACCGCCACCAGCGAGTTGGCCACCGCGCAGCCGGCGTCGTTGTGGCAGTGGATGCCGAGCTGCGCGCTCGTGCGCTCCCGCACGTCGGCCACGGCCTGCCCGACGTCGTCGGGCAGCGAGCCCCCGTTGGTGTCGCACAGCACCAGCGCCTCGGCGCCCGCCTCCTCGGCCGCCGCCAGGACGGACAGCGCGAAGTCCGGGTTGCGCCGGTAGCCGTCGAAGAAGTGCTCCGCATCGAGGAAGACACGGAGGTCGTGCTCGCGCAGGAACCGCACGGAGTCGGCCACCATCGCCACGGCCTCGTCGAGGGAGGTGCGCAGCGCCTCGGCGACGTGGCGGTCCCACGACTTGGCGACGATGCAGGCGATCGGTGCCCCGGCCTCCACCAGGTTGGCCAGGACGGCGTCGGTCTCCGGCTTCACGCCGGCCCGCCGGGTGGAGCCGAAGGCCACCAGCGTGGCGGTGCTGGAGCGTCAGCTCCTTCTTGGCCCGGGCGAAGAACTCGACGTCCTTGGGGTTGGCGCCGGGCCAGCCTCCCTCAATGAAGGTGACCCCGAGATGGTCGAGCTGCTCGGCCACCCGCAGCTTGTCGTCGACCGTGAGCGAGAGGCCCTCCTGCTGGCTGCCGTCCCGCAGAATGGTGTCGAAGATGTCGACGGCCTCGGGCAGGTCGGGGACGGCGAAGTCGTGCGCGTGGGCGCTGTGGCCGTGCGCGTGGGTGTGCCGGACCCCGCCGTGGCTGTGGGCCCCGTCGCCGTGGGCGCCGTCGCGTCAGTCGACATGGTCGAGCCATTCCTTGTACTGGTCGACCTCGCCGCGCACGGTGGCGAAGTAGGTCTGCTGGATCTCCTTGGTGATCTTGCCCGGGTGCCCGGGCGCCGACGGGGCGGTCGTCGACGGCGCGGATCGGCACGACCTCGGCGGCGGTGCCGGTGAGGAAGGCCTCGTCGGCCAGGTAGAGGTCGGTGCGGATGATGGGCTCGTGGCGGACCTCGTAGCCGAGGTCGCGGGCGATGGTCTCGACGGAGTCCTGCGTGATGCCGTCCAGCGCGCCGGCGTCGGAGGTCGGCGGCGTGATGATCACGCCGTCGCGCACGATGAAGATGTTCTCGCCGGTGCACTCGCTGACGTTGCCGTTCGGGGCGAGCAGGATCGCCTCGTCGTAGCCCGCCTTGAGCGCCTCCACCTTGGCCAGCGAGGAGTTGGCGTACATGCCGGTGCCCTTGGCCGCCGTCGGCACGGCGTTGGGGTCGTGGCGCCGCCACGAGCTGATCTTGCACGACACGCCGTTGGCGATGCCCTCGTCGCCCAGGTAGGTGCCCCAGGGCCAGGCGGCCACCGAGACGTTGACCGGGCAGGGCAGCGGGTTGAGGCCCATTTCGCCGTAGCCCAGGTAGATCAGGGGGCGGATGTAGCAGCCGTCGTGCAGCCCGTTGGCCGCGCACGACCAGCCGCGTGGCCTCCATGACCTCGTCGACGGTGAAGGGCACGTCGATCATGAAGATCTTGGCCGAGGCGAACAGGCGGCGGATGTGGTCGCCGAGGCGGAACACGGCCACGCCGCGGCTGGTCGGGTAGGCCCGGATGCCCTCGAAGACGCCGGAGCCGTAGTGCATGGTGTGCGTCAGCACGTGCACCGTGGCGTCGGCCCAGTCGACGAGCTCGCCGTCCATCCAGATCTTCTCGGTCGTGGTGATGGGCATGACGGCTACAGCCTTTCTGCGATGGCGTCGCCCACGGCGGTGGTGGAGAGCGCTTCGGTGGAGGTGGACGGCGTTGACATGGAATCGGACTGGGCGCTGAGCGCCTTGAGGATGCGCCCGGCGGCGTCGGTCTCGCCGAGATGGTCGAGCATGAGGGCGGCCGAGTGGATGGCGGCCAGCGGGTTGGCGATGCCCTTGCCCGCGATGTCGTGGGCGGCCCCGTGCACCGGCTCGAAGAGGGAGGGCCCGGTGCGCGCCGGGTTGAGGTTGGCCGAGGCGGCGAAGCCGATGCCGCCGGCGACCGCGCCGGCGAGGTCGGTGAGGATGTCGCCGAAGAGGTTGTCGGTGACGATCACGTCGTAGCGCTTCGGCTGCTCCACCAGGTAGATGCAGGCGGCGTCGACGTGGTTGTAGTCCCAGGTCGACGTCGGGGATACTCGGCCGCCACCTCGGTGACGGTGCGGTTCCACAGGTCGCCGGCGAAGGTCAGCACGTTCGTCTTGTGCACCAGCGTGAGGTGGTTGTTGCGCCGGCCGGCCAGCTCGAAGGCGAACCGCACACAGCGCTCCGCGCCCATGCGGGTGTTCACCGAGCCCTGGGTGGCCACCTCGTACGGGGTCCCCTTGCGCAGGAACCCGCCCTCGCCGGCGTAGGTCCCCTCGGTGTTCTCCCGGATCACGACGAAGTCCGCCCCCTCGGCGATCGATCCGGGCACCCCGCTGAACGGGCGCAGGTTGACGTAGAGGTCGAGCTCGAAGCGGAGCTTGAGGAGCAGGCCACGCTCGAGCGTGCCCGGCGGGACGGCGGTGTCGCCGACCGGCGGCCCGACGGCGCCGAGGAGGATGGCGTCGTAGCCACGGAGCTCCTCCGAGCGTCTCGTCGGGGAGGACGGTGCCGTCCCGCAGGTAGCGGGCGGCCCCGAGGTCGAACTCGGTGGTGTCGAGGTCCACCCCGGACGCGGCGACCACCTTGAGCGCCTCGGCGCAGACCTCCGGCCCGATGCCGTCGCCGCCGATGACGGCGACCCGATGCCTGCTGCCCTTGTTCACTCCGTGGTCCTTTCGTCGTGCCTGCTCGCGTGCTGCGTCCGCCTGCTGCCGTGCCCCTCGCACGGCCGCAGTCCGCCGGGAATTGAAAAACCGCCCACGCAGTGGACGGTTCGACGGCGCGCGGGGAGGAGTGCGCGCCTAGTGAATAATGCCTACGAGGTGCTCGGGGCGGCGCATGACCCCACCAGTCTCTCGCAGCCGGGCCGTCCCGTCAACCAAGGGTGCACGGGGCGACCGACCGGCCCACGTGGGGCCGATTAGCCTTGGTCCCCGCCGGCGCAGTGCACCGCACCGCCCGCAGATCCGCCTTCCGGAGGACATGCCGTGACCAACGCTTCCGCCAACCAGACATCGAGACGACCAAGCTGACCCAGGCCACCTACGACCGCCTGGTGGCCGAGCTCGAGGACCTGACCACCCGGGGGCGGGTGGAGATCGCCCAGGCCATTGAGTCGGCCCGGGCGCTGGGCGACCTGAGCGAGAACGGCGACTACCACGCGGCCAAGGACGCCCAGGGGAAGATGGAGTCGCGCGGTCCGCCAGCTGCAGGCGATGCTCAAGGAGGTCGAGATCGTCGACGAGGCGGGCGCCGGACGACGGGTCCATCTCGCTGGGCAGCACGGTGACCCTCCGCTACGAGGGCGACGACGAGGACGACACGCAGCAGTTCTTCGTGGGCTCCATCGAGGAGCGCCAGGGCGACCTGCCCGTGGTCTCCCCCAGCTCGCCCCTCGGCCAGGTCCTCATCGGTCGCGAGCCAGGGCGACGACGGTCGAGTACCAGGCGCCCGGCGGCATGCTCAAGGTCCACATCACTGCGGTCGACCGCTGATGGCTCCCCGCACGCTGACGGAGAAGATCTGGGACGCCCACGTCGTCCACGCGGCCGAGGGCGAGCCCGACCTCCTCTTCATCGACCTCCACCTGCTGCACGAGGTGACCTCGCCGCAGGCCTTCGACGGGTTGCGCCTGGCCGGACGGACGGTGCGGCGGCCCGACCTGACCGTGGCGACGGCCGACCACAACGTCCCCACGACCGACATCGACAAGCCGGTGGCCGACCCGATCTCGGCCCAGCAGCTGAAGGTCCTCGACGACAACACCGCCGAGTTCGGCATCACCTGCTACCCGATGGGGCACCCCAACCAGGGCATCGTCCACATCATCGGCCCCGAGCAGGGCTGGACGCAGCCCGGCATGACGATCGTCTGCGGCGACAGCCACACCTCCACGCACGGCGCCTTCGGCGCGCATCGCCTTCGGCATCGGGACCAGCGAGGTGGAGCACGTGCTGGCCACCCAGACGCTGTCCCAGGTGCGCCCGAAGACGATGTCGGTGACGGTCGAGGGCGACCTCGCACCCGGCGTGACGGCCAAGGACGTGGCGCTGGCCATCATCGGCACCATCGGCACCGGCGGCGGCATCGGCCACATCATTGAGTACCGGGGGTCGGCCATCCGCAGCCTGTCGATGGAAGGCCGGATGACGCTCTGCAACATGTCGATCGAGGGTGGCGCCCGGGCCGGCCTGGTGGCGCCCGACGAGACGACGTTCGCCTACCTGAAGGACCGCGACCGCGCCCCCCAGGGTGAGCGAGTGGGACGCCGCCGTCGCCTACTGGCGGACGCTGCCCACCGACGAGGGCGCGACCTTCGACAAGGAGGTCGTGCTCGACGCGGCCGCCATCGCGCCGCACGTGACCTGGGGCACCAACCCGGCGCAGGTGGCGCCGATCGCGGGGAACGTGCCGGACCCCGAGGCCATGAGCGACCCCGGCGACCGCGAGGCGGCGCAGACGGGCGCTGGCCTACATGGGTCTCGAAGCCGGGACGCCGCTGCGCGAGATCAGCGTCGACACGGTGTTCCTGGGCAGCTGCACGAACTCGCGCATCGAGGACTTCCGGGCCGCCGCCGCCGTGCTCGAGGGCCGCTCGGTGCACAAGGGCCTGCGCGCGCTGGCCGTGCCCGGGTCGCACCGGGTGAAGGCGCAGGCCGAGGCGGAGGGTCTGGACAAGGTCTTCACCGCCGCCGGCTTCGAGTGGCGCGAGCCGGGCTGCTCCATGTGCCTCGCCATGAACCCCGACAAGCTGGCCGTCGGCGAGCGCTGTGCCTCGACCTCGAACCGCAACTTCGAAGGCCGCCAGGGGCGCGGCGGTCGCACCCACCTCGTCTCCCCCGCCGTCGCCGCCGCCACGGCCGTGGCGGGGACGTTCGCCACACCGGAGGACCTGCGCTGATGGAGCCCATCGTCGATCGTCACCGGACGGGCCGTGCCGCTCGACCGCACGGACGTCGACACCGACCAGATCATCCCCTCGGACTGGCTCAAGCGGGTGGAGCGGACCGGCTTCGGCGCCGGCCTCTTCTCCGAATGGCGCGACGACCGCGACTTCGTGCTCAACAACCCCGACTTCGTCGGGGCCACCATCCTGGTGGCGGGCCACAACTTCGGCACCGGCTCCTCGCGCGAGCACGCCGTGTGGGCCCTGACGGACTTCGGCTTCCAGGCCGTCGTCTCGTCGCGCTTCGCCGACATCTTCCGCAACAACTCCACCAAGCAGGGCCTGCTCCCGGTCCAGGTCGACCGAGGAGCTCGACCGCGCCCTGCTCGACGCGGTCGCCGCCGACCCGACGCTCGAGATCACGATCGACGTGGCCCGGGGCACGATCGAGGCGCCGGCGGCCGGCCTGGCCGGCACCTTCCCGCTCGACGAGTTCACCCGCGAGCGCCTGCTCAACGGGTGGGACGACATCGGCCTGTCGCTGCGCCACGTGGACAAGATCACCGAGTTCGAGCGCGGGCGGCCCGCCTTCCTGCCTTCGGCCTGAGGGTCGTCCGATGGTGACGTTCCGCCAGATGACGGACGACGACGTGCCCTGCCGCCGTGGCGGCGTTCGAGAGCGGGCTGCTCGGCATCACCGCCGGCCACGGCATGCCCGTGACCGGCAACTCCATTCAGGACGAGCGGCGGCGGCAGGACCGCACCCGCCACTTCCTGGGAACCGACCCGGGCGGGTCGTGGGTCGCCGAGGAGGGCGAGACCATCGTCGGCATGTCGCAGTCCTTCGTGCGGGAGGACTACTGGATGCTGTCCCAACTGGGCACCGTGCCGGGCCGCCAGGGTCGCGGGGTGGGCCGCGACCTGCTCAAGCTCGCCCTCTCCCACGGCGACCCGCACAGCCCGGGGACCATTCAGTGCTCGCAGGATCCCAAGGCGATGGCCCTCTACACCGGCTTCGGCTTCGCGCTGCACCCGGTCGTCACCGGGCTGGGGCGCCATCCGCCCGGGCGCCGTGGACGCGGCCGGCCGAGGTCGACCGCTACGAACCCGACGAGGTGGGCGAGCGCGAGCTGGACGTGATCAGCGGCCATCGATCGCGCGGTGCGCGGCTCGGCCCGATCCGTCGACATCGTGGCCATGCTGGCCCAGCCGGGCAACCGCCTGCTGCTGCACGGGGACCAGGCCTACGCGGTCGCCAAGGACGAGCGCATCGTGACCCTCGGCGCCCGCCAGGAGGAGTCGGCCGCGCTGGTGCTGCGGGCCATGCTGGCCGAGGCGCCGGCCGGCGAGACCATCGAGGTCAACTGGCTGACCTCGGCCCAGCAGTGGGCCGTCCGCGAGGTCGTGGCGGCCGGCATCGAGCTGCGGCCCTACGGCCCGGTCATGGTGCGCGGCATGGACGGGCCGCCCAGCCCCTACATCCCGAGCGGCGGGTTCGGCTGAGCCTGAAGCCCGCCTGACGCCACCGTCGCGCTCTCAGCCCCGGGCGGCTCCAGATTCCGCGCGCCGGCGAGCGCCGCGCTGGCGGACTGCAGAGCGGCAAAGGTGGCCGGAGTCGGACCACGCACCTCCTCCTTGGCCGCCCTCACGAGGTCGAGCTGTGCAGTGAGTTCAGCACTCGGCACCTCATCGACGACGGAATCGATGCTCGTCTCGCCGAGCACCTCGCCCTTCGACGCATAGCCCAACGCCCCCGAGCCGATCACCGACTCTCTGTAGGCGTCGCTCTGTTCCGTCTGCGCATCGAGGCCTTCCAGCGCCGCCAGGAGCAGCTGACGGGATTCGTCGGTGGGATGCGCCCAGATACTCGGCGACCGACTGCTCGACCCGATCGATATCGCCCTCGAGGGTCGCGTCGACCGAGATGCGCTCGTCACCGCCGTCCGCATTCTTCTTGTGACGACCAAACATGTCGTGGTGGCTCCTTGCGCTGGGGCAATCGAAGCGAATCGCCAGTCCTGATGGTAGGCGCACTCTCGACGAAGGGGCCGGTTGGACGTCGTCGACAGTACACCGGCGAACGCCTAGGTGCGACTCCTGATCCACGTCACGAGCGACCTCGCGGACTCGCTCGGCGATACGTCATCCGTGTCCACGACGACGTCGTAGCGGACGCCCCGATGGACCCGCTCGGCCTGGTCGCGTGCCTGGCCGATGATCCGGTCCCCTCGCTGCAGCTCACGGGCTTCGGCCACGGCTGCGTCGCAGCGCACGCCCACCCAGAGCACGGACAGGCCATCGAAGGCGGCGCGCAGGCGCTCCTGAGAGGCTCCGCCGCCGAGGAAGACCTCGTCGACGATCAGGCCCGTGCCGCGACGCGGCCATAGCGGCCAGTCCTTCGTACCAGGCCAATTCGGCGGCGCGGAAGGCCTCGCCGACGACAACCGATCCCTCCGGCGTGATCTCGAGCGTGCCGCCGGCACTCGTGTCGAGAGGGCCATGGGACAGCGCACGAATGAGATCGTCGACCCCGAGTGCCAACCACGTCCCGTCGAGCTGCGCCTGCAGGCAGGCAGCGACGGAAGATTTCCCCGAGCTGGAACCGCCGTTGAGGACGATGACCTCGACGCCCATCCGGGCGACAGTAGGCGCCTGCCCTTCCGTCTGCGGGAGGTGGCGCCGTGACTAGATTCTCCACCACGAGCAGAAAAGGGGTTTCTCCGTGGATGAAGGTCGCCCAATCTCCTACATGGCCCTGTCGGTCGGGACGCCGGTCCTGAGCTCGACGAGCACCGAATTCGGGAAGGTCGAGCACGTCCTGCAGATTCCCGAAGAGGACCTCTTCGATGGCATCGCCGTCAAGACGCACCACGGTCTGCGCTTCGTGGACCGCGACCAGATCACCGACATCACCACGACGCTCGTGCGGTGCTCGCTGACCGACGAGGAGGCAGCGAACCTCCCGGCACCCAAAGGCGCTCTCGTCCTCCATCCCGACACCGCCCGCGACGAGGGCCCGTCGCTGACGGCGCGCTTCGGACGGCTCTTCGGACGCGAGAAGTGGAAAGAGCTCGAGTAGGGCGCCGCTCAGACGCCGAGTGACGCGGCGCGCAGCTGGGCGGCGAGCGTGGCGTCGCCGGTGATCTCCACCCGGGCCGCCTGTTGGCGTCCGGCCCCGAACATGGTGTGCTCACCCGGATCTCCGGTCACCGTGACGACGCGGTCCGGTGCCGCTCTGCTTGTCGTCGCGGCCCGGCGAAGCTGAGCACGACGGTGGCGGGGACCTTCTTCGCCATCCCCCCGGGCCCGACGCGGGCCCACAGGGCGTCGGCCAGGCCGGAGAGATCGGCACGCGGCTCCCAGCCCTCCTGGCCGCGTCGCAGGTCCTCCACGTGGATGAAGAACTCGACGGTGTTCATCGGCCCGTCGAAGGGGCGGAGGAGCAACGGGGGTCCACTGCGGACGGTCGACGACGAGCTGGTCCCACGACATGCGATCCCGCGCCGCGAGCCGCACCTTCTCCGTGTAGGCCGCCAGCGGGGGCCAGACCAGGCCGGGCCCGCTGTCGGGCCGCCGCTCACGCACGACGAGGTGCGCCGCCAGATCCGCCGCGTCCCAACCTTCACACAGCGTCGGGGCGTCAGGACCGTATTCGAGAAGGAGGTCACTGAGCGTCTCGCGTTCCTGCTGGGCCAGGGAGGGTGCCGCCATTGCCGCAGTCTACGGAGATCCAACCGGCCCGCCCACCCAGCAGGCGGGGGTGACTGCGTTCGGGCCAGAATGCCGAGCATGGAGTCCATCCCGGCACGTGCGGTCAGCAGACATTCGCTTCGACGAGACGGTCGACGTCGTCGTGGTCGGCCTCGGCGTGGCGGGATCGTCGGCGGTCGTCGCGGCCCGGCAGTCGGATGCCGATGTCCTGGCCGTCGAACGCGCCGTGGCGCCGGGCGGGACATCGGCCAACTCTGGCGGCCTCATCTATCTGGGCGGCGGCACGGCGCTCCAGCGCGCCTGCGGCTTCGACGACTCCACCGAGAACATGAGGGCGTTCCTCGGGGCTGCGCTCGGGCCCGGAGGCGGACGAGGCCCGCATCGACGCCTATTGCGAGGGCTCGCCGGACCATTTCGACTGGCTGGCCTCCATCGGCGTGCCGTTCCGGGCCGCCTTCTGCGACGAACCGAACCGGGAGTCAGCCGATGATGCCGGCCTGCTCTTCAGCGGCGGAGAGGACTCCTATCCCTTCGATGAGATCGCAGTCCCGGTGCCACGCGGGCACAAGCCGCAGTACATCGACGCCGCCGGAGGATTCCTCATGGAGCGACTCGGTGCGGCTGTCGCGAGCAGTGCCGCCCGCGTGGTGGCGGATGCCCGGGCCGAGGCGCTCGTCGTCGACGGAGGCGAGGCCGTCGGCGTTCTCGTCCAGAGCGACGAAGGCCCACGGGCCATCCGGGCTCGCGGCGGAGTGGTCCTGGCCGCCGGAGGGTTCATCCACAACGAGGCGATGGTGGCCGAGCTGTGTCCGTTGGCCCACGTGCCCGACTCCGCCTGGCGCATCGGGACCCCGAACGACGACGGCCGCGGCATCCGCATGGGCGTCGGCGCGGGCGCGGCGACGGCGCGGCTCGGCTCGTTCGAATGCGCGCTCCCCCTGGGGCCGCCCCACCGCCTGGCCCGGGGCATCCTCGTCAACCGCCACGGCGAGCGATTCATCAACGAGGACACCTATACGGGGCGCATCGGGCTCCACGCGCTGCGCGACCAGGACGGCTTCGTCTACATGCTCACCGATGACGTGATCCACGAGCCGAACCTCCTCGGGCTTCGCATCGCCTTCGCCGCGGCGACCCCCGAGGAGCTCGCCGCCGACCTCGGCCTCCCAGCCGGAGCGCTGGCCCGCACCGTTCGCGACTACAACGAGGCGGCCGCCCGCGGCGAGGACCCGGCGTTCCACAAACGTGCGCCGTTCCTGCAGCCCATCGGCGTGCCGCCGGCCAGCGGCATCGGCGCCATCGACCTGCGGGTCGACCACGGCGCCATCTACGCCACCTTCACGCTCGGCGGTCTCGTCACCGACGCCGACGGCGCCGCACTCGACGGGACCGGCGGCGCCGATCGCCGGCCTGTACGCCGCCGGCCGGACCGCAGCCAGCCTGGCGGCCAGCCACTACGCCAGCGGCATCAGCCTCGGCGACGGCTCGTTCTTCGGCCGACGGGCCGGGCGCCACGCCGCCGCCCGGGCACGAGCGGGGCACGCCTCCTAGCCGTAAGCGGCTCATGATCCGAGGTCGCGGTCGAGTTCCGACGAACGATGGATTCAAGTCCATCGGGACTTTTGTCGAAAAAGATCGCAGGGCGCTCAAGCGCCTGCACGCCGAGGCAGCGTTGCGTCTGGAGGATGGACCATGGAGGATCGCCGACGGGCACAACGTCAGCCGGCCGTATGGATGGGCTCTTGCCATGTCGAAGGCGATTCCTCCGACCTCTGGCGCGAGTGCGGCGTGTTCGACTTCTCGACGCTCGGCGTCGGCATGGACTTTCGCCACCCGGGCTCGTCCGACCTCGTCGGCCGTCGTATCTCCGTGCGGCTTCCCGTCGGTGACTCGGTCGACATGACGTTCACGGGCCACGTGCGCAACGCCAAGCCCGGCCCCGATCGGATCGTCCGCGCGGGAGTCGAGTTCTTCGGACTCTCCGAAGACGAGCTCTACGTCATCGACCTCCTCGAGCTCGGCGCGTTGAGCACCTCGAAGGTCTGACCCGACTCAGGTGCCGTAGGCGCGGGTCAGGACCTCCATGTTGTGGCCTGACGGGTCTTCGAAGTAGAAGCCTCGCCCGTGGTTGTTGATGACGCTCTCCCGGGTATGCCCGGGGTCGGCCCAGTACCGCAGCCCTCGCTCGGTGACCCTGGCGAAGATGGCGTCGAATTCCTCCTCGCTCACGAGGAAGGCGTAGTGGGTCGATGGGAGCACGCCGTCGTGATCGGCGTAGTCGAGGCTGACGCCGTTGGCGGTCTCGACGCAGAGGAACGGTCCGAACGGGGTCGGGCGGCTCCAGACCGAGGATCTCGGCCAGAAAGGTCGCGGCCGCCAACTTGTCGTGCGCCGGGACGATCGTGTGGTTGAGCTGGACAGCCATCAGTGGCGCGGATCGTCTTGCGGGTTGACGTAGTCGAGGCTGATCGGCCCGATCGCCGTCACCTGCGTGACGTACTCACCGGATTTCGCCCAGTGGAAGTGCGACGTCCCGCCGGGGAGCACGACGACGGCTCCGGGCGGGAACGGCTGCAGCTTGGCCTCGTCGAACTGGTCGCCCAGGCCGATGTAGAAGACGCCCGACATGACCGTGTAGACCCGGTCCTCGTGGTGTCGGTGCGGCATGAGCTTCACGCCGGAGGGCACCTTGACCCGGACGACGTACGGTCCGGGCTCTGAGGGATGGCCCACCACGACGGCCAGGCGGGCCGACGGCGGGAAGGATGGGAACGGCTCCCAATCGATGTCCTCCGGAAGGACCGATCTGAACTCTGCTTGGTCCGGCTGGTGGGTCGTCGCCATGGTTGTTCGAGCCTCCGATGCCATGACTACCACGACCAGATCGCTTCTGCCGGAGGCTTGCTCGGCAACCCCGGGGCGGCCGCCAGCCGCCAAGCCGCCCTATAGCCAGCAACCCGAAGTTCCCGATGACGGTGGCGTCCGCCGGGGTCGGCCCCTCGGCGCAGCGCTCGCCGATGTCGGCCTGGAACGCGGCGAACGCCGGCGACGACGTCAGCGGGTTCTCGTCGCCGTCGAGTCACGGCGACGTGCACGAAGCTCACGCCGTCGTCGAGACGGAACGTCGCGTAGTGCAGTCCGTCGGGTTCTCCTCGGCCAGCTCGGCGAACACCTCCACGGACCAGCCGCTCGTTCTCGTCGGCGTGCTCGGGCTTGGTGCGGTAGCGGATCACCTTGGTCGTTGACATGTGCTGCTCCTCTGTCTCTTGTCGTCGATCAGATGGCGCGCATGCTGTTGTTGCGCGCGTCGTGGGTGAGCTCGGCCAGGCCGAGCTCCTCGAGCAGGGGCGGGAGGTACATGCCGAAGCGGCCCCGGTAGCCCTTGCGCTGGCCGTACCAGCCGCCGACCGGGTTGTCGGGCGAACGCCCCCACGCCTCCACCGTCCCCTCGGCCGCCGCCTTCTTCTCGTCGGCCGCCCCGAGCGGCACCCAGTCGCCCTGCTCGGCGAGCCAGCGGTGCAGGTCCTCGATCGCCCGCAGGTCGTACGTGAGCTTCGTCGAGCCCACCTGGCACACCAGCAGCGCAGGCTCCGCCTGCTCGTCCCGGTACATCGTGTACTCCGAGCTCCCCGGTGGGGTCTTCAGCACCCAGGGGTCCTCCTTGCTCCCGGTCGCCATCAGTCAGCTCCCTTCCTCACGGCCGCCACGAAGTGCGGCAGCAGCGCATCCCATCCACCGCGGTTCTGGTCCCGCCAGACCTCCGCCTCGTCGCCCAACGCCTCCCACCCGGTGTGCTCGATCTCGATGCGGGTGCGCGTCGCCTCCCTCGCCGACGAAGGTGATCTCCACCTCGGTGGCCGTGGCGCGGCTCGCGGCCGATGTGCCAGAGGTAGGCCAGACGGCGGGGCGGCTCCCACACGGTGACCTCGCCCCACTCGTGCCGCGTCGCCGCCGCCGTCCGCTCGTAGATCCGGCCGCCCGGCGCCGCTCTCGAGGACGACCTCGTCGGCATCCCCGCTCACCGTGTGGTCCCGCGGCCACCAGGTCCCGATCTTCGACGTCCACACGCTGAAGGCGTGGTCGGGCGCGCAGTCGACGTCGAAGCTGAGGCGCAGCGGCGCGGTCATGACGGCGGGTACGGCGGCGGCCGTGTTCTCGGCCAGCAGGCGGAACCGGGCGGCCGCCTCACCCCACACGCCCTCGAGGTAGTCCTGGACCGCCCGCACTCCCCCGCCCTCCAGGTGGTAGATCCGGCGGTTCCCCTCGGCCCGCTCGGCCACCAACCCCGCGTCCTTCAGCAGG
This sequence comes from uncultured Acidimicrobiaceae bacterium, assembly GCA_963781565.1. Taxonomy (GTDB): domain Bacteria; phylum Actinomycetota; class Acidimicrobiia; order Acidimicrobiales; family RAAP-2; genus Bog-473. Next base: position 163,697 of record CAWAHA010000024.1, on the reverse strand, counting down.
CGCAGGTGGCGCGAGACCGCCGGGCGGCTGATGGGCAGGGCGGCGGCGATCTCGTGGACCGGCTTGTCGCCCTCGCTCAGGAGCCGCAGGATCTCCCGGCGGTTCGGGTCGCCCAGGGCGTCGAAGGGATCGGCGCTGCGGCATCAGCGTCGGCCCGTGGCCCACCGGGGCGGCGGCGGACGCCGCAGACAGGTAACACATTGGTTACCGTAACAGAATGGTTACCGAGCGGGCAACGCCCGCCCACACCTCGACGGCGAGGCCGAGGGGCCCCGCCGTCGGGTGGATCGACTCAGGCGGCCGGGCACCAGCGCCGGCGCCGACGTCCGGGAGGCGATCGTCTGCTTGGACCTTCTCGGCCACCGAGGGGGCGGCCTCGATGATCCGGCGGAACTCGGCCGGCGGAGCCGGCGTAGATCTCGCAGTCGGTGATGGCGGTCACGGTGGCGTTGCGCCGGCCCGAGCCGAGGGGCTGCAGGAGCGCCATCTCGCCGACCAGGTCACCCCGGCCGATGGTGGCGATGCTCCGCCCACCCTGGGTCACCTCGGCCATGCCGCTGACCATGATCATGAACTCGTTGCCGATGCCGCCCTCACGCACGAGGACCCGCCCGGCCTTGACCTTCAGCCTGGTCAGCTGCTTCGCGATGACAGCCAGCTCGGACCGGCTGGCCTCGGAAAACAGGTCCAACTCCCGCAGATCGTCCTTGAGCAAACGCATTGGTGCTCCTTCCGATTCACTCTTCCCACGCCAGAGTGACGCCTGGACAGATGATCTGTCAAGCAGCTTAGGAAGATTCCTTCTATCTCCCTAACAGATTAGCGGGAGTTATCCCTCGAACCAGCGGTAGCGGGTCCAGCCGGCCATGGGCCGGGCGCCCAGGCGCTGGTAGAAGTCCATGGCCGGGGCGTTCCACTCGAGCACCTCCCACTCCAGGCGGCCCTCGGTCTCCTGGCGCAGCTCGGGTCAGGAGCTGGCTGGCGTAGCCCTGGCGGCGGTGCTCCGGCCGGACGTAGATGTCCTCGAGCCAGATGCCGGTCTTGCCCAGGAAGGTCGAGAACGTCCGGTACCACAGGGCGTGCCCGACCAGTGCGCCGCCGGCCGTCCTCGACCACCCAGTCGTGGGCCATCGCCTCGGGCCCGAAGAGCGTCGCGGGCGAGGTCGTCCTCGGTGATCGACACCTGGTCCGACAGGTTCTCGAACTCGGCCAGCTCGCGGATCATCGCCACCAGTTCGGGGACGTCCGCCTCGACCGCCGGGCGGATCACCCCTGGCGGGCCCGATTCGCCGCCGAGACCACGGCGCCCAGCGAGGCGTCGAGGATGGACGAGTCGCGGCCCACGCCCCACCAGGTCGACCCGTCGGCGCCGGCGCACTCCACGTACGCCACCGCCGACGCGCCCGAGCCCTCGGTCAGCGTGTGCTCGGAGTAGTCCTTCACTTCCAGCACAATACCGAGATCGGCCTTCAGCGCAGTGACCAGCGCGTCGATCGGCCCGTTGCCCTGGCCCGTCACCGTCTGGTGCTGGCCGTCGACGAGCAGCTGCGCCGTGACGCTGGTCTGGCCCTTGCCGGTCGAGACCTCGCTGGTGATCAGGCGCAGCCCGGCGTCCTCGGGCAGGTAGATCTCCTCGAAGACGTCGCGCATCTTCCCCGAGGGGATGACCGTCCCGCTCGCCTCGGTGATCTCCTGCACGCGCTTGGAGAACTCGACCTGCAGCCGGCGCGGCAGGTCGAGCCCGTGGTCGGTGTCCATCAGGTAGGCCACGCCGCCCTTGCCCGACTGGCTGTTCACCTGAATGATCGCCTCGTAGGTGCGGCCGGTGTGCTTGGGGTCGATGGGCAGGTAGGGCACCTCCCACTCGTCGTAGTCCGTCCCCGATGGCGGCCATGCCCTTCTTGATGGCGTCCTGGTGCGAGCCCGAGAAGGCGGTGTACACCAGGTCGCCCGCGTAGGGGTGGCGCGGGTGGACCGGCAGCCGCGTGGCGTACTCGGCCACGCGGCGCACCTTCTCGATGTCGCCGAAGTCCAGCGCCGGGTCGATGCCCTGCGAGAAGAGGTTCATGGCCAGCGTGACGATGTCGACGTTGCCGGTGCGCTCGCCGTTGCCGAACAGCGTGCCCTCCACCCGGTCGGCGCCGGCCAGCACGGCCAGCTCGGCCGCCGCCACGGCGGTGCCGCGGTCGTTGTGCGGGTGCAGGCTGAGCACGATGGCGTCCCGGTCCTTGATGGTGCGGCCGAACCACTCGATCACGTCGGCGTACACGTTGGGGCTGTACATCTCGACCGTGGCCGGCAGGTTGAGGATCATCGGCGCCTCGGGCGTCGGCTGAATGACGTCCATCACCGCCTCGCAGATCTCGACGGCGAACTCCGGCTCGGTCCCGGTGAAGCTCTCGGGCGAGTACTCGTAGCGGATGGCCGTCCCGCTCAGCTGCGCCTCGTACTTCTTGCACAGCTCGGCCGCCTTGACCGCGATGTCGATGATGCCGGGCTTGTCGAGGCCGAACACCACACGGCGCTGCAGCTCGGACACCGAGTTGTAGAAGTGCACGACGGCGCGCCGTGCGCCGGCCAGCGACTCGAAGGTCCGCTCAATGAGCTCCTGGCGGCACTGCACCAGCACCTGGATCTCGACGTCGTCGGGGATCAGGTCCTCGTCGATGATCAGCCGCTGGAAGTCGTAGTCCGTCTGCGAGGCGGAGGGGAAGCCCACCTCGATCTCCTTGAACCCGACGTCGACCAGCGTCTGGAACAGCGCCAGCTTGCGCTCGGAGTCCATGGGGTCGATCAGGGCCTGGTTGCCGTCGCGCAGGTCGACGCTGGCCCAGCGGGGGGCCCGGGTGAACTGGCGGTCGGCCCAGGTGCGGTCGTGCAGCACGAGCGGCACGTGCGAGCGGTACTTGTCGAAGGGCATCGGTGACGGGTCGCAGGGCAGGGCCAGGTGACCCCGCTCCATGTCGTCACCACTCCCTCTCTGTCGTCCTCTGCCATCGGTCTTCTTCCCTTCTTCTTCGTCGAATCCATCGACCCGAACCGCTACCGGCCCAACAAAAAACCTCCTGGCCTTTCGGCGCAGGAGGTTGCGAGCGAACGCGATGTGGCGTTCGCCGTCAGGTAAGCAGCAGGTCGAATGCGGTGGCCTTCATCACGACGCAAGTATAACTCCCATCGGGCTGGGCCGGCGTCAAGGCTCGACGGGCGAGCCGAAGCGCAGCAGGTTCCCGTCGCCGTCGGTGTGCGCCGCCTCCCAGCACGCCGAATCCGGGGTCGAACAGGTCGGAGGTCTCGCCCACCGCCGCCGCCCGCCACTCGGCGTGCAGGCGCGTGGCGTCGTCGACGCCGAGGTAGGCGGCGCCCCGCTCCGCGGCCGGCCCCATGTCGGGCACCAGCTTGAAGTGGATGCGGATGCCGTCACGGGCCGCCGTGCCGTAGCCGCCCCCGTGCACGTGGACGGCGAAGCCGAGCGCCTCGTAGTGGGCCCGCATGGCGTCCATGTCGGCCGTGGGGAAGATCGGGGCGATGTGCTGCAGGGAGGCCATGCCGGCTCACGCTACCGTTGTCGGATGCGCCGGCTCGTCTCGACCCTGTTCCGCGCCGCCCTGGTCATCGGGGCGCTGGCCGTGGTGCGCGCCGTCCTGCTCGACCGGGCGCCGCGCCGGGAGCTGCACCGCGGCGAGCCGGTCATCGGCAGCCTCGATACGTGGCCGGCCGTCCCGCGCAAGCCGCGTCGTAGCGGAGCCGCCGCGCCGTCCCGACCTACAGCGTGACGCGGTGGATGTCGAGGATGCCCTCGTCGCCGCGCAGCTGATCCACCACGGCGTCGGACGCCGGCGTCGTCGTCGAGATCACCATCATGGCGGTCGACGACTCGGGGCTCGGCCCCACCGCCATGGACGAGATGGAGATGCCCGCCGTCCCGAGCGCCGTCCCGACGATGCCGATCACGCCCGGCCGGTCGTCGTTGCGCACGACGAGCATGTGGTGCGACGGCGGCACCTCCACCTGGTGGTCGTCGACGATGACGATGCGCGGCTCGGTGTGCAGCCCGGCGGAAATGAGCGTGCCGGCGACGGAGTGCGAGCCCGAGCGCAGGGTGATGAGCGACTTGTAGTCGTGTGAGGTCGCGGTCGAGGACTCGCGCACCTGCAGGCCGCGCTGCTCGGCCAGCTGCGGCGCGTTGACGTAGGACACCGGCTCCTCGGTCGAGCCGCCGAAGATCCCCTTCAGCACCGACAGGGTGAGGATGCCCGTGCCCTCCCCCGCCAGCTCGCCCTGGTACTCCATGTCGATGGCGTCGGGCAGCCCGTCGTGCAGGCCGACGAAGAAGCGGCCGAGCTGCTCGGCCAGTCCCATGAAGCCGCGCACCATGTCCGAGACGTCGCGCGCCGCCACGTTCACCGCGTAGGGGACGAAGTCGCCGGCCAGGGCCAGCAGCACCTGCTCGGCGATCGTGACGCCGGCCTTGTCCTGCGCCTCCTCGGTCGACGCGCCCAGGTGCGGCGACACGACGACCTGCGGCAGCTCGAACAGCGGCGACTCGGTGCAGGGCTCCTTGGCGAACACGTCGAGACCGGCCCCGGCCACGATGCCGTCGCGGATGGCCTCGGCCAGCGCGTCCTCGTCGACGATGCCGCCGCGGGCGGTGTTCACGATGCGGATGCCCGGCTTGGCCTTGGCGAAGAGGTCGCGGCCGAACAGCCCGATGGTCTCGGGCGTCTTGGGCGTGTGGATGGAGACGAAGTCGGCCTCGCCCACCAGCTCCTCGATGCTGACCAGGCGCACGCCCATGGCCCGCGCCCGCTCCTGGGACACGAAGGGGTCGTAGCCGATGAGCTCCATGCCGAAGGCGTGGGCGCGCTGGGCCACCAGCGAACCGGCCCGGCCCAGTCCGACCACGCCGAGCACCTTGCCGTGCAGCTCGACGCCCTCCCACTTGGAGCGCTCCCAGCGCCCGGCCACGAGCGCCGAGTGGGCCTGGGGGATGTTGCGGGCCTGCGCCAGCAGCAGGGCCATGGCCTGCTCGGCCACCGAGAGGATGTTCGACGTCGGGGCGTTGACCACCATGACGCCGCGGGCGGTGGCGGCGTCGACGTCGACGTTGTCCAGCCCGACGCCGGCCCGGCCGACCACCTGCAGCGAGGTCCCGGCCGCCAGCACGTCGGCCGTCACCTGCGTGGAGGACCGGATGATCAGCGCGTGCGCGCCCGACGATCGCGTCGAGCAGCTGCTCGGGGCTCAGCCCTTCTCGCACGTCGACCTCGTGGCCGGCTGCGGCCAGCAGGTCGAGCCCGCTCTGCGCGATCTTCTCCGTTACCAGTACCCGTGCCACCGCGGTGGTCTCCTCACTCCCCCCGCCGAACTGCCCGCCGACCTGGCGGTCAGTCTTGCGCTTCGCCGAAGAGCGTGGCCAACCGGCTCACGCCCTCGACGAGATCGTCGTCGCCCAGCGCGTAGGACATGCGGAAGTAGCCCGGCGCGCCGAACGCCTCTCCGGGCACTGCCGCCACCTTGGCTTCGTTGATGCAGATTTCGGCCAACTCCGCGCTGCTCGCCGGACGTTGTCCCCGGAGGCTCCGGCCGAGCAGCCCCTTGACCGAGGGATAGGCGTAGAACGCGCCCTCGGGCACCACGCACTCGACGCCCTCGAATGTCGTTGAGCATCGACACCATGGTCAGGCGGCGGCGGTCGAAGGCGGCGCGCATCATGGCGACGTCGTCGAGGTTGCCCGAGACGGCGGCCAGCGCGGCGCGCTGCGACACGTTGGCCACGTTGGAGGTCTCGTGGCTCTGGATGTTGGTGGCGGCTGCCGATGGCGTCGGTCGGCCCGATGAGCCACCCCACCCGCCAGCCGGTCATGGCGTAGGTCTTGGCCACGCCGTTGGCCACCAGGCAGCGGTCGGCCAGCTCGGGCACGACCACGGGCATGGAGTGGTGCTCGGCCCCGCCGTAGACGAGGTGCTCGTAGATCTCGTCGGTCAGCACCCAGATCCCCTTGGACACCGCCCACTGGCCGATGGCCTCGATTTCGTCGCGCGGGTAGACGGCGCCGGTCGGGTTGGACGGCGACACGAAGAGCAGCGCCTTGGTGCGCGGCGTCCAGGCGCGCCTCGAGGTCCTCGACCGAGGAGCGGAAGCCGGTCGTCTCGTCGGAGGACACGATGACCGGCGTCCCGCCGGCCAGCGCGATCGACTCGGGGTAGGTCGTCCAGTAGGGCGCGAGCACCAGCACCTCGTCGCCCGGGTCGCACAGCACGGCGAACGCGTTCGACACGGCCTGCTTGCCGCCGTTGGTGACGAGCACCTGGTTGGCCGCCACCTCGTAGCCCGAGTCGCGCCGGGTCTTGGCCGCGATGGCCTCGCGCAGCGCCGGGATGCCGCCGGTCGGGGTGTAACGGTGGTTGGCCGGGTCGCGGCAGGCGATGACGGCGGCCTCGACGATGTGCGCCGGCGTCGGGAAGTCGGGCTCGCCGGCGCCGAAGCCGATGACGTGCTCCCCGGCCGCCTGCAGCGCCTTGGCCTTCGCATCCACGGCGAGGGTGGCCGAGGGCGCCACGGCGGCGGCCCGGCGAGAGATCCGGCGGAGCTCTGGTCGTCGGAGGGAGTGGTCGTCACGATGCCATGATCTCATACGTGCCAGACGTCCCCGACATCACCATTCCCCCCGAATTGCTGCCCTCCGACGGGCGTTTCGGGTCCGGCCCCTCCAAGGTCCGGCCGGCCACCGTCGACGCGCTCGCCGGCGTGGCCACCGACCTACATGGGCACCAGCCACCGACAGAAGACGGTCAAGTCACAGGTGGGCCGGGTGCGCGCCGGCATGCGCCAGCTCTTCTCGCTCCCCGACGGCTACGAGGTCGTCCTCGGCAACGGGGGGACGACCTGCTTCTGGGACGCCGCCACCTTCGGGCTGATTCAGGAGCAGAGCCAGCACCTGAGCTTCGGCGAGTTCTCCTCGAAGTTCGCCGCCTGCGCCAAGGCGGCGCCGCACCTGAAGGACCCCCAGGTCATCGACCGTCCGAGGTCGGCACCCACCCCAAGCCGGTGGCCGACCCGTCGGTCGACCTCTACGCCCTGACCCACAACGAGACCTCCACCGGGGTGTCGATGCCCATCCGGCGGCCCGAGGGTGCGGCCGCCCCCGCCGATGGAGGCGGACTGGTCGCGGTGGACGCCACCTCGGGCGCCGGCGGCCTCCGGGTCGACCCCGCCGAGTTCGACGCCTACTACCTCGCGCCGCAGAAGTGCTTCGCCGGCGACGGCGGGCTGTGGATCGCCCTGCATGTCGCCCGGCCGCGCTCGAGCGGGTGGAGCGCATCGCCGCTTCGGGCCGGTGGATCCCGACCTTCCTCGACCTCAAGACGGCGGTCGACAACTCGGTGCTGGACCAGACGTACAACACGCCGGCGCTGGCCACCATCTTCCTGCTGGCCGAGCAGCTCGACTGGATGAACGAGAACGGCGGCCTGGAGTGGACCGCCTCGCGCTGCGACCGCTCGGCCGAGATCCTCTACACCTGGGCCGAGCAGTCCGGCTTCGCCCGGCCCTTCGTCGAGAACCCGGCCGACCGCAGCCACGTCGTCGGCACCATCGACTTCGTGGACGCGGTGGACGCGGCGGCGGTCGCCGCCGTGTTGCGGGCGAACGGGATCGTGGACACCGAGCCGTATCGCAAGCTCGGGCGCAACCAGCTGCGGATCGCCATGTTCCCGGCGATCGAGCCCGACGACGTCGCGTCGTTGTGCGCCTGCATCAACCACGTGGTGGGCGCGCTCGCCTGACCGGCACTGACCTCCCGACGCACGCCGGTGCCGATGGCGGGTACTGGGGCTAGCACCAGCAAAAGAACGGGGGCTGCCCGGTAGCAATGTCCGAGGCGTTTGTGCATACTCGGTATATATGGCTGCATACCCAGTATGTGACGCTGCCCGGATGAGCACGACCGGGACTGGCGCACCGCCACCGGCCTCATCGACACCGGACCCGGCGAGGCCCGCGGCCGCCGTCCGAGCGGCGAGTGGGCCGTCGAGACCCACGGGCTGACGAAGCGCTTCGGGGACAACGTCGCCGTCGACGGCGTCGAGCTCCTGGTCCCGCGGGGCTGCGCCTTCGGCTATCTCGGGCCCAACGGCGCCGGCAAGACGACGCTGATCCGGGTGCTCCTGGGCCTGACCCATGCCGACTCGGGCACCATGTCGCTCCTCGGCTACTCCGGTCCCCCGTCACCGTGACCGCGCGCTGGCGCGGGTCGGCGCCATCGTCGACGAGCCACGCTTCCACGGCCATCTCACCGGCCGCCAGAACCTCCAGATCCTCGCCGCGGCGCGTGAGCCGGCGGCGAAGGGCCGCATCGACCCGGCGCTCGAGCGCGTCGGCATCCTGCACCGAGCCAACGACAAGGTGTCGAAGTACTCCATGGGCATGCGCCAGCGGCTCGGCGTCGCGGCCTGCCTCCTCGGCGACCCGCAACTGCTGATCCTCGACGAGCCGATGAACGGCCTCGACCCGGGCGGCATGCTCGAGATGCGCGACATGATCCTCTCCCTCGTGGCGGAGGGCCGCACGGTCGTGCTGTCCTCGCACCTGCTCGACGAGGTGGAGCGCACCTGCGACGCCGTGGCCATCGTCGACCGCGGCAAGGTCATCCGGCAGGGGCCGATCGCGCAGCTGCTGGCCGGGTCCTCCTTCGAGCTCCAGGTCGAGTGCTCCGACCCGGAGCGGGCCCGCGGCCTGCTCGACGCGACGGCGCTCGGCGCGCGACGTCGCAGTCGAGCCGGACGGCCTGGGCATCACGCTGCCCGAGGGAACCAGCCGCGACGTGGTGGCCGAGGTGAACCGGGTCCTCGTCGAGGGCGGGATCTCGGTGTACCGGCTCCAGCACATACAGGCCTCGCTCGAGGCGTGGTTCCTCGACGTCACGAGACGGCTGGGAGAAGGCGAATGACGACGATCACCGACGTGGGCGCCCCCGCACCGGGTCCGGCCCCCGACTCCCGATCCGGCGGCGACGCGGGGCGATCACCGCGGCTCGTGGATCCCGACGTGGGGCATGATCACCACGCGCTGCATGGAGCTGCGCCGGCGGCGGGGCCTGATGATCGCGTTGATCGCGGTCAACATCGGCATCCCGGTCGTCTTCCTCGGCGTGCGCCTCATTTCGCACTGGGTGGCGCCGAAGTCCTACGGGCCGGCGGGCGGCTACGACATCTTCACCACGCTGGTCACCGGGTTCATGTACGTGTTCGGGTTCATCGTGGCCGCCGTCGTCGGCTGCACGGCGGGGTCCGTCGACCTCACCGAGGGCATGTTCCGCCACCTGGTCATCACTGGTCGCTCGCGCCTGGCGCTGTACTTCGCCCGAATCCCGGCGGGGCTGGCCATCGTCATCGCCGTGGTGGCCGCCGGCTACCTCATCGTCTGCGCGGTGTGCGTGTTCGCCGCGCCGACGCAGTTCAGCTACGACGGCGTGAACGTGCCGGTCGGGTTGTCGAAGCCCGCGTTGGAGACCTGGGCGGCGGACCACGCCGACAAGGTCATCTGCGACTTCAACTACGGGGGCAACGGGGCGCGGCCCGCCGCCCAACGTCACCTGCGGTGGGCAATCGATCGGCCCGCCGCCGGGGACCGTCGTCCAGACCAAGGGCGGGGGGACGTTCACCGTCCCGGCCCACGAATCACAGGCGCAGATCCGGGCCTTCGCCGTCGGCGTCGCCGCCCAGGACTACGCCGACTACCACTCGCAGTTCCTGACGCCGCCGGTCTCGTTGATGGTGGACGTGGGGCTGTGGATCGCGCTCGAGGCCACCATCGGGTTCATCGTCGGGCTCGGCCTGTCCTCGCTGATGGGGCAGCGCACGGTGGCGGTGATCCTGCTCATCGTGCTCGAGCTGATCCTGACCCCGATCTTCAGCCGCCACGTCATCACGCACCTGCTCAACGTCGAGCGGGGGATCGTGGGCGTGGCCATGGCCCACATCGAGCCGGGCGGGCTGCCGACGCCGTTCAACGGCGGTGGCGGCGGGGGCGGCGGGGCCGGCGGGCCGTTCTCCGTGCTGATCCCCGAGTCCACCCTGACGGCGTCGTTGGTGATTGTGGGCTGGCTGGTGTTCTGGACCGCCATCGGGGCGTGGCGGATGAAGACCCGGGACGCCTGATCAGGGCAGCGGGAAGCCCGCCGTCGCCAGGATCTGCTCGCTCTCGTCCCACAGCCGGAGCGCCGCGGCGTCGTCCTTGGCGTGCTTGCCCATATGACCTGGCTTGGAGCGGACCCAGTACTCGCCCGTGCGCGTCGCCACGTCGGGTGAGGTGGCGAGGAAGACGGACGTCTTGGCGCCGGTGCGGGGGCTGATCTGGAACGGCCGCATGACCCGGAACCCGAAGGCGCTCTTGCCGGAGGTGTCGCCGTCCATGCCGAACCGGCTGCGCACCCAGCCGGGGTGGGCCGTGTTGGCGGTGACCCCCGTGCCCGCCATGCGCCGCGCCAGCTCCCGGGTGAACAGGACGTTGGCCAGCTTGGCCCGGCAGTAGACCTCCATGCCCTCGTACGCTCCTTCTCGCTCTGGAGGTCGTCGAAGCGCATGCCCTTGAAGGCGGCGTGGTGGCCGACCGAGGTCACGGTGATGACACGGGACGGTGCCGATGCCCGGAGGCGGTCCGCGCAGGAGGCCGGTCAGGTAGAAGTGGCCAAGGTGGCAGACGCCCATGGTGTACTCCAGGCCCTGCGCCGTCTCCTGGCGCTCCGTCCAGGTCCCGCCGGCGTTGTTGTCGAGGACGTCGAGCCGGTCCCAGCGGGTCAGGATTCGTCCGCCGCCTTGCGCACCGAGGCCAGGTCCGCCAGGTCGAGCGACACCGTGTGGACGTCGTCGTTCCAGGTCCGCTGGGTGACCTCGTGCGCGGCCGCCTCCGCCTTCGCCTGGTTGCGACAGGCCAGCACCGTCGTGGCGCCCTGGGCCGCCACGCCGACGGCCGTCTCGAGACCCGACGCCCGTGTTGGCCCCCGTGATGACGACCACCTTGCCCTGCATGCTCATGTCTGTCGATCCGCTTCCTCGAGGTGCGCTCGACCAGTCTTAGTCGTCCGTCCGCTGGCCGGTCACGCACGACGACATACTCTTCTCCCAGCGGAGGGCGACCGAGGAAGGCGGCGGGAACCATGACCATCGCAACCAGCCCGACCCTCGACGGCCTGCTCCTCCAGGTGCTGGTCACCCCGGAGGGCCAAGCCGATCCGTACCCCTGCTACGCGCGGATGCGTTCCGAGGCCCGTGTCAGCCGGACCGCGTTCGGGCCCTACGTCGTCAACGGGTACCACGAGTGCCTCGGGGTGCTGCGCGACCCGCGGCTCGGTCGTGGGATGGGGATCGAGGACACCTCGACGGGGATCTTCAGCGACGCCGGGACGCGGCGGGGGGAGTTCATGGACGGCGCCCAGCACAACATGTTGATGGCGGACCCGCCGGATCACACCCGGCTGCGCCGCCTGGTCTCGCGCTCGTTCACGCCGCGCCAGGTCGACCGCCTGCGGCCCGCCATCGAGCACCTGGTCGACGACCTCCTCGACTCCATGGCGGCACGGGGCGAGGTCGACTTCATGGCCGAGTTCGCGCTGCCGCTGCCGATGGACGTCATCGGGGAGCTCGTGGGCGTCCCCGCGTCCGAGCGTGCCGCGCTGCAACCCTTCGTCCGTGCCGCCGCCAAAGGGATCGAGCCGGTGCTGAGCGAGGAGGAGGTCGATGCGTCCATCGACGCCATCGTCTACCTGGCCGAGTACTTCACGCGGCCTGCTCGACGAGCGCCGGCGCCAGCCCCGCGACGATCTCTTGAGTGCGCTGGTCCAGGCGCGCGAGAGCGACGACCGGCTGACCGACGACGAGATCACCTCCACGGCCATCTTGCTGTTCTCCGCCGGCTTCGAGACCACGACCAACCTCCTGGGCAACGGCTTGCTGGCGCTGCTGCGCCACCCGGCGCAACTCGACGACTGGCGGCGCCACCCCGACATCGCACCGACCGCGGTCGAGGAGCTGCTCCGCTTCGACAGCCCGGTGCAGTTCAACCTGCGGACCGCGCTGGAGCCGGCGGACCTGCTGGGCGAGCCGCTGGAGCGCGGCGACCGGATCGTCGTGCTGCAGGGTGCGGGCAACCGGGACCCGGCGCGCTTCGACCGGCCCGACGAGCTCGATCTCCGCCGGGCCGACAACACGCCGCTGAGCTTCGGGTGGGGCATCCATCACTGCATCGGGGCGCCGTTGGCCCGCATGGAGGGCGAGATCGCCTTCAACGCCTTGTTGGCGCGCTTCCCGACCATGGAGCTGACGGGCGACGAGGTGCACTGGCGCCCGAGCTTCACCCTGCGCGGGCTGCTGGACCTGCCGCTGACGGGTGGCGACGAGCTGACGTAGCGCCGGGCCGGGCCGGCTCCGCCGCCTGTCAGCCGGGCGGGCCGATGACCGACGCCTCGGGCCCGAGGCGCTCGACGTAGGTGCGGTGCACCACCCGCCAGCGCTCACGGGCGGGTTCCCACGACGGCGTCGGTGCCCGTCACAGAGGGCGGCCAGCCGTTCCAGACAGACGTGCCAGCCGGCGGCGTCACGTGCCGCCTTCCCGTGCTCGGGGAACGTCACGCGCAGGCGCAGGATGCGTGCGTGCCCGCCGCCGTCGGGCTCGAGCTCGAAGCGCAGAATGTCGTCGGCCCAGCGCAGCTCCAGGAGCGACGGGGGGACGGAGGCGAGCATCTCGCCGTCGAAGGGCTCGCCCTCCCCCTGCCGGAACGAGAATCGGAGCGCCGCCCCGGCTCGCGCGCGGCCCTTCGATCGTGGTCGGGAACCAGGCGGCCAGGTCGGCGTCGTCGGTGAGGGCCCGCCACACCCGCTGCGGGGATGGGCCAGCCGGCGCTCGTAGCGCAGGACCGACAGGTTCGCCGACCCGCTCGAGGGTGCCGAGCTCGTCGGCGTCGGCTCGCTCACGCCCACGACTCCCCCTCGCTCGGCCTCCATGATCTCGAGGTGGCGCTCGAGGGCGTTGAGGTGGCCGGCCCACTGCCGGCGATAGGGCGCCAGCCACTCGTCGACCTCACGCAAGGGCTCGGACCGCACCCGGTATATCCGGTGCTGGGCCGGCGGTGCGCGACTGCGACGAGGCCGGCCTCCCGCAGGACCTTGAGGTGCTTGGAGACCGCCGGCTGGCTCAGGGAGAGGAGGCTCGCCACGAGATCGCCCACCGGGCGCTCCGCCTGCGCCAGGAGGTCGAGGATGCGGCGCCGGCTCTCCTCGGCCAGCACCTCGAATGTCGCCGTCACACTGGGATATATTTCCACTGAGGCATATATCCTGTCAAGGTCCGGCCCCGACGCTCGGGCCGCCGGGCGCTCGGCTCAGGTCGAGGCGGCGGCCTTGCCCCTGGCGGCGATCCGGCGCAGCGGCGGGCTCGGTCGGCGGTGGCTGCTTGCGGGGCGGCAAGGTGGCAATGAGGGCGGTGGTCGCCTTGGTGACCTGGGCCACGGCCCGCTCGAACGCCTTCTCGGTCTCGGCCGACGTCTTCTGGACGCCGCTGACCTTGCGGACGTACTGACGGGCCGCCGCCTCGATCTCCTCGGGCGTGGCCACGGGCTCGAGCCCGCGCAGGGTGGTGATGTTTCGGCACATGCCAGCCAGCCTAAGTCCGGGTCGACGCCGATCCTCCCGGCCTTGCAGCGTCCCGGCGTGACCTCCACGGTCACCCGGCTCCCTGCGGTCGTTGCGCACCTCGAGCAGGTCGCTCCCCCGGGCCGACGTCACGCTGGCCCCGGTGCGTGCGGGCGCAGTAGCCGTGCCGGTAGTGCACCTGGGTCGGCACGAAGATCAGCGTCGGCGCGTGGACGCGGTGGTTCGGCACGTACGCCATGTCGAAGACGTCGGTCTGCGGCGAGAACGAGAAGCGCAGCGGCGTGCCCGCCACCGCCTGCGGATAGGCGCTGGCTCAGGACGTAGGCGGTCGAGCGCAGACGCCCGTCGGCCATGACGAGCGACTCGTCGGCGCTCCCCGTGGGGTCGCCGTAGTACCTCCAGGCCCAGTAGATCCAGCTGACCTGGCGGTCGTCGAGCGCGGTGGTGAGCGGGCCAGGAGCTGGGGGTCGCTGCTGGCGCCGAACTCGGTGACCATCCAGGCGGGCCCGCCCGGCTGGGCCGCCGAGGCCATGGCCGGGCGGTCGGCCTGCCGCACCGCCAGCGAATGCTCCTCCTGGTCGGCGCACGCGTCGACGTCGGTGGGGTTCCCCGTCACCGGGCTGCGGGCGCCGCAGTAGATGTGGACGTTGTAGACGAGGTTGGGGAAGTCCATCGGGCCGATGTAGGTGGGCAGGCCCCGGCTGGCGTAGTTGTCCGGCTCGTCGAAGATCAGGTGGGTGGGGTCGCTGCGCTCAATGGTCGGCACGACACCTTGGGCCGGGTCGTCCTTGGGGCAGCGCAGCGGCCGCGCACCGTGCGAGGGCGCGCCGATGTGCGCGGTGCCGGTGTAGAAGCACTCGAGCTCGGCGTCGAAGTGCGCGTCGCCGAAGCGGATCAGCGAGGTCGAGAACGGCTCGTTGAAGGGGTCGTAGCCGAGGACCCAGTGGTTGTCCCTGAAGGCGTGCGCCACGTCGGCCCAGACCTGGTCGTACTGGCCCTGCAGATCGCCGCGGACGTTGTTGTGCCAGAAGTGGCTGAAGGCGATGCCGGCCGCCCGCGTGCCGTACTCGAGGGACCAGCGGCCCGGTGGGTCGGTGCTCGGGACGCCGTTCGTGCAGACGGCCCAGTCGGGAGCGCCCTCGCCCTCGAAGCATCTCGTTGTACACGTCTTGATGCATGTCGAGGATCGTGTAGATGTGGAAGCGCCCCAGCAGGTCGACGGTCTTGGTGAGGTTGGCCACGTACCTGTCGAGCACGGCCCGGTTGAACTGGTGCGGATTCGGCGGGCGCGCCGGCGCCGCAGATGGCCGGGTCGTTGGCCGCGGCGGTGCCCGGCTCCAGCCCGCTCCAGGTCATGCCGAGGCGCACCACGTTGAAGCCGAGGCGGGCCATGAGCGAGGCGTCGGCCGCCGAGAAGTTCCAGGGCTTCTTCGGGTCGGGATAGAGCTCATAGGGCGCGTACTTGTAGACGGCGTCGACCCCGTGGAAGAAGACGATCCGGCCCTGGCTGTCCTAGAGGTAGGGGCCGCCCGGCGCCGCAATGCGACCCGACACGCCGTGACGCGGGGCGTTGAACGTGGGCGAGGACAAGGTCGGCAGGACGGGCCGGCTGACGGTGGCCGTGGTGGTGGCCGCATCGTGGCCGACACCGGGCTCGCCACGGCGGCGCCGGTGAGGGCCCCGAGGAGCATGACCAGGGCCAAGGGCCGACGTCGCACGACGACAGTCTGTCCTCAGGTTCCTCCCAGGATGGCGCGCCCCGATACCCCTTGCGTGCCGGGCGGGACGTTCCGCGCCATTCGCAGCCGAATGGCCATTTGAGCTGGGACAACAGGCCTTACGGGCTTTCGGGCGCCCTCGTCGGCACCGGCTCGGCATCGGGCCGTGGTTCGTCGCCTGCCACGCGGCACACGGCTGGTCCGGATGCGGTCGGCATCGGACGACCACCCTTCTGACCGAAATCCGGCCGTCGCATCCACACGTAGGCCGCCACGAAGAGCGCGATGAAGAAGATCACGAGGGCGATGAGGAAGACGAACTTGGCGTGGGACATGGCCTGGCTCTGGATCTGCCCGGTAAGTAGGTGCTGGCCAACCATGGGTCCTCCTTCAAGAGGTTAAGACACGATTAGATCGTGTACAACTCAATCGTATGCCCTATACTCTGGCAAGTCCAGTGCAGCGGACGGCAAGACGTCGAGAGAGGGAATCCATGGAGACAGCCAAAGATCTCGGCGGGGATGCCCTGCAGTTGGAGCGCCAGGTGTGCTTCGCCCTCGTCGTCGCCTCGCGCAGCGTCCTCGCCATCTACCGGCCGCTGCTCGAGCCTCTCGGGCTCACCCATCCCCAGTACCTGGTGATGCTGGCGCTCTGGGGCGAGACCCCGCTCTCGGTGGGCCGGATCGGCTCGCTCCTCCAACTCGATTCCCCGACCCTGTCTCCGCTGTTGAAGCGGCTCCAGTCCGCCGGCCTGATCACCCGGACCCGCAGTGGGGACGACGAGCGTCAGGTGGACATCAATCTGACCGCCGACGGGCGGGCGCTCCGTGAGAAGGCCTTGGCGATCCCGCCGGCGGTGGTCGAGAAGCTCGGCATGGAGATCCCCGAGCTCGAGGCCCTGCACGCCGCATTGACGCGGGTCATCGCCGCCGCCAACGACTCCTGAGGAAGAGGGCGCGCTATGCCGGTGCGGCGCACCGCTCCCCGTGCGATCATCGGCTCCTACGCATATGGGAGGCCCGCGCCATGCCCCAGTACGTCATATTGGGCGACCACTCGCCCGACATCTGCCCCTCCTCGAACAGCCGGAGCCGCAGCCGCTGCCATTCAGGGCATGGGCCAGGACATGCCCCGGCTCGCCGCCGAGGCGGGCATCACCTTCGTCAGCGGCCCGCTCCACCTCGACCCTGGGCACCGCACGGTCGCCGTGGTCGACGCGCCGAGCATCGAGGCGGTGGTCGAGCTGGTCTACGCGACCGGGCTCTCGCAGTGGAACAACGTCGAGGTGTGCCCGACGACGCCGGTCGCCGACATGATGGCAAACCTCGATGCGTTCCCCATCGTCTTCGAATAGCGCCGGACGATCAGGCGACGTGCTCGAGCGCACGTCCGATCTCGACGTTGCCCGAGACGCTGCGCACGCTCAGGTCCACCCGGGCCTCGGGACGGCCACCACCATCGGGCACGTCGCCCAGCGGGATGTCGGAGTGCACCACACCCGACGTCGTCTCCACGTCGACGTGGAGCGCGACACCCTTGACCACGCCGACCGCCACGTCGCCCGAGACGGAGCGCACGCGCAGGCTGCCCTCGCCCAAGGCCAGGACGCGCACGCTGCCCGAGACGTTCTTGACGTCGGCGCCCGCCGCCAGCTCGCCGAGGCGCACCTGACCTGACGTCGCCTTGACCTCGACCCGGCGGCCGGCCGCACCCAGCTCGAGGTCGCCCGACGTGGCCGAGAAGGTGGCGCCGCCGTCCACGCTCGAACAACGCAGGTCGCCCGAGACGGTGGAGCCCCGGATGTCGCCCCCCACCTTGCCGATGGTGACGTTGCCGCTGGCCGTCTTGGTCGTCACGTCCGCCGCCACGTCGTCGATGGAGGCATTGCCGCTGGCGGTCTTGAAGTCCACGTCGCTCACCAGCCCGTTGATCTCGACGTCGGCCGACGCCGTGGCCACCGCCACCTCCGCGCCCTCGGGCACCTCCACCCGCACGGTCACGCTGTTGCTGCGCAGGAGCCGCATGCCGTACACGCGCGGCAGCTTCACCTCCACCACGTGGTCGCTGCCCGACGGGCGGCACTCGACGGTGGCCCGCTCGACCAGCTCCTCGGCGCCCGGCTTGTCCGCCACGAGCGACACGACGGTGCGATCCACCGCCGCCGCGGTCACCACCACCAGTCCCGCGTGGATCTCGACGGAGAGGCGCACGCCCCCCGGTGTCTCGAATGTCTTCTCCATGTCCGCTCCTTCAGGTCGTGCCGTAGCCGTGCAGGCGATTGCCCACCCGGTTGCTCCGGCTCCGGTTGCTCGAATGGCGCTCGAGCACGTGCACAATGAAGGTGTTCACCGAGACCCCCTCGGCCGCCGCGCCCGCTTCGAGCCGCGCCTTGAGGCCCTCGCCGAGGCGCAGGCTGATGCGAGCCGACTGCTCGTCGCCCTCCCCCGTCGGACCCGGTTCGTCCTCGACATAGGTCAGATCGACGTCGTCGCCGGCCACCCGGACGTCCACGCGCCCGTCCGGGAGCGTGGACGTCAGTTCGGCGGCGGCGTCGGAGAGGACGTCGAGGATGCGGCCGGGCACCGAGCGGCCGAGCACGTCGGCGATCCGCTCGGCCACCTCGGCCCACCACTTCGTCGCCCAGCTCGCCGACCGCGACCACGTCGGAACGCAGCCCGTCGACCACCAGTGACATCTTCATGACGCCATGATGATGTCAAAGTGATGTCATGTCAAGAGGCCACCCCTCCGGGAAGGCCTCGGGGCAGAAGCCCCAGGTCAGCCGCCCGAGGCGTCCTGCACCTTGGTCTTGCCGGCCGAGATGAAGGGCATCATCGCCCGCAGCTCCTGCCCCACCGTCTCGATCTGGTGGGCCTGGCCCTCCTTGCGCAGCTGCTCGAAGCGGGGGCGCCCGGCCTTGTTCTCGGCGATCCACTCCTCGGCGAAGGCGCCGCTGCGGATTTCGTCGAGGATCGTCTGCATTTCGGCCCGGACGGCCTCGTTGATGACCCGTGGGCCGCGGGTGACGTCGCCGTACTCGGCCGTGTCCGAGATGGAGTAGCGCATGCCGGCGATCCCCTGCTCGTACATCAGGTCGACGATCAGCTTCAGCTCGTGCAGGCACTCGAAGTAGGCCGACTCGGGCTGGTAGCCGGCGTTGACCAGCGTCTCGAAGCCGGCGGTCACCAGCGCGGTCAGGCCGCCGCACAGCACCACCTGCTCACCGAAGAGGTCGGTCTCGGTCTCCTCGTCGAACGTGGTGTCGAGCACGCCGGCCCGGGTGGAGCCGATGGCGTGCGCGTAGGACAGCGCCAGCTCCCTGGCCTTGCCGGTGGCGTCCTGGTGCACGGCGATCAGCGTCGGGACCCCTCCGCCCTCGGTGTAGGTGCGGCGGACGAGGTGACCCGGCCCCTTGGGCGCCACCATGGTGACGTCGACGCCCGGGGGCGGCACGATCTGGCCGAAGCGGATGTTGAAGCCGTGGGCGAACATCAGGCAGTCGCCGTCGTTGAGGTTCGGCGCCACGAACTCGTCGTAGGCGGCCTTCTGCTCGGTGTCGGGCAGCAGCATCATGATCACGTCGGCCTCGGCGGCGGCGTCGGCCAGCGAGAGGACCCGCAGCCCGGCCTCCTCGGCCTTGCGCTTGGAGCTGCTGCCCTCGCGCAGCGCGACCCGGACGTCGACGCCCGACTCCCTGAGGTTCTGGGCGTGGGCGTGCCCCTGCGAGCCGTAGCCCAGGATGGCCACCTTGCGGCCGGCGATCAGGGTGGGGTCTGCGTCGGATTCGTAGTACATCGTGGCCATGTCGCTGAGCTCTTTCTCTTATCGATGTGGTCGTGGTGCGATTGCGGGGCGATCTGGTGACGGGCCGTGGCGGCCCTTCAGTGGCGTTCCAGCTTAGGCAGGGCGACACGCCCCGTCCGTTGGAGCTCCTCGACGGCGTAGTGCTCGAGCAGGCCCTCGAAGTCGTCGATCTTCTCGGGGCGGCCGGCCAGCATGACGGTGATGCGGTCGGCGCCCACGCTGACCACCTCGCCGCCGAAGACGCCCACCAGCTGTATGACCTGGGAGCGCTCGGTCGGGCCGACGGCGACGGTCACCAGGACCAGCTCCCGCTCGACCGCCTCGGCCGGCGACAGCTCGTCGATGGAGACGACGTTGACCAGCTTGTCGAGCTGCATGATCACCTGCTCCAAGGGCGCGGACTCCACGTCGACCACGATCGTGATGCGGCTGAAGTGCTCGTCCTCGTCCGTCGGGGCCACGGCCAGCGAGTAGATGTTGAAGCCGCGGCGGCTGAAGAGCCCGGCCACCCGGGCCAGGACACCGGCCTTGTTCTCGACCAGCACCGACAGAATGTGGTGGCGCTGGCCCGGCGTCGGCCCGACGGCCGGGGCCGAGGCCGCGGCGGCCGCGTGGACATGGCGTGCAGCGGGGCCGACGTCATCGGGCCGCCGCCTTAGCTGGTCGGGGTGGACGACGATGTCGTCGTTGGAGGAGCCGGCCGCCACCATCGGGTACACCTTCTCCCGGGCGTCGGTGCGGAAGTCCACGACGACCGGCCGGTCGTCGATGGAGTTCGCCTTCTCAATGGCCGGCCCCACGTCCTCGGGCGTCTCGGCCTTGATGCCCACGCACCCCATGGCCTCGGCCCACTTGACGTAGTCGGGCAGGTCGGGCGAGAGGTAGACCTCCGAGTAGCGCTCCTCGTAGAACATCTCCTGCCACTGGCGCACCATGCCCAGGTAGGCGTTGTTGAGGATGGCGATCTTCACCGGGATCTGCTCGGAGCTGGCGGTGACGAGCTCCTGCGCCGTCATTTGGAAGCAGCCGTCGCCGTCGATGGCCCACACGGTGCGGTCCGGGCGGCCCACCTTGGCCCCGATGGCGGCCGGCACGGCGAAGCCCATGGTGCCGGCGCCGCCGGAGTTGACCCAGGTGTAGGGGTGCTCGAACTTCCAGTACTGCGAGGCCCACATTTGGTGCTGGCCCACGCCGGCCACGACGATGGTGTCCTCCGACGACGAGTCACGCAGCTGCTCGACCACGTTCTGCGGCTTAATGGCCCCGCCCTCGACGTCCTCGTAATAGAGCGGGAAGCGCTCCCGCCACTCGTTGATCTGCTTCCACCACGGCTGCGAGGTCCTGGACCAGCGGGTGCGTGTCGTCGCCGTAGGCGTCCATGGCGAGCAGCATCTCCTCTATGACCTGGCGGCAGTCGCCGGCGATGCCCACGTCGGGGATGCGCACCTTGCCCAGCTCGGCGGGATCGATGTCGACGTGGATGATTTTGGCCTCGGGTGCGAAGGCGCTGATCTTCCCGGTGACCCGGTCGTCGAAGCGGGCGCCGAGGCTGATGAGGAGGTCGCTCTTCTGCAGCGCGGTGACCGCGGTGTAGTGGCCGTGCATGCCGGGCATGCCGAGCGCCTGGGGGTGCGAGTCGGGGAAGGCGCCCCGGGCCATGAGCGTGGTGACGACCGGAATGCCGGTGCGCTCGGCCAGCACCCGCAGCGCCTCGGCGGCCCGGGCCTTGAGCACGCCGCCGCCGACGTAGAAGACGGGGCGGTGCGCCTGGGAGATCAGCTCGACCGCCTGCCCGATGAGCACGGGATCGCCGAACGTCACCGGGTGGTAGCCCGGCAGGTCGAGATCGTCGACGGACGTCGGCCAGTACCACTCCATGGTGGCGTTCGAGATGTCCTTGGGCAGGTCGATCAGCACCGGCCCCGGCCGCCCCGTCGTGGCGACGTGGAAGGCGGCGGCCACGACCCGGGGGATGTCGTCGACGTCCTTGATGAGCCAGTTGTGCTTGGTGATGCCCATGGTGACGCCGGTGATGTCGCACTCCTGGAAGGCGTCGGTGCCGATGGAGCCGGTGGCCACCTGGCCCGACACGACGATCAGCGGCGTCGAGTCCATATAGGCGTTGGCGAGCGGCGTCACGATGTTGGTGGCGCCCGGCCCGCTGGTCACGATGGCCACGCCCGGACGCCCGGTCGCCATGGCGTAGCCCTCGGCCATATGACCTGCGCCCTGCTCGTGGCGCACCAGGATGTGGCGGATGGAGGAGTCGATGATCGGGTCGTAGACGGGCAGGATGGCGCCGCCGGGCAGGCCGAACATGACGTCGGTCCCCTGCATCTCGAGGCTCTTTATGAGGGCCTGGGCCCCTGTCATCTTCATATGACTCCCCTGTTCTGCTGTCTGCCGTGTGGCTGTGGTCGTGGTGGTGGTGCGAGTGGCGGATTGTGTCCGGAAATTGAAAAGACCCCCCGGTTCGGGAGGTCGTAGGGCACGCGTTCCGATTGTGGGCGTGTGCCTACGTTACGAGTACCAGAATCTCGGGACGGAAGCTGCGTGCCTGCATGAAGTGGACATTGTGGCACGCCGGGCCATAGAGGACAACCCCTAGGGGCCGCCTCCGCGGCGGATCAACGGGACCCCCGCCTGGCGCTTCAGTCGACGATCGGGATCCGGGCCCACCGGAACGGGTATGGGGGCCCTGCGGCCAGATAGGGGCCCGGATCCTCCGACCACGACCACTCCGGCCACCTGCGCGACGCTGCGTCGGCCGGCCAGTCCACGGAACACTTCGTACGCATCGACCCCGACCTCATTTTCGATCCCGTGGCTCGGGCGTGCCCGTCCAAAGTCGCCCGCCCCTCGTGGAGGACGACGCGCACCGCGGCCCAGCCCGGCCTGCCGCAGCACCCTGCCTGCCAGCGCACCAGTGCGCCCTGCAAGCCGAGCTCCACCGCAGTCATCGGGGACACGACCGCTGCTCGTGGCACCGCGGAGGTCGGCTTCGTGGACCACGGCGTCTCCGAACGCCCAGCGCGCCGGAGTCGCCCCCAGCGGCGACTCGTCGACTGCCGCGAAGGCCCTCATGGTGGCGCGCCATCTCTCGAGCAGCGAGGCGCACGACTCCCCGCGATGGCGCTCCAGATGGGCCGCCGTCCATTCGTCCGATGCGTACCCGTCGAAACGGCCTTCGACCCAGTCCTCGCACAGCCCGACGAGGTGCGCCAGCACGTCTCCGACGCTCCAGCCAGGGCAGGCCGGGACCGTGTGCCGCGGATCGGTGACAGACAGGAGAGGTTCGAGACGCCGGCGCACGGCGTCGTACGCTTCGACATCGATCACTGGGGCGGCGCATCCCTCTCGGCTCCGGTACCGCGAACAGCCCCCAGGTACCGTCGATCCCTTTGAGCTCGTGGACGCCTCGATCGTCGAAGGCGATGCCCGACCCGGCTCACGAGATCCACCACCGTGCGCGAGACGAGGACCTCACCCGCGTCGGCGTGGGACGACACCCGTTGTGCCAGATGCACGGCGATGCCTCCGACGTCGTCGCCACGGACCTCCACCTCACCGGTGTGCAGCCCCGCCCGTACCTCTATTCCGAGGCCGCGAGCCCCGATGCAGATGGACTGGGCACAGCGAATGGCCCGGGCGGGCCCGTCGAACGTCGCCAGGAGACCGTCCCCGGTCGTCTTCACCTCTCGCCCCCGGAATCGCCGGAGTTCACTTCGGGTCATGGCGTCGTGCGAATCGAGCAGGTCGTGCCAGGCGCGGTCCCCGGACCGGGCGACCCGCTCCGTCGAGCCCACGATGTCGGTGAACAGCACCGTCGTCAGGACGCGGTCGGTCGCTGCGCCACCTCGGACACCGGTGAGGTATTCCTCGATCTCATCGATGACGGTGTCACTGTCCGCGCCGTAGGGCAGATGGTCGCCTCCCGGCAGCACGACCAGACGGGCGTTGGCGAGGTGCTCCGCCAGATAGTGCGCGTGACCCACGGAGAAGAGGCTCGGATCCCGGTGGAGGATCAGCGTCGGAGCGTCGATCAACGGCACGGCGGAACGGACATCGCCGGAGAACGACATCTCCAAGCTGACCCGGGCCGCCGCGGGGCTCGCCCCGCGCCTGCCCGCCGCGCCCACCATTCGCGGAACCCCGGGTCCCCGGACAGGCTCGGTGCGAGAAGCTGCACATCGTCCATGGAGGCGTCTCCGGCTGCGCCGACGTCCAGCACCGAGTCGAGGAACGAGGTCAGGAGGCTTTGCGGGATCCCGCACGGGTAGTCCTTGTCCCGCGGCAGGCGCGCATAGCAATTGAGGAGGGCAAGAGACGAGACGCGGCCAGGGTGCACCGCTGCGGTCAGCAATGCCGCCAGGCCGCTCCCGCCGACGGCGAACAGGCTGGCCCGAGTCGAGCCCACGGCGTCGAGCACGGCCAGGATGTCGTCGACGATCAGCTCGATGCCGTGCGTCACGCCCGGTGGTGGTGCGTCGGAGAGCCCGATCCCGCGCGGGTCGAACCGTATGAGCCGGCTGAAGGAGGCAAGCCGCTCCTCGAACCGGCGGACGTGGGGTTCCTCGTCGCGCATGTCGATGGAGATCACGTTGCCGTAGCCGACTGTCACCAGGTCGAGCGGGCCGTCCCCGATGACCTGGAACGCGACGTGGACGCCGTCCTTCGACCTGGCGTACCTCGTTTCAGGCCCTCTGCTCACGACGACAGTCTGTCCACGTGGCACGCAGGTGTCACGAGGGGCAGGTCTCAGGGCTCAGCAAGGGGAAACCGGGTGTCCGGACAGCCGGGATCGATCACGTCGTGGCCATGCCTCCACCGAGCAGGGCCGGGAGCGCCGTGGCCCGCATGCGGGCCAGGACCCGGTCCTTCACCGGCGTGACGTCCGGGTGGACGCCGCCGTTGGCCGCCGTCGCCGCCTCCCAGGCGGCGTCCCGACGGGCCGCCTCGGCGGGGTCCGCCAGCTGCGGGCAGTCGATCCGGTCCGTGTTGACGTCGATGACGATGGTGTCGCCGTCCTCCACCAAGGCGATCGGGCCCCCGAGGAACGCCTCGGGCGCCACGTGGCCGATGACCAGCCCGACCGAGCCGCCCGAGAAGCGGGCGTCGGTCATGAGGGCGATGGTGATGTTGCGCTGGCGGCAGAGCGCGGTGATGCGCGAGGTGGGATCGAGCAGTTCGGGCATGCCGGGCGCGCCCCGGGGGCCGACGTAGCGGATCACCACCATGTCGTTGTCGCCGAACGAGTCGGGGTGATGGTCGAGCGCGTCGATGAGGTCGCGCTCGCCGTTGAAGACCCGGGCCCGGCCGGTGAACACGCCGTCGCTGACGCCGCCCTCGACGCCGGCCACCTTGAGGATGGCGCCACCGTCGGGCGCCAGGTTGCCCTGCAGCAGGCGCAGCCCGCCCGTGTCCTTGAACGGCTTCTCCACGCTGTAGATGACCTCGTGGTCGGGCGCGGGCGGCGCCAGCCGCGCCACCTGGTCGGCGAGAGTCTCTCCTGTACAGGTGAGGGCAGAACCATCGAGGAAGTCAGCATCCAAGAGCTCCTTCACGATGACCTGCAGCCCCCCGGCGGCGTCCACGTCGACCATGGAGTACGCGCCGAACGGCCGCATGTTGACGAGGACGGGCAGGCGGCGGGCCAGCGCGTTGAACTCGGCCTGGCTCATCGCCTCGGCCCAGAAGTCGATGCCGGCGGCGCGGGCGAGCTCGACGCTGTGCAGCACGACGTTGGTGGAGCCGCCCATGGCGATGGCGACGGTCACGGCGTTGCGCAGCGAGGCCGGCGTCACGATGTCGCTGGGCGGATGCCCTTCTCGTGCATGGTGAGGAGGCAGTCGACCATTTGGTCGGGGAAGTCGGCGACGCGGCGGGGGTCGTCCGAGGCCGGCGACACCATATGAAGTGGCTCGAGGCCGAGCACCGCGATGAACGTCTGCATGGTGTTGTAGGTGAACATGCCGCCGCAGCTGCCCTGGCCGGGGCAGGCGTGCAGGGCGTATCTCGTGCGGACGTCGTCCGGTTGGTCGGCCATCTGGAAGGCGGACACCAGGTCGATGGGTTGGTTGGTCTCGGGGTCGATGCCGGGGTGGATGGAGCCGTCGGACAGGATGACCGCCGGCGTGTCGTTCTCGAGGATGGCGGCGAGGGTCCCGACGGGCGGCTTGTCGCAGGCGACCACGGCGATGAGGCCGGCCACGCCGTTGGCGGCCAGGTGGACGTCGGCCACGTCGTGGACGAGCTCCCTGCCGATGAGGGAGAAGCGCATCTGCGGGCGTGCCGTTGAGCTGGCCGTCCGAGACGCCGAGCGTGAAGGCCGGGGCGATCAGGCGGACCCCGAGGTGGTCGGCGGCGATGCGGCGATGGAGCGCCTCCTGGACGGCCTGCACCTTGGCGGTGACGCCGAGATAGCACTGGCTGTCGCCCAGGTTGCCGATGACGGCCCAGACCGGATCGTGGATCTTCTCGACGTCCTCACCCAGGAACTTGGCCGTGCCGACCCGCTGCACGTCGCGCCCGGGGTTGAGGGAGACGAGCGTGCGTGACTCGGCGGCGGGGTCATATGACATGGCCGTCCAGCATATGAGGTGCCCCGGGCACCTCATATTCCGGGGGCGGATCAGGATCAGGCGAGGACGGGCGTAGGCGATGGCGCCGGCAACGACGGATCGGGCCCCGGGAGCACGTCGGGCGTGACCTCGACGCCGATGGTCGGGATGGTGCGGTCCATCCACTTCGGCATCCACCAGTTGACCGGGCCGAGGATCTCCATGATCGACGGGACCAGCATCATGCGCACGATCGTGGCGTCGACCAGCACGGCCGTCGCCAGCCCCAGCCCGAAGACCTTGAGGATGTGCAGCGGGTCCTTTATGACGAAGGACGCGAAGACGCAGAACATGATGGCGGCGGCGGCCGTGATGATGCGGCCCGTCACCGCCAGCCCGTCGGCCACCGCGAGCGAGTTGTCCTTCGTGCGCAGCCACTCCTCCCGGATGCGTGACAGCAGGAAGACCTCATAGTCCATGGAGAGGCCGAAGAGGACGACGAACAGCGCCACGGGTATCCACGGGTCGATCGGGCCGGTCTCGCCGATGCCGATGATGCGCCCGGCCCAGCCCCATTGGAAGACCGCCACCATCACGCCGTAGGCGGCGCCCACGCTGAGCAGGTTCATGATGACCGCCTTCAGCGGCAGCACGAGCGAGCGGAACACGACCATGAGGAGGAGGAACGAGAGGATCAGGACGGCGCCGATCACGATGAAGAGCCGGTGCCCGAGGAAGTTCGCCGCGTCAATGGACGCGGCCGTCTGCCCGCCCACTTGCGCGTTCACCTGCGTGCCGTTGGTGACCGGCGGTATGACGTCGTTTCGGAGGGTTTGGACGAGCGCCTCGGTCTGGGACGACTGCGGTGACGTGGTCGGGTAGACGATGATGACCGCCCCGGTGTGGTCTTTGTTGAATTGCGGCGGGGTGACGAACGCGATGCCGCTCGTGGTGGGCGGCGATCGCCTGCTGCAGGTGGTCGACCGTCGCGCGTATCGGCGCCTGCCGCCTCTGCCCATGTCGGCCGCAATGACGAGGGGCCCGTTGAAGCCGGGGCCGAAGCCCTGGGCCAGGAGGTCGTAGGCCTGGCGGGTGGTGAGTGACGTCGGGTCGTTGCCGGCGTCGGTGAAGGCGAGGCGCATGCTGAACAGCGGGAGGGCCAGGCCGATGAGCACGAGGACCGCGATGGTGCCGGTGACCCAGGCCCTTCGCTGCACGAAGCGGCTCCAGCGGTACCAGAAGCCGTCGGGCGGTGGCGGGCCGCCGGTCTGGAGCAGGCGCGGCAGGTGCAGCTTGTCGATGGCGTTGCCGGCGAAGCCGAGCATGGCGGGCAGCAGCGTCAGCGCGGCAATGAGCACCATGAGCACGGCGGCGATGCACGCCGTCGCCAGCCCGATCATGTACGCCTGCCCTATGAGGTAGAGGCCGAAGAGCGAAATGACGACGGTGCTGCCGGCGAAGAGGACCGAGCGACCCGACGTCATGAGCGAGGTGACGACGGCGTTGCGGGGATCACGGCCCTCGAAGATGCCCTGCCGGTACCGGGTGACGATGAAGAGGGCGTAGTCGATGCCCACGCCGAGGCCGATCATGATCGCCATCTCGGGCGAGAAGTTCGGCACCGTCAGCACGTGCGTGAGGAGCTCGAGCAGCGCGATGCCGATGCCGAGCCCCGCCAGGGCGGTGAAGACCGGCAGGCCCATGGCCACGACGGACCCGAAGGCGAGCAGCATGATGAGGATGGCGGCGGTGATGCCGATGCCCTCGCTCGGCCCGGGCGCCGCCGTCGCCGCGGCGCTGATGGGGCTGCCCCCGAGCTCGACCTGGAAGCCGTCGTGCGCGGCGGACTGCGCCTTCGTGATGACCGCCTTAATGGCCGGGACCGGGATGTCGGCGGTGTCGGTCGTGAACTGGACCTCGGCGAAGGCGATGTTGCCGTGGCCGGGCTGGGCGATCTGGTGGGCGCCGGCGGCCGAGAACGGGCTGGTGACGCCCTGGACGTAGGGCAGCGGCTCGAGGCTCGCCACCACCTTGTCGATGGCCGCCTTGTTGGCCGGCGCCGTGATGGGCGACGTCGTCTGGAAGACGACGTCGGCGGTATCGCCCGACTTCGACGGGAAGCGCTCCTGCAGAATGTTGGGGGCCTGCTGCGACGGGGTGTTGCCCGCCGTGAACTTGTTCTCGAAGTGGGTGCCCACCATCTGGGCCAGGACGGTCATGCCGATGATGGCCAGGATCCAGATGACCAGCACCGTCCGGCGGCGGTCGTAACAGACGCCGGCCAGGCGGCCCAATGCCGTCCACGCCCGTGTCCGGCCGTGCCGGTGACTCGTTCGTCTCGTTCGTCTCGCCCGGTTCACCCCATCGCCGGTCACGGTCGATTCACCGTAAGATTCATCATTGGTGAGTTGTAACACAGAATTCTCCGATGGTGAATACCCTTATTCTCAGTGCGTGCGCGGACCTCATATGAGTGCCGCCGCGCGCGGCCGGCCGCCGGCCCGGCAACGTCGACACCAAGGGCCAGATCATCGAGGCGGCCAAGCGGGTCTTCGCCGCCAAGGGCTACGACGGGGCGAGCCTGCGGGCGGTGGCCCGGGAGGCCGAGGTGGACCCGGCCCTCGTCCACCACTACTTCGACGGGAAGGCCAGCCTCTTCGTGGCCGCCATGGCCCTGCCCTTCGACCCCCGCACGGTCGCCGATGCACGAGCACCCCGGCACGGCGGACGTCGGCCGACGAGCGCCGGCACCATGGTCATCACGGGCTTCCTCACCATGTGGGACCACGCAGAAGGAACGGGCTCCTCGTTCGCCTCCTGCGTCGCGGGAATGGCGGCATCGACCAACGTGGCCGATGCGATGCGCGAGTTCGTCGCCGAGCGCATCTGGGAGAAGACCCCGGTCAACGAAGGTGAGAGCGACGAGATGACCCGCCAACGACGGGCGCTCGTCTCGTCGCAACTGATGGGTCTGGCCTTCATCCGCTACATCCTCCGGGTGCCGCCGATCTCGACGACGACGCCTGAGGAGATCGCCCGCTGGGCCGGTCCCACCCTCGACCGCTACATGGTGGGCCCGATCGACTGAATCGCGGAATACGTGGGCTCCCCTCGTCCGGCGGGGACCATTTTCCACGCAGTCCTTACGGGTCAGCTGTCGCTCGAACAGGTGCAAGAAAATCGTAGATCCGCTGACCGTATTCCTCACGCATCCACCGAGCTACGTACACGAAGGCAGCCAACGCCCATGCGGTCAGCACATAGCAGGGGCCGGCCATAAAGCGGGGATCTTGGTTGAAGTTCGGCGCGTACGATGAGGACGGTCAGAACGACGAGGAGGAGAGTAAACAAAGCCTCGCGTTGGCGCCACCAACGCGCTGCGCCCACCAAGCCCACCAGCGACAGCCACGGCGGACCGAAGATGGCGGAGAATCCGAGGATCATGAGCGGATAGAACCAGAGATTGGGAAGCAACCCAATCACACCGGTGTGTGTGATGCGGGCGAGATGAAAGAACTGTAACGAACGTGCGTAATAGCCCTCGGCATCTGGCCAGGGATGTTTGAAGACGTAGCTCAGCGAGTACTCATGAAACAGTCCCAACCAATAGCCGTACCCCGACGCCCAAGGTGCGCCAAAGGTCTTCCAGTTGTAGATGGCGAGTCCGAGCACGGGGGGAAGAGCGCCTGCGATGACTCGCAATCGGTTCCATCCCGACACGACGATAAGGAGTGCGACAAGGACAACGACCCCGCTCTCACGAATGACCACTCCGTAGCCTGCGAGAAAACCCAAGAGAAAGGTGCTCCAGTTGGCTCGCAGCTTCAGGAGAGGTATGCACACAACGACCAGGGTGGCTGCTAAGGCGTCGGACATGACGATATGGGTGTTGACGAGCACAAACTGGCTCGTCGCTGCAATCGCTGCCGCCAGAAGGGCCGCATACCCACCAGCGAGGGAATACGCAGCCCAGCCAGTTGCGATCACGAGCGTCACCGCCAGGAGCCTTGCTCCGAATTCGATATTGCCGGGATAGCTGCCGACAAGCCCAAACGGCGCCAAATCAACGAGGTGCCGGGTTGGAATCGAGGCGGGTTCACGACTTGCTTTGCGTGGGGCGAATAGGGATTATCCCGCACTGTCGTGGTGTAGCCGTGCCCGTGGGCGAGGCGGTAGGCCGCATTGAGGTACTCGTGAGCGTCGGGGAATGGCTGAGCCGACAGGGGGAGAGGTTGGTGGAAGAGCAGCAGAGAGGTCGTAATGAGCGCCAGCGCACCGACACCACCCAGAACGACGAGCCGAATCGGATGATGTTGCCAGGCCGACGACAGCTTCCGAAGTGGCAGAGGAAGCCCGCTCGACTCCGGCCCAATCTGCGCAGATCTCATTATTGCGTCTTCGAAACGCAAGACCCGGACTCAACGGAGCGCCGGGTGCCCCGTCCGGGTTTCGGGCCGACACTCGCACACCGTTCGCGCTGCTGTGCTCCCAGCGCAGAACTCCCACTACTCAGGTCAAGTCCTAGGCGCTTCTTGTGGGTGCAGGGGGCCAGAATCCCTCCGCCGCTGGTGGGGCGGGTTCGGAAATGGTGCACGATCGACAGCAGAGCGGCCGTTGGACACTTTCGCTCGCGGGAGTTGATGCGCTCGGTTTGGGGTCACCCTCAGCATGGTTCCCGCCGGTCTGCTGTCGGACATCCCTCAGCGGCCGGCGGGACGGGCCGCCAGGTCGAGGGAGTGCGGCCAGCGCGTTCTGCAGATACGCACCGTAGGTACCCGTGACGTGCTCGCGGTCTAGGTAGACGTCGTAGTGGCCAATCACGGCCGTGCAGATGGACGAACAGAACCACGGGAAGGGATCCACGTACTCGGCCCCCGCTGCCGAGGTCACTGCCCGGTCCACTCGGGTGAGGGGTGTCCGGCGTGACACCCACCGGGGCGGAACACGCTTGGA
This sequence comes from uncultured Acidimicrobiaceae bacterium, assembly GCA_963781565.1. Lineage (GTDB taxonomy): Bacteria > Actinomycetota > Acidimicrobiia > Acidimicrobiales > RAAP-2 > Bog-473. Next base: position 133,015 of record CAWAHA010000024.1, on the reverse strand, counting down.
CGTTGTCGGGATGCTGTCCCAGGCAACTCGGCCCCGCCCGAGGCAGCAGCGGGATGCTGCCGAGGTAGATCACCCTCCGGCTCGAAGGGATCACGGCCGCGTACAGGTTGGTCAGGCCCGCCTGCCACGCCCCGGCATTCCCTCGAGGTCCAGGGTCGAGATCACCAAGAGGTCCGGGTGGAGCCGCCGGATCGTGGCGACTGCCCACCGATGCCAAGCGGCGCAGGACCGCATAAGGGGCGTCCGGCGTGCCGACGCCAGGCGGGTTGCTAGACGGCGATAAGCGGCGCCGGACAGTCAGACTTACCCAGGACATCAGCCGCCAGTGTGCAGCCTTGGCCACTCCGTTGAAGGCGGGCAGCCACATCAATGCGTGAGAGTCCCCGTAGACGACCATCAGGTCGGAACCGTCGCGGATCGCCCAGGACGCAAAGCGTCTCCGTCGCCTGTTGGAGACCCGCACTGCAGCTCGGGGTTCTCGTAGTTCCCGCCGAAGTCGTCGGCAGCGGCGGTGACGCTCGGGCGGATCGGATTCGGTAGCGAGGTGATATGGGCCGCGGCCCCGACTGCCCGAAGGACCGTCTCAGTGTCCGGGGCCGGGACGACCGGGATCGTGTTCGATTCGGAAGAGGAGTCGATCATCAACGTCAGCAGGACCACGGTCCCGACAATGACGACGGTGCCGGCCACGACTGTGGTCGCCGGGAAGCCCTCCAGTGGCGGACCGGCTCTTCGACGAATTGGTACATGGCCGGCGGCCAGCGCCATGGCCACCACATACAAGGAGGACGTTCACTCCCGGCGCCAACCTCGACTTCCCGTAGTACTCGGCAGCAACGATGAGGACCGGCCAGTGCCACAGGTACAGGCCGTAGGAGCGGCGACCCAGCCATTGGAACGGACCCAGACCGAGCAGCGCCTCGGCTCCCCGTCGGTGTCCCACTACCCCTCCGGCGATCACCAGACCGGCGCCCAGGACGGGGATGGCCACCAGCGAACCCGGGTACGCGGTGCTGGCGGTGAAGGCACAGGCCGACGTCACGATGGCAGCCAACCCGGCCCACGTAGCCAGCGTGGCAACCCGAACAGGAAGTAGCCGCATCCACGAGGACCCGACCGCGATCAGCGCACCGAGGGAAATCTCCCACGCTCGCGTTCCGAGCGAGAAATAGGCCACGGTCGGATGTGACTGGGTCTGGACGACGGACAGCCAGTAGGAGACGACAATCGACTGCCCCGAGGACGACTGCCAACTTCGCCTCGAGGGAGACCCGCAACCTGGCCCAGGCAACCAGCAGGAACAGTGTGGGGTAGACGACGTAGAACTGCTCCTCGACCGAGAGGCTCCAGTAATTCTGGAGCGGCGAAGGTGGAAGGGTCGCGGTGAAGTAGTTGGTCCCGACCGCCTCGAAGTGGACATTGGCCAGGAATACTGCGGCCCAGCGGCCGTCGGCGGCGATTGTGTTACCGGCGACCACGCCCAGCTTCAAATAGCCGACCGCCACTGTGGCGAGGATGACCAGGGTGGCGGCCGGGAGGATACGGCGCACCCGGCGGGCGTAGAAGTGGAGGATCGACGTGCGGCCGGACGTGGCGCGCTCACGCAGGAGGAGCCCGGTGATGACAAACCCGGAGATGACGAAGAAGACATCGACCCCGACGAAACCGCCAGTGATCCCGGGGACGTTGGCGTGGTCCAGGACGACCAACAGCACCGCCACCGCCCGGATGCCCTCCACGTCTGGCCGGAACGGCCGGTCACTCGGCGCGTGCCGGCTTCGTTACCAGTGACGGCGGAAAGCCCGACCTACGCAATCTTGCGCCCATCCGCCCCCGGTGATCGTCATGCGGAATCGTACCAGCCGATGCGGGCCGGCGCTCAGGTGCGAGGAGAAGTTGAATTTGGAGATGGACCATGTCCGGGAACGCCAACGAGGAGCTGCACTTCGGCGGTCCGAGCGGCCGCCCCATGACGTCGCGCCCCTCGCCGTTGTGGACCAGGGCGACCGCCGGCCCGGCGGGAGCCGACGCGCAGATCAGCCGCGGCGGCTCCGTAGCTCCGCCGCCACTTCCTTCCCGTTGGCCTTCCCCGACGTCGCCTTCATGACCGCGCCCGTGAAGAACCCCATCAACTTGTCGTCGCCTTCGACGAAGCGCGCCCATTCGTCGGCGTGGGCGGCGATGACCTCGTCGAGCACGGAGCCCAGGGTGTCGGACGCCAGCGCCTCGAAGCCCATCTCCTTGGCGACCGCGGCCGGGTCTCCGCCGCCGCGCTCGAGCAGCGCGCCGAGCACGGCCTTCGATTGCGTGGCGGAGAGCTGACCGCCCGACTCGAGAGCCAGCGCAGCGGCATAGGTCCCGGGGTCCAGCGCTCGACCGGCCTGGTCCTGGGCGGCGACCTCATTGGCGGCACGGGCCAGCGCCAGCGCGACCGGCACGCCCGCATCGGCGGCCGTCACCACCAGCGCGTCGAGGCCCAGGTCGACGACCGCATGGATCTGGTCCGTCTCCGCTTCCGTCGGTGCGCCACCCAGCGCCGAGGCCAGGACGGCCCGGCGGTCCGCCGGCATGGCGCCCAGACCGGCCCGCACCCTCTCCTGCCACGCCGCGTCGGGCGCCAGCGGCACCAGGTCCGGCTCGGGGAAGTAGCGGTAGTCGTTGGCCTCTTCCTTGGAGCGCATCGAATCGGTGCGTCCCGCCGACTCGTCCCAGTGGCGGGTCTCCTGCGTCACAGTGCCACCGGACTCGAGCAGGGCGATCTGGCGCGCCGCCTCGTACTCAATGGCCCGGCCCAGCGAACGCAATGAGTTCAGGTTCTTGATTTCGCAGCGGGTGCCGAAGGCCTCGGTGCCGGCCGGGCGGACCGAGACGTTGGCGTCCACCCGCATGGACCCCTCCTCCATCCGCCCGTCCGAGGCACCGGTCGCCACCAGGATGCCCCGCAGCTCGCTGGCGTAGGCCCTGGCCTGGGCCACCGTGCGGATGTCGGGCTCGCTCACGATCTCGACCAGCGGGACGCCCGAGCGGTTGTAGTCGACCAGCGCGTGCAGGGCCGCGTTGATACGACCGCTCGCCCCGATGTGCGTGAGCTTGCCGGTGTCCTCCTCCATGTGGGCCCGGGTCACGCCCACCCGGAACCCGTCGGGCAGCTCGAGCCACCCGTTGGCGTTCAGCGGGAGGTCATATTGGGAGATCTGATAGTCCTTGGCCTGGTCCGGATAGAAGTAGTTCTTCCGGGCGAACTCGGACGGACGGATGTCGCAGTGGAGCGCCGCCCCGATGCGCATGGCGAACTCGACCGCCTGCTCGTTCAACACGGGCAGCGAGCCCGGCAGCCCGAGGCAGGTCGGGCAGATGTTCACGTTCGGCTCGTCACCGAACGCGTTGCGACACCCGCAGAAGAGCTTCGTGGCGGTCTGCAGCTCGCAGTGCACCTCGAGCCCGATGACCATCTCCCATGTCGTCTCGGTGCGTGCGTCATGCCGTCACCTCGGGCTTCGGCGCCCCGTCCTCGACGACCTGGGCCACGCGGAACAGCAGCGCCTCCTGCAGCGCCGGCGCCAGCACCTGCACGCCCACCGGCAGCCCGTCGGCCCCGACCCCGAAGGGCACCGACACCGCCGGGTGACCCGAGAGGTTCGAGGGGATGGTGCAGACGTCGTTCATATACATCGCCATCGGGTCGTCCACCTTGGCCCCCACGTCGAAGGCCGTCGTCGGCGCCGTCGCACCCAGCAGGACGTCATAAGAGGAGTAGGCCCGGTCGAACGCCTGCATCACCAACGTCCGCACCCGCTGCGCCTGCGCGTAGTAGGCGTCGTAGTAGCCGGCCGACAACGCATACGTCCCCAGCATGATCCGACGCTTGACCTCCGCCCCGAACCCCGCCGTGCGCGTCGCCGTGTTCATGGCCGCCACGTCCTCCCCGTCGACGTCGACGCGCAGCCCGTAGCGGACCCCGTCGTAGCGGGCCAGGTTGGACGAGGCCTCCGCCGGCGCAATCAGGTAGTAGGCCGACAACCCGTACCCGAACTCGGGCACCGACACCTCCTCGACCTTGGCGCCGGCGCCGGCCAGCGCGTCGGCGGCCTCCCGCACCCGGGCCACCACATCGGGCGCGCAGCCGTCGATCAGGTCCCGGCACAGCCCGACCCGGATGCCCTCCACCCCGTCGTGCACCGTGGCCAGCGTCGACTCGGGCGGCGACGGCAACGACGTGCTGTCGAGCGGGTCGTGTCCCGCCAGGACGTCGAACAACAGCGCGGCGTCCTCGACGGTCGTCGCAAACGGGCCGATCTGATCGAGCGAACTTGCGAAGGCGACCAACCCGTACCGCGACACGCGTCCGTAGGTGGGTTTCATCCCGACCACCCCACACAAGGCGGCGGGCTGACGGATGGACCCGCCGGTGTCCGAGCCGAGTCCGAGGGGAGTGAACCCAGCCGCCACCGCGGCGGCGGAACCACCGCTGCTGCCTCCCGGAACCTTGCTCGTGTCGCGCGGGTTGCGCGTCGCCCCGAAGGCCGAGTTCTCCGTCGAGCTGCCCATGGCGAACTCGTCCATGTTCGTCTTGCCCAGCGCAATGGCGCCGGCGCGGCGCAGGGCGGTGACGACGGTGGCGTCGTAGGGCGGGCGCCAACCCTCGAGGATCTTCGAACCGCACGTCGTGACGGCGCCCCGCGTGCAGAGATTGTCCTTCAGCGCCACCGGCACACCGGCCAGCGGGCCCGGGTCGTGGCCGGCGGCCACCGTCGGCGTCGACCGCGTCGGCGGCGGCCCGCGCCTCGTCGGGCAGCAGCGAGAGGAAGGCGTGGAGCTCGCCGTCGCCGGCGTGACCGTGGCGACGCCTCGTCGACGACCTCGCGGGCCGAGCGCTGCCCGGCGCGGACCTCGGCCGCCAGCGTCGTCGCCGTCGTCATGTCGCCTCCCCGCCGATGCGGGGCACACGGAAACGGTGGTCCTCCACCGAGGGCGCCACGGCCAGCACCTCGTCGCGGTCGAGGCTCGGGCGGGGCTCGTCGGCCCGCAGCACGTTCTCGAGTGGGATCGGGTGCGACGACGGCTCGAGGTGGGCCAGGTCGAGCGACGCCACGTCGGCGGCGTGGTCGAGCACGGTGCGCAGCTGCGCCGTGAAGAGCTCGACCTCCTCGTCGCTCAGGTCGAGCCGGGCCAGGCGGGCCACGTGTACGACGTCGTCGCGGCTGAGCTCGGCCCGGCCGGGCGTGTCGTCGGCCGGGCTCATGAGCGCGGCGGCAGGACGCCGGTGGCGAACGCGACGGTCCGGGCCTCGATTTCGTCCTTGTCCCAGTCCAGCGTGGCCACGTGGAAGCTCCGCTCCAACATGACCTGCTCCACCGGGCCCTTGGCCCGCTCCACCAGCTTCTGGCTCGAGACGTTGTCCACCACGTGGTCCTGCAGGCTGGTGAAGACCAGGACCGGGCAGGTCACCTGGTCGAGGTCCTTCTCGACCTCGGCCGCGGCGCCGAAGAGCGAGAGCGTCGCCCGCAGCGGGAGGCCGGGATAGGCCGCCTCGACCGCACCCTCCATGGCGATGTCCGATCCGATGCCGGGAGCGACCTCGTCGCCGCCGTCGATCATCGCCTGTATGAACCCGAGCGTGTCGGCGTCGGGCGGCGAGAGGAGGGGGTTCACGACGGCGATGGCGGCGATCTCGGGGTGGTGCTCGGCCAGCCAGACGCTCAGCATGCCGCCCATGGAGAGCCCGACCACGACCACGCCGTCGCTGCGCGCCGCCAGCTCCGTATAGGCGTCCTCGGCGGCGGCCGACCAGTCGGCCCACGTGGTGTCGAGCATGTCCTCTATCTGCGTGCCGTGGCCCGGAAGCAGCGGCATCTCGACGGTGAAGCCGGCGTCGGCCAGTGCCAGTGCCAGTCCGCGCATCGACTGCGGGTTGCCGGTGAACCCGTGCAAGACGAGTGCACCGCGGGTGTCACCAGTTGCGGAATAGGGCTCGGCACCGGGGATTATGGAAGCAGCCACGGTAGGGCAGCCTACCGGCGCGCACGGTAGGGTTCCGGCGGCCATATGAGGTCCCGTACGGTGACCGAGACCGAAGACGAAGGAGCACCGCAATGGCGTCGTACCCGTTCCTGAGCGACGAGTGGCTGGACGAGGCCCGCAAGATCCGCGCCGAGTACGAGGGCAAGACCGCTCCCATCCCCCACGTCGTCCGTATGAACCTGGTGGTGACCGCCGTCCCGTTCTCCGACGAGGACATCCTGGCCCACATGGACACGACGAGCGGCGAGCTCGTGCTCGACACGGGGCACATCGAGAACCAGGACCTCAAGGTCGTGGTGGACTACGACACGGCCAAGGCCATCCTCATTGAGGGCAACCCCCAGGCCGGCATGCAGGCGTTCATGGCGGGCAAGATCCGCGTCGAAGGTGACATGGCCAAGCTGATGGCGCTGCAGGCGGCGCCGGCTGCGGCCGACTCCGCCACCGCCGAAATGACCGCCCGCCTGCGCGACATCACCGAATAGCCCCGGGCCGGAGCTCGACGTTCAGCTGGCGTCGGCCAGCCGCTGTGCGGTCCGCTCCGCCCGGGGCATGGACCGGATGAAGAGGGCACAGACCACTGCCCCTGCCGCCACGCCGGCGCCCACCCAGAAGGCGACGCTGAAGCTGTGGAGCAGCGCGGTGCTGTGGTGCACGTTGGCCAGGCCCGACTTCCGGGCGATCGATTCCTGAATGGTCAGGACCGCTTGAATGCCGGCCACCTCCCCCACCTGCGTGGCCAGGAGCTGTGCCGCGCTCATGACGCCGTACTCCGACGCCGCCAGCTCGTTCGACATGGTCGCCGACGTCGCCGGGTTGGAGACGCCCATGCCGAGGCCCGACAGAGCGAGCGCCACCAGGATGATCACCAGCCCCGCCGACTCGGTGAGCGTGGCGAACAGGATCATGGACACCAGCAGTGACCCGGCGCCGAAGAGCGTCGCCGTGCGCTCCCCCGTGCGCACCGTCATATACCCCGCGATGGGCGCGCTGATGGCGAAGATGAGCGGCCGGGCCACCGAGATGAAGCCGACCTGGGAGACGCTGTACCCGTAGACCTGCTCCATGAGCAGCGGGAACAGGAAGAAGCCGCCGAAGTAGGCGAAGCTCGAGGCCGCCTTGGTGCCCATCGGGAACGTGAAGTTCCGACGACGCCAATATTTCGTCGGCATCAGGGGCGTGGCGAAGGTCAGCTGTTGGCGGACGAAGACCGCCGCCAGGACGATCGCCACCAACCCCGACGTGATCACCGCCGGCGACGTCCAGCCGACGATGGGGCCGATGCTCAGGACCAGCATGGCGGCGGTGACGGACCCGGCCAGGCTCCAGATCCCGACCCAGTCCATGCCGTCCCAGACGCCCGGGTGCCGGACCCGTTCCCGCCCCCAGCGGCGCCGAAAGCGCTGGCCTGCAGTCGATCCGTCGCCATCGGCGTCGACCTCGCCGCGGCTCTGACGCATACGCCGGTCGGAGGGCAGCAGGAGGGCCACGACGATGGACGCGATGACCAGCAGCACCAGCTGCCCCCAGAACAACGTCCGCCACCCGAAGAACTGGATGACCGGCGAGCCCAGTGTCACCCCGAGCACCGGGCCCCCCGCCCCCACCAGCGACCACCAGCCCAGCGCCTTGACGCGGTCCTGGCGGGAGAACAGCTCGAGGATGATGGCCATGGAGGCGGTGCCGGTGGCGGCGCCCTGGACGCCATCGAGGGCGCGGGCGAACAGCAACAGGCCGACATTCGGTGCGATGGCGGTGAGGACGGCGCTGACCATCGCCCCCAGCAGACCGAACTGATAGAGCCGGCGGTGACCGAACAGATCGCCGGCCTTCCCGAAGAAGGGCGCTGCGACGCCGAAGGCCAGCAACGGGCCCGTCGAGGCCCAGGCGAGCACCGAGAAGTTCGTGTTGAAGTCCGCCTTGACCGTGGGCAGCGCCACCACGAAGACGGTGAAGGTGATGTTGAGCGAGAGCAGCCCGGCGAGCAGCGCCACCAGGGCCCACCACTGGTAGCGGGGGCTGCGGACGGCCCGGTCCGTGACGCGCCGGTGCAGCAGCGAGAACCAGTTCGTCTCGACGGACCCGTCCGCCCCCATGGTCCCCATGGCGCCGCCACCGGGGTCGAAATTGGGGTCCAGCAGGACGTCAGCCTGCTCGTCCCCGGGCTTCTCCACCTGGGACACCCTACGTGGCGACTCCGCCCCGGTCCGCCCTCAGAGAGGCCGTCCGGGCGGGCCGACCGAGGTCAGATCAGCGCAGCCCGCGCAGGCGGAACCACCAGTTCGGATCGCGCCCGTGGGCGTGGAAGTGATTCGGGATCTGGCGCATGACCCGGTCGACCGCCCATTCGCCCGCACCGAAACGGGCATCGGCCACCCGGGTCAGCTCGGCGACCATGTGCTCGATGTCGCTCTCGGGCGGCGTGGGCCCGTGGTGCTTCCACACCACCATCGGGCACGCCGCACACCTCGCAGTCCGCCACCCAGCAGATGTCGTCCTCGTGGTGCCACTCCGACAGACGCGCCGCCTCGCACAGGTCGCAGTCGGGATCGAACGGGAGGGCCGTCACAGGAGTGAGCGTACGGGAGAGGGGCGTCAGTGGGTGAAGATCTGGACGGACGAACCCGTCGGCACCGTCGATCCCGACCGAGGGCTGGGTGCCGCTGACGTTGTTGCTCGGGCTGCCCGACACCCCCGAGACGCTCAGGCCCTGCCCCTGCAGGGCGGTCGTGGCCTGGGCCACCGTGTCGCCGATGACGTTGGGGACCGTCGTCGTCGGCGGGCCGGTCGAGACGTTGACCGCCACCGCCGAGCCGTAGCCGGCCGGTTGCACCGCTGGCGGGCGACGTCGATATGACCTGTCCCGACGGCACGGTCGTGCTGGACTCGTTGTTCTGCGTGGCCGTGAGGCCCACCGCCTGCAACGCGGCCTGCGCCTGGGCGAACGAGTAGCTGGTCGGGATGTTGGGCACGGTCGACCGGCGCATGGCCCTGCGAGGGCACCAGCGTGATGGTGGACCCGTAGGGCGCCTTGGTCGGGTTCGGCGTCGTGCCATACGACCACCCCACCAACACCGAGGTCGGCACCGTGTCGCTGTAGGTGCGGGTTGGCGCACATGCGGCACGAAGTGCGCCGCCTGCAACGCCGTCGTCGCCTGGGCGCAGGTCATACCGGACAACGACGGCACGGTCACGTCCGGCTTCCCGCTCGAGAGCACGACGTTGACCGTCGAGCCCTCCTTCTGCGACACCCCCGGCTTCGGGGTCTGCGACACGACGGCGCCGGCGGCCACGGTGATCGACGTCACCGGCGCGCCCTCCTTCAAGTTCATATGGACCTTGTCCACCGCCGCCTTGGCCTGCGCCACCGGCAGATTGAGCACCGCCGGCACCGGATGCGACGGCGTGAGCACGTTGGTCCCGAAGGCGACCGACGCAGCCCGGCGGCCAAGATGACCGCCAGCACGACCGCCGCCACCGATCCACCACCACTTCTTGCTCGTCTTGGGCTTGTACGGCTCCGACGGGCCGCCGGTGCTCAGGATCGCCGCTCGTTTGCGCTTGCGCTTCGACGCGCGCGGCGTTCGGGTCGGCGCCCGGCTCGGCATCGAAGAGCTCGCCCGGCCCCGCCTTGGTCCCGATCGGCGTGCCGGCCGCAGCCAACCCGGGGGCGATCGCCGTGCCGTCGCCCAGGGCGGCCGCGCGGCGGCGGCGGCGCCCGCCACCGCCACACCCGAGTCGGTCAGCTCCGAGACCCCGGGCGCACGGAACCCGGCGATGGGGGCGGAGTCCTCGAGCTTCGGCATGATCAGCGGCAGGGCCGAGGGCGTCGGCAACGCGGCCGCCAGCGCACCCAGCCGGGCCGCCAGGCCGGCGGCGTCCAAGCGGGACGCCACATCGGGCGCGGCGGCACGGGCCAGCACGTCGTCCAACGGGCCCAACAGCTCGTTGTGCGGCAGGGGCTGCCCGATACGGGCGGCCAGCGTCCCCATGGTGGTGTCCTTCACGAAGGGCACCACCCCCGTCACGGCCTCATACAGAACCAGCGCCAGCGAGTAGACGTCGGCCCGGCCGTCGACGGGCTTCCCCTCGGCCGCCTCGGGGCTTATGTATCGAGCGGTCCCGATCATCGCTCCCGCCGGCTCGGTCCAGGCCGCCTCCGCCAGGGCGCGGGCCACGCCGAAGTCGGCCACCCGGACCCGGCCCTCCTCGTCGAAGAGCAGGTTGGCCGGCTTGATGTCCCGGTGCACCAGTCCGCGCAGGTGCGCGTAGGCCAGACCCTGCGCCACCTCGGTCCCGAGCTGGGCCGCCTGGGAAAGAGACAACCGTATGTCACGATCCAGCAAGTCACGAAGGGAGCCGCCACCGAGATATTCCAAAACCAGATAGGGCCCGTCGGTGTCCTCGCCCCAGTCGAAGACGCGCAGCACGTGCGGGTGGTTCAAGCGATGCGACCGAGCGCGCCTCGGCCCGGAAGCGCTTCAGGAAGGCCTCGTCCGTCGCCAACCCGGGTTGGAGAACCTTGACCGCGACGTGACGCTGGAGCGACACGTCCTCGGCCAGGTAGACGTGGGCTGATGCGCCGGTGCCCAAAGCGGAGAGCAGCCGGTACCGCTTCCCAAGGACCCGGCCGATGGAGTCTGAAATCAGGGGCATCGGGGCGCACTCAGGCTACCGACCCCGGACACGCAGCCGGTGGACACCCCCCTACCAGCAGCGGTTCTCGCTCATGAGGGCAATTCGCCGGTGTCGAGCAGCGTCTGGAACGACGCCGCATCGAGTTGGGGGATGCCCAGGTCCTCGGCCTTCTTCAACTTGCTGGCGCCGGGCGACTCGCCCACCACGAGCACGAACGTCTTCTTCGACACGCTGCCCGGCGACTTGCCGCCCCGCGCCAGGATCGCCTCCTCGGCCCCCTCCCGCGTGTAGTCGGGGACCGCGCCGGTGACCACCACCGTCTTGCCTTCGAGCGTCTGTGGGACGGTCGCCGCCCCGGCTGCCCCGCCGTCCGGCCGGCGCCCGGCTCCTCCATGGACACCCCGGCCCGGCGCAGGCGCTCGAGCACGGCCACGTTGGTATCGGCGGAGAGGAACTCGGCCAGGCTGGCCGCAATGATGCCGCCGACGCCGTCGACCGCGGCGAGCTGCTCGACGGTGGCGGCGGCGATGGCGTGGAGCGTGCCGAAGGCGCGGGCCACGGCCCGGGCGCCCGTCGGGCCGACGTGGCGGATGCCCAGCGCGACCAGCAGGCGGCTCAACGGCTGGGACCGCGAGGCATCGATGCCCGCCACGAGGTTGGCCGCCGAGAGGGCGCCGAAGCGGTCCAGCGCGGCGAGCTGCTCCGGAGTCAGGTCATAGAGATCGGCGGCGTCGTTGATGAGGCCGGCGCTGACGAGTTGGAGGACGCGCTCCTCGCCGAGGCCTTCGATGTCCATGGCCCCGCGGGAGGCGTAGTGCGAAATGCGCTGCACGCGCTGCGCCGGGCAGTCGATGTTGGTGCAGTAGGTGTCGCTCTCGCCGGGGAGGCGCACCGAGGGGCGTGCCGCACGACGGGCACGACGTCGGGAACTTCCACTTCGGCTTGCGGCGCTTGGGGACGCCGGGGCCCTCCTTCACCGGGCCGACGACCTCGGGTATGACGTCGCCCGCCTTGCGCACGATGACGAGGTCGCCGGGGCGCACGTCCTTGACCGCCACCTGGTCCTCGTTGTGCAGCGTGGCCACGCCGACGGTGGAGCCGCCGACGAAGACGGGCTCGAGCCGGGCGAAGGGTGTGGCCCGGCCGGTGCGGCCGATGCTGACCATGATGTCGATCAGGCGGGTCGTGCGCTCCTCGGGCGGGAACTTGAAGGCGATGGCCCACCTCGGGGCGCGTGAGGTGGAGCCGAACACGTCGTGCAGCGCGACCTCGTCGACCTTGGTGACCACGCCGTCGATTTCGTAGGCGAGGGCGTGGCGGGCCTCGGCGAGCTCTTCGGATCGGGCGACGACGTTGGTGATGCCGACGATGCGGTGCGCGTCGGGGCTGACGGGGAACCCGGCCTTCTTGAGCTGCGCCAGGGTCTCGGTCTGGGTGGGCGCCGGCCATATGACCTCGCCGCCCGACGACTTGCTCCTTTGGCCGACGCTGTCGTGGTCGGCGATCCCTGCCGGCGCCGGCTGCACATCGCCGAGGGCGTAGGCCCAGAAGTGCAGCGGCCGCTGCGCCGTGATGGTCGGGTCCTTCTGGCGCAGCGCGCCGGCGGCGGAGTTGCGAGGGTTGACGAAGAGGCGCTCGCCGAGCTCGGCCTGGCGCTTGTTCATGGCCTCGAACTCTTTGACGGGCATGTAGATTTCGCCGCGGACCTCGAGCACGTCGGGGTAGGGGCCGCCCGCCTTGGCCAGTTCCTTCGGCACGTCGCCCACGGTGCGGATGTTCGCCGTCACGTCCTCGCCCGTGACGCCGTCGCCGCGGGTGGCGCCCTGCACCAGGACCCCCTTCTCGTAGGTGAGCGACATGGCCACGCCGTCGACCTTGGGCTCGCACGAGAAGGCGAGCGTCTCGAGGTCGAGATCGGGCATCTGGCGGCGGAGCCGGGCGGCCCAGGCCCGCAGGTCGTCCTCGCTGAACGCGTTGTCGAGGCTCATCATCGGGACGCGGTGGCGCACCTCTTGGAACAGGCCCGACGGTGCCGCTCCCACGGTGTGCGTCGGCGAATCGGGGGTCGCCAGCGACGGGTAGTCCGCTTCGAGCTGGCGGAGCTCTACGACGAGGAGGTCGTACTCGGCGTCGGGGATCTCGGGCGCATCGAGGACGTTGTACAGCTCGTTGTTGTGGATGATCTGCTGGCGCAGTTCGGCGGCGCGGGCCGCCGCCTCCGGCGGGACCTCTCCGTTTCGGTCAGCCGCGCCGGCCATCAGGCCGCGATGCCGGCGCCCACCACGGCGTCGGGGTCGAGCGCGTCGTAGAGCGCCACGGTCTGGCCCGGCGCCACCGGACGCTGGGGGTCGTCGAAGCGGACCTCAACGGTGCATGTCGTCGGTGATCAGGGTGCACGGCACCGGCCGCCCGTGCGCGCTGACCTGCGCCACCGCCCGGGCCCCGGGGGCGAGCGGCTGGTCGACCCAGGTCAGCGACGGGCCGGCGAGCAGCACAGAAGAACGCAAGGCCTCCGTCGCGCTGCCCACGGTGACCCGCCGCGCCGCCACGTCGACGTGCGTCACGTAGCGCCGCTTGCCGTCGCTCCCATGGCCCATGCCGCGACGCTGCCCCACCGTGACGAGCTCGACCGCCTGCACGGAGCCGGCCGGGCGTCCTTCGCCGTCCACCACCTCGGCGGGGTGCAGCTCCACCCGCCCGGACAAGAACCCCTCGCGGCCCTCGGCGCTCCCGATGAAGCACACGTCCTGGCTGTCGGGCTTGTCGGCGGTGCGCAGCCCGAGACGGTGCGCGTGGGCCCGTACCTCGTCCTTGGTCATGTCGCCGACGGGGAACACGACGCGGGACAGCGCGTCCTGGCCGAGCATGGAGAGCACGTAGGACTGGTCCTTGAGGGGGTCGGCGCCGCGGCGGAGCTGCCACGCCGGCGCGGTGGCGCCGTGGCGACCCGGGCGTGGTGTCCCGTGGCCAGGCGGTCGAAGCCGAGGCGGTCGGCCCGGTGCAGGAGGCGGTCGAACTTCATCGACCGGTTGCACTCGATGCACGGGTTGGGCGTGCGCCCCAACGCGTGCTCCCCCACGTAGGGCGCCACGACGTTGCGGTCGAACTCCTCGGTCAGGTTGAAGACGTGATGCGTGATGCCGAGCTGCTGGGCCACCCGGCGGGCGTCCTCGACGTCGGCGACGGAGCAGCATCCCGAATCGGACTCCCCGCCCCACAGCTTGAGGGTGGCGCCGACCACCTCATGGCCCTGCTCGACCAGGAGCGCCGCCGCCACGGACGAGTCGACGCCTCCCGACATGGCCACGAGCACCCGCATGGGACCAGTGTGCCACCGTGGCCGACGGGCCTCGGCGCTCCGGGACGGGTCCGGCGAGCGACGAGGTCAGCCGTCCCGGCGCAGTGCGGCGACCACGGCCGGGACGACGGCCAGGGCGCGCTCCACGTCGTCCGAGGTCGTGCCGTAGCCCAGCGTGAAGCGCAGCGCGCCCGCCGCCAGCTCCGGTGCGACCCCCATGGCGCTGAGGACGTGGCTCGGCTGCAGCGCCCCGCTGGCGCAGGACGACCCGCCCGAGACGCAGACGTCCTGCTCCCCCAGCGCCACCAGGAGCTCCTCGCGCTCGACGCCCGGGATGCACAGGTGCAGGTGGCCCGGGAGCACGTCCACGCCGGCCGGCACCGTGCGGTAGGCGCCCTCGACGGCGCCGAGCAGCCCGTCGCGCAGCCGATCGCGCAACGCCGCCACCCGCGGCCCCGCCGTCGCCCGCTCGGCCGCCACCAGGCGCAGGGCGGTGGCCAGCCCGACCGCGCCCGCCACGTCCTGGGTGCCGCTGCGCCGCTCGCGCTCCTGTCCCCCGCCGTACTGGCGCGGCTGGAGCACGACGCGGCCGGCGACGGCCAGCGCACCCACGCCGACGGGACCCCCCACCTTGTGCGCGCTCACCGAGACCATGTCGGCGCCGGCCGTCACCTCGGCCAGGTCGAGGTAGGGCGCGGCCTGCACGGCGTCGGTGAAGACATATGCGTTGGGGGCGCGGCGGCGGATCGTCTCTATGAGGTCGGCCAGCGGCTGCAGCACGCCCGTCTCGTTGTTGGCCGTCATGATCGCCACGCTCGTCACGCGCGACGAGAGGGTGCGGGCCAGCGCGTCGGGGTCGACGATGCCGGAGGGGTCGACGGGGAGCTCACGCGTATCGAGGCCGGCCTTGGCCACGGCCCGGGCTGCTTCGCGCACGGCCGGGTGCTCCACGGCGGAAGCGAGGAGCACCGCCTCACCCCGCTCCTGGCGCGCCGCCTCGGCGGGCCCCAAAAGAGCCAGGTTGGCCGACTCGGTGCCTCCGGAGGTGAAGACGATGGTGCCGGGGTCGCGGCCGAGGAAGGCGGCCACCTCGTCGCGGGCCTCCTCCAGGAGGCGGCGGGCCCGCTGGGCCGGCGGGTGGCTGCCGGTGGGATTGCCGAGGACACCGCCGGCGGTGACGGCGGCCATGGCCGCCGCCACCTCGGGCCGCAAGCGGCGTGGTGGCGGCGTGATCGAGATAGGTCATAACGGGCCGGCGCGGCCGGAGCCGGTCAAGCCACGTAGACGGTCTTGGCGTTGGCGAACTCCTTGAGGCCGATGGCCGAGAGCTCGCGCCCGTAGCCCGAGCGCTTGATGCCGCCGAAGGGCAGCTCGGGCATGGAGGCCACCATGGCGTTGACGAAGACGGCGCCGGCCTCGATCCCCTGAATGCACTTGGCGATCTCGTCCTCGTCGGAGCCCCACACGCTCGAGCCCAGCCCGAAGCTCGTGTCATTGGCGGCGGCGATGGCGGCGTCGACGTCGGGGACGCGGATGACCATGGCGACGGGACCGAACATCTCGACCTTGGCGATCGGCATGTCGGTCGTGACGCCGCTGAGGACGGTCGGCGCGAACCACCAGCCGTCGCCGTCGGGCAACTTGGCGCCGTTGTGGACGGTGGCGCCCTCCTGGAGCGCCTGCTCCACCTGCCCGACGAGCTCGTCGCGCTGGGCCTCGCTCACAATGGGGCCGATGTTGGTGGCCGGATCGAAGGGGTCGCCCACCACGAGCGTGTCCATCGACTCGATGAAGCGGGACTCGAACTCGTCGGCCACCGCGTCGACGACGATGAAGCGCTTGGCGGCGATGCAGGACTGGCCGTTGTTCTGCACGCGGGCGGTGACGGCGGTGCGCACAGCGTCATCCATGTTGGCGCTGGCCAGCACGACGAAGGGGTCCGACCCGCCCAGCTCGAGCACGGTCTTCTTCAGAGCATCGCCGGCCGCGGCCGCCACCGACATCCCGGCGGGCTCACTCCCCGTCAGCGTGACGGCGGCGATGCGCGGGTCGTGGATCAGCGCGGCGACGTCGCCCGACGGGATGAACAGGTTGGAGAAGGCGCCGTCGGGCAGGCCCGCCCGCCGGAACAGGTCCTCGATGGCCAGCGCCGTCTGCGGAACATTGGAGGCGTGCTTCAACAGCCCGACGTTGCCCACCATGAGGGCCGGGGCGGCGAAGCGGATGACCTGCCACATCGGAAAGTTCCACGGCATGATGGCCAGCACGGCGCCCAGCGGCTGGTAGTGCACGTAGGAATTCGAAGCCGAAGTGGCGATCGGCTCGTCGGCCAGCAGCGCCTCGGCGTTGTCGGCGAACCAGCGCAGGCCCGCCGCACACTTGGACACCTCGGCTTTGGCGGCGGCGTAGGTCTTGCCCATTTCCGTGGTGAGGATGCGCGCCACGACCGGGACCTCTCCTTCGAGGAGCTCCGCCGCGGTCAGCAGGTGGCGGGCGCGCTCTTTGTACGTGGTGGTCTTGTACTCGGCGAAGGCGACCATGGCCTGCTGAGGATGGCGTCGACCTCTTCGGGCGTGTGGGCGGGGAACTCCTTCTCCGTCTTTCCTGTGGCCGGGTTGATGGTGGCGAAAGGCATGCTCACAGTCTGCCTGCTGACGACCTGACTTGGTACGGACGACGACCGACGACCGCGGCCGTCTCGCCTGCTGGTCAGCCCGGCAGCCCCAGATGCTCGGGGACCGCCCGCCGTATGAGCTTGCCGGTGGCGGTATGGGGCAGGTCCGTCGTGGCGAAGTACGTCTTGGGCCGCTTGTACGGGGCGAGGCGGGATGCGGCGGCGGCCCGCAGGGCCTCCTCGGCCGACGACGCCGTACGCCCGTCGGCCACATAGGCGACGCAGACCTTCTGGCCCCACTGGTCGTCGGGCAGCCCGAAGACGGCCACCTCGGCGACGCCGTCCACGGCGGCCAGGACATTCTCGATTTCGGCTGGATACACGTTGACGCCCCCACTGATGATGAGGTCGTGCCGCCGCCCGGTCAGATACAGGAAGCCGTCGGTGTCGAGGCGGCCGAGGTCGCCGACGGTGCACGCGTCGCCGTCCCAGGCGGCGGCGGTGGCCTCGGGGTTCTCCCAGTAGCTGAAGCGGGCGAACGCCGGCATGTCGCACCAGATGGTGCCCGAGGGCTCGCCGGATGCGGGGGCTCGCCGAGACGTTCTCCCTCGGGATCGGATCCGGCGGGTGTCGATGTGGAGACGGCGGCCCGGACGGGCCCGGCCCACGGTGCCCGGGCGCTCGAGCCAGTCCTCCGGTGAACACACCGAGAACTGGGCCTCGGTGGAGCCGTAGAACTCCCAGACGCCGCCGGGCCGGACGCGTTCCATGATGGCGCGCTTGAGCGTGTCGGGACAGGGCGCCCCGGCGTGCGCCAGGAGGCGCAGCGAGTCGAAGTGCTCGTCGGGATGGAGGCCGGGGTCCTGCAGTATCCGATGCAGGTGCGTCGGGACGAGGAACGTCGTGGTCGGCCGGTGGCGGCGCAGGGTGTCGAGCGCGGTGGGCGCATGCGAAGCGGCTGAGGATGGCGAGGGAGCCGCCCGCCAGGAGCGTGCCGCCGGCGAACCGGATGGACACGGTGTGGTACATCGGCGAGCACACCATGTGCAGGTCGTCGGCATTGAAGTGCCAGACGCCGGCCTCGTCCTCGTAGACCTGCCGCGCGGTGCGCTCGTCCCACAGTCCGGTGGTGACGCCCTTCGGTCTGCCGGTGGTGCCCGACGTGTAGTGCATGGGGCGGGTCAGCGGGTACGGCGCCAGGTCCGTCGGCCTCCCCTTCTCTATGAGGTCGTGGAGCTCGGGCTGCGTGAAGATGCGCACCGTGGGGGCGGCGTCGGCGGCGAGGTCGTCCCGCTCGGACGGGCGTCAGGGTGGCGTTGAGCATGACCGGGATGAGGCCGATGCGGGCCGCACCCATGGCCGCACATATGAGGTCGGCCGACGAGCCCAGTGCGAAGGCGACCCGGTCACCCCGGGTGCAACCCCGGGCCAGCAGGGCACCGGCGGCCCGGCGCTGGCGATCCTCGGCGTCGGGGGCGTGCAGGATCTCGACGGTGGGGGCGTCCCCGGGCACCGGGGCAGGATACGCCTGGCCGCCCGTACGATTGCCGCCTTCGTGGGATCGACCTCATATGACCTATGACCTCTGACAGCGACGACGACGTCGGGCGGGCCCGGGCCCTGCTCGAACAGGCGCGCCGGGTGGTCGTGCTGACCGGCGCGGGGATATCGACCGACTCGGGCATCGCCGACTTCCGGGGGCCACAGGGCGTGTGGACCAAGAACCCCGAGGCCGAGAAGATGGCGACGCTGCAGGCCTACGTGGCGGACCCCGAGCTGCGGGCGCGGTCGTGGCAGAACCGGCTGACGTCACCGATGTGGTCGGCCGAGCCCAACGCCGGGCACCGGGCGCTGGTCGACCTGGAGCGCAGCGGCCGGCTCGACCTCCTCGTCACGCAGAACATCGACGGGCTGCACCAGAAGGCGGGGTCGGATCCGGCGCGCATCGTCGAAATCCACGGCACGTCACTGGAGGTGATGTGCCTCAGCTGCGGCGACCGTCAGCCGGCCGAGCCGGTGCACGACCGGGTCCGGGCCGGCGAGGCCGACCCGACGTGCGCCGCGGTGCCTCGACATCGGTGACGAAGGCGCCGTCTGCGGCGGCATCCTCAAGTCCGCCACCATCAGCTTCGGCCAGAGCCTGGTCGCCGAGGACCTGTTCCGGGCCGAGCGGGCCGCAGCCGACTGCGACCTCTTGCTGGCGGTGGGCTCGACGCTGGCCGTGTTCCCGGCGGCGGGCGTGGTGCCGGTGGCCGTGCAGCACGGCGCGGTGGCCATCATCGTGAACGGCGAGCCGACCGAAATGGACGGCCTGGCCGACGTGGTGTTGCGGGACTCCATCAGCGAGTGCCTGCCGGCGCTGGTGGAAGGGCTGACCCCGACTACTTCTCGGTCGTAGACCCTCCGCCGCCGGCCTTCGCCTTGCGGCGGGGCTTCAGCGCGAACCACCAGATGCTGGCGATCGTGCCGAGCGTCACCGCGGCGGCTGCCACCGGCTTCACGACTTTGTGCCCGCTCTTGGCCATGGCGGGCACCTTACCCGGCGAGCCTGGGATGAACCGGGGAGTGGAGGTCATATGGCGGTTGCCGACCGCAATTGTGGGTTGCCGACTGACAGTGGGCCGACGCTCGGACGGCCGGGACTGACAGTGGCCCGGCGGTCGGATGGCCGGGACTGCGGGAGGGTCAGACGGTGGCTCGGACCGACCGTTCCTCCTTGTACGCCCTGGCGGCTTGCAGCAGGGCGTCGAAGGGCCGCTGGTCCATGGACTCCTCGGGGTGCCACTGGACGGCCAGGACGAAGCGGGCGGTCGGGAGTTCGACCGCCTCCACGACGCCGTCGCCGGCCCGGGCGGTCACGACCAGGTCACGGCCCAGGTCACGGATGGCCTGGTGGTGCGAGCAGCGCACGGTGGTGGAGGGGCCGAACACGCCGGCCGTGGTGGTGCCGGGCTCGGTGGCCACCTCCACATCCTCGAAGTGCATGGCGATTTTGCGGTGGTCGAGGTTGCCGACGACGTCGGGCAGGTGCTGGTGCAGGTTGCCACCCAGGTACACGTTGAGCACCTGGCAACCGCGGCAGATGGCCAGTACCGGCAGGTCGGCCTCGAGGGCCGCCGCCAGGAGGGCCCGCTCGCTGGCGTCCCGGTTGGGGTCGATGCCGCCCACCTCGGGATCGGGCTCCTCCCCGTAGGAACCGGGGTCGACGTCTCCCCCGCCGGTCAGGACGAGCCCGTCGAGCACGTCGATGACCTGGTCCGCTCCGGCCTCGGGGCCGCCGGGCGAGGTGCTGGTCGGCGGGATGAGCAGCGGCCGTCCGCCGGCGGCGGCGACCAGCTCGAAGTAGGACGCGGGCAGCACGGCGGCCCGGCGCTCCCAATTGCCCCAGGCCACGTCGGCCACGTAGGTCGAAACGCCGATGAGCGGAAGCATCGCCCCAGCGTACAGAGGCCGGGAGCCCAGTTGTACTGGCGCGCCGCCAATTGCGGGGTCAACATGGCGCATGCCCGGACCTGGACGTGAGCTCATTGACGCCGCCATCGCCGACGGGAGGGTCGACACCGTCGTGCTGGCCTTCCCCGACATGCACGGCCGCCCCGTGGGCAAGCGGTTCACCACGGACTTCTTCACGTCCTTCGCGGCCGAGCACGGCATGGAGGCCTGCGACTACCTCCTGGCGGTCGACGTCGACATGAACCCGCTCCCCGGCTACCGCTTCACCAACTGGGACACCGGCTACGGCGACTTCGTGGCGCTGCCCGACTACGACACCGCCCGGCTGATCCCGTGGCAGCCCGGCACGGCCCTCGTCATCTGCGACCTGACCGACGAGCACGGGACGCCGATCGAGGTGTCGCCCCGCCGGATTCTGCGACGGCAGTTGGAGCGGGCGGCCGAGCGCGGCCTGCGCATCTGCAGCGCCACCGAGCTCGAGTTCTTCCTCTTCAAGGAGTCCTACGAGGAGGCCGACGCCCTGGGGTGGCAGAACCTCACGCCGCACACCTCCACCATTGAGGACTACCAGCTGCTGCAGACGACCCGCGAGGAGTACGTCCTGCGGCGGATCCGCAACGAGATGATGCGCCGCCGGCATCCCGGTCGAGAACTCCAAGGGCGAGGCCGGGCGGGGGCAGCACGAGGTGAACGTCCTGTGGGACGAGGCGCTCGTCACGGCCGACCGCCACCTCATCTTCAAGAACGGCATCAAGGAGATTGCGGCGCAGGAGGGGCGGGCGACGACGTTCATGGCCAAGTGGACGATGGACGACGTCGGCTCGTCGTGCCACGTGCACACCAGCCTGTGGAACCTCGACCGCAGCGAGGCCCTGATGGCGCCGGGCGCCGGCGAGGACGACGGCGGCGCGCGCACCCCAGCGGGCTGTCGAAGCTCGGCCGCCACTTCCTGGCGGGCCAGCTGCACGCGGCCAAGGAGCTGGCCTGGATGGCGGCGCCCACGGTGAACTCGTACCGGCGCTACGTGCCCGGCAGCTGGGCGCCCACCGCGGCGGTCTACGGCGAGGACAACCGCACCTGCGGCTTCCGCCTGGTGGGACACGGGTCGGGACGGCGGGTGGAGTCGAGGATCCCGGGGGCGGACGTGAATCCGTATCTCGTGCTGGCGGGCGCCATTGCGGCGGGGCTGTACGGCGTCGACCACGAGCTCGAGCCCGGCGACCCCTACCCCGTCAACGCCTACGAGGCGACCGACGTGCCGCGCATCCCCTCCACGCTGGTCGAGGCCATCGACGCGCTGCGTGACTCCGCCGTCGCGCTCGAGGCCTTCGGGCCTGATGTGCACCACCATCTCCTCAACACGGCCGAGCAGGAGTGGTTGGCCAGCAACCGCCACGTGAGCGACTGGGAGCTGGCCCGGAACTTCGAGCGGATATAGGTCGCGGTGGCCGGCGGTCGCCTCCGCGACCGGTCCGGCGGGGAGGCGAGGCCGGCTCCCATATAAGGTCGCCCGGTCATGCTGCGCTCGCAACTGTGCTCGGCCGAATCGCTGCGCTCGCCGGCTCTGCGGGGTTGGGCCGAGCGGCTGCGGCCGATGTGGGCGGCCGGCGACGACGCCCGTGACGTCATGCTCCACCGCAAGATGTGGGAGTGGCTCTTCATCGCCGAGGCGCTGTCGGAGCGGGGCATGCTGGCGCCCGGGCGGCGGGGTGTCGGGTTCGGCGTCGGGCAGGAGCCGCTGGTGGCGCTCTTCGCCGACGCCGGCTGTGACGTCGTGGCCACCGACCAACCACACGAGTCCGCCGTGGCGTCGGGCTGGACCGACTCGGCGGTGGAGTGGTCCGGCGGGCTGGAGCACCTGAACGAGTTCGGGCTGTGCGGGGCCGATGCGTTCGCGCAACGGGTGACCTTCCGCCCGGTCGACATGAACGCCCTGCCGGCGGACCTGACCGGGTTCGACTTTGCGTGGTCGTCGTGTGCGTTGGAGCATCTTGGGACGCTCGAGGCCGGGATGGACTTCGTGGAGGCGCAGATGTCGTGCCTGCGCCCCGGCGGCGTGGCGGTGCACACCACCGAGTACCTCGTGTCGTCCAACGACGCCACGGTGAAGGCGGGTGGGACCGTGTTCTACCGGCGCCGCGACATTGAGGGGCTGGTGGCGCGGTTGCGCCGGGCCGGCCACGACGTCGACATGGACTACACGTTGGGTTCCGCCCCGGAGGACGTGCACGTCGACGTGCCGCCCTACACCGACGTGCACCTGCGCACCGAGTTGGCCGGCTACGTCACCACGTCGCTGGCGCTGATCGTGACGAAGGGTGACGACGCGTCGGGCGGCGCGGCTACTGCGGCGGCGCTGATCACAGATCCTCGTGCGTTGGCCGCTCGAGGACAGCCTCTGACCGCGTGTCACTGTTGGCGGCAACCGCGGTCGAGCAGTGCGTCGATCGGACCAGTACGCCGTTCCGCTTCTTCGACTGACGCCACGCGGCGAACGCTCGTCCTTCAGATTCTGCGCGCAGCCAGCTTCGTGACCTCCTCGGTGTCCTCATGCCCGATGCACCGAGACTGCGTGCTCGGTGGCGGCGAGGACAACTTCGTCCTCTTCGCCTGAAATGGTCAGCGTGCAATTGTTATCGCTCGGAAAGTCCGCGGCAGTCGGCCACTTTTCGGCTCATCAGCTTCTCCTTTCCTCCGTTCCCGCTCGCCGTCACATCTCCTCGACGGCTTCGCACGTCGAGATTGCGGAAATCGGGTGGCCCCAGCGCACAGCTCGCGCAGTCGTCTCCGCAAAGGAGGCCGTCTGCGGGAGGTGGGAGTTCCTCATGGCGTCTTCGTACGAAGGGAACTCCACGATTTGCACGTACGTGTCCGGACGGTCTCTGTCTTTCGTGAAGGTCCCGCGTTGCGCCGACCTGGACCTCCTCGGTGTCGGTTCGCCACTCGCTGACCAGTGCCTCGACATCATCGGGTCTCGCCGTTTCGATCTCGATGACTCTGGATGAACCCCATGGGCGCTTCCTCACTGAGACTCCCATCACGAAGGTTACTCCTGCGACGTGCAGATTGCAATGGGGGATGTCTGCCAAACGAAGACGTGCGAACGGTGGCTGCCGACCAGCTCGGGCGGTGCAGAATCACAGAGAAATCTCAGTAATTCGTTCGAATTCGAAGAGGAGAGCTGTGCGACCACGGTGGCTCGTCCGCACAGCGCGGGATCCTGAGCCGGGACTGCCGGGCGGGCAGGGGGCCGCCCGGCAGTCCGACTCCGATGAAGTTGGTTACCTCCCGCCGCGGAGCCGGGGAGGACTTGCGTGCCCTCCAGCTGGACGGCCTGCAGCCACCGCGGAGAGAGTCCGAGCAGCTGCAGGATCGTCGGCGCGACCTGGGTCGTCTCCACCCCGTTGCTTGACTGGCCAGGCCGAACCGCGCCCGGCGCATAGACGACGAGCGGAACATCCCGATCGGCCGGGTTGTCGCCACCGTGCTCGGCGATCTTGGAGCCGGTCGTATAGATGGTGCCGACCTGCGAGATCCCGAAGACGTCGGGGTGATGCGGGTCGGAGCTCGAGACACCGAAGAATTGCGCCGACTGATGGCCGGCGTAGATCTGCTGCAGTCCGGAGTGCTGGACGGTGATCGTCTGGCCTGCGTAGTTGACGGCCGGGGCGGAATGCGTCCAGAGGTAGTTCTGGACGAAGTCAGCCGCCGCCTGCGAGCGGTCCGACAGCCACCACAGCAGCCCGTCATCGTCAGCCTCTTGGACGACCAGCGTCTGATTGCTCGGATGCTGGGCGGCCCAGGCGGCATTGACGCCGGCAATGATCGGACCATCGTCGATCCGCTGCAGCTGGCTGTTGTTCTGCGGTGACTGGCCGTGCTTTGCCGTCAGGATGATGGCCGTCGAGTTGGCCTCGCCATCGGCCTGAATGGTGTTGGCCATCCGCTGCAGGGCGTCATTGACGTAGTCGAGCGCACTCTGGAGCAGCGGGCCCGGGACCTGTTGGCCGTTCACCGTCACGTACCCGCCGAGCAGGGATGGTCCCTCGGTGTAGTCGCCCTGCGCGTTCGGCCCGATCAGCACGGCGGGGAACTCTTCAGCTTCTCCGCCGTCGAGACGATCTGAAAGTTCATGCCGTAGATCGCCGGCGTCCCGACCTTGGGCCCGGTCCCGGAGTGGTTGTAGCCGTTGACCCAATTGACGACCGCCTGGACCTTGTAGGAGTCGTACTGCTTGGTGGCGGCGTTGTCGTCGGTCCATGCGCCATCGACCGGGTACGGGACGCCGTTCGGCTCGACTGCCTGCGAGTCGATCTCGGGCCCGAAGAAGTCGTCGATGCTCGTGCCGTTCGAGCCAGGCCCGTTGAACGACGAGTAGATGGCGTGCTTGTCAGACCACGCCGTTCGCATCCCGGCGTTGTGGATGACCTGGAAGATCGTGTTGACCCCGACGAAGTCCCACGGCTGAATCGGCTTGCAGGTCTTCGGGTCGACCGGGTACGTCGCGGGTTCAGACCCGACTGTGGGTGCGGGCTCAGGTTCATGATCAAGGCCCGGGTTGGTGTCATCGCCGCCCGGGTAGATCGAGCCGCCCTCATCGAAGGAGGGGAAGGTGTTGCCGCTCCCGTTGTCCAAGAGGTCCGGCACGGCCGGCAGGTTGTCGTCCGGCGAGTCATAGATGACGTTGCCCCCTGGGACCGGCCCGGAGCAGTTCGTCGTCCCGGCCGGGAAGACGCCGTGGCTGTACTCGTCGTCGTAGTAGATGCCGGTGACCTTCGGATCGCCGCCGGTCATCAGCCCCGTGCCGGCCGGATCGGAGTCCGACGGGTCAGGAGTCTGGGCGTTGGTGTATTCAGCCCCGCCGGTGGCCAGTCGAGCGAGCTCCGAGGTGGGATGATTGGCGACGTACCAGTCGAGATCGGACTGGTGCATGCCGTCGACCGAAATCAGCAGCACGTGCTGGGTCTGTGCATGGCCGTCCGCACCTGCGGTTCCCGTTGCAGGCAGGCCGACCAAACCGCCCACACCAAGGATGGATATCGCGCTGGCCGCGAAGGCACGACGGCGCGCAGCATGTTTCATGGTTCCTCCGGATCAGGTAGTGCGCGCAACTCCTGCCCCAAGAAGTGCGCGACGAACTGCGTTGTCAGCAGCTCAGCTACCCATGGATGGCCGTCCGTATGTCGCAGATGAAGGTTGCTCACGCAAAAGTTCATCTTCAGGTCAGACCCGCTGCGCGCGCTTGTCACGAAGCTCACGAATGGGGCCCGGCCATCACGTAGCGGCTGAGCGTTTCGGACGTCGTGGACGGTGAGGTATTCCGTCGCGTCCTCATTCCCGCGGGTTCGCTCACCAAGTGGGGTTGCGTCATCGACGCCGGTGCGCCCACTGCTACCCGAAGGGGACAGTCACGGGACCGGGCGTCGGTTTGTAGACGGCGAAGAAGTCGCGGTCATCGGGGACGAGGTAGCGATCGACTGACTGATTCGGGTTGGGCCCGACCATCGTCGGGTTGAGACCGGGAGGGTTGTAGGTGTTGAGCGAATGCCACTCCGGGTTGATGTCGAACTCCATCGCCCGCACTGCTCCGACGTGCTGCAGAATCTGCGCGATGCTGACCACGGTCTGATCGTCGGCGGCGACGTAGATGAGGTTGCCCCGAGCGTCGATGCCGACACCGGTCCGCCAGACGCGAGTGACGCCGCCGAGGGTGTATCCCCACTGGGGGCTGTTGGGATCGGTGTTCAACGTGGGATTCAGCTGGCTGTTCCAGACGATCGGAGCCAGGCTCTGCCGGGCCCACGCGACGCCGGGGCCGGGGTTCGGGCCGCCGCTCCAATTCACGATGTCCACGCGACCATCCGTATAGCCGATGAGCGTCGCGTTGCCGTCCTTCAACGGCTCGTTCGTCAGGCCGTTGTCCGCAGACCCGTTGTCGCCGTCGACGTAGGTGAACCCGCCATTGAAGGTCGCGAGCAGACGGGAGCGCTGGCTGTAAGGGACCATCGCCGGTCCGCGTACGGCCGCGTTCGGCGGCTCATAGCGGCCCGGGTAGTACCCGAGCTCTGTCCGTGAGTGGTCGAACCAGGCGACGTACGCCACGATCTGTGGGTAGGTGGGGTCAGGACGATACGTCGTGACCAGTATCGGTGGACCACCATCGACCGACGGCCCGGTCGGCTGCCAGACTCCTTCGCCGGGGAGCGGGCTGGAGAAGACCGGAGCGATCGCCGGCGGCCATGCAGGCGTCGGCGTCGTGTCGGGGTCGTGGGGTGTCGTACGCCGACCTTCGGCAGGCTCTTCAACTGCGGCCCACCCTTCTTGGGTGCTTGGCTGTTGTAGTAGGCCTGCTCGACGTGGTCGGCGGCCCAGTTGCCGATGCCGAAGGGGATTTGTACCGCACCCACTCAACGCTGTTCACGCTCCACGAGAGGCTCGAGGGCCGCAGCATCCAGACCGAATACGAGATGGTCGCCCAGACCAACACGACGGCGAGCGGTACCACGATGCAGGCGCGGACGATCTGCCCCGGCGAGTGAGCCTCCGCTTGTGCTTCCGCTTCCGTGTGCGGGTCGCGCTCCTGTCAGGACTCTCATCGATGGTCTGCAGAGAGCATCGTAGAGCGTTCACTCCGCCTGCCGGATGATTCGGGCGCGGCGACGTGTCACCCTTTCGGACGGAGCCGCCAGGTCACCACGGGGAACTCCGCGCCAAGGAAAGCCCGAGTTGCCTCGCCGTCGGGCCGTTTGATTTCGGGGCAAAATAGAGGCATGGATCTCGAGAGCGCGACCGATGAGCTCTACGGACTCAGCCCTCCTGAGTTCACGGCAGCTCGAAACGCGAAGGCGGCCGAAGCTCGCAAAGCGGGCTTGCCGATGTCGCCGCTTCACTGAAGGAGCTCCGCAAGCCGTCGGCGGGAGCCTGGCTCGCCAACCTTCTGGTGCGCGAGCGATCCGAGGAGATCGAACACGCTCATGGATCTCGGCGACAGTCTGCGGGGGCCCCGGGCCACACCAGGAGGCGACGAGATCCGGAGGGTCTCGAAGCAGAAGGTCGACGTTGTGTCCAAACTCATCCGCCATGCGAAAGCAAGGGCATCGCAGATCGGTCACCCGCCTTCAGTGTCAGCGGTCGAGGAGCTCGAGATGACTCTCGACGCCGCATTCGCGGACCCTCAGGCCGCGGCGGACACTCCGTCAGGGTCGCCTCACCACCGGGTTGCGTTATTCGGGGCTCGGGTTCATCGCGCGCAGCCTGACATCGGATCGCCGGCGCGCACAAAGGGCTCCGGGTCCGCTCGGGACTGCACGTCGGAGGCGCACCGGATCGCCGCCAAGCGTGACGTGGACAAAGCGAACCACGAAGCCGAACAAGCCGATGCGCACGTGGAGAAAGCGAGACAAGCGGTCAAGGAGGCGGCGGCTGAACTGACTCGGCTCAAGTCGGCCGAGGCGACAGGCGGTGCAACGGTCCAAAGACGCTCACGCCCGGGCAGCAGCAGCCAAGAAGAAGCTCAACAAGCGGCGGTGACGAAGGGGGCACGAGCCCCTCCGCCTGTCCATGCCGTTCCAGAGAGAGCTCCTGTCACGAGCGGAGCCTCTTGTCTCGAAGGAGCCTCCCGTCTCGGCGGGAATCTCGTCCGTCCGAAACAGGTCCGCGTTCACTGGCACGCCGGGCGGCAGAATCGTGCGATGCAGAGGTGGGTCTGGATCGACATCGGAGAGCAAGGATCGGGAAGAACATGACTGAGACTTCTGAACCAGCCTCGGCGAACGAACCCTCTGTCACGCCGATGCAGGCGGGCGACACGGAGAGCTCCGCAGCGTCCGAGCCACCGCATATTCCCGCCAGACAGCTCGGGAACAGAGTCGTCTGGGTCGCGGCCTGCTCGTTCTGATTTTGTTGTGGCGCTCCTGATCGCCTTCCTCGGAGCTTTCCGCCATTGGTTCGCGCTCCACACCGGCACCATCCACGGCGGACCCGACGTGTATTACAACTTCTGGTCCGGCTTCGGATCCGACCTCGGTGAGGCAACGTTGATCAGCGCGGTCTGCCTCGGTGTCTACACCGGCGTGCGCAAAGTGAACTGCCACACGAAGGGCTGCTGGAGGATCGGGCATCATCCTCTCGAAGGGACACCCTTCATTCTCTGCAAGCACCATCATCCGAACGTTCCGAACCACGGGGCGACGCACGAGGAGATCCTCGCCCAGCACCGCAGATTCAAGGAACGATCGGCGGCGAAGACTGCTTGAGCCTCACGTGTCCGCCGAGCGCGCGACGACCTCGTGCAGGCGGCGACCGTTCAGCCGTTTGTGGATGGCCTTCGTCTTCTCGTAGAGGTTGACGAACTCCTTGAGCAGCGCGGCGTAGGTCTCCGCGGCGACGGGGTCGGGCTCGTAGGTCGCCTTGACGGTCACCGTGCCGGGGATGTCGGCGATGGTGAGGTGGCCGAGGGCGAGCAACGTGAGGAGCCCGGCGCCGCGCACGTTGGCCAGCACGGGGTCCTCGATCTGGCGGATGGTGCGGCCCATGGCGTCGGCGTGGATCTGGCACCACAGGTCGGAGTTGGCGCCGCCACCGACGAAGGCGAGGGAGGGGAAGGCGCGTTTGCAGTATTTCTCCACCGCTCCGAGCAACCAGGCCGAGTTGAGCGCCACGCCCTCGAACACCGCCCGCACCATGTCGGCCCGGGTGGAGGACAGCGACAGGTTGTGGAAGCCGCCGCGGATGGTGTGGTCGTCGACCGGCGAGCGCTCGCCGTTCAGCCAGGGCGTGAACAGGACGCCGTGGGAGCCGACGGGGACCGCTGCCGCCACCTCGTTGAGGGTGGCCGAAGAAGCTGTCGGGCGGCCCGAGGCGATGGCGGCCGGCACGGTGGCGGCGACGGAGAAGGCGTCGTCGGGGAAGAGGACGTTGTCGCGCAGCCAGGTCAGGCAGGCGCCCCCCGTCTCGTGCTCGTCGGCCACCAGGTAGCGGCCCGGGATGCCCGAGGGGAAGGAGGCGATGTTGGTCAGCGCGTCCGTCTTCTTGAACGGGACGTGGCAGCTGATCCAGCTCGAGGTGCCGATGTAGAGGTGGCCGTCGAAGTCGGCCACGGCGCCCGAGCCGACGGCGGCCGAGTGCAGGTCCCCCGTGCCGGCCACGACCGGGGTGCCGGGGAGCAGGCCGAGCTCGGCGGCGGCGGCCGGGTCGAGGCCGCCCAGCACGCTGCCGGTCGGGACCAGCTCGGGCAACGTGGCCCGCTCGCAGGCCGGCCAGCCCCATCAGCGAGTCGTCGTAGGCCACGGCGTTGATGTCACGGTTGTCCGTCACCCAGTGCAAGGTGATGGAGTCGTGCGAGGCGCGGGCCAGGCCGGTGAGGCGCAGGCCCAGGTAGTCGACCGGCTCGAGGAAGACGGCGGCCGCGGCGTAGACCTCGGGGCGTTGCTGGCGCAGGAAGTGGATGTGGCCGACCGGGTCCTTGCCCGACAGGCTCGGGATGCCGCCGGTGCGGCGCACCCACTTGGCCAGCTTGGAGGCCGAGTAGCCCTGCACGTTGACCGCGCCGCGCACGGTCTCGCGGACGGCGCGGGCGCCACGGGAGTCCATCCAGGTGATGGCCGGACCGATGGCGGCCCCGTCGTCGTCGACGGGCACGGTCCCCGACCACTGCGACGTGCAGCCCACCCCGACGATGTCCCCGGGCGCCACGCCGGCGTCGGCCAGGGCCCGGCGGGCCGAGCCGACGATGGCATCCCACCAGGCCTGCGGGGACTGCTCGGCGCCACCATCGTCGGTCAGATCAATTCCGACCGCCTGGAAGGCGTGGGCCACGACCCGGCCGGTGGACGCCAAAACAGCCACCTTCGGACCACCCGTCCCCAGGTCGACGGCCAGGACGTGCGGGTCGGTGGATTCGATCGGAGCGGAGCGCGGTGGCCGTCCTCGCACCGAGACGAGAGGCGGAGGTGGGCATGGCGCCGAAGCGTACAGAGCGAAGCCGGCCCGTTTCCGGGCCGGCTTCCGATGCTCCTGTGTCCGACGAGGTCGGTTACTCGGCCAGGGCGGCCTCGGTCTCGATCTCGATCACGACCTTGTTGCCCACCACGACGCTGCCGTCGAGCAGCGAGTGGTTGAAGCTGACGCCGAAGTCGCGGCGGTCGATGGTGGCGGTGGCCGAGAAGGCGACCACGGTCTTGCCCTCCTGCATGGAGGCGCCTTCGCCCAGGAACTCGAGGTCGAAGTCGACCGACTTGGTGACGCCCCGGATGGTCAGGTCGGTCGACATCACCCAGTTGGTGTCGTCGACCCGGCGCAGGCCCTTGCCGACCAGGGTCAGGGTCGGGTGGTTGGGCACATCGAGGAAGTCGTTCGTGCGCAGGTGCTCGTCACGCTGCACCTGGCCGGTGAAGATGCTCTCGGCCTGGACGGTGGCCTGCAGCGTCGAGTCCTCGGGCTTCTCGGCGACGGTGAAGGTGCCCTCCACGTCGGTGAAGCGGCCACGTACCTTGGTGCCGACCAGGTGGCGGGCCACGAAGCCGACGTCGGTGTGGGCCGGGTCGATGGTGTAGGTCCCGACCTTCGGAAGGGTGGTGGTGCTGCTGGTCGTGCTCATTTTGCTGATCTCCTTGGTCTGGTCGGAACTTCGTTGCTGGTATTATATCTGACTATACAGATACTTGTCAATCAGATACAATAGGCATTGGCCCCGATTTCGGGGAGACTGAGGAAGGCGACATGGGAACGGCAACGATCTCGGAGAAGGGCGGTAACCAGGAACGGGGGGAAGTACGCCCCGGCGATGGTCTCGACGCGCCCGATGACCAGGCCGGTCAGCCGGGCGGCAGCTGTGGCCTGCTGGGCCAGATCGACGACGACCGCATCCGCCTGATGGGCCTGATCGTCCGCACGCACCGCCAGTTGACCGACAGCCTCGGTCGCGAGCTCGAGCAGAACGTCGGCATCCCGCTGGTCTTCTTCGACGTGCTGATCCACGTCGGGGGCGCGCCCGAGAGCCGTCTCACCATGAGCAAGCTCAGTGCCGACGTGGCGCTGACCACCGGCGGCGTGACCCGCCTGGTCGACCGGATGGTCGAGGCGGGACTGGTGGCACGGGAGAACTGCCCGAGCGACCGTCGCAGCATTTATGTGGTGCTGACCCCTGAGGGGCACGCCGTGCTGGAGCGGGCGGTCGCCGAGCACATCGACGGGATCGACCGCCACCTGATCGCCCACCTGAACGACAGGGACCGGGCCTCCCTGGAGGCCTCCCTGCTCAAAGTCCTCGACGACGGCTGCTGACGCGGCGGCGGGGACTCCCCGTGCTGACCGGTTGCGGCTTCCGGCTTACCCCCCAGCGGTCGCAGCGTGTGGATGGCGGGGAAGCCGTCGAGGTACTCGCCGAACGCGTTGATCGCCTCGACCATGTGCGGTGAGGCCATGTGCGCATCGAGGTCCTCCTGGGACTCCCACTCCTCGACGGTGACGAACGTGGCAGGCACCGAGACGGAGGCGAACGACTCGTAGGAGACACAGCCATGGTCTCCCCTACTGGCGGAGGCGAGCGCTTGCAGCGCCGTCCCGACGATCTGCTCCGACCCGGGCTTCACGGTGATGACGGCGACGACAGGGAGATTGGGCATACCCGACTGTATGCCGAATGATCGTGCCGATCAGGAAGTCAGGAGGCCTGGGCCCGGTGCTCGCCTGATGCTCGCGTCGAGGCCGGCCGCCAGCCCGAACGACGCGAAGACCTCGGGGTCCTGGAACACCGAATTCCGGCTGATGCCCCCGACGGTGACGGTGAAGATCTGGAGCGTGTGCAACTCGTAGCCGGCGCCGACGCGCCGATAGGCGGCGAACCCGGGCTGGCCGTTGGCCGCCACCGTCTGCAGACGCCAGTCGGTCCCGGCCTGCTCGAAAACCCAGTCCATGAACAGGCCGTAGTTGCGGGGACCGGCGAACCAGTTGAGCATCGGCGGCATCTCCATGATCACGTCCTCGGTGAGCAACCGCTTGAGACCCTCGACGTCCGCCTGCTCGAACGCCACCATGTAGCGATCGACCCAGGCGCGCTGCTCGGCGGCGGACGGCTCGCCGAGACGATCGTTGGCCTCGACTTCCTTCACTCGTGCGCGCGCCCTCTGCAGGGAACTGTTCACCGAGACGACGGTGGTGCCGAGGATGTCCGCCGTCTCGGACGCGGAGAAGCTCAGGACGTCACGCAGGATCAACGCGCCGCGCTGACGAGCCGACAAGTGCTGGAGGGCGGCAGCAAACGCCAAGCGCAGGCTGCTGCGGTCGATCACTGCACCCGCCGGATCGCCGGCGTCGAGCATGGAGTCCGGCAGGGGCTGGAGCCAGGCGACGTGCTCCCCGGGGACAAATGGCCCGAGCGGATCCGACGCCGCGACCGAACCCGCCGGCAGCGGTCGGCGTCGGCGGACCTCCAAGGCCGTCAGGCAGACGTTGGTCGCAATCCGGTAGAGCCAGGTGCGCAGTGAGCTGCGCGTCTCGTCGTAGCGCTCCCGCGCCCGCCACGCCCGCAGATAGGTGTCCTGGACCAGGTCCTCTGCATCGTGCGCCGAGCCGAGCATGCGGTAGCAGTAGGCCAGGAGCTCAGTCCGGAACGGTTCGATCAGGCGCTCGAAGCCATCGTCCTTCGTCGTCACCCCCACCGCACCTCCCATGGCGCGGTCAGGGTTCACTGACCAGGCGCCAGCACCGGGCTGTTGTGATAGGCGGCGACCATCCACTGGTCGTCGCCGCTTCTCGAAGACCCAGGTGGCGTTCACCTTACGCACGTCCGGCACCTCGGTCTCGCCGGCGAAGAGGATCCCGGATTCGCTGATGACGATGGCGGCATCCGTGCCGACGAAGCGGAGGCTGAGTTGCTTGTTGCAGGTGGAGCTGCCCTTGAGCGGCCCCTCGAAGGCCAGCGCCATGCTGTTACGAACCACGTCCCGACTGTCGCGGAGCGAGCCGGTCATGATGGCCGTCGCGTCCGCCGTGTAGTCAGCGACCATGCCGTCGGCGTCGCCCATCTCCCACGCCTTGTAGGAATCGACGAGCACGGCCTGAATGGCGGCCTCGTCCTGCGCACGACTGTCTGACATCGGATTCTCCCTTGTGAACGGTCCGCCCGGGTTCTTCCGGCGAACTCGTCAGTACATACCGGCGGCTGAGGCCGGAACTCATCGCGCCGGCCGGGAGAATTCGTGCGAAGCCAATCTCCGACAGAGAGGACTTCGGGATCTGATGCAGCTCAGCGCCAGCCGAGCTCCGGCGCGACGTCGCGCAGGACCGACTCGATGACGTGGGCGCAGTAGTCGACGCCGAGCTGGTTGGGGATGGTCAGCAGCAGGGTGTCGGCGGCGGCGATCGCTTCATCCTGCGCCAGCTGTGCCACGAGCGCCTCGGGCTCCCCGGCGTAGGTCTTGCCGAAGCGGGCAATACCGCCGTCGATGTACCCGACCTGGTCCTCGGAGTTGCCGTCGCCGCCGAAGTACCTGCGGTCGAGGTCGTTGACGATCGGGAAGATGCTGCGGCTGACCGAGACCCGGGGATCGCGGGTGTGGCCGGCGTCGGCCCACGCCTTGCGGAAGCGCTCGATCTGCTCGGCTTGGAGCTGGTGGAACGGCACCCCGGTGTCCTCGCTGAGCAGCGTGGAGCTCATCAGGTTCATGCCCTGCTCGGCGGTCCACTCGGCCGTCTTCCGGGTGCCGGCGCCCCACCAGATCCGCTGGCGCAGACCGTCCGAATACGGCTCCACCCGAAGGAGGCCGGGTGGGTTGGCGGAACATCGGCCGCGGATTCGGCTCGGCGAAGCCCTCGCCCTCTATCACCTGCGAGGAAGACCCGGGTGTGCTCGCGGGCCATGTCGGCCTGATCGACGCCTTCGCCGGGCACGTAGCCGAAGTAGCGGTAGCCCTCAATGACCTGCTCGGGAGAGCCACGGCTGATGCCGAGCTGCAGGCGCCCGCCCGCGATGAGATCAGCGGCGCCGGCGTCTTCGGCCATGTAGAGCGGGTTCTCGTAGCGCATGTCGATCACGGCGGTCCCGATCTCGATGGTGCTGGTCTTGGCGCCGACCGCCGCCAGCAGCGGAAACGGCGAGGCCAGCTGGTTGGCGAAGTGGTGCACCCGGAAGTACGCCCCGTCCGCCCCGAGCTCCTCGGCGGCGACCGCCAGGTCGATGGACTGCAGCAGGGCGTCCGACGCCGAGCGGGTCTGCGACTGGGGAGAGGGCGTCCAATGCCCGAACGAGAGGAATCCAATGCTCTTCATAAGAGGTGAAACACCCCGGAGGCTGCCGTTGTTCCTCGTCAGGGAGCGACGAGTGGACGAAGAGCCACCCGACGATTTACTGGGCCTTTACCGCTCCTTGACACCCTCCTTCTGGGGGCGCACTCGGGTGCACCCGACCGAGAGACGGAGGATGTCATGGCTATCAGGAGAATCAAAGGCGTTCGAAGGCAACGCGGCGTCGGCGATCCGTTGCCGCAGAAGGTGGCGGGCAGACTGGTCATGGGCTTCTTCGGTTCATGTGTTCTCTTCGTGGCGGCCCTCGCAAGTTTGATGGCAGGCGGTTCCCTGGCCGCTTCGGGTGTCGTCCCCGCTGGCCCGAGCTCTGCCGGGATCACGGTGCACTGCCCGGCCGACAACCTGCAGGATGCGATCAATTCCGCTGCCTCAGGCTCGACACTCCGGGTGGACGGAACCTGCACGGGGAACTTCTTCATCAACAAGAACTTGACGTTGTCCGGCCCCGCGATTCTCGACGGTGGCGGCGTTCCGACGACGTTCGGGGCGGCGCTGAACGTCATATCTGGAACCGTGGTCCTGAACAACCTGGTGATCCAGCACGGCGTTGGTATCGACAATCTCGGCGGTGGCGTCTGGAACAGTGGTCAGTTGACCCTGAACCACTCCACCGTGACACACAACACAGCGAATGCCATCGGCGGCGTGTTCAACATGGGTCAGTTGACCCTGAACGGTTCGACGGTCTCGGACAACACCGCCGCCACTGGCGGCGGCGCCGGGATCTTCAACTGCGGCGCCAACCCCAGCTTCCAGGCCTTCGGCCTCTGTACGGGTGCTCCCGGCAGCCTGACCCTCAACAGTTCCGTCGTGTCGGGCAACGTCGGGGGGTCCGGCGACGGCGGTGGGATCGTCAACGACACAGAATCGGCCATGACGCTCGACGGTTCGATCGTGTCGGGGAACACCACTGGCGGCAACGGCGGCGGGATTGACAATCTCGGCACGGCGATGCTCACCTTTTCGACCGTCTCGGGGAACACTGGCTCGAGCGGCGGCGGGATTCATGAACAACGGCACGGCCACGCTCAATCTGTCCGTCGTCTCACACAACTCTTCGACTGGCCCGGCTGGATCGTTCTCCGGTGGCGGGGGTCTGTCCAACGGGCTCTCCAACACGGGCCCGACGACGCTCAACTATTCCCTCGTGCAAGGCAACAGTGCGGCATTTCTCGGCGGAGGCATCTTTGCCGGCGGTGGTCCGATGACGATCAACCACAGCATCGTGACGGGGAACTCAGCGGCCGGAACGGGTGGTGGAATGATCGTGTGGGACGGACCAACGACGGTCGCCAACAGCGCCTTTTTCAACAACTCCGACCAGGGAGTCCCCAGCGCAGACACCCTGCCAGGCGTCTTGGTCAGCCCTACCAACTACCTCGGCACCTTCGGCAATACCCCGACCTTTACATCGACGCACTCGACGTACAGATAAGGCCGAAAGAGCGAGCGGGGGTGGCGGCGCACGCCACCCCCGCTTCGCATTTCGGATTGACCGAACCCTGCGGGAGGCAGGTCACGTTCCCGGAGGTATTGACCCGGATGAGTATTCGATGCGGCTTACCTCCAACGATCTGAGCGGCACACTCGAACATCGTCATTCGTTCGACAGGGAGAAGGTCCGACGAGTGCCACCTATGGACTTCCTGGCGATGACAATCAGCTCTGGCTCACCGAGACCGGACGGTCGCCTATCCCAGTCACCAAAGACACTTTCGACTGAGAATCCCGACGCCGACGAGGGATTGTCTGAGCAACTCTTCGCTGCGGAATCGAAGTACGAAGGGTGAGACGAGCTCCTCGTCAGCTGTCTACCAGGCGTCGGTGGCCAACCGCGTGAACGACGTCGGCTTCCACGTTTCTTACCTCGGTCCAGGACTCCATCCGACCGTAGGGGGAGGCCGGGATTGTCCGCTTTCGACCGGTCCAGCGTTCCCACTCCCGCGCTCGAGGGTCGCGGCTCTCGAAGGCCAACCATCCCCCCGGCCCGAGCGCTTCTCGTATGCCGGCCAGGGCCTGCAGCCAGTCGGAGTCATCCAAGATGAACTGCGCGACATGGCCGCTCATGATGGCCAGGTCCGCGCCCGGCGTTCCGAGCTCACCGGCACCCCCCAGGACCCACTGGACACCGTCCGCCCCGGGTTTTTGCTGAGCCGCCTCAAGCATCAACGGAGAAGGATCGACCCCGATGGTTCGATAGCCCCTCCGTGCGAACTCGAGAGTGATGATGCCCGTACCGCATCCGAGGTCGACGACCGTCTCGGCTCTGACCTCTTCAGCGACGCCAAGGTAGAAGTCGGGTTGTGTCCCAGGCTCGTATGCGTTCACCGCGTCGTAGATCGGCACTTGGCGCGGATCGGTGAACTCTGGAATAGGCACGGCTCAAGTATCGGCTACCGCCTCGGAGGGGTACAGCCTTTCGTGGCCCCAGCCCCTAGCGACCGAGAGGAGCGTAGTGGGCGTCCCCATCGACCCATACGAGGAAGTCCGTTCAGATAGTGAGCAACCATTCAAGGACGTCGCGCCGTCGAGTTAAGGCAATGAAGTGACCTTCAGCGGGAAAGAGTGTCAGCGATGCGGTCGGGATCCGGTCAGCCAACAGGCGCCCCCACGATTCTGGCACCAAGGGGTCGGCGGTCCCTTGGTAGATACGCACCGGCGACGAGAGGTCCTCGAGATCGAATCCCCAGGGAGCCACGAAAGCGCGGTACTCGTCGACGACGCCCCGGGCGTTCGCCGCTCCTTCACCCAGAGTGGTCGGCAGCCATCGACCCTGTTCTTTCACGCTGGCGATTTCTGCGGCCGGCTGACCACGTAAAGAGGACCGCATGAGCATTCCTGGGAAATGTCGGGCGAGCTGGCGAGTGCCGGCCGCAACTGTGCGCACCGCCACAGGGGCTCGTCGAGCAAGAACCGCCAGGGCATGATCGAGGCGATTCAACTCCTTGAAGGTCTCTGGATTGTCGAGAGGCGGGCATCCGGCGATGACTGCACACTTTGTGACGCGATCGGCCAGTGCGAACGAGGCAGCGAGAGCGTATTGCCCACCCTCGGACCAACCCATGACGCTGACCGTTCCAAGCTCGAGATGGTCAAGGAGCGGCACCAGATCAGCCCCGACCCAAGGCAACAAGCCATGGTCAGGCAACCGCGAGGTGCGGTTTATCCCGGGCCGGTCCGGAGAGATGATGCACAATCCCAATGACCTGGCCAGCTCGTCAGCAGGGCTCACGTCGTGTCCACTCAGCAATCCACCGTGGCAATTGATCACCGGCGAACCCGATGGGTCACCGTAGATGGTGAAGCCGAGCGTGCGGCCATCCCGAAGTCCCATGGCATGGTCACCAGATGTCGGATGCATTTGAGGTCCTCGCCACTGGTAGGGGACGCAATGAGCGTCCGACCAAATTGAGGAGTTTAGGGCTGGGCTCCGGAGGCTACGAGCCTGCCTGATGCCAACCCGCGGTTCCGGCGTCCTGGGGCACCGGTGCGCTGCCCGCCGGCACGCTCAGGCCTGGTTGCGGAAGCGATAGCGGAGGTAGACGACGCCGTTGCGAAAGCGGCGCTCGTCCAACAGCTCGAGATCCGCATGGACGCCGGCGGGCAGGGCACGCTTGCCACCACCAACGACAACCGGCCCGAGCAAGAGATGACACTCGTCGACCAGACCCTCGGCAATCGCCTGGCCGGCGAGCTCCGCTCCGCCGATGGAGATGTCGGATGATGAGCTCTCCTTCAATCGCTTCAATCGCCGCGGCGTTGAAATCGCGCTCGATTCGGGTTCTCTCGCTCGACACCGTCTGAAGCGTCCGGGAGTAGACGACCTTCTCGGCCGCACGCCAGATCTCTGCGTAGTCCTGGTACACCGGGGGCCGATCGTCGCCGTTCTCCCAGTAGGCCATCGTCTCGTACATGCGCCGTCCATAGAGATAAATGCCGACTGGCCGCTCCAGATCGTTGACGAAGGCGTGCACCTCCTCGTCCGGAGCCACCCAGTCGAATTTGCCCTGCTCGTCTTCGACATAGCCGTCGAGCGAGGCGATCGCAACGTACGTCAGGAGGCCATGGGCCTTCCAGGGTGCCCGCGAGACGAGCGCATCGGAGCACAATCTAAGCAGCCGGGGTCCGGCAATGTTCGGGGACAATCGGCCACTGAGAGGACCGTTTACCCACGAAGAACCCGGTCCCGGCGAAATGAGCCCTCAGCCTGCCGACTGCCTGCGACTGATCGTCAATATGGCAACCCCGCTCGGCGCTGATGGCCTGAGGCCGAACGAGGCAAAGGGCGCCCGAGTTCGACCTCGAAGATGCAAGACCAGCGGTCACAGCCAGGCCCTGAGCCAGATGCCCACCGCTTTGCTATGTGCCAAGGAACGATGACGTCGGCTCGGACGAGGCGACTTCCAGGCGCGACGAGACGGCGCAGTATCGACACCGTGATCGAAAACGGTGGGTTCGCCACCACTCGGAATGGCCGCTTCGGCAAGCGCAGGTCATTGGCATCGGCCCTCACGACCTTCACGTCGAAGTCGATGAACCGATCCCGCAGTGAGCGCACTCGGTCTGGATGAAGTTCGACGGCGATGACTCGAGCTCCATGCTCGACAAGGGGACGGGTCAGCGCACCGGTCCCTGCACCAATATCGAGCACGAGGTCGCCCGGCCCAATGCCAGCGTCGGCCACCATTTGCTCGGCCCAACGCCTATGGAGTTGATGCCACCCCCAGCGTGTCCGTACCCCGGACACGGCGAACCATCACGCACGTCGTCATAGCGACAGCATAGAGCGGAGGACGACATTGCGTCGGGCAATTAAGCCGCTCGACATGACTCCGGCCCGGCAAAGTGCGCCTGCCGATGCGAGCAGGTCCTACTGGTCCTGAAATGCCGGAGTGAAACAGACGGCCACAAGCAGGCCCTCCGGACTCAAGAGCCGAGCGGTGATTTGGCCCCACGGCTCGGTGCGCGCTTCGTGAATCAGGTGATAGTTCTTGCTGGTCAACTCGGTCGCCGCAGCGGAGACGTCGGCCACCTCGAACTCAATACTGGCCTGAGGGACAGGGATCTCAGCCGGCCATTGCGTGGTTCCGAAGCAGGCATTTGCCGCCTCGGAGAGGGGCCAGAGTCCGAAGTGCTTTGCCCCCTCAAGTTTGTGCGTGAACGTGTAGTCACCCTCGTGGCCCTCGAAGTCGAGACCCAAAGCGCCTGCATAGAAGGACCGAGAGGCATCAGGGTCTCGCACAATCGGGGCGATGCTGGTGACGAATTTGACGTCCATTGGCTTGCACCTCCGAGGAAGTTCGCTGTCAGGTTGGCTGATCCATCGAAGTGACCGCCAGACCCAAGCGTCCCTCGGCGTTCAGAGTGACCCCCTCAACGCCGAACCGCTCGGCCAGGAGGCCCGGCACGTCAGTACGGGCTACCTCCGTGACTTCTGACGCTCCGCCGACGGGGCGCTCCACCAGGACAGCTTCCTCATAGACGAACAGTGAGAGACAGCGATCCCGGTTGCGGCGACCGACCATGAGGCCCCCTACCATCGACGACATCGGATGCGTGGCGGTGTACCAGTTGCTGACTTCCACGTCGATGAACGGCACCGGCTCCGGTATGAAGCCGTACATGTCGGTCCAGCCGCCGTCTTGGAACACCTGGAGAACGAGTTCAGATCCGTCCTCGACCAGCCGGTAGAGCCAGCCTGACTGATTGGTTTCGACCCCGACTTCGAACGGCAACGGGTCGAGCAAGCCTCCGCCTCCGAACCCGACGTCGGCGAGCCATGGCCGACCATCTTCGCTCACGCGGAGCAGGAGGTGGTCGAGGGGGCGTTCGCCGCCGGTGCCGCCGATTCGCACCCGAGCCAACATGAGATCGACGGGGCCGAACCCCAACTCTTCGAGCACGGCCTTGAACAGCATGTTGTGCTCAAAGCAATAGCCACAGCGGCCTCGGGCGACCATCTTGTCGGCGAGCCTGTCCGTGTCGAGCACCACGGGCCGGCCGGTGCTCGGATCGAAGTTGTCAAACACGAATGTCGTCGCATGGGCCCGGTGGAGGGCAGCGAGGCCGGGCTGCCTCTCCATGAGGCCGAGTCGGTCAAGGTACGAACTGAGATCGAAACCCACGAGAAAACGCTAGACGATACGACAGACGCGCCGCCGTCCCAGACTCAGGCGGGAGCCGACACTTCCGTCACTGCGCCCGGAGGACTGGGACGCTTACTCGGTCAAGGCTCTGTTCGGTGATCGAGCTGGAGCTGAAGAAGGATGAGATCCTGCCATCGACCGAACTTGGCGCCGATTTCAGGCATGCGGGCCACCTCGACGAAACCCAGTCTTTCGTGGAAGCGAATCGATGCCACGTTCGCACCGTCGACGGCCGCCACCATTGTGTGCTTTCCGCTACGCCGCGCCTCATTGATGAGCGCCTCCATGAGCTCCCGGCCCACTCCCGAACCCCAGTGGTCTTCTCGCACGTGCACCGTGTTTTCGACAGTGAACCGATAACCAGGCCATTTGACGACGTCCCGGAACCACCCGAATGCAGCGACGCCGACGACCTCTGCTTCATGTTCGGCCACCGCTACAGTCTCGTGGTCGCCCAACCATTCGAGGATGCCGTCAGCGGTGTGTGGCGTGTCGGTCCACTCGATGGCCGTGGTGGCGAGGAGGGCGTTCAGGATCGATGCAATCGCCCCGCCATCTGCAGTGGTCGCAGGCCTAACGATCACCGCCATCCGGCCGTGTGGTCCAGGGTCGGTGCGTTGGTGGCCGCCGTACTCATTGGTCGTGTGGGACGAGCATGACCGGACACGGCGCATGATGAGCCATGTAATCGCTGACGGAGCCGCCGAAGTGTCGGCTGAACCAGTTTTTGTCAGAGGAGCCGATCACAAGCACATCTGCCTTCATCTCGTTGGCGACCCGGACGAGAGCGGCTCCCGGAGATTCGTTGTCCGGAAAGAGGCGTACTTCCACGTCGGGTCCGAGCACCGCCGCCGTTCGATGGAGGGCAGATTGGCCCTCGGCATTCCATTTTTTCCAATCCTCGTCTGCCTCTTTGTCGGTCATCACGGGGCCTTCGAGGCCTCCAGCGTCGTCCTGGGGGTCCTCGTGCTCGGGAATCACCATGACAACTGCGATTTGAGCGCTGGGGTTGAGCAGATCCATCGATCGTCGGGCAGCGTCGATTGCATTCTTAGACCCGTTGGTTGCAACGATGATCTTTATGGATTCCGCCATTGATGGCCTCCTGTACTTCGCATGGGGAACAATTCTGCCTCAGTTGGTGAGGAATCGCCGCCATACGGTCGAGCATGTCGCTGCCCTCGCCGTCGCAACTGCCGAATACCCGACAGTCGTGGCGCTTCGCGAACTGAGATACCCCTGGGCTTACCCAGGTGCAAACGTGATCGGCGCCATGTAGTACACCCCATGCGCCGGGGTTCCGACGGATTTGCCGGTCGTCGCAACAATGACGCATTCGCCCGAACAAGGCGCAGTCGTGGCGCTGTAGGGCGCCGTACCAGCCGACGAATGAACGACAAAGGGGATGGAGCCGTTACCAGCTTCGTTGCTCAGAGTGAATGGTTGAAGCGCCAGCTGGGTACCGCAACCCAACGCGTTGACTTCTAGGGAGTCGTGCACTCCGATACGAATACCTTCCAACCTGGTGGAAATCCCTTCATGTCCACTGTCACTTCCTGACCGTCGTGAAGGCCATTCCATGGGCTGACGGACACGCCCCCCGCCTCCAGAACAACAGAGACCGTTCCGGTTGTCGAGGTTTTTCGGGGGACCGCCGACGGCTTCTGATGACACCGCACGCTGCGGCAAAGATCGCCAACAGAATCAAAACCGGGCTGGCACGGACACTGCATCGGGCCACGCTGAGATTATGGGCTCGCTCATCCCGAGAGTCCAGGAGTATCTCGTTGCCATTCCCGACGCTCCAGCACTGTTCAATCGCCCGCAGGGGTGAGTCTCCCCATGGTGCCTTGCTTGAGACTGGCCGCACCGGGGCACCCAGTCGGCGACCGAGATCCGCCGCCGGCAATACGATGATGCCATGCCGGATTCCGCGCCCGACTTCCCCAAAGGCATCGGAGCGCCGGCCACCAGAGCACTCACAGGGGCCGGTTACACCAATCTCGACGCATTGGCTGGGGCACCCGTGTCCGAACTGAAGAAACTCCACGGCATGGGGCCGAAGGCGCTACGGATTCTCCAAGAGGCGCTCGAAGAGACCGGCCGGACGCTCGGCTGAGCGCCCGACCTGGCTCAAGGCTCGAGGGATGCGGCGAGCCTGGCCAAGGTACCGCTCATCGTCTGACGATTCCGCTCCGTGCGGTCGTCCACGCCGGAGGTCTGCCGGCTGAACTCCAGGACGGACTCGGGACGCAGATCCTCGCTCCATTCCGTCACCTGGCAGCCCGACTCCGTCGGCTCAATGCGATAGCCCCACGTGGAGAAGTGGAAGTCCATCATGGAGCACTCGAAGGCGAAGGAGCGCCCGGGGTCCGCCTCAATGACCTTGCCCTGGGTCGTCCAACGGTGCTCGCCGTATTCGTTGTGGCCATCGAACGTGGCGCCCACGACCGGACCAGTGGAGCCCTCGTGCCAGGCACAGGCGCGGCATTCCTCGGACCACTCGCCCATACGTGTCACGTCGGAGATGGCGGCGTACACCTGC
Organism: uncultured Acidimicrobiaceae bacterium; assembly: GCA_963781565.1. Classification (GTDB taxonomy): domain Bacteria; phylum Actinomycetota; class Acidimicrobiia; order Acidimicrobiales; family RAAP-2; genus Bog-473. Next base: position 89,996 of record CAWAHA010000024.1, on the reverse strand, counting down.
TCGGGCGAGGCGGCGATGTGACGAGACACCTCGGTCCTCTTGTCCATGCCTCGCAGTTCACTACAGGCGTCTGACTGCTGTCGAGCAGAGGCGCACCGGGATCTTCCTGGCTACGGTGAGACACCAATGACCCGGACCGGTACCGACCGACTGCGCGGCAAGGTGGCCATCGTCACCGGCGGCGGTGACGGCATCGGGCGGGGCATTGTGCGCCGGTTCGCCCGCGAGGGCGCCCAGGTGCTGGTGGCCGAAATCGACGACGACGCGGGCGAGGCGGTCACCGCCGCCTGCCGGGACGAGTTCGGCGCCGACGTGCGCTTCGTGCACACCGACGCCAGCGCCAAGGACGACGTGACGGCCATGGTGGCGGTCGCCGTCCAGACCTGGGGCACGGTGGACATCCTCGTGAACAACGCCTGGGGTGGCGGCGCGCTCGGACGCTTCGAGTCGATGACCGACGAGCAGATGGAGTGGGGGCTCTCCCTGGGCCTGCTCGGCCCGTTCTGGGGCATGCAGGCGGTGCTGCCGATCATGAAAGCCAAGCGGGACGGCGCGGTGGTCAACCTGTGCTCGCTGAACGGCGTCAACGCCCACATGGGCACGACGTCGTACAACGTGGCCAAGGAGGCCCTGCGGGCGGCCAGCCGGACGGCGGCCCGCGAATGGGCCCCGTGGCAGATCCGGGTCAACGTCATCTGCCCGGGTGCGAAGTCGGCCGCGACCCGGGCCGTGTTCGAGGCCCACCCCGAGCTCGAGGCGTCCGCCGACGCCTCCAACCCGATGGGCCGCCTCGGCGACCCCGAGGAGGACATCGCCCCGGTGGCCGTCTTCCTGGCCAGCGAGGATGCCCGCTACGTCACGGGCAACACGCTCTTCGTCGACGGCGGCGGCCACATCAACGGTGTCCAGTGGGCACCCGACCTGGGCGACTGACCGGAGGACCAGGCAGAAGAGCACGAGACCTCATATGACATCCCTCGACGGAAAAGTGGCCATCGTCGCCGGCGCCGGACCCGGCATCGGACGGGCCTGTGCCACGGCCCTGCGACGGGAGGGCGCCGACGTCGTCGTGGCGGCCCGGGATGCCGAGCGCCTGGAGGCGATGGCCTTCGAAATGACCGCCATCGGCCCGTCCGGGCCCGGGCCCGGGAGCCACGTGCTGCCCATCGCCTTCGACTTCGCCGACCTGGACTCGTGCCGGGCGCTGGTCGATGACACCATGGACCGCCTGGGCCGGGTCGACATACTGGTCAACGTGGCCACCGCCGGCGGCGAGACCGGCGCCGTGGCCGAGGGCGACTGGGAGTCGTGGCGCCGGGCCTTCGAGGTGAACGTGATCGGGACCATGGAGCTGAGCCGGCTGGCCGCGCACGCCATGGGCCCCAACCCGGGCGGTTCCATCACCCAGGTCGGCACCATCGGGACGCGGGCCCTTCCGGCCGGACGTGCCCGCTACACGGCGACGAAGAGCGCCATGGTCACCGCCTCCCTCACCATGGCCAAGGAGCTCGGTCGGGCCCAGGTGCGGGTCAACATCGTGACGCCCGGCTTCGTCACCGGCGCGCCGCTCGACGCCATGATGGAAGCCATCGCCACCCGCAGTGGCGAGAGCGTCGGCGAGGTCTCGGCCCGCATGGCCGCCGGCGCATCACTGCGGCGCCATGTCGACCCGGCCGACGTGGCCGAGGCGGTCGTCTTCCTGGCCGGCCCGGGCGCGCGCAACATCACCGGCATTGAGCTGCCGGTGACGGCGGGGCGCTGACGATGAGCAAAACCGTCCGCCGGCGCCACCACGTGCGGTGGCTGTTCCATTCCACCGCGATGGTGGCCGACTACGACCTTGCCGTCCGGAACCTGGCCACCGTGATCGGGCTCACGGTGCTCGAGTACAGCGAGTCGACCGAGCCGGGCATCGGGCGTCGCGGCGGCATGGCCTGGGCGGGCGACAACGCCATTGAGATCGGTCAGCCGATCGGCGAGGGCGCAGCCGCCCAGTTCGTCGAACGATTCGGCGGCGGCATGCACTCCATTGCGCTGCAGGTCGAGAACCTCCAGGCGACGATGGCACACCTGCAACAGGAGCAGGTGCACATAGCGGCCCGCCCCCGCCCCGAAATGTGCTTCAGCGACCCCCGCGACACCGGAGGCATCTTCTTTCAGTGGAGCACCTTCGAGCTCCCCGTCGATCCCCGCTTCGGCGCTCCCCCGCCCGACCCGCTTCCCGCCGCCCGGGTCCTGGCGCCGGCCACGCACCATGCCTTCGTCGGCGCGCTGGTCGACGACCCCCTCGCCTGGGCCGGCCGCTTCGCCGCGCTGCTCGGCACCACCGTGACGTTCGAGCACGCCGACGCCGCGCCGGGCCATCCCATGGCCGGCGTGTCGCTCGGCGACTGCACCCTCGCCCTCTTTCCGCTTGCCCGGAGAGGACGGCCGCGCGCTGTGGGGCCGCACCTACGAACGCCCGCGCACCCATCTGCTGGCGCTGCGCGTCGACGACCTGGGCGCCGGCGACCGACGCGCTCCACCGGGCCGGCATCACGATCGTGCACTGGGAGGGCGGCCTCGTCGTGCTCGACCCGGCCGCCACCGGAGGGGTCCAGATTGCCCTCACCGGGTCACTGCTCCCCGGCGACCCCCGCCGGGAGGCGGATCAGCGCTGACCCTGGTTGCCCCGCTCGTGCATGTAGAGCAGCCCGCCCTGCGGCACCAGCGCAACGCCGCCGACGCTCAGTGACGTGATCTGACCGGTCCACGGGTTCAACGAGCCGAGGTAGTTGGCCGGGAACGCGGGCGGCGCCGGGCACGTGGCCGGAGCGCTGTTGGACCCGCACGGCGTCACCGCCACCACGGGGCCGCTCGGGAAGTCACCCGTGACCACGTCGACCGTGTCGTTGGTCGAATCGGTCGCGTAGAGCGCTCCGTTGCCGCCGTCCGGCCACGCCGTGTCGTCCACGGACTGGGTCAGGTTCAGGACCGAAAGCTTGTGATCCCACGGGCTGACGAAGATCTGCTGGAGGTCCCCCTGGCTCGTCAGCATGAAGTCGCCGGCGAAACGCGGTGCGTGCCGAGGAACGACCTCGTTCGAGTCGGGGTCGGTCAACGCCAGGTTCACCGTTTGGCCGCTCTGCGGCGTCCCCACGTTGGCCACCGTCGCCGGGTCCTCGTCGACGAACACCGGCGTGACCGTGGCGACGGAGTGCACGGAATCGAGCGTGACCGAGTAGACGGCCGGAAACGTCGGCTGGGGCGCCGGGAGGGTGCCGGTGGTCCCGGGGGCGGACGCACTGATGTACAGCCGCCCGTTCACGACGGAGATGGCGTCGGTCCCGCCGTTGTGGGGCAGTGGCTCGTTGTATTGGTAGTGCTGCACGCCACCTCCCCCACCGGGCGTGATGGCGTAGAGCGACGAGTTGGCATCCTCGTTCACGGTGGCGATGACCATGCCCGTGTCGCGGTCGCCCGTCACCCCGTCCGTCTTGCCGGCGACGTCCCACTCCGCGAGCACGTGCCCGCTCGTGGTCAGCTCGACCACGGTGCTGTCCAGGTTGCCGTCGGCACTGGCTTGGCCCTGCGGGCCGACGCCATTCTGGAAGCCGACGAAGATGTCATGCCCGTAGCCGCGTGATGTCATCAGGGTCGCTCAACGGTTCCGTCTTGGTGGTCGTCGTGCCGGCCACCGTGAAGGTGTGCGTGAGCGAGCTGCCCGAAAGGATGGTCTGCGCGCTCAGCCCGCCTCCGACCCGGCTCCGGAGAATCCATGAGGACCCTGGTCGTTCCCCGAAGCAGCGGCCGGCGGCGATGCCGCCAACGCTGATGCCGCCAGCAGCGGCATGAGGGCTGCCGCCAACGGGCAGAGCGACAGCACGGGGTGACAACGAACGCATGAATCGACCTCCGACCAGACGTGCCCCGCGGCGACACAGTAAGACGCCGCCGTTACACGTCGTTGACTGGGGGGTGATCGGAGGGTGAACCTCTGGTCAACGCCAGCCGGCAACCGCCATGGCGCCTCTTCGGGCTCCGACGCCGCCCGCCAACGACGTCGTCAGTCCGGGTCGACCCTCTGCATCCACACCCGCACCGGCTCGGTGAGCAGCTCGTCGTCCAGCTCCAAGAGACGTCCCCTCCCCTTCGCCGGGCCCGGACTCGATCGACACCGCCAGCACCTCGCGGGCGATGAAGTCGAAGAACTCGGCGATGACGTCCAGCCCGACCACGTGCACGCCGGATGCGGTCGGAGACCTCCAGCCCGGACGCCTTGCGCAGATCCTGCACGAGGCGCACCACGTCGCGGGACAGCCCCCGCTTGCGCAGGCCCTCGTCGAGGTTCAGGTCCAGCGCGACCACCTCGCCGCCCTCGCGCGACACGGCGAAGCCCTGCTGGCCCCGGACCCGCAGCACCACGTCCTCGGGCGACAGCTCGACCGGCTCGCCGCCCAACATCGACGGTGACGGACCGGCCCTCTTCGAGCGCGGCCGCGGCGGCCGCCGTGTCGAGCGCGGCCAGCGCCGGCTCGACCTCCCCGACCAGATCCTTCAGGCGGGAGCCGAGCGTCTTGAAGTTCGGCTTGAGCTCGAACTGAATGACCTCGCTCAGCTCCTCGGCCGTGTCGACCTCGTCGACGTTGAGCTCGTCCGCCACGATGTCGCGCAGGATCTCGGGCGAGCCAGCCGGGCAAGAACACCAGCGCCCGCTTGAGCGGCTGGCGCACCTTGACCGAGGCCTCGCTGCGGGCGGCGCGCCCCAACGACGTCAGGCGCCGGGCCAAGGCCATCTGCGCCTCGAGGTCCGCATCCACCAACGACCCGTCAGCCACGGGCCAGTCGGCCAGGTGCACCGAGGCGTCGCCGTCGATGGCGGCCCCTGTCAGGTGCCGCCACATGGTGTCGGACACGAACGGGCACATCGGCGCCAGCAGCAGTGAGAGCGTCGTCAGCACCTCGTGCAGGGTCGCCTGCGCGGCCAGGGTGTCACCGGCCGGCGCGTCGGGATCGGTGCGCCAGAAGCGGCGGCGGCTGCGGCGCACGTACCAGTTGGACAGGTCGTCGACGAGGTCGGCCACGGCGGTCGCCGCCGCCAGGGGCTCGTACGCGCGTCAGCGCGTCGGTCACCGTCGCCGTCGTGTTGGCCAGCCGGGACAGCACCCAGCGGTCCAGCGGCCCCCGCTCCGCCGCCGCCGGGATCGCCGCATCAGCAGGATCGAACTCGTTCAGCGACGCGTACGTCGTGAAGAAGCTGAACGTGTTCCACAGCGTGAGCAGCATGTCCCGCATGGCCGTGTCGATCGCGGCGAGCGTCGCCCGCGTCGGCGTCCAGGGCGAGCCCTGCGAGAACATCCACCAGCGCATGGCGTCGGCGCCCCGCGTGTCGAGGATCGACCAGGGGTCGATGATGTTGCCGAGCGACTTCGACATTTTGCGGCCGTCGGCGTCCACAATGTGGCCGAGGCACACGACGTGGCGGTAGGGGCTCTCGCCGAAGACCAGCGTGTTGATGGCCAGCAGCGAGTAGAACCAGCCCCGCGTCTGGTCGATGGCCTCGGAGATGAAGTCCGCCGGGAAGGTGAACGCCTCGGCGGACCCGGCAGCGTGCGGGTAGCCCACCTGGGCCGCCGGCATGGAGCCGGAGTCGAACCAGGCGTCGATGACCGGCTCGACCCGCCGGCACAGCGCCAGCTCGTCCACCTCGTCGACCGCGCCCACGTCGGACGCGCACGTCCCGCAGGCGAAACGTCACGTCGTCGATGGTCGGCCGGTGCGGGTCGATCCCCGTCACGTCGCGCCCGCACAGGTCCGACAGCTCACGCAACGAGCCCGACGCAGCGCACGTGCCCCCGCCCGCAGCGCCAGATCGGCAACGGCGTGCCCCAGTAGCGGTCGCGCGACAGGGCCCAGTCGACGTTGTTCTCGAGCCACTCGCCGAAGCGCCCGTCCTTGATGTGCGCCGGGTGCCAATCGACGGTCTGGTTGGCCGCCAGCAGGTCGGCCTTGCGAGTCGACGTGGCGATGTACCAGCTCGGCTTGCCCCAGTAGATCAGCGGCGTGCGGCAGCGCCAGCAGTGCGGGTACGAGTGGACGTAGGGGAAGCGGCGCAGCAGCAGCCCCTCCGACTCCAGCCGGTCGTTGATGTCGTGGTTGGCCTCCCGCACCTGCCGCCCGGCCAGCCAGCCCACCGCATCGGTGAACGCGCCGTCCGGCCCGACCGGGTTCAGCGAGGGCAGGCCGTTCTCACGGCCGATCTGGCGGTCGATCTCGCCGAAGGCCGGCGCCAGGTGCACCAGCCCCGTCCCTTCCTCTGTCGTCACGTACGACGCCGGCACCACCCGCCAACCGTCGGCGCCGTGGGGCACGTCCACGTCGTCGAACGGCCGCGCGTACCTGCAGCCCGACCAGAGCCGAGCCGGGGACCCGGGCCGTCACCCGGGCCGACGCCCCCTCCCCCATGACCGCATCGACGAGGTAGTCGGCCATCACGACCCCGTCGACGACGGCGTAGACCAGCTCGGGATTCACGGCGACGCCGGTGTTCGACAGCAGGGTCCACGGCGTGGTCGTCCACACGCCCAGCCATTCGGCCCCGGTCCCCTCGCCCAACGCGGCGGCGATCGCACCGTCACCATCGACCAGCCGGAAGCGCACGTAGGCCGACTCGTCCTCCTCGTCCCGGTACACGTCGGGCTGGCCCAGCTCGTGGCTCGACAGCGCGGTCCCACAGCGCGGGCAGTACGGCACGACCTTGAGGTCCTCGTACAGCAGCCCCTGGTCGAAGAGCTGCTGGAGGTGCCACCAGACCGACTCAATGTACGACGGGCTCAACGTCCAGTAGGCCGCGTCCATGTCGACCCAGTAGCCGATGCGCGTCGTCAGGCGGGCGAACTCGTCGACGTAGGAGTAGACGGACTCGCGGCACAGCCGGGTGAACTCGGCGATGCCGACCTGCGACTCAATCTGCTCCTTGCCGGTGATGCCGAGCTTCTTCTCGACCTCGACCTCGACCGGCAGCCCGTGGGTGTCCCAGCCGGCCCGGCGGGCCACGTAGGCCCCGTCCATGGTGCGGAAACGGCAGAAGAGGTCCTTGTAGACCCGGGCCCAGGCGTGGTGGAGGCCGGGCATGCCGTTGGCGGTGGGCGGGCCCTCGTAGAAGACCCAGGGCTCGGCTCCCTCGCGCTGCTCAATGGAGCGTTCGAAGACGCGCTGGGCCGCCCAGCGGGCCAGTTCGGCCTGCTCCAGGGCGACGAAGTCGATGTCGGGGGGGACGGGTGTGAACACGGGAGAGAGTTGGCCTTTTGCGGCGGGGACAATCGCCCGGCCACGTCGGAAAGGATAGAGGGTATGGGTGCCCCTTCCTCCGCTCTTCCGGCCGGCATCGTGCTGGCCCGAGAGGCCTTCCGGAGCGAGGGGCCCCAGTGGGCGATGGCGCAGGCGGAGGCGGAGATCGTCGTGCGCTACGGCGAGCTCAATGACGACGAGCGGGGCCTCACCGCGGCCATGTTCGAGCCACCGGCCGGGGCTTTTCTGGTTGCCCGCGCCGGTGCCGCCGGACCACCGCTCGGCGGGGTCGGGGTGCGCGCCCTCAGCCCGGGCATCGGTGAGGTCCGGCGCCTGTGGATCGACCCCGGCCGGCGGAGACAGGGTATTGCGCGTGCTCCTCATTGCGGCTCTCGAGGATGCGTCCCGGGACATCGGCCTGCGCACGCTGTGTCTGACGACGGGCGGACGCCAGCCCGAGGCGGTCGCCCTCTACCTCTCCATGGGCTGGCGGCAGGTGGCGCTCGACAAGGCCGCCGTCGGCTTCCGCTTCACCAAGAAGCTCGGTGCGGCGACGTGAGGGACGCGCCGTTCGAACTGATCTGCGAAATAGAGCCGGCCACGACACCGGACCTCACACGGGTGCGGCACCAGATCGGCGTCCTCAGCCCGGTCGCCACCACGTTCCTCATTCCCGACAACCACATCGGCCGGGCCACCGTCTCGAGCGTGGCCGTGGCGCACGAGGTGCAGCAGATGGGTGGCCGCTCCATCGCCTGCCTCAATGCCCGCGACCGCAACCTGCTCGGCTTCCGGCGCGACCTCCTCACTGCGGCGGCCTACGGCGTGGACCAGTTCCTCTTCGTCTACGGCGACGAGCCGCTGGCCGGCGCGCGCACCAGTGAGCTCAACGTCCGGACCATGCTGACCGAGGGACGGGCCTACGCCGACACCCTCGACGGAAGTGGCCAGGGAGTCGGCCGTCCAGTGGCCGGCACGCCAGTGGCCGGCATGCCGGCGGGCCGTCGATGCGCTTCGGCGCCACCAGCGGGCTGCGGCCCCTGCCGGCGTGGAAGCAGGCGGCCGACTTCCTGTGCGTGCAGGTCGGGTTCTCGCTCGACGACCTGCTGGCCTGGCGCTCCTCCGTTGCGGTCGACGTTCCCGTCTACGCCGGGGTCATCGTGATCGCCAGCGCCCGCATGGCCAAGACCTTCTCCATCCCGGGACTCACCGTGCCCCAGGACCTCGTGGCCCGGCTTGAGAAGGACCGCAACGCCGGCGTCGACGCGGCGTGCGACCTCGTCGTGGGCATCCGCGATTCGGGAGCCTTCGAGGGCGTCCACCTGATTCCCGTGGCGCGCTACCGCGAGGTGGCGGCCCGCCTGGAGCGGGATCTCGCCACCGGCTGAGCGCGGCCGTCCCGTTCTGAGTGCTTTCGCATGAGTTGGAGCACTACGTTGAGCGCTGTGCTCGGCTCCCTTCACGGACGAAGAGCAGAGGAGGGATCACGTCGGATTTCATCCTGGTACCCGGTGCGGGCGGCATAGCCACGCCCTATTGGCACAGCGTGAGCGCCCAACTCGAAGATGCTGGTCATCGCGCCGTTCCCGTTGATCTTCCGGGAGCGAGCCCAGAGGCGGGACTTCCCCAGTACGCCGCGTTGATCATTGAGGCCACGGAGAGTTGTTCTGAGCCAGTGGTGGTGGCGCAATCGATGGGCGCATTCAGTGCGGTGATGGCCTGCGATCGGATTCCCGTCGGCGGGCTCATCCTGGTGAACGCAATGGTGCCTGCGCCCGGAGAGACGCCCGGCGAGTGGTGGACAGCCACCGGCGCAATCAACGCTCGGATCGCTGCCGCTGAAGCCGGCGGGTACGACACCGATTTCGACCTCGAGACGTATTTTCTCCACGACCTCTCCCCTGAGGAGGCTGCCGGGGTACTGGCCGACCCGGGGGAGGAAGTCGACATTGCCTTCGGTCAACCGTGCGACATCAAGAACTGGCCCGATGCAACTACTTCGGCGGTCATCGGGCGAGACGACCGCCTCTTTCCCGTCGAATTTCAACGGCGGCTCCTGCGCGAGCGTGTAGGCGTCGATGCGATCGTTGTTCCAGGAGGCCATCTGCTGGCGCTGGCCAACCCCGACGCACTCTGTCAGGCACTCCTTAAAGTGGCCGACGACTGGTCGCGATAGGAACTCGAACCAATCCGCCGTGAGCTCGCCTATGGACAACTGGCGCTGTGGCACGGACTCCGCCGGGCCAAGGCCGAACAACACATCATCATCAAACTGCTCGAACAATTCCGCGTGAGGCTGGTCTCGAACCTGTCCGAGCCTGTTTGCACGTCCCAGTTCACCCGGCCAGGCCACCAAGGCCAATCAGTGGTTGTCGCGAAAATGCGACGCCGCCATGAGCACAGTGCTGCCGTGTGGCCACAGAACGGTCACCGCCGGAGTTCTGCCACCTCTTCCAGTCGTCCGCAGCTTGTTCGGGTTGCGGATGGCGTAAATGCGAGTGATCAGGTCGTCCTCGATCACCAGACTCACGGCGGTGACATCCCCATCGACATCGAACCGAGCACCGGGCATGCCGTTGAACCGGGTAGTGGCCGCCACCAATCCCGACAAATCCGCCACGCGGGCCAGGAACGCCACCACGGTCTCGCCGCCGACGAGGGGCTTCCTCGCAGCCGGCACGAGACCGCCGCCATCGGCGATCAGGACCACATCGGGGGCGAGCACTTCAAGCAATGCCGGTATATCTCCGGAGGTGACGGCGGCCATGAACTTTTCGAGAGTTTCCTCTTGCTGTGCTCGGTCCACTTGCATCCGCGGACGTCGTGCGGCCACGTGGTCGCGGGCACGGTGCGCGATCTGCCGAACTGCAGCCGGAGTCTTGCCCACGACCTCGGCGATCTCGTCGTAGGGTGTCTCGAACACCTCGTGCAGTACGAACACCGCCCGCTCGACCGGACCAAGGGTCTCGAGCACCGTGAGCAGGGCGATCGAGACGTTCTCGGCGAGCTCCACGTCGTCGGCCAGGTCCGGAGCCGTGAGCAACGGTTCGGGCAGCCATTCCCCGGGGTAGTCCTCTCGGCGGCGGGTCACTGTTCGGAGCCGGTTCAGCGCCTGCCGAGTGACGATCCGGACCAGATACGCCCGCGGTTCACGCACCTCGGTCCGATCCACGCCGGCCCAGCGCAGCCAGGTCTCCTGAACCGACGTCCTCGGCATCGGTCGCGGAGCCGAGCATCTCGTAGGCAACGGTGAAAAGAAGCCCACGATGGGTGACGAACGGGTCGTCGATCACGCTGAAGATGCTAGGGCGAGCGGCTTGAGGTCACAGGCGGCGGAGAACCCCTGCGACTCAATGCCCATAGCGACGTTGGAGCGGGCCATGAAGTTGGCCAGAGCAATGAACGCGGTGAGTTCCACCAAGGCGGCAGGTCCGAGCGCGTTGAGCAGCCGCGCCGACTGTTCGTCCGTCACCGTCGGCGGCGTCTGCGTCATCGCCTCGGCGTACTCCATGACGTCTCGCTCGAGCGGCGTGAAGACGTCCGACACACGCCAGCGGGGCACCTCGCGGGCCTTGTTCACGTCCAGTCCCTCGTTGTGGGCGAGGAAGTATCCGAGGTCCAAGCAGAAGCTGCAGCCGATCAGGCTGGCCGTGGCCATGTGGGCGAACGACTTCAAGTTCTCGTCACACTGGTTCCACTTCTGAGCTTTGCGACCGACGCCGAAGCTGAAGTTCAGCACCTTGCGGTTGTGCCAGGTCACCCCGACCGGCTCAGGCACCTCTCCGAACATTTTTCGGGACATCCGCTTGACCAGTGCGCCGTAGAGTCCAGTCAGTTCTGCCGGGGGGATCCGTGTACTGCTGGCCATGATGCCTCCTCTGGTGACTTTGCTTTCACCATGAGACACCGGCCACGGCTCGAATGTGACATCTGAGTCGGATTCGCGTACGCAGCTTGCTGCATGGAGGAGACCGCTTGACCCTCACCCTTTCCATCTGGACTCATGTGGAGCGCCTCCGAGCCGGTGGCCCCAAGCCGTCTGGAAGTCTGAAGGCAACGGAGTCCGAATTCCGCCAGCACCTGCGAGGCAACGCCCTTACGTTTTGGGGGACGTGGGCGACGAAAGATCGACGTGGTGATGGATGCAAAGCAAACGGTAATGGCGCTGTACGGCGCGTACGCGACTGGGGATGCAGAGGAGATCAGCCATTGGCTTCATGACGAGGTTGTGTGGACAGCGCCGGCGGGCAACGCAACGCAGGTCGCGCTTGGGCTCGGTCGACCCGAGGATGCTGGTCCGCCGCGGGGAGCGAATGATCTTGATCGCGATGCGATCGTGGCGTTCATGGCGTACAACTTCGTCCGGTTCTTCGGAGGTGTCGAGAACAGTTTCCGGACGGTTGTGGCAGACGGCGACGTGGTGGTCGTTGAGCACACACTCTCGGCCACTCTTCCAAATGGTCGATCGTATGTGAACGACTACTGCTTCGTGTATGAGGTGCGCGGTGGCAAGGTCTGGCGGATCCGTGAGTACATGGATACGCGAGGCGGTTGGGCGCAGGTGTATGGCGATGATGAACCAGTTCAGTTGGTGGAGTTCGTGGTTGGTCGATGAACAAACGGGCTCCCGAACGCCGGCCGTGGGGCATCGTTGGCGATGCGGCTTCTACCCTCTTGCTCCGTCAACATCGGCTTGGGTCACGCGAATTGAACGCGGCCAACCGTTGGCGGCCGAGAGTCGAACCCAATAAATGTCCCCGTCAAAAGAGATCCAGGACACAGTGGGGGCTTGCCCCTCAGGTCCAGAGAGAGCGGGAGGGCTAGACCGGTACTTTGGATTCACTTTGAAGCCACGAATCGGATGGTCAACCTCGGCGGTGCAGGTTGCTCCAGAACCCCGAGCTCGCCACGACAGACTCACCAGTTTCTTCACGGAACATCTTTCTGCTCGACAACCATGGTTGTGACTGTACGCCTTCGTCGGCTGGCCAGGTGTCCGCCGAGGTCTGATGGTGTCTCCGTTGCCCGGGACGGGGTGAGAGTGGTCGCGTTTCGCGGACAGCCAGAACTGTCAGGGATGGCGTTTACTTGTTCATCGAGGGAGACCCGAGGGACCTGGCCCTTTGACGGTCCGGCCGCCGGCTGTGCGCGGTGCAACACCAGGATCGACGTGGAGGCCAACGTGGGGAAACAAACCCTTGCTGTCCAGTATCTCGATGCGACCGAGCACGATGCCGACTCTATTGCTGCCCTCCACGCCGATAGCTGGCGCCGTCACTATCGGGGCGCTTACTTGGACTCCTACCTCGACGGGGATGTCCTCACTAATCGCCAGGTGGTGTGGCGAACTCGACTGGCCCAACCCACAACGAGTCACTTCACCGTGGTCGCTCGTCGCGGAGATGAAGTCCTCGGGTTCGCCCACACCGTTATGGACGAAGACCCGCCGTGGGGGTCGCTTCTCGAGAATCTTCACGTCATGAGCGACCTGAAGCGAACCGGAATAGGCACACACCTGCTGTCGCAGTCTGCTCAGAACCTCCTTCGACTTCGGCCCGATGGATCACTTCACCTGTGGGTACTCGATCAGAACACAGCCGCCCAAGCTTTCTACGACGCACGAGGCGGTCGCCGAGTCGAGACGCAACTACGCGGACCGTTTCCTGGTGGCGGTCGAGCGATGGGCCATCGCTATCACTGGAGCGACCCAACCCGACTGCTTGTCGGTCCCTAACAGGGAATCGATCTCAGAATCGACCCCCGGTACTCCGGGACAGAGAGCACCCGACCCGTAGATATGGCAGGATCTGTCGGCGCATAGGGCGGCTCAAACTGCATCCGGCGGACATCGGTCCGCCTCTGATGTCCTTTGCGTCAAGGGGAGGGACTTGTGGAACTCAAAGTCGTTGGGGCCGGGGTCGGCCGAACGGGGACGCATTCGCTCAAGCTGGCGCTCGAGCAACTGCTCGATGCCCCGTGTCACCACATGCTCGAGATTCTCGGGAACCCCGACCAAATACCAGCCTGGATCGACGCCATTGAAGGCCGGCCGGTCGACTGGTCACGAATGTTGGCGCGCTATGGGGCAATCGTGGACTGGCCAGGTGGATCGTTCTGGAGAGAATTGTCACAGGCAAACCCCGATGCGCTTGTGCTGCTGTCGGTTCGCGATCCCGAAGAGTGGTACCGCAGCGCCTCGAACACGATCTTCCTCACCTTTGACAACATGCCGCCGGAGATCGCGCCCTGGATGGACGCGGTGCGCATGCTTCTGAAGGACCGATTTAGTGACCGCTTTGACGACCCTGAAGCGATGATCGATGCCTATGTCCGCCACAACGACGCCGTGCGTGCAGAAGTGCCGGCAAGACGGCTGCTCGAATGGAATCTTGGCGACGGCTGGGATCCGATCTGTGAACGGCTCGGGCTGCCAGTTCCTGCAGAGCCATTCCCCGTCACGAACTCGACGGACGAGTTTCGCGAATGGTGGGCATTCCGCCTCTGATCTGAAGTCAACAATCGAACACCAATCCGGAAGAAGCAGAATTTGGACGGGTTCCGCTAAATATCCCAGTACGGCCCGAACAGAGCACTGCCATCGCCAGCACGACTCCCGGTGAACCACCTATTTGGCGATCACCTCAGATCGATGGAACACCACCCAGCTTCCCCATAGGGCCTCGCTCTCTACTGCAGACCATCTTGAGTCTGGAGCTGCTGCAGCCAACGTGTCCAACATGTTCGCTGTCGGCAGATAGTACGGAGCACCCTGACCGAGAGCGTTTGACCAAATCAAGGCTCCCTCGGGTGCCAGCAACCTCACCACCTCCGCAGCGAAGAGTGGCGCGTTCCCGATGACGATCGCATTGAACGCGCCATTGCGAAAGGGCAGCGAACTTGCGTCGGCTTGAATCTGACGTCCAGCCCGATGGCGCAACATCATCTTCATGGAGAGATCAATGCAGACAACCTTGTTCCAGACCTCTTGGAGAGAGGCCGTCAGCACGCCGGTTCCACTTCCGATCTCCAGACACCTTCCATTCCCGTGGGCGCCGCCACGCTGGAGCGCATCGACGAGCGGAGCCACCCTGTAGCTCCCTCGTTCATCGACCCAGGTCCCTGCCATTGCGTCGAAGGAGCCACCCTGTAGCTCCCTCGTTCGTCGACGCAGGTCCCTGCCATGGCGTCGAACACGTCAGCCGTGAACCTGGCGAGCTCCGGGGTCCAAGATGACGGATCACTTGAGCACCTGCGCCATCAACCGCTGATTGTCTGGCGCCTCGGGTCGAACCGGTTTCCCACTCGGCGCGCCAACGATTCGTGGAAGCACCCTGATAGCCCGGGTCATCCCCCTCAGTATGGTGTTTCGGCCGGCGTTCGCCAAGGACGATAAGTGCCCTGTATGGCCGGGAGGGTGACCTTTCTCGGCGATCGGAATGGCTCAGGGCGTGTTCAGAATCCTTGCGATATCCCAGCGGTGATGGAACGCATCGTGAGCATTGGAGGCCACAACATCTGCGAGTTCCATGGCACCCCGCTCTGAGTGCAGCATCACGACCCCCGCGGGCTCCGCCTCCTCCACAGCAGCCAGCCAGTTCGCAACCGCTAGACGGAACGACCAGGTGGCGCCTCGGAGAGCAATCTCGTTGTAGTGCCTTGCCTCGGCCAGGAGATCGGGATCGTAGGGGACGACATGTGCATCCGCTCCTCGGGCGACCGCAACAAGGCGTTCCGCCCAGATCCGGGTGTTGTCGGTCATGTGTGCGATGTTGTCGTCGTATGCCACACACGTTCCACCCGAGGTCAGGAAGCCGTTCCGTCCCAGTAACGTCCGAAACGAGCTCCTCAATGGCGTCCGGCATGTCGCGCATCAGCAAGACCGAGCCGGCTTGCCCAATGGTCCACGTAAATCCGCACCCGTGGCATGGGTCGCCGTAGAGGGGAGCACCCCACTTATCCACCTTGGAAGTATCTCACCCGGAGGCTGGATCGAAGGCCTTGCGATTGCAGCCTTCGGTGCTCCCTACGAGCCTGCCCGAGGCGAGCGTCACGGTCGGGCGTAGAATCACTCAGTGACGATTGACAAGCAAGAGGATCTCGATGCACTCCTTCGTGCGGGTCGTGTTGTCGCCGAAGCCCGCCAGGCCATGATGGAGGCCGTCGCTCCTGGCGCGACCACCGGCGAACTCGACGCCGTGGGCAGGGAGGTATTCCGGCGCCACGGAGCACGCTCTGCACCCCGTGTCACTTACCGATTTCCAGGCTCCACATGTATCAGCGTCAACGATGAAGCGGCCCATGGCATTCCGTCTCTCAAGCGCCAACTACGCAATGGCGACCTCGTAAACCTTGACGTCTCTGCCGAGCTGGACGGCTACTTCTCTGACACAGGAATCAGCGTCGCCGTCGGCGAGGTCTCCCCTGTGGCCTCCAGACTGCTCGAGGCCACCGAGCTTGCTCAACGCGATGCTATGAACGCCGCTCAGCCAGGCGCTCGGCTCCGTGATCTTGGCCGGGCGGTCCAAAGAGAGCACGCCGTCACGGATTTCGTGTCATCAAGAATCTCAATGGCCACGGCATCGGGCGGGGACTCCATGAGGCGCCGTCAGTCCCGAGCATCGATGACGGCCAGAGGATGGTTCTTCGCGAAGGCCTGGTCCTCGCTATCGAGCCCTTCTTGTCCATCTCCGCAGACCATGTCGTTGACGATGCGGACGGATGGACGCTTCGAACAGCAGACGGGAGCCTCGTTGCTCAGTTCGAGCACTCAATGGTGGTCACGAAAGATGGACCGCTGGTTTTGACCGCTTGACGGGTGCCCCAGTGCGCCCGGAGGGGGTCGCTCATTCCAGCCCATGAGGTGAAGGAGCGGTCAGGCTGCCCTGTACATCGGGACGGCGTCACCCAGGCACTTCGCCCGACAGTCCGACTCGCCCGGCCGCCGCCAGTCACGACTACGACGACCGGTTCGTTTGCGGCGAAGTTGCTGCCCGCCTACTCTCAAACGTTCAGTTCGTTGGGAGCGCTGTCACAGCGCACGATCAAAGGAGGTGGTTCCGATTCTTTTCGTTCACCGTCGGGCACTCACCCCTTCACGCCGGAGCCGTTAGAGCTTCGTCGTCATCGGTCCTCGGGTGCCCGTCTCTCGGATGCCCTGAAAGGGACCAAGACATGTCGCAGTTTCAAGAATCGCTCCCATCGACTGGGGGCAAAGCCCAATCTTTCACGCCTGGCTCGGCGCGACCGCACTTCATATCCGCAGGTAGCTCGCAACCTTGCACTGGTTCTCGGTGGCGGTGGGGCCGCCGGAAATGCCTGGGAGATCGGGATCATCGCAGGCCTGGCCGAAGCGGGTCTCGATATGACAGAGGCCGCAGATTTGGTGATCGGTACCTCGTCCGGTGCCACCGCGGCAGCGCAGCTGCGCAGTGGAATACCGCCGGCCAAACTGTTCGCCTCGGTGCTGTCCCCGCCTGTTCAACCGGTCAGACAGAACCGCGAACGACCGCCGGCCCTGCCGATGGCCACGGTGTTCGAGCGGATGAGGGCCATCTCCGCCGCCGCCACCTCGGCAGCCGATCTACAACGTGCGATGGGAGCATTCGGATTGGAGTGTGACCCCATACTCGAATCCACGGCGGAACAGCACCGCTCCGTGGTCGCCGCCCGGTTGCCTCGCCATGAATGGCCGGCCAGGCCGATGATCGTGGTGGCCGTGAACGCGCACACAGGCGAGTTGGCCACGTTCGACCGCGATTCGGGCGTCGATTTGGTGGACGCGGTCACCGCTGGCACGGCGCTGCCGGGATCGTCCCCCACTATCAATATCAACGGCACTCATTACATCAACGGCGGCGTGCGCTCCGCCGAAAACGCCGACCTCGCCTCGGGTTATGCGAATGTCGTGGTGCTCTCGCCGTTCGGCGGACGGAGCGGGACATTGCCCGAAGGCCAGTTCGAGGGCCTGCGCAGACCACCGGAATGGGGCATGGACCTGGAGGGCCAAGTCGAGGCTCTGCGGAAGCAGGGCAGCCGCGTCGAGGTGATCACGCCGGACGCCGACTCCCAAGCCGCAATGGGCACAAACCAGATGGACCCGGCGACCCGCATCCCCTCCGCCCGTGCCGGATTCGATCAGGGCAAGCAGGAAGCGACCCGCGTGACGATCCTCTGACGATTCACGGGCCGGCGTCCCGGTTCGCCAGGTGTGCGAGCGTCAACCGAAGGACTTCAGCTGAACCAGTTCGTTCCGAACGTCGGTATGCTCAGCCCTCCTCGACCTACGGCGCAATGCGATGGACCCGGAGGCATGTGTCGACGGCGAAGCGCCGGTGGAGCTTCTGCTCCTTCGGGCCGAAGAACCCGTCGCGTCCGTCATTGGAATGACCTGTGGTTGATCGACTTCATATGGCTGACCATGGGTCATGACGCTCGTCGCCCCGCCTGCGAAGACGTTCTTCGCCCAGTCGGTGCGTATGCCATACGGGAGAGCGATGAGAAAGCTGCCGTCGTGCTCAACCGCGACGACCGGGTTTCGTAGCTCCGACCCGAACGGCGCCCAATGTGACGGACGACAGAGTTGTTGGACTGTTCGGTGCCGGCAGATCGCATAGCGAGAGGTCTTGTCATTGCGTGAGCCTGCGTAGCGTTCTCTGCATCGTTCCGTTCATGTCAGTGATCCTACGGGGTTGTTGCTCGGGGTCAGGCCTTTTCCTGGGATAACAAGGTCGCGGCCGTATGCCAGGACGAGACCGGAGGATCGGTGACCACGAATTCGTTCTTCTCTGGACGAGATGGCCAGCTCGATCCACCTGCCGACAGACCGCCAGATCAGTGACCAGAGGATCCGGCTACCGTTCCCGTGCCCGCCACTTGCCGTTTCGGGAGGAAACTCGGATGGACAGACGCCGTATTTCGACAGAAAGCGCCCCGGCGGCGCTTGGTCCCTACAGCCAGGCGATCGTCGCGAACGGCTTCGTCTTCTGCTCGGGCACGGTTGGTATCGATCCCCAAACCGGCATGCTCCGCGAGGGGGTGGCTGAGCAGACCGAGCAGGCGCTGTTGAACTTGAGCGCCATTTTGGAGGCCGCCGGATCCTCACTCGATCGCCTCGTCAAAACAACGATCTTCTACGCCAACGTTGAGGATTTCGCCACCATCAACGAGGTCTATGGGCGTCACATGCCCGATCCTCCGCCGGCTCGCTCGGCTCCGGCCAATGTGGCTCTGCCTCGAGGTCTCCTGATTTCGATTGAGGCGATCGCGACCCTTGAAAGCGGGACCTGACCCCGTTGACATGCACCCAGGCGGCCGCGTGCGGCCGCAGCCTGAGGTTTGACTCCTCGCCAGAGTCGCTTCCGCCCTTCGAAGGGCCCGCTACGCCCGGGATTCGGTGAGCCGCCCGACCCCTCCTTTAGGGGAGCACGTCAAGTGCTTCTTGGTCGAGCACCAAATCGGCAGCGCCAAGATTCTCCTCCAAATGCTCTAACGAGGAGGTTCCCGGGATGAGCAAGACCGTTGGGGCCTGCTGGAGGAGCCAGGCGAGCGCAACCTGGGCCGGCGTTGCGCCCAGTCGACGAGCGGTTGCCTCGACGGGGGCGGCACGGAGAACTGGCTTCTCAGGATTGAAGGCGGAGCCCAACGGAAAGAAAGGGACAAAGGGAATGCCATCCGACCGGCAGGCGTCGAAGACATCCTGTCCGGACGTGTCAGCCAGGTTGTAGGGATTCTGCACGCAGGCGATGTCGATCAGAGATTGAGCGGTCCGGTACTGATCCACGTCGACGTTACTCAGTCCGATCTGTCCGATCAGGCCCTCCTGACGCATGAGCTTCCATAGCTTCGAGCTGATCGGTGAACAGAACGTCGGACTCGGGATGTCGCCGCAGATTGACGACGGCGATCTGCTCCAAACCGAGGGATTCGAGATTGGCTTCGACTCCGGCTCGGAGTTGATCGGGCCGTTGCGCGCCATGCCACTGGCCCTGATCGTCTCTCGCTGCTCCGACCTTGGAGACGATCACCAAGTCATCCGGATAGGGAGAGAGCGCCTCTCGCAGTAACTCGTTGGCCACGTCGGGTCCGTAGAACTGCGCGGTGTCGATGTGGTTCACCCCGGCGTCTACGGCACGACGGAGCACCTTCAACGCATTCTCTCGATCCTTGGGCGGACCGAAGACACCCGGACCGGGGAGCTGCATGGCACCAAAACCCATGCGGCGGACAGATCGGCCACCCAGGAGGACAGGTTCTTCAGGCATGCACTTCGGTATACCTGGAACGATCGTCTTTCGAGACGTCGCGGGTCCCCAGCCGACTGGCACCAGTTGCTGCATGGGGGCGAAGCCCCGATCACCGGGTCTGCACGGGTCTTCCAATGCGGACATGATTGCTTCCTGCACGACCGCGATCGACCGACCCTCGAGAACGGCCGAAACGCCCAGGCGAAAGGAGCCGTGATGGCCCGAGTACTGGTCACTGGCTCGTCGGATGGCCTCGGCCTCATGGCGGCCCGCCTGCTCGTCGAAGACGGCCACGACGTCACGCTCCACGCCCGCAACGACGCACGGGCCGCCGACGCCCGAGGAGAACTGCCGGCAGCGATGGACGTGGTCGTCGGCGATCTGTCGAGCATTTCGGGCATGCGGCAGGTCGCCGAGCAGGCCAATGCCCTCGGGAGGTACCACGCGGTCATCCACAACGCCGGCATCGGGTACCGGGAGCCGGCGCGGATCGTGACGGCTGACGGCCTGTCGCACGTGTTCGCCGTCAACGTGCTGGCGCCGTACCTCGTGACCGCCCTGATGACCCGGCCGGATCGGCTCGTCTACCTCAGTTCCGGCATGCATCGGGGTGGCGACCCGGATCTTTCGGACCTGCAGTGGGAGCGTCGCCCGTGGAACGGGTCACAGGCGTATGCGGACTCCAAGCTGTTCGACGTCGTCTTGGCCTTCGCGGTGGCGCGTCACTGGCCGGACGTGCTCTCCAACGCCCTTGAGCCGGGCTGGGTGCCGACGAAGATGGGCGGCCCCGGTGCTCCTGATGATCTGTCCCTGGCCCCGGTCACCCAGGTCTGGCTGGCGACGAGCGACGACCCTGCGGCCATGGTGACGGGGCGCTACTTCTACCACCAGCGTCAGCGCGAAACGAACCCCGCGGCGAGCAGCCTCGAAGTGCAAGAAGAACTGCTCGCAGCGTGCGGCGATCTCACCGGTGTCGAACTCCGGTAGTCCACAGCGCTCCATGCGTCGTGCTGGCGCGGTCAACGCCTGGGGTGAGGCCCCGCTCGAGGGCGTCGAGCGAGGCGTCGGAGACGTCGAGCAGCGAGTCGACGACCAGGTCAGCCAGACCGAAGGCAGGATGGCCGCCCTCGCCGTGCTCGGGCACGGCGATGCAGGTCATGGACGACGCCTTGGCCGCCAGCACGCCGGCGGGTGCGTCCTCCCAGACCAGACACCGCCGCGGCGCGGCGCCGAGCTTGGCCGCCGCGGTCAGGAACACGGCCGGATGCGGCTTGCCGTAGTCCTCGTCCTCGGCGGAGTGCACGAGCTCGAAGGAGTCGCGCAGGCCGAAGTGCGCCAGCGCGGCGTCAATGAGGCGGTACTGCGACGACGAGGCCACCGCCAGCGGCAGGCCGCGGTCGCGGCACAAGCCGATGGCGTGCTCGGCCCCCGGCTTGAGCTCGCCCTTGGTCGTGATGAGCTCGATCACCCGGTCGACGATGGTCACCGCCACCTCGTCGGGCGTCGGCGTGGCCCCGGGCCACGGGTGCAGCGAGTACCAGTGCGCCGTGACCTCGTCCACGAACATGCCCTTGGTCGAGCGGCAGCCTTCGACGGCGAGGGGGACGCCGAGACCGCCCAGGATGTCGATTTCGGCCTCGTGCCACAGGATCTCGGAGTCGATGAGGAGCCCGTCCATGTCGAAGATGGACGCGGCGAACCCCGCCGGAACGGGGTGCGGCGGTATCAAGCGGTCAGCTGCGCCTCGATGTCGGCGATGATCGTCGGGTCCTCCGGCTCCACCTGGGGCCGGTAGCGCGCCACGACGTCACCCTGGGGCGACAGCAGGAACTTCTCGAAGTTCCACGTGATGTCGCCGGCGTTGCCCTCGGCGTCCTCCTTCTGCGTCAGCTCGGCGTAGATCGGGTTGCGGTCGTCGCCGTTCACGTCGATCTTCTCCATGAGCGGGAAGGTGACGCCGTAGGTGGCCGAGCAGAACTCCGCGATCTCCTCGGAGGTCCCGGGCTCCTGGCCCATGAACTGGTTGCAGGGGAAGCCGATGACCGAGAAGCCCCGGTCGGCGTAGTCCTTCTGCAGGCGCTCGAGGCCCTCGTACTGCGGCGTCAGGCCGCACTTGGAGGCCACGTTGACCAGCAGCAGCGTCTTGCCCTTGTAGTCGCCCAGCGAGGTGTCGTCGCCCTGGAGGGTGTGGATGGGGATGTCGTAGAGAGCCATGCGCGCGACCCTATCGGGCACCGGTGTCGGCGTGCCCGGGCCGCGTAGGGTGACCGGCATGCACGCCGTCGTGATCCGGGAGGGCCAGCTGTACTGGGAGGAGCGGGCCGACCCGGTCCCCGGCGACACCGAGCTGCTGGTGGCGGTGCGGGCGGCCGGCTTGAACGCGGCGGACCTGGTGCAGCGGGCCGGCTTCTACCCGGCGCCACCGGGGTGGCCCGTCGACATCCCGGGCATGGAGTTCGCCGGCGAGGTGGTGGCGGTGGGCCGCGCAGGTGACGCTCTTCGCCCCCGGCGACCGGGTCATGGCGGTCGTGGGCGGCGGGGCGCAGGCCACCATGGCCTTCGTCGACGAGTCCCACGCGCTGCCCGTCCCCGACGACCTGTCCTGGGCCGAGGCGGGCGGCTTCCCCGAGGTCTTCACCACCGCCTACGACGGCCTCTTCCGCCAGGCCGAGCTGCAGATGGGCGAGCGCGTCCTGGTCTCGGGCGCCGCCGGCGGGGTCGGGACCGCCGCCGTGCAGCTGGCGGCGCAGGCGGGTGCGGTGGTGACGGCGACGGTGCGCGACCCCGAGCGGCGCGAGGCGGTGGCCGCGCTCGGTGCCGGCGTGGTGCTGGCACCGGGTGACGAGGGGCGCAGGGCGCCGTACGACGTCGTGCTCGAGCTGGTGGGCGCGCCCAGCCTGACCAGCGTGCTGCCGCACATGGCGACGTGGGGCCGCGTGGTGGTGATCGGCGTCGGGGGCGGGGGCCGCATGGAGGTCGAGCTCATGCAGCTGATGCAGCGGCGCGTCCGCATCGGCGGCTCCACCCTGCGCGCCCGCAGCCGGCGCGAGAAGGCCGACGTGGCGGCCGACGTGGCGGCGCACGTGCTGCCGGCGCTGCGGGCAGGGCGCCTGCACGTCCCGGTGCACGAGACGTTCCCGCTGGCCGAGGCGCAGGCGGCCTACGACCACTTCGCCGCCGGCGCCAAGTTCGGCAAGGTGGTCCTCGTCGCCCCGTGATCGAGGCCGTCCTGTTCGACGGGGACCAGACGCTGTGGGACTTCGAGCGCGTCATGCGCGAGGCGCTGGTGGCGACGGCGGCCGAGCTGCGCGCCGCCCGGCCCGGGCCCTTCGCCGAGGCACTGGGCTGGGAGGACCTGCAGGAGGACAGAGCCGACGTGGCCGCCGAGTCCCCCGCCGTGTGGTCGCTGGCCGAACTGCGCGTGCTCGGCTTCGCCCGCACCCTGGCGCGCCGGCGCGACGTGGAGGACGGGGACGAGGCCGCGGACGAGGTGCTGGCGCAGGAGCTGGGCGAGTCGTATTTCACCCACCGCGACCGCGACCCGGCGCTCTTCAGCGACACGATCCCGGCCCTCGACGCCCTGCGGGCCGACTACCGGCTGGGCCTCCTCTCCAACGGGAGCCGGCTGCCCGAGACGGTCGGGCTGGCCGGCTACTTCGAGTCGGTGGTGTTCGCGCAGGACCACCGCGTGGCCAAGCCCGACAAGGGGATCTTCGAGGTCGCCGAACGCGAGCTGGGCGTGGGGCCCGAGGCGTGCGTGCTCGTGGGCGACCACCCGGTCAACGACGTGGCCGGCGCGCACGGCGCCGGCTGGCGCTCGGTCTGGCTCGACCGCGACGGCGCGGTGCTGTTCCCCGACGACGGCCCGCGCCCCGATGCCGTGGTGGCCTCCCTGACCGAGCTGCCCGACGTGCTTCGCCGGCTCGGGTAGACCCGACCGCCCTCCGGGGCGGTCTGCAACGGTACACGTCCTCTACACCTCAGATGTACCATAGGTGTATGAGCCGCGTTCGAACCAACATCGAGATAGAGGAGACGTTTCTCCGGGCGATCATGGATCGTTACGGCGTGCACACGAAGACGGAAGCCGTCGACCTGGCGCTCCGGCACCTGGCCGGGCAACCGATGAGCCGCGACGAGGCACTCGCCATGCGGGGCGCACACGCCATCGGGGAGATTCCCGCCGACACGGGCCCGCCGGACGGCCCGTGATCCTCGCCGACACCTCGGCCTGGGTGGAATACGACCGCGGCACCGGCAGCAACGTGGACCGACGTCTGGCCGAGCTCATCGCGAACGACGGTCCCCTGGCCGTCACCGAGCCCGTCGTGATGGAGGTCCTGGCCGGCGCTGCGCAGCGACGATCGCGAGGCTGGTCTTCGGCGCCTGCTGGGACGCTGTCACCTGCTCACCTTCGAAGCGGTGGCGGACTTCGACGCCGCAAGTCGTCTCTACCGAAGATGTCGCCGTGCCGGCGTGACACCACGAGGCCTGGTCGACTGCCTGATCGCGTCGGTGGCGCTCCGCCACGGAGCGGCGCTCCTGGCGCATGACGCCGATCTGCGCCGGATGGCCCCGCTCGATCGGGCTCGCCATGGACGACACGTCGTCGGACGAGCTTTAGCGCACCGCCACCAGCGGGACGTTCTCGTCGGATGGGCCGTCACCGAGTTGGGCCTCGGTCCGCTCCACCCGCTGGCCCGCCGCCTCCATGTCCGCGATCACGTAGTGCAGCAGCGCGGCGCCGTGGGGCGAGGCCACCGCCACGTCGTGGCTCCAGGCGGTGGCGTTGCGCAGGCATTGCAGCCGGAGCACGTCGCCGGCGGCCTGATTGTTCGGGAAGATCCCCGCGTAGGAGAGGCTGAGCTCCCCGAGTGCGTCGCTCACGTGGGCCGACTCGGGGCGGTCGAGCGGCAGATCCACGTACAGGGCTTCGACACCATCGCCGAACACCGGGAGCGCTCGGCGTCGACGCGGGCCGTCAGGTCCCGACCCGCCTGGTGCACCGTCAGGACGGCGACGTTGTCGCCCGTGTCACGCTCCATGGACAGCTGCGAGACAGCGGGAAGATCGACGCCGCTCGGTGCCTCGGCCAGGTGCGCCCGGGAGCCGCAGATGTCGATCGTTTCGAGCACGATGTCCCGGTGCCGGGCCGGCGCATAGAGCATCCGCTCCTGGCCCGGCCGCATGCGGAGGAAGAACAGGGCGGCCGACGTGCGACCCCGTCTCGAAGCCGACGCCGCGTTGTTCTCGACCGACGCGGGAATGAAGCCGAGCATGAAGCCCGTCTCGTGGCCGCCCAGATCCAGCAGGGCCTGCTGGCTGTAGGGGTGGGCGGCGGTGGCCTCGCTGTACATGCCGACGAGCCCGAGGGTCTGTCGCCCATTCGACGAGGTACCGCTTGACGGTGGTGAAGATGTGGCGCCCCCGGGCCGCCGGGAGCGTGAGCGCCTGACCGGCATGGCCCACGAGATCGTCCGGCGAGTCGAGCAGAAGTCCCGAATGGCAGAGCAGATCGCCGTCCGGCCGTCTCGGCGATGGCCGAGATCAGCACGCCGGCCGCGATCCGCCGGGCCACGTCGTCGGCGTCGTAGGTCCACCGCACGGGATACGTCTCGCCGTAGACGGCCCGGACGGCGTCGCCGAGGCGAGCCGACTCGGAGGGGGCGAGCATGCGAATCTGCATGTCGTCGACCCAGACGGGATCAGGTGTCGGGGGTTCGCCGGCCGACGCCACGGACGCATTTTACGCAAGCCCGGACGAGTGCATCGACAGAACCGGGGCCAGGCATCTGCCAGCGCACCTAGGAATCGTGGGTCACGTGCCATAGGCTGGCCCTGTGCGGACTCTCCGCCTGCCGGGAGCTCTTCTCGGCCTCGGCTTCGCCGGCATCGTGCTGTGGACGGCCGCCTATCTGGATTGCGGTTCTGCCCACGTCCGACGCTGCCGCGACGCTCGTCTACTGGCTGACGACGTCTGCGGGCTACGGGTTGGCCGGCTACGCGTGTTGGCGATGGATCGTCGGGAGTTGCGAAGACACAACGGCACGGGACGACCGTTCGAGGTCCGGCCAGGTGGATGGCGGCCGCCTCGGTCGTGACGGCGGCGGGCGTGGCCACGCTCACGTACGACCTCTACCAGAATCACCCCAGCTTCTCCCTCGGGGTGCTCGACTTCCACTACGGGCTCCGTCTTGCCGGGGACATCGCAGGGACGGTGGGATTCCTGCTCGCCGCCGTCGGCTTTTGGATCGCGTCGACCGCTCGCCCGACCGACCTGGCGCAGAACATGCCCAGACCTCAGCGCTCGGAGGAAGCCCGTTGCCCGGCGGCGTTCCCGACGTCGAGTGACAGCGTCAACGTCTGAGGGCTCCCGTCACGCAGCAGACACGGCTGAGCACTCGAAGCTTCTTCAGGGCGCGGCTCGTCGAATCCCGGGGCGTGAAGCTGCCCGCCGTCTTCGCCGGCCTTCCCCGCGGGCCGACGACGACGGTCTCCACGCTCACCTTCTCGGCGTTCGGGATCCCGGTGCACCTCGTCGCGCCGCCGGCGAGCGCGTTGGTCCCCGATGGAACGTCGTCCGGCGGGTCCGCGTCGTCCATTGCAGACACCTGTCGTTCCTGACGGAACCACACGCCGTGCCGAGCCGACGCAGCGCCGTGCCGCTCCGATTAGCGGCGCCACCGGAGTTGGGATATCCATTGCGCATGGCGAAGCTGCCCAACGCCGAATTGTCAGAGCTGCACAACGAGGTGATCGCACAGGGCGGGCACCTCTTCGAGCAGCTCGGGACACGCGACATGCCGGCCCCGGAGGGCCACCTCGTGATTGAGATGGACGTCCGCCCCGAGGTCGCGAATGTCCGCGGCGCACTCCAGGGCGGCCTGATTGCGGTGCTCATCGACGTCTGCGCCGGCCGTCTGGCCTATGACTCGTGCGATCACGAGAACGGCTTCAGCACGGCAACCTCGGACATGAACATCCACTTCCTGTCGCCCGTCGCGGTCGGCCCGGCCCGCGCCGACGCCTGGATCGTCCGCCAGGGACGGTCCAATTTCGTCCTGCAGGTGGAGGTGACCGATGTCGGCCGCGACAACAAGCTGGCGGCCGTCTCGACGATCGCCTTCACGGTGCTGCCGCCCCGCGACTGACCCGCAACCGTCCGCTGAACTCTTCAGCGGGTCAGGATCACCACGCCGGCGTTGGCACCCCGGCCCACGGTGTGGGACAGCGCCACCCGGGCGCCTTCGACCTGGCGCGGCCCGCACTCGCCCCGCAGCTGGCGCACCAGCTCGACCACCTGGCCGAGGGCGGAGGCACCGAGCGGCTCGCCCTTGGAGAGCAGTCCCCCGCTCGGGTTGACCGGGAGGCGCCCACCCAAGGTCGTGGCGCCCGAATCGAGCAGGGCGGCGGATCCGCCCGGCTCGCACAGCCCGAGCTCCTCGCACGAGCCCAGCTCGCGGGCGGCGTCGGTGTCCTGGCACTCCACCACGTCCAGGTCGGCGGGCCCGAGGCCGGCCTCCTCGTAGGCGGCGGTGGCGGCCAGCGTCGTCGGGCGCCGGCACGTCGTCGTCGGCCAGTCCGGCCAGCGGGGTGGACTCGCTCAGCACGGAGCCGGGAATGTGCGACCGCAGCACGGCGGCGGCCAGCGTCACGCCGGACGGGGCCAGGTCGGCCCGGCGCAGCACCAGCGCGGCGGCACCCTCGTTGGGCGAGCACAGCATGAAGAGATGGAGCGGCTCGCACACGACCCGCGAGCCGAGCACGGCCTCGACCGTCGTCTCCTTCTGGTACATGGCGTCGGGGTTGGCGGCCCCGTGCCGGCGGTTCTTCACGACGACCCGGGCCAGGTGGTCCTTGGTGACGCCCGAGGTCATGCAGAGGCGCTGCGCCCGCAGGCCGAAGAAGGCCGGCGTGGAGGCGAGGCCCGCCTCCTCCTGCCAGGGGTCGAAGAAGGACGAGCGGATGATCCCCTTGGGCATCTTCTCGGTGCCGAAGACGAGGACCGTGTCGTACTGCCCGGCGCGGATGGCGGCGGCCGCCAGCATCAGTGCGGCGCCGCCGCTGGCGCAGCCGGCCTCGACGTCGACGATGGGCATGCCCGTCATGCCGAGCCGGCTCAGCACCTTGTGGCCCGTGGCCACCCCGCCGTAGGCCGTGCCGCAGAAGGCGGCCTGGAAGCCGCCCTTGCCGATGCCGGCCTCCTGCAGCGCCGCCCGCACGGCGACGACGCCCATGTCGGTCGTCGAGACGCCGTCGAAGCGGCCGAAGGGGTGGAGGCCGACGCCGGCCACGGTGACGCCGGTCATGCCGGCGCGAAGGCGTAGGTCACCACGTCGTTCCCGTCCTCGTCCTGGTGCAGCGGCACGATGCGCAGCTCCATCGGCTGGCCCTCGGCCAACGCGCCCGGGTCGCTCTCGGTCAGGCGGGTGATCACGCGCACGCCCTCGGGCAGCTCGACCACGCCGATACCGAAGGGGACCTCGCCCTGGTACCCGGGGGGCGCCGCCGTCACCGCGGTCCAGGCCCACAACGTGCCCTGGCGCGACAGCTCGCACGGGCTCGGGGTCCGCCGTGGCGCAGTAGGTGCAGGCGTCGGCCCGGGGGAAGTGGAACCGCCCGCAGGCGCCACAGTGCGTGCCGAGCAGGGCGGGCGGATCGTCGTCGGTGAACAGGCCCTCGCGGACCAGGACGCGCGGTGCTCAACTGCCCAGTTCCACCATCTCGAGCCCGTCGAACTCCCAGTAGGCGCGCAACGAGGCGATCTTGCCGGCGCCGTCGGTGCGGTAGGTGTAGACGCCGTGGACGATGGCCTGGTGCGTGCCGCCGGCCAGCGTGGTGCGGATGATGCCGACGTCGGCCACCTCGTCCCCGCAGAGGTAGGACTCGGTGATTTCGAAGTCGATGGCCTCGCTCGACGGCGATCACGGTGTCGTAGAAGGCGGCGATGGCCTCGCGCCCGTGGTGACCCTTGCCTTCGGGGTCGAAGGCTGACGGTCCGATCGGGTCCTGCACGAAGGCGTCGTCGGCGAACAGGCTCAACCAGCCCTCCCGGTCGCCGGCCGTCACGGCGGCCCGGGACGTCAGGCCCAGCTCGCGGGCGTTCAGGGGTGCGTCGGTCATGTCCCTCCCCTCTCAGCGGACCTTGGCGATGACGTCGTCGGCGAACCGCTTCAGGTTGTCGACCTTCGTCGCCAGCGTCTCGGTGTCCTGCTCCACCCCGTAGGGCCAGCGGAAGCCGACGATCACGTCGGTGACGCCGAGCTCCTCCAGACGGTGCACGCCGTCGATCGTGTACGCGTCGAGCGAAATGACGTGGACCTCGAACGGCTTGTTCTCCGTCCCGTGCTCCCGCCGCAGCTCGGCCAGACGGGCCAGCAACCCGGGCAGGTCGGCCGGGTCTCCCCCACCGTGCAGCCAGCCGTCGCCGTCCACGGCGGCCCGCTGCAGCGCGGCCTCGTGGTGCCCGCCGATGAGGATGGGCACCGGCTTCGACGGCGTCGGGCACATTTTGATGGAGGGCACGTCGAAGACCTCGCCGTGGAACTCGAAGAAGCCGCCCGCCATGAGGCCCCGCATGATGGCGATCTCCTCGTCCATCCGCTTGCCCCGGCGCTCCCACGGCACGCCGCAGATCTCGTAGTCCTCGGGCCACGGGCTGGTGCCGACGCCGAGGAGCAGCCGGTTGTTGGTCAGCACCGCCGTCGAGCTCACCTGCTTGGTGATGAGGACCGGCTGGCGGATGGGCAGCTTGATGACGAAGGTCACGAAGCGCAGGCTCTCGGTCAACGCGCCCATGGCCGGGATGAGCGAGAACGGCTCCAAGAAGGGCTTGTCCTCGAGGAATTCCCGCGTCCCGTCGGGATTGAACGGGTAGGTGGTGTCCGACACCTCGGGGTAGCAGATGCTGTCGGGCACGACCATGGAGTCAAAGCCCGCCGCCTCGGCCGCCTGGGCCAGCGGCAGATAGAAGGACGGGTCTGTCATCGACTCGGCATACGAGAATCGCACGGCACCTCCGGGTGTCCACAGCTCGGGCGCGCCTACCATGCGGCCCGTGCCTGCTCATCCTGCCAGGGCCGATGCGTCCGAGCACAACCCCGCCCCACCCGAGCGGTCCGGCGCCCCTGGTCACCGACCTGTCGCTGCCGGATCTGGAGCACGAAGCCCGGCGGGCCATCGGGGAGATGGCCTACGCCTACTACTCGGGGGGCGCCGAGGACGAGCGCCTGCTGCAGGGCAACGTGGACGCCTGGAGCCACTGGCAGCTCCACCCCCACGTCCTGGCCGGGATCAGCGAGGTGTCCACCGCGACCACCCTGCTCGGCAGCCCGGTCAGCTCACCCGTCGCCATCGCCCCGACGGCCATTCAGGGGTTGGCCCACGCCGAGGGCGAGGTGGCGACCGCCCGCGGTGCCGCCGAGGCGGGCGCGCTCCTGATCCTGTCGTCGCTGGCCACCTGCCGGCTCGAAGACGTGGCGGCGGCCGCCCCCGACGCCACCCGCTGGATGCAGGTCTACATACTGCGGGAGCGGGAGCGCACCGAGGAGCTCGTCCGCCGTGCCGCGGCACACGGCTACCGCGCCCTGGTCCTCACCGTCGACGCACCGGTCTCGGGGCTCCGCCTGCGCGAGTGGCGCATCGGCGTGCACCTGCCCGACGACCTGGCGCTGCCCAACCTGGCCGAAGGCAGCACCGACAGCGCCCGCGAGGGCGGGTTCATGGCCGTCGTGACCCACGAGTTCGAGCCGGCGCTCACGCCCGACGACATCGGGTGGCTCGCCGGCCTGAGCTCGCTGCCCGTCGTGGTCAAGGGCGTGCAGCGGGCCGACGACGCCGTGCGCTGCGTCGACGCAGGGGCGGCGGCGGTCGTGGTATCCAATCACGGTGCCCGCCAGCTCGCCGACGCGCCCGCCACCGCCGACATCCTCGCCGAGGTGGTCGACGCGGTGGACGGGCAGGCCGAGGTCTACGTGGACGGGGGCGTGCGCCGGGCCCCCGACGTCGTGAAGGCGTTGGCGCTCGGGGCGCGGGCGACGCTGGTCGGCCGCCCGTCGCTCTGGGCCGTGGCCACGGGTGGCGCCGAGGGCGTGGCGGGACTGCTGCGCTGGTACGAGGCCGAGCTGCGGCGCACCATGGCCCTCTGCGGCGCCGGCACCGTCGACGCCATCGAACGCGACCTCGTGCGCCGCACGCCGGGATGGGCGCTCCCATGACGACCGTGGCCTCCATGCTCGTCGCCCGCGTCGACGACGACCGCACGGGCGTCCTGGACGGCGACGAGCGCTGGACCTGGCGCGAGGCCGTGCACGAGGGCGCCACCCGCGGCGCCCTCGCCCGCTCCCTCTTCGGCGACGGCAAGCCGCACGTCGGCGTCCTCCTCCCCAACGGGTCCGAGTACCTCTTCTGGCTGAACGGCACCGCGCTGGCGGGGGCGGCCATCGTCGGCATCAACCCGACCAGGCGGGGCGAGGCCCTCGCCGCCGACGTGCGGGCCACCCACTGCGCCGTCATCGTCACCGACGACGAGGGCGCCGGCCTCCTGGCCGGGCTGGACCTCGGGGTGGCCGACGAGAACATCCTGGTCCTCGGCAGCGAGCGCTACGACGCCCTCCTGCAGCGCTTCGCCGGCAGCCCTGAGGCACAGGATCTCATTGAGAACGCCGACGCCATTGACGAGTCCGCGCTCTACCTCCTGATCTTCACGTCGGGGACCACCGGCGTGCCCAAGGCGGTGCGCTGCACGCAGGGCCGGCTGGCCGGCATTGCCGCGGTGGCGGGGCCCGGCTTCGGCTACACGGCCGACGACGTCTGCTACTGCCCCATGCCGCTGTTCCACGGCAACGCGCTCATGGGCGCTCTGGGGGCCCTCGGTCTGGATGGGCGCGGCCATCGCCACCCGCCCCCGCTTCAGCGCCTCGGCCTTCATCGACGACGTCCGCCACTTCGGTGCCACCAAGTTCAGCTACGTGGGCAAGGCCATCGCCTACATCCTCGCCACGCCCGAGCGGCCCGACGACGCCGACAACACCTTGCAGAGCGCCTTCGGCACCGAAGCCTCGGTGCGCGACCGCGACCGCTTCCGCAAGCGGTTCGGGTGCTACCTGATTGAGGGGTACGGGGCGAGCGAGGGCGGAGCCGCCATCAACGCCGTCATCGGCATGCCCAAGGGCGCGCTCGGCAAACCCGTCGACGGTGTCGACCTCGCCGTCATGAGCCCCGAGACCGGTGAGGAGTGCCCGCGGGCGGAGTTCGACGCCGAGGGGCGCCTCCTCAATGCAGGTGCCGCCATCGGCGAGATCGTCAACCGCAGCGGCCGCGGCAGCTTCGAGGGGTACTACGAGCGGCCGGACGCCGAGCAGGAACGCCTGCGCCAGGGCTGGTACTGGACGGGCGACCTCGGCTACGTCGACGCCGACGGCTTCTTCTACTTCGCCGGCCGGAACGGTGACTGGCTGCGCGTCGACTCGGAGAACTTCGCCGCCGGCCCGGTCGAGGCCATCATTTCGCGCCATCCCGACCTGGCGGTCGCCGCCGTCTATCCGGTCCCCGACACCGCATCGGGCGCCGGCGACCAGGTGATGGTGGCGGTCGAGACCGTGCCGGGCACGGAGTTCGACCCCGACGGCTTCGCCACCTGGCTGCAGGAACAGCCCGACCTGGGCCCGAAGTGGCTGCCCCGCTACGTACGGGTCTCGCCGTCGCTGCCCCAGACGGCCACGGGCAAGGTCACGAAGGTCGGCCTGCGGGCCGAGGCCTGGGCCTGCGACGACGCGGTGTGGTGGCGCCCGCTGGGCCGCTCGGACATCCGCTTCTCCCTCCTCACCGACGACGACCGGAAAGCCCTGGCCGCCGGCCTGGCCGAGAACGGCCGCCCACCCGTGGGCTCCGCTGCGTAGCAGAATGTTACACTCGTAGCGTTCGGAAACGACAGAGGAGGTCCGGCATGGCTGCAGACAGGGTCACCCGTTTCGCCGCCGATCTCGTCGATGCCGCGGCGGTGGAGGGGGCACGCCACAGCCGCTCGACCAAGCAGCAGCTCGACCACTGGGCCCGGGTGGGGCGCAGTGTCTCGACCCACCACTCGACCGCCCGCCGCCGGGTGGAAGCGGCGCTCGAGGGGACGCTGGCCCTCACCGACCTCACCGCCGAGGAGCGCCTCGTCGCCAACGCCGAGTCCGACGCCGCCATCACGGAGCGGCTCCGGAGCGTGCACTACGGCGATGTACTGGCCGCCGAGGGGGTGGCGACCGTCGCCCTCGACGACGAGGGCCGGCTCGTGCGCTACGACCCTGACGGCACGACGACCACCCTGGACTGACAGCACCACGTGCGACTCGACCTCGTGGTCGGGCCCAACGGAGCCGGCAAGTCGACCTTCGTCCGCCTCACGTTGTCCCCGGCGCTGCCGCGCACCAGCTTCGTCAACGCCGACCTCATCGCCCAGCAACGCTGGCCCGACGATCCCGAGGTCCACTCCTACGAAGCGGCGCGCATCGCAGCCGCCACGCGGGAGGCGCTCATCGCCGCGACGCGAGCCGTTCATCGCCGAGACCGTGTTCTCCCATCCCTCGAAGCTCGACCTGTTGCGCCAGGCCACCGCGGCCGGCTACTACACGGCGGTCCACGTCATGCTGGTGCCCGAAGCGCTCGCCGTCGCCCGCGTGACCGCCCGCGTCGTCGCCGGCGGGCATGCCGTCCCGGAGGAGAAGATCCGCCAGCGCTACCGCAGGCTCTGGCCGCTCGTGGCCGATGCGATCGTGCTGGGCGACACCGCCACGGTCTACGACAACTCGCAGCGCAGGGGCCCGAGCGCCGTCGCCGATTTCAGCCACGGCTTCGTCGTCGGAAAGCGCTCTATGGCCTGACTGGGCTCCCGATGCGCTCACCCTACGCTGGCCCTGCGACGCGTAACCCGTCGACGATCTCGAGCACGCCGGTCAGGTCGCCGACCCGGTGGTCGCCGGGCTGGAGCGCCGGCGGATCCATCCCCGACCGCTCCTCCTCGCGCCAGACGTGGACGGCCGTCATCCCCATCCTCCGGGGGCCGCGGACGTCGGGCTCCCAGGAGTCGCCCACGAAGACGACCTCCGCCGGGTCGACCTCCAGGGCGCTGAGCGACGCGCGGTAGATGTCCGGATGGGGCTTGCGCGCCCCGGCCCGGGCCGACGTGACCCCGACGTCGACCAGACCGAGCAGCCCCACCTGGTCCAAGAACGCATTGAGCTCCCAGCCCCAGTTCGAGCAGACCCCGATGGCCAGTCCGGACGCTGCGCAAGGACGCCAAGGTCGACGCCGACTCGGGATACGGCACCATGGCGCCCTGGTCCGACGCCCGCAAGGCATCGATCAGGTCGTCGACGCGGGGGTCCGGCACGCCACAGGCACTGGTGAGGTCACGCAGGCGGAGCCGCACCCAGGACTCGTAGGCCTCCTCGCTGACGCGAGTGCTCACCGTGCTCGACGCCCGTCGTAGCGGGAGAAGTAGTTGTCCAGAATGGCCCGCTCCGGCCGGTAGCCGTGGGCCGCCAGGACCGTCTCGTAGTTGGAGACCGACGTGTCGGCGAAGCGGGCCAGGGTGCCGTAGAAGTCGAAGATGACTGCGCTGACCACGGTCCCATAGTGCCTCGCGGCCGTGACAGGTCAACCGGTACGCCACTCCACCAGGGCCGCCAGGTCATACTTTCTGCGGACATGGACGGCGACGAGCAGGCAGAAGGCGCCCCGGGCGAGGGCGACGACGACCAGGGCGAGGCGCCGAAGGACAAGGAGCCGTCCGCCCGCTGGATCGTCGAGCTGGTCGGCGTCGTGGTCGTGGCCATCCTCGTCGCCGTGCTGCTGCGCACGTTCGTGGTGGCGACGTACTCCATCCCCTCGGGGTCCATGGAGCCGACCCTGCAAGTCGGCGACCGGATCGTGGTGGACAAGTTGAGCTACCACCTGCACGGCGTCGACCGGGGCAACATCGTCGTGTTCAGCACCCCTCCGACCGAGAACTGCGCGGGCCCACCGGTGTCGGACCTCGTGAA
The DNA here is from genome assembly GCA_963781565.1 of uncultured Acidimicrobiaceae bacterium. Classification (GTDB taxonomy): domain Bacteria; phylum Actinomycetota; class Acidimicrobiia; order Acidimicrobiales; family RAAP-2; genus Bog-473. The sequence goes on along the minus strand of CAWAHA010000024.1, from coordinate 55,456 downwards.
GCGCGTGATCGGGCTGCCGGGCGAGACCATCTCGCTCGCCGACGGCAACGTCTACATCAACGGGCACCTGCTCCCGGAGCCGTTCCTGCCCCCGAACCTGCGGAACGACACGTACCCGGGACCGTCGACCGCGCCCTACGCGCTCCACCACGCGTATCGCATACCGGCCGGCGAGGTCTACGTGATGGGCGACAACCGGCCGAACTCGTGTGACAGCCGCTACTGGGGACCGATCCCCGAGTCCACCATCGTCGGCAAGGTCGACATGCGCATCTGGCCCTTGTCGAGGATCGGCTTCCTCTAACCTTGCGGCCGCGGGAGAGCGACGAAGTCACACCGTCACCATTGCCGCACAAGACGCCTGACCGCTCCATCCCTACCAGCGGTAGAAGCGGTGGCTACCGGCATTCTCCCCGCGGCCGAGGGCGAAGCCCACGACCCAGACGACGAGGAAGACGACTGCCGCGATCCACAGCAGATGGACCGCGAACCCTGCACCGAACAGAATCAGGACGAGCAGCAGCGCCAGAAGAAGCACCATGAGAGACACAACCTTTCTGATTGATTCGGACGTCCTCCGACGTCCGAGGCAAGCAGGACCGATAGGTCCTAAACGAGGACCGATGAGGTCCTTAGTAGGTCGAGTCGACGCGACGGACCACGTTCCCCTGACCGTCGTCGACGACTGTCTGACGGCGGCGCGTGTTCCCCGCCACCATCACGATGACCGACAGCACGGCGCCGATGACGCCGACGATCATCAGTATCCAACCCACTTTGTTGATGTTGAAGCCGTGTTGGTAAGGCTCGGTGACGGCCCAGTCCAGAATGGCCCCCACCCCAAATGCGATCACACTGACAACAAGTCCTCCAGCTCCGATCATTCGGACTCCTTTCCAACTTGCTGCGACTGCTATACCCGTCCGTTGGTGAGCGAAACAACGCCCGTGGCTCACAGGCCGACTCAGCAAGAAACAGTGCAGTTCTGCCTACGAGTCCGACGCACTACGACTGCACGGCGCACTGGCGCGACGTCGTCGTCTCCACGACGAGAACGCTCAGGCGCGACGATGCCGCGCAGATCACCGCGTCGAGACGAGACCCGTAACGCCTCTGGCGCGATTCTCCGCGATCAACAGCTCGCAGCGCGGCGCGTCGAGGACCGCCACCGCCTCGTAGCAACAGATCGGCCGTGACTGAGCGCACGGCCCCAGGTGGGAACGCCGGCTGTCGCCGTCGGGTAGGCGTTCGGACGGCCGCGCTGCCACCTGCGCCGCGTAGTCCCGCAGGACCTCCGACCACCGTCGGTCCCAGAACGCCTGATCGAAGCGCGGCGCCGAGGCAGAGTGGCTCGCAGCTCCGTCGCTCGATCCGCCATGTGGTGTCCTGCACGGACAATCACTGACCACGTCGAATGGGCGTACGCGGTGCCGAGCGGGCAGTATGCACGCCGTCAGCCGTTGACCACTGCACGACCGAGGAGCGAGAACCCCGCAGATGCCGGCGCCGTATGGAGACAGTCCAGGTCATTGGGAGTTCCTCTCGTCGAAGGACGGCAAGGCAGAGATGTCATGGACTCCGACGCCCGACATGGCAAACCCGTTCGGAAGCGTGCACGGCGGCATCATCGCCACGGTGATCGACGAGTCGTGCGGAGCGGCCCTGATGCCCGCTCATTGAGACCCCTTCGGCGCCGACCGTCTCCCTCAACGTCGAGTACCTGCATCCCGTCCCGATCGGCGGGCACCTACACGGTGCACAGTGAGATCGTCCGCAGGGGCCGGGCGATGGCGATCGTCGACTGCACGGATCCTGAACGAGGAGGGCACCATGCTCGTCCGGGGCACCTGCTTCTTCCAGATCCCCCGCCCGAAAGAGATCCCTCCGAGCGCCACCCGCTCCTGACGCGTCAGCGCCGCTCCCGGCGCCACACCACACGGAGGCCCGACCACGTCTCGTCGATGGCGCACACCTTGTTGTCGACCAGCCCCAGCGGGAGCGCCACGGCGCGCACGACGTTCTCGTCCATGGTGGTGGCGACGCCCGAGGCCTTCTTCGGCCACGCCACCCAGAGGCCACCCGCCGGGAAGATCATGCGGCCCAGCGCGTCAATGCGGCGCTCGAAGTCCCGTTGCTCGGTGAAGAAGGCCACGACGACGTCCGCCTTGCCGCGGGCCTGGCGCTTCACGGTCACCCCGGCCGGGAGGTGGTCGAGCAGGCCGGCCGGTGCGCCCACGAGCGCCACCGTCGAGCCGTCGACGATCCCCAACTTCTTGGGCAGCGGGGTGCCGCTGTACCCCGCACCCGACGCACGCCGCGCGCCGCCATCAGCCGTTGACGGCGCGGTAGACCCGGAAGGCCAGCGGGTACTCGTACTCCCCGTCCCCCACGGCGAACCGGGCCAGATGCTGATCGATCGCCGCCCCGGCCTCCTCCATCCGCGTCCACGGGCACGCCCATGAACCCGAAGAGCGAGCGGTCGACCACGGCACTGGCCGGCGCCCGCACGGTGAGCTCGACCTCCGTGCTCTCGACAGCACTGAACCCGGCACCACCGAGGATGTCGCGCGCGTACTCGTCGTCCCCGAGGCTGAACGGGCCCACGGGGCTCTTGCCCGGTGCGGGCAGCTTCGGCGGCGGGACGAACGGGCGCAGCGCCGTGCCGGTGTGCCACGGGTTCTGCTCCACGCCCTGCCAGCAGGCGAAGACGAGGCGCCCGCCCGCACGGAGGCCGGCGCGGATGGCGCCGAAGGCCGCCAACGGCTCGTCGAAGAACATCACCCCGAGCTGGCTGGCCGCCAGGTCGAAGGGCTCCGGACCGAGGCCCTCGGTCTGGACGTCCGCGACGACGAAGTCCACGTTGGCGGCGCCGGCCGCGGCGGCCCGCTCCCGCGCCAGATGCCACCAGCGGCCACCGAAATGTCGAACCCGACCACCCGCCCCGACGGCCCCACCGCCTCGGCCAGGGCGATGGTCTGCGCACCGCCCCCGCAGCCGATGTCGCAGACCCGCTGGCCCGGCTGCGCAGCCGACTGCACGCAGCAGGTGCGGCGTCAGGGCCTCGGTGAGCCGCTCCCGCTTGGGCCAGGCGGCCACCCACTGGTCGTCGTTCCAGCGCTTCGATTCCTTCTCGTTCGACACAGGCGACAACGTAACCGTCCCAAGTAGGTTGAGGCGGGTGCAGGTCGGCCTCGTCATCCTCCCGTCGGACCGCTGGGCCGAGGCCCGGCGGCAGTGGGAATGGGCGGACCGCGCCGGGTTCCACACGGCGTGGACCTACGACCACATCCGCTGGGGCGGCATGCCCGACGGGCCCTGGCACGCGGCGGTCCCCGTGCTCGCCGCCGCGGCCGCCGTCACCGAGCGCGTCCGGCTGGGCACCCTGGTCGCCACGCCGAACTTCCGCCATCCCGTCACGCTCGCCCGCGACGCCCTCGCGCTCGATGACCTGAGCAACGGCCGACTCGACCTGGGCCTCGGGCCAGGCTCCGAAGGCCCCGACGCCACGGCGCTGGGGCAGGAGCCGTGGACGCCGGGCGGAACGCCTCGCCCGCTTCGAGGAGTTCCTGCAGGTGCTGCAGCCGATCGTGGACGGCGGGCCCGGCGACCGGACGTCACTCCAGACGACCCACTACACCGCGGCCGAGGCGCCCAGCACGCCCGGCGCCGTGCAGCGGCCCCTGCCCCTCACCATTGCGGCAGGAGGGCCCAAAGGACTGCGGCTCGCCGCCCTGCACGGACGGAACTGGGTCACCGTCGGCCCCACCGGCCGTGGGCGCGGCACGCCCGAAGATGTCTTCGAGGCGATCACGCGCCAGCTCCCCCTGCTCGACGCAGCCTGCCGCGCCGTCGGCCGGGAGCCGTCGAGCATCGGCAGGACCCTGTTGTGGACGCCGACCGAGCCGGTCATCACCTCGCTCGACCAGTTCGACGAGCTCGTCGGCCCCTGCGCGGAGCTCGGCTTCGACCAGTTCGTCCTGCACCACCCCGCCCAGACGGGTCCCTACTCGGGCGACGTCAAGACGTTCGAGAAGCATCGCCGAGCGCGCCGCCGCGCTGAGTGCCGCGGGCTGAGTGTCAGCCGGCCAACGCCGACGCCACCTCGGCCCGCACCGCCGCCCGGGCCGACGCCGGCTCCACCCGCTCCACCTCGCACTCGGTGCAGCCGACCCACGATGCCGCCTCGACGATCGCCCGCCCCACCGGCGCCGCCGCGTCGGGGCGCAGCAGCGTCACCTGCTTGGCCACCAGCACCTCGCCCCGCCGGCCCGGGTCGACCAGGCCCACAATGCGGGTCCCGTCGAGCACCGGCATGGCGAAGTAGCCGTAGATGCGCTTCTCCTTCGGCGTGTAGGCCTCGAGCCGGTGCCGCACGTCGAAGAGGCGCTCGAGGCGTTCCCGGTACCAGATGAGCGAGTCGAACGGCGACAGCAGCACGGTGCGGCCGCGCATCCGGGTGCCCACCGCGCTGAGCGCGCCGGGATCGGCATAGGCGGGCTGCGCCCATCCCTCCACCGACACCTTCGTCAGCCCGGACGAGTCCAGCACCCGGCGCACCAGGGCCTGGGACAGGCCGTGGTACTTGGCCAGATCGGCCGGCAGCGCCACGCCGAGCGCACCGCCCGCCGCCGCGCACCAGCTGCACCGCGCACTCCTCGTCGCTCCGGTCCTGCGCCAGCAGCGCAGCCGGAATGGCCCGCTCGGCCAGGTCGTAGACGCGGGCGAAGCCGCGCCGCTCGCGGCAGACCAGTTCGCCGATGTCGAGCAGCCACTCGGCCGCGATCTTGACCTCGGACCAGTCCCACCACGGTCCGCCCTTCTTGGCTCCACCGAGTTGGTTGGCCGTCAACGGTCCTTCGCCGCGCAGGCGCGCCAGCACCTCCCGACACGACTTGTCCTTCTCCTCCAGCAGGTGCCAGCGCCGGCCCTTGGCCAGCGAACTGCCGGCGCTTGAACGCGTAGGCGGGCCAATCCTCGAGGGGCAGGACGCAGGCGGCGTGGGACCAGTACTCGAACGTCTCGCTCTTCGGTCCCCAGTAGGCCTGCTCCACCCTCGTCCGGCCCACGGCACCCAGTCGTGCGTAGGCCACGAGCTCGTGCGAGCGGGCCAGGACCGAAATGGTGTCGAGCTGCACCGCGCCGAGCCGCCGCAGCATGGCCGCCACGCCACCCTTGGTCACCCGGGCGCCGCGGAGGCCCTGGGCGTTGAGCGCCACCCGCCGGGCGTCCTCCAGGCTCAGCGTGTCGGTCGCCATGCGAACTCAACAGGCTGGCCACGACATTGATCATCAAGGCCACGATCACCGCCCCGAAGAGGTACGACATCAAGGCGTGCCTCAGCGCTATGCGACGAATGGCCTTCGTCGTGAGGTTCGTGTCGGATACCTGGAAGGTCATGCCGATGGTGAAGGCGAGATAGGCGAAGTCGAGGTAGGCCGGTGGGTCCTTCTCGTTGAAGTCGACGGCGCCACCGGGCGATTGGTAGTGCGATCGTGTGTAGCGCAGCATGAAGACGGTGTGGACGGTCGCCCAGGAGAGGCCGACGCTGATGACGCCGATGGTGATGAGGTAGGCCTTCGTCCCGCCGTGCGACTGGCCCGCCAGCAGCAGCACCAGCCCCACGGCGGCGAGCAGCGCCACGCCGGCGGTGAGCACGATCGCCTCGGCAATGGGCCGGCTGCGGTCCTCAATGTTCGCGTGGCGCTTGGTTTCCGCGGCGTCCAGCCGGCCGACCTTGAGCCAGGTCCACACCGAGAAAGCACGACCGCCGCCGCATCCCATCCGACGAGGATGGCCGCCTGCCAACTCGACCCACACGGTGGCGACGATGCCGGCGATGATGCCCAGGATCGCCGCCGACGACGCACCGTGCGCCCGACGGTCTCCAGCCTCCACGGACCTCTGGCTCCCTCTTGGACTCACCTCGGGTCAGCGTAACGGTCGACGTGACGAATCCGCGGGAGCGGCCATCCCGCAAGCCGGCGCCGCCGAGGCCACGCGGAATTACGCTACCGAGCATGAGGCATCGCACCGTCGACGCGCACGGCACCCGCATCCACCTCGTCGAGGAGGGGGAAGGGCCGATCGTCCTCCTCGTCCACGGCTTTCCCGAATCGTGGTACTCGTGGCGCCGCCAGCTGCCGGCCATCGCCGCTGCCGGCTTCCGCGCCGTCGCCATCGACGTCCGCGGCTACGGCCGCTCCTCGAAGCCGCTTGGACATTGCGGCCTACGGCATGTTGCAGCACGTCGCCGACAACGTGGGCGTGGTGGAGGCACTCGGCGAGAAGACGGCGATCGTCGTGGGCCACGACTGGGGCTCGCCCATCGCGGCGCACTCGGCCCTGCTGCGTCCCGACGTCTTCACCGCCGTCGCCCTGTTGAGCGTCGCCTACAGCCCGCCGGGTCGCCGGCGACCGACGGAGAGCTTCGCCGCCATGGCCGCTGCCTCCGGCGAGGAGTTCTACATCAACTACTTCCAGGAGCCGGGCCGGGCCGAAGCCGAAATCGAGCTGGACGTGCGTTCGTGGCTGCTCGGCTTCTACTTCAGCGCGTCCGGTGACAGCGGCCCGCCCGCCGACGGCGGGACCATGGCCACCGTCCCGCCCGGCAAGCATGATGCGCGACCGCTTCGTCCTCCCCGAGGTGCTGCCCTGACTGGCTCACCGAGGACGACCTGGACTTCTACACGGCGGAGTTCGAGCGCTCCGGGTTCCGGGGCCCGCTCAACCGCTACCGCAACGTGGACCGGGACTGGGTGGACCTCACGCGCGTGGCGGGGATCGCCGATCAACGTGCCGGCGCTGTTCGTCGGCGGCGAGAAGGACGGGCCGACCATCTGGGGCGCGGGAGCCATCGCCCGTTACCCCGAGACCTTGCCGCGCCTGCGCGGCAGTCACATCCTCCCCGGCTGCGGTCACTGGATCCAGCAGGAGCGACCCGACGAGCTCAACGAGTTGCTGACCGGCTTCCTCCAGTCACTCTGAGCGTCGAGCATGCGCCGGGAATCCCGGTACCGGACCGTCAGGCGCTCGCCTCGAGCTGCTCGCCCTCGACGCCGCCCAGCACGCTGGCGAAACCTCCCGGCGCCCGCCCTCTCCGCCGGGCGCTCGTCGTGACGGCCGCCCGCCGGTCGTAGGTGACCCGGAAGCCGGCCGCCACGGCCCGTCGATGGAAGTCGCGATCCTCGCCACTGCGCAGGCAGCGGAATCCCCCGATGCGCTCGTAGAGCGGAGCCGCTGAACCCCAGGCTGGCGCCGTGGATCGGACGCCTCTCGGCGGCGTACGCCTCCTTCCACTGCCGTGCGACGGGGCTCTCCTCGACGACGCGTACCCTGCCCGCCCAGAGATCCGACCCGGAGCGATGGGCCTCCAGCTGGACCGTGAGCCAGTCCTGCGGCACCCGTGAATCGGCATCGGTCGTCGCCATCCAGATCATCGGCCGGCTCGCACGTCGGGCCAGAGCGAGAGGAGCGCCTCGGCACCCCGCACGGCGGGCCGTTCCCACGCTCCTGCACTCCCGCACAATGACGAGGGCCCCCACCCGGCCCGCCCACGCATGTGCGACCGCAGAGCTGCCGTCGCGGCAATCGTCGAGCACGACGGCGACCCGGCAGGAGATCGCCGGCGGCAGCGCGTCGACCGCCTCCTCCACGCCTTCCAACGCGACCGGCGAGCAGCTCCTCCTCGTCGTGCACCGGCACCACGACTCCCACGGCGCCCCGCTGCCCGCATCCCTTCGACGCGGCTCATCGTCGCTCCCAGACGTCCAGGACGAATTCCTCCTCGCGGTGCTGCACAATGCTGACGAGACCTGGCGCCTCCGAAATGAGCTCGTGGCAGCGGTCCCCGCTCAGGGGGTAATCCGTCTCGCCGCGCCAGTGCACCCCGACGACATGGGCTCCGCGCGGAGTCGAGCCCACGACGCACTCCAAGCACTCTGCCGAGGTCCATCTCGTCGAAGTAGTAGGCAATCTCGCTCAGCACCACGAGGTCGAACGGGCCCGTGGGCCACTGATCGGGGATGGAGCGTTCTTCGAACCATGACATGGGACCTCTGTCCGGAGACGGGCCTCGGCGCGCTGCAAGGGCGGCAGGGATGATGTCGCTGCAGAGCAGGCGGTCACACCGGACCGCCAGCAACTCGGTCAACACCCCCACGGAGCATCCGGGCTCGTAGGCCGAGCGGTAGCGGGTCCGGGGCAGGCTGGCGACGGTCACGGCGTATTTCCGCTGTTCGTAGGCACTGCTCTCGAATCCCCAGGGATCCACGTTGTCGCGGTACATCTGCTCGAAGTAGGCGCGGCTCGTCGAGTTCATCCGTCCGCCTCAATGAACACCTCGAAGGGTCGCCAGAATCGCCGCAGGACCGAGTCGGTCAAGACCGGCCCTGCTGACCGGCTCGGAGCGGCGCGGGCTGATCTGCGAGGTGAAGGCGTCGGTGGCCCAGACGCTTGCGCGCAATCTGTCGCCGAGTCCAGATCGAGCCGACGGCAGTTGGCCCACGGAACGACGGGGTTGTCCGGCGTCGCCCAGTGCCAGGTCCAGACGAGGTACTCGAGGACCGCAGTGCCGGTGACGCCGGCGGCCGCGAGCGTCGCCGCGCCGGTGGCATCGTGATCGGGGTGGCCGTCGGACCGCCACGGGGTCAGACAGAGGTCATCGGGTCCGAGCAGGTCGGCAGAGCGCCTCGGTCGAGACGGGGAACCTCGGTCGCCACCGCCCCGTCGGGAAGGCCCAGTCGCGTGACCGTGGCGGGTCCACAGCCCAGTCGATCCAGCGCGACCGCTGGACTCCATGGCTCGCATCGACGCGATGTCGACACCCAGGGCACGCGCGACAGGATGGGACCCTTCGCCATCGGTGACGGCGACGATCGCTATCTCGACGCCGAGGTGATGCATGCATTGCAGCAGCCCTCCCGCTCCGAGCACCTCGTCGTCGGGATGGGGCGCGACGACGACAAGGCGGCGGGGCAGGCGTGATCTGCAGCGGTGGCAGGGTCCGGAGGCGCCTCGACCCGAGCCATGTGCGCTCGTCGGTTCCCGGATGCAGTCTCGTCGACGACTAGGTCCATGGCCATCCCTCACAGGCCATCGCGCCGAGGACGTTGGCGTCCTGCGGACCGTGGTATTGGGCCAGGTAGACGTAGAGATCGGCGACTCGTCGGGCCTGTTCCGCATCGAGGCAGAAGGGTCGCGCCCCTCCCGCTGCGGCGGCGTGGACCAGGACCTCCTGGGCGGCATGATGCACCGCGTGACGGACCACGAGGGCGCGTCGCTTTGCCTCGCCGGACCGATCCTGGGGATCGGCATCGATCTCACCGGCCGCCTGCTGAATCGTCCGGCGCATGAGATCGATGTGCGCCGCGGCATAGCCGAGTTCGGTGACCACGAGCTCCGAAGGATGCGGGCCCAGGCTCTGCAGGACGGACCCGACCAGGCCACGGGCGCCGCCGTACCAGCAGGCGGCGACACCCGTCGCCCCGAACCAGAATCCGGGACGCTCGAGATAGAAGCCGGGAGGTCCGACCGCGCGATGCGCCGGCACGGGCGGCCCCCGAAATCGAGCGTGTCGCTCAGCGAATCCGCCATGCCGACGGCGGGCCACGACCCGGGATGGACCCGCGCCACGTTCTCAGCCACCGAAATGTCGAACAGTCGGTAGCCGTCGTCGCATTCGGCGGTGACGAGGGCCCGGTCGAGTCGGGTGCTGCCCGAGCAGAACGGCTTGGTGCCCGTCAGACGCCATCCGTCCGGGGTCGAGCCGGGCCGTCGTCCCTCCGGCCGACGCACGCGCCGCCCACACGCCGTAGATCGCCCCCGACTCGGGCTCGAGACCGGCCTCCTCGAGGATGGCCAACGCGTCGACGTGGCCTTCGAGCAAGCGGGCCAGCGAGAGGTCGCGCGCCGCCCAGTCAGCAAGCGCAGCGAAGCGGGCGGCCGTTCCACCCGAACCGGGCTTGGCCACCGTGGACCCGGCCCCCGCCGCGATCGCCCTCGAGTTCCAGCCACATCCGCACAGACACTCTCTCTCTCCGATCGTCATGCTCGGCGCGCGTGCTGATCCGAGCGACATGTCTCCGGACGACCGCCGTTCGACTTGCCGAACCTGCTCGGTAGGCTCCAACCCGCGATGTCGACGTACAGGCGAAGACGCACCACCGATCGAGAGCGGGCAGGCCAGTCGCACGGCGGAAGGCCCGGAAGCCGTGCGCTTTCGAGCGGTACGGCGCTGGCGGGGCTCGGACCAGCGACTCGTTCGGGCGGCCAGAAAGGAGTCAATCACCTGATCGGGTGATTTAAGGAGAGCAACCGGCAATCGACCGACGTCAGCGGAAGAGCCGAACTGCCCGCGTGCGACGACCGTTACCGTGGAACGCCGTGACCGACACCGACGACATCGTCGAGCTGATCCTCACGACGTACGACACCATCACCGTCGTCGGCGCCAGCGTCGCACCGGCCAAGGCCGCCCACTCCGTCCCGCTCCACATGCAGCGCCACGGTTGGCGCATCATTCCGGTCAATCCGCACGCCGACGACGATCCTCGGCGAACCCGTGTACCGCCGTCTGGCGGACGTCCCCGAGCAGATCGGCTTGGTCGATGTGTTCCGCCCTTCGTCCGAGGCGGCCGACGTCGCCCGCCAGGCCGTCGCCGCCGGGGCGACGGCCCTCTGGCTGCAGCTCGGCATCACCTCGACGCGGCACGCGCCATCGCCGAGGACGCCGGCCTGCTCTACGTCGAGGACCGCTGCCTCGTCATTGAGCAGCGGCGGCTGGGGCTCGAGGCGCCCGCCTCCCGCTGAGCCGCGAAGTCCAGCTGACACAGGAGCTCGCACGCGCCTCCTGACCCTGAGACGGAGCCGGCCAGCATGAGCGACCGCGCTATTAGTTAGCACAACTAAGTAATATGGTGCATGAGCGCATCCCGTCCGACCGCAGTGGCTGACCGGCCGACCCGGCCGCCGGGCTCGCGTCCGACGACGAGCTGGCCAGCCGCCTCCGGGTGGCCGTGGTTCGCCTGAACCGCAAGCTCCGCCAGCAGGCCCTGGCCGGCCTCTCGCCCTGCGCAGGCCTCGGCGCTCGGCACCGTCAACCGGCTGGCCAGCCCCACGCTGGGCGAGTTGGCCGCGGCCGAGCAGGTGCAGCCGCCGACGGTGACCCGATTGGTGGCCTCCCTGGAGAGCGCCGGCCTGGTGGCGAGGGAGACCGACGACGTCGACCGGCGGGTGGTCCGGGTCACGATCACCGCCGAGGGTCGCCGCAACCTGCAGCGGATCCGCAGCCTCAAGAACGCCTATCTCAACCGTCGACTGGCCGCCCTGGACCCGGCCGAGCAGCAGTTGGCCGAGTCCATGACGAGCCTCCTCGAGCACCTGGTGGCGGACGAATGAGCCCGACTCACCCGCGCCGCCCGCCAGACCTTCAAGGCGCTGCGCGTCCGCAACTACCGCCTCTTCTTCGTCGGCCAGATCATCTCGGCCTCGGGCACCTGGATGCACGCCGTCGCCCTCGGCCTGCTCGTCCTCTCCGACCAGCTGCACGGGAACGGTTTCAACGTCGGCCTCGTCACAGCCCTGCAGTTCCTGCCGATGCTGCTGCTCGGCAGCTGGGGCGGGCTCATCGTCGACCGGGTCGACAAGCGGCGCCTCCTCTACGTCACCCAGAGCGGCATCGGGTGTGCTGGCCCTCGCCCTCGGCGTCCTGGTGGCGATGGGCACCGTCACCATGTGGGAGGTCTACCTGATCTCCACCCTGTTCGGCTTCGTCAACCTCTTCGACAATCCGGCTCGCCAGACCTTCGTCTCCGAAATGGTCGGCCGTGACCTCCTGCCCAACGCCATCAGCCTCAACAGCGTGGTCATGAACTCCGCCCGGGTGATCGGTCCGGCCATCGGCGGGCATCCTCATCTTCACCGTCGGCCTGGCCGCCTGCTTCCTGGTCAACGCCGCGTCCTACGTGGCCGTCCTGGTCGCCCTCTTCATGATGCGCCCCGCCGAGCTGCACCAGCGCCCGGTGGTGGCCCGGGCCAAGGGACAGGTCCGCGAGGGGCTGCGCTACGTGTGGTCGACCCCCGGCTGCGCGATCCCCTGCTGGCCATGGCGGTGGTGGGCATCTTCGCCTTCAACTTCACGACCACCCTCCCGCTGCTGGCCACCCGCACCTTCCACGGCGGTGCCGGCACCTACAGCGCGCTCATGGCGGCCATGGGCATCGGCGCCGTCTTCGGCGGCCTGGTGGTGGCGCATCGCAGCCGGCCCAGCACCGCCATGCTGAGCCTCATCGGCCTCGCCTTCGGCGTCATGCTCCTCGTGGTCGCCGTCGCCCCGACGGAGGCCGTGGCCATCGCGGCCCTGGTCTTCATGGGGGTCTGCAGCATTTCGTTCATCGCCACCGCCAACGCCACCATTCAGCTGCAGGCCGACCCGGCCATGCGGGGCCGGGTCATGGCGCTCTACGCCATCGCCTTCCTCGGCAGCACGCCCATCGGCGCGCCGCTGGTGGGCTGGATCGCCGACGTCACCAGCCCCCGGGTCTCCATCACGGTCGGCGGCGTGGCCACCCTGGCTGCGTGCATCCCGCTCGCGCTGTTCGCTACCGCCGACGCGGCGCGGTGCGGCGACCGACGACTCGTGCAGGTGGAGCAGTCCGACGCCGAGCCGGGCGAGGTCATCGACTTCGCGCCCGGCCCCGTCATCGACGACGGCCGCCGAACAGGCGGCAGCCGCCCCTCCGGCGCGCCGGGACCGCCTGAACCGGCGGCTGCCTCAAAAGGGCTTTCAGTTCGTGAACGCGTGGAAGTACCGGAGCCAGCGGGGCCAAGGCCCCTCCATCGTGGCGGAGGCCGACGAAGCGGTCGGGTCGCACCGCCAGCATCGTCAGCCAGTCGACGCCGATGTTGATCGGCCACCGCCTCGTCGATCCGACCAATCCCTTGCTGTGTCGGCGCTACGCACAAGCCGACGACGGCGCTGATCGCCGGCGCAGTCGCCGAGGCTCGTATGAACCAGAGTCATCGCGTGGGCCACGTCATCGCAGTTCGTCGCCTTGCCACCGATGATGAACACCGTGTGGCCCGGGTGATGGGCGAGTTCGTGCAGGGCCCACGCTTCTCCGGACCCGGTCTCGACCGCGATGCCATCGGGTACCAGGTCCCCGGCGCCAAGGAACTGGCCTGCGTCTCCCTGCACGAGCACTGAGTCCACGTACGAGCGATCCAGCTCCGCCGCGGCGACGACCTCGTGATGGACGGACTGGCCGTCCGCCAACATCTGCCGCATGGCGACATCCCGCTCCGCCCGCTCCTCCCGGCTTGGTCATGGCCTGGTTGCCTTCGAAGGCGTCACCCGAAGCCACAATGCGCAGGGCAATCGGGCGGCGCTCCGCCTCGTAGCTGTCGAGCAGGGCTGGCTGGTGCATGCCCCGACATGCCAGGGCGAGTTTCCATCCGAGGTTGAACGCATCCTGCAGGCCGGTGTTCATCCCGTGCCCCTCCGACGGGGAGCAGCGTGAGCGGCGTCGCCGGCCAAGAAGACGCGGCCCGACCTGTAGTGGCTCGCGACCCGGGAGTGACAGCGGAATCGCTTCGGATTCTCGACCGCGACGAATGATGCCGCCGGCAGCGTAGCGACGGACGGTGGCACTGGCGTCCGCCACGATGTCACTCGTGTCCGAGGACGGATGGACGTAGATCCGCCAACGTCGGTCCGGGAGCGGGCACAGCAGGACCGGGGGCACATCGAAGTGGGCGAAATTCAGGTCGAATGCCTCGTCCCACCCGTCTATTGACGCGTCGAAGACCGCCCACGGGACGGCAAGGTCAGTGCCGGGATAGTCGATGCCGGCCAGCTGGCGCGTCGTGCTGTGAAACCCGTCGCAGCCCACGATCCACGAGGTCGAGACATCCTGTCGGCTCCCGCCACGCTCAGCGTCGCCACCAGGCGATCACCGGCATCCCGGATGCCCACCAGGCGGGTCGATCGGGTGACGGCGCCACCGTGGTCCTCGAGGTGCTGGGTCAGGACGGATTCGACGACCTCCTCGGACACTCCCAGATCGAAGCCGTAGCGGCTGCCGGCTGACCCGAGATCCACAACGCCCAGGGGGCTCCCGTCGGAGCGCAGTTGTGCCCCTCGGACCTTCGACCGACTGGTCGATGAGGCGGTCCGCCACGCCCAGGGCTTCGAATATCTCGATCGTCCGCTCGTGCACGACCGTGGCGCGGTCCCAGCCGAGCGGCGCATCGTGGGCGTCGATCAACAGGCAATCGACATCGCGTCGAACCAACTCGGACGCCAACAGAAGGCCGGTGGGGCCCGCATCCAACGACCAGGACGCACGTCGTTCAGGTCAAGCGACCTCGATGGGCTTGCTGCGTGCACGGTCCCAGACCCTCCCGTGTCGCACCATCAGCGACCACGCCACTCTACGAGCCCGGCCCCGTCTGGGCCGATCCGATGCCGCCGGCCGCGATCGCTCAGCTCAACAGCGGACAGCGGGTCGAAGTAGGCCCGCACGGACACGACGTTGCCGTCAGTGACCCCGATACCAGCCGACCGTCGGAATACGAGCTTTGGGGGCGTCGGTGACAAGGTCGTAAGCGATACGGACACTCTCGCCTTCACCAAAGACCTCTGACGGCTCCGCTCGCTCGACGATCCTTGACCGTGCTTTGATGCCCTCGATCGAGAGCATCTGCGCCGGCCGTGCTCCGTTGGTCGGCCTCGTCGCCGACCTCACCGACCCGCGGGTTTCCATTGCGCTCAGCGGCGTCGCCATACTGGCCGCGTGTCTACCCTTCGCAATTCGTTGCTGCCGTCGGAGCGCCGTGCAGACGACCAACGTGTTCCCGTTGCTCGAGCAGAACGATGCCGAGGCCGGCGAAGTCGTCGATTTCGCGCCCGGACCGATGATCGACAACCCCCGCCCACGGGCGCAGCCCGTCCCTGACGCCGGGCCGGGAACGCCTGAGATCGGCGCCCGGGCGTCGGGGTGTGGGGTGTCGGGGTGTCGGGGTGTCGGGGTGTCGGGGTGTCGGGGTGTCGGGGTGCCATCGATGCGATCACCGCCATCGATGCCGACTCGCTGAGGTATCCGTATTACGTGTTGCGTAGTACTACGTCATATGTTAGTACTCTGCCCGCATGGCATCCCGCAGACGTCCAACCGGCCTCCGTCGGCCAAACGACCCCCCCGTCCTGATCCTGACCAGCCTTGGCGGCCGGGCCCAAACACGGGCACGCTCTGCTCAAGGACATCGCCGATTTTGCCGGCGTCACCCTCGGACCGGGCGCCCTCTACGGCGCGATCAGCCGCCTGGAGGAGCGAGGCCTCATTGAGCCTCTGGAGAACGACGACCGTCGTCGTCCTTACCGGATCACCGCGTCGGGCGCGAGCGCTTTGGCTGACGCTGTGGCCGATATGCGCAGATTGTCCGACGTGGGCGCCGTTGCCGGGCTGGGCCTGCCCCTGGTGGTAGCGCTGTGAGCAGACAGCCTCAATCGACACCATTCCCCCTGCGCTGGTATCCGCCCGCATGGCGGGAACGCTACGGCGCCGAGATGACCGCGCTCATGGAGGACACCTTCGAGGGCCAACGTCCAAAGCTCTCACTGAGGTTGTCGATGGCCTGGGCGGGTCTGCGCGAACGTGGGCATGAGTCAGGGCTGATCGGAGACACGCCGTCGCCCTCAGAACGCAGTCGCAGCGGCTCATTGCTCATTCTTGGCGCCTGGGCAGCCTTTGTGTTGGCCGGCTGCAGCTACGCCAAAATGTCGGAGCACTTCTCGAGCGCCATGCCGCCAGGAACGAGAGCGCTTCCACAATCGGCGATCCACGTGGTGACGGTGGCAGCCGCCGCTGGAGCGTGCCTCGTCACGATCGGAGGCCTGGTCGCCCTCCCTGCCTTCGTCCGTTTGATCCGCCAAGGTGGCTGGGCACATCTGCGCCGGCACTTCATCCGCGCCGCGACGGTGAGCGTGCTTGCCGTGGCCATGCTCTTCGCGCTCGCTTCATTGGGCCGTTCACCTCTCCGAACACCAGCGCAATGGAAGTGACGGGTGGTACTCCCTTGCCGTCACGGCGTGGGTGCTCCTGGTAGTGGTGGTCGTTGCGCTATGGACGATCGCCGGGGTGGCCTCTGTCCGGCGCCTGTCCTTCGCCCCTCGCGTGCTGCTGACGGAGAGCGCTCTGGGGGTCGCACTGACGTCGGTGATGGCACTGATCACCACAGCGACCGCGTTGTGGTGGGCGACCATCGCCGCTCACGCTCCTTGGTTTCTGCAGGGGACCACAGCGGGCACTCCCGCGTCGCCCGTGACCCTGAATCTCGTTGTGACCTTGACGCTCATGGTCCTCGCCCTCGGCGTCGCCGTGTACGGCACCATCCGCATCGTGGGCTCGTGGGGCAACCTGACTGCGAGCTGACCGTCACGTCGTCTTGCCCGCGGCGCCGATTTCCGGCCGGCAGACGAGGCCAGGCTCACGCGGACTGACCGCGAGCTCAGTCCAGCAGCGACGCCGCCACCGCGTCCTCGAGCACCCGGTCGTTGGCCCACATCAGCTGCTGCTGCTTGGCCCGCCGGAAGTAGAGCTGGATGTCGAAGTCGAGCGTGAACCCGATGCCGCCGAAGATCTGCTGCGCCATGGCGGTGATGTCGCGGAAGGTCGAGCAGGCGAAGAGCTTGGCCATGGGCGCCAGCGACGTCGAGCGACCGGCCGGTCGCGCCGGCCCACGCCGCCTCGTGGACCAGCTGCTCCGCCCCGTCGAGGTTGGTGACGGCGTCGGCGAGGTAGTGCGCCAGCGCCTGGAAGGCGCCGAGCGGCTTGTCGAACTGGTGGCGGTCCTTGGCGTACTGCGTCGTGATCTCCAACGCGTAGCGCGCGCCGCCCACGGCCTGCGCGGCCAGAAGCACCAGCGCGGGCTCGAGCACCTCCTGCCAGGTGGCCCACCCGCTACCCGGCCGCACCGATGCGGTCGGCCTCGCCGACGGCGACGTCGGACAGCGTGACCTCGTACTGCGTGTCGGAGGCGATGCTGAACTGCTGGCGCAGCGTCACGCCGGGCGCCGCAGGATCGACCAGGAAGAGGTCGACAGCCTCGTCCTCCTCGCCCGTCCGGGCCAGCACCACCAGCCGGTCCGCCGCCGAGGCGAACAGCACGTGGCGCTTGAGCCCGTTGAGGCGGAACCCGTCGCCGTCGGCGTCGGCCGTCGTCTCGCACGCCGCGCGGCGAGAACCCGTTCTCGGGCTCGAGCCAGGCCGGGGTCAGCGACGGCCTCGCCCGAGGCCACCGGCCGCAGCCACTGCTCCTTCTGCGCGTCGCTCCCGGCGGCGGCCAGCACCCCACCGCCCAGCACGGCGCTGACGAAGTGCGGGCGTCGGCGCCAGCGCCCGGCCCAGCTCCTCGTAGAGGGCCACGCCCTCGATGAGCGACATGCCCGAGCCGCCGTACTCCTCGGGCAGCAGCAGCCCGATCAGGTCGAGCTCGCCCAGCTGGGTCCACAGCGCCGGCGGGATACCCGACCGGGTCGTCCTCCATCTGGCCCGCACCACTTCGAGCGGGCAGTGCCGCGCCAGCACGTCGCGCACCGTCTGGCGCAGCAGCTCTTGCTCCTGGTCGAAATCAAGGTCCAACACTCAGCATCTCTCTTCTGCTCGAGGGCACACAGGACACGACAAACACACACGGACGCACGACACGCTCACGGCGACGGCCGCCACTGGTCGCCCCGGCGGGCCCAGGGGTTGTCGTCGGCACTCGCGGGGCAGCGCCACCCGGGCGGCGCAGGTGGTCTTGACGTCGCCGTCGACCGCCAGCGTCACGGCCACCGTGACGAAGCCGCAGCCCGACCGTCGTCCACCGACGTCGACTCCACCACCCCGGACAGCGACATGGTGTCGCCGGGGAAGACCGAGCCCTTCATGCGGAAGGTCACCCGGGCCAGCCGGCCGTGCGGCCCGGTCCAGTCGGTCAGGTAGCGCTCGAACCAGGCCGCCTGGTTGGGCGTGTTCAAGAAGATGTCCTGCGTCCCGTTGCGCTCGACGGCGAAGTCCTTGTCATGGTGCATGGGGCGCCAGTCCCGCGTGGCCAGCGCACCCAGGACGACGGTCGTCGCCGTGACCGCATAATCGAGCGTCGGCAGCGTCGTCGCCCACCGACGACGTCGTCCAACAGGAGTTGCGGTCACGACCGCGGTGCTCGACGATGCCGTCCCCTCCCCCCGGCGGTAGCCGAAGCCCGTGTAGGTCTCGACCGCCACCAGCTCGCCGTCCTGGTTGGCGTAGACGACGTCGATCACCCAGAAGCGCCCCGTGCCGAGCTTGGTCGTCTTCTCGTCGCTCACCGAGCGCAGCACCTGGTGCGTCCGCAGCACGTCGCCCATGCGCACCGGCGTGTGGAACTCGATGGTGTCGTCGGTCATGACCGCCTCGGGCAGCCCGAGCGCCGCCTTCAGGTCGAAGTGCACCTGCAGCGGCAGCGCCTCGGCCGTCCGCCCCGGCGCCCAGTGGTGGGGCCGGAACCAGACCGAGACCATGGACGGCGGCGCGATCGGGCCCGCCGGTCAGCACGTCGGCCACCGCGTCGTCCCAGTAGAGCGGGTTGCCGTTCTCCACCGAGGCGCACGAGGTCCAGACGTAGGAGCGCTCGACGGGGAACTCCCCCACCTCGTGGTACTGCTCCTCGCCGATGAGGTCGCGCATCTCGGCCAGGGCCGCCGCCACGTCGTCGCCGTCATGCCACCACCTGCCGGGCCACCCAGCGGGCCACCGTCTCTCCGTCCACTCCGGCCTCCTTCAAGAGGTGCTCCGTGTCTGTCTGCGTCATGTCGGGCAAGCGCCACCGGCCTCCCCCGCCGAGGCCGCGCCATGCCCGCCAGCAGCGGCGCCAGCTGCGCGCAGCGCGCCCTCCGTCGGATGCGACGCCGCCCCGACCACGCCCCGGGCCACGAACTGCGGCGACGCAGCCACCTCGGCGATCTCGAGCACCGGCGCCACGCAGGTGTCGGCCCCGGCCAGCACAGCCACCCACTCGTCCCGCGTCCGCCGAGCGAACGCCGCCACGAACGCCGCCCGGATCCGCGTCCTGCGCCGCGTCGTCGAACTGCAGCGCAGCCAGCTCCGGCACACCCAGCGCCGCGCACAGGTTGGCGAAGAACTTCGCCTCGATGGCTCCCACCGCCAGCCACTTCCCGTCCGACCCCGCGTACGTCCCGTAGCAGGCGTACCGCCCCGACAAGCACGTCGTGGCCCGGCAGCACGTCGCCCCCCAGCGCCAGCTGCTCGTCGATGGCGAGCGACGTCAGCCACAGCACGCCCTCGGCCACCGACACGTCGAGATACGCGCCGCGCCCCGTCGTCGCCCGGCCCGCCAGCGCCGCCGTGATGGCCAGCGCCGCCTGCATGCCCCCCGCCGCGGCGTCGGCCACCGTGGCGCCCGGCAGCGGCGGCGCGCCGCCGACCCCCGGCGTGCTCATGGCCAGGAACCCGCCCACGGCCAGGTAGTCGATGTCGTGCCCCGCCCACTGCGACGCCGGGCCGTCCTGGCCGTAGCCGCTCGTCGAGCAGTAGACGACGCCGGGATTGCGCTCCGACACCGCCGAGTACCCCACGCCCAGCCGGTCGACCACGCCGGGCCGGAAGCTCTCCACCACGACGTCGGCCGCCGCGGCCAGAGACAAGAACGCCTCCCGCCCCTCCGGATCCTTCAGGTCGACCAGCACCCGCCGCATGCCGCGGTGCCCGCTGATAGGCGAAGTACGGCGGCACGATCGGCGCCGCATCGGCCGTCGGCACCGGGCCGACCTTCACGACGCAGCGCGCCGTAGTCGGCCAGCAGGCGCGTGCAACGCGCCGCCGGCCCGACCGTCGACAGGTCGAGCACGGTGACCCCCTCGAGGGGGCCGCCCGCAGGAGACTGCACCGGCGCCACGCTCAGAAGTTCTTCGGCAGTCCGAGCTTGCGCCGGGCGATGATGTTCTTCTGGATCTCCGACGCCCCGCCGCCGATGGTGTCGATCACGGTGTAGCGGTAGGTCGACTCGGAGCGGCCGGCCATCGGCGCCTCCTCGGTCTTCACCCGCAGCTGCGAACCGGGCCCGGCGATGTCCATGGACGCGTTGGCCAGGCGCTTGGAGAGCTCGGTGGCGAAGAGCTTGTACTCCGAGGCCTCCGCCGTCGGCGCCGCCCCGCCCTTGGACGACTCGAAGACGAACTTGAGCCCCATGACCCGGGCCACCTCGAGCTGGGTGGCCAGCTGGGCCAGGCGCTGGCGGATCACCGGGTCGTCCTTCAGCGGCACGCCGTCGCGCGACGTCGTCCGCACGTACTCGACGAGCACCTCGAAGCGTTGCTGCATGGGCGAGAGGGTGAACATGGTGAAGCGCTCGAGGTCGAGCGCCTCCGAGATGTACTGGAACCCCCGTCCCACCTCCCCCACCACGTAGTCGTCGGGGACGAAGACGTCGTTGAGGAACACCTCGTTGGTGCGCTCGTCCCCCATGGTCCAGATGGCGTTGACAGTGATGCCGGGCTGGTCGATCGGCACGAGGAAGAGCGTGATGCCGGCGTGCTTGGACTCGGGGTCGGTGCGGCCGCCCACCCAGTACCACTCGGCGAAGTGGGCCGAGGTGGTCCAGGTCTTCTGGCCGTTGAGGATCCAGCCGCCGTCGTCCCGCGTGGCCTTGAGCTGCATGGAGGCGGCGTCGGAGCCGGCGTTGGGCTCGGAGTAGCCGACGGCGAACTCGACCTCGTTGCGCAGGATCTTGGGCAGGAACTCGGCCTTCATCCGCTCGTTGCCGTGGCGGATGATCGTCTTGCCGACGATGCCGACGCCCTTGCCGATCTGGGGGCCGCCCCGCCGGGCCAGCTGCTCGTTGAGGAGGTACTCGTAGACGCCCTCCCCCTCGGTGCCGCCGTACTCCTTGGGCCAGGTCATGCCGAGGTAGCCCCGCTCGCCCATCGAGGCCATGAAGGCCCGCCGCTTCGGCGTGTCGACGATCTGGGCCATGTTCTCCCGGGTCACGTCGAAGACGTCGGGGTCGTCGTTGGCATCGAGGAAGGCCTCGACCTCCTTCACGAAGGCCAGTTGCTCGGGCGAGAATTCGAACTCCATGCCTGCCTCCACGTGACCGGCGAGCTCAGGAATCTGACGCGCGCGTCAGATCAGGCCGACATCATAGGGCACGCCCCGCCGGTCCTCCCAGGCCCGAACCCGAGGGACGGACTCGTTCCGCCATGCCGAACCCGCCGCCCGAAGGCAGTCCTCCGTTCGCGGAACCAAGAAGCCTGACAAGGCCTCACGCCTACGTGCTCGACTTCGTGCATCCACCTCGACAACCAGAGGAGTCCACGCTTGCGGCGAGAACATCGGCGGGAATGTTCCAATGAAGCGGCGACGCCGACGTTGCTGCCGGCGCCATGCGTTGTCAGGGATCCAAGTCGGACGGCGACTGCGACATTTCAGTTGGCCCGATCGCTTCACGCAAGCCGACGGATCGACGTCGGCTATCCGTACGCGACGCGGCGTCCTTACGGCGTCCCGGTCACGCGCGGCCCGTCCTGGCGCTGGACGTCAACCTCGAAGAAAGAACTCGAAGGAGGCCGGCCCCGTCGCTGCTGCGACGAGGCCTGCTCGGCGCGGAAGGAAACGCCCCCGCCGCGTGTTTCGCTCACGTCAGGTGTGGCCCCACCGCACTGACCGGATGATCGATGCGCAACTCATTCGAGACACGACAATTTGTCGACGTGACGAACCGCCGTGTTCCTCGTGAAACAATTAGCAAGAACGCGTTGCAACACTCTTGTCTGACCTCCGTCGCGATTTGACGACGCCGTGTTTACAGCGAGCGACGGCCACAGCGACGCGTTAACACACAACGCTCCAACCGCTTCGTGGCGACGCGGCCACTCAACTCGATCAGAGCTTCGGCGGTGAGGGAGAAGGCCTCGCGGATCAGGCCCGCCGGGACGAGCCGTCACCGCGCCGACTCCGGACCAGGCGAGGTGGGCGGCGGTCGCTGCAAAGGAGGTCCCGTGTTGGCTCCCGGTCGCCCGGCTTCGGACGGCTGTTCTGCGCCGGGGCGGGGCCGATCTTCCGCCGGTTGGACCTGCCACCTGGCTGGAGCCGCCGACCCCAGGCCGGCGATGGCCCGCGTCGCTTCCGCCTGATCGCCGGTGCGGGCCTCGTCGATCATCCCCTCGAACAGGCCGCGCATCGAGACGCCGAGGCGCGCCGCCTCGGCCTCGACCCAGGCGCGGCGTTCGTGGTCGAGCCGGATGCCTACAACGGTGGACTTGGTGGTCGCCATGACCCCGTTAACAGTAATCCGGGGTGTTTACATCGGCGGGCGCAGAATGGTGGCAGCCAGGTGGTGGGCGCCAGGGCGGCGCTTCCGGTGGATCAGCCTCCGGCCGCCAGGTCAGGCCATCCCGGGCGGACGCCGAGCGACTGCGTCCGGTGGACGCAAGTCGGGCACGGCGTCAGGACCGCATCCGCCCGGAAGGGCAACCAGCCCGGCCGGAAGTGACTCATCCAAGGATCGCTCTCGCCACAGGACTCCATGACCCTGGGACTGAGACCTTCAGCGCGGGCGGCGTGCCTGGTCATCGGGGTGTTAACGCTGCGTAGGCAGGGTGTTAATCGATGATTCGGATCTCGAGGTGGCACGTACCGCGACGGGCTGGATCCACTCGATCGACGAAGGCCCGCACCGGGCTCCTCGATCCCCCGGAGCGCGGCCGGCTCGAGCGGGCGCAGACCCATTCTCGGGCGGACAGCTCCACGGCCACTGCCTCGGTCACCACGACCTCGCCGGGAGCGCCCGCCTTCACCAGGCGGGACAGCAGATTCACGAGCGGCCCGAAGTAGTCGCCCTCCCGGGGGGTGGCGGGACCGATCCCCACCGCCCCGCGGGCCGGGGGCAGGACGTCGTCTGTCGGCGGCCGCCCGGCACACCTCGAGCCCGATCCGGCAGGCGGCCTCCGCCGTCGGGGCAGCGAAGAAGACTTCGTCGCCGATCATCTTGATGACCCGGCCGCCGGCCAGCACGGCGCTCGTCCAGGCGGCCGACTCGAACCGGGTCAGCGCCAGGCTCTGGTCGCGCAGCGACAGGGTCTGGGCCCAGGCCGTCGACCCCACGAGGTCGACGAACCCGAGCGCCACGACCTCGGTCGGGCCCTCGGCCTGACCGTCGGCGGGAGGGCTGGACCCAGCCAGGACCGGGCCGCCTCGGCCCGGCGCTGCGCCCGCTCGAAGGCATCCATCACCAAGAGGGCCAGGACGTCGGGCACCGCGGTGAAGGCAGTGGTGGCGGCCTCGGCCAGCCGGGCCCGGGCGAGCTCGTCGGGACCCTCGCGCACGGTCCCCGGCCCGAGTTCGGCGAAGAAGAGGGCGATGGCCGCCTCGGCGACATTGTTGGCGGCGGCGCCCAGCACCCGCGTGAAGGCGAGGATCGCCTCCTCCCCCATGAGGGCTGCGCCCTGCTCGAAGGCCGCCATGAACGACCCCAGATCGGCGGGAACCTCGGTCTCGCGCTCGGGCCGGGATGCCCGCGGCCAACAGGACCCGCATGACACGCGAGACAGGAAGGCCGCTGCGCGCCGCGATGTCGGCCACGGTGACCATCCCGGTCCGGCCCTGGGTCACGAGGTCGCCCGCCACAGCGGGCAGCGTCCCCAGCCGGTGGGCGCTCGACCATCTGCTCGATGGTGGCGCCGCGTTCGGTCAGGTACTGCAGGAGGGCCAGTCGTTCGGCCGCACCGGGATCGAGCGGGTCGTAGAGGCCGGCCTCCCGCCAGGCCTCCTTCGGATCCACCCGCTTCACTCGGCCCAGGCGAGTGTGGCGGCCGACTGCGCCCGGGCCATTCCCTTGAGCTGCGTTTCGCGGTGGCCGTCGAACGTGAACTCGCCCGACCCCTGGACGAGTTGCTCCGAGAGGGACGACACGAGGATCTCGCCGGCGCCGGCCGCGTCGGCCAGCCGGCTCGCCACGATGACCGTGTGCCCGAGGTAGTCGTCGCCCTCATCGACGGCGTCGCCGGTGTGCACGCCGATGTGCACGGCGATGGGCTCGCCGTCGTCGGCGGGAACGTAGGCCAGGAAGGCACGCTGGATGTCGATGGCGCAGCGCAGGGCGCGGGCCACGCCGCCGAAGGCCACCATGAACCCGTCGCCCTGGACGCTGATTTCGCGTCCGCCGTGGCGGGCGATGGCGTCACGCACGATGCGATGGTGCTCGCGCAGGACCGCGCGTGAGCCTTGATCGCCCAGCCGCTCGGTCATGCCGGCGTAGTCGACCATGTCGCAGAAGAGGATGGTGACCGTGCCGTCGGTGGGCAGGTCGCGCTGGATGTCCTGCTCGAGTGCGGCCAGTTCCGTGGGATTCGCCACGGGGTCCGCCGTCCTGCAGCTCTCGGCGCTCGGCCCCCCGGGCGAGCTGCTTGCCCGAGCGGTTCGGACGGCTCTTGACGTCGATGCCGCCCATGACGGCGAAGCCGCGCACCACGATCCGGGGCGAGCCGGGAACGATGGGCACGTCGCGCAGCGAGAGGTCACGCCCGCCCATGAACGAGAAGCCGCGCAGCTCCACGTCGAACCCCTCGGGCACGATGATGTCGATCCCGCCCCAGAAGGCGAAGGCGGTGATCTCGACCTCGGGTCCTTCGATCTCGGCCTGGCGCAGGTCCATGTCGCAGCCGCCCATGACGGCCACGGCGTTCGTCTTCCCGCTGATGCGCCAGCGGCCCTTGGTGCTGTGGCCGCTCATGACCGCGACGTGCCAGCGCCGCTTCTTCCTGGGCGTGCCGCTCGGGGCTCGGGCAGGCGCTCGCCGGCCGGACGCGCCTGCGGGCAGGTCGGCCATGACGGCGCACGAGGTCGCCCCGGGTCCTGGCCTGGAGCGCCGACCCGACCCGTTCGGAGAACTCGTCGAGCGTCAGCCGGCCCTCGACCACGTGCTCCCGGAGCTGGGTCACGGTCCGGTCCCGGTCGGCGTCGGCCACCCGCTCGGTCAGCGCCCCGGCCTCCCCCGGCGGCGGGGGCGGGCTGTCGGGAACCGGCAGGTCCGCCATGACGGACAGTTTGCCCGCTCCGCCTGGCCGGGGCTGGATCTGACGACCCGTCAGATGCCCTTTCGGCACCCGTTAGGCTCATCGGCCGTGCGAGGCATCCTCAGTGCAGCGGGATACGTGCCCTATCGGCGGCTGGCCCGGGCGGACATCAAGGCCTTCATGGGCAGCGGCGGCGGCAAGGGCACCCGGGCCGTGGCCTCCCACGACGAGGACACGACGACGCTCGGGGTCGAGGCGGCCCGGCTGGCGCTGCGCTCCGCCCCTGGTCACACGCCCGATTCGCTCTGGTTCGCCACCTCGGTGCCCGCCTACCTGGACAAGACGAACGCAACTGCAGTTGCGGCGGCACTGCGCCTGCCCGGGCGACGTCGGCGCCTACGACTTCGGCGGCGCCCTGCGCTCGGGGATGGGCTGCCTAATTGCGGCGCTGCGCGGGGGCGGGACCGACCTGGTCGTCGCCGGCGACATGCGCGACGGCCTGCCCACGAGCGCGGACGAGTCCGCCGGCGGCGACGCCGGGGCGGCGGTGCTGGTCGGCGAGGGTCCCGGCGTGCTGGCCGAGTTCGTCGCCGCGGCCTCGGCGACCGACGAGTTCACCGACCGCTGGCGGGCGCCGGGCGACCGCACCTCCAAGCTGTGGGAGGAGCGCTTCGGGGAGAACCGCTACCTGGCGCTGGGCCAGGATGCCCTGGCCAGGGCCCTGAAAGCGGCCGGGCTCGAGTCCGGCGACATCGGGCGCCTGGTCGTGACCGGCATGCACGGGCGGGCCGTCTCCGGGCTGGTCGAAGAAGCTGGGCCTGGGCGAGTCGGTGGTGGTCGACGACCTCGCCTCGAGCGTGGGCCAGAGCGGCACGGCCCACCCGCTCCTGGTCCTGGCCGGAGCGCTGGAGTCGCTGGCCGCGGCGGGCACGCCGGCCGGGCACGACCGTGGTGGCCCTGCACCTGGCCGACGGGGCCGACGCCGTGGTGCTGCGCACGACCGAGGCGCTGGCCGGCTGGCGCCCGGCGCGGCCGGTCGCCGAGCAGGTGGCCAACGGCGCGCCGCTCCCCTACGCCAAGTTCCTGGCCTGGCGCGGCCAGCTCCAGCCCGAGCCGCCCCGGCGGCCCGAGCCGGCGCGGGTGTCGAGCACGGCGGCCTACCGCAACGAGGAGTGGAAGTTCGGCTTCGTCGGCTCGAAGGACCGGAGCTCGGGCGCCGTCCACCTGCCGCCGTCGCGGATCTCCATGGAGGGCGGTGCGGTCGACGACATGGAGCCGGTCGCCATGGCCGACGCCACCGGCACGGTGGTCACCTCCACCATCGACCGGCTGGCCTACTCGCCGAGCCCGCCCATCGTGTTCGCCGTCGTGGACTTCGACGGGGGCGGCCGGTACCCGGTCGAGCTGACCGACGCCGACCCCGACGAGATCGGCGCCGGGAGCCGGGTCGAGATGACGTTCCGCCGGCTGTTCAGCGCCGACGGCATCCACGACTACTTCTGGAAGGCGCGCCCGGTTCGCACGAGCGCGCGACGGGAGGAGAGGCCTGATGGGTTCGCACGGCGTCCACGACAAGGTCGCCATCGTCGGCATGGGCTGCACGAAGTTCGCCGAGCTGTGGGACAAGGGTCTCGACGACCTGATCGTCGACGCCAGCACCGAGGCCTTCGCGTCGGCCGGCGTGTCCAAGGACGACGTCGACGCCTACTGGTTCGGCACGGCGCAGAGCGGCATGAGCGGCATCACGCTGGCCCGGCCGCTGCAGCTGCGCAACAAGCCGGTGACGCGGGTCGAGAACTACTGCACCACCGGCTCGGAGGCGCTGCGCGGCGCGGTCTACGCCGTGGCGTCGGGCGCCTACGACGTGGCCATGGCCGTCGGCGCCGAGAAGGTCAAGGACAGCGGGTACCAGGGGCTCAACGCCATGAACCCTCCGGGCGACGGGACGGCGCGCACGCTGACGGCGGCGGCGATGTTCTCCATGGTCGCGCCGGCCTACGGGCAGAAGTACGGCGTCGACGAGGAGACCATGGCCGACGTGCTGGCCTCCATTGCGGTGAAGAACCACCACAACGGGGCGCGCAACCCGCGGGCCCAGTTCCGCCGCGAGATCACCAAGGAGAAAGCGCTCGGCTCGCCGCGACTGGCCGGCACGCTCGGCGTCTTCGACTGCGCCGGCGTGGCCGACGGTGCGGCGGCCGCCATCGTCGTGCGGGCCGAGGACGCGCACAGGTACACGGACAAGCCGATCTACATCAAGGCGCTGTCGTTCGCGGCGGGGAGCGGGTCGGGCCTCATCGACCCGGGCTACGACTACACCCACTTCCCCGAGTGCGAGGCCGCGGCGGCCGACGCCTACGCGCAGGCCGGCATCACCGACCCCCGGCGGCAGCTCGCCATGGCCGAGGTGCACGACTGCTTCACGCCGACCGAGCTCGTGCTGATGGAGGACCTCGGCTTCGCGCCACGGGGCACCGCCTGGAAAGAGGTGCTGGCGGGCACGTTCGACCTCGACGGCGACCTGCCGGTCAACCCCGACGGCGGGTTGAAGTCCTTCGGGCACCCGGTCGGCGCCTCGGGCCTGCGCATGTTCTTCGAGTGCTGGCTGCAGATGCGCGGCGAGGCGCCGGCGGACCGCCAGATCGCCACGATCGACCGCGGCCTGGCCATGACGCACAACCTCGGGGGCTACCCCGGCGAGATGGTCTCGTTCGTCTCGGTGGTCGGCAACCAGCTCGGCTGACCCGATCCGGTCACGCTGTGCCCCGCGGCACGACCCACTCGTGGGCCGCTCCTCCCACGTCATGGATCCGAGCGAAGTCTCGATGGCTCCTCGGCACGTCGCGCTCTTGGTTCTCCTCAGCCCGTGAACTGGGGCAACCAGGGCGCGGTTGCCTCGAGCAACTCGTCGGTGATCGCCACGAGGGACTCGTAAGGGCAGGCGCCCGGCCATCTGGTCGCTGAGCATGGCCTCGAGCACCAGGGTGCGGTCGCCCCGCAGCGCCGCTTCCACCGTCAACTCCTGGGAGTAGACGATACGGCGCAGGCACTCTCCGAGGACGGAGGTCACCTCGACGCGGTCGCGGGGCGCAATGCCCGCCGCGTTGATGACTCCCATGCACTCGACCACCGGCCCCGGCTCGAGGTTGGCCACCTGGCCGGTATTGGGCAGGTTCACCGGGTAGTGCCGCTCCTCGCCCGAGACGATGGCAGCCAGAATCGGGGCCACGAGCTCGCCCGAGGACCACGGCGGCAGCTCGGTGGCGACGCCCAGGGCGGCTAGTTCGGCCTCGTCCTCCTCCTTGTCGGCCCGGTGCCCCTCAATGCCGTAGTGGTGGACGCCCCACTCCTCACCGAAGCCGCTGGCCTCGGTGACGAACCAGGGGAAGAACTCGGCGACGTGGGTGTCAGAGGCACCGGGCAGCACGCCGAAGCGGCGGAGGAGCTCGAACTTCAGCCGGTTGTTGAAGACGACATCGCCCTTGGTCCATTTCTCGCCGGGCGACACCTTGTGCCAGTGGCTCCCGTCGGGCGGGTCCATCCAGATCGGGTCGTCGAGCTCGGCCACCGGTCGCTCCAACAGGGAGCGGACCATGGCGAACCCGTCGGAGCCACCGATGGTCATGGATGTCACCAGCGGGCAGTGGTTGACGCCACCTACCACCGGATCGACCTCGTGCATGCCCACGTCGAAGAGCAAGCTCATCGCCCACGTCAGACCGACCAGCTCGTTGCACAGCCCCACCGTCGTGATGCTCGTCTCGCGCGTGACGGCACGGCAGAGGGCGGTCAACGGGTTCGACACGTTGAGCAGCAGGGCATCGGGGCAATTGCGCTCCATGGCGCGGGCGATCCCGAGCGTCACGGGGATGCTCCGCAGCGCCCGCGCTACGCCACCCGGCCCCACGCTGTCCCCGACCGGTTGGGGCAGCCCGTGGGCCTCGGGGATGGTCAGGTCGTGGATCATCGCTCCGAAGCCGCCGACCGAGTAGGCGGTGATCACGAACTGGGCCCCGGCGAGGGCGGCATTCAGGTCGGTCGTCGTCGTGACGTCGAGGCCGGCGCCGGCGCCGGTGCCTCTGCTGGCGAGGGAGACGACATGGTCGGCCACGGCCTGCACCGCCGGGAGGCTCTCCGGCGCCGTGTCCATGAGGACGACCTCGCTCTCGGCGAGCGGCGCGGTGTTGACGAAGTCCACGAGCAGGCGGGGCGTCCAGTGCGCGCTCCCCCCACCGATGATGGCGATCCGCGGTGTCATGTCCCCTCCGACCTCATGTTGCTGAGGCTCGACGTTGAAGCTGGAGTGCACCGTACCCGACGGGGCGCGCCAGTTCCCTTGGGCTGGCGCGGCGACTACTGCACGACCTGCGCCAACTCGATGTCCGGGTCGCGCAGCCGGTCGGCGTCGACGGGCTTCTGCGAGGCGACGATGGCGGCGATGGCATCGTTCACGTCCCAGGTGTTCACGTTCATGCCGGCGGCCAGGCGGCCGTCCTTCAGCCAGAAGGCGATGAACGCACGGGTCGCAGGGTCCCCGCGGAAGACGACCTGGTCCCACGTGGGCGCGTAGCCGGAGTACTCCATGCCGACGTCGTACTGGTCGGAGAAGAAATACGGGATCCGCTCGTAGGCACATGCGGGCCCGAGCATGTTCTTGGCGGCGACGGGGCCCTGGTTGAGCGCAGACGACCAATGCTCGAGCCGGATGCGGGTCTGGAACAGCGGGTGCCAGGCATCGGCCAGGTCCCCGGCGGCGAAGACGCCGGGAGCGCTCGTCTGGAGGAACTCGTCGGTGACGACGCCGTTCTCAATGGTCAGCCCGGCGCCCTCGGCGAGTTCGATCCGCGGGATCACGCCCACGCCCACGACGAACAGGTCGCCGGCCACGATGCTGCCGTCGGCCAGCCTGACCTCCTCCACCCGCTCCGAGCCGCGCAACTCCTCCACCCCGTTGCCGAAGTGCCACTCCACGCCGTGCTCGGCGTGGACATCCCGATAGAAGGCGCCGAGCTCGGGCCCGAGCACACGCTCAAGGGGCAACTGGCCCGCCTCGATCACCGCGACCTCGGCGCCGAGCTCACGCGCCGACGCCGCCACTTCACAGCCGATCCACCCGCCACCGATGACGACCACA
The DNA here is from genome assembly GCA_963781565.1 of uncultured Acidimicrobiaceae bacterium. Classification (GTDB taxonomy): domain Bacteria; phylum Actinomycetota; class Acidimicrobiia; order Acidimicrobiales; family RAAP-2; genus Bog-473. The sequence continues at coordinate 25,274 of CAWAHA010000024.1, read as the reverse complement.
CGGCCGGCGCCACGAATGGCCGCCTGCAACGATCCGAATCGGCCACGGTGCGCAGCGTGTGGAGCCCGTCGAGATCGGACCCGGGCACGCTGAGCCGTCGCGGCGCCGCGCCGGTCGTCAGCAGCACGGCGTCGTACGCCAGATGCTCCCCCGAGGAGAGCACGACCTCACGTGCCGTGACGTCCAGCGACTGCACGTGCGTCGACATGCGCAGGTCGATGTCGTGGGCCGCGTAGTAGCCCTCGTCGTGGACAAAGACCTTGTCGAGCCCCGCCTTGCCCTGGAGGTATTCCTTCGAGAGCGGCGGCCGCTCGTAGGGCCGCACCGGTTCGTCGCCCAGCAGGACGACCCGGCCCTCGAACCCTTCCTCGCGGAGGGTCTGCGCCGCCTTGGCGCCCGCCAAGCTGGCGCCGACGATGATGAAGGTACGGGCATCGGTCATGTGACGTTCCTCTGTTCTCGATGGGATCGGAACGAGCTTCTACGTCTCCCACACTGACCTCCCGCCGCAGCGGGCGTCGGTGCCGTCGGCACCCGTCTGTCTACTCAGTCGGCGTCGGTCAGTCCAGCAGCTGGGCCAGAGGCGTGAAGGCCAAGCCGTGGGCATCAGCCACCGGCTTGTAGACGATACTGCCGTCAACCACGTTGACGCCTTCCGCCAGCGCGGGATTGGCCCGCACGGCCTTCTGCCAACCCTGGTTGGCGATGTCGAGCATGTAGGGCAGCGTGGCGTTGGCCAGCGCGTGGGTCGACGTGTGCGGCACCGCGCCGGGCATGTTGGCCACGCAGTAGAAGACCGAGCCGTGCACCTCGTAGGTCGGATTCGAGTGCGTGGTGGGCCTCGTCGACTCGAAGCAGCCACCCTGGTCCACCGCGATGTCGACCAGCACCGACCCGTGGCGCATCTTCTCGACCAGCGCGTCGGAGACCAGGCGCGGGGCCCGGGCCCCGACGACGAGCACGGCCCCGATGACGATGTCGGCCTCGAGGCAGACCTCCTCGATGGCGTGCTCCGAGGACGCAATCGTCTCGAGCTCGCCGCGGAAGTGGTGGTCGACCTCGCGCAGGCGGTCGAGGTTGCGGTCGAGGACGAACACCTCCGAGTGCATGCCGACGGCGATGGTGGCGGCGGCGAAGCCGGCCACACCGGCGCCGATGACCACGACCCTGGCGCAGCGCACGCCGGGCACGCCCGAGACCAGGACGCCCCGGCCGCCGCCCGGCCGCATCAGGTGATGGGCCCCCATGAGCGGCGCCATGCGCCCGGCCACCTCGCTCATGGGCGCCAGCAGCGGCAGCGTGTTGTCCTCGTTGCGCACGGTCTCGTAGGCGATGGCCACGTTGCCGGCGGCGACCAGCGCATCGGTGCACTCGCGTGACGCGGCGAGGTGCAGGTAGGTGAAGAGGGTCTGATCCTTCCGGGCGCCGAGCAGCGGGAACTCCTGCGCAATCGGCTCCTTCACCTTGCAGACGAGGTCAGCGATCGACCACACGTCCTCGGCGGTGTCGACGATCTTCGCCCCCGTGCGGACGAAGTCGGTGTCGGGCATGGACGAGCCGTCGCCCGCTCCCTTCTGCACGTAGACGGTGTGACCGGCCGAGGTGAGCTCACGCACGCCGGCCGGCGTCAGCGCCACCCGCCACTCGTCGGTCTTCACCTCACTGGGGACTCCGATGATCATGCGTTACTCCTCGATGTAGCTCATCACGTGCTTGATGCGCGTGTAGTCCTCGAACCCGTAGGCGGAGAGATCCTTGCCGTAGCCGGAGCGCTTGAAGCCGCCGTGCGGCATTTCGGCCACCAGTGGGATGTGGGTGTTGATCCACACGCACCCGAAGTCGAGGTCGCGTGCCATGCGCATGGCCCGGCCGTGGTCCCGCGTCCACACCGAGGAGGCGAGGCCGTACTCCACTCCGTTGGCCCACTGCAGCGCCTCCGCCTCGTCGCTGAACTCCTGCACGGTGATGACCGGCCCGAACACCTCGGACTGGATGAGCTCGTCGTCCTGGCGCAGGCCGTCGACGACAGTCGGCGCGAAGCAGTAGCCCCGATCGCCGACCGGGCTCCCGCCGGTCGCCACCGTCGCGTGCGCCGGCGTGCGCTCGAGGAAGCCGCGCACGCGCTCGAGCTGGTTGGCGTTGTTGAGCGGCCCGTAGTCGGCGCCCTCGTTGTCGGTGCCGCCGACCGTCGTGCCCTCGGCCTGCTCGACCAGCGCCGCCAGCAGGTCCCCGTGCACCCTCGGCCCGGCGAGGACCCGGGTGGCGGCGGTGCAGTCCTGCCCCGCATTGAAGTAGCCGGCGCCGGCAATGCCCTCGGCCGCCGCCGCCGCATCGGCGTCGTCGAACACGATGACGGGTGCCTTGCCGCCCAGCTCCAGGTGGACCCGCTTGAGGGTGGGTGCCGCCGCGGCGGCCACCTCCATGCCGGCCCGCACCGAGCCGGTGACCGACACCATGGCGGGTGTCTCGTGCACGACCAGGGCCCGGCCCGTGTCGCGGTCACCGCAGACGACGTTGAACACGCCGGGCGGCAGGTGCTCGGCCATGATTTCGGCCATGAGCAGCGCGGTCACCGGCGTGGTGTCCGACGGCTTGAGCACCATGGTGTTGCCCGCCGCCAACGCCGGGGCGAACTTCCAGACCGCCATCATCATCGGGTAGTTCCAAGGCGTGACGGCACCGCACACGCCCAGCGGCTCGCGGCGCACGAACGAGGTGTGGCCGGCCATGTACTCCGCCGCGGCCAGGCCCTGGAGGTTGCGGGCGGCGCCGGCGAAGAAGCGGATCTGGTCGACCATGGGTGGGATCTCCTCGTCCATGGTCAGCTGGAAGGGCTTGCCGGTGTTCTCGGACTCGGCCCGGACCAGGTCCTCCGCCCGGGCCTCCAGGGCGTCGGCGATCCGGATGAGCGCCAGGCTCCGCTCCGAGGGGGTGGTGCGCTTCCACGAGGTGAAGGCGTCCGCCGCCACCCGGAGGGCATGGTCGATGTCGGCCGCCCCCGAGACGGGGGCCTCGGCGAAGGCCTCGCCCGTGCTCGGGTTGATCAGGGGTGCACTCGGCCCGTCCTCGGCGTCGCGAAAGGCGCCCCCGACGAAGTTCTGCAGCTTCCGCATGCGGTCCTTCTCCTTCCGTGGCCCGTCGAGTACAGGATCACAGAAGATCACACCCTCAACAAGCGTTTCCGCAAGATCGGGACGCCAATGTGACGAATTCTGCTTGACTGCGGACGGAGAAGGTGACACAATTCTGCAGATCGGGGCTCGCCCCCCAGGAGCAGCGACCGAAGAGAGGTGTGACATGCCCGACGCCGAGGAGTCGGCGGAGGCGGGCCCTCAGGGCGACCCGGCCGAGGCGACGAGCGCTCTCCTGGACGCGCCCAACCGGGCCATCATCGAGGCGCTGCAGCGGGACGGGCGCCAGCCCTACGGCGGCATCGCCGAGGCGGTCGGGCTCTCCGAGGCGGCCGTGCGCCGCCGGGTCCAGCGCCTGCGGGAGTCGGGGATCATGCAGATCGTGGCGGTCACCGACCCGCTGCAGCTCGGCTTCACCCGCCAGGCCATGGTCGGGATCTCCGTCGAGGGCGACGTGCGCAAGGTGGCCGAGAAGCTCTCGGCCATGCAGGAAGTCGACTACGTCGTGATGTGCGCGGGCTCCTTCGACATTCTGGCCGAGATCGTCTGCGAGGACGACGAGCGCCTGCTGCACGTCCTCAACGACTCGGTGCGCTCCATCCCCGGCGTGCGCAACACCGAGACCTTCCTGTACCTGAAGTTGGCCAAGCAGACCTACACCTGGGGCACGCGATGAGCGGCCCCGACCCCAACGCGGAGGAACAATGAGTACCACCAGCCCGGAGAATTCCAACCTGAGCGATCAGGCGCGGCGCAACCTGTGGATGCACTTCAGCCGCATGGGCACCTACGAGACGCACGAGGTGCCGGTCATCGTGCGCGGCGAAGGCGCCTATGTCTGGGACCAGCACGGAAAGCGCTACCTGGACGGCCTGGCGGGCCTGTTCACGTCGCAGCTCGGCCACGGCCGCATGGAGCTGGCCGAGGCGGGCGCCAAGCAGGCGGGCACGCTGGCCTACTTCCCGCTGTGGACCTACGCCCACCCCCGCGCCATCGAGCTGGCCGAGCGGGTGGCGAGCTACGCGCCGGGCGACCTCAACCGCGTCTTCTTCACCACCGGCGGCTCCGAAGCGGTGGAGTCGGCCTGGAAGCTGGCGCGCCAGTACTTCCGCATCAAGGGGCAGCCGCAGCGCACGAAGGTCATCAGCCGCTCCATCGCGTACCACGGCACGTCCATGGGGGCGCTGTCCATCACGGGCATCCCCGAGTTGCGGACGCCGTTCGAGCCGCTGGTGCCCGGCGCCATAAAGGTGCCCAACACCAACTTCTACCGGGCCGAGCTGTTCGCCGACGACGAGGTGGCGTTCGGGCAATGGGCCGCCGACGAAATCGAGCGGGCCATTGAACGCGAGGGCGCCAACACGGTGGCCGCGGTCTTCCTCGAGCCCGTGCAGAACGCCGGCGGCTGCTTCCCGCCGCCCCCCGGCTACTTCCAGCGCGTGCGCGAGATCTGCGACCGCCACGGCGTGCTGCTCGTCTCCGACGAGGTGATCTGCGCCTTCGGCCGCCTCGGCCACTGGTTCGGGGCCCTGCGCTACGAGTACCAACCGGACATCATCACCGTGGCCAAGGGCCTGACCTCGGGCTATGCGCCGCTCGGCGCCATGATCGCCTCGGACCGGCTGATGGAGCCGTTCCTCGAGCCCGGGGCATCCTTCCTGCACGGGTTCACGTTCGCCGGCCACCCGGTGAGCTGCGCCGTGGCGCTGGCCAACCTGGACGTCTTCGAGGGCGAGCACATTCTGCAGCACGTGCAGTCGACCGAGGCCTCCTTCCGGGCCGCTCTCGACGGCCTGCTGGACCTCCCGATCGTGGGCAATGTCCGCGGCGCCGGGTTCTTCTACGGGATTGAGCTCGTCAAGGACAAGGAGACGCGCCTGTCCTTCGACGACGACGAGTCCGAGCGCCTGTTGCGCGGCTTCCTGTCGGGCGCGCTGTTCGAGGCCGGCCTGATCTGCCGGGCCGACGACCGGGGCGACCCGGTGGTGCAGCTGTCGCCGCCACTCATCTGCGGCCAGGAGGAGATCGACTTCATGGCCGCCACATTGCGCGAGGTGCTGACCGAAGCGTGGCGCCGGATGTAACGCCGGGGCCGGCATCGGGGTACCAGCGCCTCTCGCTCTGGTGGGAGGGCATCCCGGTCCCGCTGCCGCCGCGCCCCGCGCTCACCGAGGACCTCGACGTCGACGTCTGCATCGTCGGCGCCGGTTTCACCGGGCTGTGGACGGCACACGCGCTGGTGCAGGCCGACCCCTCGCTGCGCATCGCCGTGCTGGAGCGCGAGGTGGCCGGCTTCGGCGCCTCGGGGCGCAACGGCGGCTGGTGCTCGGCGCTGTTCGCCACCTCCGACGCCGCCCTGGCCCGCCAGCACGGGCTCGAGGCGATGCGGGCCATGCGTCGCGCCATGCAGGAGACGGTCGACGTCGTCGGCGCCAGCGCGGCGAGCGAGGGCATCGACTGCCACTTCGTCAAGGGTGGTTCGATCGACCTCGTGCGCAGCGAGGCCCAGCGGGCGCGGGCGATGGACCAGGTCGACGAGTCGCGCGCCCTCGGATTCGGCGAGGACGACCTGCGTTGGCTGGGGCCGGACGAGGCGCGCCAGGTCATCGGCGCGACGGGCGTGCTCGGCGCGACGTTCACGCCGCACTGTGCCGTGGTGCAGCCGGCGCTGCTGGCCCGCGGGCTGGCCGACGCCGTCGAGCGCCACGGGGTGACGATCTACGAGCACACCGAGGTGCTTTCGATCGACGCGGGCCAGGCGGGCGATCCCCCGTCGGTGCGCACCCGCGGCGGGACCGTGCGGGCGGAGTACGTGGTGCGCGCCACCGAGGCCTGGACGCCGACCCTGCCCGGGCTGGAGCGGGCCATCGTCCCGGTGTACTCCCTCATGGTGGCCACCGAGCCCCTCGGCGCCGACTTCTGGGCGCAGGCGGGACTGGACGGACGCGACCACCTTCGCCGACCACCGCCACATGATCATTTACGGGCAGCGCACCGCCGACGACCGCATCGCCTTCGGGGGCCGGGGTGCGCCGTACCACTACGGCTCCACCATCTCCCCCCGCTTCGACAGCGAGCCGGCGGTGCACGAGCTGCTGCGCCAGACGCTGGCCGAGCTCTTCCCGGAGCGTGGCGGACGCCCGCTTCACCCATGCCTGGGGCGGGCCGCTCGGCATTCCGCGCGACTGGCACTCCTCGGTGGGCCTCGACCGGGCCACCGGCCTGGCCTGGGCCGGGGGCTACGTGGGTGACGGGGTCTCCACGACCAACCTGGCCGGGCGCACGCTGGCCGACCTGATTACCGGCGCGGACACGCCGCTGACCCGGCTGCCCTGGGTCGGGCACGTGTCGCCGCGCTGGGAACCCGAGCCCCTGCGCTGGCTCGGCGTCAACGCCGGGCTGTGGACCTTGAAGCTGGCCGACCGCAGCGAGGCCCGTCACGGGCGCCCGAGCCGGGTGGCCGGAGCGATGGGACGTCTCCTCGGGCAATGATCGGTGCCACAATGCCGAACGTGCAGGAGACGGCGGCCGAGGCGATCACCAAGCTGATCTACACCTACGCCGAGCGCATCGACGCCGGTGACTTCGCCGGCGTGGCCGAGGTGTTCGCCCACGCCACCCTGACCTTCGAGGGGTTCGGCGACGCCGTGTCCGGCCGCGACGCCATTGCGGCTCTCTACGGGCGCACCACGCGGCGTTACGAGGACGGGACGCCCAAGACGAAGCACGTCATGACCAACGTGATGGTCGACGTGGCCGACGACGGTGGGTCGGCGTCGAGCCGCTCCTACTTCACGGTGCTGCAAGCCGTGCCGGGCGAGCTGGCGCTGCAGCCCGTGATCGCCGGCCGCTACCGCCATACCTACACCAATACCGAGGGCCGCTGGGAGGTCGCCACCATGCACATCACGATCGACCTGGTCGGGGACCTCGGCCACCACATGCTCTTCGACCTGACGCCATGAAGCTCTCCCTCGACTACACGCTGGACCTGCGCGCCCGAGGCCTTCTGGGCCCTGTACTACGACCCGGAGTTCACCGTCCGGCTCCACCTCGACGCGCTCGGCTCCACCTCGGCCGAGGTGGTCTCCCAGGATGGCGACCTCACCACCGGCCTGGTGCGCACGCTGCGCTACGGGCAGCGGCCCAACATGCCCGGGCCCGTGCGCAAGATCTTCGGCGAGGAGGTGGTGACCACCGAGGTCAGCACCTACGACCCGGCCACCACGACGACCACCTTCGTCATGACGCCGGGCACCATGGCCAACAAGACCCAGATTGACGGCGTCATCGCCCTGGCTCGTCAGGGCGACAGCACGCTCGAGACGTTCTCCCTGGACGCCCGGGTCAAGATCTTCGGCGCCGGGCCCATCGTCGAGCGCTTCATCGAACAGCAGGCCCGCGACATGCAGAACAAGGCCGTCGACTTCATGCGGGTTGAGCTCGAGGGCTGAGCCTCCCGAACCGGGCGGGCCCGCAGGTCCGGGCTGCAGCGTCGGCGACGGTGACAATCGGGCCTCCGGGCCAGCCGTTCACGCTGCGTTCACGGCAACCACTTGACCAGGGGGCCCGCCGTCCCACATTGTGTGGGCCGACACACCTTCGGTCGCTCGCCAGGGACGCGCGCCGGGACCTGACAGGTGGGTGCGTGGACGTGAGACCGAAGGTGGCTGCCGGGGGGCAGTCAGGGCGCGAGCCCGTCCTCCGGTCGCCCTCAGGGGGCGTCCGCGCCTCCGCGGAGGCGACGACGAGGAGGTACTGACGGTGGCGATTGCCGAGGACCTGGCGGTCATTCACGAGCCGGCGGCGGATGATCCGTTCACCGTCGAGCAGCACGGGATCGATTACATCCCGGTCAGCGAGCGTTGGGCCCGGCCCAGGGACATCTTCGGCATGTGGGCCGGAGCCAGCGTCCAGGTCGAATACTTCATTTACGGCGCCATCTTGATGACCTTCGGGTTCACCTTTGCGCAGGCGCTCTCGCTGATCATCATCGGCAACCTGTCCTACCTGCTGCTCGGGCTGTGCTCGCTGCAGGGGCCCGATGCCGGCACATCGGTCTTTGCCATCAACCGGGCGGCGTTCGGACCCAACGGGTCGCGGCCGATCTCCTTCTTCAACTGGATCACCCAGATCGGCTTCGAGGTCGAGGGCCTGATCCTCATTGTCGGCGCCGGCCTGGTGCTGATGGTCAAGGGCGGCTTCAATCCGGGCGACCCGGCCAAGGTCATCCTGGTGGTGGTGGCGGTGCTCATTCAGGGCATCCTCCCTTTCCTCGGGCACGCTGCGATCGTCAAGACGCTGCGCCTTCTCATCGTGCCGTTCGTCGTGCTGTTCGCCGTCCTCCTCGGCTTCGCCATCCCGCACGCCCAGCTGAACGCCGTGCACCACGGCGCGGGCTGGCAGCTCTACCTCGCCGGTCTGGCGTTCACCATCGCGCTCAGCGGCCTCGGCTGGACCGAGTGCGGCAACGACTACACCCGCTACTGCCCTCCCGACACCTCAAAGAAGGGCCTCGTCGGCTGGATCTTTCTCGGGACGGCCGTGCCCGAGATCCTCATCATGACCCTCGGCGCCGTGGTCGGGACGTTCCTGTTCGACATCGGGACGGGCGCGGGAGGCCTCTTGCCCTTCGCACACCAGAGCTTCATTCCAGCCTGGTTCGTGGTGATCTTCCTCATCTTCGCCGTCGTGCAGCTCTTCGCCATCAACAGCCTCGACATGTACTCGTCGGGCGTCACGCTGCAGGCCATCGGCGTGCCCGTCAAGCGATACCAGGCCGTGCTCGTTGACTGCGTCATAGCGCTGGGTATCACCATGTACGCCATCTTCAGCTCGTCGTTCACGACGTACCTGGAAGACTTCGTCGATATCGTGATTGTGTGGATTGCGCCGTGGGTCGCGATCTTCCTGGTCGACTGGGCGCTCCGCCGCTTCCGTTACGTGCCGAGCGAACTGCAGAACACGGGGCCGACGTCGATGTACTGGAACTCCAGTGGCGTCTTCTGGCCGGCCATCATCGCCCAGGTCATCGGGATGTTCGCCGCGATCTCGGCGCTGTCCGCCACCTTCAGCCTGCCCCACTGGTTGAACGAGGTGACGTACCACAACGACGGAGCCGATTTCAGCATCTTCCTGGGCATGGCCGTCGCCGGCGTCGTCTACTACCTGCTGGCCCACGCCAAGCTGTCTCGGGAGGCTGACGCACAAGAGCAACTCCTTCGCGAGGAAGGCCTGCTGCCGGCAGCCTGACCGGCCAAACCGGGATCAGTCCCAGTCTTCGACGAGGCCTCCGGAGCCGTCGGGATGGAAGAGCGGCATGGAGCCGAGGGTGCGGACCAGTTCCGCATCCTCGCCCAGCGCGCTCCTCCAGGCACCGCCTTCGGTCATGAGCGTCCCGATGACGACCGGTTCGGCCTCCATGCGGCGGACCAGGCGCAGAGCCGAGCTCAGACGAGGCGCCGGTCGAGATGACGTCGTCGACCACCGCCACCCGCCGGCCCCGCACGGCGTCGACCCGGGCCGGGTCCATGCGCAGCCGCTGCGGCTTGTCCGTCGTGATGGAGTGCACCGGCTCGGCCCACGACTCGCCCAGGTGGATCTTGGGCGTCTTGTGCAGGATGACGTAGTCGTCCAGCCCCAGGGCGCGGCTGGCCTCGATGGCCAGCGGAATGCCCATGGTGGCCACGGAGACGATGATGTCGGGCTCGGCCGGACGCATCAGCTCGGCCAGCTCGTGCCCCGCCGTCTGGGCGAAGGTCACGCCCCAGTCGACCGTGATGAGGAGTGCGATGGTCAACTCGTCGGAGAGCGCGACGAGGGGGAGCTCCATCTCCTGGCTCCCCACGGTGGTCGTGTAGGTACGATCGGTGGCCGTGGACATGACTCTTCCTCCGGAGCATATGTCCCCCGCTGAGCCCCTCGGTGAGGCGCTGGTACGCGAGATGCTCGCGGTGGCGGTGGCCGAGGCCCGCCACGGACTGTCCGAGGGCGGAATCCCGATCGGCGCCGCCCTCTTCCACGCCGACGGGACGCTGCTCGGCCGCGGCCACAACCGTCGAGTCCAGGACGGTGACCCATCCATGCACGCCGAGACGGCCGCTTTCCGGGCCGCGGGGCGGCGGCGCGACTACGCCGACTGCGTCATGGTCACGACCCTCTCGCCGTGCTGGTACTGCAGCGGGCTCCTGCGCCAATTCGGCATCGGGACCGTGGTGATCGGCGAGGCCAGGAACTTCGAGGGCGGCCACACGTGGGTGGCCGAGCACGGTTGCCGGGTGGTGCTGGTCGACGACGCGGAATGCATTGCGCTCCTCGGAGACTTCATTGCGGCCAATCCCGAGGTCTGGCACGAGGACATCGGGCTGTAGGTCCGGCTTTACGCCGACGGCTCCTCGACCAGCCAACCGCGGCGACGAAGTTCGACGGCGAGGCGCTCGGCCGGGATCTGACCCAGCACGTCGTCCTGGACCGAGCGCCGCCAGATCGGGACCTCGACCTGCGCCTCGGTCACCGGTTCTTGGTCACGGAGCTGCTCCAACAGCGCATCGGCTTCGGTCCGGGTGAACTTGCCCGCGGCCTGTCGTTGCGTGAAGCCCATCGGGCCCCGTGCGTCTCGAAAGTCGCTGTGGCCGGCCTCCTGCAGAAGGACCAGCAGCTCCTGCACCTGCTTCGCCGATGCCGGCGGTCCTTGCTGCTGCCCGAATGCCATGTCAGGCAGTCTTGCCGATGGGTGTCACGCGACGGTGCGTTCGGGCTCCGCGGAGCACGCCGGCCTCAGGAAACCGGCGATTGCGCCTTCCGGATCACCGCCTGCAGGGCGGCCACGTGCCCGTCGAAGGCTTCACGACCGGCAGATGTGGTCAGTAGGGTGCGTCGTGCATCAAATTGTTGCCACCCGGTTGACCCTCACCCTCGGTTGACCCGTTCGATGAAGAGTGCATCAGAGCGAGACGCGCCGAGGACGTCGGTTGCCTCCGGAACGGAGCCGACCCCGGCCGAGCCATACCAAGGCAGGTTCCGAACGGTCATGTGGTTCGGTCGAGTACACGACGCCCATCCGTTCCTGGGTCCCGTCATCTTCACCGCCGCAACGCTCTATTTCGTCGTCCAGATCATCGTCGCCTGGGTCTTCGTTCCCAGCTACAGCCTCGTCTCGAACTCAATCAGTGATTTGGGCGACACCAGCTGCGGCGGCTACGGCTCGCCAGGGATGTGCTCGCCTCGTTGGTGGCTGATGAATTACGCCGGCTTTCTCCTGCTCGGCGTGATCATGGTGATCGGCTCCGCGCTGCTGTACCACGAGTTCACTGACCGACGCCCTCGTGAGCGACGAGCCGCAATGATCGGATTCGCCTTGATGGCATTGGCGGGTATCGGCTCCATCCTTGTCGGATTCTTCCCCGAGAACCAGAACAGGACCATGCACATCGTCGGGGCTTTTCTCGCTCTTGCGATTGGCAACGTCGCGATCCTCGTGCTCGGGAGTGTGCTCACGCTGCCGGAGTCGATGCGACGCTCCATGCTCGTCTTCAGCAGTCTGGCGCTTGCGGCACTCCTGTGTTTCGCGTCACACAGGTCCTTCGGTATCGGTCAAGGAATGATGGAGCGTGTCGCTGCGTACCCGGTGACGATTTGGTTGATCACTTTCGGTCTGTACATCTGGCGCTTCAACCCAAAGAAAACCAAGGTGTACACCTAGGAGGCTGGGCGGCCTCTCAGTCCGGCGGCCCGAAGAGCCGGTCTCCCGCGTCCCCCAACCCGGGGAGGATGTAGCCCGCATCGTTCAGTTCGGGATCGACCGCGGCGCAATAGACGCGCACTCCCGGATGGTCACCCCCGAAGGAGGCCAGGCCGGGCTCCGATGCCACAATGCACAGCGCAATGATCTCCGTCGCCCCGCGCGTCACGCACGAGCTCGCAGACCTGACCGAGCGAGCCACCGGTGGCGAGCATCGGGTCGCACACGATCACCCGCCGACCGCTGAGGTCATGGGGCAACCGGTTCAGGTAGACGTCAGAACGCAGTGTGGCGTCGTCCCTGCGCAAGCCGACGTGCGCCACCTCGGTCATCGGCACGATCTCCTGAATCGACTGCACCATGCCGAGACCGGCGCGCAGAATCGGCACCAGCAGCACGGCCTCGCCCACGCGGCGAGCCGGAACGGCATCGGCCACCGGCGTGTCGATGGTCACCGCCTCGGTGCCGAGGTCGCGCAGGGCCTCGTAGGCCAGGAGCCCCGAGACCTCCGAAACGAGTTGGCGGAACGTGTCGCTCCCGGTCCGGCGGTCACGCAGCTGGGCCAGCCGATGGGCCAGGACGGGGTGGTCGACCACGGTGACGTCGGTCATCGGGCTTCACCGCCGTCGACGGCAGCCACCAGATCGCTCAGGACGCGCCGCAGCTCCAGCGTGGCGCGGTCGGCCCGCGTGTGGACCTCGGCCGTGGGATGCAGCGGGAGCACCAGGTCGTGGTAGGCCTCCTGCACGCGCAGGTCCTCCTGCAGTACCTCGACCTCGAACGCCACGGCCTCGGCCATGCGCGCCTCGTCGCCGTCGAGATCGTCCCGCCACAGCGTCGTGAACAACCGGCACGTCTCGTCGGTCTCGGGCTGAATGAAGAAGCCGATGACGTTGGAACCCCCGGCGTCGACGAAGTCGATGCGCAGCCGGAGGTGGAACGGCGCGCTCAGCCGATAGGTGAGGCGCCGCGTCTGGACGAGCGGGCGCAGGCCGGCCGCCACCCCGGGGTCCTCGCGGTGGGCGAAGGGGTGCTCATAGGCCACGGTGAACGACCAGTCATCGCGGGCAACAGCCAACTGGCCCACCTCTGTCGCCTCGTCGGTGCCGAACGTGCCGGCGTGAACGAAGGGAAAGTGGGCGATATCGAGGAAGTTGTCTGCCAGCAGGCCCGCCGACCCCCGGGTCCGCAGTGTCGGGAGCTGCCCTTCCAAAAAGGTGTCGTCGTCGGCTTCGGCGATCGCCCCGAGCGGCGCGATGGGCGTCTCCGGAGCCAGGAACACAATGCCGTGGGCCTCGGTCACTCCGGCCGCCGGAGTCAACCGGGCGGCCGGCGGAAGGGTCGCCCCCTCCCCCAGCGCCGGGATCTCGACGCATCGGCCCGACTCGTCGAAGCGCCAGCCGTGATAGGCGCACTGCAGCACCCCACCCTCGCAGTGGCCGAGCGTGAGCGGACAGTGCCGGTGGGGGCAGCGGTCGGCGAAGGCCCGGACCGTGCCAGCCGAGCGGTACAGAACCCAGGGCTCCCCCAGCAACATGACCCCGTGCGGCTGCTCGAGCACCTCCTCGGTCCGAGCCACCGGATGCCAGCACCGGCGGAGCGCCGGGTCGGTGTTGGTCAGGGCACGGGTCACCACGCCACCCTGCTGCGCCCGGATGCTGGCGTCAAGCACGCGAGGACGCCACTGGTCACGGCCGAAGGCGCCGGTCGAAACCGGATCATCGGGTGACGCGGACGCCGCCCGCCAACTAGCCGAAGGCGCGCTCCTCGGCGCCGGCATAGATCTTCATGTCGCGGGCGAGGACGGGCACGCCACCCTCGGCGGGCGGGCGACGCCTGAATGCGTTGCACGTGGGCCTGCAGATCGGCCAGCGAAGTCCACATTTCGAAGAGCCGGACGAGACCCGAGTCGGCGGCGTCAGCGCTCATGGCGTACTCCAGGCACCCCCGGTCCTCCCGGGAGGCCCGGATCGACTCCAGCCGACCTTCGAGGAATTCCGCCCGCCGCGCCGGGTCGACCGTGAAGGTCCCCGCAACGATCACCATTTCGTCAGCCATCGATCAGAGTCCCGGGCTGCTCTGCATGATGCCGCCGTCAGTGAAGATGGTCGTGGCCGTGATGTAGCTGGCCCCCGGTCCGGCCAGAAACGCCACCACCGAGGCGATCTCCTCGGGCTCGGCCACTCGACCGAGCGGGATGGAGCTGTTGAGCAACGCGAGGGCCTTCGGATCGGCCACTGTCTGCGCGTTGATCGGGGTGTCCACCGCACCCGGCCCGACGCCGACGACGCAGATGTTGTGCGGCGCCAACTCCACGCCGGCGGTCCTTGTCAGCATCCGCATGCCGCCCTTGGAGAGGCAGTACGCCGTGTTCCCGGGCATCGGCCAGTCCTCGTGCACCGAGGTCATGTTGATGATGCGACCGCCGCCGCCTTGCGCGATCATCTGCTTCGCTGCAATCTGGGTCCCGAAGAACGCGCTCTTCAGGTTGATGGCCAGGACCTTCTCGTACTGGTCTTCGGTCGTATCGAGGATCGAAGTGCGGGTTTCGATGCCGGCGTTGTTGACCATGATGTCGAGCCGGCCGTAGGCGGAGATCGCCGTGTCGACCATCCGCTGCAGGTCATCGATTTTGGAAACATCCGCCTCCACCGCTGTAGCGGCTTCACCGAGGTCGGCAATTTTGCGCTCGAGATCCTCGGTGGCCTGCGGGTTGGAGACGTAGTCGATGACGACACTTGCGCCCTGCGCGGCCAGGGCCAGCACCACCGCCTTGCCGATGCCGGTGTTGCCCCCGGTCACGATGGCGACCTTGCCCTGCAGTTCGTCCGGCCATGTTGCCACCTTCCGGCGCGCCCGCCGAGGGCGCGGTCTCGAGCGACGTCCTACCGTACCGAGTGCCACGGCCGAAAGCGATCGACGATCCGAGGGTCCCGAAATCACACCGTTGATAACCCAATCGTCACTCGCCCTGTTACCTCATGGTCACTTTCCGAGCTCCTCTCGCTTCGAGCGAGGAACCTCGTCCAAATTGGGTGATGCCGACTGCGGTCTGAGTGCGTACCATCTGGATGTGACCGATGACGCAGAAGTAAGTCTGGCTGAGAGCTTCCCACCCATCGCTGATTACGGGTTCCTGTCGGACTGCGAGAACAACTGCCTCGTGGCCCCGGACGGCTCCGTCGAGTGGTTGTGCCTTCCCCGCCCGGACTCCCCCAGCGTCTTCGGTGCGATCCTGGACCGCACTGCCGGCAACTTCCGGTTCGCCCCCATGAACACCCACGTGCCCCACCAGCGGCGCTACATACCCGGGACCATGGTGCTCGAGACGACGTGGCACACCCCGAGCGGGTGGCTCCTCGTGCAGGATCTGTTGGTCGTGCAGCCCGTGACGGACGGGGGTCGGCGCGCCGACTACCGGCGTTCCCCCGGTGACGCCGCCGCCACGGGCACCCTCCTGCGGCTGGCCACCTGCATTGAGGGTCACGTCGAAGTGGTGGTCAACGCCGTGCCCGTCTTCGAGTACGGGGCCCAGACCGGCTCGTGGGCCTACGAGGGGGACGGCTACGAAATCATGACGGGCCAGCCGCCTGCCGGTGACCCGGTGCTCACCATGACGTCGTCCCTCCGTCTCGGCGCAGCCGGCGCCCGGTGCTACGGGCGCACGACGCTGGACAAGGGTGAGAGCGCCTTCATTTCGCTGTCGTGGACCGGCGGCCAGCCCACCAACCTGGAAGAGGCGCAGGCGCAGCTGGCGACCACGGTCAGCTATTGGAGGGACTGGCTCTCCAACGGCACGTTCCCTGACCACCCGTGGCGCGTGCTACATGGAGCGCAGCGCACTGACGTTGAAGGGCCTGAGCTACGCCCCCACTGGCGCCATCATGGCGGCCGCCACCACATCTCTGCCCGAGACCCCCGGTGGAGCCAGAAACTGGGACTATCGCTACACCTGGATCCGCGACTCTTCCTTCATGCTGCGCTCGCTGTACCGGATCGGATTCGACTGGGAGGCCCTCGAGTACTTCGCCTTCGTGCTCGAGGCGGTGGCCGGGGGAGGCAGTGACTTCAACCTGCAGATCATGTACGGGATCGACGGTCGCAAGGACCTCACCGAGTCCACCCTCGATCACTTGTCGGGCTGGCGTGACTCGCGCCCGGTCCGGGTCGGCAACGGCGCCTGGGACCAGCACCAGAACGACGTCTGGGGGATGATCCTCGATGCCGTCGACATCCACCTGCGCCAGGGCGCGGCGCAGATCGTGAAGCCTGTATGGGAGGGCGTGTCCGGGTTCGTCGAGTCCGCCATCACCCACGCAGGCGACCCCGATCAGGGCATCTGGGAGATCCGGGGTGATCCCCAGCAATTCACCGCCTCCAAGGTCCTGTGTTGGGTGGCCATGGACCGCGGCGCCGACATGGCCCGCGTCCGGCAAGACCACGAGCGGGCCGAGAAGTGGCGGAAGGCGGCCGACGATCTCAAAGCCGAGATCCTCGAGCAGGGCGTCGATGCCAAGGGTCGCTTCCGGCAGGCCTACGGCAACGAAGAGTTGGACGCCTCACTCCTGTTGATCCCGATCATGGAATTCCTGCCGGCAGACGACGAGCGGGTGCGGGCCACGGTGCTGGCCATCGCCGACGAGCTCACCGAGGACGGGCTGGTCCTGCGCTACAAGGTGGACTCCACCGACACGGGGTTCGAGGGGAAGGAAGGCACCTTCACCATCTGCTCTTTCTGGTTGGTCACCGCCCTCGCCATGATCGGCGAGCAGGAGCGGGCGCGGGCCTTGTGCAAGAAGCTGCTCGCCTTCGCCGGACCACTGCATCTCTACGCCGAGGAGATCGACGCCGCGACGGGCGAGCACCTGGGCAACTTCCCCCAGGCCTTCACCCACCTGGCGCTGATTGACGCCGTCGGCCGGCTGATCGAGGCCGAGCGCGCTGCAGTGCCGCAGCTCTGACCATCGCCGGCACCGCACCCCGCCTCTCCACGAAAGGATCTGCCGTGAGCGCAACGCAACGCCACCGGGTCGTTGTCGTTGGTGGTGGGTTCGGTGGCCTGCCTGCCACCCGCTTACTCTCCAGGTCCGACATCGACATCACACTGATCGACCAGCGGAACCACCACCTGTTCCAGCCGCTGCTCTATCAAGTGGCCACCGGCATCCTGTCGCCCGGCTCCATCTCGCCCGTGCTGCGCCACACGCTGCGCAAGCGCAAGAACGTCGACGTCGTGCTCTCCAAGGTCACCGGGTTCGATCTGGAACGACGGGTCGTGCACACCACTGCCCTGCCAGGCGAAGTCAACGAGTTCGCATACGACAGCCTCATTGTCGCCGCCGGCGCCGGGCAGTCGTACTTCGGCCATGACGAGTTCGCCATGATCGCCCCAGGCATGAAGACCATCGACGACGCCATGGAACTGCGGCGCCGGGTCTACGGAGCGCTCGAGCTCGCCGAGAACCTCAGTGACGCCGCATTGCAGCGTTTCTGGATGACCTTCGTCATCGTCGGGGCGGGACCCACCGGCGTCGAACTGGCCGGCCAAATCCGCGAGCTCGCCTACCGCAGCCTCACCAAAGACTTCCGTCACATCGATCCCGCCTTCGGTCCGGGTCCTGTTGGTCGACGGCGGCAAGGAGCCGCTGGCCAACTTCGGTGGCGAGCTCTCCGGGCGGGCCAGGGCTGCGCTCGAAAAGATGGGCGTCGAGTTCCAGATGGGCCTCCGGGTCGTCGGCGTCGATCCGTTCGGGGTCGACACCGAAGGCGCCGGCGGCGAGAAGGGCCGCTTCGACTGCGGCACAGTCATTTGGGCCGCTGGCGTCCAGGCCTCGCCGCTGGCCGGCATGCTGGCCGACGCCACCGGAGCCGAGACCGACCGCGCCGGTCGGATCGCGGTGCTGCCCGACCTCAGCCTGCCCGGGCACCCCGAGGTCTTCGCCATCGGGGACATGGCGTCCGTCAACAACCTCCCCGGCGTCTGTGAGGTGGCCATGCAGGGCGGCCTGCACGCCGCCAACACCATCAAGCGACGCTTGAAGGGCGCCGACAGCGTGCCGTTCAAGTACCGCGACCTCGGCAGCGCGGCCGCCATCGGCCGCTTCAAGGCCATCGTCAGCGTGAAAGGCCTGCGGCTCAGCGGCTTTCCCGGTTTCATCGTCTGGATGTTCGTGCACCTGGCCTTCCTCAACGGCTTCGGCCACCGCTTCACCGCGCTGTGGCGCTGGGGCCGAGCCATGGTCGGGCGGGCCCGGCCCGAACGCGTGTTCAGCGTCGGGCACACCGGCGGCGACCTGAGCCTGCCCGACGAGGTCAAGGCGAAGGTCATGCCCAAGCCCTTCCCGGTCCTCGAGGACCAGATGGGCTGGGCCGATCTCGTTGCCCGCCTCGGAACGCCGACGGCGGACGATGACAGTGCCGGAGCGATCGGAGGATCCGACCCGGTCTGATCGCAGGCTGCGCCCCTCGGAGCGGCCAACTACATTCGCCGCATGATCCTCGATCGATTCCTCGTCACCGACCAGGTCGCCGTCGTCACCGCCAGCGGGCGCGGCATCGGCGCCGCCACCGCGGTGGCCTTGGCCGAAGCAGGTGCCGATGTCGTCCTGGCGGCACGCACCGAAGACCAGCTGCAGGCCGTGGCCAAGCAGGTCGAAGCCGTCGGACGCCGCGCCATCGTCGTGCCCGGCGACCTGACCGACTTCGACCTCATGGCCTCGCTGGCCGAGACCGCCTTCACCGAGTTCGGCCGTCTCGACATCATCGTCAACAACATGGGCGGCACCATGCCACGGCCACTCCTCGACACCTCCCCCCGCTTCTTGGAGGAAGCCTTCCGCTTCAACGTCTCGGCCGGGCACGCTCTGATCCGGGCCGGCGTGCCCCGGATGCTCGAGGGCGACCACCCCGGCGGGGCCATCGTCAGCATCTCGTCGGTCATGGGACACGTCGCCGGTCGCGGCTACGTGGGGTACGGCACGGTCAAGGGTGCGCTCGAGCAGTACACCCGGCTGGCCTCGCGTGACCTGGCGCCGCGCATCAGGGTCAACGCCATCGGCGTCGGATCGACCGCCACGTCTGCGCTGGACATCGTGATGTCGAGTGACGAGCTGCGCACCGCCATGGAAGATGCCACCCCGCTGAAGCGGCTGGGCCACGTGGACGACATTGCGTCGGCGATCCTGTACCTCGTGTCGCCCGCCGGCGCCTACGTGACCGGCAAGATCATTGAGGTCGACGGCGGCCTGCAGTCGCCGAATCTCGAATTCCCCCTTCCCGACCTCTAAGGAGCCCTTTCCATGCCGTACCGCGTCGTGCAGTGGAGTACCGGCAACGTGGGTCGCCACGCCCTGGCCGGGATCCACGCGCATCCCGACCTGCAGCTGGTCGGCGTCTATGTCTCGAACCCCGACAAGGTCGGTCACGACGCCGGCGAGTTGGCCGGCCTCGAGAGCACCTTCGGCGTGGCGGCAACGAGCGACGTCGACGCCTTGCTCGCGCTCAAGCCCGACTGCATTGTCCATACCGCCATGGCCGACGACCGGATCTTCGAGGCCCTCCAGGACCTCGAACGGTTCGTGGCCGCCGGCATCAACGTGGTCTCGTCCAGCCCGGTGATGCTGCAGTACCCGGCGCCGGACGATCCCGCTGGCCGCACCCGTCATCGCGGCGGCGGAGAAGGCGGGCGTCTCCATCTTCGTCAACGGGGTCGATCCGGGGTTCGCCAACGACGCGCTTGCCGCTCGTCCTCTCCGGCGTGAGCGAGCGCATTGAAGAGGTGCGCTGTTCCGAGGTGCTCAACTACGCCACGTACAACCAGCCCATGGTGCTGTTCGGCATCATGGGCTTCGGCGGTCCCATGGACGAGGTGCCCTTCATCCTCACCCCCGGCGTCCTCACCATGGCCTGGGGCTCGGTGGTGCGCCAGATTGCCGCGGGGCTCGGCGTCACCCTGACCGATGTGACCGAATGGCATGAGCGCGAGGCGGCGCCCGAGGACTTCGACGTCGATGCCGGCACCGTCAAGGCCGGGACGACGGCCGCCATGCACTTCGAGGTGCGCGGCATGGTCGGCGACCGCGCCGTCGTCGTGCTCGAGCACGTGACGCGGCTGCGGGACGACCTGGGCGCCACGCTGGCCCCAACCGGCAGGACAGGGCTGCTACCGCGTGGAGATAAAGGGCGAGCCGAACTACACCCTCGACCTGCAACTCATGGGCACCGACGGTGACCACAACACGGCCGGGCTGAAGGCAACCGCCATGCGGCTCGTCAACGCGGTGCCGGCGGTGGTGGCGGCCCCGCCCGGGCTCGTCACCGCGCTCGACCTGCCCCTCATCACCGGCCGGGGCCTCGTCGTCACCTAGGTCACTCCGTTTCGCTCGCTCTGGCGGCCGCAATCACAACGCACGGAAAACCGGTTGCACACAATTTACGCAAAGCATTGCGGGCGCCCCGTTAAGACAGTGCCCGAGCGTGGCGACAAGGTGGTGTGTCCCCGAATGAGACCACCGCACCGAGCGGACGGCCGCCGCGACGTCGCAGAGCTCTCAGCTCTGGCGTGTCCTTGGTCGGGTCAGGGCACTCCGGTTCACTTTCCCCCATCACCGCCGACGCCGCCAGGGGTTCCCTGGTTGGTTGGCGGTCCACCGTCTCCCAGCAGACGGTATCCGGGCTGGACGCCGCGCGACTGGCGAGCACCCGGCTGCGTGTCTCCCCGCATCCGACCACTCTTGTGGCGGGGAACCCAGCCGACATTGTGCGCAGTTCGCCACGCGCGTGCGCCGGCCCGGGTGATCCCATTGCCACCGCTGTGAGCTGAACCGCTAGCGGAGCACCTCGACCAACAGCACCCACGCGTTGAGCGCCGAGACGACGAAGGCAAGAGCCGTCCCCGCAAAAATCCAGTAGAGCCCGCCCCCACCGTCCGCAATGAGGCTGAGGCCGCCGGCGAAGAAGAGGGTGCCGGGAAGAAGCAGCGTCACCATGCGCTCCACTCTCCAGGCAAAGGTGTCGCCCTCGGCGGTGCGGTTGCGGACCGAGACCCACACGGCTTGGACCATCACGACGCCACCCGCCAGGGCGATCTCGACACCCAGCGCGACATGGCTCTGCCGTGGGACCAGTCCGCAGCAGGCCACCACGAGGGCCGAGACCAACACACCCAGGCTTCCCGCCGCCCGCCCCGGCAGGTTCGGGAAATTTGAGGATCTGCTCCAAGTTGATGGAGATCGCCACGAAGAGCAGGCCGGTGAGCGCGGCCGACGCACCCATCGAACCGACGAAGAAGTCGTGCCACACGGTGGGGTCGAGCGACGCCATCGCCCCAGTGTGGCAAGCGGCGGCCTGGCTGCTGCGGATCCTGACCGTGTCGTTCTCCGGAATGCCCGGCCCCACCGAGGCGTTGTGGATGTCGTGGGGAGCGTGCGGCAGATCCTGTTGGTCTCCGGGAGCCTGCGCAGGCGGTCGACCAATACCGCCGCCTTGCGGACGGCCGCCCGTGGCGTCGGACCAGGTTCGGTGGAGGCGACGCTCTACGAGGGTCTGGCCTCGCTCCCCGCCTTCAATCCGGACAACGACGGTGATTTCCTCCCGCCGGCCGTGATCGATCTACGCGACCACATCAGGGCGGCTGATGGCCTGTTGTTCTCCACGCCCGAGTACGCGGGCGGGCTCCCGGGCGCTTTCAAGAACCTTTTGGACTGGACCGTCGGGGACGATCGGCCGGGGTCGATATACGAGAAGCCGGTGGCATGGGTGAACGTGGCCGCTCGGGGAGCGCCCAACGCCCACGAGTCGCTGCGCAAGGTCCTCGGCTATATGCAAGCGGCCATCGTCGAGCCTGCATGCCTGGCCGCCCCGATTACGAGCGCCATGGTGAACCAGGACGGGCTCGTGGTGGACGAGACGGTGGTACGGCTCCTCGTGCGACTCCCTGCAGATGCTCGCCGCAGCCCGTCCTCCCTGAAGCCTTCGGGTCCGCCCGAGAGGCGACGCGGTGCAGCAGGAACGCTACGGTTCAGCGAGTCCACAGGTCGGGAGGGGAAGAGCGGATGGCCCGTCGAGGAGTACGCGTCGCTGCGGTCGGCGGACTGGCGGCGGCAGGCCTGCTGCTCGCCTCTGTCCCGGTGCGGGCCGAGATCGCCCGCCTGACCACGCTGCCCCTCGGGAAGGGCACAGCCACGGTGACCTGGGTCGGGAAGAGCGGGATCAATCCGAGCCTCAGCTCCGTCAGTGGCTCGGCCCACGGCCTGCCCATCGCCGCCACCGGCACGGCGCACGCACCGAGCTCGGGCACGCCGCTCTCGTCCACCTTTCCCTTCCTCCACATCACGGGAACTTTGGACGGGGTGCCGTTCACGCTCGATGTCGCACTCACGCTCTCCGGCCTCAACCTGCAGTCGAACAAGAGCCAGGCGTTCGGTGCGGTGACCGGATCCTTCCGCGGCCAAACGGTCAGCGCAGTGCTCACCAGCAAGCTTTCTTCGTCGACGTTGCAGTTCAAGGGCACGATCGGCGGCGATCACGTGACCGGCACGATCGGCAAGGCGGCGCACCATGGGAACAGGTCCACCGCCCATGCGACGTTTGCCGTGACGAAATGACCCGCGTGGAGCAAGAACGCTTCGGGCCGATCGATTTCGATTGGTTCCATCGGGAGCACCTGCCCGCGCTCTTGCAGCAACAGCGAGCCGTCTTCTCGGACAGCGACGCCAAGGTGGTCCGACCGTTGGCCTTCCAGCTCTCCGACGGGAGGTCCTACACCTACGTGCCCGACGGCACGACGTTCTCCGTGCAACCCGGCACGGCCGCCGCGGACACCATCGTCGAGCTGTCGCCCGAGGCCTGGACCGCCTTCGCCTGGGAGCTGAAGACCTGCTTCGCGCTCCTCTACGCCGAGCAGCTGGTCATCCGCCAGGGCAGCTTCGGCCAGGTGGCCCGCTGGGAGCCACCGCTGCGTGTGGCCTTGAGCGATCAGGTGCTGTTCGACCTCGACACTCCGGTTCGCATCGACGACGAGGACGGCCACGCAATCGACCTGGCCCGGACCTTCACCCTCGCAGACCCGCCGCAGGAGATCCGGGACTTCTTGCATCGGGCCGGCTTCGTCCACCTCCGCGGCGTGCTCGACGCCGGCGAGGTCGGCGCCCTCACGTCCGATGTGGAGCTGGCCGTCGACCGGGCGCGACCGGACGACAGGAAGTCCTGGTGGACGACCGTCGAGGGGCGCGAGGTCTGCAACCGGGTGAACTATCTCAACGAGCACTCCGAACGGGTCGCCGGCGCTGGGCGCCGATCCCCGCTTCCTCGCCATCGCCGCCCTGGGCGGCCCCGAGCTGCGCGACGCCCACGATCGGCTCGACGGCAACGGGGTCGTCATCAAGGTGCCCGGGTCGTCGGGAGGCCTGGCCGACCTGCCCTGGCACCGCGATTGCGGCATGGGCGGCCACTCGGTCAAGTGCCCCATGCTCAATGTGGGGATTCAGCTCGACGCCGCCACCGCGGACGCCGGCCAGCTCGAAATGATTCCCGGATCACACCGGGGCACCTCCCGGTTGCCGAGTGCCCGCGACGCAGCCCGTCACCCCGTGGTGGCGCTCACCACCGAGCCCGGCGACGTCACGGTGCACTTCGGGCACACCCTGCACGCGGCACCGCCGCCGAGCGACCCGCGGGCTTCGGGGCGGCGGGCGCTCTACCTCTCCTTCGTGCCGCCGCTGACCTTCGAGATGGTCGGCCCCGGACAGGGCTACAACGACGTGCTCTTCACCCGGAGTGCCGGCCGCGTGGAGCACGTCGACCAGTTCAGCTGAGCCGCTGTGCGCGGTTCGGTGCCAGCGAGAGAGGCGCTACGGTGCTGTGTCGTCGCAACGTGATCGGAGAGTGCACATGACCTCGAAGTCTGACTTCACGACCGAGGAATGGAAGCTGGTCCTCGAGGCACCGCCGAGCGCAGGCATGATCGTCGTCACGGCACAGCGGGGAGGATCGTTCCGCGAGACCGTCGCCATGGCCAAGTCGTACGTGGAGGCCCGCCAGCAGCACGGCAAGAGCGAGCTGCTCGACGACATTGTGGCGGCGAAGCCCGAGCGGGATCACACGCACTACCACTCCGCCGATGAGCTCAAGACGCACGGGCTGAGCATCTGCGTGACGCAGTGGCCCTCCTCGCCACCAAGGCAACGCCGGAGGAAGTCGACGAGTACCGCCGCTTCATCCTCACGCTGTCACAGCACGTCGCCGCGGCGCACCGCGAGCACGGCGTCGAGGTGAGCGAAGCGGAACAAACCGCCATCGACGATATCGGTCAGGCGCTCGGCCCACCGGCTCGTAGGAGGCCTCGGCCCTGAGCCGATGCCTAGGAAGCAGGCCCTGTCAGATCCATCCGCAGGCGCGTCAAGGTGGACGAGGCGATATGCCACTCCCCGGCCTCCTGCTCGTAGGTCTCGTGATAGTGGCCGTCACCCTCGCAGGCGGGTGCCGTCCGGCCACACGATGCCGTCGTGCAGGGCCCAGATGCCGGTCGCCGTGGTCGGTGACGTCAGGGTGATTTCGGGCATGTGGCCGTGGTGCACGGTGACGGCACCGGCCAGCGTCTCCTGCAGGAACGCCACGAACGCATCAGCACCGGTGACGACGCCGCCGCCGGAGTCCGTCGTGTCCATGACCACGTCGTCGGTGAACACCTGGCGCATGCCGGCCCAGTCCTTGGTGTCCATGGTCCGGAAGTAGCGCGCCTTCAGCTGCTTGATCGCCTCGACGTCGTCCATGTGCGATCCTGCCTCCGGCGATCAGGAGTAGCGCGCGCGCCCGGTTTCCCGGGCCGTGGAAGACGCCGGGCACCGCGTCGGGGTTCTCGACGCAGCACCTCGCACTCGAGCCCGTCGGGGTCCCGGAAGAAGAGGCTGAGCATGGGCCCGAAGTCGGTGACGAAGTCGTCGGCCACGCCTCGGTCCATGAGCCGCTCGCGGATCGTCTCGAAGTCCTCGAGCGACGCCGCCTGCAGGGCCAGGTGGTCCAGCCGGCCGCGGCCGAACATCGGCGTCTGGCGGTCGGCCTCGGTGTTCCCCTCCATCTGGAAGACGTTGAGCTCGGCCCAGTCGCCGATCTTGATGATGGAGAGGCGGGGCCCCTCGCCTGTCGGGGAATTCGGGTCCGTCCCGGAGGACCTCGGCGTCGAAGACTTCGCTGGTAGAAGTCGTTGAGGCGGGTGGCGTCGTTGGTGATGACGGCGACGTGGTTGAGGCCCTTGAGCAGCACGGTCGTTCCTCTTCTCGGTGGTGGTCAGTCGACGATTTCGCTCGTCTGAGGACGGGCGCGATGCTCGTGTAGTTGGCGACGTCGGCCAGGATGTCGGCCGTGCCCTCGGACGCCATGGCCTGCCCCAGCGCGTCGAGCGAGTC
>CAWAHA010000023.1:0-136770 GCA_963781565.1 uncultured Acidimicrobiaceae bacterium | reverse complement strand
CGCTGAAGGCGAGACCTATTCGCGGCAGAGACTCAACCTACGTGCAGAACCCGCCGGTCTTCGAAGGCATGACGATGTCGCCCGGCGCCGGTGACCGACATCGCCGGACGCCCGGGTGCTGGCGATGGTGGGCGACAGCGTCACCACCGACCACATCTCCCCGGCCGGCTCCATCGGCCCGAGCACGCCGGCCGGCCGCTACCTCACCGATCACGGCGTGGAGCGTCACGACTTCAACTCCTACGGCGCGGCCGGGGTAACCACGAGGTCGATGATGCGGGGCACGTTCGCCAACGTGCGGCTGCGCAACCTGCTGGCCCCGGCACCGAGGGCGGCGTGACGCTGCACCTGCCCGACGGCACGGAGACCTCCATTTTCGAGGCGGCCATGGAGTACGCCGACGAGGACGTGCCGCTGGTGGTGCTGGCCGGCCGCGAGTACGGGACGGGCAGCAGCCGCGACTGGGCGGCCAAGGGCACCGCCCTGCTGGGCGTGCGCGCCGTCATCGCGCAGAGCTTCGAGCGCATCCACCGCTCCAACCTCATCGGCATGGGCGTCGTGCCGCTGCAGTTCTACAAGGGCGACTCGGCGGAGAGCCTGGGCCTGACCGGCCACGAGCGCTTCTCCATCGCCGGCCTCGACGTGCTGAACAAGGGCGAGCTGCCCAAGGAGCTCACGGTGACGGCCACGGCGGACGACGACTCGGTGACCGAGTTCCGGGTGATGGTGCGCATCGACACCCCGATGGAGGCCGAGTACTACCGCCACGGCGGCATCCTGCAGTACGTGCTGCGCCAGATGGCGGGCTAGCAGCCGGCGCGCCGGCGTCAGCCGGCCGGCGCGTCGCCGGCCAGCCCGACGAAGCGGCGCACGATGCCCTCGCCGGCGCGGCTGACGTGCGCGACGTCGGAGGCCCGGACGAAGACGCCGGGCGGGAGGTGCGGGCCCCAGTGCGCCACCAGGCTCGCGGTGACCTCCACGTGGAACTGCAGGCCGTAGGCGCGGTCGACCGAACCGGAAGGCCTGGTTCTCGTAGGCGTCGTTGCCGGCCAGGCGCACGGCGCCGTCGGGCAGGGTGAAGGTGTCCCCGTGCCAGTGCACGCACGGCAGGGGCGTCGGGGCGGGGCCGAAGACCGGGTCGCGAGTCGGCCGTCGGCGGTCAGGTGGACCTCGCCGACGCCGCACTCGGGCGCCGGACCCTCCATCACCGGCGCACCGAGCGCGGCGGCCAGCTGCTGGGCGCCGAGGCAGACGCCGAGCACGGGCCGGCCGGCTTCGACGGCCGCGCGCAGCAGCGCGCGCTCGTCGGCCAGCCACGGCGAGGTCCTCGTGCACGCTCATCGGCCCGCCCATGACGACGAGCCCCGCCATGTCGGCCCGACGGCGGGCGGACGGGATGGCGTCGCCCTGGTCGATCCGCACGACCGTCAGGTCGGCGCCGGTGTCGGGCGATGGCCCGGCGATGGCGCCGGGGCCCTCGAAGGCCACGTGCTGCACCAGCAACCAGGGGTCGCCGACGCCCATGTCGCTCAGGGAATGCGGATGACCCGGAACAGCTCGGCGGAGCGGCCCTCGGGGAGCCCGGCCGCTCCGCGTTGCCCCGGCCCCGTCGCGGACCCGCTGCGCCACGGCGTCGGGATCGGGCAGCTGGCTCTTGTGGCACATCGAGCGCGGCCACCTTGCGCTCCACCGTGGCGGTGGTGTCGACGGCGACGCCGGCCTGCTGCCCGCCGGGGCCCATGATCCACAGCTCGGGCACGGTCCAGGGCTCGAGCCCCTCGTCGTCGAGCAGCTCGGGGTGGGCGAACGGGTTGCGTGCGTCGGGGTACACCGCGCAGACCGCGGCCTCGCCGGTGGCCAGGTGGTCGGGATGGCTGGCGAAAATGAACTCCCAGTTCCGCTCGGGCGACTGCGTCAGCACCCGCTCGGGCCGGACCTGGCGGATGACGCGGCTGATGTCGCGCCGCAGCTCGAGTGTCGCCTCCACCATGCCGTCGGGGTGGCCGAGGAAGCGCACGTCGCTGACGCCGACGACGGCGGCCGCGGCGCGCTGCTCGTCCTGGCGCAGCGCCGCCATTTCGGCCCGCGACATGGCGCGGTCCGAGCCTCCGGCTTCACCGTTCGTGGCGATGCAGTAGGTGACCTCGAGGCCGGCCGCGGTGAAGGCGGCCACGGTCCCCGCGGAGCCGAAGTCGACGTCGTCGGGATGGGCGGTGACGACCAGGACGCGGCGGACCCCGTCCTCGGGCGACCAGACCGGTGATCGGCTGCGCCCTCGCTCAGAGGACGCTCTCCTCGGGCAGGGGCGTCCAGGCGGCGAGGTCGGCCAGGCGCGGGTCGTTGGAGAACATCTCGACGATGGGGATGCGCAGGCCGAGCCGGCGCTGGATCACCTCCATCTCGACCAGCTGGTTCCACAGCGACAGGCTGACCACGACGCCGGCCTTGCCGGCCCGCGCCGTGCGGCCCGAGCGGTGCAGGTACGCCTTGTGGTCCTCGGGCGGGTCGTAGTGGATGACCCCGTCGACGCCTTCGATGTGCAGGCCGCGGGCCGCCACGTCGGTGGCGACGAGGACGGCGAGCTTGCCGTTGGAGAAGTCGGCCAGGGCACGCTCCCGGTTGGCCTGGCGCAGGTCGCCGTGGATGGCCTGCGGCCTTGATCCCCTCCTTGCCCAGGTTCTCGACCAGACGGTCGGCGCCCCGCTTGGTGCGGCACGAAGAGCAGCGACTTCTCCTGGCTGCGGCAGATGGCCGCCGCCACCTTGACCTTGTCCATCTGGTGCACCTGCAGGAAGCGGTGCTCCATGAGGTGACGGTCTGCGTGTTCGAGGCCACCTCGTGGAAGACCGGGTCGGTCAGGTAGCGCTTGACCAGGCGGTCGACCGCGCCGTCGAGCGTGGCGGAGAACAGCAGCGTCTGGTGGGGCTGGTCGAGGCGGCGGAGCACCCACTCGACCTGGGGCATGAAGCCCATGTCGGCCATGCGGTCGGCCTCGTCGAGCACCAGCGTCTCGAGCTCGTCGACGGCGAGCTCGCCCCGGTCGCCGAGGTCGATGAGGCGGCCCGGGGTGGCGATGATCAGGTCGACGCCCTTGCGCAGCTTGGTCACCTGGCGGTCGATGTCGGCACCGCCGTAGACGGCGACGGCGTGCAGCCCCAGCTTCTTGGCCAGCGGAGCCAGGACGTCGTGCACCTGCACGGCGAGCTCACGCGTCGGCAGCAGGACGAGCGCCAGCGGCTTGGCCGGGCGGGTGGCCGGCGCCGGTCCCTGCGCATCCCGCGTCGCCTTGGCCCGCTGCAGGAGCGGCACGCCGAAGGCCAGCGTCTTGCCCGAGCCGGTCTTGGCCTTGCCGCAGACGTCGCGCCCGGCCAGGGCGTCGGCGACGGTCAGCGCCTGAATTGGAAAGGCGCTGACGATGCCTTCATCGGCCAGCGCCTTGTTCAGTTCGGGTGAGACGCCGAGGGACTCGAAGGTCCGGGCGGTCTCGTAGGTATCGTCGCCGGGGACATCGCTGTCCTTCGGGGCGGTGCCGGCGTGCGCGCCGGCTGGGGCATCAACGGTCATTGACCCGCTCTCTCTGTTGTACGGCGGGGCTGTGCGCCTTCCAGAGGAGTGAGAGTCAGCCCCGACTCACCGGCCCCCGCCGATGGTCGCACACCCATTGTACCAGCCCAGGGCGGTGCAGCGGCGCAACCCTGTGCCAAAGTGAGCCTGTCCGGCACGACGACCGAAGGAGAGCCGACGATGGCCAAACTCGAGGCGGGAGCCACCGCCCCTGCGTTCACCCTGCCTGACCAGGACGGCAAACCGGTCAAGCTCTCGGACTTCAAGGGCCAGCGGGTGATCGTCTACTTCTACCCCGCCGACGACACGCCCGGCTGCACCAAAGAGGCGTGCCAGTTCAACGACAACCTCAAGACCTTCGAGAAGGCCGGCGTGGCGGTGCTCGGGATCTCGCCGGACAAGGCCGAGAAGCACGTCAAGTTCCGCACGAAGTACAAGCTCAAGTTCCCGCTCCTCACCGACGCGGACAAGAAGGTGATGGAGAAGTACGGCGCCTGGGGCGAGAAGACGATGTACGGCAAGAAGACCGTCGGCACCATCCGCTCGACGTTCCTCGTCGGCCCGAACGGCAAGGTCCAGCGGGCCTGGTACCACGTGCGGGCCGACGGTCACGCGGCCAAGGTGCTCGAGGAGATCGCCGAGGACTGAGCCTCGGCCGGTGAAGACGTGGCCGGACGTTCGCCGCGCGTGCGGCCCGACGCTGGCCGACGGCGGGCCGGGCGCTGCTCTACCAGGTGGGGGTCGGGCTCGGCTTCCTCGCCACCACCCGCCCCGATGGAGCGCCGCGGGTGCATCCGATGTGCCCGCTGCTGCACGAGGCCGGGCTCTTCGCCTTCATCATCCCGTCGCCCAAGCAGCGCGACCTCCGGCGCGACGGCCGCTACGCGCTCCACTCGTTTCCCTGCGAGGACAACGAGGACGCGTTCTCGTGCTCCGGAAAGGCACGCCTCGTGACGGACGCTGGGCTACGGTCCGAGCTGAGCGACGTCTTCGTGGCGGAGCGGATGCAGCTCGCGGTGCCGGCACCAGTCGGAGGAGGACGCTCTCTTCGAGTTCCTGCTGGGGTCGTGCCTCCTGACCCGCACCACGGGCCACGGCGACGCCAACCCCGTGCACCACGTGTGGCGTGACGAGTGACGTGACGCCGTAGGGAGGGAGTCGACATGGGGCAGGGATCAGCGCAGTCCTGACGTTCGCCATCGGGGTGGCCATCAGCCCGATGCCGATCATCGCCGTGATCCTGATGCTCTTCTCGCAGCGGGCCCGGGTCAACGGCCCGGCCTTCCTCGTCGGGTGGGTCGTCGCGCTCGCCGCGGTCAGCACGGTCGTCTACGTCGTGTCGCACGACGGCAACGTGGCGCAGACGAGCAGCACGGCGTCGGACTCGGTGTCGTGGGGCACCATCGCCCTGGGCGTCGGCATGCTCGCCCTGGCGCGCCGCAACTGGCGCAAGCGCCCGGCGCCGGGAGACGGAGCCCGTCATGCCGAAGTGGCTGGCGACGGTGGAGTCCGTGTCGCCGGTCAAGGCCCTCGGGCTGGGCGTCGCGCTCGCCGCGGTGAACCCCAAGAACCTGATTTTGACCGCGGGCGCCGCGGCCGGACTGGCCCAGGTCTCCGGCCTCACGACCACCGACGCCGTCGTCGCCATCGCGGTGTTCGTGGTGATCGCCAGCCTCACCATCGCCGGACCGGTGCTCTACTCGCTGGTCGGCGGGGCGAAGGCGAAGGCCTCCCTCGACTCGGCCAAGACCTGGCTCACCGCGCACAACGCGGCGGTGATGGCCGTGCTGTTCCTCGTCTTCGGCGTCGACCTGATCGCCAAGGGGCTCCCGCCGCTGACCCACTGACGCACGGGACCGCTCGACCGGGCGGCGACTTGACTTCGGTCATCTGAGGTACATATTTATCTAGTTACCTAGGTAAAGTAAGCGAGGTCAGGTGATCGAGTTCCATCTGGACAGCCGCTCCGGCGTCTCCCCCTATCTCCAGATCGTCCAACAGGTCCGCCAGGCCCTGCGGCTCGACCTGTTGCGCGAGGGCGACCAGCTGCCGACGGTCAAGGAGGTCGTGGGCCAGCTGGCCATCAACCCCAACACCGTGCTGAAGGCATACCGGGAGCTCGAACACGAGGGCCTGGTCAGCGCCCGCCCCGGCGTCGGCACGTTCGTGACCGGGAGCCTCGGCGGCCAGTCGCTGGCGGCCCAGGGCCCGCTGCGCCAGGCGCTCCAGCGTTGGATCGCCAAGGCACGCCGGGCCGGCCTCGACGACGAGAGCATCGAGGCGCTGTTCCGCGATTCCTTTCGTTCCGCGGCCGAGGAGGACATAGCGTGAGCTGGGTTCTCGACGCCCAGGGTCTGGGCAAGCGCTACGGCCGGCGCTGGGCGCTCAGGGACTGCGACCTGCAGATCCCCTCGGGTCACGTTGTCGGCCTGGTCGGGCCCAACGGAGCCGGCAAGTCGACACTCCTGCACCTGGCTGTCGGACTGCTCGCACCGACCGCCGGCACCATCGCCGTGCTGGACCGGCCACCGGCGGCCGACCCGGCGCAGCTCGCCCGCGTCGGCTTCGTCGCCCAGGACACGCCGACCTATGCCCGCCTCAGCATTGCGGACCACCTGCACTTCGGGGCCCAGATGAATCCGGGGTGGGACGACGCACTGGCCGCGGCACGCGCATCGCCGAGCTCGACCTCGACCCCGACCAGAAGGCCGGCTCGCTGTCGGGCGGCCAGCGGGCCCAGCTCGCCCTCACCCTGGCGGTGGCCAAGCGACCCGAGCTGCTCGTCCTCGACGAGCCGGTGGCCAGCCTCGACCCCCTGGCCCGGCGCGATTCCTCCAGAGCCTCATGGAGTTCGTGGCCGAGGGCGATGTGAGCGTGGTGCTCTCCTCGCATCTCGTCGCCGACCTGGAGCGGGTGTGCGACTACCTCGTCGTGCTCGTCGACTCGCGGCTGCAGGTGGCCGGCGAGGTCGACGACCTGCTGGCGTCGCACCGTCGCCTCATCGGCCCGCGGCGTGACCCGGCTCGTTGCCAGCCGGGCAGGAGGTCATTGAGGAGAGCCACACCGACCGCCAGAGCACCCTGCTCGTGCGCTGCGACGGCCCGGTGCTCGACCCGGCCTGGACAGTCGAGGAGCTGAGCCTCGAGGACATCGTGCTGGCCTACATGGGGAATGCCGGCAGCGGCGCGGCCGGGCCGCGGGCCCGGCAAGGACTGGAGGTCCTCTCGTGATCGCCTTCTCGTGGCGCCAGTTCCGCACACAGGCGCTCATCGGCGCCGCCGGGCTGGTCGTGCTCGGCGTCGATCCTGCTCGTCACCGGCCCCAATCTCGTCCACGTCTACGACAGCGCCGTGGCGCAGTGCCGGGCCAGCGGCGGCGGCGGCGCGGCGGCTGCATCAACCCGGTCGTCGACCGACGACGGGAAGCTGCAGACGCTGGCGCTGGCGCTCGTGCTCATCGTGCCCGTCGTCATCGGCATGTTCTGGGGTGCGCCACTCGTGCGCACGCGAGCTCGAGACGGGGACGTTCCGGCTCGCCTGGACGCAGAGCGTGAGCCGCCTGCGCTGGCTGCTCGTCAAGCTCGGGCTGGTCGGCCTGGCCAGCGCGGTCGTCGGCGGGCTGCTCAGCCTGATGGTGTCGTGGTGGTTCAGCCCCATCGACAAGGTCAGCGCCAACCGCTTCAGCCCGGCCGCCTTCGGCATGCACGGCTTCGTCCCGGCCGGCTACGCGCTGTTCGCCTTCGCGCTCGGTGCCACCACCGGCCTGCTCTTCCGGCGGACGCTGCCGGCCATGGCCGTCACGCTCGTCGGCTTCATTGCGGCGCGGGTCGTCGTGGCGGAGTGGATCAGGCCGCACTTCATGAGCCCGGTGAGCGAGACGATGCGGGTCGGTCAAAACGACGGATGGGGCATCACCATGTCCCCCGGCGGTGTCCCTTCGATCAGCGTCAATCCCCCGAACCTCCCCAATGCTCTGATCGTCTCGAACAACCTCGTCAACAACGCCGGCCAATCCCCCACGGGTGCGTACCTTCAGAAGGCGTGTCCCAACCTGCCCGGCCTCAACGGGCCGACTTCCTCCGGCGGCCCGGGAGTCGCAGCATGTCGCCGTCCCCTCGGGTGGGCAGCAGGCCTTCCAACAGTGTGTTGACGCCGTTTCAGGCAAGTTCCACGAGGTGGTCCTCTATCAGCCGGCCAACCGATTCTGGGCCTTCCAGACCTACGAGACGCTGCTGTTCGTCATCTTGTCGGCCGCGTTGGCCGGTTTCTGCGTGTGGTGGGTGCGCCGCCGGCTCAACTGAGGTCCGGCTCGGCAGGGCGCTCACGCCGCGGTCAGTGCTGGTGCGCCGGGCACCAGTAGGTGGTCCGGCCGCCCACGGTCTCGCGGCGCAGCTCCGTTCCGTCGCGCGGACAGCGCCCGCCGGCGCCGCGCTGCTCCATGAGCTCGCCCATGTGCGAGCCACCGCGCCGACCCAGCTGCCGCAAGGTGGCGCGCAGTTCCTTGTGCAGCACACGCAGCTCGTCGTCCGTCAGCGGCGTCCGCCGGGTCGGGTCGAGGCCGGCGCGCCAGAGGATCTCGTCGGCCAGCAGGTTGCCCACGCCGGCGACCCGCTCCTGGTCCATGAGGCGCGCCTTGAGCGGCGCCGCCGTCCCTGCCCGTCCCGGCGCGATGGCCAACGCCGTCCGGAGCTCCGCCAACGTCAGCGTGAGGCCGTCGGGGCCGAGCCGGCTTTCGTCGGGCGCCAGCTCGAGCGACCCGAAGCGGCGCGGGTCGTGCACCAGCATGCTGGCCGCCGTCCTCGAACGTGAAGCGGGCCCGCACCCACTTGTCGTTGAAGACGCCCGGCCCGTACTGCAACCGGTCCAGCGCCTCGTGGCCGTCGACCACCAGGCCGCCCGTCATGCCGAAGCGGACGCCGAGCGTCGGCCCCCCGTCGGTGTCGAGGAGGAGCAGCTTTCCCCGGCGCCTGGCGGCGGTGAAGATGTGCCCCACCAGGGCCGATCGGAGTCGAGCCGGCGTGGTGCCGCCCCGGCCATAGCGCGAGTCGACCATCCAGGCCCGGGTGATCAGCCGGCCGAGCGCCGGCTCGGCGCTGGACGCGGTAGAGCTCGACTTCGAGGATCTCGGGCACCGGCGCAAGGTATCCGACCGGTGCGCCCCACCCGAATATGGTGGACCAATGCCTCCCGAGAAGCCGCAATGGGCCGAGCTGTTCACCGAGGTCGTGACGTCCGGACTGTGCACGGGGTGCTCCGCCTGCGTGGTCGTCTGCCCGTACGACGTCCTCGGCTACAACGACCAGGACGGGGTCTACCGGCCCTTTCACGTCGCCACGGACGGGGGGCCCGACAACTGCACCCACGGCCTGAAGGGCTGCACGCTGTGCACCCGGGCCTGTCCGCGCTTCCGCACCTGGGAGCCCGAAATCGAGACACACCGGTTCGGCCGGCCCCGGACCGACGACGAGGTGGCCGGCATCTCGCGGCGCACCGTCCTGGCCCGGGCCACCGATCCGACGGTGCAGGGCACCGGGCAGGACGGCGGCCTGGTCTCCGCCCTCCTGATCTGGGCCTTCGAGCACGACGTGATCGACGCCGCCCTGGTGTCGGGCCTCGAAGGCGACGGCTCGACCTGGAAGGCGGTGCCCCAGGTGGCCCGGTCCAAGGAGGACGTCCTGGCCACGGCCGGCTCGCGCTACACCTACTCGGCCAACCCGCTGGCCTACGCCGAGGCGATCGAGGGCGGGGCCGAGAAGCATCGCGCTGGTCGGCATGGGCTGCCAGGCCTCCGCTCCCCCGGTCATGCAGGCCCGCAAGGCCGGGCAAGGTGGCCCGGCGCTTCGTGCTCACCGATCGGGCTGCTCTGCTCCAAGACGTTCGACGACGCCATCTTCAGCGAGCTCTTCGAGGAGAAGTACGGGCTGGCCCGGGCCGACATCGTCAAGATGAACATCAAGGGCGTCTTCCAGGTCTGGATGCGGACGGCAGCTACCACGAGGTCCCGCTGAAGGAGGCCCACGCCTGGACGAGGGAGGGCTGCAAGAGCTGCCCGGACTTCGCGGCGGAGCACGCCGACATCTCCACCGGCGGCATCGGGGCCTTCGGCGACTGGACGCTCACCCTGCTGCGGACCGAACAGGGCGAGCAGCTCTTCGACGACATGGAGGCGGCCGGCGTGATCGAGACCCGGCCCATTGAGGACGACCCCGGAGCCGTCACGCTGCTCAACAAGCTGAGCCGGGTCAGCCGCAAGCGCTGGCCGGCCACGGCGGTGCCCATGCCGGGCCGTCTCCCGGCCGCCGCCCCCAGCGCCTGAGGTGCGCCGATGAGCGGCCCCGGGGCTGACGCGTTCGCCGCGTTGCTCGGCATCAGCGTGGAGCGCCGCGGCGCCGGCCACACCGTGGCCGTCCTGGACACCGACGAGCGGCACGCCAACCCGCACGACACCGTGCACGGCGCCGTCTTCTACGCGGTGGCCGGCGCTGCGGTGGCCGCGGCGGCGAACGACGACGAGAGCTCGGGGATCATCTCGTCGGTCCTGGTCGAGTACCTCCAACCCGCCGCGCTGGGCGACCAGCTCTACGCCGAGGTGGCGCGGGAGGTCTCGACCGGCCGCGAGGACATCTTCACCGGGACGGTCCGCCGGGGCGCCGAAGGCGACCTGCTGGCCTGGGTGCGGGCCCGCGGCACCCATCGGGCCCGCCCCGCCTGAGTCGGTCCCGCCGCCGTAGACTATCGACGTTGCGTGGATTTCGGCTCGTCACGGTCGGCGGTCTCTCCCAACGAAGCGTTCCAAGGCCAGACCGCAGTGAGCCTCCACGCGCCGAGGCCGGCGTCGTCTGGCTGACGATGGCCGAATCTGTGGGAACCAGGTCATTGACGCCAACCCCGCCGGCCCGCAGAGTGGGACCCGTGCAGGAGCGCCACGTCGTGATCGTCGCCTTCGAGGGCCTCCAGCCGCTCGACGCCGTGGGCCCGCACGAGGTCTTCGCCGGCGCCGGCCGGGCGGCGGCCGCCCTCGGGCGGGCCGGCTCCTACCGGGTGACCCTGGCCTCGCCGGGCGGTGCCACCGTCCGGGCCGAGAGCGGGCTCGTCCTGGGCACCGCACCGCTGCCGACGGCAGCGGAGCGCATCGACACCCTGGTGCTCTCCGGCGGGCCCGGCGCCGAGGCGGCGGCGCAGCGACGAGGCCGTGCTCGACTTCATCCGCCGGACGGCCCCGCGCTGCCGGCGTGTGGCCACCGTCTGCTCGGGCGCCTTCCTCGGTGCGGCGGCCGGGCTGTTCGACGGGCGGCGCGTCACCACCCACTGGGCCCGCGCCCGCCAGTTGGCCGAGGCGTACCCCGCCGTCACCGTCGATGCCGATCCGATCTACATCCGCGACGGCAAGTACTGGTCGAGCGCCGGGGTCACGGCCGGCATCGACCTCTCGCTGGCGCTGGTCCAGGAGGACCTCGGCGTCGACGTCGCCCAGACCGTCGCCCGCTGGCTCGTGATGTTCCTCCACCGGCCCGGCGGCCAAACCCAGTTCGCGTCGCCGGTGTGGGTCCCCCGCGCCGAGCGCTCGACCATCCGGGCCGTGCAGTCCCTCGTCGAGGCCGCCCCCGGCGGCGACCACCGGCTGCCCGCGCTCGCCGCCGCCGCCGCCATGAGCGTCCGGCACTTCACGCGGGTCTTCACCGCCGAGGTGGGCGAGACCCCGAGCCGCTTCGTCGAGCGCACCCGGCTGGAAGCCGCCCGCCGCGAGCTCGAGGAGACGACCGACACGCTCGACCTGGTGGCGGCGCGCTGCGGGCTCGGCAGCGCCGAGTCACTGCGCCGCGTGTTCCAGAAGACACCTCGGCGTGCCACCCGATGCCTACCGGCGGCGCTTCCGTGCCGCGCCACCAGAGCCACAAGAAAGGACGTCCGCATGACCGACCGCCTGCAGATCGCCATCCCGCTCTTCCCGAAGTACACCGCGCTCGATGCCGTCGGGCCCCTACGAGGTCCTGCAGCGCATCCCGACCTTCGACATCGTCTTCGTCGGCCACGACCGCGGCGAGGTGCGCAGCGAGAACGGCATGATCGGGCTCAGCGTCGACGCCACCTTCGAGGACGTTGCCGCACCCGACGTCGTCGTCTTCCCCGGCGGCGTGGGCACGCGGCCGTTGGAGCACGACGAGCGGGTGCTCGACTGGGTGCGCCAGGCCCACGCCGGGACGCCGTTCACCACGTCGGTCTGCACCGGTTCGGTGGTGCTCGGCGCGGCCGGGCTGCTCGCAGGGGCTCACGGCCACCACGCACTGGTCCTGTTACCCCGAGCTGGCCGCCCACGGCGCCGAGCCCACGCCGACGCGGGTGGTCGAGCACCTGGAGGAGCGGATCATCACGTCGGCCGGCGTCTCGAGCGGCATCGACATGGCGCTGCGGCTGGTGGAGCTGCTGGCCGACCGCACGGCGGCCCGAGGCGGCTCAGCTCATGATTGAGTACGACCCGCAGCCGCCTTTCGACTGTGGGTCGGTGGACAAGGCGGACGACGTCGTCATGACCCGCATCATCGAGTACGCCGCGTTGCGGCAGTGAGCCGCCGGGTCGCCGGGCGCTACGCCGTACAGCAGGAAGGATCGCGTCCGGTGTAGGCGAGAAGCCTTTCCTGGGCGGACGCGTCGGGCCCGACCGGGATCTCCGGCTTGAAGATGCCCTTCCGTTGCTCGTCGGTGAAGCGCCCGTGGATCAGGGAGTAGGCCGCATCGGGCAGCCCGTCGGGCATGGTCGCCTCCTGTCCGGTGGACAGGGCGAGGTCCCACCCGTGCAGGAGCTGATCGCTGAAGGCGATGGCGAGTGCAGGACCCGTCTTCTCCATGACGCCGGGCTCGCCGAACGTCTCGAGCGTCTCGGTCCGGGCCCGCTCGAAATCGGCCGACGGGCTCGTCGCTCAGGACATCTGGCGGGCTCCCACCGGGCGGCGCCACGTCCTCGCCGCGGGCCGCCCCCACGAAGTACCGCTGGGTCTGGAGCATGTGGTTCATGAGCGTCCGCACGTCCCACCCGTCGCAGGTCGTCGGGTCGTCGAGCTGCGACGCCGCCCCTACCACCTTGGTCGACGTCCAGTCGCTGGCCCGTCCGTACAGGTCAAGCAGGTCGAGATCCATGACTCCTCCTCTCAGTCCTCCTCGGCCAATCCTTCTCATACCCGTCTGCGGACGTCGCATGCTCGTGCCGACGCTCGTACGCTCGTGGTCCGGCCCCATAATGGGCCCGACCTCGAGGGAGCGTGCATGGCGATACGAGCGGTGATGTTCGACTTCGGCGGCGTCATCTCGACGAGCCCTTCGAGGCGTTCGCCCACCTGGAGGCCGAGCGCGGCCTTCCTCCGGGACTTCATCCGCACGCGTCAACGCCACCAACCCCGACGACAACGCCTGGGCGCGCCTGGAACGGAACGAGATCGGCATCGACGACCTTCGCCGCCGCGTGGGCGGCCGAGGCCCGCTCGCTCGGCCACGAGCTCGACGGCCGGCTCGTACTCGAGCGGCTCGCCGGGCGACATCCGCCCGCAGATGGTCGCCGCCATCGACGCCTGCCGGAAGTCCTACAAGACGGCCTGCCTCACCAACAATCTTCGCATCGCCCGACCGCGTCGTCTCCGAGGAGGTGGCCGAGGTGTACGCGCTCTTCGATGCGGTCCTCGAATCGCGCGTGCTCGGCGTCCGCAAACCTGATCCCCGCTTCTACGAGCTGGCCTGCGCCACGCTCGGCGTCGAACCGGAGGAGTCGGTGTTCCTCGACGACCTCGGCGTCAACCTCAAGCCGGCCCGCCGCCTCGGCATGCACACCATCAAGGTGACCGATCCCGACGTGGCGCTGGCGGAGTTGGCGGAGGTGCTCGGGCACCCTGTCGTTGTCGACTGAGCGCAGCGAGGCCCCAGGTGCAGCAGACTCGTCAGGCCGACGGTGGCGCCGCGGCGGCGCTCTGCCCGGCGAAGCGGCCGAACAGCGTGCTGTCCCCGATGGAGAGCCCGCTGGCGTAGCCGAACGAGCAGACGCCCGACGTGGTGCGCCCGGCGGCGAACAGTCCCCCGATGGGCGATCCCGTCAGGTCGCACACCTCGCCGGCCACCGTCGTCTCCAGGCCGCCCAGGGTGAACGGCGCGTAGGGCGCCGGCCCGATGCGAAGGTCGACCGCGCCGATGGGCGGCACCAGAGGCCGCACCCAGGACGGGTCCTTGTGGAAGAGCGGGTCCTCCCCCGTCGCCGCGTGCCGGTTGTACAGCTCGACCGTGCTCTGGAGCGACCCGGCCGGCAGGCCGATCTCGGACTCGAGCTGCGCCGCCGTCTCGCAGACCCAGGTGGCGGCCAGGCCCATCCAGTTCACCTCGTAGGCGGCCTCGTCCACGATCAGGTAGACCTCGCCGTCCTGCTCGTAGAGGGCGGACTGGCCCACCCGTCCCATGTAGGTGTCCTCGTTGATGAAGCGCTGCCCTTGGCCGTTGACGAGGATGCCGTTGATCAGAGTCCGCGGCGGGGTGATCGGCAGCGACACCTCGCCGGCGTACATGTTGCGCACGGATGCGCCGATGGCCTGCGCCATGCGGATGCCCCGCCCGTCGTCGCCCTCGGTGCCCACCTTGAAGGTGCCCCGGACCAGCGGCGGGCAGTGCTGGCGCAACATGTCGTCGTTGAAGATGAAGCCGCCTGCGGTGAGCACGACGCCGCGCCGGGCCCGCAGCGTCACCGTCTCGCCGAAGCGCTGCGCCTGCACGCCCACCACCCGGCCGTCGTCGCACACCAGGCGGTCGACCCGGGTGTCGGTCGAGACGGCGGCGCCGGCACCGGTGGCGGCAGCCGCCAGGTGCTGCATGAGCAGCCAGCCCGTCGAGCGCTTCGTCTTGGCCAGGTGCCCGCGTGGCGCCGGCCGGGCGATTGCGTTGAACGGGTAGGCGTCCTCGCCACCCGAATAGACCAGGCCCTCGGTGCCGTCGGGCGCCATGGAGGTGTCGGCGCAGAACGTCGGGTCGAAGGGAACGCCCCGGTCGACCAACCAGTCGAAGTGGCCCAGGCTCTCCTCGCAGTAGCGGGCGATCTTGACCTCGTTGGGATCGGGACCGCAGGCCGCCATCATGTAGCGGTACATGTCGTCGAGGGAGTCCTCGAAGCCGCAGGCTGTCTGAATCGGCGTCCCGCCGCCGAGATACACGATGCCCTCGGCCAGCGCGGCCGCTCCCCCGGGTCCGCCGGTGCGCTCGGTCACCAGGACCCGGGCGCCGGCTGCCGCCGCGCTGAACGCCGCGGCCGACCCGGCCGCGCCGAAGCCGACGACGATCACGTCGGCCGTCTCGTCCCAGTGGGTGACCTCTGCCGCATCGCACGGTGTCACGTCGTTCGGCTCGCGCACTCCATCCCTCCCTGCGGTGTCGCCGAGACGGTAGCCGTTGCCGACGGCCCCCCAGCCCCCTACCCTCGGGGCCGTGCCGACCGAGCCGACCGAGCCGCCCGGTCGCCCTGCCACCAGCGACCGACCACCGGCGCCACCGCCCGAGCTCGACGAGGTCGCCCCCGGTTGGGTGCCCACGCTCGCCTACCGCCTCGTCCCCCACCTGACCACCTGGCGGCTCACCGGGCCCGACGGCGCCGTCCGCTTCGCCAAGGTCGCCCGCGGCCGCGACTGCTACCCCACCTTGCGCGCCGAGTCGGAGCGCATGGTCTGGGCCGCTCCCTATCTGCCGGTCCCGGTCGTCGTGGCGCTGGCCGAGCTCGGCGACGCCTCCATCCTCCTCACCGAGGCGCTGCCGGGGCAGGACGCCACCGCTCGCGCTCTGGCGGGACGACCTCCCCGGGCTCGTGCGAGCCCTCGGCCGCGGGCTGCGGCGGTTCCACGAGGCCGTCGGCGAGGAATGGTGCCCCTTCCGCTTCGACCTGGCGCGGGCGCTGGCCCATGTGGAGGACCGGGTCCGCCGCGACGACATCAGCCGCGCCGGCTTCCATCCGGAGCACGCCCACCTGACCCCGGCCGCCGCGCTGGCCGAGCTCGAGGCGCTCGCTCCCGACACCGAGGACCTGGTCGTCTGCCACGGCGACTTCTGCCCGCCCAACATGCTGCTGCAGGACGGCCGGGTGACCGGCTTCGTCGACCTGGGCGAGCTGGGCGCGGCCGACCGCTGGTGGGACGTCGCCGTCGGGGCCTGGAGCGTGGGCTGGAACTTCGGCGAGGAGCTCGAGCCGCTGTTCTACGAGAGCTACGGCATCGCGCCGGACCCGGCGCGCATCCGCTTCTTCCGGCTGCTCTACGACCTCGTGTCCTGAGCCGACCGCCGATCAGCGCCCGGGCCCGGGCGAAGACGGCGTCGAACATCGGCACGGTGAGCTTGCCGGTGAAGGTGTTCTGCTGGCTCGGGTGGTACGAGCCGAGCAGGGTCCGCCCGTCGGGGAGCGGGCTCTCGGCCAGGTGGCCGAAGGTCGGGCGGGGCCGGAGCCCGTAGTGGGTGCTGACCGCCTGCCAGGCGAACTGGCCCAGCGCCACGACGACCGTGGCCTCCGTCAGCAGCGAGAGCTCGCGGGCCAGGTAGGGCGCGCAGGCGTCGCGCTCGGCCGGGGTGGGCTTGTTGGCCGGCGGCGCGCAGTGCACCGTGGCCGTGATGTAGGCGCCGCGCAGCTCCAGGCCGTCGTCGCGCGCCGTGCTGGTGGGCTGCGAGGCGAACCCGGCCCGGTAGAGGGCGGCGAACAGCCAGTCGCCCGAGCGGTCCCCGGTGAACATGCGGCCCGTGCGGTTGGCACCGTGCGCGGCCGGCGCCAGGCCGACCAGGAGGAGTGCCGCGTGCGGGTCGCCGAAGCCGGGGACGCCGCGGCCCCAGTACACCTGGCCGGCGTAGGAGGCACGGCCGGTGCGGGCCACCTCCTCGCGCCATTGCACCAGCCTGGGGCAGCGGCGGCAGTCCGCCACGTCCCGTTGCACCGCCGCCAGCGAGTCCGGCCGGCCCCGGTTGGACGCCACGGCGCAGAGCCTACGATGGGCGATCGTGTCCCCGACCGCCCGCTCTGCCTCCGCACGCACGCCGACCCGGCGCGGCCGCAAGGCTCCCGCCGCCACCGTCGTCCTGCTGGTCCGCCACGGCGTGACCCCCACCACCGGCAAAATGCTCCCCGGCCAGGCCCCGGGCCTGCACCTCGCCGAGAAGGGGCAGGCGCAGGCCGCCGCGGCCGCCGAGCGCATCGCCGGCCTGACCAAGGCCCCGGCGGCGGTCTACGCCTCGCCGCTCGAGCGCACCCGCGAGACGGCGGCCCCCATCGCCAAGGCGCTCGGCCTCCGGGTGCGGTCCGCCCCGGGCCTGGTCGAGGTGGACGTGGGCGACTGGACCGAGAAGTCGCTGACCCGGCTGTACCGGACGCCGCAATGGCCCACCGTGCAGCGCTGGCCGAGCGGGTTCCGGTTCCCGGGCGGCGAGTCCTTCGCCGAAATGTCGGTGCGCTCCATGGACACCGTGCTCGGCCTGGTGGCCGACCACCCGGGTGAGACGATCGTGGCGGTGTCCCACGCCGACCCGATCAAGGCGATCGTGGCGGCGGCGGCGGGCATGCCGCTCGACCTCCTGCAGCGGCTCGTCATTTCGCCCTGCTCCATTTCGGCCCTCCTGTTCACCGCCGGCGGCCCGGTCGTGCTGTGCATGAACTCGACCGGCACGTTGAACGAGCTGGCCCTGTCGTGAGCGTGCGAGCACCTGCCATGAGCGACGAGTACGACTTCGACGCGCCCGACCACTGCACCGTGGGCGTGGTCGGCGAGGTCGGTCAGCGGCTCTTCCTCTTCTATTGCCGCCAGGGGCTGTCCGAGACGACGGTCAAGGTGGAGAAGCAGCAGGTCGCCGTCCTCGCCAGCTACCTGGGGCGGATCGTCAAGGAGCTGGGACGGCCGGGCCACCTGCCCGACGACCTGCAGTTCTACGGCACCGAGGAGTTCGAGTGGGTCGTCGGCACCATCGGCGTCTCCTATGACGAGGAGCTCGACCGGGTCATCGTGGTGCTCGAGGAGGTGGGCGTCGAGGACGAGGACGACGAAGAGGACGACGACTTGGACAGCGGCCACGTGCTCCGCGTCGCCCTCACCCGGGAACAGGCCGCCGCCTTCGCCATCCATGCCACACGCCTGGTCGAGGCGGGCCGCCCGCCCTGCCCACTGTGCTCGCTCCCGTTGGATCCCGCCGGGCACGACTGCCCGCGCACCAACGGGCACCGCCCC
Organism: uncultured Acidimicrobiaceae bacterium; assembly: GCA_963781565.1. Taxonomy (GTDB): domain Bacteria; phylum Actinomycetota; class Acidimicrobiia; order Acidimicrobiales; family RAAP-2; genus Bog-473. The sequence goes on along the minus strand of CAWAHA010000023.1, from coordinate 118,991 downwards.
CCGGTGACCTAGCTGCGGTGTCGGACACCGAGGTCGAACGCGTCCTCGTCGAGGGTGACATGGAGGTCCACGGGCGCATCGCCGGGAGCTCCAACGCGACCCTGCTCGTCACCTGCCGCCTGGCGGGCGAGGAGTTGCTCGCCGTCTACAAGCCCCTGAAGGGCGAGCGGCCGCTGTGGGACTTCCCCGGTGGCCTCTTCCGCCGCGAGGTGGCCGCCTTCGCGCTGTCCGAGGCGCTGGGCTGGGGCCTCGTCCCCGAGACGGTCGAGCGGCCCGAGGGCCCGTTCGGTCCGGGCTCGGTGCAGCGCTTCGTGCACGAGGACGGGACCTCGCACTACTTCACGCTGCGCGACGAGCCCAAGTGGCATCCGGTGCTCATGCGGCTGGCCGCGTTCGACGTCGTGGCCAACAACGCCGACCGCAAGAGCGGCCACGTCCTGCTGGCCGAGGAGCGCTTGTGGGCCATCGACAACGGGCTCTGCTTCAACACGCACGACAAGCTGCGCACGGTCATCTGGGACTTCGGCGGGGAGCCACTCGAAGCAGGCGTGGAGGAGGACCTGGCCCGCCTGGCCCGCGACGGCCCGCCGTCCCGCCTCTGCGAGCTGCTGGAGCCCGACGAGCTGGCCGCCACCATGGACAGGGTGGACTGGCTGCGCAACCTGCGCGCCCTGCCCGAGCTGGTCGACGACGGGGAGTGGCCGCCCTACCCCTGGCCGCTGGTCTGAGGTCAGACGCCTGACGCCGAGCGTCAGATGTTGTAGCCCAGCGACTGCAGTTCGGCGATCACGGCCTGCGAGACCACCTGCCCGCCCCCGGGCGTCAGGTGGGTGCCGTCCGGCGTGCGCACGTTGACGACCTGACCGGCGCCGTTGGTGATGAAGGCGGTGTACCCCCCCTGGGCCGTCCCGAGGATGGGTCCGTGCTGAGGAAGTCACGGGCGGCTTGGCCTTGACGGCCTGCTGCTGGACCACGGCGTTGACGTCGGACATCTGGGCGTCCAGACCGGGGTTCTGCATCGGCGGCATGCCGACCCAGACCACCGTGGCGCCGCCGCTCCCGGCGATCTGCATGAACTGCGCCACCCTGGCCGCGTAGAGCGTGTTCCACTGGGGCGACGTGTACGGCACGTCGGGCGGGCCGAGGAAGTCCTGGGCGTCGTTGGCGCCGATCATGATGACCACCACCTGCGGGTTCTGCGCCTTGAGGTCGGCCGTGAGCTCCGCCGGCCAGTTGAAGTAGTCGGGCCGCGTCAGCCCGGTGCTCTCCCGGCCGTCGAGCGCGGCGCTGACGACGCCGGTGTTGGCCAGGTCGGGCTGCAGCGCGTCACCCAGGTCGATGCCGATGGAGTCGCCGACGATCAGGACGCGCAGCGGATCGGCCGCGGTGGGATCCTTCGGGTTGGGCGGCACCGTCGTCGTCGTGGGCGCGGTGACGCCGTTCTTGGGCGCCGGCGCGGCCTTGGCCGGCGGCGTGCCGGCACGGGGCCCCACCACGGTGAGCCCCGTGCTCCCGCCGGACAGGCCGTTGCCGCGGCCGGTGATGGAGACGATGTGCGAGAGCTGGAGGGCGCGGCTGATGGCGGCGACGGGGCCGGTCACGTCGAGGCTGACCGTGCGTCGCGTCCCGACCGGCGAGACCTGCGCGTTGTGCTGCAACGTGGGCGCGAACAGCAGGAACCAGACGGCGAAGGCGGCCACGCCCAGCGCCAGCACGCGCGTCCACGGCAGGCGCACGCGACCGTCGGAGGGGGCCTCGAGCTCGCGCGTGCGGATGCGACGCGAACTCCTCCGGGCTCTCCCAGTCGACGTGGTGCGGGGGGTGGGCTCGGACATCAGAACCGGTAGTAGATGAAGGGCGCCACGCCGACGGGTCCGAAGGTGGTGATGCCGAGCAGGGCGAAGCCGACCAGCCCGACCTGCACCGCGGTCCTCTGGCGGGAGAACGCCGCCTGCAGGCGGTCGACGCGCAGCGGCGGCACGTACTGCGACGCCAGCGTGCCGAAGATGGCGAGGACGAGGAGCGGCGTGACCAGCGGGGACGCCTCACCCCAGCCGCTGAAGACGCGGCCGAGCACGGCGAAGGCCTGCGAGATCCCGGTGGCGTTGAAGAACACCCAGCCCAGGCAGACGAACTGGAAGGTCAAGAAGCGCTGGACCCACACCCGCACCGGCCCGTCGGCCACGGGCGGGAGGCCCCGTCGCTCCCGGCTGGTCCGGCGCAGGTGCCCGAAGCTCTGCCCGAAGCCCTGCAGCGCGCCCCAGACCACGAACGTCCACGCGGCGCCGTGCCAGAGGCCGCCCAGCACCATGGTGATCATGATGTTGCGGATGGTCTGGGCCTGGCCGTTGGCACTGCCCCCCAGCGGGATGTAGAGGTAGTCGCGCAGCCAGCGCGACAGCGTCATGTGCCAGCGGCGCCAGAAGTCCTGCAGGTTGCGCGCCGTGTAGGGCGCGTCGAAGTTCTGCGGGAAGCGGAACCCGAGCAGCATGGCCAGCCCGATGGCGATGTCGGTGTAGCCGCTGAAGTCGCAGTAGATCTGCACCGCGTAGCCCCAGGCGGCGAAGATCGCCTCGGGCGCCGAGTGCTGGGTCGGCGACGTGAAGACGGGCGTCACGATCGCGCTCGAGACGTAGGACGAGATCACGACCTTCTTGAACAGCCCGGCCAGGATCAGCCAGAAGGCCCGCGAGTAGTCGATGGCGTCCGGGTCGCGGCGCCGGCGGATCTGGGGCAGCAGCTCGGTGCCGCGCACGATCGGCCCGGCCAGGAGGTGCGGGAAGAACGAGATGTACACCGCGAAGTCGAGCGGCTTGGCCGGCTCGAGCTGGCGACGGTAGATGTCGACCACGTAGCTGATCGCCATGAAGGTGAAGAAGGAGATGGCGATGGGCAGCCCGACCTGCAGCAGGGGGACGGCGCGGCCAAGTCCCACGGCGTGGGTGAGGTTGTCGAGGTTGACCGAGACGAAGCCGTAGTACTTGAACCAGCCCAGAATGGCCAGCAGCGCGCCGACCGACACCCCCATGGCGATGCGCCGCGTGCGCTCGTTGTGGGTGGCGTGGACCCAGGCGCCGCCGCCGAAGGCCACGACCGTGGTGGTCGAGCAGGAGCAGGCAGTAGCTCCAGCCCACCCAGCCGTAGAACACGTAGCTCAGGCCGATCATGGACAGCTTCCACCAGCCCGCGTACGGGTTGAGCAGCCAGTTCACCGTGAAGGCGATGGCGAAGAAGATGGCGAAGTCGATTGTGGGAAAGAGCATGGGGAGCGATCAGCGGCGTGCGCCGAATGCGCCGAATGTACCGCCGGTCACCCTCTCCGAGCGTGCACGCACCGGGCGCGACGGCCAGCGAGGCCCCGGCGTTGCCGCCTCGGCTTGGTCCGCTCCGTCAGGGCCGCCCGTCGGCGCCCCGTCTCCGACGGGCGGTGACCCGGGGCGCCCGGCCCCGGGATCGGGCAGGTTCAGCCCTTGGCCTTGAGCGCCTCGATGAGCGCCGGCAGCACCTTGTGCACGTCACCGACGATGCCGAGGTCGGCCACCGAGAAGATCGGCGCCTCCTGGTCCTTGTTGATGGCGATGATGTTCTTGGAGCCCTTCATGCCCACCAGGTGCTGGGTGGCGCCCGAAATCCCGCACGCCATGTAGACGGTCGGCTTCACCGTCTTGCCCGTCTGGCCCACCTGGTGCGAGTAGGGCACCCAGCCGGCGTCGACGATGGCCCGGCTGGCGCCGGCGGCGCCGTGCAGCAGCTTGGCCAGCTCCTCGATGAGCGCGTAGTTGGCCGCGTCGCCCAGACCGCGGCCGCCCGAGACGACGACCGCCGCCTCGTCGAGCTTGGGTCCGCTGCGCTCCTCGACGTGGCGCTCCACGACCTTGGCCGTGTTGGTGGCGGCGACGTCGGGCACCGGGGCCGCCACGACGGCGGCGGCGGCGCCGCCGGAGGGCTCGGCCGCGAACGACTTGGCCCGGATCACGAAGATGGCCGGGCCCGCACCGGTGAAGCGCGCCGTGACGATCTGGCGCCACCGAAGACGGGGTGCTGGCTCGACAGGCCGCCGTCGGTCTCGACCAGGCCGGTGACGTTGGTCAGCACCGGGCGGTCGAGCTTGGCCGAGAGCCGGCCGGCCACGTCGCGCCCGTCGTAGGTGGCGGGCATCAGAATGGCGTCGGGGGCGTTGCCGCCCTCGATCAGCGCGGCCATGCGCCGCGGCCACCGGGACGCCCGGCAGCGCGCCGCCGAGGTCGCCGACGTCGTAGAGCGTGGTGGCGCCGTACTCGCCGAGCGGGCCGGCCAGCGACGCCGCGTCGTCGCCCCAGGCCACGGCCTCGACCGTCGAGGCGACCGCGCGGGCCTCGGTCAGCAGCTCGAGCGTGACCGGCGTCGGCCCGCTGTCGCCCTTCTCTGCCAGCACCCATACCTTGTCGATCGGCATCTCAGACCACCTTCAGCTGCTCGAGGAAGGCCACGACGCGCTGCGCGCCGTCGCCCTCGTCCACCACGATCTCTCCCGCGCCGCGCGACTCGGCCTCCGACACGTCGGTGATCTCCTGCCCCGCACCGGCCGCGCCGACCTGCGACGCGTCGATGCCGAGGTCGGCCACCGTCAGGTTGTCGACCGGCTTGGACTTGGCCGCCATGATCCCCTTGAAGGAGGGGTAGCGGGGCTCGACCACGCCGGCGGTGACCGTGACCAGCGCCGGCAGCGGGCACACGACCTCGTCGTAGCCCGCCTCGGTCTGGCGCTCGACCTTGACCGAGCTGCCGTCGACCGCGATGGCCTTGGCGAAGGTGACCGAGGGCAGCCCCATCAGCTCGGCCACCTGCACGGGCAGCGTGCCGGTGTAGCCGTCGGTCGACTCGGTGGCCATCACCACCAGGTCGGGGTTGGCCCGCGCGATGGCGGCCGCCAGCACCCTGGCCGTGCCCAGGGCGTCGCTGCCGGCCAGCGCGTCGTCACTGATGAGGATGGCCTTGGCCGCCCCCATGGCGAGGCCGGTGCGCAGGCCCGAGGTCTCCCCGCCCGGCGCCATGGAGACGAGGGTGACCTCGTCGCCCTCGCCCGAGGCCAGCTGCAGGGCCATCTCGACCCCGTAGTTGTCCGAGTCGTCCATGATGAGCTTGCCGGACCGGTCGAGGGTGTTGGTGCCCGGATTGAGGCCGCCGGGGGCGGCCGGATCGGGGATCTGCTTGACGCATACGACGACGTTCATGGCGGACCATCTTTGTGGACCAGGGCCGTTCCCCGCCATTCGGCCCGGTGACGAGCGCCTTTCCGGAGGCGCCGACGCACCGGCGCCCGCCGGCCGGCGCCTCAGCCGGCGATGACCAGGGCCTCGACGAGCCGGTCCGTGATGACCGTGTCCACGCCGGCGGCCACCATGGCGCGCAGGTCCTCGGGGTCGTTGACGGTCCAGACGTTGACGGCAAGCCCCATTGCATGGGCCCGCTCGACCAGCGCCGTGTCCGACGGACAGCACGAAGGGTGGACGGCGCCGAACCCCGCCTCCGCCGCGGCCGCCAGCGCGGGCTCCGGCTCGGTGCCGAAACCCCACAGGGCGCCGAGAGCCAGGCGGCCGTCGGCGGCCTGGACCGCCCGCAGCGTCGCCACCTGGAACGAGGACACGATCACCCGCGTCGGTCCAGCCGGCCTCGTCAATGGCGGCCGCCGTGAGGGCCGCCACGGCCTCGCCGGCGTCCCAGCCCGGGTCCTGCGGGGCGTTCTTGATCTCGACGTTGACCACCATGCCCTCGCAGACGGCCAGGACGTCGGCCAGCAGCGGCACGTGGGCGGGCAGGTCGGCCACCTCGAGCTCGGCGATGGCGCCCAGCCCGGGGATCTCGGCATCGTGGTGGATCGCCAGGGCCCCGTCGGCGGTGAGCCGCACGTCGAGCTCGACCCCGTCGGCCCCCAGCCGCCGGGCCTCGACGAAGGCCTCGATGGTGTTCTCGGTGAACCCTTCGGTGCAACCCCTATGGGCGAAGACGGCGGTCACCGGGCCCCCGTCACCTCGACGTCACGATTCCGCCGTGGCAGGCGCCGAAACTTTCACAAAAACTCCTTGCCAGGGTTCCGGCCGACCGTTACCCTCTTCCTCCGTTAACCCGCTTTTCACTGACGGACACCATCTGGGTCCGATCATGTGAAAAGGATCACAATGCTGGTGGAGGCACATTCCAATGGCTCTCATGTGGAACCGGACCGTCGATTGGGACGCGGACGACTGGCGGCGATCCGCCGCCTGCCGCAACACCGAACCGGACCTTTTCTTCCCCGTCGGCACGACCGGCCCGGCCGTCGACCAGATCGACGCCGCCAAGCGTGTCTGCCACGCCTGCGACGCGCTCGAGCCCTGCCTCGACTTCGCGCTGGCCACCAACCAGGAGTCCGGCGTCTGGGGCGGCACCTCCGAAGAGGAGCGGCGCAAGCTGCGCAAGGCCTGGCTGGCCGCCCGCCGCTCGCAGCGCATCGCCATCTGAGCCTGCGCACCCGCGACCCCGCTCCGCGCACCGCTCGCCGCGCCCCAGCGCGCCCTCGTTCACCGCGGGGCGCGCACCGGGACCGCAATGGCGACGCGGGTCCCACCGCCGTCGGCCGGCGGCACCGGCTCCATGGAGATCGTCCCCTCCAGCTGACTGACCACCAGGTCGCGCACGATGGAGAGCCCGAGGCTCTGTGTCTGCTCGATGTCGAACCCCTCGGGCAGGCCCAGCCCGTCGTCGCGGACCTCGACCCGCAGGGCCGTCTCGTCGTTGGACATGGTGAGGTCCACGTGGCCCACCGGCGCGTAGCCCACCCCGCCCCCGGCGCCCTCCAACCCGGCCGCACCGTCCTGCCCTCCGGCGTTCTCGGGATCGAAGGCGTGCTCCACCGCGTTCTGCAGGAGCTCGGCCACCGTCACGGCGAGCGGTGTGGCCACATCGGCCGCCACGTCGCCGAGGTCCCCGTGCACGGAAATGACGATCGGCTGCGACGAGACCACCGAGTCCTCGGCCATCTGCACCAGTGAGCTGACGATTTCGGCGAAGGGCACCTGGTCGCTCGGGTCCCGCGACAGGATCTCGTGCACCAGCGCAATGGAGCGCACCCGCCGCTCGGCCTCGTGCAGCGCCACCCGCGCCGCCCGGTCGCCCACCCGGCGCGCCTGCAGGCTGAGCAGCGACGAAATCGTCTGCAGGTTGTTCTTGACCCGGTGGTGCACCTCGCGGATGGCGGCGTCCTTGGACAGCAGCAAGCGGTCGAGTCGACGGACGTCGGTGACGTCGCGCAGCAGGATCATGGCCCCGGTCACCACGCCGTGGGAGAGCAGCGGGATGCAGTGCACCAGCACGATGACGTCCGGGCGACGCTCCACCTCCTCGACGACGGGCCGGCCGGTGGCGAGCGCCCACTCGACGGCGGACTCCTCGACGTCGAGGTCCCCGAAGCGGCGGCCCTCGGGCTGGGTGTAGATGCCCATGCGGTGGAACGCGTTCATGGCGTTGGGGGAGGCGAACTCCACCCGGCCGTCCGCGTCCACCACGACCACGCCGTCGCCCACCCGGGGCGACTCCTCGGTGCCGACGTCCTCGTCGGGGAAGGGGAAGGCCGACTGCGCCACCATGTCGGCCAGGCGCTCGAACACGTCGAGGTAGGTCCGCTCGTACATGCTGGTCGGCCCCTTCAGCGGGGCCAGCGAGACGCGCAGGAGGGCCCCGATGATGCGGCCGTCGAAGCGGATCGGGATGTTCTCGACCGGCACCTGCTCCCCGAGAATGGGGTGGTGGATGCTGCCCCGCACGATCTCGCCGGAGTGGAGGCACTGCGCCACCAGCGTCCACTGCGACTCGTTCACCGTCTGGCCCACCAGGTCCTGGTCGACCAGGGTCGGCCGGTTGTTCGGGCGCATCTGGCCCAGCACCACCAGCTCGGGGTCGTTGTCCGCCGCGTCCGGGTCCGACCCGTTGGACGCCGCACCCGACGATGCATCGCTCCCGGCGCCGGCGCCGGCGCCGCCCGGAGCGTCGAAGGCGGCCGTGTGCACCGGGACCAGCAGCAGGAGGTCGGAGAAGGAGAGGTCGGACAGCACGCTCCAACTCCCGAGCAGCCGCTGCAGGTGCTCGAGCTCCTCGGGCTTGAGATCGGTATGGCTGAGGGCCAGCTCGGCCGGTGTCGGCATCAGCGCACCTCCTCGGCGGGCTCGGCGGGCGCGGCGCACCGGGACCGCATAGGCCGTGCGGCTCCGGTACCCCTGCAGCACGCCCGTCCCCACCGCATCGAGCACGGCCCGCAGGTCGTCGGCCCGGTCGGCCACGTGCTCGAGCCGGTGGGCGTCCGACGCCGTGGTCAGCGGCACCCCGCCGGCAACGAAGCGCTCGAGCAGGCTCACGGCCGGGTACTGCTCGGCCGCCGGCTTGCGCCAGCCGGCGGAGCTGACCTCGGCCGCCATGCCCGAGGCCACCGCCGCCTCGGCGATGCGGTCCCACCACTCGGCCGGCGCGTCGGGGACATAGCCCGCCGCCTTAATGAGGTCCGGGTGGGCCAGCACGTCGCAGGCGCCCGACGCCGCCAGCTCCTCCAGCGCCTCGGTGTACGCCTCCCAGCAGGCGTCGACCTGGCGCACCGACCACTCGGCCATGGACGCGGGGTCGTCGATGTCGTCGAAGCGCCAGCCGCCCACCCAGTGCACCGAGCCGAGCAGGACGTCGAAGGGGTAGCCGGCCAGCAGGCCGGCCACGTCGTCCATCCGACCCTCGTAGTAGTCGACCTCCAGGCCGATGACGATCGGCAGCCCGGCGTCCTTGGCCTCCTGGGCGCAGGCCACGTAGGCGTCGAGGTCGGCCGTGGCGTGGAACGCGTAGTACTGCGCCATGTTCTCGGCCAGCGCGGGCGGCACCCGCTCGTCGTTCCAGAAGCCACCGACGAGCGCGTCGGCCTGGCGGAACCGGAAGAGGTGCTCGGTCACGGCCAGCTCGGTCACGCCGGCCGCCTGGGCCCGGGCGCAGTACTCGGCCAGCTGCTCCAGCCGCAGGGGCGTCTCGTGCTCCGAGTGGGGCCAGAGGTGGAGGTGGTAGTCGAGCACGGCGGCCGTTTCCCGCTCGACCCGGTCAGCCGGCCTGGCGGATCAGCGTGACGCCGTCCCGGATGGTCGTCAGGACGCACACGACGCGGGGATCGTTGACGATCTTGTCGTTGAAGGCCCGCAGCGCCCGGGCGCCCTCGTGGGGGTCGTCGACCGAAGGCAGCACGCCGCCGCCCTGCAGCGTGTTGTCCACAATGATCAGCCCGTGGCGCGCCAGCTTGGGCAGCACCGCCTCGTAGTAGGCGTCGTAGGTGACCTTGTCGGCGTCAATGAAGACGAGGTCGAAGGGCCCCTGCAGCTCGTCGAGGGAGCGCAGCGCCGGCCCCTCAATGACGCTGATGTGGCTCTCGTACCCGGCGGCCGCAATGTTGCCCCGGGCCACCTGGGCGTGGTGCGGGTCGACCTCGAGCGAAATGATCGACCCGTCCTTGGCCAGCCCGGCCGCCATGGCGATGGCCGAGTAACCGGTGAAGGTGCCGATCTCCAGAATGCTGGTCGCCTGGGTGGCGAACACGAGCATTTCGAGGAAACGGCCCTCCTGGCGCCCCACCATCATCCCCCAGGCGGCGAAGTCCTCCTTGGTCGAGGCGTCCACCGACACGAGGTGCCGGGGCGGCGCCGTGGTGTGCGCGTCGGCGTACGCCTGGACCTCGGGGTTGATGAGCTCGGCCATGCCACCGATGGTAGGCGCCGCCCGGCCCCGCTACTCCCAGAACCGCTACTCCCAGACGAGGGCGCCCAGCCGGAGCAGCCCGGCCATGTCGTAGATGTCGGCGTCGAAGAAGGGGACGGTGACCAGCACGTCGGGCGCACCCCGCAGCTCCGCCTGCTGCTCGGCCTCACGCCGCGCCACCACGCTGAAATTGAGGAAGCTCTCGGCCACCTCGCCGAGCACCCGGGCCGCGACCACGGGGTCGCCGGTCAGCCCCTCGGCCAACTCGCCGGCCTGGGCCTCCATCGACTGGGCCAGCTTGTCGGTCTTGGCGTCGCGCAGGTAGTCGGGCAGCACCTTGTTCAACACCACCGCGCCCAGGTGGAGATGGCGGGCCGCCAGCTGGGAGGAGAAGAACTCGGCCTCGCGCACCGGCGTGGCCTCGAGCGTCGACACCACCATGAAGGTCGTGCGCCTGTCCGAGAGCAGCCGTGTCACGGCGTCGGCCCGCTCCACGAAGCCCTCGTGCATCGACTGGAAGAGGATGAAGAACTCCGAAATGTCGGCCAGGAACTGCGTGCCGAGAATGCGGTCGGCCACTTGGTAGAAGGGCCGCGAGGCCATGTTCACCAACCGCGACCGGTAGGGCACGATGAGCCAGCGCAGCAGGCGCGAGCTGAAGAAGTCGGCCATGCGCTGCGGGGCATCGAGGAAGTCGAGTGCGTTGCGCGTCGGCGGCGTGTCCACCACGATGAGGTCGTACTTGCCTTCGCGAGTGGATCTCGTAGAGCCGCTCCATGGCGATGTAGTCGTGTGACTGCACGAAGCGCCCCGAAATGTTCTGGTACAGCGGGTTGGCCAGAATCTGCTCCCGCGTCTCGGCGTCGGGGGCGTGCCGGCGGATGAGGTCGTCCCAGCTCTGCTTGGTGTCGAGCATGGCCGCCCACAGCTCACCCCTGGGGTGGGCCGCCGCCCCGGTGAACACCTCGTCGGGAATGCGGACTTCGTCGTTCCCGATTCCCTTGAGCCCCAGCGCGTCGGCCAGCCGGCGCGCCGGGTCGACCGTGAGCACCAGGACGCGACCGCCCTGCTCGACCACCGCCGTGGCGGCCAGCGACGCCGCCGTGGTGGTCTTGCCCACGCCGCCCGGGCCGCAGGCGATGACGATGTCCTTGGCGTCGAGGAGCTGTCTGACCGTCTTGGCGGCCGGTCGTCGGGCGTCGCCGCTCACAGCCCCAGCTCCTCGCCCAGCGAATGGGCCACCTGCCGCGTGGTGCGGGTGCCGAAGCTGCGCACGAAGAGGTAGGGCAGCAACAGCACCGGCATGCCGCCGGGCAGCCCCGCCCGCAGGCGCTGCAGGTGGGCCGACCGGGTGCGCCGCATGGTGACGGCGAGCCGGGCCGCCTCGAGCACGGGGGCCACCTGACCGCCCGCCCGCTCCGACAGCACCTCTTCGTTCTCCGGGCGCACGCAGCTCCTCGAAGACCTCCTCCTCGCGCTGGCCGAAGAGCTCTGGCAGGACGCGGTTGACGATGACCGCCGACATGCGCACGGTCGTCTCCTCCCGCACGCGCTGGACCAGCTCGAGCGTCTCGCTCACCGGCATCTCCTCGGGCGTGCACACCGCGACCAGGCCCGTCTGGCGCGGATCGGAGAGGATGTCGAGCATCCAGTCGGTCTGGCTGCGGATGAGGCCCACCTTGACCAGGTCGTTGATGGCCTGGGGCGCCGCCAGCTGCCCGACGATGTGACCGCTGGCCGGGGCGTCCACGACCACCAGGTCGTAGTGGCGCTCCTTGACCTCCCAGCAGAACTTGCCGACGGTGAGGATCTCCCGGACGCCCGGTGCGGCCGTGGCGACGAAGTCGAAGGCCTTGGCCAGCGGGCCGATGCGACCCACCACGGGGATGCGCAGGTGCAGCTTGAGGTATTCGCGCAGCGAGGCCTCGGTGTCCATCGACATCGACCACACGCCGGGCGCGATCTTCCCGCGGCGTGAAGTCGGTCGGCGGCGCCTCGAACAAAGAGGTCACGTCGCCCTTGGCGTCCACTTCGCAGATCAGCACCCGCTTGCCGCGCTCGGCGGCCAGCTGGGCCAGGCCGGCGGCGACCGTCGTCTTGCCCACGCCCCCCTTGCCGGTGACGAACACCAGGCGCAGGTCCAGCAGGTCGGGCACCGCGCTCACCGCCGGCGCGCCTGTCCCGCCGTCACTCCCGTCCTCAGGGAGCGCCGAACCCGACGCGGCGATCTGCCGCAGGCGCGCCCACCTCGACGTAGGCCACCTTGACGACGGGGACACCGACCCGACGGCCCTTGCGGTCGGTCAGCCAGAGGACGCCGTCACCCGTCTTGAGCAGCTTCTCGATGTCGGCGACCACGTCGTCGCGTTCGGCATCGTCGGGCATCTCCACTTCGAGTTCCTTTGGGGTGTGGGTGATGCCGATACGCACGTCCACCTGGTCTCACTCTCCTCACGAGCTGTCGGACGGTTCCGAAGGCACCTCGACGTTACTGCGACCGGGCAGACTGCTGAGCATGGACAGCCCGCCCACGGCTGGGAAGACCGAGCGCAGTGCCCGTTGGGCAGCGACGATGGCCGGCTACTCCGGACCGGTACGGCTGGCCCACGCCGACTCACGGGCCCGGATCGGGCCGACGCCGGAGGCCGAACCGGCTGCCGCGCTGCGGCCGGCATGCCGAGGGGGCGGGCGGAGCGCCGCGAGCTCGAGGACCGCTTGCTGGCGCCCGGGGCCACGCGCTCGTCGGACGCCGGCGACCGGGCCGAGCCCGAGCCGCCGGACGACTGGCGCACCTGCTTCGAACGCGATCGGGATCGCATTCTGCACGCCACGTCGTTCCGCCGGCTGGCGGGCAAGACCCAGGTCTTCGTCTTCCCCCAGGACCATCAACGCACCCGCCTCACCCACGCGCTCGAGGTGGCGCAGGTCGCCACGGCCATCGCCCGGGCCTGTCGCCTCAACGTCGCCCTCACGGAGGCCATCGCCCTGGGGCACGACTGCGGGCACGGCCCGGGCGGCCATGCCAGCGAGGACGCGCTCGACCCCTACGTACCCGGCGGGTTCGACCACGCGCCGTGGGGGGCGCTGGTGTCGCTGGCGCCCCTGAACCTGTGCGCCGAGACCGTCGACGGCATCGCCAACCACAGCTGGTCGCGCCCGGCACCCTCCACGCCCGAAGGCGAGGTGGTCAGCTGGGCCGACCGCATCGCCTACGTCTGTCACGACTGGGAGGACGCCGTCCTGTCCGGCATCGTGGCCCCGCACCAGCTTCCGCTGGCGGTGCGCGCGCTGTGCGGCGAACGCCGCAGCGCCCAGCTGGGCGCCTTCATCAACGGCGTGGTGTCGGCGTCCCTCCGCACGGGCCAGGTCGGCATGGAGGAGGAGGAGGCCGAGGCGCTCGCCGCCTTCCGGGCCTGCAACTACGAGCGCATCTACCTGCGCGACGCCTCGCTCCGGCAGGGCGACGCGGTGATCGGCGTGTTGCGGGCGCTGGTCGAGCACTTCTCGGACCGTCCCCACCTCATCACCGACCAGGGGCCGCAGCCCGGCGAGCCCAGCGACGTGGTCGCCGGAAGCGAGGGGGCGGTGCGCGCTGCCGTGACCTACGTGGCGGGCATGACCGACCGCTTCGCCTTCCGCCAGGCGGTGGCCCTCCTGGGCTGGGACCCGGCCAAGCTGCCCGCCGGCGTCGACGCCTGACCGCTCCGCGCGCGCGCTCAGGCCGGTGGGTCGGGGAAGGCGGGCGGGCGCTTCTCGGTCAGTGCCGCCACGCCTTCGGCGAAGTCGGCGCCCCGCATCATGTCGGCCATGCGGGCGCTGGCGTCGCGCACCGAGGATGCGACGTCGCCGTGCAGGTCGCGATAGAGCTGCAGCTTGGTCACGGCCAACGAGGACGGCGCGATCTCGGTGGCCAACCGCCCGGCGTACGCCGCGGTGAAGGGCAGCAGCTCCTCCGGCGGCGAGCACCCGGTTGACCAGCCCGAGCTGCTCGGCCTCCTCGGCCAGCACGACCCGGCTGGAGAGCAGGAGGTCAGCGGCTCGTGTCACGCCGATGAGGCGCGGGCAGCAACCATGACAGGCCGTACTCGGCCGGCAGGCCGAGGCGGCCGTGCGACGTGGTCAGCTTGACGCCTTGGGCCGCGAAGCGCAGGTCGCAGTAGCAGGCGAGCACCAGCCCGACGCCGGCCGCCGGGCCGTTGATGGCGGCGATGATCGGCTTGGGGATGCCGAATTGGGAGGCGAAGTCCGCGTCGAACTCCGGACGGACGCCGTACCCGGGGGTGGCGACGTCGTCGGCCAGCCCCGCGTCGTAGGCACCACGGGCGACATGGCCCTCGAGCGCCCGGGAGTCCGCACCGACACAGAAGCCTCGGCCCGATCCCGTGACGACGATGACCCGGACCCCGGGGTCCGCCGCGGCGCGTTCGAGCAACGACAGATACTCCGCGTGCATGCGGCCGGTCCACGCGTTGAGCCGCTCCGGGCGGTGCAGGGTGATGGTGGCCACCCGTGTCCGACACCTCGTAGCGGGTGACCTTGAGCTCGGCGAGCTCCACCTCAGTCCAGCGTGACGTAGCGGGTCAGGTGGAACGTGCCGGCTTCCACCGCGTGGACGAACTCGGCCTGCAACGGGTGGCCCTCGGCGGCGCGCTCGTACGCGGCCGCGGCCTCCTCGGTGGACCACAGGGTCACGACCAGCCAGTCGTCGCCGTGGCGGGCGGTGGTCCGTCGCATGAAGCCGGGCTGGTTCGGCACGAGCTCGGTCTGCACCCGGCGGTCCAGCGCCAGGAACGACTCATCGGTCACGCCCTCGGCCAGCCTGAACGTGGTGACCTCGACGATCGACACGACTCAGGCCTGGACCAACATGACGGGATTGCCCTCGGGATCCGTGATCCCGGCCAGCGTCGGACCGTCGGGGACGTCGAAGGGCTCGGCCACGATGGTGGCGCCGAGGGACACTGAGCGGTCGAGCGAAGCCCGCAGGTCGGCCACCTGCACGTAGAGCGTCACGCCGGACCGCTCGCTGCCGCGGATGTGGCCGCCGGGGCCCGGCTCGGGCCCGCCGATGCCGGGCGGGATCTCCATGATGAACCCGTCGCCGATCTGCCAGTTGAAGAGGTCCGCGTAGAAGGCGCGCTGGCGCTCGGGATCGACGGCCTCTATCTCCCAATGCACCACCGGCCGCGCCCAGTCCTGCACCTCGGCACCTCCTCTCGTCGCGGCCCACAGTACCCAGCCCGACCCCCCGCTGCCAGGTCGGCGGGCTCACGGCCGGGGCACGGCACGCGGCTGCGGGCGCGTGGCGGCGGCGTGCGGCGCATCGCCGGATGACGGAAAGCGGTCCCGGAGATATTTCGCGAAATGGAGAGCCGAGGGTACAATCCCGCAGGCAATTCGCGGGCTCGGCACGCCCGGAGCATGGTCCTGCTGCAGGACTTGGCGACACCGGCGACGCAGCGACAGAAGGGATGCACGCGGTGACTCACTGGACACACGTACTGTCCAATGTCTCCGCTGGTGGAATTCGTCCTGCTGGCGGCTCTCACGACGCTGCAGTGGGTCCGCCACCGGATCCGCGGCGCCGGGCTGGGTCGCACTCTCCTTCGCCATTCTCGGCGGGCTGTCGCTGGCGCTGAAGATCGATCCCGGGCTGGTCACGAACCAGAACGTGGCCAAGGCGCTGATCGCCCTGCTCCTGGTGATGCCCTACTGCCTGTTCCGCTTCGCCGCGACGTTCCGCACGCCGAGCCGCCTCGTCCGTGTCGCTGGCCATCGTGCTCACCGTCGGCATCGTGCTCTTCACGTTCACCCTGCAGTACCTGCCGGCGCCGGGGTTCCCGCACCGCCGCACTACCTGGCCTACCGGATCTCCTTCCTGGTGGCGTTCGGATTCCTGTGCGGCTACGTGGTCGTGTCCCTGTTCCTGGCCGGCCGGGGCGAGCCGCCGATCGCCTCCTCGCGCATGCACCTCCTCGCCCTGGCGGTGGCCGGACTCGAGATTCAGGTGGTGGTGGCCGCACTCGGGCTCCAGGGCCCCACCGTCGACCTGGTCACGCAGGCGCTCACCGTGGTGATGGGCGTCCTGTTCCTGGTGGCCCTCGTGCTCCCCTCCTTCGTGCGCGTGTTCCTGAGCCGCAAGGAGGACGTGGCCTTCCGCCGGGCCGTCAGCGAGCTGGTGTCCGCCGGTGACTCCCGCGACGTGGCCGAGCACCTCCTGCCCCACGTGTGCGCGCTGGTCGGCGCATCAGTGGGCTGCCCTCCTCGCCAGCGACGGCACGGTCGTGGCCCGCTATCCCGTCTGGACCGACGACGACGCGGCTCGGACGCATCGGATCGCGGGCAGCGGCGGAACGGCCAGCGGCGGATCACGGTGCAGACCAAGAGCGGGGCCACCCACGCGCTCGCCGTCAAGATCAGCCCCTCCATGCCGTACTTCGGCAGCGAAGAGCTGCGCCGGCTCGACCAGCTGGCCGACATGGTCGGGCTGGCCATCGAGCGCTGCGAGATGGCCGAGCAGATGGCCTTCCAGGCGTCGCACGACGGACTGACCGGCCTGGCGAACCGCACCATGTTCATGGAGCGGCTGGAGGAGGCCATGCAGCACGTCGGGCGCCGCCGGGCCGCGCTGGCCGTGCTCTTCATCGACCTCGACCGCTTCAAGCTGGTCAACGACCGGGCCGATCACTCGGCCGGCGACCTCGTCCTCAACGAAATGGCCAACCGGCTCACCGCCATGACCCGCGGGGTGGACCTGGTGGCGCGCTTCGGCGGCGACGAGTTCGTCGCCTTCGCCGAGGTCGACCACGAGCACGATGCGCTGGACATGGCCGAGCGCATCCGCGCCGGGCTGAGCGAGCCGGTCGCCATCGGCAACGGGCAGCTGGTGGTGACCGCCAGCGTCGGCGTCGTCATGACGGCCGACGGGTCGACGTCGCCGGCCGCGCTGCTGCGCGACGCCGACAACGCCATGTACGAGGCGAAGCGGTCAGGCCGCGATCAGGTCGTGCTCTTCCACGGCAACGCCCGCGACCTCGCCAACCGCAAGTGGGGGCTGACCCCCGCCCGCGCCCGGCGACTCAGCGCAGGCTGAGCTCCCGCCGGTAGACCCGGGCCGGGCCGAGCGCGGCCAGCTTCTCGGCGATGGCCCGGAAGGCCAGCGCCGTCTCGCTGTCCGGATCGACGGCCATGACCGGGCGGCCTTCGTCGCCGCCCTGGCGCACCGCGTTGACGAGCGGGCACCTGGCCGAGGAGCGGGATCCCGAGGTCGGCGGCGAGGGTGGCGCCCCCGCCGGCGCCGAAGAGCTCGTAGCGCTTCCCGTCGTCGCCGGTGAACCAGCTCATGTTCTCGATCACGCCGCGCACGGAGAGCTTGAGCCGGCGGGCGGCGAAGGCCGAGCGCTGGGCCACCCGCTGCGCCGCCGCCTGCGGCGTCGTGACGACGACGATCTCCGCCCGGGGCATGACCTCGGCCAGGGTCGAGCGCCACGTCGCCGGTGCCCGGCGGCATGTCGATGAGCACGAAGTCCGGCTCGCCCCAGTAGGCGTCGGTCAGGAACTGCTGAATCGCCTTGTGCAACATCGGGCCGCGCCAGATCACCGGCTGGTCGTCGGGCACGAAGTACCCCATGGAGAGGCACTTGACCCCGTGGGCCGAGGTCGGGATCACCATGTCGCCGATGATGATCGGGTCGTGGTCGGTGCCGAGCATCTTGGGCACCGAGAAGCCGTAGACGTCGGCGTCGAGCAGGCCGACCTGATGGCCGGCCTGGGCCAGCGCGATGGCCAGGTTCACCGTCGACCGTCGACTTGCCGACGCCGCCCTTGCCCGACGACACGCCGATGACGCGGGTCTTGGCGTCCGGTCCGAGGAAGGCCG
Organism: uncultured Acidimicrobiaceae bacterium; assembly: GCA_963781565.1. Lineage (GTDB taxonomy): Bacteria > Actinomycetota > Acidimicrobiia > Acidimicrobiales > RAAP-2 > Bog-473. Next base: position 101,377 of record CAWAHA010000023.1, on the reverse strand, counting down.
GCATGGGCGCGGCGGGCGCGTGCCCGTGCCCCGCGTGGTCGTGCCCGTGCCCGTCGCCCTTCGTCGCCGTCACCGCCGTCGGACCCGGTCGTGCCGGCCCGCAGCCGATGCCGCAGCGTCAGCCCGCTCCTCCTCGGTCATCACCACGAAATCGAGCTCGATCTCCTCGACGCCGGCCACCGAGCCGGCGGCCCGGTGGATCTCCTCGGCCAGCTCCTCGGTGCCGGGCCAGGCGGCCACCGGCAGGGCCACCTCGATCTGCACACGGCGGCGGCGCGGCCGCACGGATCGGACCAGGCCGAGCTCGCCGAGCGTCAGGCCGATCTCGGGATCCCGGACCGCGCCGATTGCGGCCTCGAGCTGTGATTGGTCTGCTGCCATGCACTCCCTCGTCTCGGGTGGGATCGGGCAACCCGCGCATACGGGGACGCCGTCCGCGTCGCCCCAGCTGAAGGGGCTGATCCCTCGGTAGACTACCCAGGGTGAGCACCGCTCCGATCACCGCGGAGACCGAGCGACCGGCCGGTGCGGACGACGGCCGGTTCAGCGCCGCCGTCGCCGCCGTGGCCGCCGCGTTCGGCGATCCGACCCGCCGTGACATCTTCCTCCACGTCCGCGCCGTGCCCGGCGCGACGGCGAGCGAGGTCGCCCGGCACCTTCTCCCTGCACCCCAACGTGGCCCGCCACCACCTCCAGCGGCTGGTCGACGGCGGCTACGTCAGGGTCGAGACCGGACGCAACCCCACCGGCGCCGGCCGGCCCTCGAAGCGCTACTTCTGCGTGGAGGAGGAGTTGCAGCTCGGCCTCATGCAGCGCCGCGACGACCTCCTGATGCGGCTCCTGGGCGAGGCGATGCGGAGGCTCGGGCCCGAGGAGGCCGAGGAGATGGCGGCGCACGTCGGCGAGGAATACGGGCGCTCGCTGGCCTCGCGCATGACGCCGAGCGAGGGGCAGCGGACGGTGCGCGCCGCCATGCACGTCGTGGCCGACACGCTGACGGCCCACGGCTTCGCGGCCCACGCGGAGGACCGCGGCGAGACGACGGCGGTGATCGCCGAGCAGTGTCCCTTCGGCGACGCCAGCAGCACCAACCCGGTGCTGTGCGCGGTCGACCGCGGCATGGTCAAGGGCCTGCTGTCCGGGCTCTGCGGAACGGCGTCGCGCCAGGCGCTCCCGGTGATCCTCTCCTCGCGGGCGCGGGGCGACGACGCCTGCACCGCGTCCGCCTGAGCCCGCGGTGGCGCGCGCCTATCTCGATCACGCCAGCACGACCCCGCCGCGGCCCGAGGCACTTGCCGCGCTGGCGCAGTGGGCCTCCCTGCCGACCGCGGACCCCGGCCGGTTGCACGAAGAGGGCCGCACCGTCCGCGACGCGCTCGAGGTCGCCCGCACGCAGGTGGCGGATCTGGTCGGCGTGGCGGGGCGCCAGGTGGTCTTCACCTCGGGCGCGACCGAGTCCGTCAACGCCGCCGTCTGGGGTGCGACCCGGGCCGCGCCGGGCCTGCCCGTGCTCTGTGCCGCCGTGGAGCACTCGGCGGTGCGCGACGCGTCGGCGCGCCTGGCGCCGACCGAGGACATCCCCGTGGACGCGCACCGGACGGCTCGAGGTCGACGCGCTGCGCGAGCGCCTGCGGTCGAGCTCCCTGCCCCGGCCGGCGCTGGTGCACTGCCAATGGGGCAACCACGAAGTCGGGACGCTGCAACCCGTGCACGAGGTGGTCGCGCTGTGCCGGGAGGCCGGCGTCATCGTCCACGTGGACGCCGCCGCCGCGTGCGGGCACGTGCCGCTCGACCTGGCTGCGCTCGACGCCGATCTGGTCAGCATCAGCGCGCACAAGCTCGGCGGGGTGCCCGGTGCCGGCGCGCTGATCGTGCGCCGCGGCAGCCGGTTCGACCCCCTGCTGGTGGGCGGCGAGCAGGAGCGCGGGCGTCGCGCCGGGCTCGAGGCGCTGCCGGCCCTTCTCGCCTTCGGCGCCGCCGCCGCGGCGCTGACCGAAGACGCGCTGCAGCGCCGAAGCGAGTCGCGGCCCGGCGACAGATCGCGTCCGTCGTCGACGCCGCGCTGGCCGTGGAGGGGGTCGCCGTCGTCGGGCCCGCGCCCGAAGGCAGGCTGCCCCATCTGGTCTGCCTCGGCGTCGAGGGAGTGGAGGCGGAGCCGGTGCTCATCGGGTTGGACCGGGCGGGCGTCGCCGTCCACTCGGGCTCGGCCTGCTCCTCCGAGAGCATTGAGCCCTCGCCCGTGCTCGAGGCCATGGGCGTCGACCCCAGCCACTCGCTCCGGGTCAGCGTCGGCTGGCCGACCACCGACGACGACTGCGGCGCCTTCGCCCGCGCCTTCCCCCGCGTCGTCGGCGAGCTCCGCGCGCTACGGAGCTGACGTCGTCGTGGTGCGTCGTCGGCGCTGAACTGCGCCGGGAGCGGCACGCCGGCGCCCTTGTAGGCGCCGGCGACCAGCGGGGCGACCTGGGCGAGCTCGGAGGCCGGAGGGGCGTCGTTCAGGAAGTCGTTGAACTGCGCCACCGCGGCGGCATGGTTGTGATCCTGGTTCTCGAGGACGAGGCCGTAGAAGAGGTGGGCCTGCCCGTAGCTCGGGTTGTTCCGTGATGGCCGTCTCGATCTCGGCGCGCCCGACCCGCGTGAGAGACGGCACGCTGGCCGTGCTGCCGACGTTCCACTGCAGGAAGCCGGCGTAGGCCAGGGCGTGCGGGTTGGACGGGTCCTCGGAGAGGACCTTGTCGTAGAGCACGAGCGCCGACTTGGTGCTGCCCTGCTGGTTCAGCGCGTCAGCCTGCTGCAGCTCCTGCTCAATGAGCTGCGCCTGCGACACCGAGACGCTGCCCGACGACGCCTGGCCGGGTTGACGGGCCTGCACGAAGTGCACGACCAGAATGACCAGTCCGACCGCAATGAGAAGGCACGACCCGATGATGCCGAGCCGGCGCCACAACGGCATCGGGCGCGCGCTCGGTCTGCGCTGGAGCGGGCCCGCCGGCTGCGCGCCGCCCTCGGACGACGGCGCGGCGGCGTTCGAGCGCGGCCAGCTCCGCCTCCACCTCGGCCAGCCGGGTGCGGTCGCGCGCCACCAGGAGTGCGTGGTCCTCGACGGAGAGGTCGCCGGCCTCGCGCTCACGGTCGGCGTCGGCCAGGGACCGCTGCAGGAACTCACGCTCGTCGGTCAGGTACCAGCGTTCCTCGCCCGGCGTGCGATCCGGCCGCCCCGTCTGGCGTGACTCGTCGATCTTCACGCCGTCGACCTCTTCGTTCTGCAAGGCGCCGAACTCCCGGCTCCGGCGCCAGAAGAGGACGCCCACCCCGGCCAGTGCGCCGGCGCCGAGGACGATGGGGATGATCCAGATGAGGGGGACGCCCCCGGCGTCGGGCGGGACCAGCAGGATGGTCTGGCCGTACTCGGACACGAGCGCCTGGTCGATGTCGGCGTTCGGACCGCCCGGCTGCCACCATGCTCTCGATCTGGTGCCGCACCGCGATGGCCGTGGTGGCGTTCGACTCCGCCACCGAGAGGTCCGTGCACGAGGGGCAGCGCACGCCGGCCTCGAGGGCGGCGGCGCGCTGACCCGACGTCGGCGGCGAGGAGTCCAACGCGCCGCTGCCGATCACCAGCGCCACGACGAGGACCACCAGCGGCAGGGCCACCCGGGCCCAGAGCGGCACACGGACCGAACGCTCAGCCACTCGACGACACCGGCCCGGTCCGTGCGGGCCGCCTTCAGGAACGAGTCGAGGTTCTTCTGCGTCGCCGGGCCCACCAGGACGGCGGTGACGCGGCCGGCCGGATTGATGATGAAGGTGGTCGGCGGCGCGGTCACCCCGTAGCGCTCGGCGATGGTGCCCCCGGGGTCGGCGACGGCGGGCCAGAGATCGCCGTTCTTCTGCAAGAAGCCGCGCGCCGTGGACGACGTGTCGTGGAACACCACGCTGACCATGTCGGCCCCATCGGCGGCGTGCGTCTGCTCGAAGTGGAAGCGCGAGAGGTCGGGCGCCTCGGTCTGGCACGGGATGCACCAGCTGGCGAAGAAGTTGACGACGACGTAGTGGCCCCGCAGCGAGGCGAGCGAGACGGGGGCTCCCGTCGTGAGGTCGGTGCCGGTGAACGCCGGCGCCGCACGGCCGAGCAAGGGGCTCGAGACGGCGGTGGCCTCCTGCGGCGTCCGGGTGGCCAGCACGATGCCGACCACGACCAGGACGAGGAGGACGCCACCCGCCACCCAGCGGGTGGCGTGGCGCCGGCGACGGCTCATGCCGGTCCCGTGGCGCCCCGGGCCACGAGTGCGCCCACCGGCTCGGGTGCCGCGTCCCGCTCCCGTGGCTGTCCGGGCGTCGCGCCGGTGACCAGATCGGACGAGGCCGAGACCGGGTCGGTGGGCCGCCGCCGCGACCCGGGGACCAGCGCCAGCAGGCCACCCACCCCGATGAGCAGGCCGCCGGCCCACAGCCACGCCACCAACGGCTCGATGACCACGCCGATGGCCACCGATCCCTTCGGCAGGTTGTTGATGGCCTGGTTGCCCGAAGAGGCCCCGAGCCCGCCGACGGCGTCGAAGGTGAGGTAGACGTCGTCGAAGAGGCCCGAGTCGATGGCCGGCGTCCCCACCACCGACAGTGCGCTGCCGAAGCTCGTCGTCGCCGGATAGAACGCCGCGCCGTCGACCTTCACGACGGCCTCCTGGGCCGTGCGCGAGGGCGACGTGACGGTGCGCAGCCCTTCGAACTCGAAGCGGTGACCGTCGTAGGTGACGACGGACCCCTTGTGCATGGGCAGCTCGGCCTGGTGACGGTACGAGGTGGCCGCAATGATCCCCACCGCGAGCACGACGACGCCGAGGTGCACGATCATGCCGCCGTTGGCCCGCCCCACCAGGCCGCGCCACAAGCCGACGTGGCGGGTGTGGGCCGCCCGCACGGAGAGGACGAGCGCCCGGGCCGCCGTGGCCGCCGCCATGGCGCCGAGGCCGAACCCGACCAGCGTGCCGATGCCGCGCAGGCCGAACGCCACGCAGAGCACGACCGTCCCCACGCCGATCCACACCGGGATGGCGAGACGCTGCCAGAGAATGCCGCCGTTGATTTTGCGCCAGCTCAGCACCGGCGCCACGGCCATGAGGAAGAGCAGCGTCAGCCCGACCGGGATGGCCACGGTGTTGAAGAACGGCGCACCCACGGTGACCTGCTGCTGCGTCGCCGCCTCGTAGAGCAGCGGGTACAGGGTGCCGAGCAGCACGACGAAGGCGAAGCCGACGAAGAGCACGTTGTTGAGGAGGAACGCGCCCTCACGCCCGAGCGGGGCGTCGATGCCGCCGGGCGAGCGCAGGCGGTCGCCGCGCCAGGCGATCAGCCCGAACCCCACGATGACCACCGCGAAGAAGAACCCGATGAGCAGCGGCCCGAGGTCCGACTCCGAGAAGGCATGGACCGACGTGATGACCCCGGACCGGGTCAGGAAGGTGCCCAGGATGGTCAGCGCGAAGGTGGCGATCGACAGCGAGAGGTTCCAGACCCGCATGAGGCCGCGCCGTTCCTGGACCAGCGTCGAGTGCAGATAGGCCGTCCCGCAGAGCCAGGGCAGGAGTGCCGCGTTCTCGACCGGGTCCCATCCCCAGAACCCGCCCCACCCGAGCACCTGGTACGACCACCAGGCGCCGAGCACGATGCCGACCGACAGGAAGGTGAACGCCACCAACGTCCAGCGCCGGCACTCAATCTGCCAGCGGTCCCCCACCCGGCCCGTGGCCAGCATGCCGATGGCGAAGGCGAAGGGCACGGTGAAGACGACGAAGCCCACGTAGAGCAGCGGCGGGTGGATGGCCACCAGCGGGTTGTCCTGGAGCAGCGAGTTCGGGCCGAGCCCCTGCGTCGCGCCGGGCGCGGTGATGAAGGGGTTGGCCGGGCCCGACCATCAGCCCGAAGAAGAAGGCGGAGACGACGTACAGCACGAGCGTGGCGTAGCGGATGACCGAGTCCTGCGCCTGGCGCCGGTAGCGCCACACGAAGATGGTCGACACCACCGAGAGGATGAGGCCCCAGAGCAGGATGGAGCCCGCCAGCGCGGACCACATCCCCGTGATGGAGTACAGCAGCGGCGTGACGGTGCTGTTGTTCTGCGCCACGAACACGAGGGTGAAGTCGTGGGTCACCAGCGCGTGCTCCATGGCGCCCGCCGCCAAGCAGCGCGCCGATGCACATGACCGGCGCCAGCAGCCGGGCATCGGTTCCCGGGCGGCCCGCCTCGACCAGGTGCCGCCGCCTCGGCGGCGAGCTGCCGGCGGGGCACCAGCCCGACGACGCTCACCACGATGCCGGCGAGGCAGGCCAGGAAGGCGAGCCAGACGCCGATGGTCCCCAGGTTGGCGTCGAGCATCAGCAGACCGGGCCGGACGTCGTCTTCTTCACCCGGTTCGGGTACTGGGCGGCTGTAGGTGCTGGAGTGCTTGATCAGAATGGAGTTCGAGAGGAACTGGTCCGACGTGTCCGACGTGAAGTGGCCCACGACGACGACCGGGACGCGGGACCCGAAGAGTTGGGGCGGGCTTCCCGTGTTGGCGACGTGGACGACATCGGACCCCTGGCAGATGGTGAAGTTCGAGCCGGCGTCGGTGGCATGGATGCTGTTCGGGACGACCGTGCCCTCCAGCCGGAACGTCTGGGTGCCGAGCGACTGCCGGTGGGACATGGCCTGGCTGACCGTGTCGAAGTAGTCGAGCGAGCTCCCCAGTCCCTCGACGAGCAGGAACACGAGGGCGACGGCCAGGAGGGCGAAGACGGCCAGGAGCCGCCAGCTCATGCGCCGGCGGCGGCGCGGGGGTGGCGTGGCCGGGCCCTGGTGAACCTCGGACGTCGGCGGGCTGGGAGGCGGGGTCGGTTCGGTGGTGGTGCCGGTCACGACTGTTCGCTGCCGGCCGGCGCGCTTTCGGGCTCGACGGCGGGCTCCGACATGCGCAGTGCACGCTCCCAGCGCCGGCGGCGCAGGACCAGCGTGACGGCGTAGACGAACAGCGTGGCCAGTGCGATGGAGTAGCCGGCGTCGACGTAGCTCACGGCGCACCTCCGCCCGGGCCCGGCGTGGGCGCGCCGGCACCGGCCCCGACGAGGTCGGTGTCCTCGCTCCAGCGCTCGCTCAGGGAGACCTCGAGCTCCTGGTCGCCCACGGCGTCCTGCAGCACCTCGACCTGGTAGCGCACGCCGAGGAGCCACACGAAGATGAGCGAGAACGCAATGAAGCCGAGCAGGAATGTCCACGACATGGAGGGCGAGGCGTGGATTTGGAACCCCGGATCGATGAAGGTGCCCCCCTGGTGCAGCGTGTTCCACCAGTCGACGGAAAAGTGCACGATCGGGATGTCGATGGCGATGAGCAGCGCCGCCACCGCACAGCGCCGGGCGCGGATGGCCGGCTCCGCCGGCACCCGGCGCAGCGCCAGGTAGCCGATCTCGAGCAGCAGGAGGAGTGCGGTCGAGGTCAGGCGGGCGTCCCAGGTCCACCACACGCCCCAGACGGGACGGCCCCAGATGGCCCCGGTGACGAGCGTCAGGGCGGCGAACACCGCGCCCACCTCGACCGAGGCGGCGGCGAGCCGGTCCCAGAACAACGAGCGCGTGCGCGGCCAGAGGTAGAGGAGGCTGCCCCCGGCGGCGACCAGACCGACCCAGTACAACGCCACCGTGGCGATGGCGGGATGGATGTAGAGCAGCCGGGCGAGGTTCCCCTGGAACTGGTCGGGCGGCGTGATCCAGAGCCCGAGCCAGACCGTGAAGCCCATGGCGATGACGCCGAGCACCCCGACGACGGTGAGCCAGCGTGGACGTCGGGTCATGGTCTGCGCGCTCACGCCGCCTCCTGGAGTGGTCCGTAGAGGACGACGCCCACCACGAGATAGATCACCGCGAACGGGACAAGGATTTTGAGCCACTGGGTGCCCGAGGCGGCGTTGCCGTCGAGCGCGGCCTGCCACGCCTTGGAACCGGCCAACAGCACCGGCGCCAGCACGGGCAGCACCAGCAGCGGCAGCAGCGTGTCGCGTACACGCAGCCCGGCGGACAGCGCGCCGTAGAGGACTCCCGCACAGGCGAGGCCGACGGTGGCCAGCAGGCTGGCGGTCACGGCGAGCCACACGACGTGGACCCGGACGTCGAACAGAAAGGTGATGCCGGCCCAGAGGACCACCTGGAGCAGCAGCAGCTGCAGGCCGACGGCAGCCGCCTTGCCCAGGAAGATGCCGGCCGGGTCGATGCCCGACAGTCGCAGCCCGTCGCGCGTCCCCTCCCCTGACTCGACGGCCACGCTGCGCTGAATGGCGAGCACCGTCGAGAAGAGCAGGGCGACCCAGAAGATGCCCGGCGCGGCGTGGCGCAGCGACGACTGGTCCGGGCCGATGGCAAAGGCCAACAGGACCAGCACGAGGACGGCGAAGGGGACGACCTGCCAGAGGGCGACCCGGGCCCGTGCCTCAATGCGGAGGTCCTTGCCGGCCACCAGCACCGCGTCATGCCACATGGGTGGCCCCCTCGGCGCGCGCCGACTCGACGGGTAGCCGCCGCCGGCACCGCGGTGAGCGTCACGCGCCGGCCCCCCGGCTCCTCGCCGGTGACGCGCCCACCGCCCATCGACACCACACGGTCGGCCAGCGGGACCGAGAGCTCGGGCTCGTGGGACGACAGAAGGACGGAGGCCCCGTCCGCCACTGCGTCGGCGATCAACTGGCCCAGCAGTGTGCGCGAGGTGGCATCGAGTCCGGCGTGCGGCTCGTCGAGCAACCAGAGCGCCGGGCGGCGCGCCAACAGCGCGGCGAGTGCGACCCGGCGGCGCTGGCCGGCCGACAGCCGGCCGGCCGGCGTCGTCCGCAGGCGCCCGACGAGTCCGAGCCGCTCGAGTGCGGCGTCGGCGCTCTTGACCGGGAGGCCGAGGGCGCGGACGGCGAACTGGACGTTTTCCGCCGCGCTGAGCTCGTCGTAGAGCGGGGCGGCATGCCCCAAAAGGCCGACGTAGCGACGCACGGAGGTGTGATCGGTGGTCAGGTCGACGCCGAGGACGGTGGCGTCACCCGACGTGACCGGCAGCAACCCGGCGCAGGCCCGCAGGAGGCTGGTCTTGCCGGCACCGTTGGCACCCACGACGACGACGACCTCACCCTGGTCGAGAGACAGATCGACCCCGGCAAGGGCGGGGAAGCGGCCGGCGAGTGCGACCGCGGCACGAAAGTGAACGACAGGGGCCATGGCCTTCCCCACCATGGTAGGGGGGGTGGGTACCAGGGTTCCAAGCGGGGGTCAGGCGGCCGACCGGGCCACCGTCGGCGCGCACGCCTGCCCGCAGAGCCCGGGAAAATCGGCCTGCTCAGCTGGCCTTCCGCCGGATCGACCCCGGCGACCAAGGGAGCGACCTCCCGGACGTCCGTCAGCGCATATGGGCCAGCGCCATGATCGGATCGAGTGACAGGGCGCGGTCGCCGGCAATTTCAGCCGCGGCGAAGTCCCGCAGCGCCTGTTCGTGGGCCACCAGAAGGTCAGCCGTCTCCCGTTCGTCCGGGCTCAGTTCGCCGATCCGCCGGTAGAGGGGAATGAACTGCGCCGTGATGGGCCCGAAGGTGGCCATCAAGTCGCCCCAGGACAGCGCCAGAGCGCCGGCCAACAACGCCGCAGCAAGGGCCTGCGTCTCGGGATCCGTCTCGGTCGAGACGCCCGCCCGCTCCAACGCCGGAGCGACCGCCTCCTTGGTCCGCCGCTCCAGGGTGGCCAGCGTCCGCATGGCGGCCGCCTGATCGGGATCCTCGAGCTCGTCGGCGATGCCCCCGAACAACAGCTCACCCAGGATTTCGCCCTGGTATGCCCTGGCCCACAACTCCTCGAGCCCGTCCTCGGGCGAGAAAATCGGATCGGGGACGGTCTCGGACTCGGTCATGGCAAGAACGCTAGTGATGTCCGATGCGCCGTGCTCGTGGTCCGTGCGAGGGGCGCTCGGTAGTCTCTCTGCGCCGATGGTGACCGTTCTCATGCCGTTGCCGGCCACTGATTTCGACCCGACAGAGGTGGCCGTCACCTGGCAGGTGCTGTCGGCCGCGGGCCACGAGGTGGTGTTCGCCACGCCGTCGGGGCAGCCGGGGCGGGCCGACGATCTCATGGTGACCGGGCGGGGCCTCGACCCGTGGGGCGCCATCCCGGGCCTGCGCCGTCTCACGGTGGTCGGCCGCGTGCTGCGGGCCGACGCCGCGGCCCGCCGCGCCTACGCCGGGCTGCTCGAAGACGGGCCCTTCGGTTCGCCCCTGCACTGGGGCGCGGCCCGGCGCAGCCGCTACGACGCACTCGTGCTGCCCGGAGGCCACCGGGCGCGCGGCATGCGGCCCTACCTCGAGAGCCCCGAGGTGCAACAGATGGCGGTCGACGCCTTCCGGGCCGAGAAGCCGGTGGGGGCCATCTGCCACGGCGTCCTGGTGGCCGCCCGCGCGGTGGATCCGGTGACGGGGCGCTCGGTGCTGCACGGCCGGCGCACCACTGCGCTCACCTGGGCGCTGGAGTCCAAGGCCTGGGGCATCGCCCGCTGGTCGCGCTTCTGGGACGCCAACTACTACCGGACCTACACGGAGGAGCGCGGCCAGCGATGGGGGTACATGTCGGTGCAGCAAGAGGTGACGCGGGCCTTGGCCGACCCGGCCGACTTCGCCGACGTGGAGAAGGGCGTCGCCCGACTGGCGACGCAAGACGAGCGGGCGCGCCCGCGACACGTTGGACGACGCCCGGCCGGCCTGGGTCGTGCGCGACGGCCACTACGTGTCGGCGCGCTGGCCCGGTGATGTGCACACGTTCGCCACGACGTTCGCCGAGGTGCTGGCCGAGCGGAGCTGACGGTCAGGTCGCCGTCGAGCACGAGGTCGAAAGCCGCGGGCGGCATCAGCACGTCGAAATAGAGATCCTCGGCCTCCCCCCAGCGGGCCTCCCACTCCGCCCGGTACCGCTCGCCCTCCCGGCGCAGGAGACGGGCGCGGCGGACGTCACGGGTGACGTCGAGCAGCACCCGCAAGCTGTAGAGGTCGGACAGCTCCGGGCGTGCGCTGTAGGCACCACACAGAATGACCACCGCGGCAGGGCCGGCGGTGACCGTTGCACCCAGTCGCCCGTCGTCCGCCTCCCAGTCGTAGGGCTGCCAGGTGACGGCCTCGCCGCGCCGCAGTTGCGCGAGCAGGGACCGCTGGCGCTCCCAATCGATGACCAGATCGATCTTCTCCGCCGGGCCCAGGCCGTCCCAGGAGGCGTCGGTCCCACCGCGGTAGAAGTCGTCGCCGTCGATCACGAGTGCGCCGACCCGTGCGCCCACCTGCCCGGCCACGGTCGACTTGCCCGCTCCCGAACGCCCGTCGAGCGCGACCAGCACGGGCGTGCGTGCTGCTGTGCGCAGAGAAGTGATGCGCTCGCACAGGACGGTGACAGGAGAGTCGGCGGCGGGAGAGGCGGCGCCGGCCACGGGTCAGCTCTTGGAGAGGCGACTGAGGCCGAGGTCGTTGAGGAGGTTCGACAGCTGGGTCGACACCCAGCTGATGTTGTCCGTCAGGAGCAGCACGCCGAAGACGACCAGCACGAGCCCGGCGACGAGCTCGACGGCCCAGAGCCAATTGCGGGCCCGGGTCAGCGCTGCGGTGAGCCGCCCGAAGGCCAGGCCCACGAGCACGAAGGGCACGGCCAGGCCGAGCGAGTAGGCGAACAGCAGCAGCACGCCGCCCGGCAACGTCCCGTTGTGGGCGGCCAGCCCGAGCACAACCCCGAGGATCGGGCCCGATACACGGCGTCCAGGCGAAGGCGAACGCCATGCCCATGAGCGGCGCCGCCCACACACCGAGTCGGGAAGGACGCACGTCGAAACGCCGCTCGCCGGTCACCCGCGTCACCACGCCGAGCGTGCCGACGCCCGCATGGGTCCAGACCCGCGCCGGGAGCGCGGCCAGCAGCATGACCACCCCGAGGCAGATGATGACGGCGCCGCTGACCTGGGCCAGTGCCACCTCGTGGGCACTGAGCAGGCGCCCGATGCTCGACGCCGTCGCCCCGAGTGCGACGAAGACCACGGTGAACCCGGCCACGAAGAGGCCGATGCCCCGCAGGACCGGGCGCAGGGCGGCCGACGGCGTCGCACCGTCCCCACCCGCCTCCAACTCGGCGGCCGACAGGCCCGAGACCATGGAGACGTAGCCCGGCACGAGCGGCAGCACGCAGGGCGAGACGAACGAGAGGATCCCGGCCCCGAAGGCGACGAGGACGCCGACCGGATCGGCTGAGATCGCGGCGGAGACAGGCATTGCGGGGAGCGCGGCGGCCCCGGTTACCTCAGGCTCTTGCGAACCAGGTCGATGTCGGCCTCCACCATCATGGTGATCAGGCCGGCGAAGTCGACCTCGGGCTGCCAACCCAGCACGGAGTGCGCCTTCCCGGGATCGCCCACCAGGAGGTCGACCTCGGCCGGGCGCAGGAACCGCTCGTCGATCACGACGTGCTGCTCCCAATCCAACCCGGCCGCCTCGAAGGCGAGGCGGCACAGCTCGCGGACGGCGTGCGTCTCGCCGGTCGACACGACGAAGTCGTCCGGGCCCGTCCTGCTGGAGCATCAACCACATGGCGCGGACGTAGTCGGCCGCGTAGCCCCAGTCGCGCTGCGCGTCGAGGTTGCCGAGCGCCAGCTTGTCCTGGAGCTTGTTGGCGATACGCGCCACGCCGTGCGTCACCTTGCGCGTCACGAACTCGAGGCCCCGGCGCGGGGACTCGTGGTTGAACAGGATGCCCGAGGAGGCGTGGAGCTGGTAGCTCTCGCGGTAGTTGACGGTGATCCAGTGGCCGTAGACCTTCGCCACGCCGTAGGGGCTGCGCGGGTACAGCGGCGTCGACTCGCGTTGCGGGACTTCCTGCACCTTGCCGAACATCTCCGACGAGCTGGCCTGGTAGAAGCGGATCTCGGGGTCGACCAGGCGAATGGCGTCGAGCATCCGCGTCACGCCCAGCGCCGTGGTCTCGCCCGTCAGCACGGGCTGGGTGAAGCTCGTCTGCACGAAGGACTGGGCGGCCAGGTTGTAGACCTCGGTCGGCCGGTGATCGCGCAGGATGTTGATGAGGGAAACCTCGTCGAGGAGGTCCCCGGCGACGAGCTCAATCTGATCCTGAATGTGCGCGATGCGCTCGAAGTTGAGCGTGCTGGAGCGCCGCACCATCCCGATCACCGTGTAGCCCTGCGTCAGCAGAAACTCGGCCAGATACGAGCCGTCCTGGCCCGTCACGCCCGTAATCAGTGCCCGTTTTGCCATCGGAACAACGCTAGTCGACCTGCCAGTCGGCTCCCTTGGCACGCCTACAGTTCGTCCGTGGCGACCGCGTGCATGGTCTCGTTCCGGCTCGGTGGTTCGGACGGGGTCGCCATCGAGGCGGCGAAATGGGCGGATGCGCTGGGGCTCCTCGGCTTCACGGTCCGCTCGGTGGCGGGGGCAGGGCCGGTGGACCATGTCCTACCGGGGTTGGCCATGCAGGCGCCGGAGCCGCCGACACGGGCCGAGGTGGACGCCGCGCTGGCCGGGGCCGACGTCGTCATCGTCGAGAACCTCTGCTCGCTGCCGCTTGAACCCGGGCGCGGCGGCGTGTGGTGGCCGCGGCCTGCGCCGGACGCCCGACGGTGCTGCATCACCACGACCTGCCGTGGCAGCGCCCGCAGTTCGCGCACCTTCCGCCGCCGCCCGACGACCCCGCCTGGGCGCACGTGACCATCAACGAGCTGAGCGAGAGGGAGCTGGCGGCTCACGGCATCGGCGCCACCACGATCTACAACTCGTTCGACCCGGATCCGTCGCCGGGTGACCGGGCCGCCGTGCGCGCGCGCCCTCGGTGTCGGCGAGGGGACGCCGCTCCTGCTGCAGCCGACGCGGGCGCTGCCGCGCAAGAACATCGGGGCGGCCATCGCCCTGGCCGAGGCGACCGGCGCCACCTACTGGCTCCTCGGCCCCGCCGAGGACGGGTACGGGCCGGAGCTCGAGCGCCTGGTCGCCGCGGCGCGCTGCCGCGTCCTGCTCGGCCCGCCGCGCGGCGGCTGCTCCGTCGCCGACGCCTATGCGGCCTGCGATGCCGTGCTGCTCCCCTCGTTCTGGGAGGGCTTCGGCAATCCGTCGGTGGAGTCGGCGACGTACCGGCGGCCGCTGGCCATCGGCCCGTACCCGGTCGCGGCCGAGCTGGCGGCCTTCGGCTTCGAGTGGTTCGACGCGGCCGACCCCGCCCCGCTGGCGCGCTGGCTCGAGCATCCGGACACGCGCCTCATTGCGCACAACCAGCAGGTGGCGGCGGACCACTTCAACCTGGCCGACCTGCCGGCCCGCCTGTCGCCCGTCCTCGAGCGCGTTCCGCGGTCTCTGACCGTTCGGTAACCTGGCGCGATGGCGGGTGCGATCCAAGCGTCCTCGAGGCGGCTCACGGCCGAGCAACGGCGCCAGCAGCTGGTGGCCGTCGCTCTGGAGCTCTTCGCGCAGCGGGGCTACCGGGCCACCACCATGGACGACATCGCCGAGGCCGCCGGCGTGACGAAGCCGCTGCTCTACCAGCACTTCTCTTCCAAGCGGGCCCTCTACCTGGAGCTGGTCGACTCCATCGCCCAGGACGTCCTGGCGGCCATCGGGCGCGCCGTCATGCGGGCCGAGGGCCCGCGCCAGCAGGTCGAGCTGGGCTTTGCCGCCTACTTCCGCCTGGTGGTCAGCCACGAGGCGGAGTTCCGGCTGCTCTACGGGCGGGACCACGCGGACGACCTCGAGCTGGGCCGCGCCCTGCGCGCCGTGGAGGACGCCATCGCCGAGGCGATCGACCCGCTCATCGACGCCGGGCTCGACGACGACCACCGCCGCCTGCTCGCCTACGGCATCGTGGGCATGGCCGAAGGCGTCAGCCGTCGCTTCATGGCCCAGCGCCCCGATTCCGAGGCCGCGGTCGACGAGGAGGCCCAGAAGCTGGCGGGCCGCATGGCGGACCTCGCCTGGGCCGGCTTGCGCTCGGTCCACGCCGACTGATCTGCCGCGGCGTCAGCCCGTCACAGCAGTGCGATGAGCGTCTGGCACAAGCCCCACAGCTCGTCGACGCAGGCGGCATAGACGTCCGCCTCGTGACCCGCCGGGTCGAGGACGTCCCCGCTGTCGTCCAGCTCGACCGTGCTGGAGGTGCAGCGCCGCCACCCGCTCGCCGAGCGCAGGCGGCGCCGGCGTGAGGTTCGTGCACAGGTGGCGGATGGTGGCCGTCTTGGCGGCGGCATCGGGGAACTGGCGCCGGACGAAGCGCACGTGGTCCGCCTCCATCACGACCACGACGTCGGCGTGCACGAGGTCGACCCCGTGCACCTGGCGGCTCCGGTGCCGGCGGAAGTCCGCGCCGGCCAGCTCGGGGAGCCGCGACAGCGCCGTGCGGGTGCGCATGCCCATCGGCTGCCCGTCGATGGTGTGCGTCCCCGCCGTCACGACGTGCAGCGGTGCTCCGGGGCGTCCCTCCCCGAGGGCGTCGAACATGAACCCCGCCATGACCGACCGCGCCGCGTTGCCCGTGCAGAGCACCAGGAGCTCGGTCACGCAGCGCCGAGGAGCAGGGCGGGCGCGTCGACGTCGAGCGCATGCTGCGCGTGGCGGGTCGTGCTCGTGAGGAACATCAGGTCGCCCCGCTCGGTGCGCTGGACGACCATGGACGCCACGATGGCCATCAACAGGCCACCGAAGGTGTCGCGACGGGCATCGGCGCGCAGCTGCTCGAGCGAGTAGTCGCGCACGCCGCGGCGGCACAGCGCGTCGTGGTAGCCCGCCAGCAGCTCGGGCTCGTGGGCCCGGCGATCCTCCGCGCTGAGGCAGCCGCCGATGAAGTAGGCGACGTCGAGCGACGCGCCGGCCCAGCCCACCGTCTGCCAGTCGACCACCACCGGTCTCGGCGTGCCCGGCTGGAAGAGAAGGTTGTCGAGACGAAAGTCGCCGTGGCTGGCCGTGCGCGGTCCGCCCCGCAGGCGGAGGTAGTCGGGGAGGTGGTCGACGAAGAGGCGGCAGACCGCCTGGTGCTCGGGGGCCAGCGTGTCCGCGTAGCGCTCGAGGAAGCCGGGCAGCAGCGAGGACACCAGTGCGACGAGGAAACCGTCGGACTCGGGGGTGGAGCGGTTGAGCCACTCGAGACGTTCGAGCTCGGGCGCCTCCCAGCACGGCGCGTGCAGTCCGGCCATTTCGTCGAGCACGGCCGTCGCGACGTCGGGACCGCAGGCTGCAATCTGGTCACCCTGGGCGGCGCCGGCGATGTCCTCCATGAGGAGCGTGAACCAACCGGTCTCGGGCTCCACCTCGGCCAGGTAGACGGCGGGCAGCCGGGCGCCGACCCGGCTCGGCGACCTCGCGGTAGAAGCGGACCTCGATTTCGTAGGCGCGCAGGGCCAGGCCGGTGCCCCGGCTCTGATCGTCGGCCGAGGCGAACTTGCCGACCACGCTCGGCGGTCCGGCGCCCGTCGCGATCGAAGCGTCAGGCTGAACCGCGTCGTGTCGGCCATCTGCCCCGTCCCGATCGGCTCCGTCTCGAACGAGCGCACCGACGGCGCCGCCCGACAGCTGACCGGCCTGTGTCAGCGCGTCGGTCAGCCACTCCGGGGTGACGTCGGCGTGATGGCGAAGAAGGGGGAGCGGGGCCATGGCAGCCCGACACTATGGCCCGGCCTGGGGCGACGCGCCGAACCAGCAGGGCCGGTCGTCAGGACGCGGCGGGTCCGGGCACGAGCGGTGGCGGGTCCCGGAGAGAGCGGCTCGCCGTCGCCCAGATGGCCAGGCCGAAAGCCCAGGCAGTGAAGCAACCCACCGTCCAGCGCGGTGTCGTGTGCTGCAGGAGGAGCCCGGCCACCAGAGGAGCGATGGAGGCGGCAGACAGGGCGATCGCGCTGCGGACGGACTCGGCCCGCCCCAGCAGCCGGTCGGGCGTGGCGGCGATGCGGTACCCGTTCACGACCGAGTCCGTCGAGGGCACGGCGAGGCCGACCGGCACCAGCCCGACGGCCAGCACGACCGCGTGGGGCCAGACCAGGAAGACGGCGCAGCCCAACCAGGCCCACACCTCGAGCATGAGGACGGCGTGGACGGAGAGGGCGGCCCGGATGAAGCGCGAGAGGAACGAGCCGACGACGACGCTGGCGGCGAACACACCGGTCAGCAGCCCGATCACGCCACCCGAGAGCCCCTCGCTCTGCCCGATGACCACAATGCAGAACAGCAGGCCGAGAGCGGTGAAGTTCAGCAGGCCGTACAGGAAGGCCGTGGTGCGCAGGAACGGCTGTCGCCAGGTGAACGCCAAGCCCTTCGGCGGCGCGCTGGCGGGCCGTGCCCGGATCCCGTGCGCGCTCCTCCTGGAAACGGACACGCATGAGCAGCAGCGAGACGGTCGAACACGCATAGGAGAGGGCATCGGCCAGGAAGGGAAGCGCGCGACCGGCTTCGAACAAGGCCCCGCCCAGCGGCGGCCCGACGATCCGCACGGCCGCCGTCCGGCCGCTCTGCGCGCCCGCCGCCTCGGGCAACTGCTCAGCACGCACGACGGCTCGCAGCGCTCCCGGTTGGGCAGCGTTGAAGACGGTGCTGCCGATGCCCTCGACGAAGGCCACGCACGGGAGCACCCAGAAGGGCACGTTCCCCGACGACCAGGCTGATGGCAAGACCGCCGATGGCGGCGGCTCGCAGCGCGTCGGCGGCGATCATCAGGCCACGCCGGTTCCAGCGGTCCGCCGCCAAACCGGCGGGAATGGCAAGCGACGGCGATGGGGGCGGTGCGGGCAAAGGAGACGACACCCGCCTTGACGGCGGAGTGGGTCAGTGCGAGGGCGAGGAGCGGGTAGGCGATGGACGTCGCCTGCGAGCCCGCATTCGACAGGAACTGGCCCGCCTGGAGGAGGACGAAGTCGCGGTTCTGCCGGAGGGGAACGGCCGCCATGCGGCGACGCTATCCCGGGCGGTGTGGCTGCCTCGGGAAGACCAGCGACACGAGTGAGCCGGTGGCTCAGAGGCGCTCGGCCCGGAGCAATTCCTCGACCTCGTGGGTGGAGGACCCGTTGCCCACGGGAGCGTTCGTCCCCGTCTCGGGATCGTGGAGGACGATCTGATTGCGCCCCGAGCGCTTGGCCAACAGCAGGGCGTCGTCGGCCCGGCGCAGCGCGGCGGCCAACTCCTCACCCGGCTCGATCTCCGTGATGCCGAAGCTCGAGGTGAACTTCGGCAGCCCTCCGACCGTGATGGCGGCGTCGAGCTGGGTCTGCACGGTGGTGAGGGCGCGGGTGGCGTCGACCGACGAGCAGTCGGGGAACGCGATGGCGAACTCCTCACCCCCGTAGCGGGAGATCAGGTCGTGCGCCGCGGAGCGAGTCGCGCAGGACGCGGGCGAACAGTCGCAGTGCCCGGTCGCCCGTCTCGTGCCCGTAGGTGTCGTTGAGGTTCTTGAAGTGGTCCAGATCGGCCATCGCCACCGCGACCGGGTGGAGGTCGTGCGGCACGGCAGCGACCTTCTCGGAGAAGGAGCGGCGGTTGAGCAGCCCGGTGAGGGTGTCGGTCGAAGCCTGCAACTGCGTCTCCGCCATGACCCGCAGCAGGCCGATGCGGGCGCCGGCCAGCTTGGCCAGGGTGGTGAGGTCCTGGACCTGGGCGTCCTCCACCTCGGCGTCGGGCTTGTCGGTGGCGTGGATGACGCCCACGGTCCGGCCCATGATGGAAACCGGGACGCAGAGGGCGGAGAGGCGGCCCTGCGGCCGGTTGCGCAGCTTGGGACA
The DNA here is from genome assembly GCA_963781565.1 of uncultured Acidimicrobiaceae bacterium. GTDB lineage: Bacteria > Actinomycetota > Acidimicrobiia > Acidimicrobiales > RAAP-2 > Bog-473. Next base: position 82,593 of record CAWAHA010000023.1, on the reverse strand, counting down.
GGCATCGAGATGGTCGCTGTCCCCGAAGACCTGCACCTGCGCCCGCCGGGCGGCGGGACAGCGGTCCGGGCGAGTCGACGCTGCAGGACGGCGGCTCCCCGTCCGGGCCCGACGCCGGCCATACGGATGAGGTGGGCGTGGCTGTTGTCCGCCAGGAGGAGTTCGACGGGTGCGTCGGGCACGACAGCGGCGAACGACCGCTCGATCACGTCGATGACCTCGGGCTCCCCCTCGGCCATGTCGAGCGCGTTGGCCAGGCGGCTCTCGAAGCGTTGACGCTGGCCCTGGAGTTCCCGGGTGACGCCCTCGCGGTCGGCCACCTCGATCGCCTCACTCAACTCGTGCGTGAGCGCCCGCACCTTGTTGTCGGTCTTGAGCTGCTGGCGATCGCTGATGACGACCAGCAGGTAGACGAGCGGCACGAGGCAGGCAATGAGGACGCCCGCCGTCACGCGCGTAGCTGACGGCGCCCGATCCGACCGACCGGCCGACGGCCACCGCCGGGACCGTGAGAAATCCGAGGACGACCAGCCCGGCCAGCGGGCTGATGAAGCGAAGGCGCTTGGCCTTCGCCATTTCGCCGTGCCATTCCTCTTCCGTGACCATGCCCACGCTCCCTTCGCGCGCTGCTACCGGTGGCCATGGGCCACCCCGACATGGCGCACTCCGCCTCTTGAATCCGCCTCAGGCCTTCTCGACACGTTCAGGGGCAATCTTGAGGGGTTGCAGGAGCACCCGAGAGGGGCGAGTTCGCAAGGAGCGCCCCAGATCGATGAATCCCCTGGTGGAAAGGCACCCCGGCTCGATCCGAAAACCCCTGTTCAGAGCGGCCACTCGCTGCACGGAGGGACCGGGCCACGGTATCCTGCGAAGAGCCGTGGGGACGGAGGCCGCAGGGACATCTGCGGACGAGTGGAAGCGGGTCGACCCGTGCACGCAGCCTCCTCGAGACTGGCCCTGAGCGGTGTCCTGGCAGTGGGAGGGCTCGCCCTCTCGCTCATGCTGCTCCCGTCTGCCGCCTCGGCTGCCGGGACGCCGGAATCTCTCGCCCTGACATCGTTCACCGTCACGTCGACGCAGTGCGGTGGCCCGACGTACCTGCCGGTGGCCAACCCGACGCTCAGCGAGGTGTACGCGGAGCTGGGTGCGCTGGCCGGTGCCGCGCCCGGGGCGGGCCCCTACCCCCCGACCTTCAGCAGCTGTACACCCCTGCCCTCGGCGGCGGCACCGGTCGTCGGCAGCGCGTCGGTCTCCTCGGTGGCGTCGCCGAACGGCTCGGCCACCGTCTCGGTCCAAGCCCTCGGCAACCAACTGGTCGAGGAATCGGCGAACGTGTACACCACGCTGAGCGCCTCCATCACGCTCAGCTCCCCCGCCCCGTCCGTCACCTTCTCCGTCCCGTACACCACGTCGGGGCTCACGCAGTCCGGCCCCGAACATCCCTTCGCCCTGGTGTCGTTCATGGCGGCGACCGGATTGATCGGTTGCGTGGACGGCTCCGACGGGATCTGGTCGAACCCGCCCGGGCAAGACGATCTCGGCTCACCCATGGGCCCTGGCGCCGGCACGGCCACCGTCGAGGTCTTCTGTCCCGACGGTTCGGAGCTGGCGCCCGGATCGGTCGGCGTCGGAGTCAACCTGTTGGCGAACGTGTACTCGGACGACAGTCAGCCCGGGGCGGCCTCCGCCAACATTGCGCTGCACGGAGTCACCGCGACGATCAACTCCTGAGCGAGCGCCCCTCGCTCAGATCCGACGCCGCCTCTTCGCCGGTGAAGCGAAACTCCGCCTGCCAGGGTCCATCCGTGTTGACGACTTCCCAGTAGCGCTGCGCGATCTTCTCGGGATCGAACGCGGTGCCCGCAACGATCTGTCCCATGATCGTCAATGTCGCCACACGGATGCCATCGGGCTCCAGATCGGCTCCGAGCATGGTGGCGGCGGACCGGAGCGCCGCTTTGCCGAGGGAAACGGTCGCCAGCACCGGGATCGGATAATCCGCGAACCCGCCACCCGTCACCAAAATGGTGCCCGAGCCGGCCGCCCGCATGGCCGGGGCCGCCACCTGCGTCAGGACGATGGCGCTGATGACGTCGACGGTATAGGCCGTCCGCAGGTGCTCGACGCTCGACTCCAGGAGTGTGTCCGGCGCTCCCATCACGGCGTTGTAGACAATGAGCCCGGGCGCACCCTCCTCGCCGTAGAGCTCAGCCATCCGCGCACCCAGAGCATCAGGGTCGCTGGCATCCGCCACGATCGTGTCGATCCGGGCCCCGGTGTCAGCCAGGCCGTCGGCGAGAGCGCGCAGTCCGTCCGTGCCACGAGCCACCAGGGTCACCCGGTAGCCGCCCTCGGCGAAGCGGCGGGCCACGGCCATGCCGAGACCAGGCCCGGCCCCGACCAGCAGGAGATGACGGTTGTCGATGGAGGAGCCTGCGCCCCTTGCGTCGTCGGGCATGAGCCTGCGTCCTTTCGCATCCGATCCTTCTGGGTGGCCAGCACAGCTTGTACCTTGTACGTGTCAACCCTGCCAGATGATGCGACCAGACGCTCGGGCGCCTCCCGTTGCATCCGTGGTCGCCCGCATCGGTTGCGCGCTACGTGCCCGGCGACTGCCTCGGAATCTTGCTCATAGGTCCGCGAAACCTGTCGATAGATTGCGTACAAGCGGTATCGAGCGGGTGGCGCTCTCCTTGGGTACGCGCCCAACGGAGGAATGGTGCACACGACGGCGCTGTCTCGGGTCAGGATGAGTCGGGGCGCGCTCGTTCGCATTGGCCGCCATAGTTTTGGCTACAAGTCTGATCGGGTTTCCCTTTTTGGCGGCGGGCGCAGATGCTCCGGGCACTCAGGCTGCGCCCTGGAAGGCGTCTCTCCGCCTTCTCAATCTGACCCATTATCAGCTGCGGCTGGTTGACCAGACCAAAACCGAGATGACCGAATGGGTGAAGCAGCCGCAGGCGGTGGTCGCCGCTCGGGGCGGACAAATGGACTCGACGGTGCGCAGCTCGCCCCAGGCGATCGGCCACGGGCTCTTCCAACTCGACACTTACGCGGCCTACGACCGCGACAACGTAAAAGACATTTACGCAGGAATGTTCGTCGTGATGGACGGGATCGAATGCAAACCCATCGGATCGCCCGTCTGCCTGGCATTACTGCCCGGGTGGAGCAGTCGTGGGGAAGCGTCATCAATCCAGAACTCATACCGGGGAACTCCGCCGGTCTCGACGCGACCCCGCATTCACGACGGATGGTGGTCCAACCCACTACTACGCAGAGTTCCGGCTCTCTATTGGGCCACGGCGCCCGACCGCCACGGGCGACGGCTTGCCGGCGGACGTCGACGCCCCGACCATGATCGGACCGGTCCCAATCGGAGCATGGGGTTGGACGCAGTCAATCCACAACACGACGCCGTTTACATTGACCCGTCAGTGGACCTGGAACTCCCAGGGCACGACCTACTTTGGAACAAGGCCCCCCAGCACCATCGCTCCGGGTGGCAGTGTGGACTATCTCTTCGCGAACGATGTGGCACTGCACGGTCCGCAAGCGTTCGAGGTTTTCAACGCGCACGGATCCCAAGCACGGCAATGCATACGTGGGTACGGTCGTCGTCGAGGCCCAGACTGACTGCGAGATCGGCGTGAAAGTGCCTGACGTCCCAGTCACGTGCCTGAGGTGGCAGGTTGCCTCGAACTCGTTCGGTGCCTCCGCAAATGTCGCGCCGGAACCGATACAACCTCGTCCTCGACGCACACTCCGACACGAAGGGGCAGCAACCGTCTGCCTTGGAGGCCACAACGGAGGTCCTCCTGCGGCCACCACCCCATTAGGCGCTCGTTCATCAGGCCCGGTGGGGCGTGCCAACCCGTCGCCGGCGCCTTGTCGCCCGGCGGCGGACCCCGGCCGTGCCGGAGGCTCAGTTGATGTGGATGCCCGAGATCGCCCGGGAGATCACCAGCCGCTGAATCTCTGAGGTCCCCTCGAAGATGGTGTAGATCTTCGAGTCCCGGTGCCACTGCTCGACCGGGTTCTCCCGGACGTAGCCGTAGCCACCGAGGATCTGGATGGCCTGGTCGGTCACCCACACGGCGTTCTCGCCGGCGTAGAGCTTGGACATGGAGCCTTCGCCGTTCTCGAACTTCTTGCCGGTGCTGGCCATGTTGGCGGCGCGGTGCACGAGCAGGCGGGCGGCGTCCGTGTGCATCTTCATGTCGGCCAGCTTGAAGGCGATGGCCTGGTTCTCGATGATGGCGCGCCCGAACTGCTTGCGCTCCTTGGCGTAGTCCAGCGCGTACTCGTACGCGGCGCGGGCGATGCCGACGGCCTGGGCGCCCACAATGGGACGGGACGCCTCGAAGGTGGCCATGGCCGCCTGCGTCGACGTCTTCTTGCCTTCCTTGGCCCGGGCGAGACGCTCGTCCAGCTTCTCCTTGCCCCCGAGGAGGCAGCGCCCCGGCACCCGGCAGTCGTCGAGGACGACCTCGGCCGTGTGCGAGGCGCGGATGCCCATCTTCTTGAACTTCTGGCCCTGGGAGATGCCCGGCGTCCCCTCGGGCACGACGAAGCTGGCCTGGCCCCGGCTGCCGAGCGCGGGGTCCACCGAGAGCACGAGCACGTGCGTGTTGGCGATGCCGCCGTTGGTGATCCACGTCTTGGTGCCGTTGAGCACCCACTCGTCCTTGGCCTCGTCATAGACGGCCCGCGACTTCAGGGAGGACACGTCCGAGCCGGCGTCGGGCTCGGAGACCCCGAACGCCGCCAGCTTCACGTCGTCGGGCGTCCCGAAGCACTGCGGGATCCACTCGCCGATCTGCTCGGGGGTCCCGTTGGCGAAGATCCCGGCCACGGCGAGGGTCGAGCCGAAGATGGCCAACGCGATGCCGGCATCACCCCAACTCATCTCCTCGTTGACGAGGCACATGAGCAGACCGGTCGGGTCCGAGAAGCACTGGGCGATGAAGTCGAACGAGTACAGGCCGTTCTTGGCCGCCTCTTGAATGATCGGCCACGGCGTCTCCTCCCGCTCGTCCCATTCGGGACCGGCGGGGCGAACGACGTTCTCAGCGAACTCGTGCACCCACTTGACGATCTGGAGCTGGTCCTCGTTGAGTTCGAGGGAATAGTCGGACATTGTGCGTCCTCCTCCTTGCACGACCCCGGCGGCGGCCGAAGCCTCTGCGTCTCGTGGAACCGCAGCTGGAGAACGTTCGCCAGCGCCGCGTGGCGAACCCAAGGGTTCCGTTGTTACCCAACAGTAACCTACGGCCCGGTACACAATCCACCCAGGGCGCGGAAAGGCTGGCTGAACTGGGGTTTCCGCCGGATCAGCGACGGACGGCGGTGCCGCTCGGGGTGTCCTCGACGGTCCACCCCCGGGCCACCAGCTCGTCCCGGAGCGCGTCGGCCCGGGCGAAGTCCTTGGCTGCCCGCGCCTCGTCGCGCTCGGCCACGAGCCGGGCCGACTCCTCGTCGACCTCGGCCTCCGCCGCCCTGAGCGGCACGCCCAGCGCGGCCAGGATCAGCGCAGCGGTCCCGGCCAGGCGCCGGCCCTCGGCTTCGTCGCCGGCATCGGCCGCCGAGTTGGCCGCCGTCACCAGCTCGAAGACACCCGCCAGCGCTCCCGGCGTGTCCATGTCATCGTCCATCCGGGCATGGAAGGCGGCCAGCGCTCCCCGATCGGCGTCGCCGGCGTCCCGCGCCTCCACCACGTAGCCCGCGGCCCTCTGCGAGCAGGTCGCCCAGGCCGAAGCGCCGGGCCAGTCCGTCGAGTCTGTCCAGCGCCTTCTCGGCGTCCGCCAGCGTCGGCGCCGTCACTTCGAGGGGCGACCGGTAGTGCGCCCGGAGCACCAGGAGCCGGTAGGCGCGCTCGTCGCGGCGGGTGAGCAGATCGGTCAGTGAGGTGAAGTTGCCCAGGGACTTCGACATCTTCGTTCCGTCGACCTCGACCCAGCCGTTGTGCACCCAGTGCTGGGCGAAGGGCCGACCCTCGGCGACCGCCTGGGCCCGCTCGTTCTCGTGATGCGGAAAGGCCAGGTCCCGGCCCCCTCCGTGGAGGTCGAAACCGTCGCCGAGCAGGTCGAGCGACATCACGACGCACTCGGTGTGCCAGCCCGGGACGGCCGGCTCCCCAGGGCGCCTCCCAGCTGGGCTCGCCCTCCTTCGCCTTCTTCCACAGTGCGAAGTCCAGGGGGGAGCGCTTCTCGTCGCTGCCCTCGACCCGGGCTCCCGCTCTGAGGGAGTCGAGGCTCTGCAGGGCCAAGAGCCCGTAGCCCGGCACCTGTTCCACGTTGAGGTAGACCCCGTCGGAGGTCTCGTAGGCCACGCCCGCGCCCAGCAGGTCCGCCACCAGGTCCACCATGTCGGCGATGTAGCCCGTCGCGTGCGGCGTCTCGTCGGGGCGGAGCACGCCCAGGGCGTCCATGGCCTCCCACCAGCGCGCCTCGAACTCGGCGGCCACCTCCGGTTCCGTCCTGCCCTGCTCGTTCGCCCGCTGAATGATGTTGTCGTCGACATCGGTGATGTTGGAGACGTAGCGGACGGCGAGCCCGGAGAAGAGCAGGTAGCGGCGCAGGACGTCGAAGACCAGGTTGTAGCGGCCGTGACCGATGTGTGGAAGGTCATAGACGGTGGGTCCACAGACGTACATCGACACTTCGCCCTCGGTGCGTTGCTCCAGCGGGCGGACCGTGCCCGTTGCGGTGTCGTGAAGGCGCAGCACCCGGGTACGGTAACCCGATCATGTCGACTCCAACGACCGGAGCGCCCCGCGTCCCCGACAAGCCCACGCTGGACAATCTGGAGGAGCGTTGGGCCTCCGCCTGGGAGCAAGCGGGGACCTACCGGTTCGACGACACGGCCACCCGGGACGAGGTGTTCTCCATCGACACGCCGCCTCCGACGGTGTCGGGCTCCCTCCACATGGGCTCGGTCTTCGGCTACGTGCAGACCGATGCCATCGCCCGCTATCGGCGCATGCGGGGCTGGAAGCTCTTCTATCCGATGGGTTGGGATGACAACGGTCTCCCGACCGAGCGGCGGGTCCAGACCTACTTCGGGGTGACCTGCGATCCCTCCCTCCCCTACGACCCGGACTTCTCGCCGCCCGAAGAGCCGGGCAAGGACGACATCCCGGTCAGCCGGCCCAACTTCATCGACCTCTGCCATCAACTCACCGCCGAGGACGAGCGGGCGTTCGAGGGCCTGTGGCGCCGCGTCGGCCTGTCGGTCGACTGGGGCCGCACGTACGCCACCATCGACGACAAGAGCCGGCGGACCAGCCAGCGCATGTTCCTGCACAACCTGGCCCGCGGCGAGGCCTACACGTCCGAAGCGCCCACGCTCTGGGACGTCGACTTCCAGACGGCGGTGGCCCAGGCCGAAATGGAGGACCGCGAACTGGACGGGGCGTACCACCGACTGCGCTTCGACGACATTGAGATCGAGACGACACGGCCCGAGTTGGTGGCCGCCTGTGTGGCCCTGGTGGCCCATCCCGACGACGAGCGCTATGAAGCCCGGTTCGGCACGACCGTCCACACGCCGCTCTTCGGGGTCGAGGTGCCCGTCCTGGCCCACCCCCTCGCCGAACCCGACAAGGGCTCGGGCATCGCCATGATCTGCACCTTCGGCGACGTCACCGACGTCGTGTGGTGGCGCGAGCTCGACCTCCTGACGCGGAGCATCGTCACGCGCTCGGGCCGCATCACCGAGACGCCGCCGCCCGGCGTGCCCGACGGCGAGGCCTGGCGGGCCATCGCCGGCCGGACCGGTGAAGCAGGCGCAGCGGGCCATGGTGGAGCTGCTGGCGGCATCGGGGGACCTGGTGGGCGACCCCCGGCCGATTCGGCACCCGGTGAAGTTCTACGAACGGGGAAGCCGTCCGCTCGAAATCGTCACGAGCCGGCAGTGGTTCATCCGCAACGGTGGTCGCGACGACGTGCTGCGCCGGGAGCTCCTCGAGCGGGGTACGAGTTGATTGGCACCCGCCCTACATGCAGGTCCGCTTCGACGACTGGGTCAGCGGCCTCAACGGCGACTGGCTGGTGAGCCGCCAACGCTTCTTCGGCGTCCCCGTGCCGGTCTGGTACCCCGTCGGCCCCGACGGTGAGGCCGACCACACCTCTCCCATCGTCCCGGACGAGTCGATCCTGCCGGTCGACCCGACGACCGATGTCCCTGCGGGCTACTCGCCGGAGCAGCGCGGCGTGCCCGGGGGGTTCAGCGGCGACCCCGACGTCATGGACACATGGGCCACCTCGTCCGTGACGCCCCAGATCGCCTGCGGTTGGGAGGACGACCCCGCGCTGTTCGCGGCCACCTTCCCCATGGATCTCCGGCCCCAGGGCCCCGAGATCATCCGCACCTGGCTCTTCTCGACACTGCTGCGCTCACACCAGGAGCACGGCGTGCTGCCCTGGAAGCACACCACCATCAACGGCTGGATCCTCGACAAGGACCGCAAGAAGATGTCCAAGTCGAAGAACAACGTGATCACCCCGATGGCGATCCTGAAGGACGTCGGCTCCGACGCCGTGCGCTACTGGGCCTGCAACGGCCGGCCCGGGACGGACACGGCCCTCGATATGGGCGTCATGAAGATCGGCCGTCGCCTCGCCATCAAGATCCTCAACGCTTCGAAGTTCGCACTGGGTCGGCTGGGTGAGGGCCCGATCCCCGGCGTCGACGCCGTGCACGTGCCGCTCGATGCTGCGTTGCTGGCGCGGCTGGCCACGCTCGTCGACGCGGCAACGGCGGCGCACGACGAGTTCGACTACGCACGCGCCCTCGAGGTCACCGAGACGTTCTTCTGGTCCTTCTGCGACGACTACGTGGAGCTGGTCAAGACCCGGGCCTACGGCGAGGGGACGGCCGGCGGAACCGACTCGGCTCGGGCGACGTTGGCGCTTGCACTCTCCGTGCTGCACCGGCTCTTTGCGCCGTTCCTCCCCTTCGTCACCGAAGAGGTCTGGAGCTGGTGGCAGGACGGGCTCGGTGCACCTGGCGTCCTGGCCCGAGGCGACCGACGTGGGGGCGCACGCCGGTGCCGACCAGTCGGTGCTGACGGTGGCGTCCGAAGTCCTCAGCGCCGTGCGGCGCGAGAAGACCGCCAACAAGCGCTCCATGCGGGCGCGGGTGGCGCTCCTCACCGTCAGCGGTCCCGCCCGCGACGCTGGCTGCGGTCGAGGCCGCCCGGGGCGACATCGTCGACGCCGGCGGCGTGGACGAGCTGGTGGTGTCCGCCGGAGACGAACTGTCGGTGCAGGTGGTCCTGGCCGAGGAGCCCTGACCCTCGGACCTCGCCGGTCACCGCTCGGGCATGCGGCCTGCCGCATGTGGCGGCAGTGGCACTACTCTGGAGTTGGCTCCACGCCAGAAACGTTCGCGGGGCCCGCCCAGGCACCGACTGAGGCCGGGGACCGGGCCGCCTGGAGGAAATCTGCCACGGCAGAGGTGGTGGCCTGGCAGCGCAGTGAGGCCAGGACGTCGAACGCATGCTGGGCCAGGGGCAACTCGGCATAGGCAACGGGAGCCTGGGACACCGCGCGCAGCCGCTCCACGAACAGGCGCGCCGACTCCACGGGCACGAGCGTGTCGTTGACCCCCTGCAGCACGAAGAACGGCGGCGCCTCGGCACGCACCCGGTACGTCGGTGAGGCATCCCGGAAGAGCTCGGGGTGCTCCGATTCTTTCGTCTTCATGACGCGCGTCTCCAGCATTTTGAGCAGACCGGGGCCGAAGATGGCCGAGCCGTCGGGCGAGCTCGTCAGATCCATGACGCCGTAGAAGGGGACGCAGGCCTGGACCGCCGTGTCGACGTCCTCGAAGCCCGGCTGGAAGTCGGGATCGCCGGCACTCAGGGCGAGGAGTGCGCACAGGTGGCCGCCGGCCGATCCTCCGCTCACCGCGACGAAGGAAGGGTCGCCCCCGTACTCGCCGATGTGCTCCTTGACCCAGCCCACGGCGCGTTTGGCGTCGACGATGTGATCGGGCCAGGTGGCCTTGGGGCTGAGCCGGTAATTGATCGCCACGCAGACCCAGCCGCGGGCGACCAACTCGTACATCATCGGCTTCCCCTGCTCGCGCTTCTCGCCGATCATCCAGGCGCCCCCGTGGATGTACACCATGACCGGCGCCTTCCCCGGAGGAGCCAGGCGCGACTGATAGACGTCGAGGCGATGGCGTTTGGTGCCGTCGCCCCAGTAGTCGAGGTTGCGGGTCGCCCGGATGGCCCGCGAGCCGAAGGGGATGGCCCGCGTCACGCGCCACCAGCGGCCCCACGTCGGTGCGGTCGGCTTGTCGGGCACCGGGAACGCCGGGCTGCGCACCGCGCTCAGTGCGGCCGCGGTCACGTTGGCCGCCCGACGCCCGGCGATACCCAGCCCGACCAGTCCGACCCAGACCGCCACGGCGACGGCCAACCCGAGCCAGCCGGCCCAGTTCGAGAGCGCTCCGGCCCAGATGAAGAGGCCGGTGGCCACGAGCTGCCAGAGGATGTTCTGGAAGGCCAGCTCGCCGGCGATCCAGCCGCAGGTGAAGCTGAGGACGGTGAAGGGCTCCCGACGGATGGGGCGGTAGGCGAGCGCGACGGCGACGGCTCCGATGAGCGTCACGGTCAAAAAGGCGTACGGCACACCACCATCTTCGCCCGACCGGGCCGTTCTCCGCAGGTCCACCCTGGTCGGAGGGGTTCCTGTCCCGTTTGCCCTGGCCTGGGGAAGGCGCGAGGTTATGCACGTCACCACGATGACCAAGGAGAGTCGATGACCCCCGAACGGCTGACAGGGCTCGATGCGAGTTTCCTCTACATGGAGACCCCCACCCTCCACATGCACGTGGCCATGACCGCCGTCTTCGACCCCTCCACGGTGCCGGGCGGGTACTCGTTCCGGCGGATCCGCCAACTGATCAACGACCGCATCCCCCTGGCCCCGGTGTTCCAGCGCCGCCTGGTGGAGGTGCCCATGCGCCTGGGCCACCCCGTGTGGGTGGACGATCCCGAGTTCGACATCGACAATCACCTTCGGCGCGCCGCACTTCCCTCCCCCGGGGGCATGCGGGAGCTGAGCGACTTCGCCGCCGACGTGATCAGCCGCCAGCTCCACCGGGACCGCCCGCTCTGGGAGATGTGGATCGTGGAGGGGCTCGAAGACGGGAAGATCGCGCTGGTCGTCAAGATGCACCACAGCACCATCGACGGCGTGTCCGGCGCCGAGCTCCTCGGCGTCCTGTTCGACCTTGAGCCCAACCCGCCGGAGACGCATCCGCAGACGGCACGGACCTTCGACTCTCGCATCCCCTCGGGCCTGGAGCTCGTCTCGCAGGCGATGATGGCCGGCCTGGTCGCGCCCTTCGACCTCGGGCGCATCGTCCTGCGCACCACCCGGAACATCTTCGATGTGCGCCGCATCCGCCAGGGATTGACGGCCAAGGCCGCCCTGCCGTTGACGGCGCCGCGCACCTCCATCAACGTCGCGGTGCACGCCCGGCGTCGCGTGGCCTTCGCCGCCGCGAGCCTGGCCGACGCCAAGGCGCTCAAGGACAAAATGGGCACCACGGTCAACGACGTGGTGCTGGCCATGTGCGCCGGCGCGCTGCGCACGTATCTGCTGGCGGGTGACGAGCTTCCCGATATTCCGCTGGTCTCGGTGGTACCGGTCTCGGTGACGCCCGACGTCGCGGAGCTGAAGGGCTCCAACAAGGTGTCGGCGATGTTCGTCCAATTGCCTTGCCACATTGCGGACCCGCTCGAACGCCTGCAGCTCATTCACGAGGGAACCAAGGGGGCCAAGGAGGAGCACCAGGCACTCGGGGCGACCACGCTGCAGAACTGGGCCGAGCACGCCACACCCAACGTGTTCGCCGCCGCCGCCCGGCTGTACACCGGCATGAAGCTCGCTGATCGGCACCGGCCCGTCGCCAACCTCGTGATCTCCAATGTGCCCGGTCCGGATTTCCCGCTGTACCTGGGCGGGAGCCAGATGCTCGGGATGTTCCCCCTCGGCCCGGTCATGGACGGCATGGGCCTGAACATCACCATCATGAGCAACATGGGCGTCCTGTACTGGGGGCTCGCCTCCGATGCCCGGGCCGTCCCCCGACTGTGGGACGTCGCCGCCGCGGTGCCCCACGCCCTCTCCGAGCTGATGGAGGCGGCAGGACTGGAGCCCCAACCGTTCGACGTCCCGATCCACCTCGGTCCCGGCATGCCGTCGACGGCGCACTGGGTCCGCAGCGCGGCGTCGGTCGATGCGGACACGCCCGGTAGCGTGAGTGCATGACAGTTCGCGAGCTCGGTCACCTGGTCCTGTACGTCCGTGACCTCGGGCGCTCCGTGGACTTCTACCGCGACGTGCTGGGCTGGCAACAGGTCCTGCCCGCGCCGGGCGAGGTCCCCGTCGGCGCCGCCGGCTTCTCGTCGGGTCGCACGCATCACGAGCTGCTGCTCATCGAAGTCGGTCCCGACGCCGCGGCCATTCCTCCCGGCCGACGCGTCGGGTTGTACCACTTCGGGCTCAATGTGGGCGAGACCGACGACGACCTGCGGGAGGCCCTCGCCGCGGTCCAGGCCGCCGGCGCCACCGTGGTCGGCTCCGCCGACCACACCGTGACCCACAGCATCTACATCCTCGACCCGGACGGCAACGAAATCGAGCTCTACGTCGACGTGCCCGGCGTGGATTGGCAGTCGAACCCGACGCTCGTCGGCGCCGCCATCCGCCCGCTCCGGCTCTGACGGCCGGCGCGGCCCACCTGTGAACAGGCGATGAAGATCGTCCGCGCCGATGCCGAGGGCGAACGCGTCGCCGCGGAGTGGCTGCTGCAGGGCGGCGTCGCCGTCGTGCCGACGGACACCGTCTACGGGCTGGCAGCGCGGCCGGCCGAGGTGGCCGCTGTCCGTACCGTCTACCGCCTGAAGGGGCGGCCCGAGGGTCATGCACCTTCCGGTCTTGGCCGCCACCGTGGACCAGGTCCGTTCGCTCGGCGTGGCCTTCACGCCCGCAGCCGAAGCGTTGGCACGACAGCTGGTGGCCTGGTCCACTCACCCTTGCCTTCGGGTTCGACCCGCAGCGGGAACGACCCGACTGGCTGCAGGGCCGCACCGAGGTGGCCGTGCGTATTCCCGCGCATGCTTTTCTGCGCGCCGTCCTGCAGCGGACCGGCGTGCTCGTGGTGACCAGCGCCAACCCTCACGGCGCGCCCACGCCGCGGACGGCAGAGGACGTGGCGGGCGCTCTCGGCTCCGCGGTCGAGCTGCTCGTCGACGGCGGGGAACTGCAGGACGTCCCCTCGACGCTGGTCAACGTCAACGGGCCCACCCCGTCCATAGAGCGCGAAGGCGCCATTGCCGCGCAGGCCATCACCGAGACGATGCAGGAGGCTCTGTGAGCCGCACGTTGCTGGCCATTGAGACGTCGTGTGACGAGACGGCGGCGGCGGTCGTGGACGACGCGCTGGCGGTGCGCTCGTCCGTCGTGGCCAGCCAGATCGACCTGCATGCTGACTTCGGCGGGGTCGTCCCCGAGCTGGCCAGCCGGGCCCACCTCGAGACAGTGACGCCCATCGTGGCGCGGGCGCTCCAGGAGGCCGGCATCTCCGGCCAGGACCTGACAGCCGTCGCCGTGACGTCGGGGCCGGGTCTGGTCGGCGCGCTCCTGGTGGGCATCGCGACGGCGAAGGCTCTGGCTCTCGGCTGGGGCATCCCGGTGGTCGGCGTCAACCACCTGGAGGGCCACCTGGCCAGCGTCTACCTGGCCGACCCCGACGTGCCGTTCCCCCAGACGGCGCTGTTGGTCTCGGGCGGTCACTGCATGCTCACCCGCTGCACGGCCCCGGGACGCTACGAGCTGCTCGGCGAAACCGTCGACGACTCCATCGGCGAGGCCTACGACAAGGTGGCCCGGTTTCTGGGGCTCGGCTACCCGGGTGGGCCGGTCCTCGACCGCCTCGCCGCCACCGGCGAGGACGTGCTCGGCTTCCCCCGGCCCATGCTCGCCGATGGCTATACCTTCTCCTTCTCGGGACTCAAGACCGCAGTGGTGAACCACGTGCGCGCCGATCCCGGGTTCTCGGAGAGCGACGTCGCGGCGTCCTTCGTGGCCGCGTGCATGGACGTGCTCATCGCCAAACTCCGCCGTGCCCTCGAAGAGTTCGGCGACCCCGCCGTGGCCATCGTCGGCGGCGTGGCGGCGAGTCCCATTCTGCGGGCCAGGGCGCAGGTGCTGGCCGACGAGCTCGGCACCCGGTTGCTGATCCCTCCCCATGCCATGGCCACTGACAACGCGGCCATGATCGGCGTGGCCGGCTGGCACAAGCTCGCGGTCTCCGGCGCCAGCGCCGCCTCCTTCGGGCCCGAGCCCGATCTGCGCCTCAGCTTCGTCTAGGCGTCCGCCGACCGGCGCGCCCGGCGCCGTCGTGCCCGCGAGCCGAACAGGTGCGAGGAGAGGTCGAAGACCACGCCCAGGGCAACGATGAACCAGCCGAACGCGTCCACGCCCCGGCCCGGCGCGTAGACCAGGGCGTAGAAGAGCGTCGTGTACGGCAAGAAGAGGAAGCCGATGACCCCCTCCCAGCCGGAGCGGAAGGCGATGGTGAGGCGGTCCGAGAAGACCCAGAGCAAGAAGATGACGAGCCGTGGTGAGATGGCTGCAAGGAGTGCGAGGAGGCAACCCATCGATCTGCGCGCCTAGTAGAGCCCGACCACGTTGCCGTCCTCGTCGATGTCGATCCGCTCCGCCGCCGGGCTGCTCGACAGCCCGGGCATGGTGCGCATGTCACCACTGATCAGATAGACGAACCCGGCGCCCACGTTGGCCCTGGCCTCGCGCACAGGGAGACGCCACCCCCGCGGCGCACCCCGCAGTGAGGGATCAGACGAGATGGACAGGTGGGTCTTCGCGATGCACACCGGGAAAGACCCGAAGCCGGCCCGCTCGTACATGTCGAGCTGCTTCGCCGCCTTGGGCTGGAAGTCGACCCCGTCCGCACCGTAGATCTCGGTCGCCACGGTCTCGATCTTCTCCCGCAGCGACGCTTCGTCGTCGTAGAGCATGCGGAAGGCGCCCGGCTCCTCCGTCGCCTCCACGACCGCCTCGGCCAATTCCACGGCACCCTTCCCACCGTTCTCGAAGTGGGTGCACACCGCGGAACGTGCGCCCACCGACGCCGCGATCTCCCGGATGGCGGCGTGCTCAGAGGGGAAGTCGCCCGCCATGGCGTTGATGGCGACGACGGGTGTCACGCCGTGGCGGCGGACGATGGCCAGGTGGGCCAGCAGGTTCACCGCGCCGAGCTGGACCTCCTCGGGGTTCTCCTCCAGCATGGCCGGTGGCAGCGGGCGGCCCGCCACCACGCGGTGGCGCCCCGAGTGCAGCTTCATCGCCCTCACGGTGGTCACCACGACGGCGGCATCGGGAACGAGGCCCGACGTCCGGCACTTGATGTTGAAGAACCGTTCCGCTCCCATGTCCGCGCCGAATCCCGCCTCGGTGACCAGGAACTCACCCGCATGTATGCCGATCAGGTCGGCGACCACCGACGAGTTGCCATGGGCGATGTTGCCGAATGGGCCGGCGTGCACCAGCGCCGGTGTGTTCTCGAGCGTCTGGAGGAGGTTGGGCTTGAGGGCATCGCGCATGATGACGGTCATCGCCCCGGCCGCCTTGATCTGCTCCGCGGTCACCGGTTCACCGGCCGAGGTGTAGCCGACCACAATGCGGCCCATGCGCTCGCGCATGTCGCGCAGCGATGTCGACAGTGCGAGGATGGCCATGACCTCCGAGGCCGCAGTGATGTCGAACCCGGTCTGCCGCGGCGTGCCGTCCTGCTTCGTCCCGAGACCGCTCACGATGTGCCGCAGGGAGCGGTCGTTGACGTCGAGGACACGCTTCCAGGTGACGTCGTGCGGATCGAGCCCGTGCGTGTTCCCGTGGTAGATGTGGTTGTCCACCATGGCGGCCAGGAGGTTGTTGGCTGCCGTGACGGCGTGCACGTCCCCGGTCAGGTGCAGGTTCAGGCTCTCGAACGGGACCACCTGGCTGTAGCCCCCGCCCGCCGCGCCACCCTTGATCCCGAAGGTCGGGCCCATGGAGGGCTGGCGGAGAGCGATGGTCGCCTGCCGGCCGATGCAGGCCAGGGCCTGCCCCAATCCGACCGTCGTGGTGGTCTTGCCCTCGCCGAGCGGAGTGGGAGTGACCGCCGTCACGACGACGTAGCGGGCCCGGGGCCGGTCGGCCAGGGCCTCCACGGCGTCGAGGCTGATTTTGGCGACGTCGCTGCCGTAGGGCTCGAGGAGCCCGGGATCGATGCCCATCTGGGCCGCGATGTCGGCCATCGGCCGCAACGCGGCCTGCCGCGCGATCTCGATGGCCGGGGGAAGGGGCACCGGCACGGATCATGCCAGACACAGCGGTGGGCACGCCGCCTGCCGGTTCTCGCAGGGCGCGCCACTGCGGCCTACCCTCGCGGTGAGCGCTCCGGTGGACCGGCGCGTGGGGCCCAGCGATGGGCACCGGAAAGGAGCGTTGCCATGTCGAAGGCCGATGGTGTCTTCATCTACATCGGGACCTATGCCAGTGAGGTCGACGCCCGCGCCGACTACGACGTCGTCAAGGACCTCCACGCCGCCGGTGCCGTCGGCACCTTCGACGCCGCCGTCATCACCAAGGACGAAAACGGGAAGATCCACGTCAACAAGGACGAGACGACCACTCGCCACGGGGCCTGGGGCGGTGCGGCTGCCGGCGCCCTGGTCGGCATCCTCTTCCCCCCGTCCATCATCGGGTCGGCCATTGTGGGGGCTGCCGTGGGCGGAGTGAGCGGGCACCTGTGGAAGGGCATGTCCCGCACCGACGTGAAGGAGTTCGGCGAGGCGATCGACTCCGGAGAGGCCGCCCTGGTGATTGTCGGCGAGACGACGATCGAAGACGCCATTGAGAAGGCCGCACTCAAGGCCCAGAAGAAAGTCGCCAAGGAACTCCAGGTCGACAAGGCGGACGTCGACAAGGCGGTGCAGGAGGCCGCGCGGTCGATCTCTTGAACCGTCGCACGCTCGAGCAGGCCAGCCGATGATCGTCGTCCATGTGCTGGCCGTGATCGTCGGCGCACTGGTGGCGCTCGCCGTCCTCGGCTCTGCGCTCAAAACCGTGGTCCTGCCCCGACAGGGCTTCCCGCGCCTGTCGCAGTTCGTCTTTGCGCTGGTCCACCGGCTCCTGGTCCACCCCCGGCGCCACGACCGCCTGGCCAGCTCGTTGCGCGGGCTGTACGCACCGGTCGCCCTGGTCAGCCTGCCTTTGGCCTGGATGATCCTGACGATGCTGGCGTTCACCGGCGTCTACTGGGGCTGCGCGCGACCTCAGCTGGTCGCGGGCCTTCGAAATCAGCGTGTCATCGGTCACCACCATGGGCTTCGCCGAGCCCAGCGGGACCGGCCGGATCTGGATCGCCTTCGTGGAGGCGATCATCGGGCTGGGTCTCGTGGCCCTGCTCATCAGCTACCTGCCCACCATCTACTCCGCCTACAACGACCGCGAGAAGGGCACCAACCGCCTGCGCCCGATCGCCGGCTCGCCCCCCAGCGCCACCGAATTCCTCCAGAGCCTCCAACGCCTGGGCAGCCTGGAGAGCCCCGACCTGTGGCGCGGTTCGGCCGACTGGATGCTCGACCTCGAGCAGACCCACACCGCGTTCCCGATCCTCAGCTACTTCCCCGAGTCCGATCCCGAGCAGTCATGGGTGGCCACCGTGGGGTCGCTGCTCGACGCGTCCGCACTCGTCTTCGCAGTCTCGGATCGCAACCCCAGCGACGTGTTCGCCGATGCGCAGAAGGGGCCGCTGACCGTGTTGGTCTACGGGCTTCCGCTGATTGTGCGCATCGCCCGGGCCGTCAACATCCCGCTGCCTCCGCCGTCGAGACTGCAGGACATCGTGGCCCAAGCCGGCCAGCCCGCCCCGACGGTCAGCGTGACCCGGGACGAGTACGAGGAGGCGATGGCGGCCCTGTCGGGCATCCTCGCCGTCCAGCCGGACCGGGAGGAGGAGGCGTGGCGCCGGTTCGCCTGGATCCGTTCCGCCTACGAGCCCGCGCTGCGCGCCCTGGCCGGCGTCACCTTGGCCGCCCCTGCGCCCTGGACGACGGACCGTCCGGCGGCGGTGGGCAGGCCGCGCTTCCTCGAACACCGTGCCCTGCGGGTCGACTGGTCGCAACAGCCGCCACTGGCGGTGGCCGGCGCGACCCCTACAGGTGGCTGAAGCCGCCTGACTCCTCCTTGGTCATCGGCACCGTCACCGGGTGGCGATCGAAGTGGCTGATCGCCTGCTGCAGGTCCTCGAGCAGGATGCCGGCCAGGTCGCGGCTGACGCCCTGGCGCACCAGAATCCGCTGCACCGAAATGTTGGACACGGAACCGGTCAACGGGTAGGCGGGAACCTGCCAGCCCGCGCGCCCGCAGCCGGTCGGCGACGTCGTAGAGCGTGTAGCCCGGGTCCTCGCCCTCTTTGATGCGCCAGGTGACCGTCGGGATCCCCGTCTGGGGATCAGAGTCGCACAGCAACTCGAAAGGCCCCAGCTTGACGACCTCCTCGGCCAGGTACTTGCCGGTGTTGTAACAGGCGTCGTGGACCCTGCGGTAGCCGCCCCGACCGAGCCGCACGAAGTTGTAGTACTGCGCCACGATCTGGCCGGCGGGACGCGAGAAGTTGATCTGGAACACCGGCATGTCGCCGCCGAGGTAGGTGACATGGAAGATCAGGTCGTCCGGCAGGTCCTCCTTGTCCCGCCACAGCACCCAGCCCACACCGAGCGGAGCCAAGCCGAACTTGTGTCCCGACGTGCTGATGGACTTCACGCGGGGAACGCGGAAGTCCCACAGGATGTCCGGAGCGCAGAAGGGGGCCAAGAAGGCGCCGCTGGCGCCGTCCACGTGAATGTCGATGTCGAGGCCGGTCTCCTCCTGCAGCTTGTCGAGCGCCTCGGAGAGCTGAAGCACCGGCTCGTATGACCCGGTGTAGGTGACGCCGAAGGTGGGCACCACCATGATGGTGTTCTCGTCCACCTGCTCGAGCATCTGCTCGACGTCCATCTGATAGCGCCCGGGCGACATGGGGATCTCCCGCATCTCTATGTCCCAGTAGCGGGCGAACTTGTGCCAGACGACCTGCACGGGGCCGCACACCATGTTGGGCCGGTCGGTCGGCTTGCCCGCCGCCTCCCGCTTGGCCCTCCAGCGCCACTTGGCCGCCATGCCGCCGAGCATGCACGCCTCCGACGAGCCGATGGCCGAGCAGCCGACGGGCTCCCCGTCGTCGGGCGCATTCCACAGCCCGGCGAGCATGCGCACGCAACGGCGCTCCAGCTCGGCCGTCTGGGGGTACTCGTCCTTGTCGATGAGGTTCTTGTCGATGCAGATGTCCATCAACTGGTGCAGCTCCGGCTCCTCCCAGGTCTGGCAGAACGTCGCCAGGTTCTGGCGCGCGTTGCCGTCCAGGAGAAGCTCGTCGGAGATGGCCCGCATGACGTCCTCGGGCCGCATCTCGTCGTCGGGACAGTGCGTCGCCGGCAGCGCTGCTTTCAGCCCCTGATCGGCGTACACCGAGTCGATCAACTGATCCCGGATGGATTCCCGCTTGTGCAAAGGCATGACGCGCCCCCTTGGGCTCGCTCGAAGTCGGACGCAGGCACCGTATCCCTCTTCGAGCGGCCGCACAGCCTGCAGCCGCCCCCACGCGTCTGTCCGGCGGCCAGAGGGCCGCCGGACAGATACGGAAAGGGTGCGGACAGCTCGCTAGCTGGCCAGCAGCTGCAAGCGGCAGCGGCGCACCCGGCGCGCTCGCCGGCGCCGTTCCGCCGTGCGACCGGCGCGACGGCCGGTACCGGGACCGGGTTGACGCGAACACTCTCCGGCCGGTCAGCCAGCTTGGAGCGCAGCTGGCGCAGCGCCTTGGTGTGGATCTGGCAGACCCTGCTCTCGGTCACGCCCAACACCTGGCCGATTTCGGTCAGCGTCAACCCGTCGTAGTAGTACATCATCAAGACGGTGCGCTCGCGTTCGGGCATGCCGTCGACGGCAGCGACGAGCGCCTCTTTCGATTCCTTCGCCTCGAAGGTGTCGACCGGGCCCCACGAACCGTCGGGCAGCGTCTCGCCGAGGGTCGAGCGCTCGGACCGGTCGCCGCCGCGCAGCACCTCGTCCAGCGCCATCATGCCGACGGTCGAGATCTTGCGCAGGGCTTTGTGAAAGTCGCCGACGGACATCTCCAGCTCCGCTGCCACCTCCGCCTCGTTCGGCGTGCGTCGCAGCGTTCCCTCCAAGTGGGTGAACGCTTGTTCGACCGCCCGGGCCTTGGTCCGCACGGAGCGGGGCACCCAGTCGATCGACCGCAACTCGTCGATGATCGCCCCCTTGATGCGCGGAATGGCGTACGTCTCGAAACGCAGATTGCGGTCGATTTCGAACCGCTCAATGGCGTCGATGAGCCCGATGATGCCGTAGCTGACGAGATCCTCCTCGTCGAAGTGCCGGGGCAACCCGGCCAGTACGCGTCCAGCGATGTACTTGACGAACGGCGAGTAGAAGATGATCAGCTGGTTGCGAAGTGACTGCTCGCCGGTCCGCTTGAACTCAGACCACAGACTCTCGATACCCGCCTCTGCCGACTCCTGCGCCGTGGAAAGCGGACTTGCTGTCGATCCCACGTAGGTTTCCCCCTCTGTCATTTGCACCATCCGACCGGTGCGACTTCTCTCCTGGAGCAATCATTTGATCATGCACATTTCATGTATTCAGGAGTAGCAACCACTCTAATAGATCGCCCTCTTGCAGGACGGTTGCGTGAACGTTGTGGAACGGTTGCAGAGCCCACGCAACCGTTGCGCAACGATTCCAATGGGCCGGTCTGCGCCACGAAATGCCGACATGGAACCAGTCGAACAACCTGAACTGCGGCCTTCACTTCAGCCATGTCGGCGCGTCACATTTCGAACCGAGTGCTCGCGCGTGAGACTCCTGAAGAGGTCCGACGCGCAGTGAGGCGAAGCGTCAGATCGCCCCGCACACGCGACGCCGTCGAGGCCGCCGATTCAGGCGCAGATCGATTTCTCAAGGTTGGAGAACGCCCAGCCGACAATCACAACATGGGCCACACTTCACCACCGCAAAGAAAGGGTCGGCGAATGAACCCGCCCGTCGGCGTGGCGACACGCGTCCCCACTCACCACCGAGACCTCAGGACTCTCACTCCCGCCGGCACGAACCCCCTGGCTTCACCCAGCGGGGCCGAGCAGGGCGAGCGCACCATCCTGGTGGCGGAGGACGATCACAGCTGCCGGAGCGCGCTGCTGCAGTACTTCGAGCGCAGCGGCTACCGGGTCACGGAGGCGGCAGACGGCCCATCCACGTTGCGGGCCGTCTTCCAGCACTCAGCCAGCCTTGTCATCCTTGACCTGGGACTTCCCGGCTTCGACGGCACGGACGTCCTGGCCAAGATCCGCCGCCACAGTGCGGTGCCGGTCATCGTGTGCTCGGGACGGGACTCAGAGGACGACAGGATCCGCACCCTGAACCTCGGTGCGGACGACTTCGTCGTCAAGCCGTTCTCCTTCGCCGAGCTCGAGGCCAGGGTGCGAGCCGTCCTGCGCCGTGGCAACGGTGAGCAGGCCGCCACCTGCCTCCATCACGGAGACCTCGTCGTCGATCGCGACACCCGGACAGTGACGGTACGCGACAAGGCCGTCCCGATGACTCGCAAGGAATTCGACCTGCTGGCATTCCTGGCGGCCTCACCCGGGCAGGTGTTCTCCCGCGAGGACCTCCTCGAGCGGGTCTGGGGTTCGACCGAGGAATGGCAGGGCCGCTCCACCGTGACCGAGCACGTCCGCCGGGTCCGCCTCAAGATCGAACCCGACCCGGATTCGCCTCGCTGGATCACCACCGTTCGTGGCGTTGGCTACAGGTTCACACTGCCCGACGACGCTTGAGAAGGCAGCGAAAGAGCGAGCGGGCGGCGCCGGCAGATGCACACCATCGCGCCTGCACTACGGACGCCCAATTTTTTGGTCCAAAAGTCCTATGCAGCCGGTCACGACTTCTGCCGACACTGAGGACAGCAGCTCGGTACCAGGCGGTTGTGGCGCGAAGTCTGCGTCGGTCCGAGCGAACGATGAACCGTTCTGCACGGGGTGCGAGAAGTACGAGAGGGGCTATGGACATGGTGGGAGCGCAGGGAGCGCCTGCTCCACGTGAGGGTAACGACGGGGCCTCTGCAGGTCGCGTCCGAGGCGGTGCCGCGTGACCTCTCCTCTGGACGTCTCGGAACAGGCCACGCCGTATGGGGAGGGCTTTCGTGCCGTCGGTTCCAACCCGACCACCGCCTTCACCCCTGTGGGCGATGTCGTGACCGACAAGACAATCCTCGTGGCCGAAGACGACAACAACACGCGCCGAGCCTTGCAGCACTATCTGAAGCGCTCCGGGTATGCGGTCACGGAAGCCGCCAGTGTGGACGAGTCTCTCGAGGCCGTCTTCGCCCACCCGTCCGATCTGGTCATTCTCGACTTCGACCTCGGTGGAGGCACTGCCGATGTGTTGACCGCCATCCGGCGTCGCAGCTCGGTTCCGGTCATCGTCTGCTCCGGCCGCTCATCAGAGCGCGACCGGGTCGCGCTCTTGAACCTCGGCGCCGACGATGTGCTGGCGAAGCCCTACTCCTTCGCCGAGCTCGAAGCCCGCATGCGAGCGGTGCTGCGACGCGGCCTCGCCACGCCGACCACGACACTCGACCACGGCGAGCTCGTCATCGACCAGGGCACCCGCAAGGTCATGGTCGGTGACGTCGAAGTCGCCATGACCCGCAAGGAGTTCGACCTCCTCGCCTTCCTCGCGTCTGCACCCGGGCGCGTCTTCTCGCGCGAGGACCTGCTCGAGCGGGTCTGGGGATCGAACGGGCGGTGGCAGGGACGATCAACGGTGACCGAGCACATTCGGCGTGTCCGCCTGAAGATCGAGACCGATCCGGAAAATCCCCGCTGGATCACCACCATCCGCGGCATCGGCTACCGCTTCGCGTCGCCGGTCGGCTGACGTCTCGGAGCGGGGACGGCTGGGAACGCCTCCGCCACTCCGAGACGCCATCGACCACACGAAGACCGGGCACGCTCGTCCGTACCCGAGGCTCTGACCTCGAGCACTCCTGGTAATTGGCCCGTCCCTGGGCGAAAATGGCCCCGTCGATTTTCGGAGGGGACACATCCGATGGCGAGAGATGTCGGCAGCGCGCTGGTCGGATCGGTTGCCGCCGCGTTCGAACGTTGGCCACTCGTCGGCCGATCGACCGAGATCTCGCAGCTGAGGACGAGCATCAGCGGTCGTCGCGGCGCTGTCATCATCGGACCGGCGGGAGTCGGCAAGACCGTCCTGGCCACGCTCGGACTCGAGTTCGGACGCGAACGGGGAATGTCGGTCGCCCTGGTTTCGGGAACTGAGACCGCCCGGCCCTATCCCTTTGGTGCTTTTGCCTCACTTCTCCACCGCGACTCGGATTTGGTGGGCCCCGAATCGCACGCCGATCAGCTCCGTCGTTACATGCATGAGCTCCTCGACGACGCCGGGCCGCGACCGCTGCTCGTCCTGGTCGACGACGCCCATCTCCTCGACGACGGGTCAGCGTCCTTGGTCCATCAGCTGGTGCTCGCCGGCGCGGCCACCGTGCTCGCCTGCGTGCTGTCGTCGCCTCGCCCTGCCCAGCCTGGGCGCCGACCCCATGGTCGTGCTCTGGAAGGACTATGGCGCCGCCCGGATTGAGCTCGGTCCGCTCGACGGACCGGCCATTGAAGACCTGCTCCTGGCCGTGCTCGGCGGGCCGATTGACACGGTGTCCCTCCGACAGATCGCCGAGCGCTCGCTCGGTGATCCTCTGTTTCTCCACGAGCTGGTCATCGGCGCGCTCGACAGCGGCTCGCTGCGAGAGGAGAGCGGCATCTGGCGGCTGCGTGGCCCACTGCAGCCGACCGCCCGCCTGGTCGAGTTGGTCACGACTCGTCTGGGCAGTCTGTCCGACGCGGAACGCCACGCCCTGGAGCTCACCGCCCTCGGGGGGCCGCTGGCGCAACCGGCACTGGACCAGCTGGCCGATCCCGCCGCCCTCGAGTCGCTCGAGGACAGGGGTCTTCTCGCCAGCCGTATGGACGGTCGTCGTTTGCAGATCCGTCTCGCGCATCCGGTCTACGGGGATGTCGTGCGCTCCGGTCTCAGCCCGCGCCGCCAGCGCGTGCTGGCCCAGGAGCTGGCAGAAGCAGCGGGCGGACGGCGCCAGGACGACACCCTGTTGCGCGCCCAGCTGCAGCTCGTCGGCGGAGACGGAAGCACGGACCTTCTGGTGCCCGGCGCCAAGGCCGCCCGCGAGCGTCGCGACTACGTGCTCGCCGAACGCCTGGCTCGTGCGGCCATGGAGAACGGAGAGGGGTTCGAGGCGCGACTCCTCGCGGCGGAGGCGGCCTACATGAGCGGGCGACACGAGCAGGCCGCTCGGGAACTCCACGCACTGGCCGGGGACACAACGGATCCCGTGGAGCGGGCTCGGGTGTCCCTCGTCTGCTTCGACCACGACCTGCTCTGGCCCGGAACGGCCGACGGCGGTGATCTCGTGGGACTCGTCGCCACGGAGCCGGGCGGGGCCTGGTCGGACGAGCTCTCGGCGCGGCGGCTCTGCCTCGACGCTCGATCCCTCGGCCCGATGGCCGTCCTCCGCGCGGTCGATCCCCTGCCGGACTCCGACGGAGTGCCGCGCACGAGCCTGCAGACGCTGCTGGGCGGGTGTCTGGCCCGGGCCGGTCGCATGCACCAGGCGCTGGAATTCCTCGTTCCTCCCGCTGGTGCCTCCGTCCGCCAAGGCGCGACCGTCCTTGCCGAGCCGTGGAGTCCGTTCGCGGATCATGCGTTCACCCTGATCGGCCTCGGGCGCCTCGACGAGGCCGAGGAGCTCCTCGCGGCGGCACAGGAAGAGGTGACAGCGCAGGAGGGTTCGCAGGAGAGCGCGATCGTTGCCGCGTGTCTGGGTGGGCTGCGCTTGGAACAGGGCCGGGTGCAGACCGCATTCCTGCAGGCGACCAGCGCCGCCGCTGTCTTCCTCGATCTGTCGCTGCCGGTCTCCGCCCGCTGGTGCGAATCGTTGTCGGCCTCCGCCCTGGCGCTGGCCGGGGTCGCGCCGAAAGCCTCACAGACGCTCGCTGCGCTCGATGCTTTGGACCTGCCGACCGACATGCGCTACGAGGTCGACGTGCTCCAGGCCCGAGCCTGGGCCTGGGCAGCCGGTGGCGACATGGGCACGGCGCGCAAGACCTTGGAGGATGCCGTCCAGGTGGGGAAGGAGGCGGGAGACCTGCTCGGCGTGACGAAGGCGCTTACACGGACTGGCCCGCATGGGCAGGGCCCGGCAGGTCGTCGCTGACATGGAGGCTCTGGCGCCGCAGGTGGACGGCCGACTGACGGCCACTCGCCTCGCCTACGTCATGGCCGCGGCGGACGGGGACAGCACGGCGCTCACGGCCGCCGCCGCGGAGTTCGAAGACCTAGGCACGCTGCTCTACGCGGCAGAAGCCCTCGGGGAGTCGGCCGTCCACCTGCGGCGAGACGGGGCGAGCCGGGAGGCGGCGGCAACGCAGCAGACGGCCGCCCGCCTTCTTGCCCGTTGTGAGGGCGCCGTCACACCTTTCGTGCGTGCGATCGGGGCTCGGGCTCAGCTCACTCCGGCCGAGCTCGACACGGCGTTGCAGGCGGCCACCGGCAGCTCGGACAAGCGGATCGCCGAAATGATGCACCTCTCGGTGCGCACGGTGGAGAACCGCCTCCATCGCGCCTACCAGAAGCTCGGGATCTCCCACCGACGCGAGTTGGCCGAGGCACTGCGAGACCTGCCCGGGACCTGATCCTCGTGGGTGTCAGTGCGCCGCATTCCAGGCGGCCCACCCGGCCAGCGCCACCAGCACGACTGCGGTGACGATCCTGATCGTCCTGATGTTGATCACCCGCAGCAGGCTCTGGCCGCTGACCACGGCCAGCCCGGCCACCGCCCAGAGGGCGAGGACGGCGCCCACCGCCACGGAGAACGGGTCGTGGTAGTGCGCGGCCAGGTTGGCCGTGAGGATCTGCGTCAGGTCGCCCCATTCGGCGAGGAAGATGACGAGGAACGCGGTGACGGCGACCCGGCGGTGCGACGCCACCTCGCGTTCCACGATCTCTTCGTCCTGGTGCCCCTTGCTCTCCTTGATCGCCTCACGCACGGCGAGCGCGGCACCCACGAGGAACATGCCGGCGACCACGGCGTCCAGCACCTGATGCGGCAACAGGTGGAACAGCGCGACACCGATCGTGACCGCAATGACGACGTGCAACAGGAAGGCACCGGCGGCGCCGAGCCAGACCAGGGCCGGACGGCCACGCGTCGACAGGACCAGCGACGCGAACATGGTCTTGTCCGGAAGCTCACCGATGAAGATGATGGGAAAGACGGCGAAGACGACGGCGAAATCCACGGGGACCTTTCTGTCAGCACCCGAACGTAGCGTGCCGGGATGGACGCCCTGTGGCGGGCCAACCTTCGGTTAGAGGGCCTGATCCAGGAGGGACTGGCCCGTCATGGTGTAGATCGTCTCGTCGTCACATTGGCGCCAGAGGTCGAGCAGTTCCAACGAGACAGGATCACAGCCGTAGCGCATCGGCCCTGCTGTGTCGAGGATTGCGTCGACGATGGTCGAAGCTGCCTGCGCGGCATCGACGACACGGGGGTCGGCATGCTCACGGCGCAGCGAGGCAGACACGTCGACCAGAGGGCGGTAGTCGTCGAACCGGGCTGCGCCCTGCTCTCCGGTGCTCAGGCGGAACATGTCGGTGTCGATGGGTCCGGGGAGGATCTCGACCACCCGGATACCGAACGGCGCCACCTCGACCCGCAGGCTGTCCCCGAACGCGGATGCAGCCGCCTTGGACGCTCTGTAGGCGGAGTAGAAGGGCACCGAGGCGATGATGGACGAGGAGGTGACCGTGCAGACCACCGACGGCTGGTTGGCTCGGAGGATCGGGATGGCTGCCGACGTCAACGCGACGACGCCGAAGACGTTCGTCTCGAACATCCGGCGCCAATCCTCAATGTTGGCGTGTTCGACGGGCAGGTAATCGGTGTCGATACCGGCGTTGTTGACGAGCACCCGCAAGTCCGATGGGAGCTCGAATGTCGCCGGGTCCGTGACGTCGAGCCGGCGAACCTGCAGGCTGCCCTCGGTCTCGGCGGCCAGCGTGGCTCCCGCGGCGGGATCCCGCATGGTGGCCACCGTGTCGAAGCCGCGGTGGGCGAGCTCGAGCGCCACGGCCCGGCCGATGCCTCGACTCGCCCCGGTGACCAAGGCGCTTCCGTGAATGTCCATCCGGGGATTCTTCCTCATTCGGCGAGACCCCCCGGTCACGTGCCCTCCGTGAGCCGGATTGCACGGTCGGGTCGTCGAGATCGACTTCGGGTCAGGCCTCAACGTGTCGCATCACCGGCGGAAACTGATGGAGGTGCGGTCATCGGTGACGGATTCGCACATCGGTCTCGACGGGCAGGACCTCCCGATCCTTGACGCCTCGTGCAACGCGGCGCTCGTCACCTTCACCCTCCAGCGGCCTCAGAGATCGAAGGCGGTCGGATGCCGGGGCTGGTACAGCGTCATCGGGCCGGCGCCCGGGACTTCGAGTGCGATCGTCCGCCCGAACCCACGGTGCTCGATGCTGCCGACGAAGCGGACCCCCTTGGTGGTGAGCTCTGCCACTGTCTGCTCAATGTCATCGCAGACGAGTGAGATCTCGTGGTGCTCCATGCCACCGTCGGTGGGATGGACGCCGAGTTCCGATGGTCCGGTGCCGAAGATCAGCCACCCGTCGTGGGCATCGACGTTCGGCCAGCCGAGGACATCGGCGAAGAACGCACGTGCGGCGTCAGCATCATGGGCGTGGACGAGCGTGTGGACACCGGTGATCATCACCGCACCCTAGGGAGTCGGCACTCCCGGCGCTCGCCTGGTCTCAACGCCCCAGTTCCTCCTCCTCGAGCGCCGTGTCGACATGGCCCAGCTGGTGGCGCAGACAGCTCTCGAGCGACGGATGGCGGAATACATGACCCATCGTGCCCAGTCGCGCCGGGACCACGCGCTGGCTGGCCTGGACGATTTCGTGTGCGCCCTCAGCTCCAAGGAGCAGCTGGGGGCCGAACGCGGGGACCGGGAGCAGAGCGGGGCGCCGCATCACCCGAGCCAGGGTTCGCGTGTACTCACGGTTGGTGACGGGTAGTGGGGCGACGGCGTTAACGGGCCCGGCTAGAGCGTCGTCCGCCAATGCGTGGCCGAAGACGTCAAGCAGGTCATCGACATCGATCCACGAAACCCACTGCGAGCCAGGCGCCAGTGGACCGCCGAGCCCAGCTGCGAACAGCGGCCGAAGGAGCTTCAGGCTGGCCCCGCGCGCCGACTGCACAATGCCCGTCCGCACGTGGACGACTCGCACACCAGCGTCGCGTGCCGGTGCGGCGGCGGCTTCCCAGTTCTCAACGAGCTCTGCCAGGAAACCCGAACCCCGGCCGCTCTCCTCGCTCAGCTCCTCGTCCCCCCGATCGGCCCCGTAATAGCCGATCGCCGACGCGCACACGAGCAGGCGCGGCCCACCGGGCAGGTCGGCCATGACGCGGGCGAGCGCGGCGGTGGGGCCGACACGGCTGTCGCGCACTCGCCGCTTGTGTACCGCGGTGAAACGGCCGGCAATGGATGCACCGGCGAGGTGAACGACCGCGTCGACCCCGTCGAGCGCGCCCGGGTCGGGCCGCTCCGGATTCCAAGCCCGCTCGGACGGGTCGCGTGGCGAGCGTCGCACCAGGCGTACGACGCCATGCCCGCCAGTGGAGAGATAGGCACACAGGGCCGATCCGATCAGGCCCGAGGAGCCCGTGACGGCCACCGTCAGGCGCCCTCTGTCCATCCTTTTGTGCGCCGCCAGGTCGTTGGCGAGCTGCTGGTGCCGGTAGCGGAAGGTCTGTAGGAGGTACGAGCCCGGGACGGGCGTGTCGACGCGATCGACGACACGGGTTGTGCTGTCACCCATCGCCTCGAAGGTGTGCGTGTGACGCCAAGGCAATGGCAGCGAGACCAACTCGTCCACGAACCGCCGCGGCGGGTCGTCATCTGAGTGCTGCGCGACCCAGCGCACACGTCCGGGCAGCTGCAGGATCGCTTGGCCGTCGACCAGGGACGGCGCTTCCTGCACGACCTTGAGCGGTTGCCAGGGCGGGAGAAGGCGCGGCAACGCTCCCTTGCGCTCGTGCCAGGCGAAGACCTCGGCCACAGGAGCGTGGACGACGCTCGAGTACTGCAGACCCATGTGCTGCTCCCGTCCCGGCAGGCGGGCCCAGCGGCGGCGCCATGCCGTGTGTTGCACACTATGGGCGAGCCGAGCGGAGGGATCACACCGTGGACACACTGCAGGTCGACCAGCCGCACGAGGGTGTCACCCGGATCACCCTCGACCGGCCCGAACGGTTGAACGCCATGAATGCGGTCCTGATCGCCGAGCTCCACGAGGCACTCGCCGACGTCGCCGCTGGACCGCTGCCTGCCGGGTCGTCGTCCTCACCGGTGCCGGCCGCGGCTTCTGCGCCGGGATCGACCTGAACGGCTACGGCGCCGCACCCGGATCGGAGCACCTCGACCGCGTCGGGGCCACGTTCGCCACGCAGACCGACATTGCGGCGCTCGTCCCTCGCTTGCGGGCTTTGCCGCAGCCCGTGATCGCCGCCGTGAACGGTCCGGCCGCGGGAGGCGGCCTCGCCCTGGCCCTCGCCAGTGACATCCGTCTGGCGTCCGCATCGGCACGCTTCAACGTTGCCTTCGTGCGTCTCGGTCTCTCCGGCTGCGACATCGGCGTGAGCTGGCTGTTGCCTCGGCTCATCGGCGCGTCGCGCGCCTGGGAGCTGATGTTGACGGGACGCATCATTGACGCTCCAGAGGCGGATCGCATCGGGCTCGTGCTGCGCGTGGTGGCCGACGACGAGTTGCAGACCGCCGCGCTCGAGACCGCCGGCCTCATCGCGGCGAACGCCCCGTGGGGAGTCCGAATGACCAAGGAGGTCATGTGGTCCCAACTCGAGGTCGGGTCCCTGCAGGCGGGTATCGACCTCGAAAACCGGACCCAGGTCCTCTCTTCCATGACCAATGACATGCAAGAAGCGGTGGCGGCGTTCCTGGGGAAACGCCCCCCTCACTACGGGAGCTCCGAGGAGCCGTCGTCCTGACGCGACGGCACACCTGCCTCCGGCCGCCTGTTCCGCGTGACTACGTTGTCACCCGATGCGGCGAGCCTCCGATCCCACACGCCCGCCGCCACGGCTGACTCCGCGGTGGATGGTCGCGTGCATGGCCCTGACCATCCTCCTCGCCGGCTGCGCTGCCGTCGGACCGTCCAGCGGGCGCTCCGGCGGCGGATTCGCGGCGCCGGCCCAGTCGGTCAACCCCGTCCCGGACTATCTGGACAACTGCGCGCCGGTCGGGATCGACACGTCGAACCCCTGCCTGCGCATCACGCTTGACGCCATCGACAAGGCCCGGGCCCACGAAGGTCTCCGTCCCATGTCGCTGCCCGCCGATTTCGGTCGCCTGACGGTCCCCGAGCAACTCTTCGTCGCCATCGACCGGGAGCGGGTCGACCGCGGACTGGCCCCGTTCACGGGCCTGACGGCCGCCCTGAATGCCGATGCCCAACAGGGGGCCCAAGCTGCACGGCTCCCGCCCCGACCCGGGAAAGGCTACGGCTCGGCGGCGACGGAGTGGATCGGCGATGTCGACAACGGGCTCGATGCCGACTTCGAATGGGTGTACCACGACGGACCGGACAGCGGCGTGCCCGGCTGCTCCGGGGACAAAACCGCGGGCTGCTGGTTCGACCGGCATCTCCTCCTCGGTCGCCTCGGATCACGGGACCTCGTCATGGGTGCCGCCTACGACCCGACCGGCGACACGTCGAGCGGGGACCGGGGCGGATCATCCCTGGCCGCCACATTCGCCACCTCCACCCGCACCACGGACGACATCTACACGTGGCGACAGGCCCTGACGTCCACGGCCGCCGGACAGCTGCGGCCATTGGCGGCGATCCCATCGTCGGAGGCTGACACCGGGATCAGCGACCCCAGGCACAACGTGGCGCCGGTGCCCGACTACACCCAGGACTGCTTCGCCGGCGGGATCGACAACTCCCCGCCCTGCCTCGGCGCCGCCCTGCAGGCCATCAACCACGCCCACGCGCTCGAAGGCATCCGCCCCATGGTGCTGCCGGCGGACTTCGCCCAGTTGAGCATCCCCGATCAGCTCTTCATTGTGGTGAACCTGGAAAGAGTCGACCGGGGGCTCCCGGCCTTCGGCGGTCTCACCACCGCGCTCAACAGCAATGCGCAACGTGGCGCGGACACCGCCGACGACCCACCCGACCTGGGACAGTCCTATGACCTCGAAGATGGCGAGTGGGCCGGCGGGTCGTCGAACGGGCTGGACGCCGATTACGGCTGGATGTACCACGACGGGTTCGACAGCGGCAACCTCGACTGCCTGCACCGCGGCGCCGCCGGCTGCTGGGGACACCGCAAGGGCATCCTCGACGACTTCGGCTCCGGGCCCAACCTTGCCATGGGTGCCGCCCTTTCCACGAACGACGACACCCACAGCGGCGACGAGGGCGGCACGTCCATGGCCGTGACGTTCGCCGTCGCCGACGCGCCCGTCACGACGTTCACCTACAGCTGGGCCCAGGTCGTCCCACTCTGCCGCCATCGACAGCCTGAGCGCGCACCGTAAGGTGATCGTGATGACGCCGCAACCACAGCTCTACAGCAATCCGGCATGCTCGAAATGCCGCACCGCGGTGGCACTCCTGGAGGAGCACCACGTGCAGGCCGACACGATCCGCTATCTCGACGAACCGCCGACGGTGGCGGACCTCAAGGGCCTCATGCGGCTGCTGGACATCGACGACCCACGCCTCATGATGCGCACCGGGGAGACCGTCTACGCCGAATTGGCACTGGCGGATCAGGAAGGCGATGCGCTCCTGGAAGCGATCAGCCGCCACCCGATACTCCTGGAACGGCCCATCTTCGTTGTCGGCGACCGGGCCGTCATTGCGCCGCCCGCCCGAGAGGCTGCTCGAACTGCTCTGACGATCCCCGGCCTGGCCCGGAGCACCCCCGTATGGTGTGCGCGCACAGGCCCGAACACGTGCACGAAACGGGGGACGACAATGACGACTTCTCTGGTGTTCTACGGGATCCTCGGCATCGCCAGCACGGTGGCTGCCTTCGCGGCGAACCGCCGCTTGTTCTCGGGAGCCCAGGCCGGTCGGGTGTCCCTGCTCGAAGGGACGTACTACGCCGTCGGCGTGTGCTCGCTGCTGCTCGGCTGGTACTTCAACGTGCGCTACGTGCACCAGTACGGCCACCGCGCCAGCTACATCGACTACACCAAAATGCTCTTCTCGAATTGGGCCGCAGACTCAGCGGCCCAGGACTACACGATCGTCAACCTGGTGTTGCTGCCCTTGTGGACCATCACCGAAGGCCGCCGACGTGGGCTGCGTTGGGCGTGGATCTTCTTCGTCATGAGCCTGTTCACGAGCTTGGCCTTCTCCGTGGCGTTCTTCCTGGCCTTCATGGAGCGCCAGCTGCGCTACAACCGGTCGCTCACCCCGTCCAGCACGGCGTAGCCGCAGTTGTAGCCCGGGAATGAAGGTGACGCCGGGCCCGCCGTGGCATCCGGCGCCGCAGAGGTACAGCCCTTCGACGGGCACCGGGGCGTCGGGCCAACCCGCCGGTCCGGGACGGAAGGGCCCCATGAACTCCGGCTGGAGCAGCCCGTGGGTGAAGTCCCCACCGGCACAGCCGAACATCAGCTCGTAGGTGTAGGCCGGGTAGTTGAGCTGCCGTTCGATCAGGTCCGGGAAGTTCGGCGCCGCCGGGCGATCTTGGCCACCATCCGCTCCGCCATCTCGTCACGCAGCCGACCCTGGGTCTCGCGGTCGCCGATCGGCAGGTAGAAGGCGAAGCTGCTGGCGGCGTGCATCCCGTCGGGAGCGAGCGTCGGATCGTCGAGCGAGGGGATCTGCAGGTTGAAGCTGGGAGAAGACGGGACCTCGCCCCGCACACACCCCTCGAAATCCCGCTGCATCTGCTCGGCGGTCCCGAAGAACGTGACGTTGCGACCGAGCGCCGTGTCGTTGAGGGCCTCGTACGGAGCGCGGTATTCGGGCAATCCTTTGCAGCGCGAAGTGCGCCTGGAAGTACGCCGCCCGATGGTCGATGGCACCGACACGGCGGGCGAATCCCTCCGGGAGGCTGTCCGCATCGAGCAATTGGGTGAACGTGGTCGTCGGATCGAGGTTGGACACGACGACGGGCGCGGTCACCACCTCGCCTTCACCCAGCTCCACGCCGATGACCGCACCACCCTCGACCACGATGCGGGACACCTTGACGTGGCGCCGCAGCTCGCCACCGTGCTGCTCGAACAACCGGGCGAGGTGGTCTGCGATGGTACCCAGTCCGCCACGCACCTTCGACATGGTGGCCGTCCCGGGCGAGGCGAGCGCGAAGGCGAGGCAGAGAGCACTCCCGGGAGAGAAGGGGCCCCGGAAGGTCGAGTTGACGGCGAGGAAGGCAAGCATGCTGCGCACCGGTGCGTGCTGCACCGGGTCCGGCAGGAACTGGTCGACCACATCCATGACACTGCCGAACATGGCGGTGCGGATGGCCTCGCGCTCTGACTCGTTGGCGGCGCAGGCCCACATTTCGTCGAGTGACTTGGGCGGCGTGCGGACGTCGAAGCGGCCGATGGCGCGTGCGGGAGCCTCGGCCCACGCCGCCACCTCGGCCATGCCGAGCACCGCCTCCATTCCGATCGTCTCGCCGAGGTGCTCCAGAAGCCGTTCGGCATCCGAGTAGAGGAGAATCGGCGGCTGGCCGTCCTCACTGATGCTGGCGGACTGGACTTCGGGCTCGTAGATCGGGCAGGCACCCAGCTCCAGATCCTCGAAGATCTGGTTCGGGACGGGGAATTGGATGGAGCCGGCCAGCTCGAAGCGGTAGCCACGGATCAGCTCCGTCGTCGAGGCCATGCCGCCGATGAAGTGGTTCTTCTCCACGCAGAGGACCCGCAGGCCGCCCCGGGCCATGACCGTCGCGGCCGTCAGGCCGTTGTGGCCCGCTCCAATCACAATGGCGTCGTAGTCGGGCATTGGTGGGGACTGTAGCGATTTCCCGCCGATTCGGCTGGTTCTCTCGACCTGATGATTAGAGAGGTCGCCGTTTGGCAATGCTCCTGTCAGGACTGAAGGAGGGACCATGAGCGAACATCCAACGGCGAACCGGGCACCCCGGACGCGGAGGTGGACGAGACGACGAGGGTCGAAGAGCTGTTGGAGGCGTCAGCGGCCCACAACGCCGACCGGCCACCGACGGCGGAGGAGGAGGCCGCGGCCGAGAGCAACGTGCTCGACCCCGAGGTCGCCGAGCACGAACGGGAGATGGGAAAGATCGGTGCCGAGGTCAAGGGCGAGGGCGAAATCGACTGACCCTGTGGCCGGCGAGGTGCGTCAGCCTGCGCCCCGAATGCGCCGGCGGAGGTCGGCGGAGTGATCGCCCTGGCGCACCTGCTCCAGTGCAGCCGCCGCGTCCTCCGCGCTCATGACTCCCGGCCGCCACGGCGGCATCGGTATGCGCTTGGGCATGACGGGCCCGGATGGCGGTCATGACCGCGTCGAATTCCGTCGTCCCGGCGGTCGCGCGTAGCCGGTCCGCCTCCTCCGCGGTGATCCGGCCGGAAGCGACCATGCGGTCCAGCTGTTCAATGACGCGTGCCTGATCCATGGCTGTGCTCGCCTCCCTTCATCGGTGTGATCGTGTCGCCCCGTGCTGCGCGGACGTCGAAGCGCTCTGCGCAGTGGTCGGAGCAGAAGTACTGCCGCTCGCCGGCGTGGCGCCGTGATGCCGGTGCGTGCGCCTTCTCCACCTGCATGCCGCAGACCGGGTCCCGCGCGTAGCTGTCACCTCCGCCCAGCCGCTCGCGGTTGCGGTAGAGCCAGTACAGGATGCCGAAGAGCACCAGGAAGATCAGGTTCAGGTACGTGGTGTAGTTCCACGAGAAATGCGCCGGTGCGATGGTGGTCGGACGCATCGTCGGCACCAGGCCGGCGGCCCGGAAGAGCAGTTCGGTCAGCAGGCCCGCGGTCGACATGAGGGCCCAGAAGACCGCCAACATGCGGAGCATCAGCCGCGTCCCGTAGTAGCGGCGGTAGATGAGGAGCAGCGGGAAGGCGATCAGGTCGGCGAAGATGAAGGCGATCACCCCGCCGAAGGAGATGCCCCCACTCCACAGCGCCGCCGCCAGCGGCACGTTGCCGATGGAGCAGACGAAGCTGATGATGGCGATGAAGGGGCCGACGATGGCGTTCTCCACGCTGGTCCAGAACCCGTGCCCCGTGATGAAGACGGCTTGCCAGACCGACGTCGGCACCAAGCACCGCCAGGAATCCGGCCACGGTGTAGCCGATGACCAACTCCCGCCGCAGCATGGTGAGATCGGACATGGTGTAGGTCGCGCTGTCCGCCCAATCGGCCACCGACCGCAGCCGGACCTTCAGCGGCCGGCGTCGGTCCACGCTGCGGCGCCGGGCCGCCGTGCTGGTGCTCCGATCCATCCTCCGCCATCGCCTGCAGCGCTCTCGTGCCTGCACCACGAGGCGCCCGCGCAACCACAACGCCCCGAGCGTGGCGAGGAGGGCGATCATGATGAAGCCGCCGACGAATTCGCTGACGGCGAACTGCCAGCCC
Source organism: uncultured Acidimicrobiaceae bacterium (assembly GCA_963781565.1). Classification (GTDB taxonomy): domain Bacteria; phylum Actinomycetota; class Acidimicrobiia; order Acidimicrobiales; family RAAP-2; genus Bog-473. The sequence continues at coordinate 46,704 of CAWAHA010000023.1, read as the reverse complement.
ATCAGCACAACGAGCACGATCCCCAGTTCGATCACCAGGTTGGTCGAGGCGAACATGAAGACCATGGCCGCAATGAAGTCGGCCCCCTTCGCGAAGAGCGAGTTCGCCATGGCGGACGCGGCGTAGGAACACGAGGAGGACACCATGCCGTAGCCCGAGGCCCGCAGGACCGCCGGTGCCCGGTGGTCGCCCAGCCGGCGGCGCATGGCGTCGCGACTGACGAAGGCCTGCACGGCTCCCGCCAGGCCGAAGCCGAGGACAAGGGGCCAGAGCGTCTCCCAGAACATGAAGAAGCCCTCTCGGAGCGAGCGTCCGATGTCGACCAGAACAGCGGCCGTTCCCAGCATCGGGATCAGGAGCGAACGAGCCGGCTGATGGCGGCGGAGGCCTCGTTGAGCTTCTCGGTCGCCTCGTCGCCGCCTTGACGCACGGCGTCCGAGGACGCAGTGGGCCAAGTGGTCGTCGAGCAACTCCAGGGCCACGGCCTGCAGAGCCTTGGTCGCCGCTGAGACCTGCTCCAGGATGTCGATGCAGTAGCGGTCCTCGTCCACCATGCGCTGGATCCCCCTGACCTGGCCCTCCACCCGGCGGAGGCGCTTCTGCAGGGCCTCCTTGCTGTCGATGTAACCAGGTCGCATGGACTTCCTCCTGTCGTACCTTATACCCCCATAGGGTATCAGGCGGATGGCGGCGTCCGACCGGCGGGAGGACCCGACCGTCAGCCCGCGGTGACCTCGGCGACCCGGCGCATGCCCTCTCGCCAGGGCACCTCGGTGCGGCCGAGGACCTCGTGCATCCGGGTGACGTCGGGCCAGATCGGCCAGGGCGCCTCCGGGTCGTAGCGGATCAGGGCGGGACGGCCGACCAGCTCGCCCAGGTAGGCGCAGTACTCCTCGGCGCTCACCGTCTCGCTCCCGGCGAAGTTGACGACCACCGGGTCCGGTGAGGCCACCTCGAGGGCGCGCACGGCGAGGCGGACGTAGTCGTCCTCGTAAATCGGGTTGTAGTGGTTGGGGGCGTCGGGGTGCAGGACGACCTCATCGCCGCGGAGGATCCGGCGCAACCGGTTGACCGGCGTGCCGCCCTCGGGCCCATAGGTCGAGAAGATGCGGATGATGGTGAGCGGGCTGCCCGCCTGTTCCGCCGCAAAGCGCACGACCGCCTCCCCCGCGATCTTCGACAGGCTGTAGGCCCCGAGGTGGACCCCGGGAGGATCGTCCTCGCGCAGGGCCGCTGGCCCTGGTAGGCGTAGGCGGATCCCGTGGAGCAGTACACGAAGGCGGCGCCCGGGCAGGCCGCCACCAGACGTCCCGAGGCGTGGGCGTTCGTCGCAAAGACCTGCTTGCCAGTCCGCGTCCTGCGCCTCGCGCCCGAGTCGCGCCGCCGCATGGAAGACGTGCGTGATCCCACCGGGAAGCTGGCGCAGGTCGATGTCCGCCATGTCGGCCACGATCGGCGAAATCCCGGCGTCCTCCAGACGGGCCCGGTCCCCGACGCCGCGGCAGCGGGCCAGCCCGAAGACCTCGTGCCGGGAGGCCAGGGCACGGGCGACGGGGAAACCCGACGCGCCCCGTTGCCCCGGTCACGAGCACCCGCCAGCGGGCCGGGTCAGACGATGCGACGGTGGTCATGCCGCAGCGTAGGGCGGGACGTCTAGCGCGGCCCCCGAGTGACAGGAACTCGGCCAGGATGTCGTCGCCGTTGGCTCGCTGGGCGCACCAGAACTCCACCTCGGCCAGCGCGGCGCGGCGGCCCTCCTCGCGCACCGGGCCCAGGCTCTGGGCGAGCAACGGATCCCAGATGCGCCCGACCATGTCGGTGCCGGCATAGGTGCGCCCCCGTCGCCGCGCCAGGTCCGGTCGCGCATTTCGGTCAGCGCGGTACGCAGGTAGCCGACGTGCGGCGTCTCGTCGGCCCGGATGAAACTGACCAGGCGCGCCGCCTCCCCGTCCCCCGCCACCAGCTCGGCATCGGACATCCAGGCCTCGGCCCAGGCGAACGTGTGGAACGCGGAGATCTCTATGAAGAGGACCCGCACCATGAGCGAGACCATCATCTCGAGCTCGGCCGGCACGTCGTCGGGCAGCAGGCGGGCGGCCTCGGCGCCCGGGCGGCCGGCACCGAACCCCATCCGGGCCAGCATCGCCTCGATGTCGAGCTCTTCGCACGACCGCTCGAAGGCGATGTCGCGGGCGGCGAACCACATGTCCTTGTGCCCGGCCTCCTCGTCCCAGCCCGCCTCGTCGCGCCCATGGGCCTCGAAGAGCCCCTGGCCGAGATGATCGATCGCCGTCCCCCCGATGTCCTCGACGAAGTGGCGCTGCAGATCCTTGGGCTGCAGCAGGCGGATGTTGGCGCCGAAGCCCTCGACCGTGCCGATCCGGGTCAACGTCGCCATGAGCGGCTCCGGCACGCCGGCGCGGATGAGGAAGCGGGCCTGCTCGACGTTGGGGAAGGAGCGTTCCCACCACTCGAGCGGCACGTCCAGCAGCTCGGTCGAGAAGCGGGCGCTGTTCTGCTCGCCCCAGGCCGCAATGGCCGGCAGGCGGAACTTCGTCCGGGGCGAGACGTAGCGGCCGTCCGTCGTCGAACCCGCCGTGGCAGCGGACGCCGCCGGCGATGAGCGGCTCGGCGACCGTGAGGTCGGCCAACAGCTCCGCCTCGGTGAACTCGACCTGCGCCGTGCCCATGGCTGCTCCCTTCCGGGCCATCCCCGCTGTAACTCTCCGGTATATACTGCCGCGTATACAGACCGAGAGCAAGCTGCTGCCACGAGCCGAGCGACGCGCCGCCATCCTGCGCGGTGCGGCACTGGCCTTCGCCACGTCCGGGTTCACCGACACCTCCATGGACGACGTGGGCGCCGCCTGCGGGGTGACCAAGCTCATCGTCTACCGGCACTTCGGCTCGAAGGAGGAGCTCTACCGCGAGATCCTCGAGCAGGTCTTCGATCACCTCGGCGTGGAGCTGCGCGCCGAGCTGGCCGAGCCGACGCACGCCGGACTCGGCCCCCGGACGCTCCTGACGGTGGCGAGGGAGGACCCGGCCGCCTTCACCCTGTTGTGGCGCCACGCGGCACGGGAGCCCCAGTTCGCCGCCTACGCGGCCGAGCTGCGCGGCATTTCCGTCTCGGTCGTGCGCCAGTTGAGCGAGCTCGACACCGGCGACGAGCTCTTCGACGCCTGGCATTCCGAGGCGCTCTTCGGGTGGCTCGTCGAGACGACGCTCACCTGGCTCGAGCGCGGCGATCCGGCCCGCGACGATGCGTTCGTGGAGCAGACGTCGGCCGGCTTCCGGGCGCTGCGCACCGCCCTCACCCGGGGAGCAGCGCTGGTCTGACGAGCCCGCTCCCCCGGCCACGTCAGAATCGGGGCCGGCCGCGTAGCGCCTTCGGAGGAGGAGTCGAAATGGCCACATTCGTCCTGGTTCACGGCGCCATGCACGGAAGCTGGTGCTGGCGCGACGTCCGCCATCGTCTGGAACAGCGCGGCCACATCGTGCGCTGCCCGACCCTCACCGGACAGGGTGACCGCCGGTCCGGCCTCACACCCGATGTCGGCATTGAGACGCATGTCGGTGACCTCGAGGAGCTCCTCTGGTTCGAGGATCTCTCCGACGTGCACCTCGTCCTGCACAGCTACGCCGGCGTGCTGGCGGGACCGCTGGCAGCGCGCGCCGAGCCGCGGTTGGCGTCCATCGTGTACCTCGGTGCGTTCGTCACCGGACCGGGCCAGAGCCTGCTCGACGTCGAGCCGCCGGAGGTCGCCGAGCGTTACCGGCGCCAGGTGGCCGAGGCGGGTGACGGCTGGTTCCTCCCCGCCACCGATGCGTTCCTCGCACAGTGGGGCATCGACGCCGACCAGCGTCAGTGGGTCGGCCAGCGACTGACCGACTTCCCGTTCCGTTGCCAGATAGAGCCGACAGACTTCGACCCCGGCCCGCTCGGCCGCCTGCGCAAGGTCTACGTCGCGCACACTGCTCCCCCTCGCCCAGCCTCGGACGGTTCCTCGAGGCGGCCGTCGCGGCAAATTGGGAGACACACGAGCTGGCATGCGGGCACGACATGATGCTCAGTGCACCCGACGAGTCCGCCGCCCTGTTGGAGCGCATCGCCCAGGGCTGAAAACGCTCCCGATGGACAACGGGCGCGCAGGGTCATTGCCTTTGCGGGCCGGAGCGACGACGATGTTGCGTACTCGACACAGCGTCGGCGCCGGCGTGGAGGGCGAGGAGGACTGCGGTGACCCGGAGGTTGGCCGAGTGCGTCGTGGCCTGGCGCTGGTACATCATTGCGGGCTGGGTCGTGCTGGGCATCGTGCTCGTGACGCTGGCCCCGTCCCTCACCGGCTTCACCTCTTCGGGCTACGGCCTGCCCGCGTCATACCAGTCGACGCAGGCGCAGGCGATCGCCATGCGCGACTTCCCGTCGGTGGCGTCGGCCTCCGGCATCATTGAGGTCAACGCGACCGACGGCTCCGCTCTGACGGCGCCCGATCTCCAAAAGATCGACGCGCTGTCCACCGCGCTCGAACGACGACCACATCGGGTCGGTCCGCTCGGTGACCACCTCGCCCTTGTTCCTGGCCAAGAACCAGAAGATGCAGCTGATTCAGGTGGCCATGAACGGACAGCCGGGCGAGGACGGTCCCAATGCCGCGGTCACGACACTACGCGCAGATACCGACGCCTTCTTGAAAGGCTCGGGGCTGCGGGGCCAGCTCACCGGGAGCGCCGCCATTTCGGTGGACCAGGCCGCATCCTTCAACCGGGCCGAGAAGATCATCTCCATCGCCACCGTGCTGCTCATCCTGTGCCTGCTGGCTTTGGTGTTCCGCAGCGTCATCATCGCGTTCCTGCCCCTGGTGGTCGTCGGATTGGTACACCAGATGGCCAGCTCCCTCACCGCGTGCTTCGCCCAATGGTTCGGGTTCTCCGTCAGCACCGAGCTGGCGCCCCTCCTGATCGTCGTGATGTTCGGCGTCGGCACGGACTACATCGTCTTCCTGCTGTTCCGCTACCGGGAGCAGCTGGCCAAGGGACAGGGCCCGCACGAGAGCCTGATGGTTGCGCTGTGCCGGGCCGGCGAGGTCATCGCGTCCGCTGCCATCACCGTCATGCTCGCCTTCGCTGCTCTGCTGATCGCGACCATCGGCCAGCTGCGTTCCCTCGCCCCGGGACTCATCATCGGCGTGGGCCTGATGTTGCTGGCCGCCCTGACACTGGTGCCGGCGATCCTCAGTCTGTTCGGTGCCGGCCTGTTCTGGCCGACCACCCCCAAGCCGCACGATCCGGCCCATCGGACGCGTTCCGAGCGCATGGGGGCGGCCGTGGCCAAGCGTCCCGGCATCGTCCTGCTGACCAGCGTCGTCATTCTGGTCGCCCTCGCCAGTGGCGTCCTCAATCTGAAGGTCACCTACAACCAGCTGGCCGAACTGCCGCAGAACAATCCTTCAACCGAGGCCTACAACACCATCTCCTCTGCGTTCCCTGCGGGCTTCCTCGGTCCGAGCCAGGTCTTCGTCTCGTCGTCGTCGCCGCTCGACCCCACCGCCGTCGACGCGCTGGCCGCCAAGCTCGCCCACACCCAGGGCGTGGCCCAGATCCTCCCCGTGCAGTACACCGCGAGCAAGGACGCCGCCCTGATTGAGTTCCTCCTGAGCAACGACCCTTATTCCAATCAGGCCATCGCCGACGTGGCGGGACCCATCCGCACCGCCATCGACGGCAGCGTGCCGGGCGCCACCGTCGTGACCGGTGGACCGACGGCAACCCTGGCCGACGTCAAGACCGCCCTGAAGCACGACACCCGGAACATTCTGCTGCTGGCGCTCCTCGTTGTGGCCGTGATGCTGGCGATTCTGTTGCGGGCCCTGGCCGGTGCCGCCTACCTCCTGATCGGCATCCTCCTGACCTACGTGGCGACTCTGGGCGTGGTCGCCTACATCTTCATCAGCTGGCTCGGCTACGACGGGCTCGACTTCTCCATCCCCATCGTCGTGTACATCTTCGTGATCGCCGTGGGCACCGACTACAACATCCTCATGGCGACCCGGTTGCGCGAAGAGTTCCAGCAGCGGTGTCGAGCCACACGAGGCGGCCCGGATCGCCATTGTCGAAGGGGCGCCTGCCGTGACGGCGGCCGGCGTCATTCTGGCGGGGACATTCGCCTCGCTGCTGCTGACCGGGATCCAGCTCCTGGAAGAGATCGGCGCCGCCGTCGCCCTCGGCGTCCTGCTCGCCTCCAACGTGCTGGCGACCCGCATCGTCCCGACCCTGGCCGCCTTGCGGGGCTTCCACTTCTGGTGGCCGCACCACATGCACACCAAGACGGTGACCGACCGGGACGAGCTGGTGTCGCACCTCAGCAGCCCCGAGCCGGTCGCGGTATCCGTCGGCGGCGAACGGGACTCGTAGGACCCGGCGGCAGACACCGTCCCGGTCGCCGCCGACGCGACGTTCAGGCCGATCCGCCGAAGGGCGACGGCTGGTTGAAGATGACCGCCAGGCTGACGATCTTGCCGTCACGGACGCTGAAGTAGTTGGACATCACCAGCTCGTCGGGCAGGTTCGTCTTGTCGTAGGTGCCGTCGTAGCGGGCCCGGACGATGGTGTCGCCGTAGTGGTCGATGACCTCGCGCACGTCCATGGTGACGTGGTCGCCGACCATCTCCTTTGTCACCCAGGCCCGGATCGCGTCGATGCCGTTGATCTCCCGGCGGGCGTCGTTGACGTAGGCGTCGGGCGCGAAGGTGGCGACGATGGCGTCGACGTCGAACGCGTTGACGGCTGCGATGTGGTCGGCGATGACGCCGTGACAATTCGGTGGTGCTCATGGGGTCTCCTCTCTCGTTGCTCTGACAGCACCACCCTGCGGCATCCCCGACGGGAGAGTCAAGGCGCCTTCGCCCGCTTGACTCTCCCCTGGGGGGAGGGTCGAGACTGGAGGCGTGTCGTCTTCCCTGGCCATCGGCGACTTCTCCCGGGCCACCCACCTGAGCGTCAAGACGCTGCGCCACTACCACCGGCTCGGGCTGCTGGTCCCGGCCGAGGTCGACCCGGATTCGAGCTACCGCCGCTACAGCACCGAGCAGATCCCGACGGCACAGGTGATCCGGCGCTTCCGCGACGTCGACATGCCGTTGGAGCAGATCGGCGCGGTGCTGGACGCGCCCGACGTCGACGCCCGCAACGCGCTGATCGCCGACCATCTGGCTCGGCTCGAGGAGGGTCTGGCCCAGACGCAGGAAGCGGTGGCTTCGCTCCGCGGGCTGCTCCAGGGCCCGCCGCCCGCGCTGCCCATCGAGCACCGCAGCGAGCCGGCGCTGCTGACCGCCGCCATCAGCGAGACGGTCAGCTTGGAGGACCTCGGCCCCTGGTTCCAGGGCGCGATCGGGGAGCTCAGCGCCACCCTGGCCGCGCAGGGGGTCACGACCACCGGCCCGCCGGGGGCCGTCGTCGCCAACGACTTCTTCGCCACCGAACGCGGCGCCGTCACCGTCTTCGTCCCCTCGGCCGAGTCCGGTGCGCCCCGTCGGCCGGGTGGAGGCGTGCACGCTGCCCGCGGTCGAGCTGGCGACCATTGTGCACGCCGGCTCCCACGCCGACATCGATCGCTCCTACGGCGCGCTGGCGACGTACGTGTCGGACCGCGCCCTCGGCGTGGACGGCCCCATCCGGGAGCGCTATCTGGTCGAGCCGGCTCGACACGGCCGACGAGAGCGCATGGCGGACCGAGATCGCATGGCCCATCTTCCGGACCGGGCCGGTGGCCTGAGCCGGCGGAGCCGGCCTGGACTCAGGAGCGGCCGGGCCCCTTCACCCACTCGGCGACGATGTCCGCCACCTCGGCCTCGCTCTTGCGCAGCGAGTGGTCGCCGTCGACGAAGTGGAGCGTGACCGGGCCCGGGATGGCGGCGGTCTCCCGCTCGAGCTCCTCGGGCGTGGCGAAGGCATCGCGCCGACCCGAGACGAACAGGCAGGGAGATCGGAGCTGCGCCGAAGTGCTCGGTGCGGAGGCGCTCGGGGCGGCCCGGCGGGTGCAGCGGATAGCTGACGAGGACCAGTGCGGCCACGCGGAAGCCCTCGGCCGCGGCCAGGGAGCACATGCGGCCGCCGAAGGAGCGGCCACCGATGGCGATCCTCCCGGTCGGGACGGAGAGCCGCTCCGCCAGTGCGGCGGTGGCGGTGCGAACCGTCTCGATGCAGACGGCGGGCGGGTCGGTGCGGCGCTTCCCGGCGGCCTGCCCGGGGAACTCGACGCGCTCGACGGCCACGCCGGTGCGTGTGACCGCCTCGTCAATGGCGACGAGCCCTGACTGGTCGCGCCCGGCGCTCGCCCCCGGCGTGAGGATGAGCCCGGCAATTCCCGCTTTGGCCATCGGGCCATTGTGGCGTGCCCGGCTCGCCTCGCGCACTCACGGCGAAGGCGTCGACCTCGGCGAGGTAGCCGTCCCGCACCGCATCGGGCAGAAACGCAGCCAGGAAGGAATTGCGGGCCAGCTGCAGGATCGACTCGCGGCCGAGGTCGAACGCCTCGGCCACCGCCGCCAGGTTGTCGGCGACGTACCCGCCGAAGTACGCCGGATCGTCCGAGTTGATCGGTGACCAGGAGGCCGCGCTCCATGAGGGCGTGCACGTCGTGCTGGCGGAGCGAGGGAAAGACCTGCAGCTTCACGTTGGAGAAGGGACAGACGGTCAGCGGGATCTGCTCGGCCGCCAGCCGCTCGACGAGCCGGTCATCTTCCAGGCAACGCACGCCGTGATCGATGCGCCGCGCCTGCAGCACGTCGAGCGCCTCCCAGATGTACTCGGGCGGACCCTCCTCGCCGGCGTGCGCCACGCCCGGCAGGCCCAGCAGGCGGGCCTGCGCGAAGACCCGGGCGAACTTGGAGGGAGGGTTGCCGACCTCGGCCGAGTCGAGGCCGACCGCCGTCAGATGGTGGGCGAACGGGCGGGCCTCCTCCAGCGTCTGCAGCGCCTCTTCCTCGCTGCGGTCGCGCAGGAAGCACAGGATCAGGCCCGACGAGATGCCGAACCGTGCCCTGCCTTCGTCGAGGGCGCGGCTGATCCCCGTGCAGCAGGTCTCGAAGGAGACGCCGCGCCCGGTATGGGTCTGCGGGTCGAAGAAGATCTCGGCGTGGCGCACGCCCTGGCCGGCCGCCTTCGTCAGATAGGCCAGCGTGAGGTCGTAGAAGTCCCGCTCGGTGAGGAGCACGGCGCAGTTGGCGTAGTAGATGTCGAGGAACGACTGCAGGTCTTCGAAGACATAGGCCCGACGGAGGGCGTCCACGTCGGCGTAGGGCAGCGGCACGCCGTTGCGGCCGGCCAGCTCGAAGGCGAGCTCCGGCTCGAGCGTGCCCTCAATGTGCACGTGCAGCTCCGCCTTGGGAAGGCGCCGTATGAAGGTGTCCGTCTCCGCGTCAGTCATGGTCCCGCCATGGTGGCCCACGCGGACCGCCGGAGGGGTCCCGGGGCTAAGAGGAACCGATCGCTCCGGTTGGCCTGTACTGTAAGCGGAGTGAATCTCCGGATACGAGACCGGCGGCGCTGGCGTGCATCTTGATCTCCTCGTCACCGGCGGGCGCCCGACCGAGGCCGCACTCGCCCATCGGCCGCCGAGCCAGGGCCAGGTGGACCGCATCCTCGCGAACGCGACGCCTCGTGAGCGCGCCGGTGACGACGCTGCAGGGCAAGCGGCCCGGGCGCGCCCGACAAGGCGACGAGCCGGGCCCACTTGTGGATCCTCGTCATCATTGCGGGCGCGCAGCTCATGGTGGTGCTCGACACGACGATCATGATCATCGCCCTGCCCTCGGCGCAGCACGCGCTCGGGTTCTCCAACACGGACCGGCAGTGGGTGGTCACGGCCTATACGTTGGCCTTCGGCGGCTTCCTCCTCCTCGGCGGGCGCATCAGCGACATGATCGGGCCGAAGCGCACGCTGATGATCGGCGTCGCCGGCTTCGCCCTGGCGTCGGCCGTCGGCGGAGCGTCGCAGACGACACTCATGTTGATCGGCGCCCGCGGGCTGCAGGGTCTCTTCGGCGCGCTGTTGGCCCCCTCGGTGCTGTCGATCCTCACCTCGACCTTCTCCGACCCGCGCGAACGTGGCCGGGCCTTCGGGATTTACGCCACCATCGCCATCGCCGGCTCTGCCTTCGGGCTCATCCTCGGCGGCTTCTTGACCCAGTACGTCGACTGGCGCTGGTGCCTCTACGTCAACCTCCCGATCGCGGGGCTGGTGCTCTTCGGCGCCTTGCGACTGATCCCCACGCGGCCGGGCATTCCGGGCATCCGGCTGGACGTGCTCGGCGTGGTCCTCGGGTGCGGCGGCCTGGTCGCCCTCGTGTACGGCCTGGGCGAAGCCGGCACCAGCGGATGGGGCGCCACCCATGTCATCGTGTCGCTGGTCGTCTCGGCTGTGCTCCTGAGCGGGTTCGTCCTGTGGCAGAGCAAGGGCCCCAATCCCCTCCTCCCGCTGCGCGTGGTGCGCAACCGGAACCGGGCCGGCTCATTCATCACGATCCTGCTGGCCGTCACCGGGATGTTCGGGACGTTCCTCTTCCTCACCTACCTGCTGCAGACGATCGACCACTACTCCCCCCTCAAGACCGGCATCGCCTTCCTCCCGCTCATGGCCATGAACGCGCTGGCGGCCACGCAGGTGGCCAGCCGCCTGATGCCCCACGTGCGCACCCGGCTGTTGGTGGTCCCGGGCCTCCTGCTGGCCGCGCTCGGCGTCTCTCTCTTCACGCAGTTGACCCCTGACGCCTCCTACTGGACCAGCGTGCTGCCGAGCGAGCTCCTCCTGGGCTTCGGACTGGGGCTGGCGCATCGTGCCCTGTATCAGCACCGCCACCCAGAATGCCGAACCGAAGGACGTCGGCGTGACGTCGGCCATGACCAACACGTCCCAGCAGATCGGAGCCTCCATCGGCACCGCCCTGCTGAACACGATCGCGGCAGCGGCCACGGCGACCTACATTGCCGCCCACCACGTGCAGAGCACGAACGAGGTGGCGAGGGCGACCGTGCACGGTTACGCCGTGGCGAGCGGATGGGCCGCGGGGATTCTGGTGCTGGCCGCAGTGCTGGGCGGCATTCTGATCAATGTGCATCCGGGTCGGTCTGTCGAGACGGTCGGGGCTGGTGCGAATGCGGAAACCCTCGACGCCCTCGATCCGGGCCTGGTGTCACCCGAGTATTGAGGACGGCGTCAGCCCCGGGAGAGGAGCGCCGGCAGCTCGGCCAGCGTGACCACCTCGGCTCGCCGCGGGAAGATCTTCTCGAGGAGGAAGGCATGCACCTCGGCATCGGTGTCGGCGCACCCGTCGGCCAGCACGAAGGTCCGATAGTCGAGGTCGTGCGCCTCGATCACCGTGGACAGCACCACCCCGCTGGTGCTGATGCCGGCCAGGAGGACGGTGTCGACCCCAGCGTCTTGCAGTTGCTCGTGCAGGTCGGTGGTGGAGAAGGCACCGACGCGTGTCTTGCGCACGACCACGTCGCCCGGGGCAGGTGCCACCCTCTCGTCGATGGCGGTGGTGGGCGAGTCGGCGTGGAAGGCCTGGCCCGAACCGCGCAGTAACGCGCCCATGCGGCTGGAGTCGGGGACGTCGAAGTCCTCGTCCTCGAAGGCCACCCGCACGTAACCGATCTGCCCGCCCCAATCCCGCACCAGAGCGAGGGCCGTCTGTGCCCGCTCGATGAGCTCGTCTGACTGCGGGACCCTGTCCACGATGCCGGCCTGATAGTCCATGACGAGCAACGCGGTGTGCGGGGCTTGGAGGAGTGGGGTCTGATCGGTCATCGGGTCGAGCTCATTTCTGGTTCGGGGGCGGGCAGGACGAGCGGTGCGTCCGGACCTCCAGTGGCGCGCCGGCCACGCAGCAGCGAAGCCAGCCCGGCAATGACCGAGAGCCCGGCGGCGAAGGCGAACACCACCACCAGGCCCTGGTGGAACGGCCCGGAGATCAACTGGGGGAAGAACGTATGGCCGGTGAGCACGTTCCGACTCGAGGCCGAGAGCGTGGACAGCGTGCCGCTGGGGGCCAACAGGTGCTGAACCGGATTGACCCCGAGCAGGGCGGCGAACAGCGAGGCCACCGGCGGCAGGGAGCTGACGTGATGGGCCACCGCCTGGGTCACGCCGTGCTGGCGCAGCCCGCCGGCCAGCGTCGTCGAGAGCGTGCCCGTCAGCCCGGCGATCATGAGCGAGAAGAAGATCCCGATGGAGAGCGCCGTCCCTGAGTTCTGGAACGTCGCCCGCATGCCCGAGGCCGCTCCTCGTAGGCGGGCCGGGACGCTGCTCATGATCGATGACGTGTTGGGTGCGGCGAACATGCCGCTGCCGATGCCGCTGAGGGTGATGAGCAGCGCGAAGGCCCAGTACGGGAAGTCCACCGGCAGCAGCAACAGCCCGACGAAGGCTCCCCCGAAGACCACATCACCCGGCCGTGGCCATGCCACGGGAGCCGAAGCGGTCCGACAGGGTGCCGGCCAACGGGCCCGAGACCAAGAAGCCCGCCGTCAGTGGGAGGAGGAAGATACCGGCCCACAGTGGCGTCTGGCTGTAGGAGTACCCGTGCAGGGGTAGCCAGATGCCCTGCAGCCAGATGATGAGCACGAACTGCAGGCCGCCACGCGCCACGGACACTGCGAACGCGGCGATGTTGCCGGCGGTGAAGGCGCGGATCCGGAACAAGGTCAGCTGGAACAGCGGATCGACCACCCTGGTCTCAATCACCACGAACGCGCCCAGCAGGAGGGCGCCGCCGATGATGAGCGCGTCGACCGCCGGGCTCGTCCAGCCCTGGGCATGGTGGCCGTAGGGCTGAATGCCGTAGGTGACACCGACGAGGATGGCGCCGAGCCCCACGGCGAACGTGAGGTTGCCCCACCAGTCGATGCGCCCTCCTTGGCGATCGCTGATTTCGCGGAGCTTCCAGTAGGCCCACAGCGTGCCGAACACGCCGACCGGGACGTTGACCCAGAAGACCAACCGCCAGTTGACCGCGGCCAGCAGCCCGCCGGCGACCAGCCCGACGAACATGCCGGCGAGCGCAGCCACCTGGTTGAGGCCGAGCGCGAAGCCCCGCTGCCGGCTCGGGAAGGCGTCGGTCAGGATGGCGACCGAGTTGGCGGTGAGCATCGACCCGCCCAGCGCCTGGATGAGTCGCCATCCGATCAGCCACTGCGCGCCGCGCCACGCCCAGGAACGGACACACCGAGAGGAGAATGGACGAGACGGTGAACACCACGAAGCCGGCGTTGTAGATCTTCACGCGGCCGAACATGTCGCCCAGTCGCCCGAAGGTCACGACCGTGACCGCCTGCACCAGGCGGTAGCCCATGATCATCCACAGCAGATAGACGATGTTGCCCGGGGCCAACGGATCGAGGTGGATGCCCCGGAAGATCGCCGGCAGGGCGATGATGACGATGGAGCCGTCGAGCGTGGACATGAACACGGCTGCCGTCGTGTTGGCCAAGGCGACCCAGCGGTACTGATCGTCGACCTTCCCGGACGGGTCCTCCTCCACCGCCATCACGAGCCCGCCATCAGGACCCGCCATCAGGAGCGCTGGGCCAGTCGTTCGAACAGAGGTGCAGCGGCGCGCAGCTGCTCGATCTCGGCGGCCGTGAAGCCGGTCGCCAGCGCCCGGGCCATGGCGTCGGTCCCGGTGGCCCGCCGCTGCTCGAGCGCCCGCCGCCCCGGCGCCGTCAGCGACATGACCACCTTGCGACCGTCCTCGGGATCGGGCCGCCGCTCCACCAGGCCGCGCTCCTCCAACCCCGCCAGGGTGGCGCCCATGGACTGGGGGCTGATCTGCTCCTGCTTGGCCAGCGTGCTGCTGGTCGCCGGGCCCTCCCGGTCCAGTCGGGACAGGCAGGTGGACTCGGGCAAGGTCAGCTCGCCGTCGGCCTTCCGCTGGCGCAGGCGACGGACCAGCAAACCGATGCTGGCGCTCAGATCCGCCACCAGCTCGTCGATGCCCGGGTCGCCCACCATATCTTCAGGCGACCTTATCAGTTTGGCTTAGTACATGCTACGCCATGCTCGAGTGGTCAGGCAACCAGCTCCGGACCCGACCACTCGAAGCCCTCGCCGTCGACGAGCTCGAACTCGGCTCGCCCCGGCTGCTTCGCGGGAACGGTCGGTCGTCTTCCTCAGGCTGCGACGACCCGGCAGGCTCGGCTCCGGGCAGGTGGACCAGGAGGGCCACCATGACCAGGGCGGCGATGCCGAAGAGCGCGGCCACGGCGAAGGTCACATCGAGGCCGTGCACCATGTTGGTCGGGACACCCGGCGCCGGCCTTGAGCTGCGCGTGGCCGGACGCAGCGTCCAGCACGGTGACGAGCACGGCCAGGCCCAGCGCCGCGCCCACCTGCTGGGTGACGTTGACCAGGCCGGACGCCGCCCCGGCGTCAGCCGGCTCGACGCCGGCGAGCCCCGCCTGCGTCAGCGGCACCAGCGCCGTCCCCGAGCCGGCGCCCAGGAGGACGAGGCTGACGAAGATCTGCAGGTACGAGGCGCCGGCGTGCAGCTGGCTCGACATGAGCAGGGCCACCACGGTGAGGCTGATGCCGCCCATGATCAACACCTTGGGGTTGACCCGGCGGATGAGAACCCTGCTCACCAGCTGTGACGACAGGAACACCGACGCCGGCACGGGAAGGAAGCAGAGCCCGGTACGCAGGGGCGAGTAGCCCTGCACGTCCTGGAGGAACTGGCCCACGAAGAAGAACATGCCGTACATGCCGGCGTACATGAGGCCGCGGGAGACGTTGGCCGTCGTGCGCGTCCCGCTGGCGAAGAGGCGCAGCGGCACGATCGGCTCCTCGGCTCGGGTCTCGATCCGCACGAAGACACCGAGCAGCAAGGCGCCGGCGGTGAGGGAGCCGATCGTCAGCAGGCTCGACCAGCCGCGGGTGCCGGCCTCGACAAGCCCGAACACGACGCCCACCATGCCCAACGTGGACGTGAGGGCGCCGGCGATGTCGAAGTGGCCGGTACGACGGGGCGTCTCCTGCAGGGCGATGCGTCCGACGAGCAGGACGGCGATGCCGATCGGGACGTTCACGAACATCACCCAGCGCCACGAGACGAGCTGCGTCAGCGCACCGCCGGCCACCAGGCCGATGGCGCCGCCGGCGGCAGACACCGTCGTGAAGAGGCCGATGGCGCGGACCCGCTGCGGACCGTCCGAGAAGATGGTGGTGAGGAGCGCAAGCGACGATGGTGCGGCCAGGGCGGCGCCGACCCCCTGCAGGGCGCGGGCGGACAGGAGCATCCAGCCGGAGACGGCCAGCCCCCCGAAGAGCGAGCTCACCGTGAAGATGGCGATGCCGGCCAGGAAGGTCCGGCGCCGGCCGAGCAGATCGCCCGAGCGGGCTCCGAGCAGCAGGAGGCCGCCGAACGTGAGCAGGTAGGCATTGATGACCCAGGAGAGCTCGCCGCCCGAAAGCCCGAGCCCCTCTTGGATGTGCGGCAGGGCGACGTTGACGATGGTGGTGTCGAGGACCACCATGAGCTGGGCCGCCAGAATGACGAACAGGAACACCGAAGGGGTCCTGAGCAGGCTCTTGAGACGGCCGGGCGGGCCGGCGGCCGGTCCCCTGGCGAGGCTGGAGCGCGGCGCGACAGTGATTGAAGAAGGCATTTGATTCCGATCTCTCCGCTGGTATTCTGGTAAGCGGAAGCTTCCTCCGGTTAGTATACGGAGGGTGCCTCCGCTTTGCAAGAGTGTTTTTTGGCCTGGCTCTGACCGGGGAGGGAACGCAAGACGATGACGGCGAAAACAGCGACGGCAGTGGGGACTGGGACGGTCGAGCGCGGCGGACGAGGCCGACGCGTCGGCACGCCCCATGCGGGCCGACGCCAAGCGCAACTACGAGCTCCTCGTCATCGCGGCCCGCAAGGTCTTCGACCAGGAAGGCGGCGGCGCCTCCATGGAGGCCATCGCCAAGGAGGCCGGTGTCGGCATCGGGACGCTGTACCGCCACTTCCCCAAGCGGATCGACGTGGTCGAGGCCGTCTACGTCGACGACGTCGACGAGCTCGAGGCCGTGGCGCACACGGTGAGCGTCGAGCTCGAACCGTGGCCCGCGTTCGTGGCTTGGCTCGAGGCCTTCGTCCGTTACGCAATGGGCAAGAAGCGCTTCATGAACGAGCTGCACGAGGCGTTCGAGAAGGACCCGGCCCTGCGCTCGGCGTCGCGTGAGCGCATTGAGGGAGCCCTGGGCGTTGTGCTCACCAGGGCCCAGGCCGAGGGCGTGGTCCGCACGGACGTGGACGCGTCCGACGTGATGCAACTGATCGGCTCCATGTGCATGAGCGCGACGCTGACCACTGATCAGGGCGAGCGGTTACTCGTCATGATCGAAGACGGCCTGCGACCGCAGGGCTGAAGACAGAGCCGCGGCGGTGCGGCGGGTTATCCCCTGGGTACTCGTACTCCTGGTCGGCGTCGGAGCTGGAGCGGGCGCCGCGATCGGCGCGGCCGGCTCGCCGGGCACGGCCAGCTCGTCCGTTCTGACCGGACCCGAGGCGCAACAGTGGCTGACCGGTGTCCTCACCACGACCCAGGCCGCCGGGACGGCTCACCTGGACTCGACGTCGGTCACCACCAGTCCCAACTCGGGCCTGCGCGACTCGGGTACAGGGAGTGGCGTGGTCGACTTCGCCACAGGGAGCTATCGGGTCAGCGAAGCCGACCGCATCGTGGAACGGTCCCCGCAGAACGGTGGCCTGACACAGGCCGCGGCCCAGACGATCTCAACTGAGGAGATCGTCATCGGTCGGTCCGGCTACGTGAGCTTCGGCATGCCGGGCTTCATCCCGGACTTCTGGACGAAGCAGTCGACCCAACGTGACAGGGGCGAGCTCGGGTTGGGCTCTTCCGCAGTCGTCGGTGCTCTCGTTTCGGCGCTCAGTGGGCCGTTCACGGCTCTCACGGTGACCCGGCTCGGTACGGCCACCGTCGGCGACGTGTCCACAACGCACTACCTGGCCCAAACCCAGGTGGAACCGAGCATGAACTCGGCCTGCCCAGCGCGCAAGGGGAAGCCACTGTTCGGGCGCGCCACCGTCTGGGTCGATGGCGAGGGGCGGCTCGTACAGGTCCGCGTGCAGAGTTCCATCGGCGGCAAGGTCCCGGCTTCCGCCGACAAGCAGAACCCCTCCATCGCCGATACACCCACCGGCGCGATCACCTCGACGGGCACACTGCGCCTTTCCGGATTCGGTGCGCCGGTGCACATTGCGCGACCCGCACTCGACCCCCAGCGGACGGCCCTCTCAGTGCCCATCATCGGCCACAGCTCGGCCGTGTACTGCGGCTGAACTCCGCGGCGACTGCTGCCGCGCCGCGTTCAGATGCCGGAGCGCTCCGTGCGCACGGGAGCGGGGTCGGGCACGTGGGGCATCAGTGCGTTGGGCGGGATGGTCCCCAGCCGGCCCGCCTCGAAGTCCTCGAGGGCCTGGCCGATTTCGGCCTTCGTGTTCATGACGAAGGGCCCGTAGTGCTCCACCGGCTCGCCGATCGGCTGGCCCCCGAGGATCAGCGCCTCGAGGTGGTCCGTCCCCGGCTGCTCGTCGTCGGCCCGCAGTGAGATGAAGTCGCCCGCACCGAACGTGACGAGCTGGCCGCTGGTGACCGGTCGACCGTCGCTGCCGACTCGGCCGGAGCCGGCCAGGAGATAGACCAGCGCGTTGAAGCCGGGATCCCAGGGGAGCTCGAGCAGGGCCCCGGGGGCGATGGACGCGTGCATGAACGCCATGGGCGTATGCGTGGACCCCGGTCCACGGTGGCCGGCGACGTCGCCGGCGATGATCCGCACCAGCGCGCCGCCGTCGGCGGAGGAGAGCAGGGTGACGTCATCCGCTTCGAGCCCCTGGTAGGCCGGTTCGATCATCTTGTCGCGCGCCGGCAGGTTCACCCACAGCTGAATGCCGTGGAACAGTCCCCCGGCCACCACGAGCGCCTCGGGTGGTGTCTCAATATGGAGGATGCCCTTGCCGGCCGTCATCCATTGCGTGGCGCCGTCCCTGATGACACCCCCGCCGCCGTGCGAGTCCTGGTGCTGGAAGGTGCCGTCGATCATGTAGGTGACCGTCTCGAACCCCCGGTGAGGGTGCCACGGCGTGCCCTTCGGCTCCCCCGGTGCGTACTCGACCTCCCCCATCTGGTCCATGTGGACGAACGGATCGAGGTCCGCGAGATTGACGCCGGCGAAGGCGCGCCGCACGGGGAAGCCCTCCCCCTCCAGGCCACGAGGCGCGTTCGTGACGGACCGCACCTGGCGCTCCGCAACAATGGCTCGGTCGAGCGCCGGAACGGCGGGGAGCGTGGTCAGGTCAGCGACGGTCACAGCGGGCACGGAAACCTCCGATCGTTGTCGGCCAACGAGCGCCGATGGGCTCGTTCACCTGTCTGCAGAATACGGGCGCCTCAGTGGAGGCGCCTCAGTGGAGGTGGCGCTGCCAGTCGGACGGCACCCGGCCGGCCGGGCCCGGGGTGGGCTGGCTGAGCGGATGGTGCTCGGGCGCGGCCAACGCGGGCCCGTCGTAGTACTGCTGGGTCGCATAGTCCCAGAACCAGTCTTCGCCCGGCTCGAAGCTCCGGACGATGGAATGGCCGTCCTGCTCGGCGTGGTGGCTGGCGTGCTGGCTCGGCGAGCTGTCGCAGCAGCCGACATGGCCACATGCCGCGCAACGGCGGAGGTGCAACCACCACCCGTCCGTTGCGAGGCACTCGACGCACCCGTCACCGCTGGGCTTGACCTCTGGGTGGATGGATTCGTCGGCCATGGCGACGGTTTACCCGGCCAGGGCGTCGCTGCGCCGCGGCAGGACCCACCCCGGTCGAGGGAAGTGGCACGTGTACCCGTTTGGGTAGTGCTCCAGGTAGTCCTGGTGCTCGGGCTCAGCCTCCCAGAACGGCCCCGCCGGGACGACCTCGGTCACGACCTTGCCGGGCCACAGCCCGGAGGCCTCGACATCGGCGATGGTGTCCTCGGCCACCCGCTTCTGCTCGTCGTCGACGTAGAAGATGGCGGAGCGGTAGCTCAGCCCCACATCGTTGCCCTGACGGTTCTTGGTCGTCGG
This sequence comes from uncultured Acidimicrobiaceae bacterium, assembly GCA_963781565.1. GTDB lineage: Bacteria > Actinomycetota > Acidimicrobiia > Acidimicrobiales > RAAP-2 > Bog-473. The sequence goes on along the minus strand of CAWAHA010000023.1, from coordinate 27,595 downwards.
GTCGTGGATCTGGAAGAAGAACTCGAGGATGTCCCGATACGACGTCACGCTCGGGTCGAACGTGATCTCGATCGCCTCGGCGTGGGTCCCGTGGTTGCGATACGTGGCGTTGGCCACGTCACCGCCGGTGTACCCGACACGGGTCGAGAGCACCCCGGGGCGCTTGCGGATCAGGTCCTGCATGCCCCAGAAGCATCCGCCGGCCAATATGGCCTTCTCAGTTGTGGCGCTCACGAGGCCACCTCCTCCTTGGTCGCTCCTCCATCGAAGAGCTTCGTGTACTCACCGTATCCCTCGGCCTCGAGATCCTCGTAGGGGACGAAGCGCAGCGCGGCCGAGTTGATGCAATAGCGCAGGCCACCCTCGTCCGGGGGCCCGTCGTTGAAGACGTGGCCGAGATGGCTGTCCCCATGGACCGAGCGAACCTCGGTCCGGATCATGCCGTGGCTGATGTCCTGGTGCTCCACCACGTTGGCCGGGTCGAGCGGAATCGTGAAGCTGGGCCATCCGCAGCCACTGTCGAACTTCTTCAGGGAGGCGAACAGCGGCTCCCCCGACACGATGTCGACGTAGATGCCGGCCTCCTTCTTGTCCCAGAACTCGTTGTCGAAGGCCGGCTCGGTGGCGGCCTCCTGGGTCACGGCGTACTGCCTCGGGGCCAGCTTGGCGACGGCCTCGGGGTCCTTGCGGTAACGGTCGCTCATTTCAACTCCTCTGCCACCCACTGGCGGCTCTCTGTATCCAACTACTTCAACGCCCCCCTGTCACCATTGGTTCCCGAATTCGGGCGCCGGCGCACCTTTCCGCGAGCTTGGAGCCGGAAAGCCTCTGACCTCGGCTTCCGGGCTGGCGACGACCCCGGGACACCGCCGCGCCGCCGTGCCTGCGCCGCCCGGACCGTCGGCTCCGCAGATCCCGTCGGCCGATTCGTTCTCCCGAACGGCTCGGGTACCCTTCTGATGGGGCGGGGCACCGGCGGGGACACCGACCCGCTCAGGTCGCACCGGCACAGACGCACACGACCTGAAGGGGAGCCATGTCGGAGACCAACGAGATCGATCTCGTCACAGCAGAGGTCATCAGATCGGCCATGGAGACGGTCTGCTTCGAAATGGCCACCTACGTGTCCCGCACGGCGACGACGCCGATCCTGAACCAGTCCAACGAGCGGAACGCCACGATCCTCGACGCCGAGGGCCGCCTGGCGGCGCTCTCGGTCGGCATTCCCCAGTTCATGCTGTCCAGCACGCTCCCGGTCCGCTTCGCCATCGATTTCTTCGGCGACGAGCTGAAGCCCGGCGACGTGATCGTGGCCAACGACCCGTACCACGGCGGCGGGCACCTCCCGGACTTCAACGTCTTCTCTCCGGTCTTCGACGACGAAGGGAAACTGCTCCTCATCGCCTCCATTCAGTGTCACCACGGGGACACCGGCGGAGCCGTGCCCGGCGGCTACAACACCATGGCCAAGGACGTGTACAGCGAAGGCACGCGCTATCCCCTGCTCAAGATCATCGACGGCGGACACGAGCGCCGGGACGTGATCCTGACGATGCGGGCCAACAACCGGCTGGCCGGATTCATCGGCGACCTCCGCTCCCAGGTCGGAGCGGCCCAGCTGGGTGCGGCCCGGCTGCAGGAGCTGGCCACCCACTGGGGCGCCGACACGGTCCGGGCCGCCGTCACCCACACGATCGACGACGCCCGGAGCCGCTTCTCCGAAGAGATCGCGGGCTGGCCGGACGGGACGTACGAAGCGGACATCTACGTCGACAGCGACCCGCAGGGCAATCAGGACCTGCACGTCCACATCGCCGTGACCGTCGAGGGGGACCGGCTCATCCTCGACTTCGAAGGGTCTGACACCCGGCCGCACATTTCGGGCTGGTCCACCTTCGGCAACACCCGGGGCAACGCCATCGCCCAGCTGGCCAGCCTGGTCGACCCCTCCATTCCGAAGAACGAGGGGTTCTTCGACTGCGTTGAGCTCCGCGTCCCGCTCGGCTGTTGCCTCAACCCCGAGGAGCCGAAGCCGGTCAGCTCGGGCACGCACCACCCGGGGGTGGAGGTCGGTGACGCCATTGCGGTCGCCATGTCCCAGATCATCCCGGAGCGATGCGCACCCCAGACCTACAAGTTCGGCAGCCCGCGCCAGATGTGGGGGGAGGTCGACCCCCGCACGGGCCGGTCGTTCTTCGACCACGGTGGCGAGGTCAGCGCCGGGTGGGTGAACGGTGTCGACGGAGTGGACGGCTGGGGTGCCCTCGCCCCCGCCATGGGCAACCTGATCAAGGCGTCGGCCGAGCTCAACGAGCGGCTCTTCCCGCACATTCTGCGGGGCCGCAACTACCTCACCGACTCGGGTGGGCCCGGCAAGTTCCGGGGCGGTTGCGGGAGCCACTTCATCAAAGAGGCGCGCACGCCGACCTCCATCAGCCAGTACTGCGTGAACCAGCGGCACATCCACCCGGGCATCGCAGGGGGCCTGCCGGGGAGCCCTGACATCTGCTTCGTCAGCAAGGGGACCGAGCGCGAGGTCAGGGTCTCCCCTGTCGTCACCGCCCATCTGCTCGAAACGGGTGACCAACTGGTCTACGACTTCGGCGGTGGCGGCGGCTGGGGCGATCCGCTCGAGCGCGACGTCGAAGCGGTGCTCGACGATGTCTGGGACGAGTACGTGTCGGTGGAGGGCGCGCACCGCGACTACGGCGTCATCATCACCGGCACGCTCGAGGCCATGGACCTCGCCATCGACTACGAAGCCACCAAGCGGCTCCGGGCGGACCGGTCCGAGGAGGGTGGGCAATGAGCAACGACCGTTACCGCATCGGGGTCGACGTCGGCGGGACCTTCACCGACTGCGTCCTGCTCCGCCCGGACGGCTCCATCGTCCTGGAGAAGACGCCCACGACCCCCGAAGACCAGTCCGACGGCGTCCTGGCCGGCATCGTCCGCCTGGCCGAGGCGGAGAACCTGGCCGACGCCGCGGCGCTGCTGGCGCGGACCGCCTCGGTCGTGCACGGCACCACGGCGGCGGACAACAGCATGATTCAGATGACGGGAGCCCCGACCGGGCTGCTGGTCACCGAGGGCTTCCGGGACGAAATCGAAATGCGGCGGTGCTACAAGGAGGACATCTGGGACCCCAGCTACCCGGCCCCGGAGCCCATCGCCCGGCGCCGGGTGCGGCTCGAGGTGGACGAACGCGTCACGAGTGAGGGCACCGTCGACCGCGAGCTCGACGAGGAGGGCGTGCGCAAGGCGACGGCTCGCCTGCGCGCCTTCGGCGTGACCTCTATCGCCGTGTGCTTCCTGCACAGCTATCTCAACCCGAGCCACGAGCTGCGGGCCCGCGAGATCATCCTCGACGAGTACCCCGACGTCGAGCTCATTTCGCTCTCCCACGAGGTGTGGCCGAAGCCGCCGGAGTTCGAGCGGACGTCCACGACCCTCGTCAACGCGTTCGTGGGACCGCCCATCGTCCGCTACCTCAATCGCCTGGAGGAGCGGCTGCGCGACGCCGGGTTCTCCGAAGAGCTCCTCCTCGCCACCAGTTCGGGCGGGGTGGCCACCCCGAGGGCGACCAAGACACGGCCGCTCGCCACCATCAGCTCCGGGCCGACGGGCGGTGTGGTCGCGGCGGCGGGCGCGGCCGCGGCGGCGGGCCTCGGCGACGTCGTCAGCGTCGACATGGGCGGCACCAGCTACGACGTCTGCCTGATCCGCGGCGGCAGGCCGGAGGTCAAGACCGACTGGAACTGGCGGCACCGCTACTGCATCGCCCTGCCGATGGTCGACGTGCACTCCATCGGTGCCGGCGGCGGCTCGCTGAGCCGCTACCGCGCCGGCACGCTCACCGTCGGACCCGAATCGGCGGGCAGCATCCCGGGCCCGGTGTGCTACCGGCGCGGCGGGACCGAGCCCACCGTGACCGACGCCGACCTGGTCCTGGGCCGACTCGACCCCGCTGCCTTCTGGAGCGGACGGCTCGACCTCGACCTGGAAGCGGCGCGCCAGGCCCTGACCACCGTGGGCAAGCCGCTGGGTCTCGACGCGGAGGAGGCCGCGGTGGCCACGGTGGCCATCATCGACGCCCACATGTGCGACGCCGTCCGCCGCATCCTCTCCCTCGCCGGTGCCGACGCGCGCGAACTCGACCTGGTCGCCTTCGGCGGCATGGGTGCCGTCCACGCCGCCCGTCACGCCGCGCTGCTCGGCATGCGCCGCGTCCTCATCCCCCGGGCTGCGCCTGCCTTCTCCGCGCTCGGCCTGCTCACCGCCAACCACGTCATCGACGAGGCCAGGACGTTGCAGGGGGACTGGCGGACGATCGACCTCGGAAGGCTGAGCGAGCTGGCGGAGGAGCTCATGACCTCGGCCGAGGACGCCCTCGAGGCGGCGGGCATCCCCGCCGAGCGCCGGGTCTACGAGTGGCGGATCAACCTGGTGTACCCCGGACAGACCTTCGACGTGGCCATCCCCATCGACAAGGCGCGCCGGGAGCCCCATCAGCCAGGAGTCGCTGGAGGCCGCCGTCAGCGAGTTCCACCGCCGCAACGAGGAGGCCCGGCTGATTGAGGCCCGCTCGCAGGAGCCGGTCGTGCGGGGGGTCCGGTTGCTGGCCACCGGGCTGGTCGATCAGCCCGCCGAGTTGGTCCTGGAAGAGGAGCCCGCAACCCAGCCCATCGGTCGCCGGCGCGTCTTCACCGGTGAGGCCTGGCACGACGATGTCCCGGTGTACGACGGCGACGCGCTCCGACCCGGTGCACCGGTGGCCGGCCCCGCGCTCGTCCAGAGCCGGTTCACGACGATTGTGCTCGGGGCCGGCGACGAGGCACGCATGCTGCCCAACGGCGACGTCCTCATTGAGGTCACCCCTGCCTGACCGGCACTAGCCCAGGCGGGTCAACACGTTGCGCGTGATCTGTTCGATCTGCGGGTCACGCGCCGCCAGCCCGTGCGCCCAATCCGTCGAGCCGGAGGTGAGCACGGTCGCACCGGCGTCGTTGGTGAAGGCACCCAACACGGCGTGCCCGTGGCGGATCCGTTCCATCGCCTCGGGCTCCCGCGTTCCGAAGACCCGTGACGCGATGTACTCCAGCTCGCTGGGCTCTCCCGGCTTGGGAGGGCGCGGCGCTGTCTCGCGTGTGAAGTGCTGTGTCGGGCAGGTACCCAGGATCTCGAAGGTCGAGGGCGTGCCGTCCTCACCGGTCGGGTACGGCAACCCGTCCCGGTAGGTGAACACGCACCCGTCACACTCGTAGCCCACCACCGTCGCCGCGGCACCGAGCACGTCGCCGTAGCCCACACCGGTGCCGTCGAAGATCCAGTGCCCGGCGCGGTGCACGGTATAGCCGCCCAGGCCCGAGGTCACGTTGCGCCCGATGCGGTGGTATCCACCGCGGGTGAAGGAGACACCGGTCAGCGCGTTCTCGGGTCGGCCGACGACGACATCGGACCAGAACGTCGTCACCTCGGCCTCTCGCGCCGTGCCCAGCAGCGGGTCGTTCTTGAAGAACGCCTTGTAGCCAACCATGACGTCGTGGTCGTCTCCCTCAATCCGCACCTGCCACAAGGACGTGTTCCCGGAGAAGAAGGCGGCGTTCCCGCCGCGGGCGACGAAGGCCTCCACCGTGTCCCGCATGCCCTTGGACCAGTACTCGTCATGACCGACCGAGAGATACAAGCCGGCGCCGTCGAGGACCTCGGGATGCTCCGCCAGATCAGCATTGGTGCAGACGCCGATCTCGAATCCCTGTCGCTCGGCCCACGCAATGAACGGCAGCTCCCAGTCGGGCCAACCCGCCGAACCGGCGTAGCCCGACAGGTGGTTGATGGTGATGTAGCCGACGTGGGCGGCGTTCTGCGGGTCGGGCGCGCCCGTGCCCGTGACGCGCCGCCCTTTCCCGGGCGGCTTGTACAGGTACCCCGCCGCCATCGGGCGCTGCATGGCGACGTGGGTCCCCCCCGTGTAGAGGTTCGGTCCGCCGAAATCGTTGTAGGCGTGCCAGGTGTTCGTCGACAGCGCCAGGACGATGCGCGTGCCCGCGGCCGGACGGACCACGAAGAAGGCGTAGTCCCGCCGGACCTTGTCCCCCACGTCGATCTCCAGGACGACCTCGTAGTAGCCCGAACGCCATGCCGGGTCGACGTCCAGGGTCAGGGCGGCCGGCCACCGGCACCCGTTGGAGGACGCATCGCGTGGCGTCTCGTGCGAGCCGGCCGCGACCGCAGCCGCGCTGAACACCACCTCGCGCCGGCCGCCGATACGGGCCACCTCGACCCGCACGGGCCGGTTGCCGGCCGACGACAGATGCAGGCCGACCTGATCGCCGCGCTGCCACCGATTGCGGCCAGCAATAGCCCGTCACCACGTCGCGTGCCATCGCCCGACCCTACCCAGCGCCCACCACGCTCGCCCGGTTCGGGCGTCGTTGTTACGGTCGAAGGCATGACCGACGAGCTGGCCTACCTGACGGATCGACTGGAGATCGACGACCTCTTGACCCGCTATGCGACCGTGCTCGACAACCGCCGGTGGGGGGACTTCGGGACGGTCTTCACCCCCGACGCCACCCTCGACTACCGCTCCGCCGGTGGCATCCGTGGATCACTGGCCGAGGTTGGCGAGTGGCTGTCCACCGTCCTCCCCTTCTTCACCTGGACCCAGCACCTCGTGCTCAACCGGGCCGTGGACCTCGCTCCGGGAGCGGACACGGCCACATCGCACGCGGCCTTCTCCAACCCCAACGGCGCCGTGGTGGACGGCGAGCCGTGGTTGTTCCTCGTCGGCGGCGCCTATCACGACCGGCTCGTCCGCACGCCGGCGGGCTGGCGCATCTCCCACAGAGTCGAGGAGACCCTGTGGTGGGACAACCCGATGCCGGGGCTGCCTCCGGTCCCGTTCCCGGTTCCCGAGGACGCCTTCACCTGAGTGCCTGACCAGATCGGACCGAGCGTCTCGTCTGCCTGGGCACCAGCGGTCCACTGCCACGCCCTGAGAACCGACCCCCTCCACCCACGGGATCCACCCGTGAATCAACCCCGGGGTTGACGCCCAGAACCCTGCCGATTCTCGACACTGGAGGCATGAACTTCACCGACTACCTCATCGACATCAGCCTCATCGTCATCGTCCTGTTCCAAGTCAGAGGGCGCCGGATCACCACCCGGTCCCTGCTGCTGCCGGTGGGCATCGTCACCTACGTCGCCTTCACCTACCTCCGGGGCATCCCCACCGCCGGCAACGACCTGTACCTCGTGCTCGGGTGTGCCGCCGTCGGGGCGCTCCTCGGCAGCCTGGCTGGGCACTTCACCTCGGTGCGCCCCGACAAGGACGGCATCCCCTACGCCAAGGCCGGACTGCTGGCAGCGGGCCTGTGGATCTTGGGCACGGGCGGTCGCCTCGCCTTCCAGGTCTACGCCACCCACGGTGGCGGCGCCGCCGTCGAGCGCTTCAGCACCTCCCACGCCATCACGACCGTGGCAGCCTGGACCGACGCCCTCATCCTGATGGCACTGTGCGAGGCCGTGATCCGCACCACCATCATCGGCTGGCGGGCGGCGGCGGTCCGCCGGCGGACCACGGCAGCCGTCGAAACGACCTCCACTCCGGAGCAGCCGATGCTCGGCACCCTCGCGGTCCATCATGGAGGGCGGTGAGCACTCCCTCTGACACCGAGCTCCCCCTCGGGGGCTGGACCGTCGGCGGCAACGCCGTCGCCCTGGCCTCCATCGGGTTACTCGTGTGGGGGGTCGTCAGCCGTCTGCACCAACTCGAATTCCACCGGCCAGCGCCTGACCGCCGTCGCCCTCCTGGCGGCGGCGGTGGCGTCGTGGGTGGTCTGGATGTACCTCCGGTCCCGCGTGCGCTGGGCCGCCGTCGCCACGCTGTTCGCCCTGGCCGTCACCGGGGGCGCCCTCGTGGGATTCGCTCCGGTAGCGATGGTCTTCCCGGCCTTGGCCGTGCTCAGCGCGGTGACGCTGTGGCCGCTCGGGCTCGGGGCCCTCGTCGGCGCCGCCGGGTGGCTGGCCATGGCGATCAGTGTGCTCGCCGTGGGCAGGGAGTGGGGCATTTTGCTCGGCGGTCTGGCGGCATTGCTCGGCGGTGCCGTGGTCGGCATCACCCGCCGCCAGGCCGTGGAGCGTACCGAGCAGGCGACACGCATGGAGGTCGAGGTGGCGCGGACGGAAGTGGCACGCTCCCGGGCCGAGCTCCTCACCGAACGGAACCACCTGGGACGTGAGATCCACGACGTCCTGGCCCACACGCTCGCTGCGCTCTCGCTGCAGCTCGAGGCCTTCGGCACGGTGGTCGACGCCGAACCCAGAACCAGCCCGGCTGTACGCGACCAGCTCGAGCGCACCCGCAAGCTCGTGCGTGAGGGGCTCGACGAGGCCCGGGAAGCGGTGCAGGCGCTGCGCGACGAGCCGGCGCCGCTCGGCGAGCAACTGACCCGGCTCAGCGCACAGCACGACGCGGCCTTCAGCGAGTCGGGTGCCGCGGTCGCGCTCGGTGCTCCGGCCGTCCTCGCCCTCTACCGCGCTGCCCAGGAGGCGCTGACCAACGTGATGAAGCACGCCCCCGGGGCTGCCACGAGTGTCGAACTGCAGTGGGCACCGGGCCGTACCGTCCTGACGATCGACAACGCCGCCGCGCCGGCGGGGGCGCCCACACCTCTGGCGGGGAGCGGCGGAGGTTTCGGGCTGCGCGGCATCGCCGAGCGCCTCGAGCTGCTCGGCGGCGCCGTCGATTCCGGACCGACGGCCTCGGGTTGGCGCGTGCCAGCGCGTGGGTCCCGACGGCACGACGGTCCGGAGTCGGCGGCGCGGAACGCCCGAGCGGCGGCCGAGCCGTGAGGGTCGTCATCGCGGACGACCAGCGCGTGGTGCGGGAGGGCCTGGCCACCATTGTGAGCGGGTTCGCTGACACCGAGGTGGTCGGTCTGGCCGGAGACGGCGCAGAGGCCCTGCTGCTGGTCGAGGAGCTGCAACCCGATGTCGTGCTGATGGACCTGCGCATGCCCCGGATGGACGGCGTCGACGCCACCCGCGCGCTGCGGGCCCGGCACCCGGCCATGCCGGTGGTCGTCCTCACTACCTTCGCCGACGACGACTCCATTGTGGCCGCCCTCTCCGCCGGCGCCGCCGGCTATCTCACCAAAGATGCCGGACGCGACGACATCCGCCGGGCCCTTGAGGCTGCCGTGGCCGGGCAGTCCGTCCTCGATCCCGCCGTCCAGGCGTCATTGCTCAAGGCGGCGCAGCTGGCACGGCCCCAGCCCCATCCCAACCAGCACCCGGCCCCGCTCCCCGACGGGCTCACCGAGCGCGAGGCGGAAGTGCTCACGCTGATCGCCGGCGGCCTCTCGAACAACGAAATCGCCGACCGCCTCTACGTGGCGGAGGCGACGGTGAAGACCCACGTGAACCGGATCTTCGCCAAGACCAACAGCCGCGACCGCGCCCAGGCGGCCGTGTACGCCCATCGCCACGGCCTGACCATCTCGCCCGACGGCGCCGGGTCGCTCCCGACCTGACCGCCGGCGCTCAGGTCAGGGGACGCCGACTGGCATCCGCACCACCGTGCGACCGGTGGTCTCGCGCCGCTCGAGCGCTTCGAGCGCGGCCGGGACATCGGCGAACTCGATCTCCCGGCCGATCACCGGTCGGACGGTGCCGGCCCGGGCGAGCTGCAGTATGCGGTTCCAGATGTCGACGCCGTGGGCGGTCGTGAGGAAGTTCATCCCGAACGGCCGCGTCGTCCGGGGCGAGTCGACGAAGGCGAAGCAGACGCCGACGAGGTCGAAGTTCCCGTAAATGCTCGGCTGGATCGCCAACGGTCTTTCCTCTTCCTCAATCCCCGAAGCGAACCCGATGATCAGGTGACGGCCGTTGAAAGCCATGGCCCGGAACGTCTCGGTCGTCACAGCGCCCCCCACCGTGTCGAAGGCCAGATCGACGCCCCGCCCGTTGGTGACGTCGTCGACGAAGGCCACGAAGTCCTCGCTGCGGTAGTTCACGCCGTAGTCGGCGCCGAGCGACCGGCAGAGTGCCACCTTGTCATCCGTGCCCGCGGTGCCGATCACGGTGGCGCCGAACGCCTTGGCCAGCTGGACGGCGGCGGAGCCGGCACCCCCGGCCGCGGCATGGACCAGCACGACGTCGCCCGGGCCGACGCGGCCCCGGACGCGCAGCGCCAGGTAACCGAGCAGGTACGGGAAGTACATGGCGATGGCGTCCGCCGCGCCGAGCCATGCCGGGACCTGCTGCACGCTGGCGCCGTCGAGCAGCACCGCCGAGGCGTAGGCGCCCTGTGCCCCGGCGGCCACCCCGACGACCCGCCGACCGAGCAGGGCCTCACAGCCCGGGCCGGCCGCCTCCACGGTTCCTGCTGCCGCCATCCCGATGACGAACGGAGGCTCGAAGCGCAGCAGTCCGTAACGGCCGCGGACCGTGTCGATGTCGTTGAAGTCCAGACAGAAGGCCTCCGTGCTGATCCGCACCTGGTTGGGACCCGGACCGCCGACCTCCACGCGCTGGATCTCGAGCGCATCTGTCGGCGCGGCAGCCGCTGCACCACCCATGCGGTCGCCGTCGTTGCGTCGTCGCGGTCATCGGGCGCCTCCGTAGGCGACCGGCAGTTCCTTCATGCCGTTGAGCCACGACGAGCGCAGCCGGCGCGGCGGTGCCAGCAGCCGCACGTCGGCCAGCTCGTCCGCCAGCACGTCGAACATCACCCTGAGCTCCAGCCGCGAGAGGTTGGCCCCGATGCAGAAGTGCGAGCCGCCGGCGCCGAACGTGACATGCGGATTCGACGCACGGCCGATGTCGAAGAGCTCAGGGTCGTCGAAGACCTCCTCGTCGAAGTTCGCCGAGGCGAAGTACAGGCCCACCCGCTCCCCCCGCCGCACCAGCTGCTCGCCGACCGTCACGTCCTCGGTCGCCGTGCGCTGCAGCACCACGGCCGGGGAGGCCCAGCGCAGCACCTCGTCGACCATGGTGACGGGACGTTCGAGGCGCCACCGCTCCCACTGCGTCCGGATGCTCCAAGAAGGCCAGCATGCCGTGGCTGATCGCCTGGCGGGTGGTCTCGTTGCCGGCGACGGCGAGGATCATGAAGAAGAACGCGAACTCCTCGCTGCTCAGACGCTGGCCTGCCGCGTCGGGTTGGACGAGCCGGCTGGTGACGTCGCCGACATCGTTCTCCAGCCGGTCCTCCGCGGCCGCGTGGGCGTAGGCGAACATCTCGACGACGCCCGACAGATCGGAGGTGGCGTACTCGGGGTCCTCGCTCCCCGCCATCTGGTCGCTCCAGCGGAACAGCTGCGGTCGATCGTGGTCCGGGATCCCCATGAGGCCGGCGATGGCCTGCAGGGGAAGGTGGCGCGCCACGTCCAGCACGAAGTCGCCCGCGCCCCGTTGCTTCGCCTCCCACACAATCCGGTGCGCGCGCTCGCGCAGCTCGTCCTCCAGGCCGGCCAGGGCGCGGGGCGTGAAGCACCGGTTCCCGACCCGGCGCACTCGGGTGTGCCGGGGCGGGTCCATGCAGAGCAGGAGGTTGTTGGTCGACTCGCCCGTGGCGTCGGACTGGTCCAGCCGGCGCACGAAGGCGGAGTGGGCCTCCGCGGACCACGCGGTGCCCCGGGTCACCGCCGTGACGTCGGCGTGGCGGGTGATCGCCCAGTACCCGCCATCGCCGTAGGCCGCGAGGGCCGGCTGCGGGTTCCAGCGTACGGGCTGGTGCCGGCGCAACCAGGCGAATTCCGCCGAGGGGCAGGTGGTCGGCCACCAGGTCGGGATCGCTCAAGTCGAGCTGCACATCCACTGGCGTCGAGTGCACGACAGCGGACCTCCTTGCTGGGCTCCGGCTCCGCTCACGGGACCGTAGGCTTTGATACTGAGCGGTGTCAACTAGGCTGCCTGCGCCATGGAGTACCAGGTCACGATGCCGTTCAAAGGGATCAGCGCCGACGACCGGCGTGTCGGGCGGCGGGAGCGGCTCGTCCGAGCCGCTTTCGAGATCGCCGGCACCGAGGGCGCCGGGGCACTCGGTGTCGGTCGTGTCTGCCAGGCTGCCGGGCTCACCAAGCGGTACTTCTACGAGAGCTTCGCCACCCTGGCCGACCTCGAGAGCGCCGTCGTCGACCACGCCATCGCCGTCATGACGGCGCGTGTCGAGCCCTTCAGGCCCGATGGGCCGGGCGCGCCGCCCCGCGCCTGGCTCCAGGCTTTCGTCGGCGCTCTCGTCGACGACGAGTGCCTGGCGCGGGTGCTGCTCGCCGAGACCCATGGCGGCGCGCTCAGCCCGTTCCGGCACCAGATCATTGCGGTGGCGGTCGCTGGGATGGCGCCGCCGGGCTCGGACCCGCAGGCGGACCTGCGCGCGCCTGGCCGCCTACGCACAGCTCGGCACGTTGACCGAGCTGTGCCTGGCGTGGCACCGGGGCACGCTGGCGGTGGAGCGGGCGACGCTGGTCGACGCCCTGTCCGACCTCTTCGTGCGAATCGACGGCATTCGCTCGGGCCCTGGGGCACGGCACCGGTCGCTGAGCTGCCGTCGCACTGCAACGGGAGTCCTCCGTGCCTGTGCAACCAGATTGCAACCAACTCCGGGGCCTCAGTTGTCCGACAGTAGAGAGATGCCATGGCGACAGAGAGGGCAGGCACGGTCGCGCCGGCGCACGGGTGGCGACGCAGGTCTGACGGACGAAACGACGCCGGGGTCCAACGGCGACGCACCTTTGCCGAGTGAGTCCGCTCCGACCATGGAGGACGTGGCCTCACTGGCCGGCGCCATGCTGAAACTTCCCGACAGTGTCGTCATCGTCGACGAGAACGGAAACGTCGCCTGGGGCAACTCGTCGGCGCAGCAATTGTTCGGACGGTCACTGGCCGACACCGTCGGCATCTCCGGGCTGAGCCTGGTGCACCCCGACGACCAGGAGCTCGTCCTCCGCTCGCTCACCTCCATTCAGGACAAGGACGTCGGTGACCCGATTGAGATCCGCGTCGAATCGGTCACCGGGTGGCGCCTGGTCGAAATCGTCGGGACTCCTCTTCGCCTCTCGGGCAAGAACCTCGTGCTGCTCTGCCTGCGCGACCTGACCAAACGCCGGCGCTTCGAGTTGGCCAGCGGACGTGAGGCCCAGTTCCGCTCGCTGGTGCACAACGTCGGGTCCGTCATCATGCTGGTCTCCGCCACCGGGCTCCTCGAGTCCGCCTCCGGAGCGATCACCCGCCTGCTGGGCCACGACCCCGAGCTCATTGAGATGCGCCCACTCACGGACATCGTCGCCGAGCCCGACCGTCGGCCGCTCATGACCGCGCTGAGCGATGCGGCGCGCGGCGCCACCGCCGCCCATCCCGTCACCATCAGGGTCGAGCTCCTCCGCCATGACGGGAGCTCCTCCGTCCCGTTCGAGCTGAGCATCGTCGACCTCATCGAAGACCCCACCGTCGAGGGCTTCGTGATCTCGGCCCACGACGCCACGGAGCAGGTGGCCGCCGAGCAGCAACTGAGCGAGACGCTCTCCCTCCTGACCGCCACGCTCGACTCGACGGCCGACGGCATCCTGGTCGTGGGCACCGACGGAACCATCACCGGCTTCAACGGGCGCTTCGCCGACATCTGGCGCATTGCCCAGGATTTCGTCGCCATCGGTGACAACTCCGCCAAGCTCACCTTCGTCATCGATCAGCTGCTCAACCCGCAATCGTTTCTGACCCGGCTCCGTGAGCTTGCGCACAAGCCGGAGAACGAGAGCTTCGACACGCTGGAGTTCAAGGACGGGCGCGCCCTCGAAATGACGTCGCGGCCGCAGACCGTCGACGGCACCATCGTGGGGCGCGTCTGGAGCTTCCGCGACGTCACCGACCGCATCCGTCTGGAGGACGAGCTCGAGTACCGGGCCTTCCACGACTCCTTGACGGGACTGGCCAACAAGGCGCTGTTCCAGGACCGCCTCGACGCACGCCTTGGCCCGCATCGGCCTGACCGGATCCCACCTGGCCGTCTTGTTCATCGACCTCGACGACTTCAAGACGGTGAACGACAGCCTCGGGCACGGGGAGGGGGATCAGCTGCTGAAGCGCGTGGCCGCGGACCTCTCCAATTGCCTGCGGCCCCTCGACACGGCGGCCCGTCTCGGCGGCGACGAGTTCGCCATCCTGATTGAGGACGTCTCGTCCCAGGAAGACATCATCCTCCTCGCCGGCCGCATCCTCGAGTCGCTGCGGTCAACGGGTCCCCCGGGGGCCCGGACCTCCGCCTCGGCCGGCAGCATCGGTATCGCCTTCGACGAGCCGGGCATCACCAGCGAGAAGCTGCTGCGCAACGCGGACATCGCCATGTACAAGGCCAAGGAGAGCGGCAAGGACGGCTTCGAGGTGTACCGCAAGGAGATGCACGCCGCCGTGCTCGCGCGCATCGAACAGGAGCGCGAGCTGCGAGCGGCCATCCACGACGCCGACCTCCTGACGCACTACCAGCCGATCTACGACCTGGCCACGCGTCGGATCATCGGCTTCGAGGCCCTCGTGCGGTGGGCCCATCCGATCGGTGGCCTGGTCGACCCGCGGCTGTTCGTCCCGTTGGCCGAGGAGCTGGGACTCATCGGCGAGATCGACGCCTTCGTCCTCCGGTCGGCCTGCCAGCAGGCGCGCCAGTGGCAGGAGCAGGGCCTCTGGACCCATGGCCTGGTCATGAGCGTGAACCTCTCACCGGGCCAGCTCATGGACCCCGACCTGGCCGAACGCATCAGCGCCCACGTCGCGGAGATGCCAGTTCAATCCCCGTTCGCTCATTCTGGAGATCACCGAGAGCGCGATGCTGGCCGACAACGAGACGACGGTGCGCAACCTGGTCGAGTTGCGGTCGACCGGCGTGCGTATCGCACTCGACGACTTCGGGACGGGCTATTCGTCCATGTCGCATCTCGACCGGCTGCAGATCGACATCGTCAAGATCGACAAGTCGTTCATTCAGACACTGGGGTCGTCGGCGACGACTCGCACGGCCTGGCGGCCGCCATGGTGCAGTTGGCGCACACGCTCGGCTACGAGACGATCGGCGAAGGCGTGGAGAACCCGATTCAAGAGAATGCGCTCCGGTCGCTGGGTTGCCGTTTCGCCCAGGGCTATCACCTCGGTCGCCCGCTCAACGTGGAGTGCACCGACCTCCTGCTCAGGTCGGAGAGCACGCTCGACCCGGTGGCCGGAACCGTCGCGAGCGACTGAGTCCGGATCAGGCGAGCAGGGAGCGCACCTCGGCCGCCAACTCGACCGAGCGGTCCGCGGCGTCGGCGCCGAGCTCCGGCGGCACAGGCGACATCGTCCGGATGATGACGTCGGTGAAGCCCAGTTCCCCGAAGACCGAGAGTTGCTCCGCCACACTCTCGGGATCGCCGTAGGCCACCGCGCCGCGCTCGAAGCCCCGGTAGCCGCCGGCGACCAGTGCGTCCCCCACCTTCTCCGCCTCGGCGCGATCCTCGGCGACGAACACATCCTTGCGGATTGGGATGCGGACCGGGGTGCGGTCGTGACGGGCGCAGGCCTCCCGGTAGAGCGCAATGTCGCGGGCCGCCGTCTCCGGCGTGAGGTCGGCGTTGCCGTACCAGCAGTCACCGAGCCGGGTGGCGCGGTCGATCGCCCTCTCGACTCCCCCACCGATCCACCATTCGGTCCCCTCGGGCGGCAGAGGTGCGACCCGGGCCCCCTGAATACCCCAGAGCTCGCTGTCGACCGTCTCACCCCGCAACAGGGCCTGCACGACGAGGATGCCCTCCTCCAAGCCGGGCGGCCCGATGGGAGAGGTCGGCGCCCATCGCCTTGAACTGCGCGCCGCCGCCACCGAGCCCCGCCTGAACGATGAACGGGCCCGACGACAGGGCGGCCAGCGTCCCGATCTGCTCGGCCATGAGGACGGGATTCCACAGCGGGACGAGGAACAGGCAGCCGGCCGGCCGCTCCGTCCATTCGGCCAGCAGGCGACCCAGCATGGGGACGTTCTGCACGTACCCGCCCGGACCGGTCGACGTGGTGATCGCCCAGGGTCAGCGAGTCGAGGCCGGCCCGGTTGGCGGCCTGCATCTGGCCCAGCACCGTCGAGTGGCCCCTCCCGTTGGCCTCGGGGGCCGCCGGTGGAGAACGCAGTGCCGATGGAGATGCCGATGCGCATGGGAACGGTCTACCCCGTCACCCTCGGCACCGGGCCGCTCTGAACCTCGATCCCGGAAAGTGCCAGCGCGGTATCCGGGCGGGCGGGGATCAGCCGGCCAACCCGCTGTCGGCGCTGATCCGGGCAACCAGGCGCTCGAGCTCCGCCGGCAGGCCGTCGGGAAGGTGCTTGGCCGCCTCTCCGTCGTCACCGACGGCGTCGATGGCCTTGATGAGCCCACTCATGGCGTGCGTCAATGCGGCGGCGGCGGCCGTGACGGCCTCTGTCTCTTTGCTCATGGCACTCCCTTCGAGAAGTCTCACGCACGCTAGCGGGGCCTGGTCCTCTCCGGCCTCGTCCCGGGCCCAGATCGGCGCCAGGCTTTGGGGGGCGGTCAAGGGATGGTGCTGCGCGCGGCAGGAGACCGGGGGGCTCCCGTCACGGCCGAGAGGTGGGCCGACGGCCGGGCCCCGAGCGGTTGGGCAATGTCCTCGAGCGACTTCTGCTCGGCATCGATGCCGAGGAAGATCGCGACGACGCCGCCGATGAGCATGATCCCGGCGCCGATGAGGTACCCGATGAACAGCTTGAAGTGATCCTGGCCGTTCCCGATGAGCTCGCCGTAGAGCCAGGGGCCGAAGGCGCCGAAGCTCTGCGCGATGGCGAAGAACACGGCGATGGCCTTGGCTCGCACCTCGACCGGGAAGATCTCGCTCACCGTCAAGTAGGCCGAGGAAGCGCCGGCAGAGGCAAAGAAGAAGATCACGCACCAACACGCCGTCTGAGTCACCGCGTTGAGGGCACCGGCGTTGAACAGGACGGCACTGATGGCGAGGAGCACGCCGGAAAGGATGTAGGTGCCGGCGATCATCTTCCGTCGCCCGATGGTGTCGAAGAGATGGCCGATGGTCAGGGGGCCGATGAGGTTCCCCAGAGCGAAGAAGATGAAGTAGTAGGCGGTGTCGGTCGCCGGGACGTTGTAGATCTTGGTCAGCACCAACGCATAGGTGAAGAAGATGGCGTTGTAGAGGAACGACTGGGTGATCATCAGGGTGGCCCCGAGAATGGCCCTCCTCGGGTAGTGGACGAACAGTGTCCGGGCCAACGCGATGAACCCGATGTCGTTCGCCGGGGTGATCTCAATAGCCTTGGACTCATCGATGTCACCGAGGGTGCCGCCACCGCGTTCGGTTGCCTGTTCAATACGCTTGACGGCGTCCTCCGCCTCCTGTTCGCGCCCGTGCATGAGGAGCCAGCGCGGACTCTCCGGAAGGTTCTTGCGCACGAAGAGGATGACGAAGCCCAGCGCTGGCCCGACGAGGAAGGCCACCCGCCAGGAGTAACTCACGGGGAGGTGGTTCACCACGAAGATGAAGAACAACGTTCCGATAAGTGCGCCGCCCCAGTAGGTCCCGTTGACCGCGATATCCACCCGGCCCCGGAATTTGGCCGGAATGAGCTCATCGATGGCCGAGTTGATGGCCGCGTACTCGCCGCCGATGCCCATACCCGCGATGAACCGTGAGGCCCACACCCAGTAGACCCAGCCTTGTGAGTGCCCGAGGGTGAACGCGGTCATCACACCTCCGAAGAGGTACACGCCCAGGGTGATCATGAACAGATTGCGCCGGCCGAATTTGTCCGACATTCGGCCGAAGAACAACGCACCGACGACCTCGCCCAGGAGGTACACCGTGCCGACAGCGAAAGCCACCTCGGAGGACGAGAGGTTGAGGGCCTGCTTCTGGCTGATGAGACCTTCCGCGTTGCTGGCTATCGTGATCTCGAGGCCGTCCAGCACCCAGGCCACGCCGAGCGCAACGACCAGGTGCGTATGGAAACGCGACCAGCTCAGGCGGTCGAGCCGGGCCGGTATCAGGCTCCGGATCGACTCCTTCGGGACGATTGTCCCCATGCGAACTTCCCAGTTCGTCCGTGGTAATCGTCGCCACGTCCCCTCCCTTCCGCGCAACCTGAACACTTCGTACCCAAGAACGCGGAGCGTCATGCACCGTGCGTTGGGACGCCACCAGTGGCCCCCTTGCCGTACTCTTGATCAGCACTGGCCTGAAGGGTTCCCGTGGCACACCGGAGCCTCCTCCAGACAATGCGAGGGCGCCGCTCCCGCGTCGGACCGCTGGGAGCGGGAGCATTCCGGCCACGCGCCGCTCTCCGGCGACGGGAACGGATTCGGCACGCACGACGCCGAGGACTTCAGACTGCTCGGGTCACGGGCCTGTCCCATCCCTGGCTGCGACCGAGTGGGCTTGCTTGGAACCGGTGCAGGGCAAGCACGACCAGGCGGCCGCACGTCACTACCGCGACGTGCTCACGGACGCACGGGACGCCTGGATCGTGCCCCGGTTGTCACTGCACCACTCCACCCTGCCCGCGGGTTCCTGGAGGCCGGCGGATTCCTCTTCGAAACGAATCGATCCGAGGCATGGCGACGTGATCGTTACCGACACCCTCGCCCGCTTCGTCTGCCGTTAACGTCAGACTCCATGCCCCGTTCCATCGCCACAGATATCGAAGTCGACCGCGCCACGTTGGAAGAATTCCTCCGCCCGCGCCATCACGCCATCCTCGGCACGGTCCGTTCGGACGGCGACATCCAGATGTCACCGGTCACCATGGGACTGGGCCAGGACGGATCAGTGCTGATCTCCAGCTATCCGGAGCGAGCCAAGGTCCGGAATCTTCGACGCCGGCCCCAGGCATCTGTCTGCGTGCTCTCGGATTCCTTCGGGGACGCGTGGGTCCAACTCACGGGCGGCGCCACCGTCCTCGGTCTCCCGGACGCCGTCGAGGGCCTGGTCGAGTACTTCCGTTCGATCAGTGGCGAACATCCCGACTGGGACGAGTACCGCCAGGCCATGGTCACGCAGGGCAAGGTGCTTCTCAAGATCGAGATCCAGCGGTGGGGGCCGATCAGCAAAGGCGGCTTTCCGGCTCGACTCGCCGAGCAGTGACCCACACGACGCCGTCCGTTGACTCAGGCGAGCTCCGCGAGGGTGGGCACCGGCGTCGTGACGGTCGTGACCCCGTCGTATCCCGCAGATGTCGAACACTCTCGACGCGAGAGTCGTTCCGGATCGGACTTCGACAGGTGTTCTCAGGCTGCAGCGGCCGATGGCGGCATAGCCCTGCGCGGAGACGAACTGACAACCGGTCAGGTCGACGATCAATTCCATGAGTGGCTCCCTCATCGCAGTACTGAGAGCCTGCTCGAAAGCTGCCATGGAGGTGAGGTCAAGCTCGCCGCGCAGTATGAGGACGACTCGCTTGCCATCTTCACGAGCGATGCTGATCCGGATTGAAGACCCGTAGTGAACGTTGAGATCCCCGGTCTTCCCGAATGCACCGGAGCGGCCCACGGCGCGCCGTGGCCCCGACGCCTTCTCGTTGGTCACACTCACGCTGGACGGACTTCCAACTGGACCCCGTCTACCTCCGCTGGACCCGATACCAACTGTGCTCAGCCCCAGAAACAAGAAATCCGACGATCCAAACGACAAGCAGCACGGCCGCAATGATCCACAGCACATGGAGAGCAAACCCAAGGCCAGCGAAGAGCAGTACCACCAGCAACGCCAACAGGATCAGGCCCATTTCGAACTCTCTTTCGTGCTGTTTCACGACGTGCCCGCAGAGCGGAGGAATCGTCTTCCTCAGACTCGTCGACCATGCCCTCAGGGTCAATCACCCGATCGGGTGATTCGAGGACGAGATCCGTCCTAGGGTGGCGTCGTGGCCAAATCGATCCGGGTGGCACTCGTCAACGACTACATGATCGTTCTCGAGGGTCTGCGCGCTCTGTTGGAGTCCGGTGAATCAGGGATCGAGGTGGTAGAGCTCGACATAAAGAGGGGACCGAAGAGGAAGGTTGACGTCACTCTTCTCGACACCTACGGAGAGGCTGATTCCCTCGGTGAGCGTGTGCGCTTCCTCAGTGCTGACGAGAGCAACGGTGCCATCGTGGTGTTCAGCTTCTCCGACCAACCCCAGGCGGTGCGCCTCGCCATCGATGCCGGCGCACAAGGATTCATCTCCAAGGCCATACCTCGCCAACAGATCATCGACGGCCTGAGTGCCGCAGCGCGAGGCGACCGCGTCATCTTGACTCATCGATCGCAACACGCGCAGATCGATGAGACGGTGCGGTGGCCCGGACGAGACGCCGGCCTCACCGAGCGAGAGAGCGAGCTCTTGTCGTTGCTGTCGACGGGAATGACGAATCGCGAGCTCGGCAATCATCTCTACATCAGTGAGAACACCGTCAAGACGCAGCTCCGTCACCTTTACGCCAAGCTCGGAGTCCGTAACCGCGCCCAAGCTGCGTCCGTTGCCGTGGAGGGCTATCTCGGAGAGCGCCGACGCCTGTCCAAACCTGTGGACTGACCGCCCCGGCGTAGGCTCAACCTGCGGAGCGAGCGATTCTTCCCGGCCTTCAATGGGCGTCACGGTCCGAGTGGGATGAAGCGGCCCGGCGAAGCTGCAGAATGCGCGCAATAGCCACGGTCACCACAATCAGAGCGCCCGCCGCCGCGGCAATGAGGAGGACGACGGCCGTTGGCGCGCCCCCATGAAGCCACAAGAAATTCACTGACGAATGTTGGGTGTTCTGCGCGATGAAAATCACCAGCAAGACCAGGACCAATGCAGCCACGACGACGGCGGTCCAACTTGCACTCACCCGTGTCCGAAGGGCGCCTCTCGAGGTCTTTGCATTCTGCTGGTCGTCAGTGACGTTCGACATACGACGCTCTCGTTCGAGAGTTCTTTTACCCCGGTAGACGAGGACATAACCCGCCGGGTCAACCCCGGGGCCTGATTAGGCGCAGGCGATCAGATCCAGGATCTGACGACGTCCCTCAAGCGTTTCGGCAGGAGTCGTCCCAGGGCTGCTCACCATCGGCCTGGTACAGCGCAATGGCAAGGTCGTCCTGCTCGGCCGGCGTTGCGTCGTTCGGCGGGACATTGATGAGCTGGGGCATGCCAGCCAGTTGCGCGGCCTCGTTCCACGTCGGCTGGCCGAATTGGAATCCGCCCATGTACGCGCCCCCGGGGGAGACGGCCCCGTAGTTGCCGCCCGACTCGACCCTGAGGACGCATTGAAGGAATGGGGGGAGCGTGGGGTCGCTGGCAGTCGAGCCGGTGGGGACCCCCTGCGGCGTGGGCACGGCAGCGGAAGGCGATGGTGTCGTGCTTGTTGCGGTTCGGCCTGCCGAGGACGTTGCTGCAGCAGCCGCGGCGGCTGCCGCCTGTGCCGCGCGGACGGCTCGGGCAGCCGCAGCTGCCTGTAGCGCCTGCTGCTGCGCGACGGCCACGGTGAGCTGGCCCGTGATCTCGGACTGCTTTGCAGCGAGTTCCGCCTGTGTCTGGCGCGCCGCATTGCCCTGCGCCGCCTCTTCGTTGGTGGTGACCTGGTCTTGTGCCTCTTGTTGCTGCAGCGTTGCGCGTTCTGTCTGCAACTTGTTCTCGTCGCTGCTGAGGACGTCGATGGCAAGACTCGTGTCGCCGCTCGTGACCTCCTCGTATTCCGCTCTTGCGAAGGCTTCAGACTGGTTTCCCGAAAACAGAACCTCATCCCCTGCCGACTGAGGATTCATGTTGACGTAGGCCGAGACGGCCTCAGCCTGGAGTCGCTTGCGGTCACGACTCACTCGGTTCACGTCCGAGGAGATCTGATTCTGCGTCGATCCAATCTCGGCTTCGTCCTGTTGGACCTTGGCGCTGTCGACGTCGTACTGCTGTTGGTGCGCACCAATCTGCAGCTGTTCGAGGACGAGGTCCTGCGCTATCTGAGCGGCTTGGGTCTTGAGATTCGAGGTCTGATCGGCTCCCGCCGGTCCCGAGGAAAGAGTGATCAACATTGCCGTCACCGCGGTGACGAGCGTCACAGTCAACGGCCTCGCCCCAACGGCCTCGGGCCGCCTCACCAGGCATCGGAGACCTGACTGTGTCGTCCGACACTTTCCAACACCCATCACGATTATCGACAGTTTTGTCGCTTCTCCGGCGGCGGCGCAACCCGCCTACACGACCCACACACTGGGAGATACAGCGGATGAAACGGTGCAGTGGCGCGTCACGGGACGCCCACCATGACCGGCTCGGGGCGGCTTCGTGCCTAGGAACGCCGAGGCCCGACGGAAAGCGGGCGGTCATGGTGCATCGGCTGAAGTGCTGACGAGGCAGATTGATCGCACGCAATGGAGCTCGCTCTTTTTCGCCAACGCGGAGCGCTCCCGTTCGGGATGCGCTCCCCCGAGTTCATGCACTCTCTGCGCCAGAGGCAAGTTCGAGGAAGCGTGACGCCGCCGGGGACATTGAGCCGAGCCGGTGCACCAAAACGAGGTCACGAACCACAGGAGGTTTCGCCCGCGCCACGACCGCGCCCAGCTTCTCGGCGATCAGGGCCATGGCGTCAGGGACGAGGGCGGCACCAGCACCCGCAACCACGAGCGGAAGGATGGCGTCACGCTGCGCAGAGATCACTGCGATTCTGGCCGGGCGGCCACGGGCTCCCAGCTGTTGATCGAGCAAGCGGCGCGTCGACGTGCCCACGGGTGCCACAACGAGAGGTATTTCGCCGCGGTCGAGTGCGTCGAGGGGATCTTCTCCGGGCACGGCGGAACCCGGAGGGAGAATGAAGACGAGCTCTTGGGACAACAAGCTGACCGTTGCCAGCGATGCTGGAACATTCTCAGCATCGGTCAGGCCAAGTTCGCAGGCCCCGGACTCAACCAGCGCGAAAAGGTCGTCGCTGTCCTCCGGCGCGGCAAGGTCAACACGGACGCCCCGGTGGTGCCGCCGGAACTCACCGACCAGACGGGCCATGGGGTCAGCGGCCAGCGTCGGCAAGCTCGCAAGGGAGAGCGACCCTGCCACCAGCCCGGCGACCGCAGCAACAGCCGCTCGTCCAGTCTCAATGTCGCGGAGCACCTGCTGGGCTGGTTCGAGCAGCGCGGACCCGGCCGCAGTCAGGTGGACTCGATGCCCGATCCGGGCAAAGAGCTGCGCCCCAACTTCGGCTTCGAGGTCCTTCACGGCGAGCGACAGCGCTGGTTGAGACACGAAGGTGGCCCTGGCCGCGGCCGTGAATCCCCCGTGCTCCGCCACCGCGACGAAGTGAGCCAACTTGCGGCTGTCCATTTGCCAAGCTTATCGACTAATCGCAATTTCTCTATTCGACTTCTGCACACAGCCGGCAGAAAATCGGTCCGTGGAGACCGTCACACATGTGGAACCGGCGGGTTGGCACCGTCTCTTCGTCGAGCCACGTCGGCCGGCGTCCATCCGCGACAGGGAGAACGCCTACTGGCTTGCGGTCGGGGCGGTTTGCATCGGGGCATTCATGGGCCAGCTCGATGCCAGCATCGTCACGGTGGCGCTGCCCACGCTGCAACGGACCTTTGACGCCAGTGTCGGAGCCGTCACCTGGGTCGGTCTGAGCTACCTCCTGGTGCTGGTGGCCACCGTGACGGCAGTCGGCCGCTTCGCCGACATGTGGGGACGCAAGCTGCTTTACGTCTACGGGTTTGCCGTCTTCGTCATCGGCTCCGCGCTCTGCGGCGTCGCCCCGACACTCGGCATCCTCATTGCGTTCCGAGTCCTTCAGGCAATCGGGGCCGCCATGCTTCAGGCCAACAGCGTTGCCATCATCGTGATCGCGGTGCCTCGGGTATCGCTGGGGAAGGCGATCGGGATCCAAGGGGCGGCCCAGGCCATCGGCCTCGCCCTCGGTCCGTCGGTCGGTGGACTGCTGCTCGCCGTCGGAGGTTGGCGCCTCATCTTCATGATCAACGTGCCCTTTGGTGTCCTTGGTGTGGTCGCCGGCCTGCTCCTGATCCCCCGCAGCCTGTCACCTCAGGCAGAGGGTGCCCTTCGACTGGAAGGGCTTGTCGATCTTCTTCCCGGCCGTCGTTGCCGTCCTTTCAGCTCTGTCGTTCGCGAACACCTACGGCTGGACCTCACCGTTGATCATCGGAGCGTTCGTCCTGGGACTCTGCCTCGTGACGGGATTCGTGATGTGGGAGAAGCGCGCTTCCCACCCGATGCTCGACCTCGACCTGTTCCGCCGGGCCGGGTTTCGGTGGGGCATCACCAGCGGGCTCCTGTCCTACCTGGTCACCTTCGGCGTTCTCTTTCTTGTTCCGTTCTACCTCCAGCGCGGAGTAGGGATCGGCGTGGGGCAGGCGGGTCTCGAACTCATGATGATGCCGTTCGTCCTCGGATGCATCGCGCCATTCGCCGGGCGCTTGGCTGATCGCCTCGGGTCGCGCCCACTCACAGTCGGTGGGATGTCGATGGTGGCAGTGGGGCTGTTCGCCTTGGGCGCCCTGCGACCGGCCACCGCGGGCTTCCTCGGCCTGCTCGCCCTCGTCGGACTCGGGCTCGGATGCTTCACGCCGCCCAACAATGCGTCGATCATGGGATCTGTTCCTCGACAGCAATCCGGCTTGGCTTCGGGGGTTCTGAACATGACCCGCGGGATGGGCACCGCGCTCGGCCTTGCCTTGACGGGCGTTCTCTTCGATCTCACCGGCGGGACGTCATCGGACCCCCATTCCGTAGCGCGTGCCTTCTCGCTCACCGCAATCTTCCTGAGTGCCGTTGCGGTCGTCGCGGTCGTGCTGTCGGGGATCGGAAGCCGCGATCCGCTGCATTCGACCGAACTCGTTGGCGTTGAGTGAGGAACCGCGTCCTTCTTTCCACGGAGACATGCAGTCCGTGGCCCGTGCACAGGGTCAGATGTGGTCACGAAATTCCCCTTTGCCCACCGCCGATGACGACAGCAACAAGGAAATCCGTCGAGTTCAGTGTTCCACCACAAGGATCTCGCTCGGCTACAAACGAGACCCCATCAGCTGAGCCATGTTGTCCGCGTAGAAGAGCGCTCGTGCCGACTTTCCAGTTCGTTCCAAGCTCTCTTCGAACTTGGCGAGAGGGTCGCGGCCGCCCTCAGGATGGGGGTAATCGGTCGAGAACATGAACAACTCGGAGCCCGCCTGCTCCATCATCCAACCGACCGGCTCGCCTGGGAACGGTGTGAACTTGAGATGCCGGCGGACGTACTCGGACGGCTTGTCCTCGAGGCGACGTAGCGGTTCTTCGGTTCGGCGAAAGGCACGTTGGGCGTAATCGAGGTGGCGCAGCCAGGACACCACCCAGCCGGCTCCCTGCTCAATACAGCCGCCCCGGAGCTGCGGATGCCGGTCGAACAGCCCATCCAAGATGAGCGAACCGAGAAACACCTCAGGCGAGTGGTGAATGGCCAGGTAGTCCTTCGAACGGATGTTCTCCCCGCCGCCGAGATGGTCCGTGACAGGCATATCGTTGTTGTGAAACGCAGGATCTAAGAGCCGGCCGCCGCCGCCAACGTGCAAGACGAATGGCGTGTCTGTCTCTTCGAGCAAGGACCAGAACTCGTCGAGGGCCGGATGCGTCGGAGCCCGCTCACCTGCGGCGGTCGATGGCACCATGACCGCTGCACAGCCGGCGCCGATGGCCTCGGACGCACAGGCGAACGCCTGTTCAGCATCAACCAGCGGGACAAAGCCGACGGGAAGGAGGCGCGAGTCACCGCCACAGAAGCTCGCCATGGCCCGATTCTGGGCGGATGCCCCCGCATAGAGGAGGTCGACATCCCGACGAAGTTCGACCGGATCCGTGTAGTGCCGCACGTTGTGTGGAAGAGAGAACATGGCGGTCGCGAAGGTGGCAAAGACCAACTGCGCGTCGAAGCCGAGGAGATCGAGCACACGACTGCGCTCCCTGGGGTCGAAGCCCCCCATGGCAACCCAGCCCTTGTCCGCCATGAGCCGCTCTTCGGCACGTGCCGCCACGTCGGGGTCCGAGCGTCTGGCCTCTGCCTTGGCCACCGCGTCGTCCAGACGAGGCGACAGGGCCTCGAGGCCGCGCCGCCTCAGGCGGGGTGCATGGTCCGGGTCAATGAAATCGTTCAGAAAGTCAGTCAGCTCCATGACGTGGCTGTCGGCATCGAGAATCACACGGTCTCCTGCGTAGGTCATGGCGTCCCTTCTCCTCGCACTCCGTCCGGTGACAGTCTGTCACCAGACAGAGTGACAGCGTGTCACCATGTCTGGTTCGAGCGCAAGGGTTGGACGAACACCCACGTCGAAGCCTCCATCCGCCACCCCCTAGATCCCGGACGGCGCATTTCCAGAACGCGACCGAACGACCCGATCGTGGTCGACGAGGTCGCTACCGCCGGGGCGCGACTCTCCGTGCTATCGGCTCGGGAGCGATCGCGGAAGCCCGAACCACGGGAGCACGGCGTTTTCGAAACGAGTCAGCGCACATATCTCGTCGCCAGAAACTGTGAGCACGAAGAGGCCGACCCCGTGGCTCACGCCATCGGGACCGAGGACATACGCACCGAGTGCCGGCTGACCATTCGCACGCGTTGGCACCAAACCGAACTGCCGACCTGAGCCGAAGATGCTGGCAAAGAACCGCGACGCTGGCTCGCGGCCCTCGTATTCGAAGGGAAGCGGGGGCATTGAGATGAAGATGTCATCGGTGAGGAGGGCCACGACCGAGTCGAGATCGGAGGACTCGTACGCGGCGACGAACTTGGCCACGATCGCGTCCTCCGAAGCCGACACGTGTCCCGCTGAAGCGCTGTCGCAGCCCATCGGGAGCTTGAGCTCCAAGCCGGCCCGGGCACGTTTGAGGGCGCTGGTCACCGACTCGACAGTCGAATCCAGCATGTCGGCCACTTCGGTGGCGTGGAAGCCGAGTACATCGCGCAAGACGAGGACAGCGAATGTCGAGGCGGGAGCAGCTGCAGGGCAGTCACGAAGGCCAAAGAAATGGACTCGGACTGCTCGTCAGCGGGCTTCGGGTCCTGGCGGCATTTTCGAACGATCCGGGAAGACAGGGTGTCGGGATACGGCTGGAGCCAGGGGACCTCACCGAGGCGGGTCGGCTCGGGCGGCTCAACCCCGGGCACGTCCCACTCCTTGGCCCGACGCCGACCGGCCGATCGGCGGGCATTGAGACAGCGGTTTGTGGCGATTCGGTAGAGCCACGTACGCAGCGAGGCACGCTCCTCGAAGTCGTTGAGGCCTTGCCAAGCGGCAAGCAGGGTCTCCTGGAGCACGTCCTCGGCATCTTGGTATCAGCCGAGCATGCGGTAGCAGTGGACCCCGAAGCTCCTTGACGTGGCTGGGTCAGCTCGTCGAATGCATCGCTTTCCCCGGCCCGTGCTCTCGCTTATCGAGCGTTCGTGCTCACTGGGCGGCTCCTTCCCGAAGCGTGTCGTCGTCCCGTCCTTCTCTACAGACACCGGCCGGGGATGGAACTGGGCGGTCCGGCGGCGCCCAGTTTCTCGGGATCACGGTGTCTGCTGTTCCCAACGTCACACAACGACAAGGAGAACCGCAATGGGAAAGATCGTACTCAGCGAGA
>CAWAHA010000022.1:0-109814 GCA_963781565.1 uncultured Acidimicrobiaceae bacterium | reverse complement strand
TACCTTGAAAGGCATGGACGCCTTTGTGCAGGGAGTTGATTCGGCCAAAGGAGTGCTCCGGGCCAAGACGGGCATGTCCCACAGAAGCTGGGGCCAATACATCGAAGTAACTGTGACCGAAGATGGCAAGGGTCACAGCTCTTGTCGGTGCGGTTCTTGGCCGGCCTTTGAGGGCACGCTCTGGGATTGGGGGGCCGGAAGGCTGACTGTTGAGGCCCTCGTTAGTGAATTGCGAAAGAAAGACGAAGCGAGTCCTCCGTCCGAGAGAACGGGCAGTTAGCGAACGGCGAGGGTGCCCCCGCACGCCGGGATGGGGTGCCACCTAACGAACATAGGACGGTTTCTGGGTCGAATGGACCGAGCATGATGAGGCAGAGGGCTAGCGCTATTCGCTGAATCGGGGCAGCGGGCTCGGCATCGGAGGGCATGAAAGACGGAAATGACTTTCATCCAAGTCCTCATCGGCCGACGCGGTCAATACAGGAGCGTGTCTTGGTTGATTCACATCACGGAATGATGCTTTTAGTGCGATCGTTCAGTGGGCGACGGCGCCCTGCTCCTACCCCGGTAGACCTCGAACCGGTCCTTCAGCCGGAGGCCGGGCCGTTCCACCAGGTAGTAGGAGGCGAGCGCGAATCCAAAAGTGAGGATCAGCCCGACGAACAGATGGAGCGCCCTGCCGAACGTCCCAGAAGCGAGGTGACGTGCAAGGAGCATCGCGAAGGCGTTCCACAGATACAGCGAGTAGGAGATCAGGCCGAGGAAGACGATCCCCGGATGGGCGAGGATCCTGGCCACCCACGAGTTCGGGTTGAAGAGGAGGGCGACCAGCGTGGCCGCCGTGAGCAGACTGACCAGTTGGATTGGCCCTCATATGCCCACTCGCTCTGTTCGGGCACGCTATAGAGAAAGAGGGCGATTACCACCATGGTGACGAGGGGGATCAGCGCGGACAGGCGCGGGCTGATCTTCTTGCCGTACCCGCTCGGTGTAGAGGAAACCGGCCAGGCAACCGACGAGGAGGGGCAACGCGTTGGTGTCGAGCCCGTAGTAGAGCCTGCGGTAGCTGACACCGTGGTGAGCCATGACGACAGTGGCCAGAAACGACCGCGACGATGCCGCCCGCCAGCAGCCCCATGAAGGCCCTCCGGGGCATCAACTTCGACCCGATCAGCAGCAACAGAGGCCAGACCAGGTAGAACTGTTCTTCGATGGCCAGCGACCAGATCTGTCCTATCCCGATCTGCGGGTAGTGGTTGATGTCAAAGAAGTTCAGCTGGTATGTGGCGCTCTTCACCACCTCGGAACTCCAGCTGCCGAACTGCCCTGAGCGCCAGATGGCTGCCCATACGGTCACGATCAACAGAAAAGCCCAATAGGCCGGGACAAGCCGGAAGATGCGCCGTACGTAGAACTTCGGGATCGAGAACCGTCCGTTTGCGTCGTGTTCGTTCAGCAACAAGCGCCGTGATCAGAAAGCCGGACAAGACGAAGAACACGTCGACGCCGATCCCACCCACCCTGCGCCGACCGAGATGTTCGTGTGCACCAGAATGACCAAACCAATGGCCAAGGCGTCGGATCCCGGTGAGAGCGGGGGCTCTGTTCAGCCGGCGAGGCGTGCGCGTCCTGTTGCACATTCCGACACCTTCTCTACTTCACGGGTGGCAAGTGCGTAGCCGTAGCAAGGCCTCGTCTTCGGCGTCCATGTGGAGACTGATGCTCTACTCCCGAGGCGATCTTGCGAGCGCAAAGCTAGCATCTGCGGTCATCTCAGTAGCGAGAACATCGCAACAGAAGCAACGGGTGTCAAGCTCTGGGCTGCGAGTGTCTCGTGGACCGCCTTGCCGCCGGGAGTGGGCGTCATTCTGTGGCACCTCGGTCATCCAGATCTGGCGGATGAGTAACTAATGTCTTGCCATGGGATCTCTGGTCATCTTTTCGGTCGACGTCCGACGTCTTGCCGACTTCTACCAGGCCGTCCTCGGATTGACTCCGACCAATGACGATTCGGATGACATCCGTCTTCGCAACGACCGAGAGGAGGTTCTGGTCCACTCGGTTTCGGCGAGAGTTGCCAAGGCCATCACCATCCACTCCCCACCAAAGGCCCGAGACAGCTCCCCGATCAAACCGGTGTTCGATGTCGAGTCGCTGCATGCTGCTCTAGAAGCGGTCGAGCTCAACGGTGGAGTCGCCACTGGGCGGACCTTCAGCTTGGATGGCCTAACCCGGCACGACGTGCTCGATCCTGACGGCAACGTGATTCAGCTCCGCAGCCCAAGCTCCTAACCCGCAGACGGGAGATGGCCTTCACCGAACCAACTGGGCCCATTAACAGGCGGCGCAACTGCGAGACCGCATAGAACGCTCGGACCTCACTGCAGCCGGTAGGGTGCCCCGTTCGCCGGGTCGGGGTACCACAGTGCGGTACAACTGGGCGGTGCCAGGTAACGAAGGAGAGGATGAGAGTCAGGCGTTAGTTACTCATAGCTCGGGCTCGTCCTTTTGCGACATCGGTGTACCCCAATTCCGCCTTATGTGTAGGCGGTCCCAGATCGCAAACTGCAGCGCGAGCGCGAAGAGGAAGAGTCCAGGGCCAGCACGCCACGGGTCCGAGTTGATGCCACCGTCTCGAAAGGCTCCCAAGCCGATCAACAGAATCGCCTGGACGAAGACCACCGCCCTGACACGCAACTGCGGGACCAAGGGACGCGGCCTTTCTTCATGGAAAAGGCACCAACGAGCCAGTAGATCCAGAACGCAGCCCATCCGACGGCGAAGGCGAGTTCAACTGCGTGCATACGATTCAGCCTCCCACTGCCTGGCAATCGGTGATGTCGTAGCCATGTTCCTGTGGTTCCCTCGACTGCCCGCGTTCGCCGGGAGGGGCTGCAGCCGTTTCGGCAGAGTCTCGATGTTACGTGCGGCTGCTGTCGATCGTCCCCCGGATGATGTCAGCGTGATGCTTCCTAAATCTCAGACTTGTTCAGAAGGGAGCCGAGCTGGATGAGTCGGATCAAGGTCTAGAAGTACCAGCCCGAAGCGATCCATGGGACCGGGACAGCCATGCCGTCAACGAACAACGAACCGCGTATCTGCGCCGTGAGACGGGCCTGATGGAGCACGTCGAACGCCCACTGCTGGGAAGCGGTGAGTCCGTGTACGAGGATCTGTGCTTCGGATCCGGCGAGGAACCGCCACAGGAGAACAGCTGCTGTCTGTTCGTCGGTTGCCCCCAGCATTGCCAGTTGGCCCGGGCGCCAAAGCACCCACCCGCGCCCGGGATCGCTGTCCACTACGTCAAGGCGGGCACGCCCGCCACTCAGCCCGAAGGCCACATCCTCGGTACGCGAACGGCCCAGTTGTGCCTCCACCTCGGCCACCAACTCGAGGTCCCCCTCATCGCCATCGCGACCGGGCAAAGAGGGTGGGATTGCCCGGCGGTCGGTTTGGCCTGCCATCTCGGCCGTGGGGTGCATGGCCAGTCCGGCCAGGAAGTAGCGGCGCATGGCGCGGGGGTCGGGCGAGGACTGGATCATGCGTTGGGTGGCGCCGCCGGCGTACCCCAGGGCCGCCTCGAGGAGCCGCCCGCCTACTCCCCGGCTCTGGAACTCCGGGTGAACGAACAGCATGGACAGCCCCCAGAATCTCTCCCGCCGGACGGATTCGGCAACGCCCACCACCCGCCCGTCCGAGACCGCCACCCAGGCTCCTGGCCCGTCGCGTTGTACGAAGCGGGCATGACCCATGCGGCTGGCCTCCAACTGGGCGTCGCTCGCTGGGGTGCGCGGCGGAAGAAGGCCCGCTTCTGCCAGCGCTGCGTCGGCGGCCTCGACCACGGCCATCGCCGCTTCGACGTCCTCGGGGGCCATGGGTCGCAGGTCCCACGCGGCGGCGTCGCCGGTCGTTCCATGCGGCGATGTCACGCTATCCATGGCCCATGCTGGCACGCCGTCCACCTGGCCTGCCTCGCGCCTCAGCCCAAGGCTTCTGGCTCAGGCCAGCTCGCATTCGTCGGACGGCTTCAAGACGCATTTAGATACTGAAGCACTGCCCCCAGTACGCCGGGATGGCGGCGCTATGTCTCGCCTCGTTTCTGGCGGTCCCAAAACGCAGCCTCGTCATCGTCCGGCCCGAATCGGGGGTCATTCCACAGGGTGGACCCATCCCAAAGACTCGTTCCGTTGACCTGCATAGATGCACAGAGGGCATTCAAGACATCCACCAACATGAGAGGTCGAGCACTGAGACGGACTTGTTCAGCATTCCGGTCTCGAATGTCCACGGAACGCCTCAGCGCCTCTAAGAGGAGGTTCGCGGGGTCATCTCCGGTCCACTCTCGCCAGCGAGGGTCCTCCCACCTCCAGCCGTTCATGCTTGGATGAGATTCGGATTCGTCGTGCACGAGCAAAGGTTCCCACACCGGTTCCCGGCCTGACTGACTTCGGCTTGACTGCCCCCGAACGCCGGATCGGAGCGCCGCTCGAAGGCGCTAGTACCCTTCTGGCGTGGGGATCTTTCTCGGAATCATCGCAAACCGCCGCTGGTTCTATGTGGCTGGTTTCATCCTGATCGTCGCCGGCATATTCTCCCCACGACCGGCGGGGACTGTTCTCTTTTGGATCGGATTTGCGACCATGCTCGCCCAGGTGCCGATCACGATCTGGTACCGGCGAATCCGCCGCCAAAAGAGTCCTGCTTCGTCTTGAAGGCGGTGCCCCCGTACGCCGGGTAGTGGGCGGCTCAGATAGGTAGGGGGTTCCGCCTCCTGATCGGACTCTCTTGCCAACCTCGGAAGACGAGAAGGGATGCGACCACCCAGACCAGCACGAGGCCGAACCAAATCAATAGTTGCGCCCATAGGCGCGTGAGGAAGAATGGAGCACCAGACGAGCCTCCGCTCAGTGGAGCGTATGCAACCCATCGTCGGCGCTGCCAGCGGAGATGACCCAGCGTCCTACCCAGTACAGGGCAAAGGTGAACCCAGCTACGACGACGCGTGTCGGGATTTAGGCTACGGAACCGAACTCTCGAAGTGTGTCAGATCACCATTTGGCCTGCCCCGCACGTCGCGCCAGTGGCATATATCCGGAAAGAGCATTCCGGCGACGTAGCCCGACGGTTATGGACCCAGGGCGGCGAGTACCTGACTGTGAAGACGACCATTTTGACGAGGAGTGAGCCACTGTCAAAACGGGATTTGCCCTGAAGGTCGCTCACAACACCTCCGGCTTCCTCAACCAGGACCACAAACGGTGCGTAATCCCAGGGGCCACCGCCGGAGTCGAAGGCGACGTCAGCTTCACCGCATGCCACAGCGAGCTGCGCGTGGCCTTGAGGGGAAGGTTGCACCGTGCGGCAGTGGTGAGCCAATCGAACAAGGGGGTGCCCCCGGGTGGCACGCTCGATGTTGTGGCGATAGTCGTCGCAAACGGCCGCTGCTTCGAGTCGCGAGACGGTTGACGTATGCATCGGATCGCCGTTGGCGAACGCCCCATCACCTCGAACTGCCCAGCAGCGCCGCCCGGCGGCTGGATAGTCCACCACACCGATCGTGACCACACCATCGATAGCGAGGGAAATCAGCGTGCTCCAATGAAGACTGGCTTCGATGTAGAGACTGGTCCCTTCAATTGGGTCCAGATACCAGCAACGGCCTCCATCGGGTTCTCCACCGAACTCCTCGCCCACGATGCGATCAGATGGGTGGTACCTGGCAAGCGCCTCGCGGAGACCCTCGACCGTACGGTCCACCTCAGTGACGGGACTACCGTCAGCCTTGGTCTCGACCGTCAGCTTGGCACGTCTGAACGTCTTTATGCTCACGTCGGCTGCAGGTCCGCCAGCTCGAGCGGAAGGACAGATCGCTGGTGGCCACAACACCATCATGGCTTCACGTCGCAACCAAGTGCCTCACAGGAGTCGGCCGGATCTCGGTACGCACCCTGCCCCCAATCGTCGGGACTGCGACACTCGCCGCCGGTATGTTTTAGGAGTGCCGGACCGGTTTGATTCCGATGAACCGGAAGGGATTTCTGACCAATCCGAGCAAAAGGCGAAGAACTGGTTCAAGACGATCTGGGCAACGATCATGCACGCCCAGGGAGTCGGAGGACCTGTCGGGTAGATCTCTCCGTTCGCCGGAATAGGGCTGAGGTTAGAACCTGAAGCGAGTCAGCCCGCCCGGCTCGGTACCCACTGCCACGGTCACCGAATGTGGCTTGATGCGATAGACGTTCCACGGGGGTGGTCCCAGCGACGGCGCATTGAACGGGGCGGTGATACCGGTCCGAGTCTCATCGAGTTCGGCGGGCCACCCTTGGTCCGCCCAGGCCCTAGCAAGGCGCGTCAGTGTGGCCGGGTCGGTCTCCCGCTCTGCTTTACCTTCGGCGACGACGTCTGCATCGAGGATCGACACCGCGATCGAGCAGCGCGGGTCGCGGGCGACGTTTCGGCCCTTCCGAGTACCCGATCCGGTCTGGAACCAGAAGCTTCCGTCCAGCCAGAGCGCACCGACCGCGGTCACGTGGGGGCTCCCGTCCACGTTCACCGTCGAGAGCCACGTCGTGCGAGCGTTGTGGGCGTCTGGAGCTGGCGGCGATCCGGCATCGAGCTTTTCGAGGACGTCCGCCCAGTTCACCGGGGCAACCCGTCCGCGGCACCTAAGTTGATGATGTCCACCACGTCTCCCTTTTCATAATTCGGCGGGTCCTACTCACGGCCGCGATTCTACGTACGCCCGGATGACGAGGTGCCCCAGTTCGCTGGGTATGTCGCACACAAAAGCTTGTGTCCTGCTGGTTTGTCGGAATGCGCCCTACGATTTCAATCGTGATTGCGCTCCCGGCGCTAACGGCACCTCTATCGGACGGGGTCGTAACACTCCGCCGGTTCAGTCTCGCTGACGTTGAGGCCGTGACCAGGGCCTGTCAGGACCCTGAGATTGAGCGCTGGACGGCCGGCATCCCTGAGCCCTATCAGGAGCATCACGCTCGAGGGTGGATCGCGCTACACGACCGCTTTTGGAACGAGGAAGGACGAGCGGCGTTCGCCTTTTGCGATGCCAGAACCGATGAGCTGTTCGGGTCGATGGCTCTTGGCGAGGTCGACTTCGTCGGCCGATCCGCAGTCGCTGGGTATTGGGCCGCACCTTGGGCTCGCAATCGCGGTGCGACGACCCGAGCCCTGGTGTTGGCCTGTCGTTGGGCCGTTGATGCCCTTGGCCTCAACCAAGTCAGCCTCATGACGCTCCTTGGAAATGTCGCTTCGGAGCGGGTGGCAGAGAAGGCGGGGTTCGTCCTTCTCGGAATGGTCGAGGACTATGCGCCTCCAAGGGCCCTTGATCCCGAGGCACGACACGACGTGAAGCGGTGGGTCTTCCAAGCGATTCGTTCGGGCGAGTAAGTCAGGGCCGGCTGCAGTAGACGTACGACGGGAGAAGGGATCCCCGTACGCCCGTTCGGCTTCTACTCCTCTGTTGGCATTTCGTTTTGCTTGGAGGGCGCACGAACTCCACGGCTTGCTCGTCCACCGCTCCGATCCGGCGAAAGTTGAGGCGGGCAGCCGACAGGCTCAGGCCTTTGTTGGGTCCTCCCCGAACACGGTCGGCGTCGTGGTCGTCCTGTCCGTCGTCCTCCCAAAGGCAGACGTTGCAGGTCATGTCGCCGCCACGTTCGGAGAGGGTCAGGTACCCGCAGCACGGACAGGCATAAGGCGGATTCCCGGATTGAACAAAACTCTCGAAGGCCACGGCAGACCATTCTTGGCGGCATTGGGGTGCCCCAGTTTGCCGGGACTGGGGCGAACTGGGGTGACCCTCACGGCTGTTCTAAGTCGCTGAGATCCACCTCGACGGGCGTGTCCTCGATCGAACACGTCGCAGACGACAGTCGCCGAATCCGAGTCGATACGCGTAATCGTGCCCAACTTCCCGGCGAATGGACCGTTGATGATCAGGGCGTGGTCCCCCTCATGGAGTGATGTCTGCATAGCTGCCAGTATGACCAGATGGGGTGCCCCCCCATGCCGGGAAAGGTGTCCCAGTACGCCGGATGAGAGTTACGGACGTCATTCAAAACCCGGAGGCAGGCCGAGGGCCGCACGGCCACCTCTGATGGCACTCAGGAGGCTCAATCGCTTGGCCACTTCTACGAAGGTCACGAGCTCCTTCTCTTGACGATCCATGAACCCCAGAGCTCGTGCCGTCAAGATCAGCGCGCGATCCTTACCCCCAATTCGGCCCTCAGATTTGCCCCAGGCAACATCGGTGGACCCGCTCCGCCGAGATTTCACCTCGATTCGTGAACTGTTCAACGGCGCCCATACACCCGAACGCCACCGCCGCTCGTCACTTCCCTCACAATGGCTCGTCGGCTGGTGAGCGTGTAGCGCATCCTCGTCAGCCTCCGGGCGTAGTAAGGGACGTAGACGGCTATCCACAGCCCCGTGATCACTGCACCAATTATGAAGAACGGAAGGTCAAAGCCCGAGAAGTGTCGGGCAACGGCAGGGCCGACAACCGCGATCGCCGCGAAGAT
Organism: uncultured Acidimicrobiaceae bacterium; assembly: GCA_963781565.1. Taxonomy (GTDB): domain Bacteria; phylum Actinomycetota; class Acidimicrobiia; order Acidimicrobiales; family RAAP-2; genus Bog-473. Next base: position 101,274 of record CAWAHA010000022.1, on the reverse strand, counting down.
GAAGATTCCGCGACTCCACAAGCGGACGCGAAATCGATGGTCAATGACGGGCTGACCACGCCACAACACGCGTTCTCCCGGTTCCAACCAGCCCACGCCTTCTAGCGGGACGAGTGGCTCGCCGTTTGCAGTCACCACGGTCCGTCTCTCATCGGGTCGAACGCCGATTGTGCCCCTTCATATGCCGGCCCTCTTGCTCACGCGCTTCCGACACCACGAAGGGTCATGGAAGCCTGAGAACAGGCGAGGCTACTCAGGCTATTGAAGAGCCGACTGGAGCACGACACCGACGGAATGCCACTGGTGCGGCTCGGTGAAGGCGGGCAGGGGGTTGTCGAGAAGTTGTGCGGGCCGGGGTTCGAATGGCACTTCCCCGGCACGGGTGGCGACAACCAGAATCAACTCTGAGGTCAAACGTTCGGCGGGCTGGCCTTTCGCGGTGCGGCGCAGAGATTGCTGCGTCGCGGGGGAGGTTTCATGATGTCGTGGCGGTTCGTACGACTACTGGCGGCACTCCTCACACGCTAGGGAAAGGAGCTCAGAGCTCAGCATGGCGGCAAACTGGCGGTGGGCCTCCAAGACGGGAACGACCCTTCGAACGGTTGCAGCGATTCCGCTCCGACGGACGAGAGGGCGGTTGCGGCTCGTCCGGAACTCTGTTGCTTTTGGAGTGGTGGCAGCCGGACTGTTCGGATGCCTCCTTGTGATTGGCTCATCGTCCGCGCCGGCTTCCGCCTCGACCTCCGTACCCAAGCCGCAACACTTGATCGTTGGGGACCCGATCACGATCCCGACTGCGCTGTTCGAGGCAAACAAACCCGGAGGGTATGTGCTCGTAACTCCAACCCAGTCGAGGCAGGTCGCAGAAGCGATGTGGCAGGAATGGGAACAAGCCATGGTCGAGAGCGACACGCGGGCATTGACGCAACTCATGGCACCAGGCCAGGCGCTCGAAGGCACCCTGAACAATTGCGCCTTTCCCGACGGTCGTTGTGCGAACGAGACACACCCTCGCCAGATTCGCTCCCTGACGACCGTCGTTCCCGTACAACGGACCTACCCGATCGACTTCCTCGCTGAGATTCAAACGACCGCGCTGGTCGAAAACAGCCAAAATCTCGACACCTGGCAACCATGGCTGGAAATCCAAATCCTGACCAAGGCATCGCCCACGTCCTCATGGATGCTCGGTTTCGACTCTGGATACAACGCTGCCAATGGCGGAACGCCCAATCTCATACCGTTCGATCAGGGAGGACCGAGTGCGCCCGATGAACCGACGGCAGCGGTCGGGATCTACAACACCTTCACAGCACATCCCGCTCCCCCCTACCCAGCCATGCAGTACCTTTCGCTTCTCTCCGCGTACTGGCAGTCCTACGTCGATACCGGCCACGCTCCTGCGCCATCAGCCTTCATCTCTGACGGTGACACGAGCGGCTTCGGAGAGCAGATGGCACAGTCACCACAGGGCTACTCCTATGCCGGACACCAAGAGGACAAGTCTTTCGCCACCGAGCCGAGCTTCCCAAGCTGGAGTTTTACCGCTTCGGGCGGTTACCCAGTTGTGTGTGGATCAGTTGTGGATACCGCGACCGACTTTACGAGTGGGACGAACTACCTGAATCAAAACGCTGACGAAACGAACTACGGGATTCCTCTTCGGGTGGGCGAATACAGCCAGATCGTGAGCGAGACCGCTCATGACACGTGCGTCTACCCCGTACAAGGAGGACTTGACGCTGCTGGTAACAGCACGTACACGTATGCCGTAACCGGCACCCTTCTTCACCAACCACCGCCTCAAGTCAGCTCGTCAACGCTCTCTGACCTTGAGAACGCCTATGCCGTACTCGCCAACGAGCTCGTGCAATATCAGAAGAATCTCAAGACGTGCCAGCAGGATGGGGGAACTTCCTGCCTCAACGTCGTCAATACCCAGATCTCCAGCGAGTTCGGCCTATTCGCCAACCGTTTGATGTCATACAAGTTCTCCTCGAGTGAACAGCCAACAGTCGATTCCCTGTACGCGACATCCCTGAAGCTGGGTCGGCTCTTCCAGGACGCGGCAAACCAAACCGAGCAACCTGGGCAAGGATTCGTTCCAGATCAACGCTCGAGCGGCGCAATTCTTACAGGAGTCCGAGACGTTGATAAAACAACTGTCGGGGGTTTCTGGCAAGAACGCCTGACGCGGGTAGTGGCCTACGCCGACGCCACCAGCCGTTCCGTAGACTTCACGGGCGATGGACGATCCACGCATTTGGATTGACAAATGCACACAACATCTTGTGCGGACCACCGGGCGGACGGTTGATTTCGAGGAGCATCCATGGCTATTGGGCCCGATCGGAGATCCCCGAGAGATCCGAAACGACTGGCTGCTCCTTGAAGCGGATCGCCATGGTGGCTCCGTAGGCACGGGAGGTCTGCTCGATGCAATGAGTGCCTTGGACGGCCCTGGATTCAAGGCGTCGGACCTGGCTCAACCGGTCGTGGACTTCTACGAGCGGACCACAGCTTGGCGGATGGAGGTCTGGTCGCAGTGGTGTCCGGCCATGTGGCCCTTCGGCTGGTTCATTTCCTCGGTCTTCGCCAAACGCCTCCAACAGCTCAACCTGCCGCTCCGCCCGCTCGACACCGCTTACGGCATGGACAGCCAGGTCCTGGCGGTCAGAGATCAGCACGGCTCGCAGCTCGGAGCAGCCTGGCTCCGAACACTGCGCTCCACCGGACAGGCGATCTACAGCGGTTGGTACAGCGCCGTGACTTCTTCCGGGCGCCGATCGACCGAGCATCCGAGTCGTCTTCCCGTTACCGAACGGCAGCGTGACCGTCCTCTTGCGCCCAGAGGTTCGCTCGGACGGGGCGCTGATCCTGACCTCGCCCTTGGGGCCATTCGGCAGCGATGGCGCCTACCTGGTGGTCTCGCGGCCGGATCGCAAATCAGGCTGGGTCCGGCGAGTGCCTCTTGCGGAACGATTCGTCGTGTTTGTGGATGTCGAAGGCGTCCTGCGCACTGACCACGAACTGAATCTCAACCAAGTTCCGGTTCTGCGACTTCACTATCGGCTGGAAGCAGGCATGTAGCCGCCAGGGTGCCCCGTACGCTGGCCTGATGGCCCCCTGCCCCACCTTGATGACTCCGGCGCGTTCGTTACGGAGGTGTGAGTCGCGCGGCCGTACTGAACTGCGGGATAAGAAATGCCATCCCAGAGGGTGGCCTGGTGTTCACTACCAGTCTCAGACCACCCGGACTTGCTATAGAAGTGCCTAGCTCTTCCCGCTTCCGCATGGGTCCATAAGACCGACGTGAGGAAACTGTCCGCCAGCAAGTGGAGTGCTTGACCCATGAGCGCTTGTGCACTTCCCGATCCCCAGTAAGCGGGGTGGACGTACAGTCCGTAAATCTCGGCGAGCGCAACGTTAGATTCTTCCGGTCCGAAGTGGACGAATCCGCTAATGCGCTCATTCTGCTCAGCTACGAGAAGAGTCCCGTGGGTAAACCCAAACGCGTCGGGTGTCCACATTTGCCGCCGCCGCTCGGCAGCCGCTTCGAGATCCTCGGGAGGAAAGAGTCCCTCATACCCTCTTCGCCAGGACTGGCTGTGTGCCTCACCGATTCCCAGAGCATCCGATGTGATTGCTTTCCGAACTGCAGGCACAGCCACATGATGGCCGAGTCGCTAGCCCAGTGCGGGAAAGGTGCCTCACTTCGCCGGCACGGAGGGTGCCCATCGGATTTCTATTGTGAGGGAAGGTCAAGGAAAAGGAAGTGGAAGCGATCATCAAGTTCCTTCGGACGCATTGACCGCGCGTCGTCCGAAGAGAGCACTCTCAAGCATGTAGAAGAACGCGATCAGGGCAAAGAGAACGATGCTCAGCGTTGGCCACCCAAAGGCGAACAGGGTGGCTGTGAGGTAGATCCAAGGTCCGGGAAGAAAGCTCCGCGAGATACCGGTCACCGTCTTCGCATCGGCATCGGCGCGCAGTAGTCGCCTCCCCTTCGCTGCGTAGAACCACAATGCGTTGTAAGCAATGGCGGTCAGCGTAAGGGTGAATCCGTAGGTCAACGCGGCCGCCTCGAGCCCTGGACGATGGATGTTCTCGGCGATGAGCTTCGTGGGGAAGGGAACGAACGCCACAAGCATCAAGAAGACAACGTTGATCATCAGGAACGTGCGATCGACCTTGTCGATCTGCGAGAAGACCCCGTGGTGATTCACCCACATGATCCCGATCGTGAGGAAGCTCACCGTGTACGCCACATAGGACGGCCAGCCGTGGAGTAATGCCTTTCCCAGGGGCACCCCCATGACATTTACGTTGAGGATGAGCAATGTGGCCGCGATGGCGAATACGCCGTCACTGAAGGTTTCGAGTCGCGCCGTGGTCACGGCGGCAGGCTATCGGTGCAATGGCTGACGAACGGCAGTGGGATTGAGCAGAGCATTCGGACAACAGAAATGGCCACGAGGCGGGTTGCTAGATGCCCCCTTACGTCAGGTATACGACCAGCCACCTCGAACCGAATTCGTGGTCGATGCGTCAAACCTCAGGGACACAGCAGCTAGCGGTGACTCGGGAGGAGCGTCAGTGTTGCTAAGAACATGGACGACGTGCCTCGTAATCGGTGCTGCGAGCGTGGCGATTCCCCTGTCAGGAGCTGCCGCCGGATCACCTGCCCAGCGAGCCCGAAGTTATCCACTACCCAGCGATGGCTGGAAGCCAGGACAGAGTGCGATGGAGGCCATTTCCTCAGCTCCATTCCATGCCACGCTCACCCGTTCGGGAGCCTGTACGCGGAATGGATCGGTCAGCTACATATGGCCGGCCGGATACCGGGTGCGATTCCATCCGCCCGTGTTGCTAGACCCAGCGGGGAAGGTCGTTACCCATCAGGGCCAGTACATCACCGTTGGCGGTGGAGTCGTGGGTACGGCCTCCTGGCCAAGCGCAGGGCGCTGCTACAAGGGCGGCAGCGTGTTTGCCATCCAGAGCTCTATCCGGGGGGCAGACCCGGAGTGATCTCCCCAGGGCATTCCTCTTCGCCCTCATCATCGGCTCCCCTGCGGAGCGCTCCGACTGCCCCCTACCGTCGGCTCGCGGTGCCACCGTGCGGAACCACGGGGATAGGGGACGATGGAGGTTCAACCGCTTCGCCGGAAGAATGACTTCTTGATTGCCAAGGCGGCACCGACCGGGCAAGATCCTGGGGATGGAAGAAACGGGACCGCTCCAAATTGGTGTCGAGAAGTCAAAGGTCAAGTGGGGGACCTATTTCCAGGACGCGATACGAACACGCGGGTCCGCAAGTAGCCAGTTCGAGGACTACTCGGGTAGCGGACCATCGGTTGTAGTCCAGAACGCATTCGGGGAGAAGCGAGTCCTCGAAGCCGCGAAGAACATGAAGGGAGCTCGCGCTCGCGCCGCTGCCATTGAGAATGACTACAAGACGCTCAGCACAGCGCAGTGGTGTGAGCGCTACGACGTGCCAGCTTCATTTGTAACGGGGTGACCCCGAACGCCGGGTTTGGGATCTTCTAGGGCGCTTATCCTGAAGAGCATGAGTGAACCGTATCCCTGTCCTGAATGCGGACGCCAGATGCCCCGGAACGAAACATTCCAGCCCCAAGAGATAGATGGCGTGCTCTACGTAGATCGTGTGAGTTGTAAGGAACACTCGGACCGCCAGTACCTGGTCAATGCCGTTGGTGAGCTACGAACTCTTTACTGGGCGTTCAACTCTCCTGCAGGGTGATTCCTCGCAACTGGGTTCCCGCCTCAAACGCAACCCCTTTCGCCGGTTGAGACGCAAAACTGGGTGAGACTTGGGTGACCCCGTCCACCGGGACTATGGCGTCGCTACCTCGGGCCGGCCACCCCGATCAGAGTGCCCTCAGGATCTTTGAAATGGCCCACAACGAGGCCGTTGGGAGATGTTGCGGGACCCATGACTCGAATACCTCCTAGGTCTTCGGCTCGCTGCAAAGCAACTCCTACGTCTGGTACTCCTACGTAGAACAAGGCATGACTCTCAAAAGACGGTCCGCCGCCGACTCCACCGCGGATCCCTGATCCATCGTCGGCGGCAATGAGATCCAAGAACCCATACTCGTCTGGCGCTGACACGTCCTCAACCACGGGCGAGGGCGTTGTAAAGCTCCATCCGAAGAGTTCAGAGAAGTATTCACGAAGTAGCGCTGGGTTCTCCCCGATGACCTCGAAGTGCACGACGGGTTGTGCCATCCTCCCACCTCCCGATTTGGCGCCGGCGCCAACCTGACGTTCGGCCTGCAGCCAGAACACCATATCGATCCGATGATTAAAGCCTGCTCCCCCAACGTGTCCGTCAGGGAACAGGTTGCTTCAGCCGCTCGACATCTGCATCTGTCGGCACCCGGCCCCGCTGGAAGTACCCCAACCTCTCGGGGAGTTCACGCACCGCGACGGCCGGGTTGCCGCGATACAGCGTGAGCTCGGCAGACAGCTTGGTGTCGACCACCGAACCGGCCGCAACAATGCTGCGCGGCGGGACCCGTGTGCCGGCGAGCAGCAAGCAGCCAGACATGACACCGGCGTACTCGCCCAGGATGACCGGCCCGACGACGTACTTGTCGCGCACGAGGTCGATGGAGTGGGTCAGCACGGTGGACCGGAATCCCGCGATCGCCGCATGGGGCCCGAGCTCCAGGGTGTCGACGCAGTCGATGTAGTGGTACGACGCGATCTGCGCGTGGTCCCCGAGCACGAGAGAGGGGTCCCGCTCGGACAGCGGCTGGGTCGGATGGTCCCACCATCCCTTGACCATGTTGCCCGATCCGATGGTCGCGCCCTCCCCCATCCGTAGATGGTTGACGTTGGTGATCGTGTTGCGCCCGCCAATGGACGCGCCGGGGCCCATGGAGAGGTGACGGACGGTGAGCACGCTGGGTCCGATGTAGGCCGTGGGGTGGATGTCCCACCCGTAGACCCAGCGCGCCACCAGCCGCTTCAGCGGCATGGGCAAGAACGCGAAGACGTAGGCGAAGGCAAGCCGCATGTCAGCTTCGCTTCCCGCCGGGTGCGTCAGGCACCGAGACGGCGACTGGCCACCGCCGACTCGGACATCTCATTGAAGATCCACCGATAGGTGTGCAGCAGACCGCTCTGAAGGCTGACCGAGGGGGCCCAGCCCAGACGCTCTTCGATGAGGGCGTTGTCGCTGTTGCGCCCGCGCACACCCTGGGGCGCCGACAGGTTGTAGTTCCGCTTGAGCGAAATGCCGGCGATCTCCTCGACGATGTCGACCAGCTCGTTGATCGTCACCAGCTGCTCGGAGCCGATGTTGAGCGGCTCCCGCACGTCACTGGCGGTCAGGCGCAGCGTGCCCTCCACGCAGTCATCTATGTAGGTGAAGCTGCGCGTCTGCTTCCCGTCGCCCCAGATCTCGATCTCCTCGGATCCGTCGAGCACCGCCGCCGCCACCTTGCGGCAGATGGCGGCCGGCGCCTTCTCCCGCCCCCCGTCGTACGTGCCGTGCGGACCGTAGACATTGTGGTAGCGGGCGACCCGGGTCTCGAGCCCGAAGTCCTCGAAGTAGTGACGGGCCATCCGCTCGCTGAAGAGCTTCTCCCAGCCGTACCCGTCCTCGGGCATGGCCGGGTAGGCGTCGGCCTCCCGGAGCGGCTCGACCTCCGGCGACTCCTGCTTGCCGGCGGCGTAGACGCAGGCCGACGACGAGTAGAAGAACCGCTGCACCCCGGCCTGCCGGGCGGCCTCCAACATGTGCGTCGAGATCAGCACCGACAGCATGCACAGCGCCTTGTTGTTCTCGATGAACCCCATCCCGCCCATGTCGGCGGCGAGGTTGTACACGACGTCGACGCCCTCGCAGGCGCTCTGGCAGGCCGCCAGCTCCTGCAGGTCGGCGCTCCGGTTGTCGACGTCGTCGAAGCGCTGGTACCACTGGTGCACAGGCACCCGGTCCACGCCACGGATGTGCTCGACACCCTGCTCGCGCAGGCGGGCCACGAGGTGGCCGCCGATGAAGCCACCCGCTCCCGTCACCAACACGCTCGTCATCGGAATGACCCTCCCTGATCCTCGATTACCCAACGTGATGGGGGAACGGCCCAGAGGCGGTCACCTTGTTGTCGGCCGTCTCGTCGCCCATGGTGGATGAAGGGATGGGGGCGATCAACTTGCGGTCCGACCAGGACATACCCTGGTCACGCACCGTTTGTCTGCCGGTAACCGGGCGGCCATCGGGCACAGGATTCCGTGCCGAATCCGAGCTCAGAACCGAATCCGGGCTCGGAACCGAATCCGGGCCCGCAGATGCAGACGGGGCCGAAACCGGCACGACGTCATTGAAGACCTCCTCGAAGCGGTCGGCCGCCGTCTCGGGGCTGAAGGCCCGCTCGGCGTACCGTCGCCCGGCCCGTCCCATCGCCTTCCGGCACGCTTCGTCGTTGAGGAGCCGGGCCACCTCCGAAGCGGCATCGTCACGTCGGACGACGAGGCCGGCGCCGTTGGCGAGGAGGATCTCGGCCACCGAGTTGTCCGGGGGCAGCACGCCGACGATGGCCCGCCCCGCGCACAAGTACGTCAACACCTTCGACGGCACCGAGAACCGCGACGCGTCGGGCTCCAAGACCGCCATGAGGACGTCGGCGCTCCCCATGACCGCGGGGAGGTCCGCATAGGGCTGGAAGTCCAACAGGACCAGGTTGTCGGCGGCGGCGCCCCGATCGCGCTTCCACTCCTCGAGCCAGTCGCGCCCCTTGCCCTCCGAGATCACGACCACTCTCGCCGAGGGATGCGACTCCCCCAGGCGCTCGGCCAGCGACGCCAGAATCCCCGGGTCGTGCTTGAGGCCCAACGTGCCCGAGTACAGCACCACCGGATGCCCGTGCAGGCCGGCACGCGACCGCCACTCTTCGGCCGGACCGCCGCCACCGCCGTCGTCGTCGAGAACATCGGCAGCTCGTCGATGGGCGCCCAGTTGGGCACCACGACCGCCTTGTCCGCCACCCCCCAGGCGGCGAGCCGATCGAGGAACGTCGGCGAGATCGCCACGATGGCGCCGCTGCGGCGGGCGATCGTGCGTTCCAGGCGCTCGGCCAGACGGGCGACCCACGCCCCGACCACGGGCAGGCGCCGCCGCGCCGCCGAACCGATGGCCTCTGAGTAGATGTCCTGGTGCCAGAACACCATCGGCACGCCGCGCCGTGCCAGGCGCCGGGCCAGGACCGAGTGCGCCAGCAGCGGCACGTTGCTGATGACCGCCACCGCTGGCTCCTTGGCCGCGATGGACCGGGCCGCCCGCCGGCCGTAGGAGAGCTCCTGGCGGATACGGGTGACGACCGAATACTTGGCGAACGTCCCCTCCATGGCGCACGGCTCGAACGACAGCGTCGGCGGGTCGCCCGGCTCCACCTGCAACGAGCCCTTCCCGGTGGCGTACGACGGGCAGTGCTGGTGCGTCACCTCATGACCCCGGCGCGCCAGCGCCCGGCTCAGCTGCGCCTGACCCGGATGCCCGGAGTAGTCGTGCACCACAATGCGCATCACGCGCCCTCCTCTTCGAGCAGCCGCAGGACCAGGCGCGGATCCACCGTGATGTCGGAGGCCACCCCGCGGTTCCGCCGGGACCGGATCGGGGTGCCGTCGCCCACCAGGTACCGATAACGCAGTCCCTCGACGGTCGACGCCAACGCCCAGAAGCACTCGTTCACGTAGTCGCGGGCGAACAGCTCAATGACCGCCGCACCGGGGGCGGCGAACGCGAGATTCGTCAGGCCGGCGCCGTGCGGCCCCACGATGTACTCGGCCTCTGCGAAGGCGCGCACCTGGTCTGCCGGCAACAGCAGCGCCGGGGTCGACGACCTCGAAGCCCAACGGGACGAGCGCGGCCACCAGCTCCGCCTCGTTCTCGACCCGGCGCGTGTGCTTCGCCTGCCCGCGGGTCACGTAGAGACGGCGATGGGGCGGCGGACGTCGTCGGGCAGGAATTGCGAGCGGAGCCAGGGGACGACCCAGGGCGGCGTGCGGAGTTGATCGTCAGGCAATGACGGCACGACGAGCTCGTCGGCCCGAACGTGCGGATACTTCTCTTCACCCAGACACCGGTCGGCGGTGAGACCGACGTGGTCGAGCAGGTCGCGTTGGAATCGGGTCGAGCGGTTCACCACGTAGGCGTCGGGCCCCGCGCCGGCCAGCCGCAACAGCTCCAGCCGGGGCAGCACGTCGAGCACGAAGTGGTAGTAGTTCTCGCTCCCCCGCGTGGTGAGGACGCCGACCGAACCGGAGACGTCCGTGACCGCCGGCGGACGGCAGCGCAGGAAGACCGGATGTTGCGACGGCATGGAGACGCCGTAGTAGGGCGAGAGGTCGAAGAGAAGCGTGTCGTCCTCGGTCATCACCGCCCCGTACGGCGCCAGCACGCGACCGTGACGCACAGTGGCGACGACGTTGGGCGCAATGTGCTCGCGGCGATGCGCCTCGAATTGTGGGTGGCCGACGGGCAACCCCGCCGGAAGCGGTCGGTGCAGATCCAGTGCGGCGACCACCTCCACGACGTCGACGCCACCCTCGGGATGGGCGCGCGCGTAGGAGGTCGCCGTGGGAGCGGCATGGCGGGGCGGTGTCGCGCCGGGAAGACGGCGCGTCAACGGGCTCAGCGCCTGGGTGGCGTGCAGCACGCCCGTCTTGATCCAAGGGAAGAGCGGGCGCAGTGCGCTCGGGAGCCGAGTCACGCTCTTTCGCGCTTTTCTGCTAGAAAACTCGCGTGAGCGGGGGGAGTCACGGGCACGAGCAGGACACCACTGCGCTGCGGCAGGTGGCGCACCGGGCCCGGCGATCGATGCACTGGGTGTGGGAGATCGCACGACACCCGGCCAACAAGGGCGGCCGGCTTGCGGCCGAGCGGCGCGCCGTCGAGTGGCATTGGCGCACAAGGGGTGGCGACGGCGAGGCCGTGGTCACGGTGGACGGCCTGACCCGTCTGGTGGCACGGCCGCAGCAGTTCAGCGCGGTGTGGACGATTTACGACGGCGTGCACGAATGGGAGGAGCTGCAGTTCTGTCTGCGCTACCTGCGACCCGGCGACCACTTCGTCGACGTGGGTGCCAATGTCGGCGTCTTCTCGACGCTCGTCGGGACGCGCATCCCGGGTGTGCGCATCACCGCGATCGAGCCCTTCCCGCCGGTGCGCGAGGACCTGCTCGCCAACCTGGCACTGAATGATCTCTCGAGTGACGTGGTGGACGTGGTGGACTCCGCTGTCAGCGACACGGCCGGCGAGGCCACCTTCGAGGTGCTCGACCGCGATGTGCTGAACCGGCTCGCGCCGGGAGCGGCACCGACGGTGCCGGCGCCGGCGGACCACGGGCATCACGGTTCCGGTCACCACCCTCGACGAGTTGGTGGGTGACGATCCGCCGGCGCTGATCAAGATTGACGTCGAGGGCTCGGAGCTGCTCGTCATGAAGGGGGCGCGGCGGCTGCTCGCCGGTGAGAGCGGTGCCGCTCCGGTCCTGCTCTTCGAGCACGCCGGGTACTGCGCGCACTTCGGGATCACGCCGGCCGAGGTGCGAGCCTTCCTGCGGTCGGTGGGCTACACCATCTATCTCCTCAACGGCGAGCTGTCGCCCTGGCACTCCGATGAGCTGCCTCCGACCCTCAACGTCGTCGCCTGTCGTGATATCGCTGCGGTACGGGCCCGCCTCGACTCTCCCGGTGGCGCGCCGGCGGTGCCACCCGTGCGGGTGGAGGTCGAGTACCGATAGCGGACCGCCAGCCGGGCCCAGGTCGTCACGGCTCGGAGACCTCGGCCACGACGTCCTCCACGACGGCGCTCGTCCCGGGCACGAAGGTGCGCGCCAGCTTGACGAGCAGGCTCCAGCTCAAGACGGAGTAGATGGCCCCGGCCACGGCGAGCCCACCGGCGGCGCCGCGGGTGCCGTAGAGCTCGGCGCCCCCGAGGCAGAAGACGAAGAGGAAGGGCACCATCAGCACGGAGAGCCGCAGGTTCTCGCTGGCGGCCCGCATGGCGCGCAGACCGGAGACGGCGGCGTTGGCGAAGCTGGCGAAGGCGACCGCCAGGCCGGCGTAGGGCAGGATGGCCCGGGCTGCCATCCAGTTGCGGCCGAACAAGCTCGCCATGAGGTGTGGCGGCGCGCCATAGACCAGGCCCGTCCAGACCATCGTCAGTGCGAAGGAGCCCACGCCACCGATCAGGAGGAAGCGGACGGCCTTGTGCGTGTCCACCTGGAAGCGCTTGGTGGCCAGCGCGATCAGGGCTGACTGCACCCCGGCCAGCAGCACGGTGATGGGCCCCAGCGCGAGCTGCGACAGCTTGAAGACGCCGATGGACGCCAGCGGGAGCACGAAGAGGAGGAGGTACGAGACGAAGTACGTCCACGAGGTGACGAGCATGAATTGGCCGGCGAAGCGCAGGCCGACGCCCCGCTCGCTCCGGTCCCAGAACTCGAGCAGCTGGCGGCGCCGCGTCCGGGCGAAGTGGGCCCGGAGGGTCCAGAGACCGACGAGCGCGCCGGCGCCGCTCCAGGCACCGAAGAGCCAGGCCAGCGATGTCAGCCCCTCCTGCTTCAGCACCACATACGCCCCCAGGAAGAGCACCAGCCACGCCACGTCGAGGCGGATGGCGTAGGCGGGGTCGTAGCGGCTGATGCCGATGAAGCGGGCGAAGTCCTGGCAGGCCATCAGGGGGAACGCGATGGCGAAGATCACGAACGGCACGGTGAACTCGCTCGGCAGCAGGCCGCTGACCGCGGCGATCAGGACCGCCACCGAGACGGAGAGGACGATGGCGGCCAGGTACCCGCCCCGCTCGTAGTTCGAGCGCAGGGAGGCGTCGTTCTCCGAGCGGGTCAGCAGGCAGTCGCTCGAGAGGCTGCGCACCAGCCCCTGGCTCAGGACGTAGGTGGAGGTCAGGATGGCGAAGACGCCCAAGGCGCTCGCGGAGCTGTAGTGGGCCACGATCAGCGCCAGCGCGAAGTTCGACACGCTCGAAGCGCCCTGGTCGGCGATGGTCAGGACCATCACCCGCTGGGATGACGCCATCGCCCGCTTCGAGACCTGGTCGGTCACCGTCGTCATACCAAGTGAACGTTTGGGGAGCCGTCAGCTTGCTGCCGCGGTGCCATCGCCATGCAATGAGAACGGCGGCCACCCCCAATGCCTGCGGGCGGGGTTCAGATACCGTGCTGCCGTGCGCGTCGTGGTCAATGCCGTGCCGGCCCGCGGCACGAGCCTCGGCGTCGTCACGGAAAACCTGCTCAGGGGGTGGGCCTCACTCGATCTCGACGACGAGTTGCACCTCGTGGTCCGCTCCGGCGTGTCGCTCGACGTGCCGGACGCCGTGCAGGTCCACCCAGTCGACGGCTCCCGCTTCAGCGCCATGGAGATCCGGGTCCCCGCGCTGTGTCGACGTGTCGGAGCGGACGCCTATCTGGGTGTGACGCCCGCCACCACCATGGCACCGCTCCCCTGCCCCCGCGCCATTATCGCTCTCGACCTCCGCCACGAGGCGCGACCGCAGCAGTTCACCGCCGGGAGGCGCCTCCTCCGGCGTGTCAGCTACGGCATCGGGTACCACCAGGCGGACGCGATCGCGTGCATTTCGCAGCGGACGTCCGACGACCTGCTGGCCGCCCACCCCTTCTTGCGCTCACGCCGGGTCACGGTGGCGCCGCTGGGCGTCGACCATGTGCTGGCCTGGCCGCCGCCGCAGGGCGACGGCCCCGGGTACGCACTGGCCTTCGGCCAGTTCGTGAACAAGAACGTGGACCTCGTGCTCGACGCCTGGGCCATCCTGCACTCCCGTTCCGAGGCGATGCCCCTTGTGGTCGTCGGGCTGCTCGGCGGACGCGCGTGCGGCGGTGGAGGCGGGAGCGGCCGCCCGGGGTATCGGTGACCTGGTCACGCTGCGGCCGTGGTTGGACGACCACGAGTTCCAGCAGCAGTTCACGTCCGCCTCCCTCGTCGTCTTCCCTTCCGACTACGAGGGATTCGGCCTGCCCGCGGTGGAGGCGATGCGCCTCGGGATCCCGGTGGTGGTGACGCCCGAGCCGGCCTTGCTCGAGGTGACGGGCGGTCTCGCCACGGTGATGGACGGCTGGGACGCCCCCGCGCTGGCGCGTGCCGTCCCGCTGGCGCGCCGGACCTCGGCGGAGGATCTCCGGGCGGGGGTCGAGCATGTGTCGACGTTCACGTGGCAGCGCACGGCGAGGGATGTCCGCGCTGCCTTGTCCGCCAGCATGGGGTGAGCGCCGGGGCGCGGTGCGGCTATGGCGCCGGGGTGCGGTCGGGCGCGGCCGGCCTCAGTACCGACGTCAGTCCCGGCGGCGGGCGAAGACGACGAGCGCCATCCACATGGAGGTCGGCAGGTGGCGCTCGACCTGCGCCACCCCTCGACGCAGGCGGGGCCAGGGCTTGGCGTACTGCTCCAGCCCGGTCCGGTGGGCCAGCGCCAAATCGAAGTCGCCGTCGAAGAGGCGCGCCAGGTCCTTGCGGGTGTTCATCTTGTAGGCGGTGCGGAAGACGTCGCGCTCTTCCCGGCCCGGCTGCAGGCGCTCGAGGGCCTTGGCATGGTGGTCGTTCGGGACCACTCGGGCCGCCGCCGCCAGGATGGAATGGCGGCTGATGGTGCGGGCGATGAACATGCCGCCGGGCCGCAGGACGCGGGCGAGCTCGCGCACGAAGTCCTCCGGGTCGGTCACGTGCTCCAGGACGAAATCGCTGACGGCGAGGTCCACCGATCCGTCGTCGAGGGGCCACCGCCCGTCCCGCCCGATGAGCCGGAACTCGTCGATGACGGGGTTCTCCGCCCCTGTCTGCTCGATGTCGATCCCGATGACGGTGCGGCCCTCGCCTCGCAGGTCCTGCCAGGCCCCACCCGGCTGCTCGAGGTCGACCAGGACACCCCGGCCGCAGCCCACCTCCGCCACGACCTGGGAGCGGGCGGCGACCGCCTGCGCGCTCACCATGAAGACATGGGCACTGTCGAGACCCAGGATGCGGTCGTCGAACATCTCGCCCAGGCCGAGCGGCTGAGGGCCAGGGGGCGTCCCAGTGGGTTTTGCCGCCCGGGCGGGTTCGGGCGTCCGGTTCGTTCTGGGGGTTTGGATGGTCATGACGGGCGCCGCGAACGTGCCGCCGCCGACACCGTGCCGCTGACACGCCGCAGGACCGGGAGGGGCTCGGCGGTCTCGTATGGCGGGAGTGGCGGAGCGGGTTCCGTGGTGGGGGTCCGGACCGGCTCGGGCTCGGTGAGGGGCTCCGTGAGGCGCGGACCCGGGACCGGGTCGTCACCCGGTACGCCGGTGCGGAAGCACAGTGCGAGCAGGAAGGGCAGCCAGAGCCAACGATCCACGAGCTCGGGCGACTGGAACGAGAAGAACAGGACGGTCACACAACCGGCCAGGACGGTGTCGCGCAGGGCGCGGTCGGCGCCTTTGCGTCGTCCTTGGCGCAGTCGGCCCTGCAGGAGGCGATTGAAGGACGACCCCATCATGAGGGCCCCCGCCGCCACCATGAAGATACCGCCGGCGAACCAGTACAGGATGACGATGTTGTGCGCCGGGTAGTACACGCCGACGTCGGCGTCGTAGTAGACGTCGATCGTCGTCTGATCGAGCCCGTGCCCGATGATCGGGCTCTGGACGATCCCGCTCCACGAGTGCTCCAGGGTCGCCACGCGTGGATTCACGGTGTTGTACCCGGTGTTGGTCCCGGTCGTCTGTTCGATGCGGGCGATCGGGTTCAGGTTGAAGTGACTCCCGCTGGACTGCACCGAGATGGCGATGACGTAGACCACGGCCAGCGCGGCCACCACGCCGAGGACGGTGCGCAGGCGGAAGCCCCGGGTGATGAACAGCACGAAGCAGCCCACGAGGGTGCTGGTCATGCCCGAGACGCTGGCGCTGAAGATCAGCGCGCCGGCCAGCACCGCCATGCACACACCGAGGTACCAGTACCGCCGCAGGCCCACCTCGACGACGATGCCGATGGCGAAGACCAGGCCCAGGGCGAACGCGACGGCGGCGATGTTGGGCTGGTCGCTCAAGCCGACGGCGCGTGAGCCCTCGAGGCTGGCCTGGTGGCTGTAGCCGAGGACGTGGAACTCGGTCTGGAGGAAGGCCACGAAGGCCGACAAGGAGGATCCGAGGATGAAGGCCACCATGCCGGCCCGGATGCGCTCCGCGTTGTTGAGCAACTGGCGCAGCATCCACTGCAGGACGAAGAAGACGAAGATGGCGTTGAAGACCACCTGCAGCGACGCCGTCTTCGAGACGGCCTGGGCCGACGCCACGACACCGGCCAGGACGAAGACGAATGAGCCGAAGTACCAGGCCGGCGCCGGCGGCGCCTTCGGCGGGGGACGCCGGGTCAGGATCATGAAGACGGCGGCGATCAAGAAGCACAGATCGCTGAGATCGAATGCCTTGCCGACGCGGTAGTGCAACAGCGGCAGGAACACCAGGCCCACGTAGACCAGCCGGCGCGCCACGACCACGAAGAGGTCTTCCTTCGCTGCTTTGACGGCCTTCGTCCCCACGCAACGGAAACTGCAGGCGCCCCCTTTGCCTACGGCGTCATCCGATCGGATGAAAGGGAGCAAGTACAGGCGCTGCGCCACGTTCCGCAATCGATGAGTGATCCTCTCGAGAGTGAGCAACCTGGGTTGCGGGCCTACCGGGGCCCGGAGACGACGGGTGCCGAACCCTCCGGCCTGCGCGAGTACGCCCTCCTGCTTGTGGCGCAAGCGGGTCACGATCCTGGTCGTGGCCGCCATCTGCGTGGGGGCGACCCTGGCGTACTGCATCCTGACCAAGCCCACCTACGAGGCATCGGCGTCGGTGCTGCTGGAGCCGCCGATTTCGCAGACGCTCGTCGAGGCCAGCTCCCCGGCCGGCATCGCTCCGCTGCCCGACGTGCCCGACGGCATTGAGGTGATTGAGAGCTCGGCCGTGGCCCAACTCGTGGCCAAGACGCTGCCGGGCGCCCCGTCGGTGACCGCCACCCAGGTCGGCACCACCGATGTGGTGCAGGTGGCGGTCCGCTCCAAAGACCCCCAGGCCGCCGCCGTCGCGGCGAACGCCTACGCCAAGGCGTACATCTCCTTCGAGCAGAAGCAGACCCAGGACACCTTCAGCTCGGCCCAGTCGCAGGTGCAGAACAAGATCGACACGCTGCAATTGGCCATCGCCAACCTGAACTCCCAGATCCGCAGCGCACCGGCGACGACCAACGTGACTCCGGACGAGACGCAGCTCGGGGACCTGCAGGGCCAGCTCACGACCCTGCAGAACCAGCTGCAGAACTACCAGTTCTACGCATCGCAGGGGGTGACGACGGAGGCGGGTCAGGTCATATCGACGGCCACCGCCCCCAGCAAGCCGGTCTCGCCCAAGACGGTCGAGTGGACGGTGCTGGCCCTGATCTTCGGCCTGATCCTCGGGATCGGCGTGGCCCTGCTGGTCAACGCCCTGGCCCCACCCCGCACTGACTGACCGCAGGTCGGGGCCCTCTGGACCGTTTCCATCGCAGACGATGGAGGTCGGGGGGATGTCCAGATTCCGCAGTCACGAATACATCGCCCGCTGGAAGGGCACGGTGCCCTGGCGCCTGGTGATGGGCGCCTGCGCCATGCTGATACCGCTGACGGCCTTCGTGGTGGCGCCGTTCATGCCCGGCGGAAGCAGCCCGGCCCCCGTGGCCCGGGCCGGGCAGCACCTCGGGGCGAGCCGAACCGCGGCCGACACCATGACGGGTGCGCACGACGCGGACGCCAGCACCTGGACGCCGCAAGCGGCGACGTACGGCACGGGGTCGCTGCTCGACATGCCGGTCACGATGTCGGACGGCACGGTCCTGCGCGCCGACGTCTACTTCCCCACCACGGCGGGGACGACCACGGCGGCCAACGGGCTGTTCCCGGTGCTGCTGCAGCAGACGCCCTACGGCAAGGCGTTCATCGTCGACGCTTCGGCCATCGCCAACACGAACGTGGAGTATCTCGTCGACCGGGGTTACATCGTGGTCATCGCCGATGTGCGCGGCACCGGCGATTCGGGCGGCACCTTCGACCTCTTCGACCCCGTGCAGTCGACCGACGGCGCCACGTTGGCCCGTTGGGCGGCGAAGCTGCCGCAGTCGAACGGCGAGGTGGGCCTGTTCGGCGAGTCCTACATGGGCATCAACCAGTTCCAGACGGTGCAGGCGGCCGGCAGCGGGTCACCGATCAAGGCGATGTTCCCGATCATTTCGGGCAACGACCTCTTCGCCGACACCGTGACGCAGGGCGGCATCCCCGACACCGAGTTCGCCGCCACCTATGTGGCGCTGCTGTCGGGCTTGAACCTGACCAATCCCGCCCTCGAGCCGCTGGTGGAGGCGGCCGAGAGCGGCAACTCGTCCGCGCTGGCCAGCGGGCTGGCGGGCCTGACGCCCACCGAGTCGGCGCACAGCCAGGTCCTCCTTTCGTTCTTGCAGCTCGTCCTCGATGTCGAGACCGGACACGGTGACGACGCGTTCGACCAGTCGTACTGGGCGGCGCGCAGCCCGGCGCAGGACCTGGCGTCCGTCGTGAAGGACCACATCCCCGCGTTCCTGGTCGGTGGCTGGAACGACCTCTTCGAGCAGGGCGAGCCGCTCAACTACGTCGGGCTGCAGAACCTCTTCGACGGGCGGTCGCAGTACGCCGCCATGACGCCCGACCAGGCCGTCACGCCCCGCTACCAGCTGTTGATGGGCCCCTGGCAGCACGTGACGACGGGGACCGGCGTCAACATCTCGGCGTTGGAGCTCGAGTGGTTCGACACCTGGCTCCTGGGCGAGCACACGCCGTTGTCGACGACGACCACGCCGCTGCACCTGGACATCCAGAATTCGGGCGGCTCGTGGGTGGACGGGGCCCAGTGGCCACTGCCCGCCGCCACGCCGACCTCGTACTACTTCGACGCCGGGCGGAGCGGCAGCGATGCGCTCTCACCGAACGACGGCGTGCTGTCGCCACAGGCGCCCACGGCGGTGGCCGGCGCCGACACGGTGGCCTGGACCGGCACGACGAGCCCGTGCGACATTCAGACGGACCAATGGGGCGCCGGGGCGTTGGCGCTCGGGTTCCAGTCTTTGGATACCAATGATCCCTGTGATTTGAACGACGTGACGCTCGGGACGGGGCCGGGAGCCCTGACCTACACGACGGCGCCGGTCGACTCGCCCGAGGTGCTGGCCGGCCCGATCGACGCCACGTTGTACACGACGTCGTCGGGCAGCCGACACCGAGTTGGCCGCCACGGTCGAGGCCGTCTCCCCCTCGGGCGACAGCGTGCCCCTGTCGTCGGGCGCCCTGGACGGTGACATGCGGGCCGTCGACCAGAGCCGGAGCTGGACGACGGCGAGCGGGCAGATGTTGCTGCCGGTGCACCCGTTGACGCAGGCGTCGGAGTCGCCGATCGTCGCCGGTCAGGTCACCCGGCAGGACATCGCCATCTTCCCCACCATGGCCGAGCTGCCCGCCGGTTGGCGGCTGCGGGTGACGATCACGACGGGCGACACGCCGCACCTCTTCCCCACCGCTGACCCAGGTGCCCAACCTGGTTGGGGGCATCTACCAGGTACAACGCAATGCCGGCGCCGCCTCGTCGCTGACCGTGCCCTTGGCGCCGGCGTCGGCCTTCACCGTGCCGTGCGGGTCGGTCTGCTCCGCCGCCGGCCCCTGACCCGGCCGGAGGCCTGCGAACTCCCTCCCGTACGATGGGCCGGTGCCGCCCTCGCCCGACAGCCCAGATGATCGGCCCGGGCGAGGTGTCGGTGCGGGCGGCGCGGTGGTCGCGGGTGCTGGCGGCGATGACGCTGACCACGACGGCGTCGGGCGCAATTTCCCTGGAGGAGATCGAGGATGCGGTCGTCGACGGGGACGCCGTCGTCCCGGCCCGTCGCGGCACGGCCCGAGCGGCCCTGTCGCACCGCACCTTCCGCATCGTCTTCCTGGGCGCCTTCGCCTCGAACATCGGCACCTGGATGCAGAACGTCGTCCTCGGCGCCTACGCCTATGACCTGACGCACTCGGCGACCTTCGTCGGCGTCATCATCTTCGCTCAGCTCGGGCCGACCCTGGTCCTGCCGATGGTGGGCGGCCTGCTGGCGGACAAGATCGACCGGAAACGCTTCCTCATCATCCTGTCGGTCGAGCAGCTGGTGTTCTCGCTCGGGGTGGCCCTGGTGGCCGCCTCGCCCCACCCCTCTCATGTGTTGCTGGTCGATCATGGTCCTCGGCGTCGGCGCCGGCAGCGCCATGTTCGGCCCGGCCTACTCGGCGGTGCTGCCCGGACTGGTGGGCAAGGAGGACCTGCCCGGCGCCATCTCCTTGAACTCGGCGCAGATGAACGCCTCCCGCGTCATCGGGCCGGTCATCGGCGGCCTGTTGTTCTCCTTGGTGGGCCCGGCCTGGATCTTCGCCGGGAACGCCGCCACCTACCTCTTCGTGATCGCGGCGCTCATGATGGTGACGCTGCCCGCAGTACGGCAGACGCCGACCGGGGCCAGCCGCTGGCGCCAGCTCACGGCCGGCATCACCGTGGCACGCCACGGACAGGGTGGTGGGCCGGTGCCTGGTCACCGTGTTCGTGTTCTCGCTCCTGGCGCTGGCCTTCATCGGGCAGATGCCGGTGGTCGCCGCGCACAACCTCGGCATCAACCTCTCGAAGTCAGCCGACTACGGGATCCTGTACGCCTCGTTCGGTACCGGGGCCCTCATCGGCGCCATCTCGATCGGCACGGTCTTCGCCCGGACCTCGAAGCCGATGCTGGTGCGCGTCTGCCTGGTGGGCTATTCGCTGTCGCTCTGCGCCTTCGCCCTGCAGCGCTCCACGGTGCCGGCCGACGTGGCCGTGGCCATCACGGGCGCCTTTTACTTCGCCTTCATCACCGCGTTGAACACCACCTTGCAGGCCCGGGTGCACGAGAACGTCCGGGGTCGCGTCATGGCGCTGTGGATGATGGGCTTCGGCGGGACGGTCGGCATAGGGAACCTGCTCATCGGGCCGGTCGTCGAGGCCGTCGGCATCACCACTGTGCTGCTGTTCGGCGCCGTGGTCGCGTTGGGCCTGGCCTGGTACGCCGACGTGCGCCCGCCCCCCGAGGTTCAGGTGGTGCTGGGGGCCGAGCTGGCCCAGTAGGCCTCGCGGAGGGCCTTCTTGTACAGCTTGCCGTTCTCGCCCCGGGGCAGGAGGTCGGTGAAGTCGACCGTGCGCGGGCACTTGTAGTGGGACAGGTTGGCCCGGCAGAAGGCGATGATCTCTTGCTCGAGGTCGGGGCCGGGCACGATGCCGGGGCAGGCTGCACGACCGCCTTGACCTCCTCCCCCATTTCGGGATCCGGAACGCCGAAGACGGCGACGTCGGCCACCGCGGGGTGCAGCACCAGGACGTCCTCGATCTCCTGCGGGTAGATGTTGACCCCGCCCGAGACGATCATGAACAGCTTGCGATCGGTCAGGTACAGGTAGCCGTCGTCGTCGACATGCCCGACGTCCCACAGGGTGGACCAGCCCTTGTCATTGAACGTCTGGCGCGTCTTCTCGGGATCGTGGTTGTACTCGAAGGTGGCGGCGCCACTGCGTGAGCCGAAGTAGACCACGCCGTCGTCGCCCGTCGGGAGGTCCTCGCCGTCGTCACCGCAGACGTGCACCTCGCCCCAGATGGCCTTGCCGACCGAGCCCGGATGCGTCAGCGCCTCGGCGGAGGTGATCCACGTCATGCCCAAGCCCTCGGTGCCCGAGTAGTACTCGTGGATGACCGGACCCCACCACTCGATCATGCGCCGCTTCACCTCGGGCGCGCAGGGCGCGGCGGCGTGCACCACCGATCGCAGGGAGGAGAGGTCGTAGCGGCTGCGAACCTCGTCGGAGAGCTTCAGCATGCGCACGAACATGGTGGGGACGAACTGGGCGTGCGTGACCTTGTGCTGCTCTATGAGGGCGAGGCATTCCTCGGGGTCGAAGCGCTCCATGACCACGACCGTCCCGCCCATGCGCTGCGCCGTCATGGACCACACCAGCGGGGCGGAGTGGTACAGCGGGGCCGGGCTGAGGTACACGTCCCCCGGGGCGAAGCCCATGATCCCGCCCAGCATGCCGGACGAGCACGACGTCGGAGCCGAACGGCAGACCGGTCAGCGGGCGGCGGATGCCCTTGGGATGTCCCGTGGTGCCCGACGAGTAGAGCATGGCGGAGCCCTCGACCTCGTCGGCCAGTGGCTCGGCCGGGGAGGCGGCGACGAACTCGTCGTACGACATGGCGCCTGGGGCGGGGCCGGCGGCGGGCGTGGCCCCGATCATGAGCCTGCGCTCGACCGCGGGCGTGCGTGTCACCAGCTCCGCGCCAGGGGTGCGAGCTTCTCCGAGGTGATCAGGGTGTGGGCGCCGCAGTCATCGACGATGTAGGCCGCCTCGTCGGCGGCCAGGTGGGTGTTGACCATGGTGTAGTAGAGGCCTGAGCGCTGGAGTGCGAAGGCGACCTCGTGGGTGCGATCGTCGTTGGGCAGCAAGACGGCGACATGGTCCCCGGGCCGCAGGCCGTCCGCGAAGAGGGCCTGGGCCAGACGGCTCGAGCGCTCCTCCAGCTGGGCAAACGTCACGACCTGTCCAGAGGCGGTGATGACGGCCGGCCGCTCGCCGTCGCTGGCGGCATAGGTGGCGGGACGAAAATGGGTCGGACTGGCGTCTTCGGGGCTCACTGCCCTCTTCTAGCCCACGCGACGGCTGGGCCGCCCACCCTGGGTCGGGACGGACCGCCGTAGTCCTGGCGCCCCACCTGCGTTGTCAGGGTATGGCTGAAGGCACACCCGACGACGTCCCGGGCCTCCCTGCGCTGCCGTGCCCGAGGCCATGACCCGAACCTACTGCACCATCCTGTCGACGAACTATCTGCCCAAGGCGCTCGCCCTGGCCGAGAGCCTGCGCCGCCACGAGGGCGGCGCGGTCCTGCGGATTCTGTTCATCGACGTGGCGGAGGACGATGGGCTGCCGGCGCTGACGGGCGTCGAATGCCTGAGCACTGCGTCGCTGGGCCTTTCCCGGCGCACCGTACGCGAGCTCGTGATGTCGTACGACCTGGTCGAGTTCGCCACCGCGGTGAAGCCGCTCCTGCTCCAGCGGCTGCTCGAAGACGCCGAGCAGGCGGTCTACCTCGACCCCGACACGTACCTCACCGCACCTCTGGTCGAATTGCCGGGGGCACTCCAGGCCTCGGCCGGCGGCATCCTCCTCACTCCCCACTTCCTCGGGCCGCCGCCGGCGGGTGCGGACCATTCCGACGGGCACCTCCTCCTGGTGGGCGTCAACAATCTCGGCTTCTGCGCCGTCGACCGCCGTTCCCTCGCTGCCCTCGACTGGTGGTGGTCCCACCTGAGCACCGAGTGCCTCTACGACCCGCTGGCCGGGCTCTTCGTCGACCAGAAGTGGATGGACATCGGGAGCTCGCATTTCCAGGCGGCCAGCTTCCGCCACGCCGGGTACAACGTGAGCGTCGCCAACCTGTGGGAGCGGCCGCTCCAGCTCGACGAGGAGGGGTACCGGATCGCCTCGACCGGCGATCGGCTCCGGCTCTTCCACTTTCACGCCTTCGACTCGAGCGCGCCGGAGAAGCTGTCGCTGCGCGCCCAGGATTCCTACGCGCACCTGGTCCAGGACGACAGCGTGCTGCTGCAGCTGTGCAAGGAATATGCCGCCGTCCTGACGTCGTACGAGGAGCAGCTGCCGCCGGCACCGCCGTACCCCTACGCGACCGACTCCCGCGGGCGAACGATCTCTCGCCAACTGCGCCGCGCCTATGGGAGGGAGCGTCAGCGCAGCTGCCGTCCCGCTGCCTTCGCCCTTCGAGCCGTCGGAGGCGTCGGCCTACGAGCGGTGGCGGCGGCGGGCGTGGCTCGCTGTCGGGCGCGGGCTCGTCCAAGAGGGGGCCAAGTGCGTGCGGATCGTCCTGCCCGAGGAGTACGACAACGTCAAGAAGCGTTTTCCACGGCTGGCCGGGAAGCTCAACAACCGCTTCGCCGGCGGGAGCGGCAGCTGGCGTTGAGCGGGGCTCGATGACGACCGATGAGAGGACGGCGCTGAAGCCGGGCTCAGCCCCTCCGGCGCCAGTAGGCGCCGAACCCGTCGATGTCGATGATCTCCTCGTCGATGCCGTTCGCCTTGCGGTAGTCGCGCACAGCCAGACCCGCCTGTGATTGATGGCTCCCGAAGTCGTCGATGATGCAGAACCCGCCGGGCGAGAGCTTGGGGTACAGCGCCTCGATGGCCTGCCAGGTCGACTCGTACATGTCGCCGTCGAGCCGCATGAGTGACAGCCTCTCGATCGGTGCCGTGGGCAGGGTGTCCTTGAACCAGCCCACCAGGAACTTCACCCGTTCGTCCAGAAGGCCGTAGCGGGCGAAGTTGTGCCGCACCTGGTCCGCACCGACACTCAGGCCACTGCGGGTGTACAGGTCGTCGCCCGTGTCCGCCGGGTACAGCGTGACGTTCGGTGCAGGCAGACCCTGGAACGAGTCGGCGACCCAGACCGTCCGGTCGGTGTCGCCTCCCGCCACCAGGTTCGCCTTCATGAAGATGCACGCCCCACCTCGCCAGACGCCAGTCTCAATGAGGTCGCCCGGCACGTCGTCGGCAAGGACGGCCTGCACGCAGTGCTGGATGTTGTCCATGCGGCGCAGGCCGATCATTGATTCGGCGCGCGCCGGCCAATCTCGACCCACCTCGCGCGAAGCTCGGGTCGTACGCCTTCTTGTAGACGATCTCGACGTTGATCCGCGCTGCCGCTTGGCCGGCGAAATTGGCCAGTCGGCGCTTCCACGACCTCGACCCCGCCGTGCGCACGCCACCGAGGATGCTGTCGTTGTCCTCGGTCAGCGCTCCCGTCAGGCTGCGTTTGAGCAGGTCAAGATAGAGGGACGTGGCTTGGGTGGTCTGCTCGATCGTCACCGAAGAGGAACGACCGAGCAACGGGCGTCCTACGCCGGAACCTCCACAATGCCCTGATCAGCCTCAGGGCCCTCCCCGCGGTGAAAGTACGCCAGGCTCTCGGGCAGGCTCCGGACCGCCTCGGCGGGGTTCCCGCTGTAGAAGGTCAGCTCCTCGTTCAGCGGGGTATTGACCACCGAATGGGCCGAAACGACACAGCGCGAGGGGATCCGGGCACCGCTCAGGAGCGTGGATCCCGACATGATGGCGGTGTGGTGGCCGATCACCACCGCCCCGGTCGCGAAGCGGTCGCGCATCAGGTTGAGGCTGTGCGTCAACACGGTGCAGCGAAATCCGGCGATTGCGCTGTAGTCCCCGATATCGACTCGATCAGAGCAGTCGATCTCGTGCGCCACGGTGATCATGGCGGCCTTCCCCATGGTGAGGATGGGGCGCCGGTTCGGGGCATGCGGGAACGGGTCATCCGCCGTTGCGGCTGCCCGCGGGAACCCCACGATCCAGTTGCGCGAGCCGATGCTCGCCCCCTCGGCCAGGCGGAGTTCCTCGAGGTCCTTGATGACGTTGAGGGGGCCGATGCTGGCGCCCGGCCCCATGGAGAGATGTCTGACGAGGACGACGCTCCGGCCGATGTAGGCGGTCGGGTCCACGTCCCACCCGAGCAGCCATCGTCCCAGGTGGAGCTTGAGGCGCGAGGGCAACACAACCATGCAAATTGCCAACAGGAGCCGCAAGCATCCCCCCTTTCATCCGTTTGTCGAGGGTGAAGACGGCAACTCTATCCAGAGCCGCTGACGGCCTCTGCGTGCCTCGGCGGGGACCACGCCGCGTCGTCGTTCGGGACGGAGGAACGGGAAATGGGCGCTGAGAACACCGACACCTACGCCCCGGCGGCGCACTACGACCGCGTCCACCGCGCCTGGGAGCTGATCATGGGCGCGGAGTTCCACTACGGATGCTTCGCGTCGGCTGACACGCCCTTGGAGCAGGCGACCGCGGCGCTCACCGGATCGATGCTGGACCGGGCGGCCATCAGTGCCGGCGACAGGGTCCTCGACGTCGGATGCGGGACCGGCCGCCAGTCCTGCGACCTCGCCGCCGGCCTCGGTGCGTCCGTGCTCGGTATCACCACGAGCGCCAGCGGCGTCACGGCCGCCACGGCACTGGCGGCCGACCGGGGCCTCGACAGGGCGACGTTCGAGCAGC
Source organism: uncultured Acidimicrobiaceae bacterium (assembly GCA_963781565.1). GTDB lineage: Bacteria > Actinomycetota > Acidimicrobiia > Acidimicrobiales > RAAP-2 > Bog-473. The sequence goes on along the minus strand of CAWAHA010000022.1, from coordinate 75,080 downwards.
GCGACGGCACCGACAACGGCCTGGACGACAACTCCTTCGACGTTGCGTGGGTCCTGGAGTCGTCGCACCTGATGCGCGACAAGGAGGCCCTGCTCCGTGACTGTGTGCGGGTCCTCGCCCCGGGAGGTCGCATTGCGCTGTGCGACATCATTCGCAAGCGCGACATCCCGTTCCTCGAGGTGCGGCGCCGGCGTGAGGACTTCGCGCTGCTCCGACGGGCCTTCGGCGACGCCCACATGGTGCCTCTCGACGAGTACGCCTCGGCCCTCGCCGCCTGTGGGATGACGATCACTGACGCCACGGACATCAGCCTGCCGACGCAGCCGACCTTCGCCGCCTGGCGGGCCAACGTCGACAGGCACGAGGACCGGCTGCACGAGCTGATCGGCGACGAGGCCGTCACCGACTTCGTGGAGTCGACGCACGTCCTCGAGGCCTTCTGGAAGGACGAGACCCTCGGCTACGGAATCCTGGCCGCCGTCAAGGCGCCGTAATCCCGCCCACGACATCGACCCGAAAGGATGCAACCAATGGAAGCAGGAGAAGACCAGGTGCACGTCGTCGTCACCGAGTTCCTCGGCCGCACGGACAAGGGCGCCGGGGGCTGGACCGACGACACCGGCCTGTGGGGCGACGGCCTGGGTCTCGACTCGCTGGAAGCGGCGGAGCTCTCCGCCATGCTGGAGGACGAGTTCGGATCGGACCCGTTCTCGGCCGGGGGTGACCTGCCCGAGACCGTCGGCGACATTGTGGCCTTCTACGCGGCCGTTCGGACCGAATGATCGCCTTGCTCGAAGCCGCCGCCGCTGACGCGGCGGAGCGGACAGCCGTCATCACCCCCGACGGTGCGCCGTCCTACGGCGAGCTGCTCGACGACGCCCGACGGGTGGCGGCTGGGCTGCAGCGCCGCGGTCTGACGCGCTTCGCCGTGGCGGAGCCCGATGCCGCCTGGGTGGTGCGACTGCTCGCCGGCGCAGCGTTGGCCGGCGCCGAGCCCTGCCAGTACCAGCCCGACACCGATGCCGCCGTGCTGCGCGCCGAGACGGCCGCGCTCAAGCACGACGTTCTGGTGACCCGGCGCGACGACGTCGGCGACGGATCCTTGGAGGTGGTCCGCCCCGAGGAGCTCCTCGTCGAGACGCCGGGACGGCGCCGTCGACGCGGAGTCAACCGACGGCCCCCAACCCCTCGTCATCCGGACCACCGGCACCACCGGCGCACCCAAGGCGGCCCGACACGACTGGCGCGTGCTCGGCCAGACAGTCGAGACAGTCCAGCCCAAGCCCGACCAGCGCTGGCTGCTCGCCTACGGCCCGCAGCAGTTCGCCGGCATACAGGTCCTGCTGCACGTCCTGGCCAGCCGGGCCACGCTCGTGGCGCCCTTTCCGCGCCAGCCCAAGGACGGGCTCGACGCCATCCTCTCCGACGGAGTCACCTGCGTCAGCGCGACGCCCACGTACTGGCGCTTCCTGCTCGCCGAGGCGCGCAGCCGTCAGGTGCAGCTCCCCCGCCTGGAGCAGATCACGCTGGGCGGTGAGGCCAGCCCCGCCGATCTCCTGGACGAAATCCGGGCCACCTTCCCTTTGGCCCGAGTGTCGCAGGTCTACGCATCGACCGAGTTCGGCTCCATCACCTCGGTGAACGATGGCCTGCCGGGCATCTCCATCGGCTCGCTGTGGAGCGCGTCGAACCCGACCTCCAATGTGCGTGCCGAGAACGGCGAACTGTGGGTGCGGGCCGAGGCCGGCATGCTCGGCTATGCCGACGACCTGGACGGCGACACCCCGAGCGCGACCGCGTGGCGGCCGACGGGCGACTTGATAGAGATCGTCGGCACGCGTGTGCTGTTCCGGGGCAGGCAGTCGGAGATCATCAACGTGGGCGGCGTCAAGGTCCACCCGCTGCCGGTCGAAGAGCGGATCCTCGCACTGGAGTCCGTAGCGGCCGCCCGCGTCTTCGGGCGCCCCAGCAAGTTGACCGGCGCCATCGTGGCGGTGGAGATCGTGCCGGCCGGAGGCACCGAGAAGGCGGACGCCGACAAGATCCGACGCGACGTCAAGGAGGCCGTGGCCGATCTGCCGCGGGCCTGGCAGCCACGCAGCGTGACGGTGGTCGACGCCCTGGAGACCCGGGGCGGCAAGACAGTGAGGGGGACCGAGCATGAGTGAAGCCATTCCGCGCGTCGCGCTGGTGACCGGGGGCAGCCGGGGACTGGGGGCCGGCCTCGTCCAGGCCTTCCTCGACGCCGGCTACTGCGTCGAGACCTGCGCCCGCACCACGACGGACACCGTCCGGGCCTGGGAGGAGGACCCTGAATACAAGGAGCGCTTTCACTTCCGTGCGACCGACGTCGCCGACCCGGCCGAGGCGGAGCGCTTCGTCAAGGAGGCGGCGGACCGCTGGCGACGGATCGACGTCCTCGTGAACAATGCCGGTGTCGCCCGCGAAGGCGTCATCGGGCTGTTCGGAGACGAAGCACTCGACCAGGTGGTCGACCTGAACCTCAAGGGCACCGTCTACGTGACGAGGGCGGCCAGCCGCGTGATGCTGGCCCGGCGCGCCGGCGCCATCATCAACATCTCTTCGGTGGTCGGTCTTTCGGGCTACCGCGGCCTCTCGGTCTACGGGGCGACCAAAGCCGCCCTCGACGGCCTCACGCGGGCGTTGGCCCGGGAGCTCGGGTCCCGCGGCATCACCGTCAACAGCGTGGCGCCCGGGTACCTGCGCACGGAGATGAGCCATGGCCTCGACGAGGACCAGCTGGGCCAGATCGCCCGGCGGACGCCGCTCGGCCGCCTCGGCGAGCCCGACGATGTGGCGCGAGCCGTGCTCTTCCTGTGCGACCCCGCCAACACGTTCCTCACCGGCCAGGTGGTGGTCGTCGACGGCGGGCTGACCTGCTGACCGGCTCACCTGCTGACCGGCTCACCTGCGCCGGCTCATCTGGCGACGGGCCGACCCCCTCTGGGTCGAGCTCTCCGGCCCGCTCACTCCCGCTTCGGCGACCAGCTCCAGCGCCGCAGGCCCACGATGGCGCCCCCCACGCCCCAGAGGCCATCACGCCCAGGTCGTGCCAGGGCCACATCGGCGTGCCCGGTTGCCCGGTGAACGACGCCACCAGCGCGTTGATCAGGTGGCGGATGGGGAAGTAGTCGGCGAACGTGGCCAGGCCCGAGCCCGGGGGGATGGGGAACCAGAGCCCCGACAGCGCCACGAGGATGAAGAAGGTGAGACTGACCATCGGGCCCGCCGCGTCGGCGTTGGGCACCAGTGTGCTCATGCCCACCCCCAACGCGCTGTAGCAGAGCATGGCGACGACGAGCGTCACGATGAAGGGCAGCCAGTGCGCCGGACCGTGCACGCCGTAGCCGAGGCGGCCGATCACCAACAGGAGGATCACGCCGAGCGCGGCGATGATCATGGCGTTGAGCAGCACGGCGGACATCGCCATCCACGTGGGCAGCTGGGCTCAGCCGGAGCCGCTTCAAGAGGCCCACCTCGCGCCGGTTGACCAGCTGAATGGCCAGGATGGTGAAGCAGGCGGCCATGACGCCGTAGGCGCAGAAGCCCGCCACGTAGTAGTCGATGAGCTTTATGTGGCCGTACGAGCTCACCGTCGTGCGTCCCAGCCGTGGCACCCAGCAGGATGAGGAAGACGACCGAGAAGGCGATCGTCATGAGCGCGCCGATCGGGTTCAGCCAGAACGACAGCTGCTCGTAGCGCACCTGGCGCGCCACGAGCGGCAGGTCGCTCACGCCGCGGAACGATCCCCTCTCGGGCACCTCCGACGCAGTGCCCGCGGCCGACGCCGTCCGACATGGATCCGCTCACGCGTCGGACCTCGTCAGGCCCAGATAGATGTCCTCGAGGGACTCTCGCAGCACGGACAGCCCCGCCAGCGCGTGGCCACCGTCCAAGGCCCAGCCCGTCAGGTCGTGCAGCACGCGCAGCTCGTCCTCGGTGTGGATGAGCACATGGTCGTCACCGGCAGCCGGCTCGGCGGGAAAGGGCAACTCGCCCAGCGCCACCCCGTCGGGCAGGCGGAAGCGGATGGTCACCGCGCCCATGTCGCGTCCCCCGATGGACGACGGGGTGCCACTGGCCACGATCTCCTGCCCGAAGAGCACGGCCACCCGGTGGGCCAGCGCCTCCACCTCGTCCATGTAGTGCGTGGTCAGCAGCACGGTGGTCCCCGCCGAGGACAACCGCTTGATCAGGTCCCAGGTGTCACGCCGTCCGGCCGGGTCGAGGCCGGTCGTCGGCTCGTCGAGGAACAGGAGGTCGGGATTGCCGATGATGCCGAGGCCGACATCGAGGCGTCGCTGCTGGCCGCCCGAGAGCTTCTTGATCCGCTCGTCCGCCTTCTCGCGCAGGCCGATGAGGTCGATCACCTCGTCGATGGGGCGCGGGCTCGGGTAGTAGCCCGCGTTGCGCGACAGGACCTGGCGCACCGAGTAGTACGGCTCGATCGCCAGCTCCTGCAGCACCACGCCGATGCGCGTGCGCAGCCAGCGCTGCGTGCTGTGGTCCGCCGGATCGACGCCGAGCGTCCGCACCGTGCCGCCGCTGCGGTCGCGGAAGCCCTCGAGGATCTCGACCGTGGTGGTCTTGCCGGCTCCGTTCGGTCCGAGCAGGGCGAACACCTCGCCCTTCTCCACCTCGAAGCTCACGTCGCGCACCGCCACGGTGTCCCCGTAGGCCTTGGACAGGTGCTCCACGTGGATGGCCGCCCCCGACATCTCCACCGACGCTACCGGGCCACGGCCCACCGACCGGGGAGCCGGGATTGCAGATGTGTCCCGGCGGAACGGTCAGGAGGCCGCCGCGACGTCGTCGGCGCGCGCGGCGCGGTCAGCTTCCTGCACCTCCACCACTTTGCCGAGGAGATCGCGCAGCTGACGCAGCTCCGCCTGCGACAGGCCCGAGAAGGCCGCCGGCGGCACGGACAGGACCTGGTCGATGTCCGCCGCCACGGCACGCCCGGCGTCGGTCAGCACAATGATCTTCACCCGCCGGTCGTAGGGGGCGGGCTCACGGCGGGCGAGGCCACGGGCATCGAGGTCGTCGACCAGCGCGGTGATGTAGGAGGGGTCCACGCCGATGCCACGCGCCATGTCGCCCATGGACACGCCGTCCTGCTTGCCCAGGCGCATCAGGGTCTTGATCACCCCGGGCGACAGCTGCAGACGGGCCCCGAGCGCGGCCATGCGCTCCACGTGCTCGCCCTCGAAGGCGACCCTGCGCAGGCGCTCGAAGGCGTCCTCGGCCACTCCCATGGACCGATTGTCCCACCGGAGAAAGTCTTTGACAACTCCATACCTTTGAGTATTATGAAGTAATCGCCATGGCCTCCACCCAGAGCTCCCGCACCCTCGTTCACCCTCTCGCCCGAGCTGCGCCGCACGTCGAGCGTCGTCGTCCTCGGATCGATCATGTCGATCCTCGACACGACGATTGTGGCGGTGGCGCTGGCCACGCTCGGACGGGACTTCCACGTCTCGGTCACCACCATTCAATGGGTGGCCACGGGGTACCTGCTGGCGCTGTCCATCGTCATCCCGGTCACCGGATGGGCGGTGGACCGCTTCGGGGCCAAGTTGGTCTGGATGACCTCGCTCACCCTCTTCATCATCGGCTCGTGCCTGTGCGGCGTGGCCTGGTCGGCCAACTCGCTCATCGCCTTCCGGGTGGTCCAGGGCATCGGCGGCGGCATGCTGCTCCCCGTCGGCCAGTCGATCCTGGCCCGGGCCGCCGGCCCGCAGCGCATGGGCCGCGTCATGAGCATCATCGGTGTCCCATTGGTGCTCGGGCCGATCATGGGGCCGGTCATCGGCGGGCTCATCGTGTCGAACTTCAGCTGGCGCTGGATCTTCTACATCAACCTGCCCATCGGCATCGTCACGCTTGCTGCTCTCGAGCCGGTGGCTGCCCAAGTGGGACACCGACGAGCGCTTCGTCTCCTCCTTCGACACGCTCGGGTTCTGCCTGCTCTCCCCCGGGCTGGCCGCCCTCGTGTACTCCCTGGCCGAAGTGGGCACGACCGGCAGCTTCACCAGCATGTCGGTGGTGATCAGCTTCGTGCTCGGCATTGTGCTGATGGCCGGGTTCATCATGCACGCCTTGCACATAAAGAATCCGTTGCTCGAGTTGCACCTGTTCAAGGACCGCAGCTTCACCATCGCCAACATCTGCATCTTCATGCTGGGCTTCACGCTGTTCGGCTCCATGTTCCTGCTGCCGCTCTACTACCAGATCGCCCGCGGCCAGGAGGCCTGGGTGGCCGGTCTGCTGATGGCGCCCCAGGGCATCGGGGCGGCGTGCATCATGCGCTGGGCCGGCAGCATGACGGACCGGGTCGGCCCGCGGCGCATTGTGCCGTTCGGCATTCTGCTCATGGCGGCGGCGACGATCCCGTTCGCCTTCGTCACCTCGTCGACGAGCGAGGTCTTACTGGCCGGGACCTTGTTCGTGCGCGGCATCGGTCTCGGCTTGACGATGATGCCCGTCACCGCGGCGGCCTATGTCGGCCTCACCCACGCCGAGATCCCCAAGGCCTCGACGACCATGAACATCGTGCGCCAGGTCGGCGGCTCGGTGGCCACTGCATTGTTCGCCGTGGTGCTGGAGCGCCAGATCGTGACGCAGCTCGGGCCGGCGGCGACCAAGGCCGGCGGGAGCACGGGCGTGATCTCGACCACGACCGCGCTGCCGCCCCAGGTGGCGGACCCCGTGGCGGCCGCCTTCGCCCACACGTTCTGGTGGGCCATCGGGGCCATCCTGATCGCCTTCGTCCCGACCTTGTTCCTGCCCAATCACGCTGCGGTGGCTGCGGGTGGCGCGGCATCAGATGACGACGCCGGTGCGGGTGCGATGGTGATCGGTGCCGATGGTGCGGACGCGGGACCCCGGGACCGGGACGCCCATCACCGGGGCCATGATCGACTGACGGCCCGACCCGATCGCCTCCTGGCCGAGCTGACGGCGCAGTTGTCCCGCGGCGGCTGCGTCGCGGCGGAGGAGGAGGCGCGCGAACTGATCGCCTCGTGCCGGCGGCGACGCGTCGGCTGCGCAAACCCTGGCCGACCGGCGCCTCACCGGCGAGCCCCTGGCCTGGATCACCGGCCAGGCCACCTTCGGCGATCTACTCCATCGTCGTCCACCCCGGGGTCTACGTCCCCCGCTGGCAGAGCCTCGAACTGGCCCGGCGGGCGGCCGCCCGCCTCCCCGCCGACGGCACGGCCATCGACCTGTGCACCGGCTCGGGCGCCATCGCCGCCGCCGTGGGGGCGGTCAGGCCGGGCGCCCGCATTGTGGCGACGGACAGCGACGAGCGAGCGGTGGCCTGCGCCCGGGCCAACGGCGTCGAGGCCTGGCCGGGCGACCTGTTCGCCCCGCTGCCGGCGTCGTTGCGGGCGGCGACCGACGTCGTCGTTTCCGTGGTCCCCTACGTGCCGTCCGCCGAGCTGCACCTCCTCCCCCGGGACACGCTGGCCTTCGAGGACGCCTCTCACTACGACGGCGGTCCGGCTGGCCTCGCGCTGCTGCGACGGGTCGTCACCGAGGCGCCGGCCTTCCTGCGCCCGGGAGGGGCGCTCCTGTTGGAGCTGGGCGGCGACCAGGCCGACCTGCTCCGCCCCGAGTTGGACGGGGCCGGGTTCGGCTCCGTCGAGACCTGGTCCGACGAGGACGGGGATCTGCGAGGCCTGGAGGCGACGTTCGGCTGATGGCGGTCGCTCGGGTGAGCGGCGGCGGCGGCGCTCAGCGGCGGGCGAAGACCAGGGCCACGGAGGTGCGATCCACCACGTGCCAGCGCGGATCGCGGGCCAGGTAGAGCGCCAGCGGCGTGTGAGGAGCCCACACCACGTAGTCGACGTGGGAGGCGGACAGCACGGGGTCCGGGTTCGTCGTCAGGTTCGTCACCGCCATGAACTCGGTGAGCACCTTGCCCTCGAAGAGATCCGTCCGCCCGTCGACGAAGGTGGCTCGGTGGCGGGCCACCGAGTAGTCACCCCACGTGTATTGCGTGAAGATCCGGCCCGGGTGCGCGTCCAGGTAGTTGAACGCCGCCACGGGTTGGGACGACGCCACCTGACCGGCCGGCACCGCCGGAAGGGCCACGACGACGATGGCGAGGACCACCAGTCCCCCGCCCGCCCATCGACGAGCCGTCGTCCCCCAGGGTCCGCGCGTCGGCAGGGTGGCGGCCGCTCCCGCCGCGACCACCAACAGGTACACGGCGAGCCGCTGGGTCTGGATCGCCTCCACGAACAGAAGCAGTCCGAGCGAGATCTCGAGGAGCGGCAGCCGCCGCGTCCAGATGCACAGCGACGAGCACGGCCAAGGGAACGCAGTAGATGAGCGAGCGTCGTCACCGAGTGGAAGTTGGGTGAGTTCCACTCGGTGATGTACTGCGCAATCTGGCCGTTGCGTGACACGGCGACGTCGTAGGCCAGCAGGCCCGGGCCGTAGGGCGTGAGGCAGGACGCGAGCACGCTCCCCAGCAGCGCCAAGGCGAGTGATCCGGTGAAGGGCGACTGGTGCACGCCGCCGATCCGCTGCACGAACCGCTCCGGCATCAGCGACCAGCCCAACTCGACGGCCAGCACGAGGAGCCCCAACAGGATGGAGCCGTGGGTGTTGACCCAGAAGACGCAGAGCAGGGGGAGGAGAAGCAGCCAGCGCGGGTTGGCCCGCGCCTTCGTGAGGAGGAGCAGCTCCAGCGGAAGCCAGACCAGGGAGAAATCGAGTCCCCGGTCGCCCGCCACGACCCCGGCGATGCCGGCGGCGAGCACGAGGACGATGGCGACGACCCGGCCGCCCCGCGCCCCCAGGGCGCGGGCGTAGGCGGCCGTGGTGATGAGGCAGAGCCCGCCGAGGACGATGGCATAGAGGCTGTAGGCCAGGTTCCCGAAGGCGCGGAACAAGGTGGCGAGGGCGATCTCGGAGCCCCACTCGTCGGTCACCCAGCGCCGGTGCGACTCCGTGTAGCTGAACGGGTCGAGCCCCATGAAGGCGTGATGGGCCAGCATCCACTGACCGGCCGCCAGTGACCAGAACTCGTCGTTGGACAAGTCGTGCCCGCGGGCCACCCCTGCGACGAGGCCGATCCCGATGACGATGCCGACGATCTCAATGGCGCGTTGTGGGATCGGGCCACGACGACGGTGGCGGCGCGGCGGAGCGTCCGGCCGACCTGCTCCGACAGTGGCGGCGCCGGTCGTCGGCACATCGAGTTTCTCGACGACCCGGGCGCTCGCCTGCACTGCTCCCCCCTCACACCGGTCCCCCACCGGTCTCCCTGCGTGCACGGTACAACCCGTCCCCACACGGCAGCGTGGCCGGACGGTTGCGATCCCGTCGCTTCGCGTCTCGTTCAGCAGCTGGGCTGCAGGACGAGCGCCTTGACGAGCGAGGGCCACTCGTAGGCGACGCCGCGCACCCAGGCCCAGAAGCCCGGCGGCGTGACGCCGACCTCGAGCACCTGGCCCGGATAACAGCGGCCGATGCGCAGGCGCGCCCGCGTCGCCTGCGTCGTCGGCATCACGACGATGACCCGGTCCCAGTGGTGCACGGCCGCCAGATGCGCAATGGCACGACCCTCGCCCTGCGTGGACAAGGGATTGGCCCGGAAGCACAGCAGGCGGACGGAGGGAACCTCGGGGAGGACGGAGCCGTGGCAGGCGTACCCCGGAACGAGCGAGAGCACGACCGTCGGCGCATAGTGCTCCCGCGCCAGCGCCACGCCTTCTTCGAAGGGTCCGGCGCCGTTGCCGCCCAGGACCACAATGGCGTCCGAGCGCTGCGGCGCGTTCACGTCGGGGTAGACGAAGAGGAGCAGCGTCAAGGCCACGAAGGCCAGGACCAAGACGACGACCGCGGCCGCACGACCACCACGAGCCTGCGGCGCTTCGACTTCAGGGGCACTGGCCCTCCACAGCTGTCGGCGGGGACGTCAACGGCGGCGACGCCGACGCCGGCTGTGGCGCACCACGAAGTCGACGTCCGCTGGCGATACACTGTCGACCGTGCGGTAGAGCCAGACGCGTCCGACGGTCACAGCACCCTGCGACCACGTCCATCCGCCGTCCTCTTCTCCCCTCCCGGAGTTCCGCATGTCTCCTCCTCCCGCTCCTGCTTCCGCCGCACCGCACGCGACGCTGGTCGCCCGCCATCTGCACCACGAGCGCGGCGGACACGTCGTCCTCGACGACGTGTCTTTCTCCGTCGGTCCCGCCACCTGCCTCGGCGTCGTCGGCCCGAACGGGGTGGGCAAGTCGACCCTTCTGCAGATCCTGGCCGGCCTGTTGGTCCCGACGGGCGGGGAGGTCAGGCTGGAGCCGCCCACCGCCACCGTCGGGTATTTGAGCCAGGAGCACGGCGGCGACGATGACGAGACCGTCGCCGCCGCTCTGACCCGGCGCGCCGGCGTGACGGCCGTGGAGGCGGAGCTCGCCGCAGCGGCCTCGGGTCTGGCCGCCGGCGGATCGGCGGCCGAGGAGCGCTACGCGGTCGCTCTCGAGCGCTACGAGGCCGTCTCGGCCGGGGACTTCGAGGCCCGATTGGTCAGCGCCTGCGCGCAGGTGGCGCTCCCACCCGACGTCACGGCCCAGCCCGTGTCGACGTTGTCCGGTGGGCAGGAGGCCAAGGTGGCGCTCGCCGCCATTCTGCTCGCCCGCTTCGACCTCACCCTCCTCGACGAGCCGACCAACGATCTCGACTTCGACGGCCTGGCCCGGCTCGAGGACATGGTGATCCGACGCGCCGGCGGCATGGTCATCGTCTCCCACGATCGTGCCTTCCTCGAGCGGACGGTGACCGACGTCCTCGAACTGGACGAGCACTCCCGCCGCGGCACCGTCTACGGCGGCGGCTGGGCGGCCTACCAGAGCGAGCGCACCGCCGACCAGGCCCACGCCGTCGAGGACCACGCCGTCTACGAGTCCCAGCGCGCCGACCTGCGCCGCCGGGCCCAGCGCGAGCGGCAGTGGGCCGACCAGCGGCGTGGCCCGGGAGAAGAAGCATCCCAGGGACAACGACACGTCACAGCGCAACTTCCGCATGGAGCGGACGGAGAAGCTGGCGGGGAGAGCCAGGCGGACAGAGCGCGCGCTGGACGCGCTGGAGGTGGTGGAGAAGCCCTGGGAGGGCTGGGACCTGCGCTTCACCATTAAGGAGACGGCGCGCTCGGGTGATGTCGTCGTCCGCCTGGAGGACGCGGTGGTCGAGCGGGGCGCCTTCACGCTCGGGCCCTTCACGCTGGACATCGCCTGGGCCGACCGGGTGGCGCTCGTCGGGCCCAACGGGTCGGGGAAGACCACGCTCGTCGAAGCCGTGCTCGGGCGCCTGCCTCTCTCCGCCGGAACACGTCGGCTCGGTCCGAGTGTCGTGGTGGGCGAGCTCGCCCAGGACCGGCGCATCCTGGGCGACGTCCCCAACCTGGGCGACGCCTTCACGGCGGCGACGGGCCTGCCCCAGCGACCAGGCCCGCTCGCAGCTGGCCAAGTTCGGGCTCGGTGCCGACGCGGCGCTCCGCCCGGCGTCGACCCTGTCGCCGGGCGAGCGCACCCGGGCCGAGCTGGCCGCCTTCGCCGCCCTGGGCGTCAACTTCCTGGTCCTGGACGAGCCCACGAACCATCTCGATCTCCCCGCCATCGAACAGCTCGAGTCGGCGCTCGCAGGACTTCGGCGGGACGCTCCTCCTGGTCTCGCACGACCGGCGCCTGCTCGAGACGGTCACCACCACCCGCCGGGTCGAGCTCCCCGGCCGCGATGACCCGTCCAGGGGCCTGCGCAAGGGCTGAGCCAGGCCCCCGTTCCCAGAGTGCGAGGCCGGAGCTGCCGGGCGTCGCCTCGGAGCGCGCGGCAGCGGAATGGGAGATGGAGAGAGGACATGCCCGGTGGCCAGCGTCAAGCCCTGCCGGCCGTGCGCCCGGTCGTCGGCGAGACCGGTGACGTCGGCACAGCCCCGGCCGGTCAGCCGCCCGACTTCCGCCTGCTCTTCGAGTCGCTGCCCGAGAAGTATCTCGTCATCGATCCCAACCTCGTCATTGTCGCCGCCAGCGACGCCTACCTGACGGCGACCCTCACCGGCGCGAGAGCATGGTGGGCCGGCGCCTGTTCGACGTCTTTCCCGACAACCCCGACGACCCCGCCACCGAAGGGGCACGGAACCTCAAGGCCTCGCTGACCCGCGTCCTGCGCGAGCGCACCCGTGACTCCATGTCGGTGCAGAAGTACGACATCCCGCGGCCCGCCAGCGCCGGCGGTGGCTTCGAGGAACGCTTCTGGACCGTCTCCAACTCACCCGTGCTGGCCGCTGACGGCTCGCTCGCCGCCATCGTGCACGCGGTGGAGGACGTCACCGAGTACATCCGGCGCCAACTCGACGATCCCACCCACTCCGATGCCGACCGCCTCGACGTCATGGAGGTCGAGGTCCTCCGGCGCGCCCGCGAGGCGGCGGACCTGGCACGGGATCTCAAAGAGGCCAACGAGGAGCTGGCCACCCTCTACGCCCGGCATGCAGGAGCTCGACCGGCTCAAGACGAACTTCTTCGCCAACGTCAGCCACGAGCTGCGGACGCCGCTGACGCTGATTCTCGCTCCGGCCGAGCGGGTCCTGGCCGACCTGCCGGCGGACGACCCGCACCGTCACGAGCTCGACGTGATCCTGCGCAACGCGCGCGTGCTCCTCGGCCATGTCAACGACCTCCTCGAGACCTCCAAGATCGAGGCGGCCAAGCTCGACCTCGACTACTCGGAGCTCGACCTCGGCCACCTGGTGCGCCTGGTCGCCAACAACTTCGAGACCCTGGCGGTCGACCGCGCCGTCACCTTCACCGTGCAGGCGCCCGACCATCGCCGTGACCGGCCCAGGTCGACCCCGTCCGGATCCAGCAGGTCCTCCTCAACCTGCTTGTCGAACGCGTTCAAGTTCACGCCCCCCGACGGCACCGTTCGCCTGGAGCTCCGTGACGGTGCCCGTGACGGCACGGCCCACGTGGAGGTGGCCGACAGCGGGCCGGGCATTGCGCCGGACCGGCGCGGCGAGGTCTTCGAACGCTTTCACCAGCTCGACGGCAGCTCGACCCGGAAGATGGGCGGCACCGGGCTCGGCCTGCACATCGCCCGCGAGCTCGTCGACCTGCACGGCGGCAGCCTGGACGTGGGCGACGCGCCCGAGGGCGGCGCGCTCTTCGTGCTGGACCTCCCCGTCGAGGCGCCGCCGGGCACGGCCGTGCACCCCGGCAGCCCGTGTCCCCCTGGAGCCGCCGGCGGCCGTCGCTCCTCGACGGGCACGGCGTGACGCCGCAGTCGCCGCGCAGGCCGAGCCGCGCGGAGCCGACGCGCCCCCGGCGACGGAGCCCCGCTGGTCCTGGTCGTCGAGGACAACCCCGACATGAACCGCTTCGTCTGCGACGCCCTCGCCGGGTCGTTCCGGGTGCACGCCGCACTCAACGGCAAGGAGGGCTTCGCGCTGGCCCGGTCCCTGCGACCCGACCTCATCATCTGCGACTTCATGATGCCCGAAATGAGCGGCGACGAGCTGGTCCGGGCCGTGCGGGCCGAGCCGCGGATCGACGCGACGCCGATCCTGATCCTCACGGCGCGCAACGACGCCACGGCGCGCATCGACGTGCTTGCGCGAGGGCGCCAACGACTACCTGCTGAAGCCCTTCTTCCAGCCGGAGCTGCGGGCCCGGGCCGACAACCTGATCAAGGTCAGGCAGGCCGAGCTCAGCCTGCGCGCGCTGCAGATGGCCGAAGAGCGCGACCGCATCGCCCGCGATCTGCACGACCTCGTCATTCAGCGGGTGTTCGGGGCGGGCATGCGGCTGAGCGCCATGCTGCCCGACGGCGCAGGGCGCGACGGCCGACCGGCTGCGCGAGGTGGTCGCCGAGCTCGACAGCGTCATCAGCGACATCCGCACCACCATCTTCGACCTGCAGACCGAGGGCTCGGTCCGCGGCGGGCTGCGAGCCAGCGTGCGGCACCTGGTCGCCGACGCGGCCGAGCGGCTCGGCTTCCCGCCCCGGGTGCGCTTCTCCGGACCGGTCGACACCGCCGTCGACCGGGACGTCGGCGGAACAGCTGCTCGCCGTCCTGCGCGAGTCGCTGTCCAACGTGATCCGCCACGCCGATGCGACCGTCGGTCGAGGTCGAGGTGGTCGGCAGGCCAGACCTGGCGCTGCGGGTGGCCGACGACGGCGTGGGCGCCGGCCGGACCAGGGCGGGGGCTTCGGGCTCTGCGCAACATGGCCTCCCGCGCCGCCGCGCTCGGCGGAACCTTCGCGGTCGGGCCCCACTCGCCCGGCGGCACCGTCGTGGAGTGGCGGGTGCCGCTGGGAGGCTCGCCCGCCCGAATCTGATTGTCGCACCGTGATTGCAACCACTCGGCGCCGTTCTTCCTCCTGGAACAGGTCATCCTGAAGCGAGTCGCCCGCGTGTCCTGCACGACGGCGGCAGCGCTCCAGGGTGGAAAGTCCCGGTCCGCCGAACGGGGACCGGGCAGTACATGGGGGGAACACCATGACGAACAGCATCACGGTGGCCGAGGCCATGGTCCGGCGCCTGATCACCCGAGCCAACCTGGCGCACGTGGGGGCCAGCTGGAGCTACGAGCTCACGAGTGAGGTCGACAACATTGAGGTGGCGTCGGGACCACGGGGCCAGACGCTCCGGATCCATCCGTGCTGGCTGCGCTACGTCGTGGCCCAGGGCGAGTTCCAGTGCTGCGTGGCCGACGAGATCGAGGCCTGGTACCTCCTGGAGCGCCTGACCGCCGAGGGCCCGGTCATCGTCATCGCCTGATCACGCCTCGGCCGACGCCCCAGCCGGTGGCGGGTCGCCTCAGCCGAATCGCTCCCGCAAGGCCACCTCGGCGGCGAGGACACCGCACATCCCGTGGACGCCGCCCCCGGGCGGGGTCGAGGCCGAGCAGAGATACACACCCTCGACCGGCGTCCGGTACGGGTTCCAGCGCGCCACCGGCCGGAAGATCGTCTGGCGCAGCGTGGCGGCGCCGCCGTTGACGTCGCCGCCCAGCAGGTTCGGGTTGTGCGCCTCCGCCTGATCGGCCCGTGCGCACGGTGCGGGCCAGCACCAGGTCGCGGAAGCCGGGGGCGAAGCGCTCGATCTGCGCCTCCATGCGCTCGCGTCATGTCGACGTCGGATCCGTTGGGCACGTGGCAGTAGGCCCACAGCGTGTGCTTGCCCTCGGGCGCCCGGCGTCGGGTCGACGACGCAGGGCTGGGCCACCAGGACGAAGGGCTGCTCGGCGTGGCGCCCCGCCTGCACCGCCGCCTCCGAGCGCGCCACCTCGTCGAAGGTGCCGCCGACGTGGACGGTCACGGTGCGCCGGCAGGCCTCGGCCGACCACGGCACCGGGCCGTCGAGCGCCCAGTCCACCTTGCAGGTCCCGGCGCCGGGCTTGAAGCGCGCCCAGGGCCGGCCGGCCCGGCGGGAGAGCCGGGCCCCGGCCAGCGCGCACGAACGCCCGGGGCGAGGTGTCGAGCAGCACGGCCCGGGCCGGCGGCAGCTCGGCCAGCGAGGCGCACCGGGGCTGTCGGTGTGCACCACGCCCCCCAGCCGGCGCAGCTCGTTGGCCAGACCCTGGGTGATGGCCGCGCTGCCTCCGGCCACGACGGGCCAGCCGGCGCCGTGGCCGAGCGCGGTGAGGAGGAGGGCGAAGGCCGAGGTCAGCGGCGCCGTGAGCGGCTCCATGGAGTGCGCCGCCGTGCCGGCCAGCAGGGCCCGCGCCGAGTCGGTGCTGAAGCGGCGGGCGGTGTGCTGCACCGACGGGTGTCCCGACCAGCGCGAAGCGGGCCAGCGCCAGCGGGTCGCGCGGCATGCTGCGCATCGGGCCCAGGACGTAGGGCACGATCCGGTCGAGCCAGTCCACCAGCGGCCCCACCAGGTCCTCGTACGCCGCGGCGTCACCCCCGAGGTGCGCGGCCGTCTCGCCGACGTCCCGGTACAGCGCGGCGGCCCGGCCGCCCCCGAGCGGATGGGCGAAGGCCACCTCGGGCTGGCGCAGCACGACCCCGAGGCCGGCCAGGTCGAGCGAGCGGAAGAAGGGTGAGGCCACCAGCGCCGGGTGCACCGCCGAGCACACGTCGTGGCGGAAGCCCTCGAGGGTCAGGGCCTGGGTCCGGGTCCCGCCCCCGATGGTGGGCTCCCCCTCGAAGACCTCCACCGCATGGCCGGCCCGGGCCAGCGTCAGCGCGGCCGCCAGGCCGTTGGGCCCCGAGCCGACCACGACGGCATCAGGACCCGGCATACGCCGACGTTATCGACCCCCACCCCGGAGGCCATGGCCGGCCCCGCGTCTGGCGCGCCCGCCGCCGGGTCAATAGGTTGCGCCCGTCGGCCCATCGGCCGGAACCACAGAAGGGGGTCCCCCATGGCAGAGGTGCACGGAACCTGCGAGCCGCGCTTCGACGGAGTCCGCCCGACGCTGGCCGACCAGATCGACAGCGGAGCCGACATCGGCGCCTCCGTCGCCGTCTTCCTGCACGGCGAGCCGGTGGTCGACATCTGGGGCGGCTGGGCCGACGAGGACAAGACGCGGCCCTGGGAGCGCGACACCATCACCAACGTCTGGTCCACCACCAAGACGATGACGTTCCTCGTCGCCCTGATGCTGCGCCGACCGCAAGGAGCTCGACTTCCACGCGCCCGTCGCCACCTACTGGCCCGAGTTCGCCGCCAACGGCAAGGAGCACGTCGAGGTCCGCCACATCATGGGGCACACCGCCGGCCTCAGCGGCTGGGAGGAGCCGCTGGCCGCCGAGGACCTGGCCAACTGGGAGCTCTGCGTCACGCGGCTGGCCGCCCAGGCGCCGTGGTGGGAGCCGGGCACCGCATCGGGCTACCACGCCGTGACGCAGGGCTACCTGATCGGCGAGATCGTCCGCCGCATCACCGGCGAGAGCATCGGCACCTGGTTCGCCCGCGAGGTGGCCAAGCCGCTCGATGCGGACTTCTTCATCGGCCTCCCGGCGAGCGAGGACCACCGCGTGTCCAACGTGATCCCGCCGCCGCCGATCGACGTCGCCGCCATGGAGGGCCAGGTCTCCGAGCTCATGATCAAGACCTTCATGAACCCGCCCATCGACGCCACCAACGCGCACCAGGAATGGTGGCGGCGCGCCGAGATCCCCGCCGCCAACGGCCAGGGCAATGCCCGCTCGGTCGCCGCCATCCAGTCGATCATCGCCGGACGGGGTGAGGCCCGCGGCGTGCGCCTGCTCTCGGCGGAGGGCACCGACCCGATCTTCGAGGTGCAGGCGGACGGCATCGACAAGGTGCTCGGCGTGCCCGCAGCGCATCGGCATGGGCTACGGCCTGAGCAACCCGCCCGAGATGCCGCTCGGCCCGCACGCCTGTTACTGGGGCGGCTACGGCGGCTCGGTCATCATCATGGACCAGGACGCGGAGCTCACCGTCTGCTACGTGATGAACCGCATGGAGTCGGGCCTCGTCGGCGACCTGCGCGGCACCAACATCGTCGCCGCCACCGTCGAGGGGCTCGCCTCGTAGGACAGCACGTCCATTCGGGCGGCACCGCTCGTTAGGACAGCACCGCCTCGGCTTCGATCTCCACCTTCCAGGCGGGGTCGAGCAATCCCGCCACGACGACCATCGTCGCGGCCGGCCGCACGTGCCCGAGGAGCTCGCCGTGCACGGCGCCGACCGCGTCGGCATCGGCGGCCGAGGTGAGGTACATGCGGGTGCGCACCACGTCGTCGAGCGACGCGCCCGCCTCGGCCAGCGCGGCCGCAATGATCTCGAAGCACCGCCGCGCCTGGGCCCCGGCGTCGTCGGGGCAACGGCCGTCCGGCACGACCGGGCCGGTCCCCGAGACGACGACGCGGTCCCCCACCCGCACGGCCCGGCTGAAGCCGATGGTGGGCTCGAACGGCGAGCCCGAGGCGATGCGCTGACGCTCGGCCATGCCGGCATCCTCCCACCCGCGGCGACCCCGGTTGCGGCAACGGCCGGTACGCCGTTCGATCGGGTGTGAGCAGGCGGCGGATCGGTGTCCTGGCGGGAGCGGGGGTCATGGCGCTGGGTATCGCCGCGCTCGTGATCGCCGCCGTGGGCGTCTTCACCGGGACCCCGGCCGCACCGACCGGCACGCACGCACCGCGTGCGCGGCGCCCGACGACGACCACGACCACGACACGCCGGCGCCGCCGGGCCTCCGGCCAGCACGCTCGTGGCCACCATGAACGGCGCCATCCCCGGCTACGCGTCGCCCGAGTCCGCCACGCCCTCCATGACCGTGCCCGGCTCGTGGTACGGCTACCCGTCCATGCTGCCCGTGATCACCAGCGAGCCCGGGTGGCTCTATGTCCGCCTGGCCCAGCGCCCCAACGGCTCGACGATCTGGGTGCACCAGAGCGACGTGACGCTGTCGACCACGCACGTACGCCATCGTCGTCAACCTGACGACCATGCACCTGCAGGTCTTCGACAACGGCACGCAGCTCTTCGACTTCCCCGCCGGCATCGGCGCGCCCGACGACCCCACGCCGACCGGGCAGTACTTCATGCCGATGCAGTACCCGTCGCCCGGCCCCGGCTACGGGCCCTTCGTCCTCGTGACGTCGGACCACTCCGACACGATCACCGACTGGGAGAACTCCGGTGACGCCATCATCGGGATCCACGGGCCGATCACGTCGTACGACGACTCGCTGATCGGGACGACGGGCGCCGCCATCTCCCACGGGTGCATCCGGCTGCACGACGCCGACCTGGCGCAGCTGTCGATCATCCCGGCCGGCACGCCCATCGACATCGTCAGCTGACCGTCTCGGCCCTGGTCCCGGGCGCGGCCGGGCGTCGGGCGGGCCGGCGACCCTGAGCAGGGCCAGCGTCGGGCCTGTCACATCTGCCGGCCGCGGCGGTTCAGTCTCCTGACGTCGGGTATGACCCGCGACGCGGGAGGAAGGGCAGCCATGGACGACAAGACCGGAGCGCGTTCGAGGAGCACCGGGCCCACCTGCGCGCCGTCGCCTACCGCATGCTCGGCTCGCTCAGCGAGGCGGACGACGCCGTCCAGGAGGCCTGGATCCGCTTCAGCCGGACCGACACCGACCGACGTCGAGAACCTGCGCGGCCTGGCTGACGACCGTGGTCTCCCGGGTGTCGCTGAACATCCTGCGCTCCCGCCGGACCCGGCGCGAGGACTCGCATGGAGCCGCACATGCCCGACCTCGATCCTGGACCGCCCGGGCGGGACCGATCCCGAGCACGAGGCGCTCCTGGCCGACTCGGTCGGCGTGGCCCTGCTCGTCGTGCTCGACACGCTCAGCGCCGCCGAGCGGCTGGCCTTCGTCCTGCACGACATCTTCGCCGTGCCCTTCGACGAGATCGCCCCCATCGTCGAGCGCTCCCCCGAGGCGGCCCGCCAGCTGGCCAGCCGCGCCCGCCGGCGCATGCAGGGCGAGCCGACCGTCCCCGACGCCGACCTCGAGCGCCAGCGCGAGGTGGTCGACGCCTTCCTGGCCGCCTCCCGCGACGGCGACTTCGAGGCGCTGCTCGCCGTGCTCGACCCCGACGTCGTGGTGCGGGCCGACCAGGGCGGCGTCCCCGCCGGCGTGCGCCGGCGGCGCCGGCGCGACGGGTCCGGTGCGCGGCGCGGAGGCGGTGGCCCGCCGGGCGATGGTGTTCGCCCAGATCGGCCTGCTGACCCACCCGGCGCTCGTCAACGGCGTCGCCGGCGCCGTGACCACGCGCGACGGCGTCGCCTTCTCGGTCGGCGCCTTCACCGTGCGGGGCGGGAAGATCGTCGCCCTCGACATCCTGGCCGACCCCGACGCCTGCGCTGCCCTCGACCTCACCATCCTCGGCGCCTGAGCGTCACACCCCGAGGTCGTCGAGGTAGGCGCGAGCCCGGGCGAAGGCCGCCGCCGCCTCGGGCACGCCGGCGCTGACGAGCCCCTGCCAGCCGTGCACCATGCCCGGCCAGGACTCGGCCGTCACGGCCACCCCGGCGCGCCAGCCCGCCCGCGCCAGCGCCTCGGTCCCCTGGCGCAGCGGTGTCGTGCTGCCCGGCCGGGCAGGTAGAGCGGGGGCAGGCCCGCCAGGTCGGCGTAGGCGGGCGAGAGCCGCGGGTCGTCGAGCGCCACCCGGCCCGCCGCGTACTCGCCGCCCCGGTTGCGGACCCACGCCGCCGGTGAGGAACGGATCGCGACCGGTCGCCCTCGTCCTCGACGGGGTCGGCCACCGAGACGTCGAACCAGCCCGAGATGGAGACGAAGCAGGCCGGCAGCGCCAGCCCCTCGTCCCGCGCGCCGAGCAGGGCGCCCGAGCCCGAGCAGGCCGCCGCACGAGTCCCCGCTCACCACCACGTGGGCGGGGTCGACGCCGCCGGCCAGCAGCCCGCGGTAGGCGGCGAGGCAGTCGTCGGTGCGCGGCGGGAAAGGCGTGCTCGGGAGCCAGGCGGTAGTCCGCCATCACGACGCGGGCCTCGAGCTGCTCGGCCAGCATGGCCCCGTAGAAGTGGTAGTCGTCGAGCGGGCACGACACGAGCCCGCCGCCGTGGCAGTGGAAGACGACACGCTCGCGCCGGGGCTGGCGGCCGTCCTCGTACCAGGCGCAGCGCACGCCGCCGAGCTCGACCTCGGTCACCGTGACGTGCGCCGGCACGCGGGTGGCCGTGGAACGGCGCCATCGTCGCCCGCACGGCCCGGTAGTCCGCGCTCGGGGTCGGCGAAGTCGGCCGGGACGAGGGCGAGGATCTCGGTCAGCTCCCGGCTGGGCACCGCCGGCTCAGCCCAGCTCGTAGTCGGCCAGGTCGGGCTCGCCGCGTGCGGGACCAGTAGGTGTGGAGGTCGAAGGGCCAGTTCTGCGTCACGCGCCCGTGCTGCGTTGCGGTACCAGGTCGGCACGTCGGCCACGCCCCAGACCATGCGTGCGTTGCCCTCCTCCATCTCGCGGCCGTAGCGCTCGTGGACGTCGCGCCGACACGACATGGTCCGGTGCCCGTCCCGGAGCAGCCGCGCCGATCGCCTCGACGGCGTAGCGCACCTGGCACTCGACCATGATCAGGATGCTGCCGTTGATGACGAGGTTGGTGTTCGGCCCGTAGAGCAGGAAGAAGTTGGGGAAGCCCGGCACCGTCATGCCGAGGTAGGCCTGGGCGTCGCCGCCCCACTCCTCGTTGAGCTCCACGCCGCCGGCGCCGAAGACCTTCATCGGCGCGACGAAGTCCGAGGCGCTGAACCCGTCCCGTAGATCAGCACGTCCGCCGGGTGCTCCTCGCCGTCTGTCGGTGCGCACGCCGTGCGGCGTGATCTCGGCGATCGGCGTCGTGACGAGGTCGACGTCGGGCCGGCTCAGCGCCGCCGCCCAGCGCCCGTCGTCGCGCAGGGCGCGCTTGGCGAAGGGCGGGAAGTGCGGGACCATCTTCTCGTAGAGGGCGTCGTCCTCGACCTGGGCCCGCAGGACGTCGAGCAGCATGGAGCGCACGAAGTCGTTGCCGGCGCTCACCGCCTCGGTGTGCTGCGTCCCACTCGGGGTCGACCCGGGCGGCCACGAGCAGCCCCTCGTGCATGAGCCAGAACTGCCACAGCCGGTCCCAGCGCCCGTAGTTCGGGCAGCAGCGCCAGCAGGTCGTGGAACTCGGGCGGGAACGGGTCGCCGTAGTTCGTCCGTCGGCAGCAGCCAGGGCGGGGTGCGCTGGTAGACGTCGAGGTGGCCGACCTCGCCCGCCAGGTGGGGGACGAACTGCGCCGCGCTGGCGCCGGTCCCGATGACCGCGACCCGCCGTCCGGCCAGCTCCACCGTGTCGTCCCAGGCCGCCGAGTGGAAGGACGGGCCGGCGAAGCGCTCCTGGCCGGCGATGGCCGGGAAGGACGGGCGGTTGAGCTGCCCGACCGCGCAGACGATCCCGTCGAACGACCTCGGTCGACTCGGTCGCCGTCGCGCGGTCCGCACGGTCAGCGACCATTCGCCGCGTGGTGTCGTCGAAGCGGGCCTCGGTCACCTCGCTCCGGAAGCGGATGCACTCCCCCAGCTCCAAGTCCTTGGCCGTCGCCTGCAGGTAGGCCAGCAGGTCGGGCTGGGCCGAGAAGCGCGAGACCCAGTCGTTGGTCTGGGCGAAGGAGAAGCTGTAGAGCTGGTTGGGGACGTCGACGCGGCAGCCCGGGTACACGTTCTCGAGCCAGGTGCCGCCCACGTCGCCGTTCTTCTCGAACACCGTGACCGCCACGCCGGCCTGGCGCAGCCGGTGCGCCGCCGCCAGCCCCGAGGCGCCGGCCCCGATGACGGCGCAGCGGAAGGCGCGCCTCGACGTCGCTCGATGTGCCACGAGGGCTGCCGCGGGTCGGTGCCCTCGAGCGCGAGCTCCTCGGTCAAGAAGCCCTCCCAGTGCGTCGGCGACGCGGCGCCGACCAGGAACCCGAAGATCCGCCGCCGCTCGTCCGGCGTCAGCCTGTGGTCGGGCCGGCCCGCGGCCAGGTGGTCCGCCAGCGCGGCGCCGCGCCAGCGCACGCGCCTCGGCCTCCTCTCGGGTCCGAGGCCGCGCCCGGGCACGAGCAGCTGGGCCTGGTCGGGCGCGAACTCCTCCCGCAGCAGCGACAGGTCGCCCGTCCGGTGCGCCACCGCGCACAGCAGCGGGTGGACGTCGGCCGCGGCGCAGGCCGCCTGCAGCGTGCGTCGTCGGCGCCCTTCGGCCCGCTCGTCCCCACCCATGCGGACGAGCCTACGCAGGCGCGTCCCGGCCGGGTGGTCAGCGGCCCATGTGCTTGCCGAGCTCGGCGATCTGGCTGTTGACCTCGACGGTGCGGGGCAGCTTGTCCATGGCGGCCGCCAGGCTCTCGGCGGTCCAGCGGTCGTCGGTGTCCACCGAGTCGGCGATCGACCAGCCGGCGTAGATCCCGACCGACCCGCCGTACACGCTGAAGACCTGGCCGTTGAAGGGGCAGGCCTCGGAGGCCAGCACGGCGACCAGCGGCGAGACGTTCTCGGGGTCGAACAGGTGCTGCTGCATCGACTCGCCCATCCCGGGCGTCTGCATGGTGAGGCGTGTCCGCGCCACCGGGGCGATGCAGTTGGCCCGCACGCCGTAGCGGTTCAGCTCCATGGCGTTGACGACGGTCATGGCGGCGATGCCCGCCTTGGCCGCCGAGTAGTTGGTCTGGCCGACGTTGCCGTGCAGCCCGGCGCCCGAGCTGGTGTTCACGATGGCCCGGTCGGTGATGGTGCCCGCCTTGGCCGCGTCCCGCCAGACGTCGGCGGCGTGCCGGGTCAGGTTGAAGGTGCCCTTCAGGTGCACGGCGATGACGTCGTCGAACTCCTGCTCGCTCATGGACACGAGCATCCGGTCGCGCAGGATGCCGGCGTTGTTGACCACGACGTGCAGGTCGCCGAAGGTCGAGACGGCCTGGTCGACCATCGCCTTGGCCCCGTCGAAGGAGCTCACGCTGTCCGTGTTGGCCACGGCCTGGCCGCCGGCCGCGGTGATCTCGTCGACCACCGACTGCGCCGCCGAGATGTCCGCGCCCGAGCCGTCGACGGCGCCGCCGAGGTCGTTGACGACGACCTTGGCCCCGAGGGAGGCGAAGAGGAGGGCGTGCTCACGGCCGATGCCCCGTCCCGCCCCGGTGATGATCGCCACTCTGTCCTGCAACATGGTCCAGCCGTCCTCTCGCATTCGTCGGGGACCGGCCGCCGGCAGGCGGTGGTCCGGGCGAGACGATTGCAACGGCGCCCCGGCCTGTCAAACCGACGCAGTGGTCAGGCGGTCGCCTCGAGCAGGCGGCGCTCCAGGTAGCGGCGCTCGGCGTCGGTGCCCGCCAGGTCGAAGGCCCGGCGGTAGGCCTCGGCGGCCTCGGCACGGCGGCCCAGGCGGCGCAGCATGTCGGCCCGTGCCGCCGGGAGCAGGTGGTAGTCGCGCAGCTCGCCGTCCGGCGCGATGCGGTCGAGCAGGGCCAGGCCGGCCTCGGGCCCCTCGCACATGGAGACGGCGACGGCCCGGTTCAGCGCGATGACGGCCGACGGCGTCATGGCGAACAGGTGGTCGTAGAGGTCGGCGATCTCGGCCCAGTCCGTCGTCGCCGTCGTCGCTGACGTGGCAGGCCGCGATGGCCGCCTGGACCTGGAACGGACCCGGGCGGCTGCAGCCGGGCGGCCGCGTCGCAGCCGGCGGCGCCCTTCGTCGATGGCGGCGGCGTCCCACAGCGTGCGGTCCTGCTCGCTCAGCACCACGAGGTCGCCGTCGTCGTCCACCCGGGCCGCGCTGCGGGCGTCGTGGAACAGCATCAGGGCCAGCAGGCCCAGCGCCTCGGGCTCGTCGGGCATCAGCGTGCAGAGGACCCGACCGAGGCGGATGGCCTCGGCGGTCAGGCTGCGCCGGACCAGGTCCGCGCCCGAGCTGGCGGAGTAGCCCTCGTTGAAGAGGAGGTAGAGGACGGCCAGCACGGCGGCGGTGCGCTCGACCAGCTGGTGGGCGGGCGGCACCGCGAAGGGGATGCCGGCGTTGCGGATCTTGCGCTTGGCCCGGACGAGCCGCTGCGCCATGGTCGGCTCGGGCACCAGGAAGGCGCGGGCGATCTCGGGCGTCGTCATGCCGGCCAGGGTGCGCAGCGTCAGCGCCACCTGGGCCTCGAACGACAGCGCCGGGTGGCAGCAGGTGAACATCAGGCGCAGCCGGTCGTCGGGCACCTCCTCGTCCGCATCGGCCTCACGCTGTCATCGCCCTCCGCCGCCATGACGGCGACCTCCCGCGTCTTGGACTCGCCCAAGCGGGCACGCCGGGCGCGGTCGACGGCCCGGTTGCGCGCCACCGTCGTGAGCCAGGCGCCGGGGCGGCGCGGGATGCCGTCGCGGGGCCAGCGCTCCAGCGCTGTCGCGAAGGCATCCTGCGCGCACTCCTCGGCCAGGTCCCAGTCACCGGTCAGCCGGACCAGGGTCGCGACGACCCGGCCCCACTCGGCGTGGAACGCCTCGGCGACGGCGGCCTCGACGTCGGCCGTCACATCTCCCAGATCGGCCTCACTTCGATCGACCCGTCGCTGGCGCCGGGGATCTTCGCCGCGACCTCGATGGCCTCGTCGAGGTCCTTGCAGTCGACGAGGAAGTAGCCGGCCAGCTGCTCCTTGGTCTCGGCGAACGGGCCGTCGGTCGTGAGCACCTCGCCGTTGCGCACCCGCACGGTGGTGGCGTCGCTGGTCAGTCGCAGCCGCTCGCCGCCCTGCAGCACGCCGCGCTCGGCCATCGTCCTTCATGAACTCGGCGTACTCGGCTGCATCTCCTGACCGTCCTGCTCGGCGGTGCCGCGTGCTGGCGCTCTCGTCGAGGGCAATCAGCAACAGGTATCGCATGGTGTCCTCCTTGTTCGGGTGGTTGTCGTTTCGCTCCTACGACGATCGGGCACGGCCCGGATCGACACCTCGGACGGAAATTCTTCCGATCGCCCGCCTACGCTCTGGCGGCGTGTCCACCTTGCCCGACCCAGCCCCACCTGGCGAGACGAAGCCGACCGACGCCCACGAGTCCGACGGCCAGCTGCTGGAGCTCGAGGTGGGCGCCATCGCCGCCGGCGGCGGCTGCGTGGCCCGGGCGCCCGACGGCAAGGTCGTCTTCGTCCGCCACACCCTCCCCGGCGAGCGGGTGCGGGCCCAGGTCACCGCCAGCGACGACCTCCTACCTGCGGGCGGACGCCGTCGAGATCCTGAGCCCGTCGCCCGACCGCGTGGCGGCCCCCGTGCCCGCACGCCGGGCCCGGCCGCTGCGGCGGCTGCGACTTCCAGCACGTGGAGGTCGGGGCCCAGCGCCGGCTCAAGGCCTTCCGCATCGCCGAGCAGCTGGAGCGCCTGGCCGGGCTCGAGCGGGGCGTCGAGGTCGAACCGGTCCCCGGTGACGCCGACGGGCTGGGCTGGCGCAGCCGGGTGCGCGTCGCGGTCGACGGCCGGGGCGCCGTGGGGTTCCGCCGCCACCGCTCCCACCGGCTCGAGTACGTCCACGAATGCCCCATCGCCAGCCCGGCCGTCGCCGCCACCGGCGCCCTCGAGGTCCTGTGGCCGGGCGCCACCGAGCTGGAGGTCGTGACGGGGACGGATCCGGCCGAGGCGGTGGTCTCCGTCACGCCCGCGGCGTCGATCGGCGCCGCGTCTGCCCGACCTCGGCACCGGCGTCGGGTCGTGGTGGGCGGGAAGGTCCGCCGGCCGCCCGGCGCCGTGCACGCCGTCGTCGGCGGACGCACCTACCGGGTCTCGCCCGGGGTCTTCTGGCAGGTCCACGCGGGCGCCGCGGCGGCGCTGCTCTCGGCGGTCCTGGACCTGGCCGGGCGACTGCGCGGGTGCCGCGGTCGTCGACCTCTACGCCGGCGCCGGCCTGTTCTCCGTCCCGCTGGCCGAGGCGGTGGGCCCGTCGGGCTCGGTCCTCGCCGTCGAGCGGGACCGGCGGGCCTGCGCCGACGCCCGCCACAACGGGGCCGACCTTCCCCAACCTGCGCGTCCTGGAAGGCGAGGTGACGCCGGCGCTCGTGGAGTCGGCGCTGGGCCGGCCCGACATCGTGGTCCTCGACCCCGCCCGCGAGGGTGCCGGGACCGCGGTCATGCGAGGCCCTGGCCGCCCACGGCGCCGACGGTGCGCACGCTCGTCTACGTCTCGTGCGATCCGTCCTCGTTCGGGCGCGACGTCCGCGTCCTGCTCGACGAGGGCTGGCGCCTCACCGGACTGCGTGCCTTCGACATCTTCCCCATGACCGAGCACGTGGAGCTCGTGGCGGGCCTGGAGCCGCCGGCTCGGACCGGGAGCTGAAGCCTCTGCCTCCTAGGCGTGCCCGCCGAGCTCGTGCTCGATGTGCCCGGGCGACTCGAACTGCAGCGTCGAGTGCGCCACGTCGAAGTGACCCGACAGGCACTCCTGCAGGTGGTCGAGCACGCGGCCCGCCTCGCCCGTGGTGAAGCACTCGTCGGTGACCACGACGTGGGCGGTGAGGATCGGGCAGCGACGAGGTCAGGGTCCAGGCGTGCAGGTCGTGCACCGACTGCACCTCGGGCAGCTCCATCAGGTGGTCGCCGCACCTCCTCGACGTCGATGTCCTCGGGCGTCGCCTCCAGCAGGATGCGCAGCGCCGGGCGCAGCAGCTCGACCGCGGCCTTCAGCATGAGGAGGACGACCACGAGCGACGCGATGGCGTCGGCGCGGTCGAAGCCCCACACGACGATCACGATGCCGGCGATCAGCGTGCCGGCGAACCCGTAGAGGTCCGTCAGGATGTGGCGGTAGGCGCCCTCGACGTTGAGCGAGCGCCGGTTGGCCCGGGCCATGGTCAGGGTGGCGGCCAGGTTGACCGCCACGCCGACGGCGGCGACCACGATCAGGACGGCGCCGTCGACCGGGGACGGGTGGACCAGCCGGACCACCGCGTCGTAGGTCACCAGCGCCGAGACGATGAGGAGCGCGATGGCGTTGCCGGCGGCGGCGAGGATCTCGGCCCGCTTCATGCCGTAGGTGTGCGAACCCGTCTCGGGCCGTGCCGCCAGCCGGATGGCGACCAGCGAGCCGGCGATGGCGCCGACGTCCACCAGCATGTGCCCGGCGTCGGCCAGCAGGACCAGGGAGTTCGAGGCGACGGCCGCTCCGACCTCGAACACCATGAAGGCGACGAGCAGCACCAGCGCGATGGTCAGGGCGCGGCGGTCCGTCTCCACCGAAGGCTGCCCGGCATGGGCGTGGGATGGCCGTGGCCGTGGCCGTCAGTCATGGGCCGTCACGTGGTCCGCGTGGGAGAGCACTTCCTCGACCAGGCGGCGCACGTGCGCGTCGTCGAGCACGTAGTAGATCCGGGTGCCTTCACGCCGGCTGCGCACCAGGCGGGCCAGGCGGAGCTTGGCCAGGTGCTGGGAGACCGCGGCCGGCTGGGCGCCCACCAGCTCGGCCAGCTCGTTGACCGGGTGCTCGCCCTCGAGCAGGGCGCAGATGACCCGGAGCCGGGTCTCGTCGGCCAGGAGCTTCAGCATCCCGACGGCGGAGCTGGATCTCCTCCCCCGGCCTCACTTCCAACTACCTGCGTAGGCACGCAGATAGTGTACCGGCCCCAGGACGGGTGCGCCGGCGCCAGGCGCAGGCTCAGGGGCCTGACGTGAAGCTCGACGTCGGAACGGGCTGGCACGGTGCAGGGCTGCTGCACCGACGACTGGGGCACGGCGGCGGTCAGCACGGCCTTCATGATCGGCCCGGCCACGCTGGCGCCGTCGGAGCTGTTGGCCTGCTGGGGCACGACGACCGCCACCGCGACCTGCGGGTTGTTGGCCGGCGCGAAGCCGATCATCCAGGTGTCGGTCGAGCCCTGTCGTCGGGTCGGTCTGCGCCGTTCCGGTCTTGACGGCGGCGCAGAGGTAGGAGGGGAAGCCGACACCCGACGCCGTGCCGCTCGCGATCACGCCCTTCCATGAGGGAGGTGACCTGCTGCGCCGCCTGGGCGGTGGCCACCGTCGACTCCGCCTTCGGCGTGTAGGTCTGCACCAGCGCGCCCTGGGAGTCGTGGATGGACGACATCAGGTGGGGCGTCATGAGGACGCCCTTGTTGGCGATCCCGGCCGCCACCATGGCGTTCTGCAGCGCGGTGGTCTGCACGTCGTACTGGCCGATGGAGCTCTGCCCCAGGAAGGCCTGCGAGTTCGGGGCCAGCGGCGGGAAGATCGATTTCGACGTGTCCGGGCAGGTCGATGCCCGGGCACCGAGTTGTAGCCGAACAGCTCGGACTGTTGGGTCATGATCGGGACGCCGAGCTGCACGCCGAGCTCGGCGTAGCCAGGGTCACAGGAGAACGGGAGCATCTGGGTCATCGTCCCGCCGCAGGGCCCGGACTGGTCACAGAGCTGGACGTTGGAGTCGGAGAACTCTGACGCACTGTGCGACCGGGAAGTTGAACCCCGCCAGGGAAGGCTTGAGGTTGTAGGCGGCGGTGCTCGTCACCACCTTCATGGTCGAGCCCGGCGGGAAGGTCTCGCGGTTGGCGATGGGCCGCAGCGGGAAGAAGCCCTCGTGGTCCTTCTGGGTGTAGCTGAGATAGGCCAGCTGCTCCGCCTGCAGTGAGGTGCTGGCCAGCGTGTTGGGGTCGAAGGTCGGATTCGAGACCATGGCCAGGACGTTGCCCGTCGACGGCTGGAGCACCACGACCGCCCCGTCCTTGTTGGCGCCCGGTGGCAACGTCGTCAGGGCCTGCTCCGCCGCGTTCTGCAGCGACGGCTCGACAGTGAGCGTCACGTTGTCGGTCGTCAGCGGCTGCTGCTGCCGGAAGAGCAGTTGGCTCAGCGTCTGCGGCGGCTGCTGGTGCGGGCCGAGATACGAGTCGTACTGCTGCTCGATGCCGGCCGTCCCGTAGTACAGCGCGGAGTCGTACCCCGTGATGCCGGCGTACAGCGGGCCCTGGGGGTACTGGCGCACGTACTGGTAGGAGTAGCCGGTGGTGTCCGACCCGGCCGGGGTCTTGACCGACTTGGCCAGGACCGTGCCGTCAGCGGCGTAGATCGAGCCTCTGGGGTTGACGTACTTTCTGCGAGCGCGACGCGCGGATTGAACGGCGAGGTCTGCAGCTGCTTGGCCTTGACCAGCTGGATGTTGACCAGCTGCGCCACGACGAGGCCGAGGCAGACGACCATGATGACGCCGAGCCAGCGGATCCGGCGGCCCATCAGCCCGCCAACCAATTCGTGGACGACCGGATCACTGGGAGCATGGTAGGCGGCAGGCCTCGCGGAAGGGCTTCATGCCCCCCGTTCGGGCCGCCTCCACCCCCGTGCCAACAGGCGCACAGGTTGGCCGGCTTCCTCGGTACGCTCTGCCGCACGGGGGACCATCCCCCTCCGAGGAGGCAGCCGGATGGCGGACGAACGCGTAGAGGGCTGGTACACCGACCCGTTCGGGCGACACGAGGCCCGCTGGATGTCGGACGGCTCCCCCACCAAGCTGGTCCGCGACGGGGACGAGGAGTCCTATGAGGACCCTCCCGACGAGGAGCCGACGGTGACCCCGACGAGGATCGCCGAAGGGCAGGCGAGCGACGGGAGTGACCTGCTCCGCTCGGACGACCCCGAGAGCGGATCGCTCCACGACCGGATGCAGGACGCGGGGCAATTCGGCGCAACCTGGGGCGCACACATTCCGCTCAACAATCCGCGGGACGAGGAGTAGGCCGCTGTCGCGGCCAGGGTACTCGTGAACGAGACTGACGACACCGGCCATCGCGTCGGGCGCCGCCGTGAGGGCCACGTGCTGATCGTCTCCATGGAGAGGATCGCAAAGCGCAACGCGATCGACAGGGCGATGGCCGACGCGCTCGACGAAGCACTCAACGAACTGGACGACGACCCCGACCTCTGGGCGGGGATCCTGACCGGCGGCAGAGACGTCTTCAGCGCCGGCAGCGATCTCACGGCAGGGGGCGATTACCGCACCACGCGCGGCGGGGAATACGGGATCATCCGGCGTCGGCGCCGAAAGCCCTTGATCGCCGCCGTGGAAGGCCCGGCGCTCGGTGGAGGGCTCGAGATCGTCCTTGCCTGCGACCTGGTGGTGGCGGCGAGCACGGCACGGTTCGGCCTCCCAGAGGTCACGATCGGTGTGGTTCCGACGTGCGCCGGCCTGTTCCGGGCGCCCCAGGCCCTGCCCCTCAACGTGGCCAAACAGCTCATCCTCACCGGACGTCCCATGAATGCGGCGCGCGCCTACGAGGTCGGGTTCGTGAACGTCCTGGCCTCACCGGGCCAGGCCCTGGAGGATGCGCTGGATCTTGCCCGGCAGATCTGCACCAATGCCCCGGTCTCCGTGCAGTCCTGCTTGACCGCCGTCAACGAGGTCACTGCCACTGACGACGCCCTGGGATGGGAGCAGACCGATCAGGCCTTGCGTGCGGCGGCTCGTTCAGCTGACGCCCACGAGGGCGTTGCCGCGTTCTTGGAAAAGCGATCACCCGTCTGGACGGGGCGGTGACGAGGGAATCGGTGCCCTGCTCAGCGCAGGCCCGACATCCCGTTCCTCGGCGACGCTCGACGCAGCCCTCAGGCGGCGTTGGAGTAGCGACCGATCTCCTGGCCATCGACGTAGGCAACGCACTCCTGCGCCTGGAAGCCGCCCATCGGCGCCTGGGCTGTCTTCGCGATGCGCACCTGGTGCGTCTCGCTCGAGCCCACCGAGAATTCGTAACCCTTCGTACGCCGCAGCGAGAACCACCCCAGCTTCCGGACGACTTGCTTTCCGTCCACCGAGATTTTCATCGGACCCCAAAGCTGGTCCCACGTGAAGGCGACGTTGTGACGCTCGGCCTCACCAACTTCGAAATCGAAATCCAAGTGCCTCTTGAACATTGACCCGTTCCTCCGCATCGATCTCTGACAACGGTTGTGTCGGCGTGCCTTGGAAGGAAGTGCAGCACAGTTGTCGGAGCGTTGCGCGCCTGGGACGCAGCTGAAGCGCTACTTCCAGCCTTGCAGGACGTGCTCGAACCACCACTGGGGGGCCGCTGCCGTCAGGACGTTCATGTCCCAGTAGTCCCACCATCGGATGATCTTCCCGTCACGTATTTCGTGCACGGACGCCACGTCGAGCGCCATCGTCTCGCCCGTCGGCCACTCCCAGTGCTCGACGTGCTCGGTCATCACCACGTCCTCGCCGGCCACCAGGTGGCGAGGTTCGTCAAACAGCTTGGACAGTTTGTCGAAGGCGAGGCGCAGCCGGGCGGTGATCTCAGCGGGACCGCGGGCGACGTCATCCGCAGGCGTCACGATGTCCGTGTACTCGCCGTTCTCGTCGAAGCGAGCACCGAGTGCGGCGAAGTCCTGCCGGTACAGATCGACCCAGAATCCCTCGATCAGCCGGCGGTTCTCGTCTGTGCGTGTCACCATGCCCTCTTTCCCCGATTTCCCCGGATTCGACGCGATCCTAAGGGATCACCCGTCGGAGCTGCAGGGTCGCCAAGGTCATTTCCCCTGCTTGTTGGGGTCGTCGCCCCCTCCTGAGGGCGTTTGCGAGGGCCGGGTTGTTGTCACGCCGTTGTGCCAGCGGGGTCGGATGGCCCTATCCCGCCAGCGGGCTCGACCCCCGGAATTCCGGCGGGGCGGGGTGATGGCCGATGCCCTTGTGTACGGGTACACGCATCATCCCGCCCCCTTGTCGATCACCCTGTCCCGTCCGTGCTGCTCGCTTCCCTCGTCGGGTCGACTATCTCCGCCTTCCGATCTCGAACGTTCAGCCCTCGATGAGATGGAGGAGCCAGCTCGGCCCGACCACCTCGGCCCCCAAGGCCTCAGCCCGTCGCCGGAGCTCGCGATCAGCGGTGACGAGCGTGACAATCTCGTCGGCCGCCCCAGCCACGACATGGACGAGCGCGTCATCGCCACTGCCTTCAGCGTGCATCACGGTGATGCCGTCGGCTGAGACCACTGGGCACGCCCTGGCGGGACTTGCCTTCGAGGACGACGACGACGGGTTGATCGATCCGTCCCGAATCGACCGCCGCCCGTACCCTGCTGACGAAGGTTCTCGCAGCTTCCGCTCGGTCCCGCCACCATCCTGTGGGGCGAGAACCGATGACATTTGCTGCGTCGACGACAAGCACGGAATGAGCCTCGGTTGCTACCCGGCCGACCTTCGATAGGTCAGATCGAAGTCGGTCGCATAGTCGGCGCCGTCCTCGCTCTTCTCCCAGCGGCCGAGCATCGTATTCCCGTCTTCGCTGAATGTCGCCGTGAAGCGCTGGGGAAACGGCTCACCGGTGCGCCAGAGCTTCCACTCACCGTCGCCGATGCTCATGTCGTAGACGCGTGACACCCCACGCTCGTCGGAATAGAGCTGGAAGTACGTCCCGTTGGCCGCGTCACATCCGATGATGCAGATGCTGTCGGGAGCCTCCGGGAGTTCGACAACCGTGTGCTGCACCACGATGCGCACCCGAAGGATGCCACTCGAAGGTGGATCGACCTCCACCCGGCCAAGGCTCTCCCCCGGGTGGTGTCGCCTCGATGTCCCACTCACCGATGAGTGGGTCCAACTTTCTCAGGGCGTCTTCAGCGGTCGGCTGGTCCACGAGCGGGAGCTACCCGTCTTCGTCCGAGAGGGCCTCGGGATCATCGAGCAGGACGCC
This sequence comes from uncultured Acidimicrobiaceae bacterium, assembly GCA_963781565.1. Taxonomy (GTDB): domain Bacteria; phylum Actinomycetota; class Acidimicrobiia; order Acidimicrobiales; family RAAP-2; genus Bog-473. The sequence goes on along the minus strand of CAWAHA010000022.1, from coordinate 41,975 downwards.
CGCCTCTGCCGCTTCGGTCTCGTCGAGGAGAGCTTGATCCTCTTCCTGCTCGTCGTCGAAATCGGTCTCACTGTCGAGTGGGGCGATCTCCGCAGCATCCTCGGGCTCCAAGGGATCTGGATCCTCGATCTCCGGGATGTCGTCACTGGAGGTGGTCATCTTTCTCCTCACTCTGTCGGTCGGCGGCCGGGCGGCGCATCGCCGGAGCCCTGCGCCGTCCGGCGATCCAACGGCAATAACGGGATCTGCCAGCCGCAACGACAGTACGTCCTCCGGGAGCAACCAATCGATCTGATTGTGCTCGTGGGCGCAGGGTCGACAGCGTGGACGGTCGAGACACGAACCTTCGCCCACGAACCTCGCTTCGATCGGATCACCCTGCAGGCACCTGCAATTGGGCATTGGCACGCTGGTCCAACCCCCCTTACCATCGGCCCGGTGCGCCCTCTCCCAGAGTGCCCTCGGATAGAAGATCGCATGGACAAGGCTGAAGTGATCCATCTGAGAATGGGACGCGTGGAGGACATGTTCCAAGTGTCCGAGTCCGATGTCATGTCACCGCAGTACCGGTTCGAACCGGGTGTCGACTACTGCTTGAGCAAGCTGCGAAGTCGCCGGTCACGATCACCTGTTCGCCTGGAAGTCGAACTCCCAGCAACCCAGCTCGACGCTGAGACTCCCAACCGGCTTCGACAAACGCTGGCTCGCTATTGCGAAGACCGGATCGATCGCAACAGTCGTGAAGGCCGCATCGCTCGCCTGGACGGGTACTCCGCCCTCAAGGTGGGCATACCGATCGCCCTTGTCGGACTGGCGATCGCCGTCGCGACAGCAGTCGCCAGCACCCAGGACGACTTCACGCTTCCCAACCTTGCCGGCTGGGTCTTGGCCTGGGTCGGTCTCTGGTATCCGCTGGATACGATCCTTTTCTCCTCGGTCGGACCGAAGCGGGAGAACGCCGTTTTGAGCCGATTGCAGGATGCCGAGGTGGTCGTCAAACCGTTCTGAATGGCCCAGACGGCACTGCGTTTGTGGCTGTTTCGCAAGGAAGTCTCGCGGCTCGACCCAAGGCGCTACACCTCAACGCTGATTTCGATCCGGGGCGGTCCGCTGACGCCCGCTCTCGCCATGGCGTCTCTCAGATCGGGGTCGTCGGCGAAGGCGTGAGCTTCTTCCACCGAGGAGAACCAGTGAAGCCCTGTGACCTCGTTCGAATCATCGGCATTGCGAAAGACGGTGGCATCCGTGACGCCGTGCCGGTCCCGTATCGGTTGGGCCTTGTCGTATTCGATCCGCCAGGCGTCAAAATCCTTCACAGGGTGCTGCACGATCATCAAAACTCTTGCCATCTCACGCTCCTCACTGTGTTCTCAGATTATGCCCGTTATGCGCGCTCGCTGAAGCAGACGACGAGGTTTGTTTGAGGCGGGGTGTGAGAGTGGGTCGTCCTCACTGTTCGTGATCTTGTCGGTTGCGCTCTGCCTGCAGCTCTCTCCACTCCGGCCGTCAGCGGTCCATCACAGAGTTGAGCTTTTGCCAACGCGCAACGCGACATTTGCCTCGCTCTGTGGTCCTTTCCCAAGGGCAGCACCTCTGCTACCGATGAGGCCTTGAGCCACCAGGGCCGCATCCATCGCGCTCCCGCGTCGAGGAGTTCTCGGGAACGATCACGGCCAGCCGCTCCGGGACAACACCCAATCGCAGGGATCGACGACGTCCCGATCATTTGCTGGCGTCAACGCCGCCTGGACCGACGGCAGAAGAGCGACCAAAGGCCGGTGGTCCAAGAGCCCCGACGATGCCGGGCTGCTTTCGTGGCTGTCGGGCCGTTTCACGAGAGGCAACTGCCTTCGTTCAGAGCGACGTGAGGCGCATTCTGCCCCGGCAGTCAGCCACAGGGCACGACGATGATCGTCCGACATTCCGCCCCCATCGGATCGTCGTCTGCGGGTTGGCCTCAGGCCGTGCAGTGAGGGGGCATGCTGACTTGCCCCGCCCTGGAGACAGGGAACAGGCGCTCATCTGCCCGAACCGCCGGTCCCGGCGCCCGTTCCCCGCCCAATGGCGAATCAGACGATCCAAGGGCTAAGAGGCACAGACAACCCTCCGCGGTCCACACAAAGGGCGGCCCGAAACCACTCAAAGGATGATCTCTCCCTGAGCCGGTGGATGCGACCAGGTCTCAGGGCAACGACCGCCGCCATCGGGCAATTGACTGGCCGTTGTCGAATTGTTGTCACAACAATAGGCCAACCGGCCCTATTTCAGCTTCGAGCGCCGAGATAGACATTCTCCTCACAGGGCCAAGAATTGTGGGGCAAGGCTTTATTCGTCATGCCGCGCACGAATTGCATTGAGAAAGGATCCCACATGTTTCAATGGGGGCTGCACCGTCAGACACCGAAATCGGGTCGCACAGTCGGAATCGTTCTGCGCGGGCTTTCCGCAGTGGCCCTCTGTGCCAGCGGTGCTCTCATCACAGGGCTGGCGGCCACGGCGACGCCGGCAGGTGCGGCGAACCCCTCCCCCTGCTCTATGAGGTCGACTACGGCGGCAACGCGGTCAACGTGTTCCCCACGGCGGCGAACGGGGACGTGGCGCCCACCCGCTCCGTCACAGCCAACGGCGGCTCCCTGAGCATGCCTCAGGGAGCGGCCTTCGACTCGCAAGGCAACCTCTGGGTGGCAAACAGCGCCGCGCCGAGCATCGCCGAGTTCACGTCGGCCGCGCTCGACAGCCGGCGGTAGCCCTGTGCCCCAGGTGACCATCACTGTTCCAGCAATGGTCACCGGTCTCACTTTCGACGCGGCCGGAGACCTGTGGATGTCCTTCGCCAACGATGACATCGCAGAATTCGCGCCCAACCAGCTGACCGCCTCCGCGGACAGCCCGCCTCCGGCAGCCACAATCTCGAGCACTATCGGCACGTTCGGTCTCGACTTCGACGCAGCCGGCGACCTCTGGGCCGGCACGTGGACCACCGGCAACTCGCTCGTGGAGTACACCCACAGCCAACTCGCCCAACTGGCAACGACGCCTAACCCACCCCCGGCGGTCACGCTCTCGAACCTCAGCGCGCCGGAAAGCCCGATGTTCGACTCCCAAGGTGATCTGTGGTTCTCCGCCTACAGCGCCGGCAGGGTCCAAGAGCTCACGCCCAACCAGCTGACGACGTCCTCTAACAATCTCCAACCCAAGTCCCTTACCAGCACTGCCTTCTCACAGCCGGCCGGCCTGGCGTTCGACACGTCCGGTGCCCTCTGGGTCAGCGACCTGACGGCACCTGGCGTCTTCAAGTTCAGCGCCGCCCAGCTGGCCTCTTCGGGCAACCAGACGCCTTCTCAGGCGATCCAGGGCATCACCAACACACGGCTCCACAGCCCCAGTGACGTGCTTGTGGCTCAGCCACCCGTCGTGACGGCACTGACCCCCGCCACCGGCGCTGCCGGCACGACGGTGACGATCAGCGGGGCCGGGTTCAACTACGGCTCGACGGTCGACTTCGGGTCCACGGCCGCGTCGGTCACCGATGTCAGCCCCTACCAACTGCAGGCGGTGGCACCATCCGGATCCGGGCACGGTCAACGTCACGGTGTCGACTTTCGCCGGCAAACTACCAGCGCGGCCGACCAGTTCACGTACTCTGCAGCGACGCCCCCGCCCCCCCCGCCCCCGCCGCCCGTCACGTCCCCCACCTCCGCCAGCCATGGCTATTGGCTGGTCGGTTCTGACGGCGGCATCTTCTCGTTCGGGTCGGCGCTGTTCCACGGTTCGACCGGGAGCCTGAAGCTGCAGCGGCCGGTCGTCGGGATCGTGCCCACGATCGATCACGGGGGCTATTGGCTCGACGCGTCCGACGGTGGGGTCTTCAGCTACGGGGACACCCAGTTCTACGGGTCGATCCCGGGCCTCGGACTCAACCCGGCGGGCTCGGGCCTGGCCCACAGCCTCAATGCGCCAATCGTCGGCATGGTGCCGTCCAACGATGACAACGGCTACTTCATGGTCGCCTCTGACGGCGGGGTCTTCGCCTTCGGCGACGCCCACTTCGCCGGGTCGTGCCCGGGCATCGGTGGCTGCTCGGGTTCGGCGGTCGCCGTCATGCCTGACGCCAGCGGCAACGGCTACTGGCTCGTGACCTCGACCGGCAACGTGTACACCTTCGGCGACGCCGCCTACTTCGGCGCTCCGGGGCACGGCACCGTGACGTCCGCCGTGGCCACCCCGGACGGGAAGGGGTACTGGATCCTCCTCAGCGATGGCGAGGTCCTGCCGTACGGCGACGCCGCCAACCTCGGTTCGCCGGCATCGTCGAACTTCAACGCCCTCGACACTGCGGCTTCCATATTCACGACCTCCGACGGAGCGGGTTACTGGGTCTCGTCAGCCCTCGGTGCGGTCTTCAACTTCGGTGACGCGCCCAACGACGGCGGCATGTCAGGAACGCACCTCAACGGGTCCATCATCGCGGCAACGGGGTTCTGAGGCGCCCCAGACCGCTACCGGTAGCTGTTTCCTCAAGTGGGTCGCAACGACGCCTCGAAGTTGAAAGCTGGCCAGTGGGCAAGGATGGGCGGCCGTTCAAGCGGACGGATCGCTTGCCGGACACATCTCCTTCCATATGGGTGAGGAGTCGACCTTTCGGGCGGAGCGCGGGATCACCCAGAAAAGGAGCGAGAACGGGTGTCTTCTGGCTCACTCCGCGGTCAGCCGCAATCGATCCGCGCACGGAGCGGAGATTGGCCCGCCGGCAACGCGGAACATCGACCCCGGTCCGCGGTGCCGTGCCATTGGATTTGGATGCGCTGCATGCAATGCGGGCACGGTCATTGCACCGGAGACACGGCCGTAGCGTATGTAGATTGGCGGGCCCAGGGAGGTTCCCACGGGGAGAGCGCTACTGACCCAGGTCGTTCCATGATCCGCTGTGGTGATGCGCGTGCGGCACGCCACCTCCGCGACACTCCAGGAAATCCAGCCCCTCCTTGAAGAGCTCCGCTCGATGCCAGGACTGGTCGAGAAGACACCGGGCATCTTCTACCGTAAGTCAAGGGCCTTCTTGCACTTCCACGAGGACGCGTCGAGTGTGCACGCAGGCGTGCGATTCGGGGTGGAGTTCGAGCGCGTGAGAGCTGAACCCATGTGGAGCGCGAGAACCTCATCGCAAGGGTTCGAGCGATGTAACTCGTCCCTCCTGCCCGGCGAAAGTGGGCGCACTGCATCCTTCCCAGTCTCGTCAACGGCGCAAGGGTCAGCCGCCCGCCGGTCGAAGCAAAACGAGAGGAATCTGTCGGTCTGTCTTGCGCTGATACCCGGCGTAGTTGGTGTGCTTGCTCGCGATAATCGGCCAGATCCGTGCGCGCTCGTCGGTATCCGCAATCTCGGCGACCATCGACTCAGCCGGTTTGGGACCCAGCTTGACCATCACATTCGGATCGTGCCTGAGGTTGAGGAACCACGCAGGGTTGGTGTCGTCACCTCCGCGGGAGGCCACGACCACGATGGTCGAATCCTCCTGATAGGGCGAGGTCAGCATCGTTGTGCGCGACTGGCCGCTCTTCCTGCCGGTGGTGGTCAGCTCGATCACAGGCATCCCAGAGAAGTGCCAGCCGAACCGACCTCCCGAGACGCCAAGCAGTATCCGATGCACGCGATTCATCGCTTTGAGGGCAAAGTCAGAAGGCATAGGCGAAAGCGTAACTGAGCCAAACTCGCGACCGATCCGGACGGTCTCATCTCTCACCGTGAAGCCCCCCGCCGATGCGCCGAGACGCCCCACCCTCCCGGCTAGAGGACCCTGACCCTCAGCTTGGGCTGGAGTCTCTCCTCTCCGTGTCCTGGGAAACCCTGAGACATCATGTGTTCGGATTCGGGGACAAGAGTGTCCAATCGGTCGCCTCTCCTTTGGATCGATGCTCAGTGGCAGACGGCGAAGAGGGGCCACAGACCGGGGACTCCCTTCAATTCGTGCTCGCCTCGCTCGCTGAAGTCGATTCCTGAGCCGATGACGAGGTCCTTGACCATTCCCGATACGAAGACTTCACCCGGTGCGGCAATTGCCCCGATGCGAGCCGCTATGTGGACCGCGAGTCCGCTCAGGTCGTTTCCCCTCACTTCGCATTCGCCAGTATGGAGTCCCATGCGCAGATCGATGTTGAGCGATCTCGTCGCTTCGCCGATCGCTCTTGCGCAACGGATCGCCCGCGCTGGACCATCAAACGAGGCCACGAACCCGTCACCGGTCGTATTGATCTCCCGGCCACGGAAATGCCAAAGGGTTTCTCGTACGGTGCGGTCATGGGAGTCGAGCAACGACGCCCACCGTTGATCGCCGAGCGCAGCTGCTTTCTCAGTCGAACCCACGATGTCCGTGAACAGCACAGTGGTCAGTATGCGGTCGACCTCTATGGCCGGGCGTTGGCCGGTCAAGAACTCTGCCACGTGATCCAACATCATGATGTTTGACTCCGTGATCGAGAGGTCACCGCCCGGGAGTTCGACGAACTGTGCACTGGCGATGTGCTCCGCCAGGTAACGACCGAACTCGATTGGCAGGAACATGTTCTCTTTGACGTGAAGCACCAGCGTCGGCGCCTGAATCATCGGAAGGGCCTGACGGACGTCGCGTCGAAGCAAGTAGTTGTACTGTGCTGCCGCCGAGCGGGGTGTGTTCGAAACGCGCAGCATTCGCGTGGAGCGCTTCATGAAGTCTGCGTCTCCAGCGGAAGTTGGATTGACCAAGCCCATGAACTCAAGGGTTCCCCAGTCGTTGGCAATCAGTTCGACCATGGCGTCGAGTGTCTCCGGAGGTACACCCATTGGATACTCGTCGGCAACTAAGTAACGGGCACTCGTGTTGTAGAGGACGAGGCGGCTGACGCGGTCCGGTCGCATGGCGGCGAGAAGGATTCCGTTACTTCCGGTATCGAGCGTTGCCATGATCGCCGTCTGTGTCGACTCCACAGCATCGAGCACGGCGATCATGTCCTCGATCGACTCTTCCCAGGTTGGGACACCGTCGAACGAAATACTGTCGGAGGCTCCAGTACCGCGCCGATCGAAGAGAATCAGTCTTGTGAAGGAAGAGAGAAGGGTGAGAATCTTCCGCCATACCGGGACATCCCAGATGACCTCTACATGTACGCCCAGCCCGTACGAGAGCAAGAGGTCGATGGGTCCGTCACCAAATACCTGATATGCAACGTCGCCGTCGCCGACACGCACGTAGTTGGTCGTTGGCGTATCCATATCGAAGAGCCCAGTATTTCCCAAATGTACGTCGAGCGCCCGACCGGCTCTCGATTTCTCCCGGCCACTGATCGTCCCCGGCGTTGAGCTGACAGCAGTCGAATTGGACGGACGCGGCTGATCTGCAGGCTTGGCGAGCCTGGGCTGCGCCGCGTATTGGAGTTCTCATTGGGATCTACGGGTGTGCGACCGCCAACTCCTGTCCGTTGGCGGCACACGAGGGCGGTTCTGAGTCTGCACAGCACGAACTGCGTCAATCGAGCACCGGTTTTGAGGTGCAAGCAAAGCGGTTCGGAGAAGTGATAAAGCATGAGGGATCTGGCGGCCGCATATGGGGAGGTCATGAGAATGAGACTCGGACACCGCGCGATCATTGCGATAGCTCTCATCGGGGCGATTCTGAGTGCAGGAGCCGCCACGGTTTCGGCCGGCTCCGCGAGCGCTGGAGCGGCAAGCAATGCGCCGGGCGTGACGCCGACCTCCATCACCGTGGGGACCATCTCGACGCAGACGGGGACGCTGGCGTCCAACTTCTCCTCGCTCATTTACGGTGAGCGGGCCTACTACGACTACATCAACGCCCAAGGTGGCGTAAACGGCCGCAAGATCAACTACCAGTACGCCTTGGACGACGGCGGGAACCCCACCACGTTCAACCAGCTGGCGAACACGCTCATCAACCAGGATCACGTGTTCGCGGTAACCGGCGTGGGAACGGCATTCTTCTCGCCCAACCTCTTCGTCCAGTCGGGCATTCCCACCTATGGCTACAACGTGACCGGCAACTGGCAGGGACCGGCGAACCTCTTCGCCGCCGGGGGTTCGGTCGAGTACTACGTGGCTGGAGCGCCGCAGGTTGCCTACGTGGCGCGGAACACGCTGAAGTCACCCTCCATCGCGTTCGTCGCCTACGGCGTCGCGGCGTCGGCCGCTGCATGCCAAGCCGAGCAGGGCGCCCTGACGGCCGCCGGTTACAAAGTGAGCTACTCGGACCTCAAGATCAGACTATCCGGGTTCTACGGTGGCGACCGACGTGCAGCGTATGAAGCAGGCCGGCTCAAACATGGTCGTCAGCTGCATGGACGTGCAGGGCAATGTCACGATGGCCCGGGCGATCCAAGCAGTACGGATTGCACATGACCCAGCTGTGGTTCAACGGCAACGACCAAGGAACGCTCAACACGAACGAAAGCCTGATGCAGGGCGTCTACTTCGGCATCGGGCACGTTCCCTTCACGGCATCGACGTCCCTCTATCCCGGATTGAAGCTCTATTTGACCGAGATGAAGAAGTACGAGCCCACCTATGCCGAGGACGAGGTCGCCCTGCAGGGATGGGAGTCGGCGGCGCTGTTCGTCCAGGGCGTCAAGATGGCGGGCGACAATCTCACCCAAGCCAATGTGATCAAGGAGGACAACTCCTTGACTGCGTTCACAGCCGGCGGCCTCGAGGTCCCGGTCAACTGGGTGAGCGCCGGGCACAATGGCCATGCCCCCCCTTATTGCGTCGCCTACATCAAGGTGTCGGGCAACAAGTACGCAACGACCCTGAACAAGGGAAAGAACGTCTTCAATTGCTTCGACTCGATCAATCCGAAGAGCAGCCCGGTCTTCCCGCTGCCGGCCGGTACTCCAGAGCCCGGCTGAGTTCCTAGAGCGACAGAGAAGGACCCTTACGCCTCGGTGATGGATCAGACGATTTCGACCATGAGTCGCTGGATGGAGGAGAGGTCTGATCCGATCGTCGTGAGAGTTGTGCGATTCGGGCTCGAATCGACGATCCCAAGGCTGAACCGCCCTGCGATCACGGTGAGATCACGGCCCCAGACCCGCACCACCCAGTCGAGCGGCAGCGCCATGCGAACTAGACCCTCGCCATCCCACTCGAGACCGGGCGCCTGGTCAGGCCCGGCGACCACGAGTTCGAGATCGAGTGAGGGAGCACCGAGCCATAGCCGCAAAGCGCTGAGGGCTCGTCCAAACAAGGAGGCTTTCAGGGCAGGACGAGCTGCTACTGCTTCGGGACTATCTGGGTCGTCAAGAAAAGCGGCCGTAACGGTCGCCACCATGCGGACCGTCAGTTCCTGCCCGAGCCCGGCGAGTAGGACCGCATCGCCCTCGAAAGTGGAGCCCGAGGTTGAAGGGAGACCTTGAACTCCCGGCATGGCTATCGCTGGCGTGGCGGTGCCCTGGGGCACCGTTGAGACCCACCCGCCCCTCTGGGCGCGAAGTGAAAGGATCGCATTGCGGGGCGCCAATCCAGGGGGTGGGAGACGGCTGGGATTGAATCCCTCTGTCTGGATCTGATCCCGTGTCCCGCGACTGAGGACCGATAACAGGCGGACGTTCTTCTTCTGACGTGACCACGCCCCGAGCACGTCCAGGCATCGGCAACTCGTCCCCCCCAAAGCGACGAGCGCCCGCTCCCCTTCGGGGTCGTCGTGATCAAGAGCGACGAGTTCTCCCCTCTCCCAGCGGATCGTGTGCCTCCGCACCCGAGCAGTCCAGCCGGGCCAGCGCTGATGGCAGCTCGCTCAGGGTCTCCGGCGTCATGAGCGTCTTGCTAGCGAAGCCAAGGGCACCGCGATCACCCCACGGGTACGTGTCCCTGTTGGCATCAGCGTCAACCCGGTCGCTTTCGGGTCGAGCGAAGCCAGAGATGTCACCTGGCCCTCGGCAACGTTGCCTCCTCCCCCACCACGGTCAGGGAAGGCAACGTAGGAGTTCCCGCGGTCGTCCTCGGCCCACCAGGTGATCGCCGAGGGTTCGAGATCGATCGCACCCGGAAAGTGCCTGAGAAGTGGCGTCCCCGGAGACATGGCCAGAGCGATCGAGAACGACGTCGGCTCAGATATCAATGCGTCAATGCGGATGGAGAACCCCTCGAGGTCGTCGATCACGACGCCGATGGGGATCGATCCAATCACTCCGTCGTTGATGGCATAGCGCGCCACCATAGATGCCCAGGGCTCAGGAAGGCCAGGCGCCGATGTTGCATTCGTCACGGCGTCGGCAATCCGCCGGAGTTCCCCCAACGTCGGGTCATCCTCCTCGAACGCACCCGTCGCGACAAGGGCCCGACAGGCAATCTCAACCGTGTCCGCGCCACCATGACGGCGGTCAGTGCTGAGGATCTCGGCGTAGAGCACTCGGCGGAGAGGTTCAATCGGCTCGACATTCTCAACGTGGAAAGCCGGCTCCGGTGTTCGCTCAGGAAGATCGAGTCTGATGCCGTCGAGCTCGATCCACTGCGTGTTGGCCGAAAGCGCTTTGTCGGTGGTGTAGGTGGCACTCCAACTTCCCCCGCCCCACGACGCGTGGCCAGCTCGCGCTGTGGCGGTGGTGCCAACATCGTCGGTCAGGACGAGTGTGGAAGGGTTCGGCTGGTTTGGCCTCCCTCCGGGAACAGCCCGGGCCATGGTCATGGCGCGGCGCGCTCTCCTCGACGCCCCGGCGGGCTCGGCTCCCGAGAGGTTGAGATGGCAGACGTCATCGGCGAAGAGGAGACGCTCGAGCGTCCATCGGTCCTTGCCGTGATCGAAGTCACGATCGCCGACCACAACGCGCTGCACAGAGAGGCTCTGGCGCTGGATCTGAGCCATTGCCTGACGATGCATGAGCATCCGACCCCTGCGCCCGTCTCGAAGGACCATCGCCAACTGATACTCATCAAGAATGTCGAGGCCCACCTGTGCCGGCAGCGTCCCAGTTGCGCTGAGTACCCGGCTGATCACCGCTCCTTCGAAAGCGCCGGGCATACCGTTGCCCGAGTCCACGGAGAGCAGGGTGCGCTCGCAGGCTAGGCGCAGATACGTCTCGGGATCGGTGCTTTTTGGCACGCCATAGCATCGCATGGCAGGGCACGGTCAGACTGGGGAGATGGAAGATCAAGCGGCGGTAGTAGACGCACTGGCGCTCGCCGTGTCCGTCCGCGTCCCCGTGCTGCTCTGGGGTTCGCCCGGGACCGGCAAGACGTCGGTGATCAAGGCCCTGGCCGAGGCGATCGGCCTGCCGTCAGAGACGGTGATCGCATCCATTCGCGAACCCTCTGACTTTGCCGGACTCCCGATCGTCCACCACGACGGCAAACACCCCGGAGTCGATTTCGCTCCGCCACGATGGGCCCAGCGCCTCGCCGCAGCCGGGAACGGGATCCTGTTCTTCGACGAGATCTCAACCGCTCCGCCCGCCGTACAGGCGGCCTTGCTCCGAGTGGTGCTCGAGCGGACCGTTGGAGACCTCGAGCTGCCGGCTGGCGTGGCCGTCGTGGCCGCCGCCAATCCTCCCGAGCAGGCGGCATCGGGATGGGAACTCTCCGCTCCTCTGGCCAACCGGTTCTGCCACCTCGATTGGGCGATCGACGGCAGAGCCGTAGCCGACGGGCTCGCTGAGTGGGTGGCCACCTCCCCAGATCGCTCCGCTGCCAGAAGGCTGGCAGCGCTGGATCAGCGTCGCCCGGAGCTGGGTCGGGGGTTTCTTGCGGGTGCGACCAACGCTCGCTATCGAGGTCCCAGAAGACCCCGCCATGGCGGGGAAGGCGTGGCCCAGCCCACGAAGCTGGGACATGGCAGCGACGCTTCTGGCCGCGGCCAGAGCCGCCGGATCTGACGATCTGGTGCGATCGCTGCTCGTGCGCGGAGCGGTCGGTCAGGGACCCGGAATCGAGCTCCTGACTTGGCTGGTCGAGGCCGATCTTCCGGACCCCGAAGAAGTCCTCGCTGACCCGGAGTCCTTCGTCCTCCCAGAACGTGGCGATCGAGCCTTTGCCGCCCTCTCCTCTGTGGCCAGCGCGGTCGCCGCCAACCCGACGATCGAGCGTTGGCAACAGGGCTGGGTCGTCTTCGGCCGCGCCGCAGACTCCAAGCTCGACGTGGCCGCAGCGGCCGCCCGCCCTCTGGTGCGCTGCCGGCCCCCGGGTGCTCCGGTCCCGGAGGAAGTCCACCGCTTCACCGACCTGCTGCGCGACGCCGGGTTGCTGGGCTGACCATGTCGACGGTCGCACGGCGACAGCACCGTGCTCGACCCGCGCAAGGTGGCGGCTGCCCGGGTCTTCGCGGCATCGCGCTACCCCTACCTGGCCAGCGCGCTCTTCGCCGCGCAGGTCCAACCCGAAGCATGGACTCAGACACCATCGCCGTCGACAGGGCTGGCAGATTCATGCCGACCCCGTGGTCCTGGAGGCCATGGCCGTCGACGACTTGGGACGGCTCTTGGTCCACCTGGTGTCGCACCTCCTGCGCGACCATGGCTCGCCGCGCCGGTCGCGCCGGAGTCGACGAGGCTGACGGCGACCCACCGGCCTGGAATCGGGCAACCGATGCGGAGGTGAACGACGACTTGGCGCCGGCGGGAATGGTCCCCCCGAGCGCGAATCAGATGCCCGCGGGGCTCGGAGCCGAAGACGGGCTCCTGGCCGAGCAGTACTACGAGTCAGCCCGGAGCGGAGAACAGCGTCAATGGGATTGCGGATCCGGGTGTGATGGCATCGATCGACCATGGGATAGCTCCACTCCGGGGACCGGCTTGAATGAGCGAGACGGAGAGTTCCTGCGCCTCGCCATTGCGAGCGAAATGCAGCGGTCCGAAGGACTCGAGCCGGGGTCAGTCGGGGCCGGCTGGTTGCGGTGGGCCGAGGGAGTCCTGCCATCTCGCACCGATTGGCGCCGCGTCCTGGCCGCCCAAGTGCAGACCGGCATCGCCCGCGTCTCTGGGATGGTCGACTACTCGTACCGAAAACCATCGCGTACGGTCGGAGTCGACGCCTTCGGTGATCATGCCGACACTCGAACGCCCGGTACCCGATGTCGCCATCGTCTGCGACACATCGGGTTCGATGACCGGGGATCTCCTCGCCCAAGTCTTGGCGGAAGTGGAGGCCCTCCTCCAGCGAGTTGGGCTCCGGGGAACAAACGTCCGCGTGTTGTCGTGCGATGCGCAGGTGCATTCGGTCAAGCGGGTCAGTCGGGCTTCCCAGGTCGAACTGCTCGGCGGTGGCGGCACAGACATGGGCGAAGGAATCACCCAGGCCCTTGCGTTGAGGCCCCGTCCGTCCATTGTTGTCGTGCTGACGGACGGCTTCACGCCGTGGCCCGTTGAGGCGCCGAGGGCCGCCAAAGTGATCGTTGGCCTCATCGAAGGACGTAGCGGTGGTCCGTGGATGCATCATCCGCCCGTGCCGTCGTGGGCCAAGCTCGTGCAGATTGCGGGCTAGACCTCGAAGGGTCACACCGTCCACGAACCGGCGACTCCAATGTACGGGGGTAGGTACCCGCGCGGCTGACTGGTCTGGGGATCGTCGATCGTTTACCACCGCTTGCTGTCCGCACCAGTCTCTCTCATGGAATCTTCACATCTCTCTGACATGGTGGTCTCCGGAAGCTCGGAAACCCTCAGGAACACACCATGATCCGCATGATCTCTTCTCGTATCTACCGCTGCTGCGGCGAGCACCGGGGCGATCACCGGGTTGTTCATGTCAGACATGAGTGCCCCCGTGGCGGGGGCCGCCACGAAGTCGGTGGTGGTACCGCTCAGTGTGGCCGGCGCGGTCGGCACCCAGGGCGGCGCCTCCCCGATGGTCGAGGTGACCGTTGGAACAGCAAAGCCCGTGCCCGTCATCCTCGACACTGGTTCTTCGGGCCTGCACATCTTTGACGATGCCGTCGATGGGACGGCGGGCGGCGGAGTAAACGTCACCTCCCAGTCGTCCAACATCACCTACGCCGGTGGGCACAGGTTCACCGGCGTCGTGGCCTCGGCTGTTGTCGCAATCGGCTCACAGGCGACCGCTGGCCCGGTCGCGTTCTCGCTGGTCAAGAGTGCGTCGTGCATTGCGTCGAAACCCACCTGTAAGGCGGCCGGCGGCATCGCCGGATTCGAAGCGAAGACGGGCGCCCATGGGATCTTGGGCATCGGCATGCAACGCAGCCGGGGACCGGTGACCAGCCCCATTTTGGCGATGCCCGGGGCGCTCGGCGCGCGCTGGAGCGTGCACCTGCGTGGCGCTGCGGGGACGCTCGTTCTCGGTGCGCAGGTTCCTTCGAGCGCCACGACCGCGGTCACCTTCAAAATGAACTCGCTCGGCCTCATCGGGCGTCGCACTCTTTGGAACGACTCAGCCTTGCCGTTCTGCACGACGATCGGTAGGACCCGAGCGTGCACGAAGGGCCTCTTCGATACCGGGACGCCGTCGTTCCAAGTCTCAGGCCCAGTGCTCGGCGCGTTGCCCGCCACCGCAGCCTCAGGCCAGGTGCAAAGTGGCCTGCCGGTCAGTGTCGCCCAGAGGGGCGCCCAGACCCCCTTCTGGAAATTCACCACGGGCACGGACAAGTCTCAGAACCTGGTGCGGATCAAGGCGGCGCTGCGACCCTATGTCAATACGGGCGTCCAAGCCTTCTACGCCTTCACTATTCACTACGACGACCAACAGGGCACCATTGAGCTCTCCAGGTGATTCCGTCTGACCGACGAATGAGTGGTCGGCGACCCCTCTCGTTGTGGGTGGGCTGACGCTCCGTCCCGGCAACTTGTGTCGATGCACGGGGCAGTCTGAACCGGCGATGGCTTATGCAAATAATCCTCGTCGCCGACAGCTAGGCGAAGTGCTTCGCCATTCCTAGGGCACCACGGCCCGTGGCACGTCGTAGGTACCAACGGAACACGCCTGTCACCGGCCGCAGTATGCCCCTCAGTTGGACACCCATGATCTGAGTCAGCACTGACTTCGATGCATCGGCAGGATCTGCCGCTACTGACCAGTCCTCCACGAGTGAGCGCAGTCCCGGAGCGGAAATCGTCAGACCCGAGAAGGTCACTCGTACCCCGTCTTCCCAATTCACGAAAACCTCCTCGAACCGAATCCCTCCTGCCTTTACTCTTCGTCTTGCACCTATCCCTCTTGTCAACGAACCGACGACGACGGTCTCGGTTACTCCAGTGCACCAGGTTGGCCAATTGCCAATGTCGGCAAGCAGGCTGAAGACCTGAGCAGACGACGCCGGTATCGACACCTGGTTCGACACGACCACCGGCGCCTCAGCCAGCCAGCTGCCGTCGCGTTCTTGGAGGTGGTAAGGAGACACGGGCGCCACGGTACTTCGTCGGGCTTGTGAAGCATGAAGAGCGAACGGTGACGCCGATCCGGCCTACGCGGGCAGCTGACCGACGATCGCCTGGCGGCACTGTTATGGCGTCAGAGGACTTTCGGCGTCCGGTCGCCAAGCGACAACCGTGAACATCGGTGCCGGCGCTGGTGACCCATCGACGATCGCCGTCGTCACCAGCGGCGACGTTCTATGGGCTGTCCGTCCGACCGCCTCCACGAATCTCCGAATGATTTCAGGGCTAAAACGCCACCAGATATCGGGAGTCGGCTCACCCCGAGGGGCAAACCACTCCATCGCCGGTCGATCGCTGGGAAGGTCCGGATGTAGCGGCTCGGTGATAACCAACGCATCGGCAAGCCGAGCGCAGCTCTCCACGACGCCGAGGGGATCGCGGACGTGGAGCAACACAGAACCCATGACAGCCAGGTCGAAATGCCCGAGTTCGTCCGGTAGGTGGTAGACGTTCCCGTAGTGGACCTTTGCCCGGCTCTCGAAGCGTTCGTGGGCGAACCAATACGAGTTACGGAGTCCCTCCATGCCGGCGCGTCGCGCTTGCGACCACGATTCAAGATCGGTGTCCGGGTCCGGAACCACATCCCAACTCACGTCGGGCGACAACTCGACGGAGACGACTTCGGCTCCTTGTGACTCCATGTAGAACGACAGATATCCGGTGGCAGGACCGATTTCGAGCACACGCTTGCCTGCCAGCGTCACGTGGCCGAGGTAATCGGACTCACTCCCCCTCAGGTCCCACAAGGGATTCAAAACGGGCCCATAGCCAGGAATGTCCATGGCGTGGTACGGATGGCGCTCGTCCTCTGGCTTGACCGTCCGGGGCGACGAGTAGAGGTCATTGGGGGAGGCACTCATGGAGTAGGACGGTACATTGCCCAGACCACTTCCAGATACGCCCCATGGTGCCTTGCTTGAGACTGCCTGCATGGTGGCACCCGGTCCCGGCATATGGGGCAGGGTCGGCACGGGACGGCCATAGGTGGGGCCTACCGCCAGCTCGTACACTCGACTGATGCGAATAGCCGTCGGCTCGGATCATGCCGGATTCGACCTCAAGACGGACTTGGCCCGGCATCTGGCCGAGGCCGGCCACGAGGTCTTCGACTTCGGCACCGACTCGGCCACTGTCTCCGTCGACTATCCGATCTACGGATTTGCCGTGGCCGGTGCCGTTGCCTCGGGCAGGGCCGAACGGGGCGTCTGCGTCTGCGGAACGGGGATCGGCATCAGTATCTCGGCCAACAAGGTGCGTGGCGTGCGCGCCGCGCTCGTCCACGACGCGACCGGCGCCGCCCTGGCCCGGCGCCACGGCGACGCCAACGTCGTCTGTCTTGGCGGTCGGACGACGGCGACGTCTGAGGCAATCGATGTCGTCGACACCTTCGTCTCCACTGGGTTTGAGGGTGGCCGGCACGCACGGCGCGTGGCCGAGATCAGCGACTACGAACGCGGCAAGGGAGTGCTTGAGGTGAATGGCGACCGGGATGCGGCGCCAAGCGGACCTACAGCGGAATGGACTTCATAGCCGTCTCGTACGCCGAATTCCGGCGATCCGGCGCAGAGTCAACCCGAACTCCGGGTCAGCGAGAATGCTGGTCCTCACGCTCTCCTACGAGCACCCGCAAGCTTTGACAAGGACTTCGGGAGCAAAGAACGTCGAATAGCCGTCCTCAGATGCCGCTGCATGAGCCTCGCCGGTTGACCTGCGTCGTCAGATCCGGGATTTCGCAGGATGATGGATCCGACTCCCACTCTGTTCCATATTCTGCTGCCCACAGAACAGATTGCTGTCTCCATGAGAGATGTTTCAGGGTTCACATGAAATCTGAAAGATTCCCTTGCTGTGCGGGGGATGTATGCATCGTGGAGCTAGAAGACCGGGATTCGACGGCGGAGGATCGTGACTCCCGTTCTCAAGGTTTCGATCACTCTACGAATCGACCTTCCCGGACATATACGCCTTCGTGGCTCGAAGCGAAGGACCTGGCAGCGATACGGACGATGTGGTTGCCGAGACCTAGGGTTCCTGGTCGCCTGGCGGCGGCTCAATGATGTACCTGCTCCTCCCAATGACCGGCTGTGGATGTACGGAGTAGCCCGAAACACGCTGGCCCGATTCCAGAGAACTCGTCAACGACGAGGTCAACTATTCCGTCGTTTGTCATCACAACCCGACGCTTCACTTCCGCCGATCGAACCGCAGTCGAGACATCCCGAGGTTCTCGACGCTGTTTCGCGCCTTCCTCCTCGTGAGCGTGAAGTTATTCAACTCATCTACTGGGATGGCCTCTGTCAAGACGAGGCGGCGACCGTGATCGGTTGTTCCGAAAATGCACTCCGAATCCGCCTGCATCGAGCAAAGAAGCGACTGTCTCGGCGCCTCGGAACGCTCGAAATCCCTAACCAACGTCTTGGTACCGAGCTCGACTTGGAGATACCGAAATGAACATGGACATGGACACGCTCCTCCGAGACGTCCGACCCTAGACCATGTCGTCAAGGACCCCTTTCTCCGACTCGCCCGAGTTCGAACGGATCTGGAATCAGGTCAACAGGGCTGATCGCTCAGACCGATTCGTGCGCCTTCGCGCACCCATCGAATCCTGTTTCCCAGCATTGGGCTCTCGCCCGTTCGTCGCAGCCGTTTCTCTGGTCATTGTCGAACTGTGGCCTGCGCCAGGGTTCCAGCCTGCTCCCTCCGAGCGGCAGCCACCCTTCGGACGCTCGCCCAAGTTGCAGGCACACAGCCATCCGCAGCGCCCAAGGGGAACCCAGTGGCTCGAGCAAAAAGTGCGGTTGTCTATGAGTGCTTCGATACTCATGGTAGGCAGGACGGCCACTGCGGATACCTCCGCAACTGTGCACGCCACCGTTCGACGATGGGCGAACACAGAATACCACCACCTGCACAGTGAGCAACTTCAATGCCGTTGAGCTCGCGTCTCCTGTCAACCAATCAGCCTGGATAGCGGCTGGTCTCCTGGTTCACCCAACGACGCCGCAGTACAACTGCACGAACTTCGGTCAACCTCAGAACAGCACCGTGGGCAATGGATCCGGAGCTTTTGATATCTCGTCCCTGCCCACCGCTCCCCGCCCTGCTTGCAAAACAACTAGAGGCGGGCACAACGAAGATATCCGGCCTCAACAACCTGCCGTTCGATGGATCCGGCAAGGACGCTGGTTTTGCCCGAGCAGCCGTATTGCTGGTCGGCCCGACAGTTGGTGGATCGCCAGCATTCTGGTCAGGACTTCTTGGCGCAATGGCGACAATGAACGGCGTTACGTCACTCGGTCACGTAACAACTCACTCCGGGGCAAGTGGTCTGGGCTTTACCGCACCGAGCGGTCTAGGACAAGATCACACTCGTCCTATCTCCCTCATCGGGCAAACTCCTTGAGGCAAGGAACATCGAGGATCAGGTGCTGGAAGGAACTGACGGTCCTCCTCAAGCCTTCGCAAACATGGCCGATCCCCAGGGGTTCGCTTTAGAGGGTGGCGGCGAAAAGTCCATCGTCAGATGGCTCGACCCAATCGGCAACCCGACCGTCGTGGACTGGATTCCACGATCCATTCAGAAAGCAACTCAACCAGTGCTTCAATGCAACGGCGTATATCAGAGCCGAAACGAATCCCGGCGTGACCGACAAGCAACTCTTTCGCTCTTGGCAACGCTCCGCCGACTCCCTGGTCCGCCGTCTGCGAGCTTCTCGGGTGCAGGCAACGTGGCTACCAAGTCGTTCCAAGTTGTAATGCACGGAGACAGCGCCCAAGAGAACGGTCGAGGCCGTCATGAGGGCGTCGGGCCTCTTTGCTGACATCAGTCAGAGGCCCTAGCGAAATACCGATTCGGTCGGCTTCACGCTCCCAACCTTGGATCCCGGTCAACCCATGGAGGTGGTGGGTACAGGCCCAAACTCGCCATCAGCGGTCGCTCCGAGGCGGGTGCCATCGACCTTCCAGGCCCGGGTCATCGGCGGCCCATAGACGGGCAGGTCGACATAGTGCACGACCGGGCGTTCTTTGACCTGGGCCCGTTCCCGCAGAGCGGGCACGAGAGCACACCGGTGACCTGCTCGATCATGAGCTCGACGTCGGGACCTCGACGCACGTAGGCAGGACGCGGACGTCTTTGAGACCCACCAGGGCCGCCAGGATCTCATTAGGGTGTACACGACGAAGGTGCTTCTCGGTTGTTGGCTCACACCACAAGCCTGAAGCGCCTTCGCCTAATTCTGGGTGACCCCGGTCACCAGGGACTCCCCGCTGAAATCCGAAGAGCCTTATTTGGTGGGCGCTGCGGGACTCGAACCCACGACCTCAGCCGTGTGAAGGCTGCGCTCTAACCAGCTGAGCTAAGCGCCCTGGCGGATTTGCCGGAGCACAACCGTAGCCTGCGAGAACCGCGGCCGATTGCGGCCTCGGGGTGATTTGGGGTGCCCCGGCGGCCCCGGTACCCTGAGAGTTGTCATGTCGCCCACCGCCGGGAACGGCAGCAGCAAGCCGCAGACCCTGACCGGGCGCATCATGGCGGCCTTCTCCGGGCCGACGCCCGCCGGGAGCGCAGAGGGAGAGTCCGAGGCGCCCGAGATCCTGCCTCCCGAGGAGCGCAAGGCCGCCATGTCCACCCTGGACCCGATGGAGGCAAAGTGGACCCTGGTCGCGCTCATCGCTGGCCACGCTCGCCGGCATCGCTTTCCCCGCCTACTACCTCGTCGCAAACCCCTATGACGAAGGTCGGACGGCAAGTACGTCGCCGTCTCTCCGGACGCCGGGCTGCTGGGTGGCGTCCTCCTGGTGCTCTGCGTGATCGGTTTCGCCGCCCTCTGGAAGCGGAAGCGCACACTTCTGGCGTTCGTCCTCTTCCTGCTCGGCTTCGCCTTCGCCGTCGTTCATCGGTCTTGCCGGGTTTCTCTTCATCTTTCTCGGTGGATTTCTCATGCTCCGCGCCTGGCGCATCAACAAGTACGGGACGACCGATTCCAAGGTGATCCGGCGGGTGGCAGCGGAACAGCCCCGGGGACGACAGCGCAAGGAAGGCAGCACGGGTCGCTTCGAAGACCGCCTCGACTCCCGGAGCACGGAAACCACCGACCGCCAGCAAGCGCTATACGCCCAAGGCGCCGCCGCGGAAGAAGATCCCCAAAGCCGACCGAGTGAGCGGCTGCCTCGACACGCCGCGCGGTGCAACCCGCGTCAGTCGGCGGGCTCAATCAGCAGCGCCGAGCGAAGCAACGCCAGAGCGTCCGTGCGGCGGCGCACGAGCGATCGGGCCGTTGGTTCCTCCCCCAGGGCCCGCAGTACCTCCACCTCGGTCACCATCCCGATCACCGTGGAGTAGATCGCCAACAACAGCAGTCGTGGGTCGTGACGACGCATCGCGCCGGCGTCCATTTCGGCCTCCAGGAACGAGGAGGCTCGCTGCACCAGCGGGTCGAGCGCGAGCGTCATCTGCGTCGCCGCCGGGGGCCCGAGCCGGCCGACCTCGCGCAGGAACCCGAGCAGGTCCGGCTGCCGCGCCGCCACGCGGAAGACGGAGCGCACCACCGCCTCCACCCGTTCCCAGCCCTCCCCCGCTCCCTGCAGGGCGGTCTCGAGTGCGACCGACAAGTCCTCCGCGCTGCGGGCGATCACCGCCTCGAGAAGCGCGTCCTTCGACGGGAACCAATAGAGGATGGACTGCTTCGTCGAGTTCGAGGCCCTTGCCGACCGCGTCGAGGGACGTGGCCTCGTAACCCCTGCTGGCGAAGGAGGCCAGCGCGGCATCGAGGATGCGATCCTTGGTCGACGGGCTGGGCACTTACCAAATGGTAGACAGAATCGGCGGGCGGTGGTAGACATTCTCGATGCCCATTGAGCGGGATCTCCGTGGGAAACGCTTCTTCATCACCGGCGCCACAGGCTTTCTGGGCACCGCACTGGTCGAACGCATCGTCCGCTGCGTCCCCGAGGCCGAAATCACCGTGCTCGTGCGACCGGGACGCCGTGCCGACGCTGCCGCCCGGCTGGCCCGCGAGGTCATCAAGAACGACTGCTTCGACCGCCTGCGGACCGAACTCGGTGACGGCTTCGCCGCTGAGATAGCCAAGCGGGTCAAGGCCGTGCCGGGCGACGTCGAGCCAGGACGGCTTGGGACTCGACGAAGAAGGCCGCCGCGCCCTGGCGGCGGCGCACGTCGTCATCCACTCCGCCGCCACGGTCTCCTTCGACGCCCCGTTGACCCAGGCCGTCGAGATCAACCTCCTCGGTCCCTCGCGGGTGGCCGCGGCCATCGCCGAGACCGGATCGGCCGCGCACCTCGTCGCCGTCTCGACGGCGTACGTTGCGAGCACGCACCAGGGTGAGGCCAAGGAAGAGCTCCTCAGCGAGAACCGCTTCACCCTCGATGTGCCTTGGGAGGGGGAGGTGAGCTCGGCCCGCCGCCTGCGCGACGACCTCGAGGCCGAATCCCGCCGGCCCGAGAAGCTGCGCGGCTTCACGAAGCAGGCTCGGGCCGAGATCGGCGCCGCCGGCGATCACCTGATCGCGTCGAAGGCCGAGAAGATGCGCGAGGAGTGGGTCAGCAGCGAGCTGGTCACTGCCGGCACGGCGCGCGCGCTCTCGCTCGGCTGGCCCGATGCCTATCCCTTCACGAAGGCGCTCGGCGAGCGGGCCCTGGTGGAGCAGTGGGAAGGCCGTGTCCCCATCACGTTCGTCCGGCCCTCCATCATTGAGTCCGCACTGGCGGAGCCCCGGGCCGGATGGATCCGCGGCTTCCGTATGGCCGAGCCGATCATTGTGTCGTACGCCCGTGGCCTGCTGCGTGAGTTCCCAGGGGTGCCCGAAGGCATCGTCGACGTGATCCCCGTCGACCTGGTGGTGGCAGCGATCCTCGCCGTCGCGGCGCGGGGTCCCGAGCCGGGGCGGCCGAAGGTGTACCACGTCGCATCGGGCGTCCGGAACCCACTGCGCTACGGGCACCTGGTGGAACTGTCCGAGGACTTCTTCAGCCGCAACCCCCTCTACGACGAGCGCGGCCAGCCGATCAACGTGCCCGAGTGGTCCTTTCCCGGGCGGGGACGCGTGCAGCGTCAACTCAAGCGCGCTGATGCCGCCATGACCTTCGTGGAGAAGGTGATCACTGCCCTGCCGATCCGCGGCAAGCAGGCGCAGCTGGCCGCCCGCATGGAGGACCGGCACGCGCTGGCGAAGCGTGCGCTCGGCTACGTCGAGCTCTACGGCGCCTATACCGAGACCGACGCCCGCTACCGGGTCGACAACCTGATTGAGATGTGGGACCTCGGTGACGACGACGATCACGCCCGCTTCGAGTTCGACCCCGGCGTGATCGACTGGGACCACTACGTGCACGAGATCCACCTGCCCTCGGTGCTCGAGCACACCCGCGTGCGCACCAAGCCCGGCAAGTCGGTGGTGGACAAGCGCCCCGACCGCCAGCGGCGCGCCATCCTGTCGCCGGACCGGCACCTGGCCGTGTTCGACCTCGAGCACACCCTGATGTCCTCCAACGTGGTCGACACCTACGCCT
This sequence comes from uncultured Acidimicrobiaceae bacterium, assembly GCA_963781565.1. Taxonomy (GTDB): domain Bacteria; phylum Actinomycetota; class Acidimicrobiia; order Acidimicrobiales; family RAAP-2; genus Bog-473. The sequence continues at coordinate 19,076 of CAWAHA010000022.1, read as the reverse complement.
GGCTGGCCAGCCGCCACCTCTCCCCGGCGCAGCGGGCGCGCTTCGTGGCGGACCTCGTCCGCCAGGCGCCCTCCCTCCTCGCCCTCGACCGGCGTGACCGCGGTGACTTCCTTCGCTCGTTCTACCGGCGCTTCGAGGATGCGCCCCTGGAGCAGCTGCGCGAAGACTCGTGGGAGCTGTTCCACCGGCAGCTCCTCACCCGTTCGTTCCCCGATGGCTTCGCCCGGGTACGGGCCCACCGCGCCGCCGGGCATCGAACGCTGCTGATCACGGGCGCGCTCGACTTCATCATCGACCCCATCCGGCCTCTCTTCGACGACATCATCTGCGCGGAGATGGAGTCACGCGACGGGCGACTGACCGGGCACCTGACCACGCTCCCGCCCATCGGTGAGGCCCGGGCGCTGGTGCTGGCCGACTACGCCGCACAGCACGGCCTCTCCCTCGAGGAGTCCGTGGCCTACGCGGACTCGGCCAGCGACCTGGCCATGCTCGAAGCCGTGGGCTTCCCGGTGGCCGTGAACCCCGAGTCACGCCTGTCGGCCATCGCCCGCCGGCGCGGCTGGCACGTCGAACACTGGGCCAAGGCCGAGGGTGGGTCACATCGCCCACTCCCCCTCGGGCCCTTCGATGTCCGACAGCCCAAGGCCGTGATGGGTCGATGAGCACGCTCCTGTTCGAACGGTCGCTCCCCCGCTTCGCCGCGGCGCGCGTCGTGTCCTCCTTCGGGTCGGGACGAGGTGCGGGCGTGGGCCCGCTGCGCCTGGTCGAGCGCGACGCACCCGAGGTGCCGTCCGTCGGCTGGGTGCACGTCGACCCCATCCTGTCCGGCATCTGCGGATCGGACCTCGCCACGCTGGACGGGCGCAGCTCGCGCTACTTCGAGGACATCGTGTCGTTTCCCTTCGTGCCTGGTCACGAGGTGGTCGGCACCGTGGCCGAGGACGCCACGGGAGCGCTCGGCGGCCTCCTGGCCGCCGGGAGCAGAGTGGTGTTGCAGCCGGTGCTCGGCTGTGCCGCCCGCGGCATCGATCCCCAGTGCCCCGCCTGCCAAGCGGGCCACGTGGGCAACTGTGGCTACATCGCCTTCGGTCATATCCGGCCCGGGCTCCAGACGGGCTTCTGCGCCGATACCGGTGGCGGTTGGTCGACGGCCGGACTCGTGGCGCACTCGACGCAGCTGTATGCCGTACCCGACGAGTTGACCGACGAGGACGCGGTCACGGTCGAGCCCGTGGCGTGTGCAGTGCATGCGGTGCTCGGAGCGCCGATCGCCGCGGGCGACGTCGTGGCCGTCATCGGTGCGGGCACGCTCGGGCTGCTCGTCACCGCCTCCCTTGGACATCTCGCGACGGCGGGCCGCTGTGCCACGCCCGGCGCCCTACTCGTGGGAGCGCGTTACCCGCACCAGCAACGTCTGGCGCGCGACCTGGGCGCCACGGAAGCGCTGCCCTCCGACCAGCTGGGCCGCGCCGTGCGCCGACACTCTCGCTCGCTCTCCTACGGGGGCGCCCCGGGAGTGACCGCGACGCTTTCGGGCGGCGCCGACGTCGTCTTCGACTGCGTCGGCAGCCCCGAGTCGATCGCCCAATCGCTCGCCATGGTCCGCCCCCGCGGGACGGTGGCGCTGGTCGGCATGCCCGGCAAAGTGACCGTCGACCTGGCGCCGCTGTGGCACCGCGAGGTCCGCCTGGCCGGTGCGTACGCGTACGGGACCGAGCGAGGACCCGGGGCCGATGATGCCATTTCGACGTTCGCCCTGGCCTTTGACGTCGCCGCCGCACAGCAGACCGGACGCCTGGTCTCTGCCACCTACCCACTGACCCGCTTCGAGGACGCCGTGGCCCACGCCGGCTCCGCCGGACGCCGCGGGGCCGTCAAGATCGCATTCGACGTACGGAAAGGACCGATCCGATGAGTCGCCGTCCAGGCTTCGTCCTCGAGGTGGACAAATCGACGCCACCAACCCTGTTCTGGAGCGGCGAGTCATTCGGGCTCGAGACGCTGCCCGAGGGCAGTCGCGTCATTTACGCCCCCGAGCCCATGAAGGCGATCGAGGACCCCTATCGGGCGATCCGCCAGGCGTTGCTCCAGCCCGAGGGAGACCGCGACCCGTTGCCGGCGCTGCTTCGACCCGGCATGAAGCTCACGATCTGCTTCGACGACGTCTCCCTGCCGCTGCCTCCCATGGAGGCCCCCGACATCCGCCAGATGGTGATCGAGACCGTGCTCGACATGGCGGCGGAAGCCGGCGTCGACGACGTGCAGCTCATTGCCGCGCTGGCCCTGCACCGCCGCATGACCGAGGACGAGTTGCGGCACGCCCTCGGTGACCGGGTCTACGACGCCTTCGCTCCCCACGGCCTGCTGACCCAGCACGACGCCGAAGACCCCGACAACCTGCTCTTCATCGGCGAAACAGATCAGGGTGAGGAGGTGGAGATCAACAAGCGGGCCGCGACTTCGGATCTGCTCGTGTACGTCAACATCAACCTGGTCTCCATGGACGGCGGCCACAAGAGCGTCGCCACCGGGCTGGCCAGCTACCGCAGCCTGCGCCACCACCACAATCCGCACACCATGCAGCATTCGAAGAGCTTCATGGACCAGCCGGCTTCGGAGCTGCACTCGGCCAACTGGCGCATGGGCCGCCTCATCGCCGAATCCGGGGTGAAGATCTTCCAGATTGAGACGACGCTCAACAACGACACGTTCCCGTCGAACTTCGCCTTCCTCCAGAAGCGGGAGTGGGAGTGGTCCCTGCGGGACCGCGCCTCGCTACGCGGCCACGTCGAAGGCGCTGTCCAAGGTGCCGCCGCGCTATGCCCGCCAGATCTTCCACTCCATCCGCTCTCCCCACGCCATGACGTCGGTGCAGGCCGGAGAGGTCGAGGCGGTCCACGCCCTGACCACGGCCAACGTATGGGCCCAGCAGGGCGTTGAGGTCGAGGGGCAGACCGACATCCTGACCATGGGCTTGCCGTACATCTGCCCCTACAACGTGAACTCCATCATGAACCCGATTCTGGTGGCCTGCCTCGGGCTCGGCTACTTCTTCAACATGTACCGGGGGAAGCCGCTCGTGCGCGAAGGCGGCGTGCTGATCATGAAGCACCCGACCCGACCCGAATTCCACCCCGCGCACCACCCGAGTTACATCGACTTCTACGAACAGGTCCTGACCCAGACGGTCGATCCGGTGCAGATGCACAAGGAGTTCGAGGAGTCCTTCGCCACCGACCCGTGGTACATCCATCTCTACCGGACCGGGCACGCGTACCACGGCGTCCACCCCTTCTACATGTGGTACTGGTGCGCGCACGCGCTGGCGCACCTGGGGCGCGTCATCGTCGTCGGTGGAGACCCCAAGGCGGTGCGGCGGCTCGGCTTCTCGCCGGCGAGCTCGCTCAACGACGCTCTGGAGATCGCATCCGACGTCGTCGGGCCCTCGCCGACCCTGACCCACATGCACAACCCACCGATCTTCATGTCGGACGTCCGCTGATGGCGGGCTCGGGACTGCGCGGCCGCGTCCGCGCGGCACGCTTTCCCTTCGCCGCCCCCTCCTGGCCCGCCACCGTCGAGCGGCCCGATCCCGAGCGCAAGGTCGGGCTCGACTACGACCACGAGTGGTCGCGCCGCTACCCGGTCCGACTGGCCCGGGCCATGGTGATGGACAACCTGGCCCGTCCGGCGGCGCGCCTGCTGGCGCCGGCCACCATCCGGGGACTGGAGCACCTCCAACACGTGGAGGGTCCGGTGATCTTCGCGTCCAACCATCTCAGCCATATCGACACGCCGTTGCTGCTGACCACACTGCCGGTCGAGTTCCGCCACCGCACCGTGGTGGCAGCGGCTTCGGACTACTTCTTCGACCGCACCTGGAAGGCGGTGCTGTCGTCGTTCGCCCTGGCCACCATCCCGATCGAGCGCAGCAGGGTCAACCGCAAGTCGGGGGACACCGCGGCCGAACTGATCGAGGACGGGTGGAACCTGGTCATCTTCCCCGAAGGTGGTCGCTCGCCCGACGGCTGGACCCAACCGTTCACCGCCGGCGCCGCCTACCTGGCCCGGCGCACGGGCCGGCCGGTCGTCCCCGTGTACCTGCACGGCACGCGGCACGTCCAACCCAAGAGCGCCGAAGCAGAGGGGCGGGCACCGGGGGGCTCGGGCACCGAGTCGCGCCGGAGCAGCCGACTGCGCCGTGCCCCGATTGCCGTCCTCTTCGGCTCCCCGCTCGCGCCCGACGAAGGGGAGAACACCCATCGCTTCTCGGACCGCATTGAAGCAGCCGTCGCCACTCTGTCGCGAGAGGTCCATTCCGACTGGTGGGAGGCGCGACGATCGGTCAGTGCAGTGGCGCCGGTCGATGGCGCCACGACGGCCCATCGCGGTCCCGACGCCTCACCGTGGCGCCGCGCCTGGGCGCTCGACGAGCCTCCCTCGCACCATCGGGACTCGGAGTGGCCGAACTGAACAGACGCGCTGCGCGCGGCGGAAACGTCAGAGCAACGGGCGGGAGACCAGGATGGCCGTGGTGGCCAGGCCGGCATCGCGGTGGACGAGGCCGGACTGGTAGTCCGGGTCGCGGATCATGTCGACGAAGGTGTCGATCTCGGGATACTGCATGACCGCGATCTGGTCCCAAGGCCCGGTCTGTCCGATCAGGACCTGCAGCACGTCGTTGTAGAGGGTGAACGTGCCGCCCCGCCGCACCACCTGGTCGAGCGCCACCACCCCGTAGCGGCCATAGGCCTCTGCGCCGGTCGAGCCGGCGTCGGCCAGCTCGTGGCCTTCGGGATAGCGCGCCTCGGCGTAATAGGACAGGAGATTGACGAACTGCAGCGGTCCCGCCTCGTCGGAGGCCAGCAGCGTCCGCAGCTGTTGCTCATCCGGGTTGATGCCCCCGAAGCCGTGCGATCCCAACTCACGCAGGAGAGTCGCCACGTCCTCTTCACTCCGATGCGACATGCATGTTCCTCCCCCGCTGGCGGACTCGGGGATGGTACCAACGCCGTCCACGGCGCGGCGCCGATCCGACCTACGGTGCTGAGCGACGGCGAATCCGGAGGCGACACCCATGCAGATGATCATCCTCGGCAGTGGGAGCCCCCTGCCCGACCCCGAGCGCGCCGGGCCGGCCACCCTGGTGCGCACAGGCGCGGGCGACCTGCTCTTCGACTGCGGGCGAGGCGTCCTCATGCGGGCGGCGGCCGCGGGGTCGGCGGCCGGCGCGCTGCGCGCCCTCTTCCTCACCCACCTGCACAGCGACCACACCACCGATCTCAATGACATCGTCACGTCGCGGTGGATCACGTCCTTCCAGCCCCATCCGCTCCCCGTCTACGGCCCCGTCGGGACAGCCTCGCTGGTGCAGGCGACCGAGGCCATGCTGGAGCTCGACATCGGCTATCGCCTCTCGCATCACGCCGACCTGCAGTGGCGGCCGACGGCGGACGTCGTCGAGTGCGAGCGCGGCACGGTGCTCCAGGAAGCGGACGTCCAGGTCAGCGCCGCCCCCACCGATCACTCGCCCGTGCGCCCCACCGTCGGCTTCCGGATCGACGAAGGGGGCCGCTCGGTCGTCATCGCGGGCGACACCGTTCCGTGCCCGGGACTCGACGAGCTGTGCACGGGGGCGGACATGCTCGTGCACACCGTGGTGCGACCCGACCTGATAGAGCCGATCGGACTGCCCCGGCTGCTCGATGTTCTCGACTACCACTCCTCGGTCGAGGACGCGGCGCAAGACGGCGGCGCGCAACGGCGTCGGCACCCTGGTGCTCACCCACCTCGTGCCCGCACCGCAGCCTGGCACCGAGCCCGAGTGGCTGGCACTGGCCGGCGCACACTTCGACGGCACCGTGATCCTGGCCCGGGACCTGTTGTCGCTCGAGGTGGGCGCGACCGGCTGAGCGCGCGCCGATCGAGAGGATCGATTCAGGCGCCGGACAACTGCGCCGGACAACTCAAAACCAGACAACTCAGAAGACGATGGCTCCGGCTTGGGCACGAGGATCGCTCGCCGGCACGATCTCTTTCCCCAACGGTGCAATGGCGACAGCGGCCAACTTGAAGTTCCCGAGGCCGAGCGGAATGCCGATGATGGTGAGGCAGAGCACGACACCGAGGAGCAGGTGCGAGATGGCCATCCACACTCCCGCCAGGACGAACCACAGGACATTGGCCAGGGTCGACGGCGCCCCGGCCTCCGGCTTGCGAACGACAGCCCGTCCGAACGGCCACAGCACGAAGGCCGACAGGCGGAAACAGGCCAGTCCGAAGGGGATGGTGACGACCAAGAGGCACAGCAGGAGGCCGGCCAACGCGTAGGCGATCGCCAGCCAGAGGCCCGAGAACACCAGCCAGATCAAATTGAGCAGTGTCCGCATCGGCGCGCCCCTTCTACGCGTGGGTGCGCCGTCGCCGGCGCCGCTTCCCACCCGACGCTGAGCAGACGCTCCTCACGTAACGCCTCCGCCTCGTCGTCGTCGAGAGGGGCCAGCACGACGTCGTCGAGGGCCCAGGAGAGCAGCCGGTCAGCGAGCACCGGATTGCGCGCCAGCACCGGGCCGTGGAGGTACGTCCCGACGATGCGACCCTGGACGGCTCCCTCGCTCCCGTCACCGACGCCGTTGCCCACGCCGGCCACCACCTGGCCCAGTGCCGCCGTACCCTCCGCGCGGGACGTGACACCTCCGTGGTTCTCGAAGCCGCTCAGCGTGGGCAGCGGCCCCAGCACGTCGGGATCCACCTCGACCAGCACCTCGCCCACCGCCCGTGGCGTGGTCGGCTTCACCGTGTCGACGGCAAGGAGCCCGACCCCCTCCTGCTCCTCGCCGTCGGCGCCGGGAAAGGTCCGCCCGACGATCTGGAAACCGGCGCAGACCGCCAGCACGACCGCGCCCTCCGCCACGCGGCGCACCAGCGTCCCGTCGTCGATGAGCGACCGGGCGGCGCGGACCTGGGGCCCGTCCTCCCCCCCGCCCAGGCAGTACAGATCTGCCTCCGGGAGGGCGCTGTCGGAGGCGGCCTGCAGCAGCGTGACCTCGTAGCCGCGCCATTCGGCCCGCCGCGCCAGCACCAGCCCGTTCCCGCCGTCGCCGTAGGTACCGAGAAGGTCCGGGTAGACGACCGCGATGCGCAGCGGCGCCGTCATGCCGGCGCGCCCAACAGGTCGTGGAAGGCGGTGTAGTTCCCGATGACGTCGACGACCGCCGCCGAGTCTGTTCGAGCCGGCGGCGGCCGCGGCGACGGCCAGGACGGGATCGGGTTCGGTGCTGTGCCGGACCCCGCCGTAGTGCAGGCGCACCGACAGGTCGCGGAAGCGGTCGCCGGTGGCGACGACGGCGCGTCCGCGCAGGCGCTCGTAGGGCACGTCCCACAACCAGCTGGGATCCGCCCCGTCGGCGATGCGCGCGTTGATGCTCACGACGAGCGGCGCGTCCGACCCGGCCACCAGGTCGAGCAACTCGTCCCAGCCCGCCGGGTTCTTGGCCAGCATCAGCCGCGCCCGCACGTCGCCGAACGCGCGCACCGTGAAGCGGCCCGCGACCTCCTGCACCGCCTCCATGGCCGCCAGGGCCTCGAGGGCGTCGACGCCGCACGCCTCGGCGGCGACGGCCGCCATCAGGGCGTTGGACTGGTTGAAGCGGCCCGGCAGCGCCAGCCGGACGGGAGCCGAGCGGCCGTCGGCCCAGCTCGGCCTCGGGCCGTGCCGTCGGACGCGACGACGAGGGTCGCCTCGGGGTCGGGACGGGCGAAGCCGCAGCCGCCGCAGGACCAGCCGTCGTCCGCGAAGGTGATGCGGCCCCCGCAGGAGGGGCAGCCCACCGCATCGTGCTGCCAGCGCAGGCCGGCACCGACCCAGTGCACGTCGCGTGCCGCGCCGGCTCCCCACGCCACGAGCGGATCGTCGGCGTTCGCCACCACGTGCGTGTGCGGCGCCGCCGCCAGCGCCGCCCGCCAGCTGCCGGCGATCATGCGCACCTCGTTCGTCCGGTCCAGCTGGTCCCGGGAGAGATTCAGCAGCACCACCGTGGCGGCGGCCGTGGCGGTCAAGACGCGCGGCAGGTAGATCTCGTCGGTCTCGAGCACCGCTCGGGGTGCCTCTGTCCCGACCAGCGCGGCAACGTGGCCGGGCGGCATGTTGGAGCCGGTCTCGTTGCTCACCACGGCGTCGCCGTTCGCACCGAGCCCCACCGTGAGCAATCTGGTCGTCGTGGTCTTCCCGTTGGTGCCCGTCACGAGAGCGATCTGGCGACCAGCGCTCAGATGCTCGAGCAGACGCGGGTCGAGGCGCAGGCCCGCCCGGCCCCCGGCCACGGTGCCCTGGCCCCGTCCCGAGGCGACGCGACGTGGCGTTGACGACGCGCGTCGTGGCGCTGGCGAGCTGTGCCCTCACCGAGGGGGCTTGCTGCGGGCCAGTTCCTCGGCGGTCGGCTCGTGGCGCACCCTGCCCTCAGGCGGCAGCAGGGCGCTGATGGCCCCCATGATGGCGGCGGTGTCCGCCTTGGCGTCGGTCAGCGAGAGCGGGACCGGCTTGCCCACCCGCACCGTGACCGTCGGGGGGTGGCGCACCAGTGTGAAGTCCGGCACCCGCGCCGAGCGCGGCCAGACCTTCTCCGTGCCCCAGAGCCCGACCGGGACCACCGTGGCGCCCGTCGACGCGGCCAGCCGCGCCGTGCCGGTCTTGCCGTGCAGCTCCGGGTCGAAGAATTCGTAGCCCGCGCGGAATGGTGCCCTGCGGCAGGACGATCACCACCTCCCCCGCCTTCAGGGCGGACTCGGCCGCCCGCAGGGGCTCGCCCGATCCGCTGCCACGGTCGACGGCGATGCCGCCGATGGCCCGGGCGATGGAGCCCACGACCGGCGCGTCGAAGATCTCCTTCTTGCCGAGGAAGCGCACCGGACGCCCGATGTCACGCGCCACGAGCGCCAGTGCCGCCACGTCGAAGTAGCTGCGGTGGTTCGAAGCCAACAACACCGGTCCGCGTCGCGGCACGTGTTCGACGCCGGCAATGTCGAAGCGGGCGTAGGGGAAGGAGAGCTTGCGGACGAACGGGCGGAGCATGTGGTACGGCTCGAGCCCGACGACGCTGGGGACCCCGGGCGGTCGGTCCCAGTGCTCCACCGGCCAGCGGCGGGCCGTGGCCACCAGGGTCAGCGACGGATCGGGGTTGACCGCGTGCGGCGAACCGACGCTCGACAGCAGCGGCACGTCGAAGATGCTGTCGCTGCAGGCGTGGCAGTCGGCCAGGTCGATCCGGTCCTCCTCGGCCCAGGCGCGCACGGCGCGCAGCTTGCCGGTCCCCCAGACGAAACCGTCGTAGAGGCGGCCCGTGTAGCGACCGTCCTTGACTTCGTAGGTGGTCGCAATCAGGTCGTCGAAGCCGATGGCCTCGGCGAACGGGCGCAATCATGTCGGCCGGCGTCGTCGTCGAGAGGACCAGCCGGTGGCCCTCGGCCCGGAAGGCGGCCAGCCGTTGCGGGGCGAACGGGGCGACGATCTCGCTCAACCGCGAGACCGCCCGGCGGCCGGCGGCCTGGACCTGCTCCTGGTGCCAGCCCTTGGCCACCCGGGCGGCCGCCCGCACGAGGCCCATGGAGACGAGGTTCTCGCCGAGGCGGTCGTTGACCGCATAGAGGAGCTTGTCCCCCGGGAGCGAGCGGCCCTCGGGCAGCACTCCCTCCTCCACGAGGGCGCGGTTGAGGATCTGGCCGGAGGCCCGGCACAGCAGGGTGCGGTCGAGGTCGATGAAGACGGCGCTTTTGGCCACGGGTACGGAGCCTAAAGCAGTTCGTTGGCTGGTCGGAGGGGTCACGAGCGCCCCCCGAAAGGCCTGGGAGTCCGGCCGGCGCCGGCCCCGAAACAGTCCCCGGAATTAGGAGAAGGGATCGCCGGGGGGGAGGGCGATCCCTTCTCAAGACTCATCAGGCTCAGAGGGGGGGATTCCGATTACCTGCGGTCTGAGATCCATTCTGCAGGTACCTCGGCGATCAGTCAAGCAGCTTTAGGAGATACTTTGTATCAGTTATAGTGATGACGAGCGATACTGTGGCAAGCAGTCCCAGGAGAGGTGGGCCCATGGAATTGAAACACCTGCAAGCACTCTTGGGCATTGCGGACACGGGCAGCTTCTCGGCGGCCGCCACGTCCATCGGCACGGTGCAGTCCAACGTCTCGGCCCACGTGGCCCGGCTCGAACGCGAGCTCGACGTCCAGCTGGTCGACCGCGCCTCGGGCGGCCTGACCGAGGAGGGCGAGGTCGTCGTGGCCCGGGCCCGCCAGGTGATGAACGAGCTCGACGCCATGGTCTCCGACGTCACCGCACTGCGGGAGGAGGTGGTCGGGACGGTGCGCCTCGGCATGATCGGGACGACCGGGCGCTGGCTCATCCCCCAGCTCTTCGACCTCCTCCGGGTCCGCCACCCCCACGTCCACCTGAACGTCGCCGAGGGCTCGAGCGTCCAGCTCGAGCAGCAGCTGGCCACGGGCCAGCTCGACCTGGCCGTCGTCACCTTCCCCTTGAGCGGCGACGAGATCATGGCGGCGCAGCTCTTCGACGAGGATCTGGTGGCTGTGCTGCCGGCGGGACACTTCCTGGCCCAGGAGTCGTCCATCCCCCTGGAGCGGTTGGCGGAGATCGAGCTCCTCCTGCCGGCACCGGGCACGGCGCTGCGAGCCGAGATCGACGGCGCCACCGGCCCGGCCCGCATTGTGCTGCGGCCCGCCATGGAGCTCGACGGCGTGCGGCTGATCGCCTCGCTGGCCTTCGACGGGTACGGCGCGGCCATCCTCCCGGCCACCGCGGTCCCGGGCCACCTGCGGGGACGCTTCTCGGTGCTCCCGGTCACCGGGCTCCCCCGCCGCAGGGTCGGCGTGGCCCAGCGGCGGCGGGGCCTGCCGTCGGCGCCGGCCCGGGCCGTCATTGACGTGCTCGGGGTGGTCGTCAACGACGTGCTCTCCATGCCCGAAGGCATCCACCCGACCTGAACCGCCCCGCCCTGAACCTGCAGCGGCCGGCGCAGAACGGCGTGGCGGCCGGCAGCGGCCGGCGCGACGGCTTCAGCTCCGCGCCGCGACGTTCGTCCTCAGACCTTGCGTCCTCAGATCGTCGGTTGCGGCTCCCGCCACATGGTCCACAGCGACGGCCCGTCGCCGGGCAGCGGCACCTCCTCGACCACCTCGAAGCCGTGGCGCCGGTAGAAGGGCACGTTGCGCTCCTTGGACGATTCCAGATAGCAGGGCAAGCCCTCGGCGTCGCAGTGGTCGAGCACCGGGCGCATGAGCGCCCCGCCCACGCCCTTGCCCTGCTGCTCCACCGCGGTGCCCAGGCTGGCCAGGTACCAGTGCGGCTCGTGGGGATGCTTGGACTCGATCAGCGTCAGCAGGCGGTATCGTCGTGCGCATGTTGGCGATCACGTAGGGCAGGACGGGCAGCATGGTGAGCATCCCGGCCACGACCCGCAGCATCGGCTTCCCGGCCGGGGCCCAGATGGCCGAGCCGGCGTAGCCCTCGGCCGTGTAGCAGCCGCCGAACGGGAGGTAGTCGGCCTTCATCTGGGTGCCGAAGTAGGCCCGCAGGCCGGCCTCGCGACGGGCCTCGTTGCGGAAGATGTGGGACGTGACCGGGTCATCGAGGAAGGTCCGCGCCATTTGCGCGGCCATGGCGGTGACGTCGTCCGCCGTGGCCCGCCGGACTACTGGCAGGGCAGGTTGGTGAACCATGACGGAGTCGATGGTGGCAGAGGACCCGGCCATCCGCCACCCGGCGACGCAGTGGCGTGGGCCTGCCCCAGCGCGGCCAGCTCCGGCGCCAGCCGTCGGCCGACGTAGATCCCGCCCGATTGCGTGAAATGCACGCCGTCCGTACAGCGCATGTTGATCTGGTCCACGGTCGGCGAGAACGCGTGGTTCGGGGAGACCACGGCGTTGAGGTCGAAGACGTAGACCCGGCTGCCGTCGGTCCCCGGTGGCGTGGTCGTGGCCACCTGGCGCATGGTCGCGTTGTCGCCCGTGACCCGCGCCGGCGCGTCCTCGGGCCACGGGGTGCCGGCGGGCGACGTCCCGCTGTCGTAGTACGGCGTCGTCATCAGGACGACGCTGGCCCCCTTGGAGCCGAGGACGGAGACCGCCTGGCGGTAGCGGTTGACCAGATAGCTGTCGAAGCCCGCCTGCCCGAGGTTCTGCCACTTGCCGCCGACCTCCTGGTCGAACGTCTCGCCACGGGCCAGGTACACCACCACGTCGGGGTTGTAGGCGTCCACCCACTTGCGCCAGGTGGCGAAGAGCGAGTTGGGGTTCTTGCCGACGTCGCACGGCGCGTCCGGCGCCACCGTGTAGAAGAGCACCTTGATCTGCGTCTGCATCGAGAGCGAGCAGCCCGGCGTCCCCTCGTTGGCGATCTGCACGTCGTACTGGTGCGCTTCCTGCGCCAGCCCGACCCCGAGCGTGCCGGCGATGGAGTCGCCGACGAGCAGCACCTTGACGGGCTTGGACGTGGTGGCGGCCGGCGATGGCGGGCGACAGGTAGGACGGCACCGTCGTGGTGGTCGTCGTCGGCGCCGAGGTGGTGGTCGGCGAGCCCGGGGCCGCGGGTGTGGCGGGTGTGGTCGGTCGTGGCGACCGGGTGCGACGGTCGAGGTCGTGGAGGTGGGCCCGGTGACCGCCAGCTGGGAGCCCTGCAGCTCCGCCGCCCCCACCGGCACCAGCGTGCTGATGAACACGGCGCTGATGGCGAGGGCCGCGCCGATCGGCGCCGCCACCCAGGAGCGCCACCGCTTCAGCGCGCCGCGGCGGATGGGCATCTCGACCAGGTCGTAGCTCAGCGCGGCGATGGCCACCGTGATGCCGACCCGGGCCAGGAACAGCGGATAGACGCCCCAGTGCAGGCGCTGCCCGGTCATGACCAGCAGCACCGGCCAGTACCAGAGGTACACCCCGTAGGAGATGCGGCCCCACTGCGGCAGCGGCGGCAGCTCCAACAGGCGCACCACGAGCGAGCGCGGTGCGGCGGCACAGCCCAGGACGACCGCCCCCGCCGCCAGGCTGGCCACCAGGAAGCCGCCGCTGAAGGCGAACGTCGAGGTCTCCGACGTCGTGGCCCACAGCACCGCCGTGCCCGCCACGCCGGCCAGGGCCAGGACGCCGGCGAGCCGGGTGAACCAGCGCCGGTCGCTCCCGTCCTGCCACAGCGTCAGCCCGATGGAGATGGCCGCACCGACGAGCAGCGCCTGCGCCCGGGTGTCCGTGCCGTAGTACGCCCGCGTCGTGTACCCGTTGGGCGCCAGGATCGCCATGAGGATGGCCGAGCCGAGGAGCCGAAGCAGGCCACGGCGAACAGGACGTGCAGCCGGCGCCGGCGCGTCCACGCGGGGTCGTCGTTGGCCGGCGGCGGTCCGACGAGCAGCAGCTGGACCGCCGCCGAGCACCTCGACGGCGTGGCGCTGCTGCCGGCGTCCGGCGCGTCGCGCCCGGCGGCCTGTCGTCCCGAGCTTGAGCACGGCGAGCACGACGAGCGGCCACATCAGATAGAACTGCTCCTCAATCGCCAGCGACCACGTGTGCAGCAGCGGCGACGGCTGCGTCGACAGCGAGAAATAGGTGACGCCGTTGTGGATCGAGTACCAGTTCGAGACGTAGAAGATGGTCGAGAGGGCGTCGCCCAGGATGTGCGGCGTGGCCAGCACCGCCGGCACGACCGCCAGCACGATGCCCATGACCGCGACGAGGAGGAACAGCGCCGGCAGCAGGCGCCGGGCGCGGCCGGCCCAGAAGCGGCGCAGCCGGATCGTGCCGGTGCCGCTCCACTCCTTCACCAGGAGCGAGGTGATCAGGAAGCCCGACAGGACGAAGAAGGCGTCGACGCCGTAGAAGCCGCCCGGCACCGAGTTGAGCCCGGTGTGGAACGCGATGATCGCCAGCACCGACAGGGCCCGGATGCCGTCGAGGCCCGGGATGTGACCAAGCCTCGGCCGTGCCGCTGGTGCGTTAGCGTCCGTGCTCATGCAGCGTCTGGCCCCACCGTCCCCGGCGGCGACCCCTCCGTCCCATACTGGGGAAACGCCCCAGGGGGGCCCATCTCACTCTCCGCCCGGCCCATCGCTCCCGGTGACCGCCGCGTGCTGAGAATCGGGATCCTGGGAGCTGCCCGGATCGCCCCCACCGCTCTCATCAAGCCTGCCAGCCGGACGGGGGTGGCCGTGGTCACGGCGGTGGCGGCCCGGGACCGCGAGCGGGCCGCGGAATTCGCCCGCAAGCAGGGCATTCCCCGCGTCCTGGACAGCTACGCGGCCCTGGTCGAGGACCCCGAGATCGACGCCGTCTACAACCCGCTCCCCAACGGCCTGCACGGCCACTGGACGATCGAGGCGGTGAAGGCGGGCAAGCACGTGCTGTGCGAGAAGCCCTTCACGGCCAACGCCGACGAGGCCCGGGCCGTGGCCGAGGCGGCCAACGGCAACCCAGGTGTGGTCGTCATGGAGGCCTTCCACTACCAGTACCACCCGCTGACCAAGCGCCTGGTGGAGATCGTCCGCTCCGGCGAGCTCGGCAACATCACCAACATCGACGTCGCCTTCTCGGCCCCGTTGTGGAAGAAGGGCGACATCCGCTACCAGCTTGCCCTGGCCGGCGGCGCCACGATGGACATGGGTTGCTACCCGATCAGCCTGCTGCGGCTGCTGGCCCCGGGCCCGCGCGTCATCAGCGCCGCGGCCAAGCTCTCCTCCCCCGGCGTCGACCGCGCCATGGACGCCCACTTCTCGCTGCCCGACGGTGGCAGCGCCCACATCGGCTGCTCCATGTTCTCGTCCTCGGTGCTGCGCCTGGGCGCGGAGATCACGGGCGACAACGGCAAGATCTCGGTCCTCAACCCCTTCGCCCCGCAGCACTGCCACCGCATGAAGGTGACGACGTCGCTCGGCACCCGCAAGGAGCGCTTCAGCCGCAAGGCGACTTACGACTTCCAACTCGAGGCCTTCGTCGCGGCGGTCGAGGACGGGAGCTCGTTCCCGACGACAGCGGCCGACGCGATCCGTACCATGGAGCTCATCGACGCCATCTACACCTCCGCCGGGCTCCCCCTGCGCCAGCCGACCCCGGTCGACTGATGCCCCTCGCCGCCGACGACCTCGCACGCGCTGGCCGATGCCGCGCTCGAGCGCCGCCGCCGGCTGCCAGGCCGCCGAGCTCCGGGTCGAGCGCATCCGCAGCCAGACGGTCCGTCTGCACGACGCGCAGCCCGAGACGACGGCGGACGACACGAACTTCGGCATGGGCGTGCGCGTCGTGGTCGACGGCGCGGTGGGCTTCGCCGCCTCGGTCGACGTCCGGCCCGAGGAGGCGGCCAACCTGGTGCGCCAGGCCAAGGAGATGGCGCGCGTCACCAGCCGGGCCGGCGGCGGGCGCGTCGAGCTGGCGCCCGAGCCGGCGCACGGCGACGTCACGTGGTCGAGCGCGTTCGACGTCGACCCCTCCACCGTCCCGCTGGCCGACAAGGTCGCGCTGCTGGCCGAGTGGAGCCGGCGCCTCGAGACGCACGCGGTGGTCTCGCACACCTCGGCGTCGCTCCTCGCCGTGTCCGAGCAGACCTACCTGGCCGACCTGAACGGGACGCGGGCCACCCAGCACCGGGTGCGCCTGCAGGCCAGCTCGAGGCGCTGGCGCTCTCGGACAACGGCTTCGAGACGATGCGCACGCTGGCGCCGCCCGTCGGCCGGGGTTGGGAGTTCCTGACCGGTCCGGCCTCGGCCGGGGGCTGGCACTGGGACGCCGAGCTGGCCGAGCTGCCCGAGCTGCTGGCCGAGAAGCTCGGCGCGCCGTCGGTCGAGGCGGGGACCTACGACCTCGTGGTCGACCCGTCGAACCTGTGGCTCACCATCCACGAGTCGATCGGGCACGCCACCGAGCTCGACCGGGCCGTCGGCTACGAGGCCGCCTACGCCGGCACCTCCTTCGCCACCTTCGACAAGCTCGGCTCGCCTCGCGCTACGGCTCCCCCGTCATGCACGTCACCGGCGACCGCACGGTGCCGCACGGCCTGGCCACCGTCGGCATCGACGACGAGGGCGTCGAGGCCCAGTCGTTCGACCTGGTGCGCGACGGCACGCTGGTCGGCTACCAGCTCGACCGCTCCATCGCGGCCGTCGATGGGCTTCGAACGCTCCAACGGGTGCGCCTTCGCCGACTCGCCGATGCACGTGCCGATCCAACGCATGGCCAACGTGTCGCTGGCGCACTCGGGCGCGGACGGCCCGCGCACCGAGGAGCTGATCGCGGGCGTCGACCGCGGCATCTACATCGTGGGCGACAAGAGCTGGTCCATCGACATGCAGCGCTACAACTTCCAATTCACCGGGCAGCGCTTCTACCGCATTGAGGGCGGGAAGCTGGCCGGGCAGGTGAAGGACGTGGCGTATCAAGCCACCACGACCGACTTCTGGGGCGCCATGGAGGCCGTGGGGGGCGAGTCCACCTGGGTGCTCGGCGGCGCCTTCAACTGCGGCAAGGGCCAGCCGGGCCAGGTGGCGCCGGTGTCGCACGGCTGCCCGTCGGTCCTCGTGCGCGGGGTGCGGGTCTTGAACACGCGCGAAGAGTCCGGCCGGTGAGCGTCCGCGGTGATCCGGTGATCCCCGCCCAGGAGCTGGTCGAGCGCGGCATTGCCGCGGCGGACGCGCTCGGCGCGGACGGGTGCATGGTGCTGGTCGAAGAGAGCAGCCACGTCGACGTGCGCTACGCGCTGAACACGACGACGACCAACGGCGAGCAGCGCGGGCGCTCCGTCAGCGTCATCGCGCTCAACGGCAACGTCGTTCGGCTCCGCCCGGCGGACCGGCGAGGTCGGCACCGACGGCGTGGCCGAGATGGCCGCCGCCGCCCTGGCCGACGCCCAGGCGGCTCCGCCGGCGGCCGATGCCTTTCCCCTGGTGGAGCCGGCCGAGACCCGGCCGGCGGGCACGCGTGACTTCGGGCTCGATCCCGAGACGACGGACTGCCGGCGCCCTCGAGGTCGTGCTGTCGGCCTTGTCGGGCGCATTCGAGCGGGCCCGTGCCCGCGACGCCGTGCTGGCGGGCTTCGCCGAGCAGGACGTCGTCACGCTGTACCTCGGCAGCTCCACCGGCGTGCGGCTCTCCCACGCGCAGCCGACGGGCGCGGTGAGCCTGGTCGGGCGGACGGCCGACGGGAGCGGCTCGGCCTGGGTCGGCGAGCCCACCATTGCGCCCTCGCTCGAGCGCATGGAGCAGGAGGTCTGGCGCCGGCTCGACTGGGCCACGACCCAGGTCGCGCTGGAGGCGGGCCGCTACGAGGTGATCATGCCGCCTTCGGCCGTCAGCGACATGATGGGGATGCTCGCCTTCGACGCCTTCGGTGGCCAGGACGCCGAGGACGGCCGCACCGTCTTCTCCCGGGAGGGCGGCGGCACGCGGGTCGGCGAGACGATCACGACGCTGCCGTTCACGCTCTACAGCGACCCGTTCGAGACAGGGCATCGCCTGCACGCCGTTCATCGCCACCGAGGCGAGCGGCTCGGAGGTCTCCGTCTTCGACAACGGCCTGCCCAGCGCGCGCACCGACTGGCTGCACGACGGGGTGTTGGCCCGCCTGCGCTACCACCGGGCCGGCGCGGCGCGTTCGGGCGTCGCCATGGCGCCCTACATCGACAATCTGGTCCTGCGCTGCGAGCGGGCGGCTGGCGGTGCGGCGGTCGGTCGACGGCGGTCGGACGGCGGCTCGGTCGACGAGATGGTGGCGCGCACCGAGCGGGGCCTCCTGCTCACCTGCCTCTGGTACATCCGACAGGTCGATCCGGCCACCTTGTTGTGCACCGGGCTGACCCGCGACGGCGTCTACGTCGTGGAGAACGGGGCGGTGGTCGGGGCGGCCAACAACTTCCGCTTCAACGAGAGCCCGGTCGACCTGCTGACCCGGGCCACCGAGGTGGGTACCCCGGTCCGCTCGTTGGGTCGCGAGCTCGGCGAGTACCTCAACCGGACGATCATGCCGCCGCTGCGCATCCCCGACTTCAACATGAGCTCGGTGAGCCAGGCCAGCTGAAGTCGGCGCTGGGCCGAGTTGCCTCCTCAGCGGCCGGGTGCGCACGACCACGGTCTCGGCGGCCTTGTCCTGCAAGGTCTGATTCACCGGGCTGCCCAGAGGCCACAGTGCCGTGGTGATCAGGGCGGCGATCGCCAACAGCCGAAAGAGCACCTCTGCAACGGGCACCGGTCCGTAGAGGTGGTGGTACCCGAAGAGCGCCGAGATCTGCGCCCAGAGTTCCACGATGACGAAGAAGGCCACGACGCGGCGAGCCGGCCTGACCCGGGGACAGGGGCGCCCCCGAGATGCGATCGACCGCACGCACGCCCACGGCCATCATGCCGACCGTCTGACCCTTGTAGCGGAGGAGGAGATAGGGATAGCCGAGCGTGATGAGCAGGGTGGTGATCACAATGGCTGCCTGCGCCGCCCCGCCGATGCGATACCCGGTGAAGCCCGGGATCGTGTTGTGGCGCTGTGTGCGCCCGATCAGGACACCCGATGAAGAAACTCGGGACACCGATGATGATGGCGTCGATGACGTAGCCGCCGAAGCGCAGCCACCACCCTGCCAGCACGGCCGGTCCCGCCGCCGTGTCGAGGATGGCCCGGTCGAGGACTGCGGTGGGGGTGTGCCCATGTGCATCGTCCATTGCGTCCCGTCCCACCAGCGTTGCGCCGGCTGTCCGGACGGGTCGGGGTACCACCCCGGCGGGGGCAGGGACGGCGAGGGGGGGAGGCGGTTCCGGCGGCCAGGTCACTGGGGCGACCCTAGCGGGCCGGGACCCGGGCGTGGGGACGGCCCACCGGCGGGACGACTCAGGCTCGGGGCTCACGCCGGGCGGCTCAGGCCGGCGCCGCGCTTCGACGAGGAGCCGTCGGGCCGTGGACACGAACGAGCCGTCCCGCTGGATCTGCTCGTGCAGTCGACGGAGCTCGGCGTCGTAGGCCTCCGGCGTGAAGCCCGGGACCGTCCACGGCACCTTGCGGAGGAAGTGCACCACCGCACCGATGTCGAAGAATCGACGCGCAGAG
>CAWAHA010000021.1:0-41748 GCA_963781565.1 uncultured Acidimicrobiaceae bacterium | reverse complement strand
CTCCCGCCAGTAACGGCGGCGCCGCGGTCACGAGCTACACGGTGAGCGCCAGTCCGATACCACCAATCTTTCGAACCCCGTGGTCACCCCGCAGGGCGCGGCCAGCCCCATCACCGTCACCGGCCTCACCAACGGTGACACCTACAGCTTCACGGTGACCGCCACCAACGCCAGCGGCACCGGTGCAGCCTCGGGCGCCGCAACAGGGACCCCCTCGACGGTTCCGGGTGCCCCGACCAACGTGACGGCCCCCGTCGGCGGAACCGTGGGCACCGGCACCGCAGACGTCAGCTGGACTGCTCGGCCAGCAATGGTGGCGCCGGTATCACGAAGTACACCGTCACGTCCTCCACCGGCTCGAAGACCTGTACTTCCACGTCCACCCTGCCAGCGACACCGGCGACCACCTGCAACGTGACCGGTCTTACCAACGGGACCAGCTACACCTTCACGGTGACCGCCACCAACGCCGGCGGCACCAGCGCGGCCTCGGTCGCCGGGCCGGTCGGTGGCGTGGTCCCCTCGGCCGTTCCGTCGACGCCCACCGCCCCGACCGTCGCGGTGGCCGGGCTCAACGGCCAGGCGACAGTCACCTGGACCGCTCCGAACGCCCAGGGCTCTGCCATAACGGGCTACACGCTCACCCCCACACCCGCCTGCTCGGGCTGCACAGGGCTGACGGCCACGGCCAGTCCCACCACAGTGAGCGGCTTGACCAACGGGACCAGCTACACGTTCACGCTGATCGCCACCAACGGCAACGGCAACAGCGTCGCTTCGGCGCCCTCGACCGCCGCGGTCGCCGGTATCCCGGCCGCACCGACGGCACTGACCACCCTGCCGACCAGCACCGCCGGGCAGGACTCGGTGAGCTGGACGGCACCGGCCTCGGCCTCGGGCCCGATCACGGGCTACACGCTCACCCCCTCGCCGGCCTGCTCGGCCTGCACCGGGCTGACCGTCTCGGGCAACCCGGCGGGAACGTCGACGACGGTGGGCGGTCTGACCGCCGGGACGAGCTACACCTTTACCGTCAAGGCGACCAACGCCGCCGGCACATCAGCGGCCTCGTCGGCGTCGACCGGAGTGGTGACCGGTGCTCCCCACCGCACCGACCGGCGTGGTGGCGGTGGGCGGAACCCCCGCCCCCAGTGGTGACCTCAATGTCACCTGGTCGGCCCCGGCTTCGAGCGGTGTTGGAACAATCAACAGTTACACGGCTACCTCGTCCACCGGCTCGAAGACCTGCACCTCGACCTCGACCGCGCCAGCGACGCCCACCCTGGGCTGCCAGTTGACCGGTCTCACCAACGGCACGTCGTACACCGTCACGGTGACGGCGACGAACAGCGCCGGGACCGGCTACAAGAGCGTGGCCTCGGCGGCCTCGCCGGCGGCATTCCCGTCGACGACGTTCGCAGCGCCGACGATCGGCACGGCGACCTACGCCGGTAACCAGTCGGCGACGGTCAAGTGGACCGCGCCGAGCGCACTGGCCGGGACCCAGCCCCCTCTGACCGGCTATGTCGTGACTCCGTTCATCGGAACGACCGCGCAGACTACGCAGACGTTCAACAGCACGGCGACGACCGAGACCGTGACCGGCCTCAGCGCGGGCTCGACGTACACCTTCAGCGTGCAGGCGATCAACGCCAACGGCGCGGGCACAGCGTCAGCGAAGTCGAGCAGTGTCATCGTGACAGGGTCGCCGGTGTTCACCTCGGCCGCGAGCACCACGTTTGCCGAGAGCACCGCCGGGACGTTCAGCGTGACCGCAACCGGCAACTCGGGCATCACGTTCACCGAGACCGGTTCGCTGCCCTCAGGGGTCAGCCTGGCTTCCAACGGCACTCTGGCGGGTACGCCCGCCCCCGGGACCGCCGGCAGCTACCCGATCACCATCACGGCGACGGACGCCAGCTCCAACACGTCGACCCAGGCCTTCACGCTCACGGTGACGGCGACCGCCCCCTCGTTCACCTCGGGGTCCTCGACGACCTTCGCCGAGAGCACGGCGGGCACCTTCTCGGTGACGGCAACGGGAGACACCCCGATCACCTTCACCGAGTCCGGACCCTTGCCCTCGGGCGTCACCCTGGGCGCCGATGGCACCCTGGCCGGTACGCCCGCCTCGGGGACCGCCGGAGCTACCCGATCACCATCACGGCGACGGATGCCAACTCGAACACCACGACCCAGTCCTTCACCTTGACGGTGACGGCCTCGCCACCGGTGTTCACCTCGGCGGCGTCGACCACGTTCGCCGAGACCACGGCGGGCACGTTCGCCGTCACCGCCACGGGCGATGCCCCGATCAGCTTCTCCGAGAGCGGATCCGTTGCCCTCGGGCGTGACCCTGGGCGCCGATGGCACCCTGGCCGGCACGCCGGCTTCCGGGAGTGCGGGGACCTACCCGATCACGATCACGGCGACGGACGCCAACTCGAACACCACGACCCAGTCCTTCACCTTGACGGTGACGGCGACCGGACCTGTATTCACCTCAGGGTCCTCGACGACCTTCGCCGAGAACACGCCCGGTACCTTCTCGGTCACGGCGACAGGGGACACCCCGATCAGCTTCAGTGAGGTCGGGACCGTGCCCTCGGGCGTGTCCCTGGGCGCTGACGGCACCCTGGCCGGCACGCCGGCCTTCGGGACCGCGGGGAGCTACCCGATCACCATCACGGCGACCGACGCGAACTCGAACACCTCGACGCAGTCCTTCACCTTGACGGTGGGGCCCTCGGCGCCCGTGTTCACCTCAGCAGCGTCGATCTCGTTCGCCGAGAGCGCGGCGGGCACGTTCGCCGTCACGGCGAACGGTGACACCCCGATCACCTTCAGCGAGACCGGGGATCTGCCCTCGGGCGTCTCCCTGGGCGCTGACGGCACCCTGGCCGGCACGCCGGCTTCCGGGACTGCGGGGACCTACCCGATCACCATCACAGCGACGGATGCCAACTCGAACACGTCGACGCAGGCCTTCACCTTGACAGTGGCCTCTTCGGTGCCAGTCTTCACGTCGGGCGCGTCGACGACGTTCGCCGAGAACACGGCGGGCACCTTCACCGTCACGGCCACGGGGACATCCCGATCAGCTTCACTGAGGCCGGGAGGGCTGCCAACTGGTGTCTCCTTGGGCGCCGACGGCACCCTGGCCGGCACGCCGGCCTTCGGGAGCGCGGGGATCTACCCGATCACCATCACCGCCGCTGACGTCAACTCGAACACGTCCACCCAGTCCTTCACCCTGACGGTGACGGCGACCGGACCCTCCATCACCTCGGGAGCGTCGACGACGTTCGCCGAGAGCACGCCGGGCACCTTCGCCGTCACGGCCAGCGGGGACACCCCGATCAGCTTCACTGAGGTCGGGACCCTGCCCTCCGGCGTCACTTTGGCGAGCAACGGCACCTTGTCAGGCACGCCGGCCTTCGGGAGCGCGGGGATCTACCCGATCACCATCACGGCGACCGACGCCAACTCGAGCACCTCGACGCAGGCCTTCACCTTGACGGTGACGACCTCGGCGCCGGTGTTCACCTCGGCTGCGTCGACGACGTTCGCCGAGAACACGGCGGGCACCTTCGCCGTCACGGCGAGCGGGGACACCCCGATCAGCTTCACTGAGGTCGGGACCCTGCCCGCCGGCGTCACTTTGGCGAGCAACGGCACCTTGTCAGGCACGCCGGCCTTCGGGAGCGCCGGGATCTACCCGATCACCATCACGGCGACCGACGCCAACTCGAACACCTCGACGCAGGCCTTCACCTTGACGGTGACGGCCTCGGGCCCGGTGTTCACCTCGGCTGCGTCGACCTCGTTCTCCGAGACACTGGCGGGGACCTTCGCGGTCACGGCGAACGGGGACGCCCCGATCAGCTTCACGAAGACCGGGACCCTGCCCGCGGGCGTCACTTTGGCGAGCAACGGCACCCTGGCCGGCACGCCGGCCTTCGGGACCGCCGGGAACTACCCGATCACCATCACGGCGACCGACGCCAACGCCAAGACGGCCACCCAGGCCTTCACCTTGACGGTGACGGCATCGGGCCCGGTGTTCACCTCGGCGCGAGCGACCACC
Organism: uncultured Acidimicrobiaceae bacterium; assembly: GCA_963781565.1. Classification (GTDB taxonomy): domain Bacteria; phylum Actinomycetota; class Acidimicrobiia; order Acidimicrobiales; family RAAP-2; genus Bog-473. The sequence continues at coordinate 37,661 of CAWAHA010000021.1, read as the reverse complement.
TTCACGGCGACCAGCGCCGGCACCTTCACCGTCACGGCGAACGGGGACCCCCGATCACTTCACGCGAGACCGGAACGCTGCCCTCGGGTGTCAGTTGGCCACCAACGGCACCCTGGCCGGCACGCCGGCCTCCGGGACGCAGGGGAGCTACCCGATCACCATCAAGGCGACGGACGCCCACTCCAACACCGCGACCCAAGCCTTCACGCTCACGGTCAGCACCAACCCGCCGACGACGGCCGTGATCGTGCCCTCGAACAACGCGACCGTCAGTGGGACCGCCTCGGCGCTCGACGCTTCGGCCAATGCGGCCAGTCGGGCTGACCATCAGCAAGGTCCAGTTCGTGCTGACCGGAGGGACGTTCAACAAGACGGTGATCGGCACGGCGACCGCCACCATCTACGGGTACGTGTACTCGTGGAACACGGTCGAGCGTGCCGAACGGGACCTACACCGTGCAGAGCCTCGCCACCGACAGCGTCGGGAACACGGCGTACAGCGCCGGGATCACGGTGACGGTCAGCAACACCCCGCCGACGACGGCCGTGATCGTGCCCTCGAACAACGCGACCGTCAGTGGGACCGCCTCGGCGCTCGACGCCGTCGGCCAATGCGGCCAGTGGGCGACCATCAGCAAGGTCCAGTTCGTGCTGACCGGAGGGACGTTCAACAAGACGGTGATCGGCACGGCGACCGCCACCATCTACGGGTACGTGTACTCGTGGAACACGGTCGGCGTGCCGAACGGGACCTACACCGTGCAGAGCCTCGCCACCGACAGCGCCGGGAACACGGCGTACAGCGCCGGGATCACGGTGACGGTCAGCAACACCCCGCCGACGACGGCCGTGATCGTGCCCTCGACCAATGCGACCGTCAGTGGGACCGCCTCGGCGCTCGACGCCGCGGCCAGTGCGGCCAGTGGGCGTGACCATCAGCAAGGTCCAGTTCGTGCTGACCGGAGGGACGTTCAACAAGACGGTGATCGGCACGGCGACCGCCACCATCTACGGGTACGTGTACTCGTGGAACACGGCGAGCGTGCCGAACGGGACCTACACCGTGCAGAGCCTCGCCACCGACAGCGTCGGGAACACGGCGTACAGCGCCGGGATCACGGTTAAAGTCAGCAACTAGGGAGTTCCTGTCGCAGCGGCTTGCACTCCCCGGGAACCATTTGGGCCCCGGGGAGTGCAGCGCCGTTTTGCGGTCGGTCGGCTTTCTCCCTGCATTCGCCGTCGGTCCGAGCGGGCGATCCACTGAGGAGATGGAGTGCGAAGATCGATCGTGGTGCTCGTGTTGGCGCTGGCTGCAGCTGCACCTCTCAGCGTGCGGGACGTCCTCGCCTTCTTCTACGTCCACGTCGTCGTCGTCGCCGTCGACGGCCGGCCACGTTGTCTCCAGCCATAGCGTGACCGGTGTCGATCAGCTCACCTCGTTTCGTGTCCGACGGCGACGCTGTGCGAGGCCGTCGGCTCCAACGCGCTCAATGGCGAAGGGGTCGTCGTGACGGTCACCAAGGGGTCGCCGGGCGCGCCGCACCTCGTGAACGGGACGAAGTCCCTCCTGTCGGTCTCGTGCCCCACCTCCACCACCTGCGAGGCTGCCGGTGTCGGTGGCGGCCACGGTGTCGTCGTGCCGATCACGGAAGGAACCCCCGGCACACCGCAGGTCGTGCAGGGCGTGACGACGTTGCAGACGATCTCCTGTTCCTCAACGTCGGACGTGCGTGGCGGGAGGGCGGAGTCCCGACAGCGGCGTCGTATTCACCGGGACCGCCGTGCACGGAGTGTTCGGCACCACCTCCGTCAACGCCGTCTCCTGTCCCGGCGCCGAACTGCACCAGTGTGGCCTCGACCTCCAACGGGAAGTACAACGACGTTCTCGTGCCCGTCACCGCGGGGACCCCCGGGAACTTCCAGGTCGTTCCTCCTGGCACGTCGACGTTCAGCGCCATTGCCTGCACCGCTGCCAGCAGCTGTGTCGTGGTCGGCCGCGGCGTCCATGACGTCAAGGGAAAGAACACGCCCGAGGCGGTCGTGCTCACCGTGAACAGTGGGAAGCCTGGACAGCTGGTGGGGGTCACCGACTCCGCCACGCTGCTCCTCCAAGCCGTGGCGTGTGCACCCGGAAGCCAGCGCGTGCGTCGCCGTCGGCACCAATGGGTCAGCGTCGAATGCCGCCCCGGCACACGGTGTCTTTCTGAGCGTCTCCGGAGGCGTCCCGGGGTCGCTGCAGTCCGTGGCCGACTCCGGTTGCGCTCGACGGGATCGCGTGCCCCACGGCGAGCACGTGCGAGGCGGTGGGCAATGCGGGCACCAACGGCGCCGCCGTCGTCGTGACCTTGTCGACTTCCTGATCGGCGGGTCGCTCAGGCGTCGAAGCGGACCGACAACCTCCCGAGCGGCCCGAACGAGACGTTGAGCTCGTCGCCCGGAGCGACGGCGACCGGGGCCACCACGGAGCCGGCGATGATCCGGTCGCCCGCCTGGAGCGCGGCGCCGTGGGCCGCCAGGTAGGAGCGCACGAACAGCAGGGTCGCCGCCGGGTCCTCCGTCAGCACGCCTTCGGCCACGACGTCGCCGGCCTTGGTCACCGTGGCGACCATGGCCCACGGGTCGACCCCCGGGACCTCGTCCCCGAAGATCACGCCGCGGTGGCAGATGTTGCCGGCGAGGACGGGCTCGATGTCGTCGAAGGAGATGTCGAGGTCCACCAGCTCGAGGGCCGGCGCCAGCCCCGCCACCGCGCCGTCCGTCCCCGACCCGGACCGCCACCTCGACCTCCACGGCCGGCGCCGCCCACCCGGCCAGCGACACCGTGGCCCCGTCGGCTGACACCCCGGTGTCGACCATGTAGCCCACGACGGCGTCGGTCAGCCCGAAGTGCTGCTTGGATGGCGCGCGGTGTTGAAGCCGATCTTCCACCCCACCGGCGACCGCGCCGGCGGCCAGCGCGGCGTCCCGATCGGCCAGCATGGCGCGCATGCCGCGGGCGACGGCGGCGGCGGTGTCCTGGTCAGCCATGCCGGGTGAGTCTCGGTCGGCCGCCGGCTCGGCTCACGGGCCGACATGGCTACAGGAGCGGTGGACGCGGCTTGGCCCGGCGAGCCGAGTCCGGCCGCCGCGATGGCCTGGTGGCGGGTGGCGGCGCGGCGGCCCTCCCGCCTCGATTTCGGGCCGCAGACGAGCCTGAGGCGAGGCGACCAGGGAGTAGGATGGGGGTTCGTCGGCGTGTCGGCCCGGCGTTCGAAAGAGTCGCAAGCATGCCGGTGTGGTTCGTGAGCCGTACCGGCCCCACGAATGCCGGAGGGCGAGCACATTGGCTGAGATCGAGATCGGCATCTTCAAATCGGGGCGGCAGGCCTACGGGTTCGACGACATCGCCATCGTCCCGAGCAGGCGCACCCGGGACCCCGAGGACGTCGACATCTCCTGGGAGATCGACGCCTACCGCTTCGAGCTGCCCGCTGCTGGGCGCGGCCATGGACGGGGTCATCAGCCCGTCTACCGCCATCGAGCTGGGCAAGCTGGGTGGCCTGGGCGTCCTCAACCTCGAGGGTCTGTGGACCCGCTACGAGGACCCGACCCCGCTCTTCGACGAGATCCGTGAGCTCGACGACGACAAGGCCACGGCCCGCATGCAGCAGATGTACCAGGAGCCGATCATCCCCGAGCTGGTGACGGCCCGCATCAAGCAGATGAAGGAGGCGGGCATCACGACCGCCGCCTCGGTGACCCCCCAGAACACCACGTCGCTCGCCCAGGCCTGCCTGGCCGCCGAGCTCGACATCCTGGTCATTCAGGGGACGGTGGTCTCGGCCGAGCACGTCTCGAAGACCTCCGAGCCCCTCAACCTCAAGCGCTTCATCCGCGAGTTCGACATCCCGGTCATTGTGGGCGGCTGCGCCTCCTACCAGGCCGGACTCCACCTGATGCGCACCGGCGCGGTGGGCGTGCTCGTCGGCGTGGGCCCGGGCAACGCCTGCACCACCCGCGGCGTGCTGGGACTGGGCGTCCCCCAGGCCACGGCGATCGCCGATGTGGCCGGCGCCCGCATGCGCCACCTCGACGAGACGGGCGTCTACGTCCATGTCATTGCGGACGGGGGCATGTCCAAGGGCGGCGACGTGGCCAAGGCCATCGCCTGCGGTGCCGACGCCGTCATGCTGGGCTCGCCCCTGTCCTCCGCGGTCGAGGCGCCGGCCCGGGGCTTCCACTGGGGCATGGCGACCTTCCACCCGACCCTGCCCCGCGGGGCCCGGGTGCGCACGTCGGTGCGTGGCAGCCTGCGCGAAATCCTCTACGGGCCCGCCCACGAGAACGACGGACGCATGAACCTGTTCGGCGCGCTCAAGACGGCGATGGCGACGTGCGGCTACGAGACGGTCAAGGAATTCCAGAAGGCCGAGGTCATGGTGGCCCCGTCACTGCAGACCGAAGGGAAGTACTTCCAGCGGTCCCAGGGCGTGGGCATGGGCCACTGAGGCCGATGAGCACGAGTCGGTGACGACCGACACCGTCCTCGTCGTCGACTTCGGGGCGCAGTATGCCCGCCTGATCGCCCGCCGGGTGCGCGAGGCGCACGTCTATAGCGAGATCGTCGCGCCGACGATCTCGGTGGCGGAGATCAAGGCCCGCGCGCCCAAGGGGATCATTTTCAGCGGCGGGCCCAAGTCGGTGTACGAGTCACCGGCCCCGACCATCGACGCCGGCGTGTACGAGCTCGGGATCCCGATCCTCGGGCTCTGTTACGGCGCGCAGCTCATGGCGCTGCAGCTCGGCGGCACCGTGTCGCGCACCGGCCAGGGCGAGTACGGGCGGACCGAGTTGCGCCAGACCGGCGCCTCGCCGCTCAGCCCGGACTGGCCGGCGACGTCGAACGTGTGGATGAGCCACGGCGATGCCATCACCGCCGTCCCGGACGGCTTCACCGCCACGGCCACCAGCGCCGGCGCGCCGGTGGCGGCCATGCACGACTCCGAGCGCCGCCTGTTCGGGCTGCAGTTCCACCCCGAGGTCGTGCACACCGACCGGGGCAGCGAGGTCTTCGACCATTTCCTGATCGACGTGTGCGGCTGCCTGCCGAGCTGGACGCACGTCTCCATCATTGAGCAGCAGGTGGCGGCGGTGCAGGCCCAGGTGGGCTACGGACCGCGTGCTGTGCGCGCTGAGCGGCGGCGTCGACTCGGCCGTGGCGGCGGCGCTGGTGCACAAGGCGATCGGCGACCAGCTCACCTGTGTCTTCGTCGACACGGGCCTGATGCGCTCGGGCGAGGCCGATCAGGTCGAGGACACCTTCCGCCGCCAGTTCAAGATGGACCTCGTGCACGTGAAGGCGGCCGACCGCTACTTCGCCGCGCTGGCGGGCGTCACCGACCCCGAGCGCAAGCGCAAGATCATCGGCGAGCTCTTCATCCGGATCTTCGAGGAGGTGGCGCGCGACCTCGGTGCCGGGCGCGGGCGGCGCCGCGGCGGCCGGCACGACGGGCACGGGCGAGGGCCCGCGCTTCCTGGTGCAGGGCACGCTCTACCCCGACGTCATCGAGTCGGGCAGTGACACCGCGGCCAACATCAAGTCGCACCACAACGTCGGCGGCCTCCCCGACGACCTGGCCTTCGATCTGGTCGAGCCGCTGCGCCTGCTGTTCAAGGACGAGGTGCGCGCCGTCGGGGAGGAGCTCGGCCTGCCGCACGAGATCGTGTGGCGCCAGCCCTTCCCGGGACCCGGTCTCGGCGTGCGGATCATCGGCGAGGTGACGCCCGAACGGGCCGAGATCCTGCGCAACGCCGACGCGGTGGTGGTCGAGGAGATCCGCCGGGCCGGCCTCTACCGCGAGCTGTGGCAGAGCTTCGCCGTCATGCCGGCCGTGCGCACCGTCGGCGTGATGGGTGACGGACGCACCTACGCCTACCCCGTCGTGATCCGCGCCGTCACCAGTGACGACGCCATGACGGCGGACTGGGCCCGGCTGCCCTACGACCTGGTCGAGCGGATCGCCTCCCGCATCATCAACGAAGTGGAGGGCGTGAACCGGGTGGCACTCGACGTGACGTCGAAGCCGCCCGGGACCATTGAGTGGGAGTGACCGTGACGCCGGGGAGCGGCGAGCACGCACGCCTGTTCGACATCACCGACGAGGAAGTGGGCGCGCAGGCCGCTGCCGCCACTGCCGCCACCGAGGAGAACGACGACCCGTCCGCCGGTGACGTGGCGTTCGAACGTGACGTCGCCGCGGCCGTCGAAGCAGCCGACGACGGCCGTCGCCGGCGCAGCCGCACGGCCACCTCGACCGGCGCCTTCGCCGGCCGACCCGCCGCGCTGGTCGACGACCTCACCCTGCCCGCAGCGTGCCGCGGTGGAGCACCGCGGCGGCCCGCTCCTGATCATTGCCGGCGCCGGCTCGGGCAAGACGCGTGTGCTCACCCGGCGCATCGCCCACCTCCTCGCCACCGGCGACGCGCCGCCCTGGGGCATCCTCGCCATCACCTTCACCAACAAGGCGGCCGGCGAGATGCGCACCCGGGTGGCCGACCTGGTCGGGCCGCCCGCCGAGAAGATGTGGGTCTCGACCTTCCACTCGGCCTGCTTGCGCATTCTGCGCATGAACGCCGACCGGCTGGGCTACCGCTCCGCCTTCACGGTGTACGACGACACCGACTCGCGCCGCCTCATCGAGATGATCACCGCCGAGCTCGGCTTCGACCAGAAGCGGCTGCCGTCGCGGGCCGTGCAGGGCGTCATCAGCCAGGCCAAGTCCGAGCTGGTCGACTTCGAGACGTTCCGCGAGGAAGCCCGCAGCGGGCCGGACCCGTTCCGCAAGCGCATCGCCGACATCTACGCGCTGTACCAGGGCCGCCTGCTCGGGGCCAACGCGTTCGACTTCGACGACCTGCTCATGGTGACGGCCAACCTGCTGCAGGCCTACGACGACGTGCGCGCCTCGTACCAGGAGCGCTTCCGCCACATCCTCGTCGACGAGTTCCAGGACACGAACCACGCGCAGAACGAGATCGTGAAGCTGCTGGGCGAGGCGCACGGCAACGTCTGCGTCGTCGGCGACTCCGACCAGTCCGTCTACCGCTGGCGCGGCGCGGACATCCGCAACATTTTGGAGTTCGAGCGGGCCTTCCCGAACGTCACCACCATCATGTTGGAGCAGAACTTCCGCTCCACGCAGACGATCCTCGATGCGGCGAACGCCGTCATCGCCAACAACGTCGGCCGCCAGCCCAAGGAGCTCTTCACCGTCGGCGACACCGGCGGGCCGGTCACGCGGTACCGGGCCGAGGACGAGCGCGACGAGGCGAACTGGGTCGCCAGCGAGATCCTGCGCCTGCACGCCTCGGACGGCCTCACGTGGGGCGACTTCGCCGTCTTCTACCGCACCAACGCGCAGAGCCTGCCGCTCGAGCTCTCCATGAAGTTCAGCGGCATCCCCTACAAGGTGGTGGGCGGGGCCAAGTTCTACGACCGGCGGGAGATCAAGGACATCCTGGCCTTCGTGCGCGTGCTGGCCAATCCCGACGACGAGGTGTCGGCCCGGCGCATCGTCAACGTCCCCAAGCGCGGCATCGGCGACACGTCTGTCGCCCGGCTTGCCGCCTGGGCCCAGGTGGAGCACGTCTCCTTCAGCGAGGCCATCGACCGGGCCGAGGAGGCGGGGCTCAGCGGCAAGGCGCTCAAGGGGGCCGAGCAACTCTCCAAGACGCTGGGCGAGCTGCGGCCGCTGGTGCAGACGGTCAACCCGGCCGACTTCGTGCAGCTGGTGGCCGAGCGGACGGGCTACCTGGCCGAGCTGGTGGCGGAGCACAACCACGAGGCCGACGGGCGCATTGAGAACCTGGCCGAGCTGGCCACGCAGGCGGCCGACTTCGACGACGTCCTCGGCTTCCTCGAGACGGTGGCGCTGGTGGCGGACTCCGACGAGCTGGACAGCGACGGCACCCGCGTCTCGCTGATGACGCTGCACACGGCCAAGGGCCTGGAGTACCCGGCCGTCTTCGTGGTGGGTCTGGAGGAGGGGATCTTCCCGCACTTCCGGTCGCTGTCCGAGCCGAGCGAGCTCGAGGAGGAGCGCCGGCTCTTCTACGTGGGGATCACCCGGGCCCGCCAGCACCTCGCCATTTCGCACGCCTGGTCGCGCACGACCTGGGGCCGCACCCAGCCCGCCATGCCGAGCCGCTTCGTCACCGAGGTGCCGTCGCACCTGGTCGAGGACGTGGGCCTCGGGTCGCCCCGCCGCGGCTCGGGTTACGACACCCTGTCGGGCGAGGAGCACCTGCCCGGGCGCCGTCTTCTCCCCGGCCGTGCCCCTGGCCACAGCGGCCCGTGCCCGCGCCGGCGACGGCGGCCCGGGTGGCCCGCCCGCAGCCCCGGGACCCGGGGCAGCACGGGTGCCGAAGACCTCGGTCTGGTGGCCGGCGACGAGGTGGTGCACGACCACTGGGGCCGCGGCGTGGTGGTCAGCGCCAAGGGCGAGGGATCACGGGCCCAGGCCACGGTGCGCTTCGACTCGGTCGGCAAGAAGAACCTCCTGCTGTCGGCCACCCCGCTCCGGAAGGCCTGAGCCGATCCCGGTCTGGCGTCCGGACCAGGGCATCCGTATCCTGGGTCAAGCATGAAACGTCCCTACAGGGTGGTCGTGGCCAAGCCGGGCCTCGACGGCCACGACCGCGGGGCCAAGGTGATCGCCCGGGCGCTGCGTGACGCCGGGTTCGAGGTCGTCTACACCGGCCTGCACCAGACCCCCGAGCAGGTGGTCCAGGCCGTCGTGCAGGAGGACGCCGACGCCGTCGGGCTGTCGCTGCTCTCCGGGGCGCACCTGACCCTGGTCCCCAAGGTCGTGAAGCTGTTGGACGATGTCGGCCGGGGGGACGTCCTCGTCATTGTGGGCGGGATCATTCCCGAAGCCGACATCCCGGTCCTGCAGGAGCAGGGCGTCGCCCACGTCTTCACACCCGGTGCTCCCCTCGATTCGATCGGTTCGTGGCTGTCCGGTGCCCTCGACCAGCGCGAGGAGGCGCTCGGGGCCTGACCGCCGTCACCGCAGCACCCGCCGTTCCCCAACCCCACCCCACGCGCCGGCGCGCGAGAGACAACAAGGAGACAGCACCCAAAGTGGATCTGTACGAGTACCAGGGCAAGCAGTACTTCGCCCGCTTCGGCATCCCCACCTCCCCCGGAGGCGTGGCCGACACCGTGGACGAAGCGGTCGAGCAGGCCGAGTCCGCGGGCTACCCCGTCGTGGTCAAGGCCCAGGTGAAGGTGGGTGGTCGTGGCAAGGCGGGCGGCGTGAAGCTGGCGGCCGACGCCGACGAAGTGCGCCTGCACGCCGGCAACATCCTCGGGCTCGACATCAAGGGCCACGTCGTGCGGCGCCTGTGGGTCGAGCATGCGTCCGACATCGCCAAGGAGTACTACGCCAGCTTCACCCTCGACCGCCCGGCCAAGCTGCACCTCGGCATGCTGTCGGCCGAGGGCGGGGTCGAGATCGAAGAGGTGGCCGAGACCAACCCCGACGCCATCGCCAAGATCCACATCGACCCGGTGGCCGGCCTGACCGAGGAGTCGGCGCGCGAGTGGGTGGACCGGGCCAACCTCGACCCCGAGGCGCGGGACCAGGCGGCGACCCTGCTGGTCCGCCTCTACCACTGCTACGTCGAGGGTGACTGCGACCTGGCCGAGATCAACCCGTTGATCCTCACCCCCGAGGGCAAGGTGCACGCGCTCGACGCCAAGGTGACGCTCGACGAGAACGCCACCTTCCGCCACCCCGAGTGGGAGGAGTACGAGGACGACTCGGACATCGACCCCCGCGAGAAGATGGCCAAGGAGAGAGGCCTCAACTACATCGGCCTCTCGGGCAGCGTGGGCATCATCGCCAACGGCGCCGGTCTGGCCATGAGCACGCTCGACGTGGTCACCCAGGCGGGCGGCAGCGCGGCCAACTTCCTCGACATCGGTGGCGGCGCCAACGCCGACGTCATGGCGGCGGCGCTCGAAGTGATCAACGCCGACCCCGCCGTGAAGTCGATCTTCGTCAATATCTTCGGCGGCATCACGCGGGTCGACGAGGTGGCCAAGGGCATCATTGAGGCCATGGGCCGGGTGAAGCTGAGCTCACCTGTCGTCATGCGCCTCGACGGCACCAACGCGGTGGAGGGCCGAGCGCTCCTGGCCGACCACCTGTCGGACACGCTCATCGCCGAGCCCACCATGCTCGAAGCCGCACGCCGGGCCGTCAGCCTGGCCTCGGCGTAGACACCCCCGGACCCGAGAGAGAACAGGAACCAACGTGAGCATCTTCGTCGACGAGACGACAAAGGTCGTGATTCAGGGCATCAGCCCGACGAGCCAGGGGCTCTATCACGGCCTGCGCAACAAGGCCTACGGCACCAAGGTCGTGGGCGGAACCAACCCGAAGCGCGGCGGTGAGGAGATTGAGGGCATTCCGGTCTTCGCGTCGGTGGCCGAGGCGGTGAAGGAGACGGGCGCCACGGCGTCGTTCATTTCGGTGCCGCCACGTGCCGCCGCCGACGCCATCATTGAGGCGGCCGAGGCCGGCATCGACTTCATCGTGTGCATCACCGAGGGCATCCCGGCCCAGGACGAGGCGGTCGCCTACAACCGCCTGGTCCAGGAGTTCCCCGGGACGCGCCTGCTGGGACCGAACTGCCCGGGCATCATCAGCCCCGGGAAGTGCAACATCGGCATCACCTCGGGCGACATTGCGCTGGCGGGCGGGCCCGTCGGCATCGTCTCCCGTTCCGGCACGCTGACCTACCAGGCCCTGCACGAGCTCTCCCAGCAGGGCATCGGGCAGACCACCTGCGTCGGCATCGGCGGTGACCCCGTGCCCGGGACGAACTTCATCGACTGTCTCGCCGCGTTCGAGGCCGACCCCGAGACCAAGGCCGTCATGATGATCGGCGAGATCGGTGGCTCCGAAGAGGAGCGTGCCGCCGACTTCATCGCCTCGAGCATGACGAAGCCGGTGGCGGCGTACATCGCCGGCGTCACCGCGCCCCCCGGCCGCAAGATGGGCCATGCCGGCGCCATCATCTCCGGCTCGTCGGGCACGGCGCAGGCCAAGATGGACGCGCTGTCGGCCGCGGGCGTGCAGGTGGCGCAGAACCCGACCGAGTGCGGCGAGAAGATGGTGGCCATTGTGCGGGGGCTCGGCTGAGCCACCTGCGCCATGGCAGGGCGAGGCCTCTCGTCCTTCCCACCGCCACGACGACGGAGTAAGCCTACCGAGCGACTTCGGCGACCGCGCCGTGCCGCGGCTGCGCAGCCTGCGGCGCATACCCCAACTCGGGCTGCGGCCTCGTTAGCGTCTCGTGCAATGGAGCCAGGAGATCCCCCCACCGGCTTGAGGCAGCGCGCCCGGTTGAGTGGCCGCACGCCACGCGTCGCCTCCGAGCCCCTGCGTCTGGCCGACCTTCCGCCAACCCTGCGCCGGCGCGCCGTCCTTCGTTGTGGTGCGACCGTCGTCCTGAGCTGGGTCCTGCTCATCGGCGCGTTCTACGTGATTCCCATCGGCCACGAGTCCGGTCTACGCGCCTTCGTGCGCCTGGGCCTGGACATCGCGGTCGTCGGTGCCGTCTTCGCCTGGCAGATCCGACGCATTTCGGTTGCTGCGCTCCCGGAGTTGCGGGCCATTGAGGCGCTCGGCATCGTGATCGCGCTCTTCCTCGTCCTCTTCTCGGGTGTCTACCTCGCCATGTCGCATGAGTCGCCGCTGACGTTCACGCGACCCCTCGATCACACGCGGGCGCTCTACTTCACGATCACCGTCTTCTCCACGGTCGGCTTCGGTGACATCACGCCAAGGACCGACACGGCGCGCCTGGTCGTCTCGGCCCAGATGCTGCTCGACCTCGCCATCATCGGCGCCGTCGTCCGCCTCATCTTCAACGCGGCGCGGAGCCGGATCACCCCGACCGGTGCCGGCGCAGACTCATAGCTTCGGGGTCACCCCGCCGCGGGAACGAAGATGAAGGCCGCGTTGGCGCAGTCCCCCGAGGAGGTGCGGGCGACCACGTAGTCGTCGGCCGGGTTGTCGGCGTAGTGGTACACCTGCAAGCTCGGTTCGTTGTCGAGACACGACAGGTTCGGATCGGCTGTGGTGAAGCCCGTCATGGTTCCGATGGGCGTGCCTTGGGTTCCGGGGTCGGCGCTCGGCAAGCACCCGAGTCTGGGCGCCCTGCCACGAGCCCGGCGTAGGAGTACATGCGGGTCGTCGTGTTGCCGGCGTTGCCGGCGGCGGAGGAGTGGTCGTCGTCGTGGTGGTGGCGCCCGATGGCGCGGTGGCGGTGGGCGGCACGAAGACGAAGGCAGCGTTGGCGCAATCGCCGGACGACTTGCGGGCGATGACGTAGTCGTGCGTCGGATCGCTGTCGAAGAAGTAGACGTCGAGGGCGGCCTCGTTGTCGAGGCACGAGAGGTTCGGATCGGCGGTGGTGAAGTCGATCATGGACCCCTCGGAGATCCGGCGGCCCGACGGCACGGCGCTCGGCAGCACCTGGGTCTGCGTGCCGAGCCAGTTGCCCGCGTAGGTGTACGAGGCCGGGGGCGCGGCGGCGACCGGTGCCGTGGTGGAAGTCGTCGTCGGCTGTTGTCCGACCGCGTCAGCCGGCGGTGACGTCGCCTTCAGCGGGGCGAGCTCGACCGGGTTGGGCGACGTGCTGGTCGACGACGGGCCGGCCAGCACGTCCTTCTTCGCCGGGGCGTTGCCGTCGAGCGCGGACACCATTGCCTGGTCGTTCGAGCCGTCCATGCCCAGCGCCCAGACGCCGACCCCGCCGATGCCGTTCTCCTGCGCCATTTGCGCGGCGAGGTACAAGGAGTCGGGGTTCTCGAAGAAGGCCTCGTGCCATTGCGAGCCGACCTGATAGGAGGTCCAGGCGGTGTCCGTGACGGCATCCCAGTACATGGGATGACCGCTGTCCGCTTCCTGGGCGTAGGTGATGATGGTCGGACCACCGGCCGGTTGCGCGTTGAGCGTCCCGTTCGTCGTGGGCCAGTCGTAGCCGAAGAACGGCAGACCCAGAATCACCTTGCTCGCCGGGACTGCATTGAGGTACTGGTTCACCGCCGTCTGGTTCGAGAACATGGAACTGGTCAGGTTCGACTCGCTGTTCGGAGAAGAACGGAGGTTGAGCTGGTAGGCCATGACGAAGAACGCGTCCACGTATGAGCTGAGCACCGGAATGTCGTAGAACCCATTGGTGTCTGCGGCGGACGACGCATAGGTGTCCATGGTCACCTGGTAGTGCGGATTGGCCGCCTTGAGCGTCTGGGACACCACTTGCACGATGTTGGTGATCCCCACCTGATCGCCCGACCCACTGCCTTCCAGGTCGAGATTGACGCCGTCGAGGTCCTTGGCCTTCACGAGGAAGAGAAGGCTTTCCGCCAACGTCTGCGGTGCGGTGGTGCTGGTCGCCAACTGATCGAGCGACGACTGGGAGAAGTCGTTCACCGTGATCACCACCCGGTCTCCGGCCGCGTGGGCGCGGTCGATGAGATCGATGAAGTTCTGGCTCTGGTAGCCGTCCCAGCCCGGGCCGGAATCGTCCAGCGAGCCATCGGGGTTGATCCCGATGGAGAAGTAGTCGACGGTGGTGAGCCCCGAGAGGTCGAACTGCGAGCTGTCGGGCGAGCGCCCAGTAGGGAGCGAAGCCGAATACCTCGTGCGGCGTGAGGGCGGGCTCGTTGGCCACCGCGGCCGGAGCCGGCGTGGCGAAGGTACCGGCTGCCGCAGGGGTGAGACCCGAAGGGCCTCCGTTGTTCAGTGCATTCGAGATCGAACCCGTTCCGCCGGCACCGGTGGCGATGGGCAGATCGTCCGACACGGGCAGGATCGCACTCACCAAGTTCGCCTGTGCCGCCTGCGGGCTGCCGCGCTGTGCGAAGACGCGCCACGCTGGCGACGACGATCAGGAAGACCGCGAGCATTGCGACCAGTCGGCCGTGCGATCGTTGCACCGGGAGAGCGAACGAGCGCGGCTTGGACTCGAAGCGGAAGGCTTCGGTGAGTTTGGAGGGCCGGCCATCGAACGGGCTTCGCCTTGATTCGCCAAGAGCGATCAGCCGGTCGAGCCGTTCCCGACCCTGAGGGGAAAGCGGCACGGCGTCAAGGTACTCCGCGGTTTGCGAATGTTCCCTACGCGCGGCACGAGTGTCACTCACCTTTCATTGCCTTTTCATGGTGGTGTCACTCATGCAATCAAGAAGACTTTCTGCGCAGCGCAGCGAGTTGCAACGAGCGCGTCGCAAACGAATCGTTCTGCGGGCACTTCGGAGCGCGTGCATGCGTCAGAGCAGCAGACGCGTCGCATGGTCACGCGCGATGACTGCAACTGCACGCAACACGGTCCGATGTTGCGTTGCCGCGGTCTCGCACGACGTTGTTGAATTGTTTCACGGGGAGCAATTGGCGTTCGAGAACGCGACTCCGGGCACCGAGTGTTAACACTCAACCTGAAGCCATCCGCTCGACAGTGCATGCGCCGTCGAGCAGTGCGGTGCGCAGCCGGTCGCCGCACTGGGAGTGTTAACAGTTGGCCGGGGACTCCGGCACGCGCAGTCGGGCGCGTGCGTCTGGCAACACGGATCGCAACCGCGCCACGAGCGGCGGTGACCGGCGCGCCTCTGGGCCCGCCGGGCCGGCGTGACAGACGGGAGGCGTCACGGCGGGCGTGAAGAAGGCGCTGAGCGCCCACGGCGGACCCCACGTGCCCTGAGGGGCCGGTCGGTGCGGGTCGGACGCCTCAGAGACGGGACTGACGGGCGCCCGGCCACGGAGGACCACGACCGCCAGTGACCACAGCGACCATGCCGGCCGCCCAGCGATGGCACAGAGCCGACGCAGAGGCCCGACTGGGTTCGATGCCACGGTGGTCGGGCATCGGCCCGTAGGGGAGGCTCGTCGGCGGCCCACATGGCTGAGGCGACTCGTCGCCGCGCGGACCGATGCCAACCGAGCGCGCGCAGCGGTACGGCCGAGGTGTTAACACCAGACGGTGGCTCGCCGCCGGCAACGAGGGGGAGGGGCATGCGTCACCCGGCGGGGAGCTCGAACGACCTCGAAAGACCTCGAACGACAACCTGTCGCTCAGGGACTCGCCCCATGCCGCCCGTCTGGCCGCAGACGTCACGCAGGCGACGGGACGGGGCCTGGGCCACCCATCGCAACGTGGCAGAGGAGCGACAGCGCCTTCGTGGGGATGCTCCGGCTGGCGCGCCCGTGCCACGCCAGGCATCCGCCGCCGGCTCGCCGCCCATGCCGCAGCCGAGTTGACGGTGTTAACACTTCTGCCGTCCTGCCCATCCGGCCGACGACATGACCGGATGGCGGACGACGCCCGCCCGGCCGGCGACTCACCGCAAGGCTTCCGTTGCTGGTCCGCCACCGCCCACACCGCTCTGACCTGCTGTTAACACCACGCGGCTGCGGGCCGACGCCCCGATACGCCCAGAGGCAGCCGAGCGAACCGAGGAGAGAGCAGGCGATCCCACTACATTGACGGGGTGCGCCTCGCAGTTCTTGTCTCGGGTTCCGGGACGATCCTGCAGGCCATGTTCGAGGCAGGCCTCCCCGTCACCACCGTCCTCTCGGACCGGCCCTGCGCAGGGCTCGATCTGGCCCAGCAGCACGGGGCGGCAGCCGAGTTGGTCGACCGTGCACCCTTCGGCGGCTTCGGGCCCGACTTCGACCGGGCCGGGTTCACGGCCACGGTGGCGGCCGCGCTGGTGGCCCATCAGGTCGACCTGGTGGCCATGGCCGGCTTCGGGACCGTCATGACCGAGGCCGTCCACCGGGCCTTCCCGGGCCGCATCCTCAACACGCACCCCAGCCTGTTGCCCGCCTTCCCGGGCTGGCACGGCGTGCGCGACGCGCTGGCCGCCGGCGTCGCCGAGACCGGCTGTACCGTGCACCTCGCCACGGTCGAATTGGACGCCGGGCCGATCCTGGCCCAGGAGGTCGTCCCGGTCGTGACGGGGGACACCGAGGCGACCCTGCACGAGCGGATCAAGGTGGTCGAGCGCACGCTGTACCCCGCCACCGTGGCATGGGCCCTGGGCGAGTTGGAGGCTGGTCGCCCCATCGTCGGTCCGGCCCGGCAGGCGGTGCGGGCCAAGGTCGGGGCAGGATCTGAACACAGAGATGCAAGACAAGGAGCAGACCCGGAGATGACGTCGTGAGAGCCCTGCTGTCCGTGTACGACAAGGAGGGTCTGGTCGAGTTCGCCCAAGGTCTCTCGGACCTCGGCTGGGAGATGGTCGCCAGCGGGAACACCTCGGCCACGTTGACCGAGGCCGGTATCGCCCACCTCGAGGTGGCGGACGTGACCGGCTCGCCCGAAATGCTCGGCGGCCGCGTCAAGACGCTGCACCCGAAAATCCACGGCGGCATCCTCGCCGACCGCTCGAAGCCCGAGCACCGCGACGACCTGTCGACCAATGGCATCGAAGCCATCGACCTCGTCGTGTCGAACCTCTACCCCTTCTCCTCGGATCCCTCCATTGAGCTGATCGACATCGGCGGTCCCGCCATGGTGCGCGCCGCGGCCAAGAACCACGAACACGTCGGCATCGTGACCGCGCCGGCGGACTACCCCGTCGTCCTCGAAGAGCTGCGGACGTCGGGCGAGCTCTCGCCCGCCACGCGCCGCCGGCTCGCCCGCGCCGCCTTCGCGCACACGGCGGCCTATGACGCCGCCATCGTCGCCTGGCTCGATGCCGGCGGCCCGACCCCGATCGGCGATCTCGGCGGCGCAACGACGGCCGACCTCGACGAGTCCGCGTTGTCCGCCGTCCTCCCGCCGACCCTGCACCTCACCCTGGAGCGCACCGAGGTGTTGCGTTACGGCGAGAACCCGCACCAGCGCGGCTCGCGCTATCGCATCGCCGGCACCGCGAGTTGGTGGGACGCCATGGAGCAGCACGGCGGGAACCCGCTGTCGTACCTCAACCTCTTCGACGGCGACGCCGCCTGGCGCCTCGTCCACGAGCTGGCGGCCGACGCCGGTGACGGGCAGGCGGCCGTCGCCATCATCAAGCACGCCAACCCGTGTGGCGCCGCCGTCGCGGGCAACCTCGTCACCGCCTACGAGCGCGCGCTCGAGTGCGACGTGCAGAGCGCGTTCGGAGGCGTGGTGGCCATCGGCGGCGACGTGACCGCCGACGTCGCCGATGCCATCGCCGCCGGGCCGCAGGCCGACGTGATCATCGCCGCCTCCTACGCGCCCGAGGCGCTGGACAAGCTCAAGAGCCGGCGCAAGGCCACCCGCCTGTTGTCGGGCCCCGCGCCCGAGCAGGCCGTCCGCCAGCTGCGCAGCCTCGGGGCGAGCGTGCTCGTGCAGGACATCGATGCCTTCGTCTCGCCACGCTCGCAGTGGCGGGCGGTCACCAAGCGCGCGCCGTCCGAGGACGAGTGGCGTGACCTCGTCCTGGCCTGGCGGGTGTGCGGCCGCACCACCTCCAACGCCATCGCCATCGTCACGGCCGGCCAGGCCGTGGGCGTCGGTGCGGGTCAGCAGTCCCGTGTCGTCGCCGCCGAGATCGCCGTCCAGAAGGCCGGTGAGCGCGCCAAGGGGGGCGCCGGCGCCAGCGACGCCTTCTTCCCCTTCCCCGACGGCCTCCTCGTGTTGGCCGATGCCGGTGTCACCGCCGTCGTCCAGCCGGGCGGTTCCGTGAAGGACGCAGAAGTGATCGCCGCCGCCGACGAGGCGGGCCTGGCCATGGTCATGACCGGCGAACGGCACTTCCGGCACTGATGAGCGCCATCCTGCTCGACGGCGAATCGGTGGCCGCCCGGATCCGGGCCGAGGTGGCCGACCGGGTGCAACGGCTGCGCAGCGAGGGCTTCGGCACCGGCCTCGGGACCGTGCTGGTGGGCGACGACGTGCCCAGCGAGCGCTACGTGTCGCTGAAGCACGAGGACTGTGCCGGCATCGGCATGTACTCGGTGGGCGAGCACCTGCCGGCCAGCGCCACCCAGGCCGAGGTGCTCGACGTCATCGCCCGCTTCAACGCCGACCCGGCGGTCAGCGCCTTCCTGGTGCAGCTGCCGCTCCCGCCGGGGCTCGACGAGGAGCAGGCCCTCCTGGCCGTCGACCCGGCCAAGGACGTCGACGGGCTGCATCCGGTGAACCTCGGCAGGCTCGTGCTCGGCACGCCCGGCCCGCTGCCCTGCACCCCGGCGGGGATCGTCGAGCTCCTGCACGCCTACGACGTCCCGGTCGAGGGACGCCACGTGGCCATCATCGGGCGCGGCGTGACGATCGGACGGCCCCTGGCCAACCTGCTGACCCTCAAGCGCCCCGGCTGCAACGCGGCCGTGACGGTGGTCCACACCGGCGTCGCCCCCGACGACATGAAGGCCCTGGTGCGCACGGCCGACATTGTGGTGGCGGCCGCCGGTCGGCCCCACCTGCTCACGCCGGACATGGTGAAGCCGGGCGCCGCCGTCGTGTCCGCCGGCACCAGCTTCGAGGGCAAGAAGCTCATTCCCGACGCGCACCCCGACGTGGCCGAGGTCGCCGGGTGGATCACGCCCCGTCTCGGCGGGGTGGGCCCCATGACCCGTGCCATGCTGTTGCGCAACGCGGTGCGGGCGGCGGAGATCGCGGCCACATGAGCGTCCGGGGCAACTGCAACGTGCAACCTGCAGGCGCAGGCAGGGCCGCTGCCGCAACCACAGTCAGGAAGGCCGGAAACCGGTGAGTGAGCGGGAATACTCCGAACGCCCGTGGGGCAATTACACGGTTCTCAGTGATGACGAACCCGATCACAAGGTCAAGCGCATCGTGGTGCACCCCGGCAAGCGCCTCAGCTACCAGCGTCATTCCCAGCGGGCTGAGCACTGGTTCATCGTGTCGGGCACCGCGACCGTGACCCTCGACGGCATCCGGACCGAGGTGCAGGCCGGCGAGGCCATCGACATTCCCCTCGAGAGCGCGCACCGCATCGCCAACGAAGGGACGACCGACGTCGTCTTCATTGAGGTGCAACGGGGGACGTACTTCGGCGAGGACGACATCGTGCGGCTGCAGGACGACTACGGGCGGGCGACCGTCGTGACGCGCATTGCAGAGCTGCTGGCGGCCGGCCCGACCTATTCCTTCGAGTTCTTCCCGCCCAAGAACGACAAGGAGCTCGCCACCCTCGCCCGCACCATCGGCGAGCTGCAGCCCCTGGAGCCGTCGTTCGTCTCGGTGACCTACCGCGGCGGCGCCGAGTCACGCCAGCGCACCGTCGACCTGGTGTCCGGCATGCTCCACACGACCAACCTCAACCCGATGGCCCACATCATCTGCGTGGCCCACACCCGCCTGGAGCTGGCCGACATCCTCGTGTCGCTGCGCAAGGCGGGGGTCGAGAACCTCATGGCGCTCGGCGGCGACCCGCCCGAGGACCCCGACGCCGGGCCCGGCGAGCTGGCCTACGCGGCGGAGCTCGTCGAGCTGGCCCGGGCCATCGGTGGCTTCTCCATCGGGGTGGCGGCCCACCCGGCGGGACATCCGCGCTCGCCCGACCTGCCGAGCGACCGTGACTTCCTGGCCGCCAAGCTCGCGCTGGCCGACTTCGGGGTCACGCAGTTCTTCTTCGAGGCGACCGAGTACGAGGGCCTGGTGGCGGACCTGAGGGAGCGAGGCGTCGACACGCCCGTCCTGCCCGGCATCCTGCCCGTGACCTCGCTCTCGACCATGGGCCGACTGGGCGCCATGGGCGCGGCCGCGCCCGACTGGATGCAGGACCGCCTGCGCGCCGCCGACGAGCGGGGTGGGGCCGACGCGGTCCGCAAGGAAGGCGTGGAGCTGGCCACCGAGCTCTGTTCCAACCTCCTCGATTCCGGCGTGCCGGGGCTGCACTTCTACACGTTCAACACCTCGAGCGCGACGCGTGAGATCTACGCCGCGCTCGGTCTGGGGCCCGAGCGCGGACTCGCTAGTCGGGGCGTCCGCAGCGGCCGTACTACGGAACGGCGGCGGGTCCAGCTGCGGCCAGCTAGTGGGTACACTAGTGGGTATGGCGTACGTGGTGGCCCGCCCCAAGGGGCGGTTCGAGATCCGGGAGTCGGTGCACACCCCGAAGGGTCCGCGGGCCCGCTCCCTGGCCAACTTCGAGGAGCTGACGACGAGGTGCTGGACCGCGCCCGGCGACGGGCCACCCGGCCCTTCGACCCCGAATGCCGTGCGCGCCGCCGCCGCCCAGGCGCGCTGCGGCCGACGCCGACGCGCAGCCCGAGCCCGATCGCCTCGCCACGCAGCTCGCCGGAGATGCGGCAGTTCGTCGAGGCCTCGCGCCGGATGGCTGCCGCGCTCGGGTCGCGGCCGCCGCGGCCGACTCGACCCGGGACCCGGCGACGCCCTCATCGACCTCCTGGGCCTCGTCGCCCAGGTCCGGCCTTCTCGGCCGCCGCGCGCCCCGAGCCGCTGCGGTTCCCGCCGCTGGCCCGCTTGCGTGCGGCGCGTCGACACGGGGACGTCGGGCTGACGACCGAGGTCCGACGTTGACCCGGACCGGACAATTCGGCAACCTGACCCCCAAGATCGTCGCGCTGCACGAGATGCTCGATTCCGCCGGGGTGCCACACCAGTTCGGCGGAGCCATCGCCCTCGCCTGGTACCGCAACCCGAGGGCGACGACCGACATCGACGTCAATCTGACCCTGCCGCCGGAGGCGGCCGAGCCGCTCCTGGAGATGCTGGCGCGGCTCGGCGTGACGGTCACACCCGAGGATCGGGCGGCCATCGCCGCGCGACGGGCAGGCGAGGCTGGACTGGGACGGCTCGTACCTCGACGTGTTCTTCGCCACCATGGACCTGCACCTCGAAATGGCCGAGCGCGCCCGCGTGGTCCGCTTCGGCCCCGTCGACATCCCGATCCTCGCCCCGGAGCACCTCATCGTCTGCAAGGCCATCTTCGACCGACCCAAGGACTGGCTCGACATCGAGGAGATGCTCCGCTGGGGCACCGAGGTCGACGCCGCGCGCACGCTCTACTGGGTGGGTGACATCCTGGGTCCGGAGGCCGAGCAGTACGCCCGCCTGGCCGGGCTGTTGGCCGCCGGGGCAGCGGGCGGCCGCGCTCGGCTCCTGACCTGAGGACCGCTCGACCAGACGCGTCAATTGGGACGTCGCCGCCCCGCCCCGTAGCATCCGGTCCATGGCAGATCTCATCCGCATGGGCGACGACGGCACGCTCCAGTCCCCGACGAACCCATCATCCCCTTCATCGAGGGCGACGGCACGGGGGTCGACATCTGGCCCGCCGCCAAGCTCGTCCTCGATGCCGCCGCCGCCAAGCACGGCCACAAGGTCGCCTGGAAGGAAGTCCTGGCCGGCCAGAAGGCGTTCGACGAGACGGGGAACTGGCTGCCCGACGAGACGGTCGACACGTTCCGTTCGCACCTCATCGGGATCAAGGGCCCGCTGACCACGCCGGTCGGTGGCGGCATCCGGTCGCTCAACGTGGCCCTGCGCCAGATCCTCGACCTCTACGTCTGCCTGCGCCCCGTGCGCTGGTTCACCGGCGTGCCCTCGCCGGTGGTGCACCCCGAGCTGGTCGACATGGTCATCTTCCGCGAGAACACCGAAGACGTCTACGCCGGCTACGAGGTGCAGTCCGGCACGCCCGGAGGCCGAGAAGCTGGCCGACCTACCTGCGCGACGAGATGGGCTGGCCCATCCGGGAGCTCTCGGGCATCGGCATCAAGCCGATCTCGCCCATGGGGTCCAAGCGCCTCATCCGCGCCGCCATTCAGTACGCGCTCGACCACAAGCGCGAGTCCGTGACGCATGGTGCACAAGGGCAACATCCAGAAGTTCACCGAGGGCGCCTTCCGCGAGTGGGGCTACGACCTCGTGCGCGAGGAGTTCGCCGACGTCGCCGTCGGCTGGGACGACTGCGACGGCAAGCCGGGGGACAAGCTCCTCGTCAAGGACACCATCGCCGACATCACGCTGCAGCAGGTGTTGACCCGTCCGTCGGACTTCGACGTCATCGCCACCACGAACCTCAACGGCGACTACATCTCCGACGCCCTGGCCGCCCAGGTCGGTGGGATCGGGATCGCGCCCGGGGCCAACATCAACTACGTGAGCGGCCACGGCATCTTCGAGGCCACGCACGGCACGGCGCCGAAGTACGCCGGGCAGGACAAGGTGAACCCGGGCTCGGTGCTCCTCTCGGGCGTGCTGATGTTCGAGCACATCGGCTGGAACAACGCGGCGGCGGACATCGTCCAGGCACTCGAGGCCACCATCGCCGACAAGATCGTGACCTACGACTTCGCCCGCCTGATGGACGGCGCCACCGAGGTCAAGTGCTCCGAGTTCGCCTCGGCCATCGTCGACCGCCTCAGTAAGACGAAAGGACCACCTCCCCCATGGCCAAGCCCCCCGTCCACGTGACCGTCACCGGTGCCGGCGGCCAGATCGGCTACTCCATCCTGTTCCGCATCGCCTCGGGCCAGCTGCTCGGTGAGGACCAGCCGATCGTGCTGCGCCTGCTCGAGATCGAGCCCGCCATGCGCGTGCTCGAGGGCGTGGTCATGGAGATCGACGACTGCGCCTTCCCGCTGGTGCACGACATCGTCGCCACCTCCGACCTCAAGACGGCCTTCGACGGCACGTCGTGGGCCCTGCTGGTCGGCTCCATCCCGCGCAAGGCGGGCATGGAGCGCGGCGACCTTCTCAGCGTCAACGGCGGGATCTTCAAGCCGCAGGGTCGGGCCATCGCCGAGAACGCCGACTCCGACGTGCGCATCCTGGTCGTCGGCAACCCGTGCAACACGAACTGCCTCATCGCCCGCTCCAACGCCCCCGAGGTGCCGGCCGACCGCTGGTTCGCCATGACCCGGCTCGACGAGAACCGGGCCAAGGCGCAGCTGGCCGCCAAGGCCAGCGCCCCCGTGGCCGACGTCACCAACGTCGCCATCTGGGGCAACCACTCCGCCACGCAGTTCCCCGACTTCGCCAACGCCCGCATCGGCGGGAAGCCGGCGGCCGACGTGATCACCGACGCCGAGTGGCTGCGGGGCGACTTCATCACGACGGTGCAGAAGCGGGGCGCCGCCATCATTGACGCCCGGGGCTCGTCCTCGGCCGCCTCGGCGGCGGCGGCGGCGATCGACACCGTGGTCAGCCTGCGCAGCAAGACGGCCAAGGGGGACTGCTTCTCCGTCGCCGTGGCCAGCGAGGGCCAGTACGGGGCGCCCGAGGGACTGCAGTTCGGATTCCCGGTCCAGGCCGACGGCAAGGGCGGGTGGTCCGTGGTCGAAGGCTTCGCCCGCGACGACTTCGCCACCGAGCGCATCGGGGTGACCACCGACGAGCTGCTGGCGGAGCGCAACGACGTCAAGGAGCTGGGCCTCCTCGGGTAACACCCCCGGTACGATGCAGGCTTGATCCCACCCTGCCTGCCCGGTTCGCCGACCTGCCGTCACCGGCTGTTCGCGACCGTGAAACCCGCAGCGAAACACATGCCTGGCACCCTGAGGACCGTGGGAGACCTCTTCGACGGCTACGGCTCGTCGGCCCGTGGGCTGACCGAGGCCGCCTTCGACGAGATGGTGAGCCGCGACGGCACGGCCCGGGTGCCCTATGCGGCGGTCGCCTCCTCCCTGGCCCAGATGGGCCCCGAGGACGTCTCGGCCCGTGGCTCCCGGCTGGCCCGGGCCTTCATGGACCAGGGCGTGACGTTCGACCTCGACGGCGAGGAGCGACCGTTCCCCCTCGACGTGGTGCCCCGGATCTTCACCGGCGCCGAGTGGTCCAAGGTCGCGGCAGGGGTGGCCCAGCGGGTCCGGGCGCTCGAGCTCTTCCTGGCCGACGTCTACGGCGCGGCCCGCATCGTGAGCGACGGGCTCATCCCGCACGACGTGATCACCAGCTCGCCGGGCTTCGTGCGCGCCGCCTACGGCTACTCGCCCCCCAACGGGGTCCGCATCCACGTGGCGGGCATCGACGTGATCCGCGACGAGGACGGCGAGTTCCGCGTGCTGGAGGACAACCTGCGCAGCCCGTCGGGGGTGAGCTACGTGCTGGCCAACCGCGCCGCCATGGCGCGGGTGCTGCCCGAGCTGTTCTGGGGCCAGCCCATTCAGATGGTCACCGACTACCCGGCCCGCCTCATCAACGCGCTCCGCCGCGCCGCGCCGGCGTCGGTGCAGGACCCGACGGTGGTCGTGCTGACGCCGGGTGTGCACAACTCGGCCTTCTACGAGCACGCGCTGCTGGCCCGCCTCATGGGCGTGCACCTGGTGGAGGGACGCGACCTCGTCTGCCACGGCACCGACGTCTTCCTGCGCACCACCGAGGGCGAGGTCCCGGTGCACGTGATCTACCGCCGCATCGACGACGACTACCTCGACCCGCTGCAGTTCCGCCCCGAGTCGCTGGTGGGCTGCCCGGGCGTCGTCAACGCGGCGCGGGCGGGTCGGGTGACGATCGCCAACGGGCGTCGGCAACGGCGTGGCCGACGACAAGCTCGTCTACACCTACGTGCCGGCCATGATCCGTTACTACCTCGGCGAGGACCCGATCCTGCACAACGTCGAGACCATGCACCTGGTCGACAACGCCGTCCGCAAGGACGCGCTGGCGCGCGCGGCGACCTCGTCTTCAAGCGGGTCGACGGCTCGGGCGGCAAGGGCCTGGTCATCGGCCCGTCGGCGACCGGCGCCGAGCTCGACGAGCTGGCGCTCGAGGTGGAGGCGGACCCCCGGCACTGGATCGCCCAGCGCGTGGTCGCCGCTCTCCACGTCGCCCACCTGGGTGGACAACACCATGGTGCGCCGCCACGTCGACCTGCGACCGTTCGCCGTCAACGACGGCGAGGACGTCTGGGTGCTGCCCGGCGGTCTGACCCGGGTCGCCCTCGGCGAGGGCGGCCTGGTCGTGAACTCCAGCCAGGGCGGCGGCTCCAAGGACACCTGGGTGGTCGGCGGCGGGCTCTCCATGCCCGTGCTGCCCGCCGCGCCAGGTCGCGCCGTTCCAGGCCGGGCCGCCCATGGACGTCGGGCCGGCGTCCGACGGCGAGCTGGGCGTACAGCAACAGCAGCAGCAGCAGCAGCAATCGCAGTCGCAGTCGCAATCGCAGCGGTCGGGAGCGTCATGCCCATGACGCGGGCGCTCCTCAGCCGGGTGGCGGAGTCCATCTTCTGGGTCGGCCGCTACGTCGAGCGGGCCGAGGGCACGGCGCGCATCCTCGACGTCTCCGTGTACCAGGCGCTCGAGCAGAGCGACGTCGAGGGTTCGCACGCCGCCCGCCGGCTCCTGGCGGTCATGGGCCTGCCGGACTCCGGGACCGAGACCCTGTGGCAGGCGACCGAGCGGTTGGCCACCGACCCGACGAGCAGGTCATCCATCGCCGGCGCGCTGGCCGCAGCCGCGGGAGAACACCCGCGCCGTGCGCCATGTGGTCCCGGTCGAGTTCTGGGAGCACATCAACGCCACCTGGGCCGAGCTGCCGTTGCGCTGGGAGACCGGCCGGCGCGCCGGTCCCGCCTTCTACCTCTCCTTCGTCAAGACGCAGTGTGCCGGCATGATGGGCCTGGCCGACACCATGATGAGTCGCGATCAGACGTGGCTCTTCTTCACCCTCGGCCGCTGCCTGGAGCGCACGGACGTGGTGGCCCGCCAGCTGGCCACCGTGGCGTTCGACGAGGTGTTCGACAGCGGGCTCGTCATGCTGCTGCGCTCCTGCGGCGGCTACGAGCCCTACCTGCGCCTGTCGCAGGGGGTCGTGGAGCCGGGCCGCGTCCTCGACTTCCTCCTGCGCGACCGGCTCTTCCCGCGCTCCGCCTTCGCCTCGCTCACGCTGGCGGAGGAATGCCTCGACCAGATCAACGCCGGGCGCGAAGGCGCCTGGGACGATGCGCGCGGCTTGGTCGGCCTGGCCCGAGCCGAGCTCGAGTACTCGGCTCCGGCGACCTTGTCCCGCGGCCTGGAGACCCGGCTCGAGCGCCTGCAGGCGTCGATTTCGTCGGTGAGTGACGCCGTGACGAGGCGCTACTTCGCGCAGGACCTCCCGATGCAGTGGCGGCAGGGGGGTGGAGGCGGGTGAGTCGCACGGACGGCTGGCGTCTGCGCGTCGCCCACGAGACACGCTTCGACTACGACGCCCCGGCGCGGGCCTCGTACAACGAGCTGCGGCTGACACCGCGCACCGAGGTGCGCCAGACCGCGCTCGAGACGAGGGTCGTCACCCTGCCCCCGGCCCCCCAGTACTCGTACGTCGACTACTGGGGGACGCAGGTGGTGGCCTTCAACGTCGACCGCGGCCATGAGGTGCTCACGATCACCGGGAACTCGCTCATCGACACGCAGAATTCCAGCGATCCCGAGGACTGTACGTGGGAGGACGTTTCCGACGCGTCCATGACCATGGCCGACTACCTGGCGCACAACCTCTACACGGCGCCCGGGCCGGAGTTGTCCGACATGGCCCTCGGCCTGCGCGCGGAGCGACCGCTCCAGACGGCGCGCCGCATCATGGCGACCACGCATGACGCGTTGCGCTACGTGCGCGGCGTCACCTCGGTGCACACCTCCGCCGGCGAGGCCTACGCGGACGGGGCCGGTGTGTGCCAGGACTTCGCCCACCTGGCGCTGGCACTCACCAAGTCGGCCGGGCTGCCTTCCCGCTACGTCTCGGGCTACTTCCACCCCGACCCGGACGCCGCCATCGGCGAGGAGATCACCGGGGAGAGCCACGCCTGGGTGGAGGTGTGGACGGGTCGCTGGTGGGCCTACGACCCGACCAACGACTGCCCGGTCGGGGAGCGCCACGTGGCGGTCGGACGCGGCCGTGACTACGGCGACGTGCCACCGGTGAAGGGCATCTACGCCGGCAACGCCGAGAACACCATGCGGGTGGCTGTCCGCATGGCGAGAGTCCACTGAGCGTGGCGGATCGGGACTGACCCGGAAGGCGGGTGGTGACATCGTGCTGACCAGAATGCGGATCTGGTTGCCCGACGCGCCGGGCGTGTTGGGCGCCGTGGCGGCGGAGATCGGCGCCGTGCACGGCAACGTCATCGGTCTCGAGGTGCTCGAGCGCGAGGCCGGAGTGGCGATCGACGAGCTCGTCGTCGAGCTGCCCGACGATCCTGGCGCAGTCGACGCCGCCTGCCGGGGCATCCGCAACGTCCCCGGAGCGGGCGTCGAAGAGGTCACCGAGCTGATGGCCGAGGCGAAGGACCGCGAGGACACCGTCCTCGCCGCGGCGGCGGGGATCCTCCAGGCCGCAACGCCGACGGCCGCCATGAACGCCTTGACCGGTCATCTCATTGCGCTGTTCGACCTGAACTGGCTGGCCCTGGCCGACGACGAGCTGGCGAGCTTCGCCGAGGTGTACGGCGACGTGCCCTCGGTGCAGTGGGTCGCCGCCTTCGCCGAGGGATCGCGCAGCGGCGCCGATCCGGCCAACGACACGACGGGGTCCGGCGTGTTCGTCGAGACCGTCCCCGAGACGGGCTCCACCCTCTGCGGGGGACGCACCGTCGCCCATCAGGCGCCGGGAGCGCCAGGAGATCGCGCTGCTCGTCATGGTGGCGTCGCGCTTCATGGACGCGCTGGCCGGTCGTGTCGTCGCCGAGCCGATGACGGGGTAATCGGACTTCACGGCGAGTGCGCCGCTCGCTGCCGAGAAACGGACCGTGCGCGGACCGCCGCCTAATGTCCAGGCATGCTGCGCATCGGTTTCGTCGGGTCGGGTCTCATTGCCTGGGCCCATGGCCTGAGCGTCAAGGCCCTGATTGACGGCGGCGTCGTCGACGCCGAGATCGTGGCCGTCCACGACCAACGTGAGCAGCGTGCCCGCGGCTTCGCCGATGTCCTGGGTGGCGACGTCGTCGTGCCGACGCGGCCGAAGTAGCCGGTCGCTGCGACGCCATCTGGGTCTGCACGCCGACGTCGGCGCACCGGGGCGCGGTGGACGAGGCCCTGGCCGCGGGCCGAGCCGTGTTCTGCGAGAAGCCGCTCGACGTGGACCTGGCTCGCGCCACGGCGCTCGTCGAGGCGGTCGGCATCCTCCGGCGTCGCCAGCCAGAGCGGGCTGGTGTTGCGCAGCGCGCCGGTCTTCCGGGAGCTGCGGGACCTCGTGCAGGGCGGAACGCTCGGCGCGCCGATGGCGGCGGTGTTCCGGGACGACCAGTACTTCCCGATTCAGGGCACCTACGCGTCGCAGTGGCGGGCCGACGCCGCCCAGGCCGGCGGCGGCTGCCTGATTGAGCACTCCATCCACGACCTCGACATCCTGCGGTTCTGCTTCGGCGACGTGGACTCGGTCGTCGCCCGGACGGCGAACCATGCCGGCCACGAAGGCATCGAGGACCTGGCCGCCGTGACGCTCTCCTTCGCCTCGGGGTTCGAGGCGCAGCTCACGAGCGTCTGGCACGACATCTTGAGCCGCGGCTCGACGCGCCGCTTGGAGGTCTTCTGCCGCGAGGGCATGGTGTGGCTCGACGACGAGTTCCGCGGGCCCCTCCACATACAGACCAGCGACGACACCGAAGTCCGACCCTGCCCGTCGCCGCCGTGGGTGGACGACGCTCCCGCTGGCGGACGACGAGGTCGGCCTGGCCGTGCGCGCCTACGTCGAGGCCGACCGGGCCTTCATCGACGCGGTGACCGGCGGCCGTCCACCCGCGCCCGGGCTCGAGGTCGCCCTGGAGGCCCACCGCCTGGTCGACGCCGCCTACCGCTCGGCCGCCGCCGGCGGAGCACCGATCGCGGTGTCCTCGACTCGAGGATGATTTCGGCGCCGGCCGCGTCATCCACAAGTCGGAGTGTTCCTCCCACGTTTCAGGCGTGAGCAGGGAAAACAGACTCTCACGCGTGCGCCAGGGACGGGCGGGACCGCTCGCTACCATGAGCCGGCGGTGGTGTGGTCTCGCGCCGCCCGCAGTGTCTCCCGACGACGCGTAGACAAGGAGACCCGAGCGTGCGCTCGCTGTTCCGCCTCTTCACGCAGCAGCCCCTGGCGGCGAAGGTGCCCGAGATCACCGTCATGTTCTGGGTGGTCAAGATCCTGACGACGGCGTCGGGCGAAGCCATCTCCGACTATCTCTCGACGGGGAACAAGGCGGTCGGCGCGCTGATCGAGATCGTCGTCTTCGTTGTTGCGCTGATCGCGCAGTTCAGCACCCGGCGCTACTTCGCGCCCGCCTACTGGCTGTTGGCGTTGGCCATTGCGATTGCGGGGACGGGCGTGTCCGACACGATGCACCTGACCTTCGGCATCCCCTATGCCGGCACGTCGCTCTTCTGGGCCGTTGCCCTGGCCGCGGTCTTCTTCTTGTGGGACCGCAGCGAGCACACGCTTGTCGATCCACTCCATCACGACCAGCCGTCGGGAGAAGTTCTACTGGGCCACCATCTTCGCCACGTTCGCCCTCGGCACCGCGGTCGGGGACTTCACGGCCCAGACGCTGGGACTCGGGTATCTGGCCTCGGCCATCTTCTTCTGCGTCGTCATCCTCATCCCGTGGGTCGGGTGGGCGCGGTTCAGGATGAACGAGATCTTCGCCTTCTGGTTCGCCTACGTCGTCACGCGGCCCATCGGAGCGTCGTTCGCCGACTACTTCAGCAAGCCCAAGAACGTCAGCGGTGCTCGGCTTCGGCGATCTGAAGACGGCCGCTGTCATCACGCTCCTCGTCGTCATCGGCGTCGCGTACACGGCCATCGCCAGGTTCGACATTCAGCCGCCCCAATCCGAGACCGGGATGGAGGTCGCCGGGGGGACCTGACGCCGTCCATCGGGCTCCAGCGTGTTCGACGCTTTCCTCTCGTCCATAAGGTGCGGGCCATGGATACTGCGTCGCTCCTGCTCGAGTTGTACGGCCGGATCCCGCCCTTGGCGGCCCGAGCGGTGGAGGGCCTCGACCGAGGAGGAGCTCTGCCAGGCTCCGGAGTCGGGAGCCAACCCGGTGGGATGGCTCGTGTGGCACATGGCCCGGGTGCAGGACCACCACGTCGCAGAGTTGCTCGGCACCGAACAGGTCTGGGTCGGCGGCGACTGGGCGCGCCGCATCGGGCTCGAGCCCGATCCCTCCAACACGGGCTACGGCCACACGCGCCGAGGAGGTCGCCACCGTCCGGCCGGAGAACGCAGCGGTGCTCCTCGACTATCTGGAAGAGGTGCAGGGCCGCACCACGGCCATGCTCGAAGGACTCACTCCCGACGACCTCGACCGCGTGGTGGACGAGCGCTGGGATCCCCCGGTCACCCTGGGCGTCCGGCTCGTCAGCATCGCCGACGACAGCCTGCAGCATGCCGGACAAGCCGCGTACGTGCGGGGCCTGCTCGCAGACTGAGGCCTGCCGCCGCGATGGCACCCGGCTTCGGCTCCTGGGGGGCAGGGGACTGGTCATGCCGGAGTGCGAGACTCGGCGACGCAAACGCCCCAGAGTCGGCGGCATGCCGACTCGCCTTCCATGAGGAGTCCTCGATGCCCGATACCGTCATCCTTCCCGACCGCATCGAAGTAACCCGGCCGATCCCAGCACCGCCCTCCGCCATCTTCGACATCGTGCGGAGCCCCGCCGGCCAGGTGGCGATCGACGCCTCCGGAATGCTGCAGGACTTCACGGGTGAGCCGGCGGAGAAGGTGGGGGACCGATTCGTCATCCACATGGACCGCGAGTCGCTCAACGACATGCCTCTGGGCAAGTACGACGTCAACGTGAACATCATCGTCTTCGAGCGCGACAAGGAGATCGCCTGGGACCTCGGGCCCGAAATTCCCATCCCGCACTTCTACGGGTACCGCCTGGAGCCCGGCGAGGACGGGGTGACGAACGTGACGTCGTACTACGACTGGTCAAAGGTGGACGGCGACATCAAAGAGCGATTCCCGATCGTTCCGGATTCCGCCCTCCGTGCCACGCTGGGCATTCTGGAGCGCACGGTCCGCACCGGGCTGTGACGTCGTAGGGATGACACCTGACGAGGCGGAGCGGGCGGCGGTCCGGGTCGGAGTGATCACGACCGTCATCGGCGGCGCACTCACGGCGGCGCCGGCCCGCGTCGGACCTGTCGTGGGTTTGACCAGTCCTCAGGCCGCGCTGATGGTGGGATTGGCTGACCTCGCCCTCGTCCCGGGCCTTCTTCGAGGTCGGCCCCGATGGCCCTGGCTCGGCGCTCGTGCCGGCCTGAATTTGGCGATCATCGGCTATGCGGCAGTGGCGAATGGGCGCAATCGTCGTGCCATTGTCGCGCGCGGCATTGGCGTCCGCCACCGTCGCTGACCTCGTCGCGATGTCGACGCTGCGCGACGTCGGGCGGTAGGACCGATCAACGCGGCGCGACTCGGCGACCTGAGCGGCCGCAACGTCGAACCACAGCGACGCGCCCTTACCAGGCGAGCTCCTCGTCGCCCTCCTGGAAGGTACCGGTCGGACCGTCCTTGCCGATGGTCGCCATGCGCACAATGACCTCGGCCCCGTCCTCGACCGGCTGACCCGCCCCGCTGAAGGGCGTGAGGTCGGTGGCGGTGAAACCCGGCTCGACGGCGTTGAACTTCATGTCCGGGTACGTCTTGGCGTACTGGACGGTGAGCATTGAGACGGCTGCTTTGCTGGCGCCGTAGACGATGGAAGGGAAGTGAAACTGCCGCCGCTCCGGGTTGGTGACGGCCCAGAAGGAGCCGAGAGCGCTCGAGACGTTCACGACAACCGGATTCTCGGACTTCTGCAGGAGTGGAAGTGCCGCCTGGGTCACCCGGATCACACCGATGGCGTTGGTGTCGAACACCTCCATTGCGATCGGGCCGTTGACATCGCCGGTCGAGCTCACCCCCGCATTGTTGACGAGGACGTCCAGACGGCCCTCGCTGTCGTCAATGCTGCGCAGGGCTCTCTCCACCGACGCGTCATCGGTCACGTCGAGCTGCACGAACCGACCGCCGAGTGTGGACGCCGCCGCCTCGTCCGCGCTCGGCGTCGCGAGCCCCCATGTACACCGTCTGGCCCTCGGCGATGAGTCGACGGGCGGTCTCGTAGCCGAGTCCCTTGTTGGCCCCCGTGATGAGTGTCACCGTCATGTCTGGCCCTCCTCGTTGGCGCCACCATGTGTCTCGGGCGGTTGGCAGCACCCGAGCTGGCGACCTCTGTCGAGGACCCTATGGCCTGCGCTGCAAGGCCCAGACGCCCCGAATGTGCTCACCGGGGTCGGGGAAGAGGTGTTGCAGGAGCGGATCGGCTCGAGTCGAAAGGCCGACTTCGAGAGCGACGAAAAACCGGGCCGCTCAGTGGTGTCCGGTCAGCGGGCCTTCGGCTTGGGCCAGCGGACGTATTCCTCGTAGTGGTACATCGTCTCGTACCCGAGCCGGTGATAGACGGACGCACCCATCGGTGATGCCTGCAGCGAGCACGACGATGCTCCGTGGTCGAAAGCCAGGTTCGTCATCATCACCGTGACAAGCGCGCCGAGCCCCGTCCCACGCTCGGCGGGCACGGTGCCGACCCACTGCAGGCTGGCCACCCCGTCGCTCTCGTAGACCATCGCCGTGGCGACCGGCTGATCTGCACGGCGGGCGACCACAATGGTGGCGGCGGGATCCTCCAACACCGCGCCTGGCTCATCGAACACGTCGACCAGCACCTCGGGCGGCATCCCGTAGGTCGCGTAGGCCTCGGCGTTCACACTGATGAAGTCGCGCACGCCGGCCTCGTCGTCGCGACCCGCGCCGTGATGCCCTCCACTCCCCGGCGGTCGGGGAGCGGGGTGCGGCAGATCATTTCGGGCACCGGGTCGCCGAAGAGCTCCAGGCCGGCCTCGAGGCAGGCGACCCGCAGGTCGTCGTCCTCCCCGCTGTCGCGCACCTTGACCGTGAAGCCGCGCCCCAAGGCGCCGAAGAAGGCGTCTGCGGCAGCCACCAACGCAGAGCCTTGCAGCGCGTCGTCGGACCGGAAGGCACCGTTGGCGACGACGGGGATCCAGGTCCCGCTCGCACACATGACGGCCCCGGCGCTCTCCAACAACGCACCCCGGCTGCTCCAATGGGTGAGCGCACGATTGAAGGCAATCAGCGTGCGCTGGCCGAGCTGTTCCTCCGACGCCGTCGGCGGTTTCCCGGACGTGTCCGTGTTCCCCAACGCTCGTTGACCAGCCATAGGAGTCATGATGCCCCATGCAGAGCCCCCGATCCCCGGATAGAGACGAGGATCTTTTGCGTCAGCGGATCACGAAGACCGGGTGGTTGGCCGCCACCGCGGCCCACTCGGCGTCGGTGGAGTCCGGGTTCACGCCGTCGAAGAACATCCCCACCTCGAACTTCCAGCGCCGCAGGTAGGCCCGCAGGATCGGCGCGCTCTCGGCCACCGGGACCTGTTGGGCGGTGCAGAGCTGACGCCTCCGTCCCAGGATCAGCACCATGTGGCCCCCGTTGTGGCGCACGTTGCGGACCCACTGGGTCTCGCCGCGGGGGGAGACCAGATACTGCGTCCCGTCGACTGTCAGGAGGTTCACCGGAACGTGGTGCAACTTGCCGGTCGTGCGTCCCCGGTGCTCGAGCACCCGGGAGCCCCACACGCTCACGCCCATCCGGGTCAGGCCCTTGACCACGTTGTTGAAGACGACGCGGGTGAACCAGTCGGGCTTCTTGTAGTGGGCGGCAACCGGGGCCGAGGTGATGCTGGTCGGTCATCGGATTCTCCTTGCTGGTCGGGTTCCTCATGAGCATTGATACTAAATGTGAACACTGTTCTTGTCAAGTACTTGTGTTCTCACTCAGGAACAGTCAGACTTGACCCATGTCCTCGCCGACGACCATCCCGCCCGCCGTTCCAGCTCCGTCTGCGCCCCGCACCGCCCGGGAGCGGGTCCGGGAGGAGATGACGGCGGAGATCCTGGCCGTGGCAGGCGCCCACGTGGCCCGCGACGGCGCAGCCGCCATCTCCCTTCGCTCCATCGCCCGTGACCTCGGCATGGCTCCCTCGGCCATCTATCGCTACTTCGACGGGCGAGATGCGTTGCTCAGCGCACTCATCCTGTCCGCCTACGGGGCACTGGCCGACGAGGCGGAGCGGGCGGCCGACGAGGCGGAGCGGGCGGCCGCCGAGCGACCGGGCGACGCCGACGCTGGCTGGCGGTGCCGCGTGCCATGCGGCGCTGGGCCCTCGAGCATCCCCATCAGTGGGGCCTCATCTTCGGCACGCCCGTCCCCGGCTACCACGCTCCGGAGGACACGATCGAGCCCTACACGCGGATGGCGGTGGCCCTGGTCCGCCCGCTGGTGGCGGCGCACGAGGCGGGCAGGTTCCCCCGCGACGAGCAGCGACGGCCGATCACGACGAGTTGCGGGCCGCCGTGGCGCCGGTCACCGAGGGCCTCCTCCCCGGCATGCCGGGCGAGACGGTGGTGCTGTTGCTGCAGGCGTGCACGGCCATCATCGGCGCCATCAGCCTGGAGGTGTTCGGCCACTGGCGCAACACCGTGCTGGAACCCGGACTGCTCTTCGACGCCACCGTGGCCCGGGCGGGGGAGGCCATCGGCCTGACCTGAGGCCGGCGTCCCCCCGACGGAAGGTTGTCAGGGGGACGGAGCGATCAGCGCAGCGTGTCCCGCAGGGCCAGCCCCGGTGCCCGCAGGTCTTCGAGCCGGTCTTCGGGGATCCATTCGGCCAAGGTGCCGATGAGATCGAACACCAGAGCGGCCAGCTCGGCCAGCTCCTTGCTCGGCTCCTCCAGCTTTATCTGCGAGAACGGGAACGCGATGTTCACCCGGTTCGAGGGGGCGTGCACCGCCGGCGGCTTGGGGGGTTTCGCCGCGCCCACTCCGTTCAGCGCCGTCGAGGAAGCGTTCTTCTCAGATGACTTTGGCACTCCACCATCCTGGTCGCGTCGCGACGAGGGCGGGTGATGGTCCGGCCTGGTGAGGAGCGTCCGCCGGGTCGACGGCGGGCGCCCGATCGTCAGCCCAGAACGGGCAGCTTGACCTCGATCCCGGCGTTCGCCAGGAAGACGAGCTTGTGCTCGAGGGCGTTCTGCCAATCGACCATGTCCTTGTCGAACTGCATGCGGTCACCGTCTTCGCATGCGTGCTCGAGCTCGTCGAACGCCACGTCTTCGGCATCCAACAGGGCCCGGTACTTCAACAGGAAGTGGTCGTCGATCGGCTGATGCACGTCGTCCTCCTACCAGCGGCCCGACCTTCGCGAGCCGGTGGCGCCACGATACTGCCGTCACGCGTGGAGCGCTCGGCCGGGTGACCGGGCGGTCGCCTGCGGCCCCGGTTGGCCGTTGTCGTGCCGCCCGGGCCTGGTCGCCGGCACGGCGCCGCCGCCTCTCCTACCAGTAGCGCCGCAACCGGTGGTAGGTCCGGGGCATGACGTAGCGGAAGACCATGGCGGCGTCGATCAGGCCGGACACGCTGATCTCGAGCGACGGGCCCCCGGCCCGGGCCAGAATCCGGCGCGACACCGTCTCGACGCTGCGGATCGTCAGCCGCGGCGGCTTGCGCAGGCCCCGCTCCAGGGCGCCCTGCCCCAGCTCGGTCGCCATGAAGGCCGGGTAGACGACCTGGACGTGGACCCCCTTGGGGCCGAGCCGGAAGGAGGCGGACTCGGTGAAGGCCGACAGGGCCGCCTTGGACGACGGGTAGGCGCCCGGGCCGGGGGAGGGCAGCCGACCGCCGTCGGAGGACACGTTGACCACGGTGCCCCGGCCGCGTTCGAGCATGGCCGGCAGCACCGCCAGGGTGGCCGCCACCGGCGCGAAGAAGTTGACGTCGAAGGTGTGGCGGAAATCGTCCTCGGTGATATCGACCAGACGGACCCCGGGGTCCTGCGCCGCGTTGTTGATCAGCAGGTCGACCGGCCCGTGCGCCGCCGCCACCTCGTCCAGGGCCCGCCGCAGTGCGGCGGTGTCCGCCACGTCGCAGGTGATGGTCCCCGACGCCGGGGTAAAGGTGCGCAGATCGGTGGCGAGCTTCTCCAGCCGCTCGGTGGTGCGGGCCAGGCCGACGACCACCGCGCCGGCCCGGGCCAGGTCCACGCGCCAGCTGGGCGCCCAGGCCGGACGAGGCGCCGGTGACCACGGCCACCAGGCCCTGGTACCGCCCGCCGAAGTCAGGCGGGCGGCGGGACTGCGGGGACAAGGCGGGGAAGGCCATGGTGCCGTCCTCAGGACGCCGGCGCCGGCGGGTCCGTCAGCTCCTCGAGGTCGGTGCCCAGCCGCGCCGACGCCTCGGCCAGCACGTCCTGGCCGGCCACCAGCGCCGCCAGGTCGCCCCGCACCCGCACGCGCCCCGCCGCCAGGGCGTCAGCCGGGTCGAGCTCGCCCCGCGCCATGGCCAGCGCCTCGGCGTAGCCGAGCACGATGGTCGCCGTGCCGCCCACCGTCCCCGCAGGGTCGAGCCCGAGGCGGGCCCGCCCCTCGGCCACGGTGAGGACGAGGTGCACTCCCCGCCGCCGGCCTGCACGTCCTCGGGCACGCCGGTGACGACCTGCACCACGCTGAAGCGGCCGTCGGCCGCCGCCAGCGAGCCGGCCCCGGCCGCGGCGACGGCGTCGACAGGTCGAGCGCGCCCAGGGCGGCGTCGAAGGACTCCACCCACTCGGGCGTGAGGTAGCGGGGCATGGCGAGAGTCTGCTCCCGTCGGCGGTGGCATGTGGGTGCGGTCCGGCCGCCCCCCGCAGGGGGCCGCCGGGCGCCGACGCCCGCTCAGCCGGCGGAGGCCTCTTCGGCCGTCTTCTTGGAGCGGCCGGTGATCTTGCGCCCGAGCCACGCCACCGGGTCGTAGCGGGCGTCGACCACGCGCTCCTTCATCGGGATGATGCCGTTGTCGGTGATCTTGATGTGCTCGGGGCACACCTCGGTGCAGCACTTCGTGATGTTGCACATGCCCAGGCCGCGGTCGTGCGCCAGCTCGCGGCGGTCGTTGACGTCGAGCGGGTGCATCTCGAGCTCGGCGAAGCGGATGAAGAAGCGGGGCCCGGCGTAGTTGGGCTTGTTGTCCTCGTGGTCGCGGATGACGTGGCAGATGTCCTGGCACATGAAGCACTCAATGCACTTGCGGAACTCCTGGCCGCGCTCGACGTCGACCTGCATCATGCGGTAGCCGCCCTCGGGCTCCGGCCCGGGCTTGAAGGCGGGGATCGTCTTGGCCACCTCGTAGTTGAACGAGACGTCGGTGACGAGGTCGCGGATGATCGGGAAGGTCTTCATCGGCGCCACCGTGACGGGCTCGCCCGGCGGCAGCGTGTCCATGCGCGTCATGCACATGAGGCGGGGCAGGCCGTTGATTTCGGCCGAGCACGACCCGCACTTGCCGGCCTTGCAGTTCCAGCGGCAGGCCAGGTCCGGCGCGTCGGACGCCTGGATGCGGTGGATCACGTCGAGCACGACCTCGCCCTCGACGGCCGGCATGACGTAGTCGGTGAACTCGCCGCCGACGTCGTCGCCCCGCCACACCCGCATGGTGACGGTGGCGTTCTCGGCCGGGGCGGAGGGGGCTGCCGCGGCCTGCGTGGTCTGGGTGTCGGTCATGGCTTGGGGGCCTCCTCGAACAGGGCGGGCAGCTCTGGTGGCATTTCGGGCAAGGGCTCGGGCCCGATGGCGATCGGGGCCAGGTAGCCGTGCGCCTCGGTCTGCCGCTGCACGAAGTTGACCTTGCCCATGGCGGCGTCAGGGACCGGGT
>CAWAHA010000020.1:0-121255 GCA_963781565.1 uncultured Acidimicrobiaceae bacterium | reverse complement strand
ACTGATCGGGCTCATGGCATGGCCGCGTTCTGCTCCCTCCGATGAGGGCCCAGGAGACCGGACCGAGCGTCGGCGTCGCGTCTTCGGCCGCCGGACAGGGCATCGGCGGAGCGGTGACTCCATCGCTTGTGTGGTGCGGGTACTGGTCCCTGGCGGCGGTCCTGTTCCTCCTGCCCAACAAGACCGGACCTCGACGTCGGTGTCGAGTGCGATCACGGGCATGTCATCGGCCTTGCTTAGTGCCTACTCCCACTTTCTCAACAGCTTCGGTAATCATTTCGGCAGCGGCGGCGTATGGACCACCTGGCTCCTTGCCGGTCGGATCCCTCGTCATCGGGTTCGGGCCTCTGGTGTTCCGCCGACCGACTCCGTTCCTTGGCCGCCGGTGGCTTGTTGGCGACCTTCTTCTGGGTGAGCGGCCAGGGTCTCGGCGGCATTTTTACGGGCTCGGGAACCGACCCCAATACCGGCCCACTCATCGTGCTCCTCGCGGTGGCCATGGTGCCGGCCGTGCTGCCGGATGAGACGTCTTGGCTTTCGCCGTTTTCGACCACTCTTTCGATATCCCGTGTTGGTGCTGGGGAGCCTGGTGGCGCTGCTCGCTGGGCTATTCCTCAGCGCCGCCTACCCGGTGGCCGCCCAGGAGTCGACCAGCACGGCCATGGCCAGCATGGCTGGCATGTCCGGGGCGACGTCGGGTTCGGGCGGCGGGACTTCGACGACCGCCACCTGCACTCGAGGGAACAACGGGGCGCCGAGGACCGGCCTGGACGTCCAGAACACGCCGAACATGGTCATGGCTGGGCCGGGCACCAACATGAACATGAACGGAGCCGACGCCAGTGCGGCGGCGGGACTGAACACCACCAAATCGAACTGGCACTACACGGGTCCGGCGTTGCCCGCGGCGGAAGCCCAGCAGCTGTTGGCCGATGGCGCCAACGGGTCCGCCGACATCCACATGGCGGCCCAAGGCTGCTCGCCAGAGCCCACCTTCTCTCAACAGATCAATGCCACTCAGTACGTCCAATCCACCAGCCAGGCAGTGGCTCGGTACTCCGCACCATCCGCGGCGCACCCCGCCGGCTCTTGGCGGTCTGACCGACCAACTACCCGGTCGTCTACTACGTGAACCCCACCATCGAGGCGGCCAACCATGGTGGCCGCTACCCTGACCCCTCACACGTCGATGGGCTGGTCTATGCCCAGACGCCGTCAGGTCAAGAGGTTCTGGCAGCCGCTATGTACGTCTTTCCGCTCACTCACCAACGACACCATGCCCTTCGGTTCTCTGGTGCAGTGGCACCAGCGCACCGGGCTTTGGTACCCGGGACGGGATCGCCGGCAGTCCCACTCTCGATATCCGGGTTCGCCCTTGCGGCGGATTCAACAACTGACCGACTCCGTATCTGACCATGGTGTGGCAGATCCCCGTCGCCGGCGGACCACTCGCTATTCAACCGCCCGACATTCAGATTGTCGAGGCGGCGACGATGCAGACGAGTCCTGAAGTCGCGGTCCTTGGCAGACGGCCCGGGGCAGCTGCTAGTCCGGAATCGGCGCTCAGGCACGAGCTGCGTTCACTCGTCGCCACAGAGCCTCTGCGGCTGACCGAACTCCGCCGCGGGCCGCCCGGGCGGCGCGTTCGTCGGTCTATCGACCGCCGCAGCAGCAGCAGGGATGGCAACCGCATGTGCAGCCACAGTGTGGGCAGGGTGTCATTTCCCCCCTCCTTTCTCCCCGTGATTGCGCACGACCAATCTGCAGCGGTGGCATCCATGCACTCTCTGTTGCGCCGCTTCAGCATGAGCAGTTGCGCTCGTACCGCTTCGAGCTCCTCGATCTCGGCTTGCACCTCGGCCATGCGTCGCTCAACAAGGACCTCGGTGTGCCCGCAGGGGCACAGGCCTCGATCTCGCACGTCAAGCAGTTCTTTGATGTCGGCCAGGCGCAGTCCCATCCGTTGGAGGCCCTTGATAAATCGGAGCCGCTCGGCGGCCGTCTCGTCATAGAGCCGGTAGCCCGCTGTGTTACGCCGGGTGGGCTCCAACAGGCCGAGCCGCTCGTAGTAACGCAGAGTGTCGGCCCTAAGGCCGAGCGTCCCGGCCAACTCGGAAATGGTCGTCATCGTCACGCAAGCAACGGTAGACCTTGGAGTCAGGTCCAAGGTCAAGCCTCGTCCAACGACGTATCTCGACTATCCCCCACGTGCGGTTAGGGACTATTCGCAGCCCTCGCCAAGAAGGTTCGGCGATTTCTATGTTTGAACTGGATCGTTTCGCTCGCAGGATCCAACAACATCAAGGTTGTGACAGATCACCTGGCCCTCGTGGTCGAAGTCACTAGACGATGCTGTCGGGATCCTCGACCAGCTCACCTCCAACATTCCGTAGTCTCTTCGCCACATCTGGCTGGCCGCCGACCGGAGCATACGGTTGTGGGATGACCCTCACAATCTTCGGTGTCATCGTGCTGACGTTCATGATGCTGATGTAAGCAATGGAGCGGAGAGGGCCCACGTTTATCCTGGCGTTCGCCCTCGGGTGTCTCTGTCGAGCGCCTCCGGTTTTCTTTTGGTGCGTGGCCGTTCGGGTGTGTCGAGGCGATCTGGACCGTCATCGCTGTCGTGCGCTATCGAACGGCAATGAGCATGAATGATCCCACCTAGCGAGGCCAGGAAGTATGACGCTAGCGCCACACTGTTCACCGTCCCGGAGGGCAGGGAGACTTTCAATCTGGAATCAGCGGCGCAGTCTGAGAAACTGTTTGGGTGACGGAGATGCCGAACCAGACTCGTCATGCCCGGCTTCTGAGTCGGGGCCGCAAGCTGGAAGCGGCCACGCTCGGCTGGAACATCATCGGCGTGTTCGTGCTGGCGTTTGCCGCTGTCCAGGCCCGATCCGTTGCCCTTGCGGGGTTCGGCCTGGACAGCCTCATTGAGATTGGCGCATCCACCGTTGTGCTCTGGGAGCTGGCGGACGTAAGCCAAGAACGGCAGCGCCGGGCGATGCGTTTGATCGGGTTCGCATTCGTCGGTCTAGCCGCTTACCTGGGCATTCAGAGCACGGTCGTTCTCGTCATCGGGTTCCATCCGCACCACAGCCCACTCGGCATCGTATGGACCGGCGTCACCGCCGCAGTCATGTTCGCACTCGCCTTCGGCAAGGCGAGGACGGGCGCTGCGCTGGACAACCCGGTGCTGAGGGCCGAGGGGCGGATCACGATGATCGACGGCATCTTGGCGACGGCAGTTCTTTGTGGCCTCGTCCTCAATGCCGTGGCCGGGTGGTGGTGGGCCGATCCAATAGCCGGATACGTGCTGCTTTATTACGCCGTCCGGGAGGCTCGGGAGTCGCTGAGTCACTGACGTTCGTCAAGTGCAGATGTCCCATCGAATCGAGTTGTCTCTCGCATCCGCCGGACTGCAGCAGTCCTCAATCTGGCCGCATCTGTATCACTCGAGTTGCCTCAGTGGCGGCCACGAGCGCAACGCACAGGGCAGTCACTCGATCGGCCCACCACCAGCCGAAAAGTTGCTCGGCCGACAGTTCCAGGAGAGCCAGTACTCCAAGAGCGGCTCCTATTACGCTCAATGTCCCATCAACCATTAGGGCGTGACTGCCGAGCCCTCGTCCCGTTCGATGCTTCGCCCATCCGAGAGGGGCTAGCACGAGGGCGGAGATCCCCGCTGAGACCATTGCGAAGACAGAGTCCGCGGGCACCGAATGCGAAAGAAGATCGCCGATTGCTGCGACCGACAGAGTGATCGCCACCAGTCCCAGGCCGGCGGCTACGACGATTGAAGCACGAGCCTCCGCCGCAATGCCCTTTTTTGGATCACGTCGTTCCACTCCGAAGCGCCAGATGAGACCGATAGACGCCGCCACATCCGCAAGGACGTTGAGGCCCAACCTCGGACGCCGAGACTCCCCGCTAGGAGTCCTGAGGTTATTGAACAGGCGCCCAGCGATCAACCCCCATCCGACCGAAATGTACGAGAGCGTGAGTGCTCGGGTCAGGAGCAGGTGCCGAGCCGGTTCCACATCATCGTCAAGAGCACCCATCGGGTGACCCTATTTCAGACTTGTGTTCGGCCTCGGGCATGGCCCGGAGTATCGTTTTGGGTGGCCGCGGACCGAACCTGAGTCGCAGCCCTTTCTCAACAAGAACAATCGGGGGTTTTTCTATACTTGAAGAGGATCCCCTCTTCCCAGCGGTCCATGCTGCGGGCCTCACTGACCCTCCGCCACAAAGCTTCTGCGGCCAGCCGGTCTCCGCCCGGTACTGCGTGGGCGTAGTACGTTCAGACGTGGTCGAAGCTCGGGCGTGGCACAAGCGTGCTGCCACGATCGGAATGGGGACGCCAGCATCGAGCATCTGAGTGGCCATGAAGTGGCGGAGATAGTGGTCGATCGGAAGTGGCTCAAGTCCCGCTGCCCGTCGCACCCTGATGAAGCGCTTGGTCACGAAGTTCGGCGACCACGGCCGAGTGCCCTCCTTGTCGGAACTGAAGACGAAGTGATTATCGGGGGCCATGACTCCCCCGCCAGTTGAGGTGGCCTGGCGATGACTACGCAGTAGCTCGACACTCGCTTCGTCCAGAGCAACTCGATATGAACGACGTGCCTTGGTAGGCACCATGCGTGGACCGTCTGGACCCTCGACAAGGGATCTTTGAATGGAAAGGCTTCCTCCGACCAGGTCCACGTCCACCCAGCGCAGGGCCAAGAGTTGCCCACGGCGGGCTCCCGTTCTGGCGGCCGGGGTCAGATAGAGGTGGAGGACCGGGTCGCAAAAGGCAAACTCGAGCAGTTGCGCCACCTGTCCCGGTGTGGGAGGTCGCATCTCGACGGGCTCATGTCGAGGTGGAGTTGCGTGATCGGCGACGTTCTCGAAGACCCAGGACCACCGTTGAGGCTTGGGCCAGTGCGGCATGGAGCGCAGAGTGGATACGTCGTACCGTGCCAACCGCTAGAGGCTTGCCATCGATCCGGCCTGCTGCAGCGCAGGTCGTTGTAGAACTCGTCGACGATGGCCGTCGTGAGGTCACCCACCAAGATGTCGCCGAGACCCGGCTTGAGGTGGCGTTCAATGATCGAAGTGAGATTTCGAATGGTGGTCGGCGACCAGGTGGCTCGACCACGGGCGAACCACTTGATCGAGGAGGCTGCGACCGTCGTGTGTAGACCCGACCGCCGGCGCGATGTTGGCGTGTGCCGTCAACGCCTTGAGCTCTCGCAGGGCAGCTGACCGGTCGCCCCGCACGGTCCGCGTCAGCCAGCGACGCTTTCCCGAGCTTGGATCAGTCCCTCCGTAGACCCTCAGCTCGAACGAACCGCTCCCCCGCTGACGAATTGAACCCTTGGCCGCATCCATCGCTCCAGCCTGGTCCCGTGATGGGCAAGTGATGGGCAGTGATGGGCAGAAAAGGTGAACTCAATCCGGCGAGCGATTCGCATCAGCCCAGCTAGAAGGCGAGATTTCGAGAGCGGAAGACGGGATTCGAACCCACGACCCTCACCTTGGCAAGGTGATGCGCTACCACTGCGCCACTTCCGCGTGGGACCTCACATTACCGCGCTGGGCGCACCCCGATGGGAGGGGGCGGGAAGCCTCCAACCCGGGTCGGGACCCCGAGAGTCCGCAGATCGCCGGCGGCCCAACCGCTCGCCGGCATCACTAAATTGTCGCTGGTGCGCCAGGACCGAGGAACACCGCCATCCTCAGCCGTTCTTTCGGTGAGGTGGCCGAGGAGTACAACCGGCTCCGATCAGGCCCATCGGATGAAGCGCTCGACTGGCTCATTCCCGAGGGCGCGACCGATGTCCTCGAGATCGGAGCCGGTACCGGCATCCTTACGCGCCTCCTGGCCGAGCGGGTCGCTCATCTGACGGCCGTCGAACCCGATGAGCGCATCCGCGCCGTACTGTCCGCCAGTAACGCCCGCGTGGAGGTCCTCGCCGGCCGGGCCGAGGAAATGCCCGCAGGCCACGTCGTCGGTCGACCTCGTGATCGCCCAGTCAGCCTGGCACTGGGTCGACGAGGAGCGCGCCGTTCCCGAGGTGGCGCGGGTGCTCCGAACTGGAGGCCGGCTCTCGCTCGTGTGGACGGGCCCTGATCGCTCCGTCGACTGGATGCGGTCACTCTGGGCCGGGGGGATCATCTTCAGCCCCGAGGAGCAGTCAGAGGAAGACCACCGCCGGAAGCGCAGGCATCTCGTCAATGTCGACCTCGGGGGTAAGAGCCCATTCCTCCAGCGCGAGACCGTGCTCTTCCGATGGACCCGGCCGATGGCCAAGACGGACTTGGTGGCGCTCTCGGCAACCTACAGCGCCGTGATCACCATGGATCAGGAGGCCCGCCTGGAGCATCTCGAAGGCGATGACGCGCTTCCTTGACACCTCTCCGGCGTCGCCGATCTGGACGTCATCGAGGTGCCTATGCGCTCCTACTGTTGGCGGGCCACGAAACGCTGAACCGCTGGGCACCAATGAGGAAAGTATGCCCTGAGGATTAGGACAAAGGTCCCTAAGGAATTTCCAAGGTTCAGCGTACGGTGACGGCATGGGCCTCGTCGTTTTGC
The DNA here is from genome assembly GCA_963781565.1 of uncultured Acidimicrobiaceae bacterium. Taxonomy (GTDB): domain Bacteria; phylum Actinomycetota; class Acidimicrobiia; order Acidimicrobiales; family RAAP-2; genus Bog-473. The sequence goes on along the minus strand of CAWAHA010000020.1, from coordinate 114,672 downwards.
TCGGAGCCTGATCAACCTGAACGGATCGGGTCACTATATCCATTGGGGCTTCATCCAGATCTCAGTCGCGAACTTCGTCGTCATCATTTTGATGGTGGTCGTCTTCGTGCTGGCGATCCTCCTCCCGTTCCCCCGGCGGAAGGGGGGGACGAGTGAGCATCGACACCGGAACGCCCGAACGAGGCACCGCGAGGCACATCGGCAGCCGAGATGTCCCGCCAATGGACGGCCAGGGTCCGGGGCGCGAATCGGCATTCCCGCCGGACCGCCTGCTCCCCGACCGCCAGCCGGCCTACATGGCCTCATGGATCTATGTGTTCGGAGTCCTCACGGTGGTGAGCCTGGCCTGGGTCATCATCACCGGCTGCGTCCTCGCCATCATGGGCCCGAGCTGGTGGCACGTGTCTACCGCCGGGCACTTCGTCAACTCCCTGCACCTGTGGAGCGTCGAGGCCTTCTTCTTCTTCATGGTGATCCATCTCTGGGGCAAGTTCTTCATGGCGGCCTGGAGGGGAACCGTCGTCTTGACCTGGGCCACCGGGCGTCATTTCGTTCGTGGTATCCGTTGCGGCGGCCTTCACGGGCTATCTCTCGCAGCAGAACTTCGATTCCCAATGGATATCCACCCAGGCCAAGGACGGCATCAACGCCACAGGCGCCGGCGCGGTGTGGAACGTCTTGAACTTCGGCCAGATGCTCATGTGGCACATCGTCCTGCTGCCGATCGCCGTCGCGTCATCGCGGCCTCCATGTCCTCCTGGTCCGACGGCACGGCATCGTCCCGCCCTTCGCCGACGGCCGAGCGCTGACCGAGGACAGGCCGACCGCGCCGGGACGGAGGATTCGGCATGAGCCAGTGACGCCGCAGGCGCGCGGCGCTTCAAGCCCGACCGCGACGTGGCGGAGTGGAAGGGCGCCTACGTCCCCTACGACATCTTGAAGGAGGCGTTCGTCGCCTTTCTGGCGGTCGCCGTCCTCATCGTGCTCCTGGCCGTCGTCTTCTCCTCACCGGACGAGCCGGCCGTCACGCTCAAGACCTGGTCCATCGCCAACCCGGTCGACTTCGCCCAGACGGCGGTCACCGAGCTCGACGGCACCAGCGGCGTCGCCACCTACGGGCCGCCCTACAACGCCACGCCCGACTCCTCGCAGCACATCGGTTTCTTCGAGCCGGCCCAGTGGTTCGGCGTCCACCAGCCCATCGACACCGCGCAGGACTTCGTCATCGGCCCGCTGCGGACCCTGCCCAACCAGCCGCTCGTGCAGCGTGCGATCAACGCTGTACGAAGGTGCCTCGCCGACGCAGCAGAGCGCGTGGACGACGGCCTACGAGAAGGCTGTTGCCAACGCGACCGATGTCCAGGGCCGGCTGCACGTTCCTTCGGGCCGCTACGGCCCGGTCGGGGTCATCATCGGCTCCCTGACCGCCATGGCGCAGACGGGCGGCCTCGACGGCACGCTTCTGAGCGAGGGGCAGTTCTACAACACGAACTACACCAAGCCGCTGCTCTTCATCGCCGACGGCAGTACCTGGACACGCTGGCCGGCGCCAGCACCTCCAGGGCAGCCAGTGGGGCATGATGAACGAGACCGGGAACTACCCCGGTCAGGCGTGGCTGTGGCTCTACACCATGTGGTACCAGGTCCCGCCGATGAATTCGTCCTCCAACGGGGACCTCGAGGTCTGGGTCGATCATGATGGCGCTCACCCTCGCATTGATCTTCCTGCCGTTCATCCCGATCCTGCGGTCAATCCCACGCTGGTCCCGTGTGTACAGGTTGATCTGGCGGCGCCACTACCGTGAGCTCGCCGACATACCTGAGATCGAACTGCATGACGTCTGGCCGTGGGTTGTGCGTCCGTTCGGTATCAACTGAGTACACGTCACGCGACCGTCGCGGCACCCGGGGTCGCATCCGCAGCCGACGTTCGTCATCTACCCGTAAGGGAACCCGACGGACGCGCCTATGTCGTTGTGCGCCTGCCCACAGATCAGGAGCGCACCGTGTGGAGTACCGGCTCGAACGGGTCGGCGCTTCACACACACGAAAGGGCACGAAACGCCATGCAGATCCGCTTCCGCAATGTCCTCGCCGTCGGCGCGCTGACCTCCGGGCTCCTCGCCGGCGGCGCGTTGGTCGCCAACGCGGCGACCACCTCCACGTCGACGGGGAACTCGGGCACCAGCTCGAGCTCGTCCTCGTCGACGACCGCACCGTCATCGAGTTCGAACACGGGCAGTACCGGGTCGGGCTCCTCCAGCTCATCTTCGGGGTCTCCGGGTCCGGCTCCACCTCCAACTCCGGGTCCGGCTCGACCAAGAACTGCCCCGACATGGGCAGCGGATCGGGCTCCGGATCCGGCACGCCGCCGTCCGGCTCGGGTGGGCCGCCCTCGTCCGGCTCGAGTAGCGGGTCGGCCACGGGGTCCTGATCCTCCGCAGAACCCCAATCCCTCCCCACGGCACCGGGGAACGGGCGGTGTGGACCGGATCCCCGACGGTCCGCACCGCCCCCTCGGTCCCGCGGTCGGAATGTCGCAGTGGCAGCGTTAGGCCGTCGCCCCCCGGGCGTCGAGCGCGCACGCCACCAGCTCGCCGAGGGCGTCGTCGACGTGCACCGCCACTTCGTCGAGTTCCGGGAGGAGGCGGCGGCAGGCCAAAAGGCCGAAGTAGACCCGCCCGAGATACGAGAACGCAGTGACGTTGAGGCCGATCCCCTCTGCCATGGGGCCGACCGGGTACGTCTCGGCCACCCTGCTCCCGGCCAGGAAGAGGGGGACGTCGGGGACCCGGACGCTCGAGATCGTCACGTTGAAGGGCGGCCGCATCTTGTCGAAGAGGCGGGCGCCGGCCACGGCCCGCGCCACTCGGGAGGCCAGCGCCGGGAGCGCCATCTGGGCCAAATCGCCGAGGAAGCGCCCTCCGTGCAACTTCTCCTGCTCCTTGGCCACCCGGGAGGACTCGGAGATGGCATCGAGCCGGGCCACCGGGTCGTCGACGTCACTGGCCAGTGAGACGAGCATCCCCGAAATCTGGTTGCCCAACTCCTCGGTCTCCCCCTCTCGCCCTCGTCGAGACGGGCACCATGGCCACCAGCGAGCCCTCGACCTGCTCGTCGCGGTCGGCCAGCAGGCGGCTCAGCCCACCGGAGACGCAGGCCAGGATGACGTCGTTCACCGTCGCCTCGAACGTCCGGCCGACCAGCTTCACGTCCTGGAGCGGGACCGAGAGGCCGGCGAAGCGCTTGCGCTTCGAGACGGCGCCGTTGAACGACGTCCGCGGGGCGGCGAAGAAGCCCGGCGGCGATTGCTCGCCTCGACCGGCCAGCTCCCGGTTGTGCATGCCGAGGTCGGCCACCGCCTCCACCCCGGCCTGCAGCGTGCTGAGGGCCGATCCGGGCTGGCGGGCCAACGACGAGGCGGCATGGCGCAGCATCTGGGTGTTGGACGGCAAGGGCGCGGGGTCCCATTCGGGTGGCAGCTCCACAATGCGGGTCCGCGGTGTCAGGTCCAGGAACGCCGCCAGCACCGACGCGCCGCTCACCCCGTCGAGGATGGCGTGGTGCACCTTGGCCACCAGTGCGGTGCGCTCCCCCTCCAGGCCTTCGACGACGTGCATCTCCCACAGCGGGCGATCCGGATCCAACTGGCGGCTCATGATGCCGGCCACGTAGGCGTCGAGCTCGGCCCGGCCTCCGGGCGACGGCAGGCTGGCCCGGCCCAGGTGGTCGTCCAGGTCGAAATCCGGGTCGTCGACCCACACCGGGTGGTGCAGACCGAACGGCACCCGCAGCGCGCGCTGGCGCAAGGGGGCGATCAGATGGAGCCGCTGCTGAATGACCCGCCGGATCTGCGCGTAACGGGTGGAGGGCGAGAAGAGCGACCGGGTGCCCTCGGGCGGATCGAGGACGAGGGCCACTCCGACGTGCATCGGTGTGGTGGGTGTCTCCAGAGAGAGGAAGGCGGCATCCATGCCGACGAGTGATTCCATGACCGCGCCCTTCTTAGCGTCTCGGGGCTCGCCCGTCATGTGCCCGTGTGCCCGAAGCCGCCGGTCCCCCGTTGCGACTCCTCCAGCCCGCCCTCGTCCACCAGTTCGAACGCGGCCTGCTCCACCTTGACCAGGACCAGCTGCGCCACCCGGTCGCCCCGGCTGACCGTGTAGTCGTGCTCCGGATCGTGGTTGACCAGAATGACCTTGAGCTCCCCCCGGAAACCCGAGTCGATGAGGCCGGGGGCGTTGAGGCAGGTCAGGCCGTGACGGGCGGCCAGTCCGCTCCGCGGCACCACCAGGCCGGCGTAGCCCGCCGGGATGGCGACGGCCACCCCCGTGGGAACGACGGCGCGGCCACCACGGCACGGCAGCAGCGACCTCGGTGGTGGCGATCAGGTCGGCACCGGCGTCACCGTCCCTGGCGTAGGAGGGCGCCGGCAGCTCTTCGTCGAGCTGATGGAGGGGGACGCGCAGCATCGCCGGACATTACTAAGGACTACGCCAACCTCCCCCTCCGGGCCGGCCGGTAGCATGCCCGCGCATGCTGGCCTGGATCGATCTCGAGATGACGGGGCTCGATCCGGCGCGCCACACCATCGTCGAGATCGCCTGCCTCCTCACGGACGACGACCTCAACCTGATTGAGGAGGGTCCCGATCTGGTGGTGCACGCCTCGGCCGAGCAGCTGGCCAACATGGACGACTTCGTGCGCACCATGCACACCAAGTCCGGTCTGCTCACGGCGATGGAGGAGTCGACGCTGACCCTGGCCGACGCCGGCACCCAGACCCTGGCCTTCCTCACGTCGCACATTCCCGAGCCCCGCACCGTGCCGCTGGCGGGGAACTCCATCGGGACCGACCGGCGCTTCCTGGCCACCGAGCTCCCCGCCATAGAGGACTTTCTCAATTACCGCTCCGTCGACGTCTCCACCATCAAGGAGCTCTGCCGGCGCTGGCTCCCCGATGTCTACAAGGCCGCACCCACGAAGTTGGGTGGCCATCGGGCCCTGCAGGACATCCGTGAGTCGCGTGGCCGAGCTGGCCTACTACCGCGGCGCCGTTTTCGACCGCGCCGCCACAGAGAGCGCCGCCACGACCGAACAGGAGGGCACGTGACCACCGCCAAGGACGCACCGTCCATGTCCATCGCAGAGGCCAACGCGACGCTCACCGCCGCCGGGCAGCTCTTCGAGATGGAGGAGCTCGACATCCGTGGGGTGACCACGCGGACGTGGAAGCACGCGCCACCGTCGCTGCGGGCCATCATGGACATGTCGCTCGGCCACGGTGATGCCGTCTTCTTGGTCTACGAGGACGAGCGCACGACCTTTGCCGAGCACTACCGCATCGCCTGCACGCTGGCCCACCGCCTGCCGCGACCGGTTCGGAGTGCAGCAGGGCGACCGCGTGGCCATCATCATGCGCAACCTGCCCGAATGGGTCATGGCCTTCTGGGCCGCCACGCTGGCCGGCGCCATCGTCGTCCCGTTGAACGCCTGGTGGAGCGGCGAGGAGCTGCGCTACGGGCTCGAGGACTCGGGCTCCAAGGTGGCCTTCGTCGACACCGAGCGGGTGGAGCGGATCCGCCCGTTCCTGGCCGGCCTGCCCGACCTCGGCGCCGTCATCGTCGCCGACGAGCACCGCACCGCGTCCGACGCGCCGCCGGCCGAGTCCGAGCCCGAGCCGACCGCCGGCTCCGGGGCGGTGGCCGAATGGCCGTTCGCGCTGGCGCTCGGGACCGTCGACCAGGCCGCCACCCCGCCCGACCTCGCCATCGATCCGGAGGACGACGCCACCATCTTCTACACGTCGGGCACCACCGGTCGTCCCAAGGGCGCCGTCGGCACCCACCGCAACATGTGCACGAACCTGATGAGCCTCTTCTTCATCAACACCCGCGGCGCCACCCGCTTCGGCAGCCCGACCCTCGAGACGACCGGAGGCAAGTCGCAGGCCGCGTTCCTGCTCTCCGTGCCGCTGTTCCACGCCACGGGCTGCCACTCGGTCATGGTCTCCAACCTGGCCGCCGGCGGGAAGCTCGTCATGATGCACCACTTCGACCCCGACCGTGCGCTCGAGCTCATTGAGCGGGAGCGGATCGGCACCTTCGGCGGCGTGCCCGCCATGGTCATGCAGGTGCTCGACTCGCCCAACTTCTCCAAGTACGACACGTCCTCCATCCGTGGCGTCTCCTACGGCGGCGCACCGGCACCGCCCGACCTGGTGCGCCGCATCCGGGCGGCCTGGCCCATCGGGCAGCCCTCCAACGGGTACGGCCTGACCGAGACGTCGTCGGTCACCTCCATGAACTCGGGCGGTGACTACATCGCCAAGCCCGAGAGCGTCGGCCCGGCCGTCCCGGTCTGCGACGTGGCCGTCATGCCGGAGGACTTCGAGGGCGACCGAACCCGACGACACGATTCCCCGCGGCCCCGACGTCCGGGGCGAGCTCTGGATCAAGGGGCCCAACGTCGTGCGGGGCTACTGGAACCGCCCGGAGGAGACGGCCAAGACGTTCAGCCGGGGCTGGCTGCACACGGGCGACGTGGCGCGGCTCGACGAGGACGACTTCATCTACATTGTCGACCGGGCCAAGGACATGATCATCCGGGGCGGCGAGAACGTGTACTCGGTGCAGGTCGAGGCCGCCCTCTTCGAGCACCCGGCCGTGGCCGATTGCGCCGTGATCGGCGTGCCCGATCCGACGCTCGGCGAGGAGGTGGGCGCCGTCATCGTGCTGCGGCCCGGGGCCAAGGTCACGGCGGACGAGCTGCGCCTGCACGTGAAGGCCCGGCTGGCCGGCTTCATGGTGCCGACCCACATCTGGTTCCGCTCAGAACCCCTCCCCCGCAACCCGCAGGGGAAGGTCCTCAAACGCGAGCTGCGCGACGAGTTGGTGGCGCGCGCAGACTGAGCCGCCGCTGCTCACGCCGGGTCGGGCGACCGGCCGGTGAGCCCGAGCAGGCGATGGAGCAGCGGTGCGTCGTCGGGGACCGGCACCGCGGCCGGGAACACGCCGATGGTGCGCCACTCCTCGGCGTTCGGGGTCAGCTCGTCCCAGAGCCCCTGCACGAGCTCGGCCGGCAGGTCCGGGTCCACGCCGATGACCCGGGCGATGTCATGGGCGCGCAGGGCCCGGAACTGGTTGATCTGCCAGAAGTACTCGCGCACGGAGTAGTCGCCGAACGACAGGTGCGCCACCGCGTCGAGGTCCGTCACCGCGGCCGCCGCCGCGCAGGCCCGGTCCACGATGGCCTCGAAGCTCGCCACGGGATCCTCCCCCAGGAGGTCGCCGTCGAATTTGCCCGAACCCGCCTCGTCCATGGTCAGCCCGGCCAGCATGTCGGGCACCCAGGCGTCGTCGTAGGCGTGGTAGTTGACGAGCGTGCGCAACGACGGCGGCTCCGGGCGGGCCCTGGTGGCGAAGCTGGCCGGGAGGATCATCTCCCACTGATCGGGCGCGATCTGCGCCACGACACGGGCCAGCGCCCGGTCGGCCAGCTGGAAGACGTCGGGTTCGGCCATCGTGCATTCCTCTCTGCCTGGCGGACACGTGACGGCGCCGGCCCTCGGACTGACTCGGTGCTCAACCGGTGCCGGGCAGTCTGCCCGGCCGCTGTCACAACGCCCCAGCTCCGGTCGGCGCCCGCGCCGTCGGCGGCGGCTGCCCGCCGCCCTCCTACGTGAGGTGGGTGTCGAAGAAGGCCAGGGTCCTCGACCAGGCTGCGTCAGCGGCCGCCTCGTCGTACATGGAAGGCGCGTCCCAGTTGCTGAAGGCGTGACCGGCGTCGTAGAGGTGGAATTCCACGCCTGGTCGACCCCCGACGGCCTGCTCGACCTCCACGATCTTCTCGGTCGGGATGAACGCGTCGTTGCTGCCGTAGTGGAACTGGCAGGGGCATGCGAGCGCATCGGTGTGGCCGAGCAGGTCGTTGATGGCCGAGCCGTAGTAGCACACCGCGGCGTCGGGGCCCCGGCCGTCGACCCGGCTCGTGGTGGCGGCGGCGAAAGCCAGTGCGCCACCGAGACAGAACCCGACGGCGCCGACCTTCCCCGAGCACTCCCTCATCGACAGCAGATGCGCATGCGTCGACTGGATGTCCCCCATGGCCATGGCGAAGTCGAACTGCTGCACGACGGCGAAGGCGTCGGCCATGCCCGACTCGTCCTTGCGCTCGAAACGGCGCTCAATGCGCCAGAACATGTCGGGCACGAGGACCACGTAGCCCTGCCCGGCCAACCTCTCGGCCAGGCCCCGCATGTTGTCGTTGATGCCGAAGATCTCCTGGAAGAGGAGGAGGCCCGGGTCCGATCCGCTCTCGGGGACGGCGCAGAAGGCCTCGAAGCTCTCGCCGGTGGGGGTCGGGACGGACTCGTACCTGGTGGACACGCTCATGGGGCGACGGTAGCCCGGACGCGAACGTGCCGGCCCGAGAAAGGCCGGCACGTCACAGCATCACACCCGAGCCATCGGGCGAGCAGGTGTCCTCAGCGGTTGGGCTGGGGCGTCACCCGCAGGTACGGCTTCAGGGCCTTCCAGCCCTTCGGGAAGCGGCCCTTGGCGTCGTCGTCGCTGAGCGCGGGGACGATGATGACGTCGTCACCGTCGTTCCAGTTGACCGGCGTGGCCACCGAGTAGTCGGCGGTCAGCTGCAGCGAGTCGAGCACGCGCAGGATCTCGTCGACGTTGCGGCCGGTCGAAGCGGGGTAGGTCAGCGTGAGCTTGACCTTCTTGTCCGGGCCGATGATGAAGACCGAACGCACCGTCAACGTGTTGTCGGCGTTGGGGTGGATCATGTCGTAGAGGTCCGCCACCTTGCGGTCCTCGTCGCCGATGAGGGGGAAGGCCAGCGCCGAGCCCTGGGTCTCCTCAATGTCGCCGGCCCAGGCCCCGTGGGACTCGACCGAGTCGACCGAGAGGCCGATCAGCTTGGCGTTGCGCTTGTCGAACTCCGGCTTGGCCTTGGAGAAGGCGCCGAGCTCGGTGGTGCAGACCGGGGTGAAGTCCTTGGGATGCGAGAAGAGGACTCCCCAGCTGTCGCCCAACCACTCGTGGAAATTGATGGTGCCTTCGGTCGTGTCCGCCGTGAAGTCGGGCGCGGTGTCCCCGAGTCGAATTGCCATGGTGTTCCTCCTGGAAATGATGAAGATCCGAGATGCGGACAGTGACTTTACCGGTTGCTCCGGCAATTGTCGACATGATTGGTCATATTTCCCCCCCGGGGCCAGCTCCCGTGAAAAGTGCCCCCCACCTGGGCACGAGCGGGAACTCCCTGCGCGGGCACCCCGGGCCGCCGTGGGAGAATGCCTCCATGTGTCCCTCGCCGGCCGCGGACGAACCCTCAACAGAGCCGTACCGGCCGTACCGGACCGACGCCGTCCTCGTCGAGCACGACGGCCCGGTGACGGTGGTCACGATCAACCGGCCCGAGCGCCGCAATGCCGTCGACAGCCTGGGCGCCGACCAGTTGCGGGAGGCCTTCGTGGCCTTCGACCAGGACGACGACCGTTCCGTGGCCGTCCTCACGGGGGCCGGTGCGACCTTCTGCGCCGGCGCCGACCTCAAAGCGGTGGCCGAGGGGGACCGCCGGCCCATCCCCGACCTCGGGCCCGGCCCGATGGGGCCGACGCGGCTGACGCTGGGCAAGCCCGTCATCGCCGCCGTCGAGGGCTACGCCGTGGCCGGGGGCATTGAGCTCGCGCTCTGGTGCGACCTGCGTGTCGCCGCCGAGGACGCGATCTTCGGGGTCTTCTGCCGCCGCTTCGGCGTGCCGCTGTGCGACCTCGGCACCGTCCGGCTGCCGCGCATCATCGGGCACGGGCGGGCCATGGACCTGATCCTCACCGGACGGGCCGTGGCGGCGCCGGAGGCTCTCACCCTGGGGCTGGCCAACCGCGTGGTCGCCCCGGGCGCGGCGCTGCCGGCGGCGCTGGCGCTGGCCCACCAGCTCGCCGCACTCCCGCAGGTCTGCCTGCGCTCGGATCGCATGAGCGCGCTCGAGCAGTGGGGATTGAGCGAGGAGGAGGCCGCCATCGGCGAGGCCCGGCGTGGGCGCGCCGTCGTCAACAGCGGAGAGACCCTGCAGGGAGCACTGCGCTTCGCGGGAGGTGCCGGCCGTCGTGGCGCTGCGCTCGACTGACGACACCGCCAACGGGGAGCGGCCGCCGGACCGCCCCACCGTCGCCGCCTTCGACTTCGACGGCACCCTGGTCGACGGGGGGAGCGTGTTCCCCTTCCTGGTCGGCTTGCGCGGCCTGTGGCCCGTGCTGCGGGCGACCCTGCGCCTCTCCCCCGCCCTCGTGCGCGCCGCCATCACCGGCGGCACGGCCGCCGACGAGGTCAAGGAGAAGCTGTTCATGCGCCTGCTCGGGGGGCTGGCCGTGACCGAGGTCGATCGGAGCTCCGCCGTCTTCGCCCACCGCCACCTGCAGCGGCACCTGCGCGACGACGCCCGGCGACGGCTCGAGTGGCATCAGCGTCAGGGGCACTACACCGTCATCGTCTCGGCCTCGCCGGAGTGCTACGTCAGCCCGGCCGGCGAGGAGCTGGGCGTCGACGGGGTCGTGGCGACCCGCCTGGCCGTCGGCGGCGGCGGGCTGCTCACCGGCGGCTACGAGGGCAAGAACTGCCGCGGGGCGGAGAAGTACGCCCGGCTGCTCGGCCACCTCCGCGCCCGGGGCCTCCTTTCGAACACCAGGGGCGAGCAGCCGGTCCTGTGGGTCTACGGCAACAGCCGCGGTGATCTGCGCCTGCTCAACGCGGCGGACCACGGTGTGGACGCCGGACGCCTGGGCCCGCTCGGTCGCCTGCGCCACTTCCCCCGGTTGGCCGAGGTCACGGCGACCGCCAGGGCGACCGGGTCAGCCGGGGGTCAGCCCGGAGTGGCGGCGATGCCGACAGCATGGCCTGAGTAGCCGGGCACGGCGGTGGCCACGTCCCCGAAGTAGGGCGCGTCCCCGAAGGCGAAGACCTGCCCGCTGCCGTTCACGGCATCGAACCCCTGCCCGCTGAAGTCGGGGATGAGGCCGCTCATGGGGCTCTTCATGGTGGAGAGAGCGGGTGAGTTGCCCGACAGCCCGACGGACGGCGCGTCGCCGAAGGCGTGCGACGTGCCGTTGGCCTCCAGCATCCAGTAGCCCCCGCCGTCGGGAGAGGGTGCCACTCCCACAATCGGCGTGGGTGGCGGCGTGGACGCCGAGCGATCCGTGGAACTGCGCGTCACCGAAGGCGAAGAGCCCGCCGTCGGAGGCGATGAGCCAGTACCCGCCGCCGTCGTGGGTCGGCACCATGCCGATGACCGGCTTGTTGAGGCGCAGGCTGCCGGTGCTCCCGTAGAACTGGGCATCGCCATAGGCGAAGATCCCGCCGTCGGAGGCGACCAGCCAGTACCCGCCGCCGTCGGGGGTCGTGGCCATGCCGACCATGGGTTTGTTCAAACGGATGCTCCCGGTGCTGCCGAGGAACTGCGCGTCGCCGAAGCTGAACACACCACCGTCGGTGGCAACCTCCCAGTAGCCGGCGGCGTCGTGCGTCGAGGCGATGGCGACGACGGGCTGATTGAGACGGATGCTCCCGGTGCTGCCGTAGAACTGCGCGTTGCCGAAGCTGAAGATCCCACCGTCGGTGGCGTTCACCCAGTACCCGCCGACGCCGCCGCTGGGCTGGTCGCCGGCCAACGTCATGCCGCCCGGCAGATTCCCCAACGTGGCCGGACCGTAGTAGTGGTTCACGATCTGCTGGTACGTCCAGTTGCCGTCGCCGTTGTCCTGCCCGATGGCGTAGCCGAGCGCGCCCCACTGGCCCATGCCGATGCCGTGCCCCCAGCCCTGGCCCGAAATGTAGGCATACACCCCGTCAGTGCTGGTCACGGTGAAGAGGTCGGACTTGAGCCCGAGATCGACGTAGAACTCGGTCCCCGGGATGGTGATGCTGCCGGACGTGCCGTCGAGCGTGATGTTGGCCACCCGCCCGAACGAGGTCTCGTTGAACGGGCGGCCCGGATCGAAGGTGGCACCCCCGAAACCGGTGAACGAGCCGATCTGCGATGACCACGCCGCGTTGATGGCGGTGTAGCGGCACCTTGGTGGACCAGGTGTGGTTGGGATTGCCGCCGTCGGCGGTCACGGCATCGCCGTCGTCGGGCACGGCAGTGAAGGGCGACTGCTCGTTCGCGCTCGATGTATAGCCGCCCGTCGACGCCGAGTACTCGGTGGTGGCGACCTGGCCGTTCGGCATGATCATCACCTGACCGGCCGTGTCGTTGGCCGCCGCAATGGTCGTCGCATTCTCGTAGTCAGTGCCGCGGTAGGTCTGGCACGTGAGGTCGCAGGTGTCGGCGTACCCGCCGTACCCGCCGAGGTTGGCCAGGACGTACGAGCGAACCGCGACGGCCTGCGCCTCGAGCTCCTGGAAGCCCCAGTTCATGCCTTGCGGCCCGGCACCTCCCAAGCTGGCCCAGCCCGATGGCGACTCGCCGGGCACGGTGTCGGCGACGTACTGCTCGAGCGGCAACGTGTTGACCGAACGCGCCTGGTTGTTGGAGTTGTACATCGCCGGTCAACGTGCCGTGCACGATGGGGCTGTAGTTGGGCTGCGCAATGCACAGCGTAAGCAGCCCGCCCCCGGCCGGAGACGCGGTGGGGTCGGTCTGATTGCTCGCGACCTGCGTCCATGGGCCGGCGCAACCAGGACCGGCGAAGTACCGACCAGTCCCGGTACCGGCCGGCTGGAACATGACGGCGCCGACACCGCTCGCGCCCGGGGCGGAAACGCTGGCACCGTTGCCCCCCGACGCCGCCGCAATGAGGTTGAGTCCGTCGTTCTCCGTCATGTCGATGCGCACGTTGGTGCCGTCACCCGGAAGGACGTGCGACTCCGCCGCATGGGTCTCGGCCGGCACGGATGCCCGGTCCGGTGCACCGATGTCGGCCGCCGCAGGAGTGGCGAGGCTGACCAGGGCGGCGGGGCCCACCACGGCAAGGGAGAGCACGAGCGCGCCCAATGCCACAGGCCTCCGGCGGCGCGACGAACGGGGGCGCGCCACATGTGTTCCGACCAACACGATCCGTCCAGGCTAGTGCCGCGACCTGCATGAATTGTTGCATGGGGAGGCGCAATCCGGGTGCAGAACCGCGCCGGTACACTGCACGGCCGTGCGGGTCGATCAGGTCATTCCGTCCCTCGCCAGCCGTGACGCCATCGGCGTCCACACGCTGCACCTGCGGGACGGACTGCGTGCCGCCGGCATCGACGCCGACATCTTCTACGGCAACTCCACCCCGGACGTGCAGGCCGAGGGCAAGCCGGTCATTGAGCTCGGCCGGGCCACCCGTGACCGCTGGCTGCTGTATCAAGCGTCCATCGGGAGCCCCGTGTTCGACATCCTGGCGGCGCGGAACGAGCCCAAGTTGGTGAACTACCACAACATCACGCCGGCCGATCTCCTGCGCGACTGGGAGCCGGCGGTGGCGTACGAGGTGGCACTCGGTCGCACGCAACTGGCGCGTCTCGCCCCCCAGAGCCGCTTCGCGGTCGCCGACTCGGCCTTCAACGAGTCGGAACTGCACGCCCTCGGCTACGAGGGAACGGCCGTGGTCCCGCTGCTGATCGACATGCAGTCCAAGAGCGACGAGCCCGACCGGCAGCTGGCGCAGGTCCTGACCCAGCGCAAGGAACGCGAGGGCGGGGCGGATCTGCTCTACGTCGGGAAGATCTCGCCGCACAAGGCACCGCACGACCTCGTCAAGATGCTCGACGTGCTCCGCCGCACCGACGATCCGGCGGCCCGTCTCCATCTCATCGGCTCGCCACTCGGTGAGACCTACGAGCCGGCGCTGCGTGCCTTCATCGACGAGCTGGGACTCTCCGACGTCGTGATGCTCCCGGGCTCGGTCAGTGGTGCCGAGCTCGAGGCGTACTTCCAAGCGGCCGACGTCTTCGTCATGGCGTCGGACCACGAGGGCTTCTGCGTGCCCCTGGCGGAGGCCATGGGCCACGGCGTCCCGATCGTCGCCTACGGCGTGGCCGCCGTGCCCGAGACCGTCGGCGGTGCCGGGCTGGTCCTTCCCGACAAGTCGGCCGTGCCGTTCGCCGCCGCCGTGGGACGGGTGCTGCGCGACGCGACATTGCGCGAGGTGCTGGCGGCGGCCGGCCGGGCGCGGGCGGGCGCAATTCGACCTTGCCGGCTCCACGCAGCGCTTCGTCACGCTGATCCAACAAGCCGTCCGCGCCTGAGCACCGGGGAGCCCAGCCGCGGCTCCCTGTCCCTCACGAGCCCGACCAGAGTCCCGACAACACGTCCGCCGCCCGCTCCCCGGCGGTAGGGAGGTCCAGTGCAGCGAGCCGCCGTTGCGCCGCCACGGCGAGCCGGGCGCGGAGCTCCCCGTCCCCGGCGGCACGAACCGCGGCCTCCGCCAGCGCATACGGATTTTCGGCGTCGACCAGGAGCCCGGCGTCGCCCACCACTTCGGGCAGCGCGCCCGCCTCGTTGGCCACGACGGGGAGCCCCGACGACATCGCCTCCAGGACGGGCACCCCGAAGCCCTCGTGGCGCGACGTCGCGACCAACAGGTCGGCGCCGCGCAGGCGATCGACCAGCGCATCATCGCTCAGGGCACCGGAGAACGTGACCGCGGCATGGAGGCCGAGCTCGTCGACGAAGCGCTGCAAGGCTGCCGTGTAGGACGACACGGCCGAACGACCCACGACGTCGAGCGTGGCCTGCGGGTCGTGGTGAGCCCGGGTGACCAGCAATGCCATGACGGCCAGCTCGATCGCCTTGTTCGGCGCGAGACGCCCGACACTCAGCCATCGGGATCCCCGGCGCGTCGGCAGGGGCGGCGCCGGGGCGGGCGCTGGCTCCGCCGGAAGCATGGCCGCCGGGGGCACGACCGCCGTGGGCCGGAAGCCGGCCTCACGGAGCTCCGCCTCGTTGAAGGCTCGACACGGCCAGGCCGAGCGCGGCACGCGGCGCGAGCTCGCGCAGCTGCATCTGGGCCAACAGCTGGTGCCGCGCCATCCCGTTGTCCCACGGCGCGTAGTACTCCGGTGGCGTCACGTTGTGGTAGTTGACCACCAACGTCTCGGGGCGCGCACCGAGCCAGGGGCCCATGCCCGAAGCGGTGGCGTACTGGTAGACCAGCACGTCCCCGGGCTCGGCTTCGGCGGCGTAACGGGCGAAGGAACGCGTCTCGGATGCCGTGGCCGGATCGTCCATCTCCACGTAGATGTGCGAAGGGATGCCGCGCGCCACCAGGACGTCGCGCAACCGAAGCGTGTGGCGCCCGACGGCGTCGGCGCGGTGCAACATGGGGACGAACTGATGAATGCCGCTCACGGCGAGGTGGCGACCGGCGCAGCCAGCGGGGCCAGGAGGTCGACGAACCGCTCGGCGGCCGTCTCCAGACGGAGCGCCGCCATGCGCTGCCTGCCGGCGGCGACGACGGTCCTCGCGTCGGGGCGTGTCGCGCAACACCGCGGTGATGGCCGCGGCCAGCGCGTAGGGATCCTTGTCGGCCACGAGCACCCCGGCGCCCCCGAGCACCTCGGGGACCGCCCCCTGATCGAAGGCGACCACCGGCACCCCGGCCGCCATCGCCTCGACGACCGGCACACAGAACCCCTCGTGCTCGGACGTGACGACCAACACATCCGCAGCCGCATAGGCCGACGCCACGGTGGCATCGCTCGCGTGGCCGGCGAACTGCACCGCGCCGGCCAAGCCGAGCTCGGCCACATAGCGATGCAGCGCGGCGACATAGGAGTCGGTGGCCGGCCTGCCGACGAGTTGCAGGGTCGCCTCGGGGTCGCCGTGGGCGCGGGCCACGGCGAGAGCCGCAATGGTGTGCTCCAGGGCCTTGTTGGGCGAGACGCGCCCGACAGCCAGCCAGCGGGCGCCGCCACTCGGCCCGGCGGTCACCGCCGCGGCGTCGGATGCGGCTGGCGGTGGCACCCGGTTCGACCAGTGCCGGCAGGGCGGCCGACGGCGACACGACTGCTGTCCGCACAAACCCGGCTGCGCGCAGGTGTCCCTCGTTGTAGACGGAGTCGGCGACGGCCAGCGCCGTGCGGGGCGCCAACAGGCGCAGGTCACCTTGGGCGCGGAGCTGTCCCAGGGCCAGATGGTTGTCCCACGGCGCCATCAGCTCGGGCGGCGTGACGTTGTGGTAGTTCACGACCAGGGTCTCGGAGCGGCCGGCCAGCCAGGGCGCCATGGCTGACGCCGTCGCGAACTGGTAGACGACCACGTCGCCCGGCTCCGCCCGCTCCGGATAGGAAAGGACGGGAAGGGTCTCGTCGGCCGTCTCGTCGTCCACGGTGTCGACGAAGATCTCCGAGCGGAAGCCCCGCTTCCGGCTCGCCTCGCGTAGCCGGAGGGTGTGCCGGCCCACGGCGTCGCCCCGGTGCAGGACCGGGACGAAGTGATGGACGCCGCTCACCGGGGAGCGACGGCCGACAGCGCGATCCGGCCATCCCCTTGGGCCCCCGCCGGCAGCGGCGCCACCTCGACGAACCCGGCGCGCTGCAGCAGCAGCTCCCAGGTCGCCTCATGGAGCGGGCGGCCTGCGACGAGGTCCTGGGCGGTGGCCTGGCGCGCCCCGACGGACGCCACGTCCTCCGAGACGAGGACGAGCGGGGCCCCGCGGCGCAGGGCCCGCCGGCTCAGGGCCAGCAGTGGGAGCAGCGCATACAGCGGCAGCCGGTCGACCACGCCGCTGAGCACGAGGCCCCCCGCCGAGCCTTCGGCCGCGTGACGCCAGGTACTCCGATGCCTCCGCCATGGTGACCGAGCACCCGTGCTCAACGGCGCGGAGGGCCACCGCGCCGCGCGGCTCGACGCCGTGACTCTCGGCCCCGCGCTCGTCCAGCGCGTGCAGCAGGTCGCCCTCACCGCAGTCGGCATGGATGATCACCCCGCCCGGCGTCGACGCCACGACGTGCGCCGCCACGGGTCCGGCGAGGTGTCCGAGCTCGCGTGCTGGCACGAGCCACGCCGCACCGTCGACCGGTCGGTCCTGTGCGGCCAGGCGGGCCTCGAGCGTCCCGACGCGCGCCGACAAGAAGCGGAACGCCTCGACGACATGTCCCATCGCCACCTCGAGGTCCGTCTTCTCATTCTCGGGCGCGCGACCTGCCGCGTTGCGTCTGGGACGGAGGCGATCGAGCGGCCCCGTGCGCCGCACATCGGCGCGGTCGGACGCCACGGCATCGGAGAGTGCCGAGGCGCCGGGATGGTACGGCCCGTAGCGATCACCCAAATGCGTGAACGCGGCCAGGAAGTTCCAGGCGTCGCTGCCTTGCGGAGCAAGTCGCGTGAAGGCCTCGTGCAGCGCGGCAGCCGCCCGGATCTGGTCCGCCGTCGTCGGCTGCTCGGCCCCTGGCTCATCGGGGTCACCGGGAGCCCCGCTCTGAGAGACGTCTGCGGACATGGCGCTCGATGCTACCTGCGAAAGGGTCCCGTCTTCGGGTCCGCGCCGGCGCGATGTGGGTCGCCGGCACGGTCGGTCAGACCCAGCATGGACAGCTTCGTGCAGGGATTTCGGGGGTCGACGAGCCCCAGAGTGGCTGGGGTCGCTCGTCTAGTATCTGGGCGCTCGCTGGCATGCCACCGGGCTCAATGCGACTGGGAAGGGAACATTCTTGACGAACGGGCAGCAGCACTCATCTTCTCCGTCGACGGTAGAGCGGCTCCGGGCAGTGGGAAGCAAACTGCCGGAGCCGGTGGCCCGTGTGCTGCGGCCGCTCGCGCAACGACTGGGTGGGCCTGCGATGACGGCACCAGTCGGTGCCACCGCGGCGCCCGACGCCGCCGCGACCCGCTCCCCTGCCGATCCCCGCCCATCACATTCTCGGGCCGGGAGGCGCTCGTGGTGTGGCCCGCCGACCCGCCGCCCGGTTACAGAGGGCAACTCGAACCGGTATTCCAACGCGAACTCGCCGCCAAATGGGATGACGTCCGGCTCGAGGACTGCTACTTCTACCATTCCGTGCTGCTCCCCGACGGCACCTTCATAAAAGGACCGTGGGACCTCATCGGCAACGAGAAGGAATACCTCGGCGGGATCGAGCTGAAGGGCCGCACCGTCTTCGAGTACGGCCCCGCCAGCGGCTGGCTCACGCACTACATGAGCGAGCAGGGGGCCGACGTCACCATCATCGACATCGGATGGGACCTCTCCACCGACCTGATCCCGTTGGGGACGATCGATCTGGAGCAGACGCGGCGGGAACAGGTTGCCCGCGCCGGACAGGTCGTGAACTCGTGGTGGTACGTGCGGAATGCCTTCGGCCACTCGGCGAAGGCCGTCTACGCGCCGGTCTACGACCTTCCCCCGGACCTGGGTCGCTTCGACGTCTCCGTCTTCGGTTCGATCCTGTTGCACCTGCGGGATCCGTTCATGGCGATGGAGCAGGCCGCCGCCGTGACCGACGATGCCATCGTGGTGGTCGAGCCACTCCTCGTTTCGCCCGAGGACGCCAACAAGACGGTTCTGTTCTGGAACCCGTCGAAGAGCGAGAACCCAAACGGCTGGTGGCTGCTCCCTCCCGGCGTCATCACCGACATGCTCGCCGTGCTGGGATTCCCCAACGCGACGGTCAGCTACCACCGGCAGTACTACGTCCCCGAGACCAACCCGGAGTTGGCGAACGAGGTCACCTTCTTCACGGTGGTCGCCCGCAGGCACTGAGAGCGACGCACCGGCGCCGGCCGGCGAAGAGGGTCGCACCGTCGTACGCGATGCCGATTGCGCCGAGCACCGGGGGTGGCTCTCGACATGCCGATCCGGATGCGCGCCGGTGCTCCATGTCGCTGGTGCACGGGCCGAGAACATGGACAATTCTTCAAGGTTGGCGAGTCGAAGACCGATTGGTTGGGTAAACGAGTCGACGTTCTCTTCAACCAGCGCGCTGCGAACCCCCCGGTCAGCGGCGTCGGGCGTTGTGGAGGCAGCAATCGGCTACCCCCACCCCCCCAATCCTTGGAGGATTGACGTGAGACGTGCACCCAGATTGATCGTCGTCGCTTCGATGGCGACGGCTGCCATGGCCTTGCCCTTGACGACCACCCTCGTTCTCGGGAGCACGGCGACCGCCCAGGCCGACGAGGTCTCGCACGCGGCCGGCTTCACGCTGAGCCAGACCTGGTCCCAGACCCTCAATGACGCCAACAACCCCATCGTCGACTCCTCACCCAATGTGGCCGACCTCGACGGACAGCCATCGGTCGTGGTCGGCGACCGGGCGGGCCACGTCTACGCCTACCACCTCTCGAACGGATCGGGCGTCGCCGGCTGGCCCTACAACGCCGGCGCGGCGATCGACTCGTCCCCCTCGGTGGCGCCGATCGACAACGGGCTCGACACGGTCTACGTGGGCACCGGCAACGTGTCCGAGCCCACCGAGGGTGGCTACCAGGCCATCGCCCCCAACGGCGGCGACCAGTGGTTCGATCAAGAGACCAACCCCGGCACTGATCCCACCCCGCACAACGCGGTGACGGCGTCAATGACCGTGGGCAGCTACGCCGGAGGGTACGGGGTCGAAGCGGGTTCGCTGGGGCAGAACACGTACGCCCTCGGCGCAGCGAGCGGCGCAATGCTCGAAGGCTTCCCGTGGTTCTCGGACTCGGTCTTCTCGACGGCGGCGGTGGGCGACCTGTACGCCGATGGCAACAACGAGATCGTCAGCGGCGGGGAGTCGACAGCCGGGGTCGCCTACGGAAACACCTACACCAACGGCGGCCGCATCAAGATCATGTCGGGCGCCGGCAACGCGGGGACGGGCAATCCCGCCGGTGGTGTCATCTGCGAGCACGACACGAACCAGAACATCGGCGCGTCCTCGCCGGCCGTGGGCCAGTTCCTCGCCAACGGCGCCGTCGGCATCGTCATCGGGACCGGGGACTTCTACGGCGGGGCATCGGACACCGACAAGCTCTTTGCTCTCAACACAGGCTGCGGCGTCGCCTGGAGCGACTCGCTCAATGGCCTGACCACCGACTCGCCGGCATTGGCCGACGTGCTCGGCAACGGGCAGCTTCAGGTCGTCGAAGGGACGTCGGCGGGGACGATCTACGTCCTCAACGGGGCCAACGGCAATGTCCTCTGGTCGGCTCCGACCTCGGGCGCCGTCGACGGATCGCCGGTGACGGCGGACCTGACGGGCGGGGGCTACCAGGACGTCATTGTGCCCACCATCAACGGCATCGACATCTTCGACGGCAAGTCGGGGGCCAATGTGGCGACGCTGCTCTCGGGCCCCGACGGGTTCCAGAGCTCCCCCTCGTGACCGACGATCCCGACGGCCACATCGGCATCACCGTTGCCGGCTACACCTATTCCGGCGACCAGGGGACGATCGTGCACTTCGAGGTCGACAACACGAGGGGCTCCGGCTCGAGCGTGTACGAGAGCGGCGCGTGGCCACAGTTCCACCACGACCCCCAGCTGACCGGCGACGCCGGAACGCCCGGGCCCACGATTGAAGTCCCGTGCAACGCGCCCGGCCGGCGCACCCAATGGGTACCTTCTCTCGGCCTCGGATGGAGGCGTGTTCGACTACGGGAACATCCCCTTCTGCGGCTCCACCGGCAGCATCCATCTCAACAAGCCGGTGGTGGCGACAGCCCTGACGGCAGATGGCGGCGGGTACTGGGAAGTTGCCTCCGACGGCGGCATCTTCGCCTTCGGCAACGCCCAGTTCTACGGTGGCATGGGGGGCAAGCCTCTCAACGCACCCATCGTCGGCATGGCGGCGACACCGAACGGCGGCGGGTACTGGCTCGTGGCGTCGGACGGCGGCATCTTCAACTTCGGGAACGCAGGATTCTTCGGGAGTGCCGGCGGCATCCACCTCAACCGTCCCATCGTCGGCATGGCGGCGACACGAAGCGGAAACGGGTACTGGCTCGTGGCGTCGGACGGCGGCATCTTCAGCTATGGCGACGCCAAGTTCCAGGGCTCCATGGGAGGCCAGTCGCTCAACCAACCCATCGTCGGTCATCGCCACCGACGCGCAGACGGGTGGGTACTGGGAGGTTGCCTCCGACGGCGGCATCTTCTCCTTCGACGCCCCCTTCCTCGGGTCGACGGGCAGCATCCGACTCAACGCGCCGATCGTCGGCATGGAGGCCAGTGCCGAGTGGATCGGGTTACCGGTTCGTGGCGTCCGACGGCGGCATCTTCACCTACGGCGAGCCGTTCTTCGGTTCGATGGGCGGCACCAAGCTCAACAAACCCGTCGTGGGCATGGCAGGGACCTGACCACCTGCTTTCGGGGGCGGGCACCAACGCACTCTCGCAGCAAGAAGAGGGGTTGCCCCCCGCTCTGAACTCGCTCAGTATCATGCCGCACCTATGGCGACCATGCGGCCGACCCGGCGGATGGACCACACGGGTCGGCCATGACCTCCGTGCTGCAGCGTGGAGCGCTCGACGCCACTGACGGCGAGCTCGTCGACGCGGTTCCGGCCGGCCCGTTGGCCGGCGCTCGTCGTTGCGGTCGCGGCGATCGTCGTGGGTGAGATCCTGGCGTGGTTCCTGCTGCGCTCCCAGGGCTACGTCATCACCGGGGACTCGCCGCACTATCTGATTGCCGCCCAGGCCCTGGACCACCTGAGCGTCCATGTCCTCCCCCAGTACCGGACCGACCTCGCGAGCCATTACATCTTCGCCTGGCCCCAGGGCGCCACCCTTTCGTCCATTGGCCCGCACACCTTCCCCGGGCCGCACGGGGTCATCTTCGCCCAGGGCATCGGACTGCCGGCCCTTCTCGCTCCGTTCATCGCCGTGGGCAACGTGCCGCTCGCGCTCGTGGCGTTCTTCACCGTCAACGCCATCGGCTTCGTCTTCATCCACCGGCGGGCTTCGCGCCTCGCAGATCTGGGACGCGACGGTCAGCTCGTCTTCGCTCTCGCGCTCGCCTGCCCCGCGTTGTGGCTGGCGGCCACGCAGATCTACCCGGACCTGATCAGCGGCATCTTCCTCGCCTGCGGACTGATCGAGATGGCGCTGGTGGAGCGCTCCGGCTCCTGGCGCTGGTCATCCGTCGCCATCATTGCGGTCGCATTCGCCGTCCCGCCCTGGTTCCAGATCAAGAACGCCTCAGTCGACGTCGTGGCGATCTTGGGACTGCTCGCCCTTCTGTACCTGCGCCGGATTGCGCTCGCCCCGGTGCTTGTCGTGATCGGTGTCGTTCTGGCCTCATTCGTGCTCTTGTTCGCGTACAACCAGTACTACTTCGGCCACCTGCTGGGCCTCCCCCAGCCGAGCCCGAATTTCGGCACGCGAGGCCTCAAGGACACGTTCGGTCTCGTCCTCGATCGCGACCAGGGACTCCTCGTCCAGTGCCCGACCGTCCTCTTCGGGTTGCTGGGCTTGTGGTACTCGCGCCGCACGACGCAGGTGACCAACGTCGTGCTGGTCCTCGGCGTGCTCGCCATCCTCGTCATCAACGGCACCCAACCGATCGCCACCGCCTTCGGGGGAACCGCGCTGGCCGGCCGCTTCCAGTGGACCGTCCTGCCCCTCCTGCTCGCCTGGTCGCCGTTCTTCCTGAGGCGTCTCGAGGTGTACCGCCGACGGCTCGCCGGCGTCGCCCTCGTCGTGGGCGCCCTCTGGCTGGTCCAGGGCATTCCGATTCTGATCGGCGACCACACCTACACGAACTCGACCTACGCACCATTCGCTCCGTGGGACCCAACCCTCTACCCGGGGTGGTGGGACTTCATCAACACGTCCCTGCCCTCGGTCGTGCCGAAGTTCGGCCGGGTCGTGGCGGAGGAACTCCTCTTCGAAGTGGTGTTGCTCGTCGCATCCGTGTGGCTCCTGGTTCGACTGGTCACGGCGCGCCCGATCCGACTGGTCCGCGGCCTCGTCGTGGGAGCTGCCTCCGTCATTGTGCTCGTCGTGGTGGCCGTCGCGGTTCCCTCCGGTCCTGCGCCCGCCCAGCCGTTGACCTGGCCGGGCACGACCTTCGGAGGTCCCTGGAAGACGGGGAGCTCGCGTCTGACCACGACTCCGCTCGCGCTGGCCAACCTCGGGAAAGGCACCTTCAAGGTGACGGTGGTCGAGACGACCAACAGCGCAACGGGCCGTCCTTCGAGGCTGTCAGTCGTGACGACTCCCATTCAGCACGTCGTCGTCTCGAACTGGTTCAACCTGGGACACCCGACAACCATGGCCAGCATGGTCGTGGGCATCGCACCGCTGGACGTGGCCCACGAGCATGTGGCGACGCTCGCACTGCCACCCGCCACGTCCACCCGCCAGACGACGTTCGAGTTCTCCACCTCGGCCGCATCGGTCTTCTCCATCAGCGTCGGCGTCAGTGCGCACAGCACGTTGGACATCACATCCGTGCAACTGGAGAAGACGGCGAACTGACCACCATCTGCTGCGGCATTGCGTCGAGAGTTGGACTCCGTGGGTCCGCCGCTACTTGTTCGAAAACCTGTGACCGCGCCGGTTTGAGTAACGATCCGTTCAGAGTTCTAGGCACGGCATTCAGGGGTCAGCCGGCGCCTGGAGACGCCCGGCGTTCCCGCTCAGTCCGGGGCTCAGCTGCCGGCGACCCCCACAATGGGCTGGTTCAGGTGCTGACCGCCCATCGATCCGCGGAAGGTCGCGTTGCCGTAGGAGAACAGGCCCCCGTCGGACGCGACGAGCTGGTAGCCCTGGCCGTTGTTGGCGGGGTTGATCGCCACGATCGGCGCGGCCAGGAACTGGCCGCCCATGGACCCGTAGAACGGGGCGCCATAGCTGAAGATCCCTCCGTCGGACGCGACCAACCAGTAGCCGCCAGTCTGCAGGTCGTTCGTCATGGCGACGATCGGAGCCTTCAGCTTCAGCGAGCCGGCTGATCCGAAGAACTGCGCGTCGCCGAAGGTGAAGATCCCCCCGTCCGACGCCACCAGGCGATACCCGAGTCCGTCCGGCGCCGCGGCCATGCCGACGACAGGGCTGTTCAGACGCAGGCCTCCCGTCGAGCCCCAGTACAGCGCGTCGCCGAAGGTGAAGATCCCCCCGTCGGACGCGACGAGCCAGTACCCCCTGCCGTCGGGGGTGGCCGCCATGCCGACGATCGGTTTGTTGAGGCGCTGGCCGCCCATCGAACCGTAGAAGGCGGCGCCGCCGAAGGTGAAGACTCCACCGTCGGCGGCGACCAACCAGTAGCCGCCCGTATTGGGCGCCTGGGCCATGCCGACGATCGGTGCGTTGAGCGCCAGGCTCCCCGTCGATCCGCAGAAGGGGACGTTGCCGAAGCTGAAGATCCCGCCGTCTCTGGCCACCATGTTGTAGCCGCTGTACGCCGCCGACGGCACGTTGCACGGAGACGTGGCGTTCACCTGGCCGGTGAACCCCGTGAGTTGGGGGTCGTGGTGGAATTCAGGCCACGAGCCGGCTCCGACAGCCTGCGCGCCGTTCGAGGCCGGGATCTCGAAGTGCTCGACCACACCCTGATCGTTGTTGTAGTTGTATCCGGCCACGGTGATGCCGACGTTGCCGTCGGCGTCGTCGGTCACCAGCGGCGAGTTGATGAACCCGAGGACGCCGTTGACGTCGGACCCGTCCGCATTCAACTCGGCCACCACCGCGCCGGTGACGCCGTCGAAGATCTCCACGCCGAAGGTGGTGGGCACCAGGAGGTCCTGGTGGCCGGTACCGAAGAGATCGGCCGTGGTGACGCTTCCCAGGCCCCTCCCGATGATCGGCTGCGTGCCAGACGGGCTGCCCCGTTCGACCCGTTCAGCACCCAGACCGATCCGGTGGACCCGTTGTCCGTCTCCTCGACGACGTCCTCCGTGCCGTTGCCGAGGACATCAGCGAGGGCGGGACTGCTCTCCGTTTGCCCATCGAGCGTCGTCGACCACTGCAGCGCGCAGTCGTTGTTCACCGCCTTAATGGTGTTGGTGTCCGACGCACCGGGGAAGAAATTGCCCGTGCCGAAGACCGCGCCGGTCGCCCCCCCGCCGAGAAAGCCGCCGACCGCAGGCGAGGACACCACGTCCTGATTGGTGTCATAGCTGCAGATGAGCCCGCCGCGCCCGTTCAGGATCCGGAGGTGGCCACCATCGGAGTAGTGGGTTCCGAGCGCGAACCCCGCCGTCTGGGTGCTGCCCTCGACGACCTCCGTCTGCCCCGTGCCGTAGAGGTCCGCCAGGGCCGAGGTCGCGAACACGCTGTCGGAGAAGAAGGGCCAGCCCGGGAGGGTGGATCCATTGGACGCGTTGAGGGCGTACTCCTCCTGGTCGAGGGATCCCGCCTCCACGTCGGTGCCACCCTGCAGCGAACCGACGCTCATGGAGGCCTCGACCGCATAGGCGGGCGCGTTGTCGGTTCCCGGATCGGTCACCGGGGTGTACCACTCGAGATTCCCGCCGGGGCCGATGGCCTGATAGCCACCCTCGGACGGATTGCCGGACGTGCCCGAGCCCACGAAGACCGAGTCGTACGGGCTCCCGTCGATCGGGGCCACCGGAAGGCGTCGAGTCGATGGCCGACGCCACGTTGGCCGGCCAACCGCTCACGGTGGAGCCGTCGCTGAGATGGAAGGCGTAGACCTGCCCGCGGATGTCTCCGACCACCACCGACGGGCCGTCGCCGTCGAGGGTCGCGATGTTCGGGGACGATTGCTCCACCGGCGAGCCGCTGTCGTCGAGTACCTGCGACCACTGTGGTGTGCTCGCCCAGGCCGGATTGGCCGCGCCGGCGTGCGGCGCATCGGTCACGCCCGAGAGTCCGTACAGCAGGGTGCTCACGAGCAGAGTGGCAGGAGCGAGGCGGAACAGCAACCGGCGACTCCGGCGCACCCCCGCCCCGGCTCCCGACTGCGGACGCGACCGCCGGACTGCAGAGAGATCGAAGGCGCTCATCATTCCTGCCCGCGCACCGCGCGAGCACCGATCCACCATGACGCGTCGCATCGTACCGTAGCGATCTGCGTCAATTCCCTCGCCAAGGCCCCACGGCCGGCACGCCAACCCAGGGTGCAGGCCTCCGGCGCCGTCGGCGTTTCGCCGACCCGGTCCCGAAGGCGGACCGGTTCGGTGGCCTAGAGTGACGGCCCATGTTCAGGCGACGTGACACGGAGACAACCGGCGGCGGCGGAGCGAATCCCGGCCACGTCGCGCTCCCGGCGCCGCGTCAGCCCTTGCTGCCCACGTACCCGCCCGAGGGCTACCTGGGCCAGCTCGATCCCAGCCTTCCAGGCCGCCCAGTCGAAGCGACGCGAAGGCGCCAACCTCGACGACTTCGTCTGGTACCACGCCACCGAGCTCCCCGACGGGACCGTGCTGCCAGGCGTGTGGGACCTGCGAGGCCACGAGTCCACCTACCTGGGCGGCGTCGACTTCGCCGGCAAGCGCGTGCTCGAGCTCGGACCGGCCACCGGGTATCTGACCTTCCACATGGAGCGGATGGGCGCAGAGGTTGTCTCCTTCGAGGCCGGGTTCGACGTGTCCGTCGACACGCTGCCCGTGAAGGGCGAGGACCAGCCTTGGGAGCGTCTGCGCCTCATGCAGGAGACGATCGATCGCAACCACGACGCCTGGTGGTACCTGCACCGCACCTTCGGCTCGTCGGCCAAGTTCGTCCAGGGGAACATCTACGACATGCCGGGTGATCTCGGCACCTTCGACATCACCGTGGTCGGCGCCATCCTTCTGCATCTGCGCGAGCCGTGGGGGGCGCTCTCGCAGGCGGCCCAGCGCACGACCGAGACCATGGTGGTGACCGAGCCGCTGCAAGACGACCTCGACCCACCCGAGGCCAACATCATGCGCTTCTCGCCCTCGGCCGAGCACCACTTGACCAACTGGTGGTCGATCTACCCCGGGGCCGTCGACTCCATGCTGGGGCGATGCGGCTTCGGGAAGACCGAGACCACCATGCACAGCCAGCGCCACCACCTGGCCCACGACATCGGGAGCGATGCGATCGATCAGCGCATGTACACGGTGGTCGGTCGCCCCGTCTTCTGATCCGGCGTCACCGCACCGTCCTGCGGCGTCAGAGCAAGCCGGGGGTGCCCCGCCCCCGCGCCACCACCGAGGTGAGGAACTCGTCGTAGCGGTCCACCAGGACCGGCCAGCGGAAGTGCCGGTCCACGAAGGCGCGCCCGCGGCTCCCCAGGACGGCCCGCAGGGAGGCGTCGGACACGAGCCGGTCGAGGGTCGCCTCGAACTCGGGGTAGGAGGTGAACCACAGGCCCCCACCCGAGCGTTCGCAATGCTCCCGGGTCGGCCCGCAGGACCCGTTGACGAGGACGGGCAGTTCCTCGACCCAGGCCTCGATCACGACGAGCGAGAACGACTCCAGTGCCGAGGGCGAGACCGCCACGAGCGCGTCGCGCATGATGTCCCACTTGTCGGCCTCGCTCACGGCGCCGGTGACGACGATGTCGGGATGCGGCGGCAGCTCCACCGAGACGGGCCCGACGAGGGCGAGGGCAAGCGGTCCCGGGTGGCGCTCCTTGTAGGTCGCGAAGAACGAGGCCAGCATTTTGGAGCCCTTGTGCTCGTCGACGCGTCCGACGCTGACGATGTAGGGGCGCTCCCCCACCCCGAGGAGCTCGGCACCGGGCTGCCCGGCGCCCTGGGAGTCACCCACGCCGAGGCCCAGCACGATCTGGGGCCGCTCCGCCACGTGGTACATCCGCTCGACGAGGGTCCGTTCCGAGGCCGTGTAGAAGCAAAAGGCGTCCGCGTCCCCGAACGTGCCTCGGAAGACCGGCAGGTAGAGAGCGGGCTCGTCGTGCGCAGCGGGGTGGAAGACCGCCGGCGCGCGCACCTTGCCGATGGCCGCCACCGTCGGGTGATACAGGTACGGCGAGAAGGCGACCACGTCAGCGTCCGATGCGACCACGGCGTCGACGAGTTGCGGCGAGACGGGGCCGTTGTAGTCGACCCACCTGACGCCCTGCTCCCTCGTGGCCAGGCGTGGGGCGAGGCGCACCATGCCGTCGAGCCCGTAGAAGTCGGGCAGACGGCCATGCGCCGACGGGTGGCGATGCACGGCCACTCCGTTGATGTCGGTCGTCCCTGGTTCGAGCTCGTCGGCCCAGGTGATGGCATCCAAGGCACAGGTCGTGTGGACCTCGGCGTCCCAGTCCGTCAGGGCGGACAGGTGCTCGGCCAACTGGCGGACGGCCGTCTCGGCGCCGCCCATGATCTCGGGGCCGTACCGCGGCGTCACGAATGCCACCTTGCCGCTCATGCCGTCCTCACCGCGGCAGCCACGAGCTCGACCGTGCGGGTCGCAGGCGCGTCGCTGGACAGTTCGGCCACGCGGCGGACGCCCGCCGTGGTCAGGGTGGCGCGGAGCTGCTCGTCGGTGTGCACCCGGTGCAGCGCCGCCGCAATGTAGGAGGGGTCGGCCGCGGCCAGGACGAGAGCACCATCGGCGACCGTGTCGCGCACGCCGCCGGCATCTCGTGTGACGACGGGGACTCCGGCCACCATCGCCTCGACGAGCGGGACCCCGAACCCCTCGTGCGCCGAGAGCGAGAGGTAGACGTCGGCCGCCGCGAAGTACGCCGCCAAGGCCGCGTCCGATACCTCGCCCGGCAGCCGCACCGCTGCGGCGAGACCGAGGTCGTCGACGAAGCCCTGCAAGGCCTTGGTGTACTCGAAGCTCGAGGTGCCGCCGACCAGGTGCAGCCGGGCCTTGGGGTCGTACAGGCGGCGATAGGCCCACAGCGCCTTCACCAGTTCGTGCTGCGCCTTGGAGGGCACAATGCGGCCGACGAAGAGGATGTCGCTCCCGCCGTCGGCCCCGAGGCGGGCCAGTTCGGCCGCCACCCTCGGATCGGGAGTGCCGGAGACGCGTCGGTAATCCGCCAACACGGGAACGACCTCGGTCCAGTGACAGCCTGCGCCCCTGAGCTCCCCCTGGCTGAATCGGCTCTTCGCCAGCCCGAGCAGAGCCCGGGGTGCCAGGAGCGCCAGCTCGTCCGCCGCCGCCGCCGCCCGCTGGACACTGCGTGGCTCCCAACCGGTGAAGTACTCGGGCCCGGTGAAGTTGTGGAAGTCCAGAATCAGCGGCAGCCCTTGCTCGGCCAGGTAGCCCGCCACCGCCGAAGATGTCGTGAACTGGTAGATCGCCACGTCCCCCGGCGCAGCGTGCTCGGGGTACATCCAGTGCTTGCGGGCCTCCGAGGCCAAGTCGTCGTGGATCGCCTCGGCGAAGATGTCGGAGCGCCAGCCCGCGGCCCGGAGCGCGTCACGCAGCTTCAGGGCGTGGGTTCCCGTGGCGTCATGCGGGTTGAGGGTGGCGATGAACTGGTGCACCGCCACCGGCGTCCCGGCGGCGGGGGTCACCGCTCCGCAGGCTCGTACGGCGACGTGATCGCGGAGCGGACCGCGACGACGAGGAAGTCGTCACCCCCGGGGCCGGCGTGTTCGACCGCCTCGTATCCGCTCTGCTCCAGCAGGCTGCACCAGGTGTCGGGCCGCAACGGTCGGCCCGGGGCGAGGTCCGCCTCGGGCGGCGCATCGGGCGAGTCCCAGGCCTGCCGGCTCACGGAGTGCACGACGAGCGTCCCGCCGGGCGCCAACCGTGTCCCGATGGCCGCCAGCAGTTGGGCGCGCTCGGTGCCGGCCATGCCGTCGACGGTGCCGCTCAACACGACGGCAGCCAGACCGGCCGGGGCAACGGCCCGCAGATGCGCCCCCGCCGGCTCCACCCGTAGGTCGAGGCCCCCGAGCTCCGCATCGCCGACAAGGCGGGGACGCGGGTCGACACCGTAGGCGTCGCCGCCGGCTGCCACCATGCGCCGCACCAGCCAGCCGTCCCCGCAGGCGACGTGGAGGATGCGCCCGGGGGCCTTCGCTGCGGCCGCCACGGCGAGCCCGACCCACCAGGCCTCCGCGCCGACGAAGGCCGGGAACTCGACGACACCCGCCGGTGGGACGCTCTGGCTCTCCACCCGGTGCTCGAGCTCGCCGAGGCGATCGTCGACGATGTGCAGGGCGCGGCTGACCGCCGACGCCGACTGGCTCATCTGGTGGGTCAGCCAGCCCACGTACCACAGGAGGAGCGAGCGCATCCCCTTCTTGACGGCCGCCCCGGCGGCTCGTTCCGATTCGACCGGGACCACCGGGTCGATGAAGGTGGCGGCGTCCACCATCCGCAGCGCGTCGCCGAGGTCTCCGCCCCGACCAGCCACGGGCGAGTGGGCCAGGAAGAGTTCGTCGAGCTCCCGCTCGAGCTTCGGGGGAAGGTCCCCGGACGTCCGCCGCAAACGGACCTCCTCAGCGATCTCCGCCATGACCTGTTCCACGTATGCCTGCGGGTCTTCGGGCGGCACCGCCCCTGCGTCGTTCACTCGGCCCGTCCGTTCAGTACGGCTGCGCCATGGCGGCGGGCGTGTCGCGGTCGGACTCGCTCGAGATCAGCGCGGCGTGGACGTCCATGCGGATCAAACCCGTCATCTTCCCCGGGTTCATGACCTCGAACGAGCCAGCGTCCTCCTGCCAGTCGTACAGGATGCCGCTACGGCTCTGGATACCCAAGGCGAACGAGAAGTTGCCGTCGAGGAGCGGCATCTGGACGATCCCGAAGTGCATGATGCTCGTCCCGGCAGGAACCTGGATCTGCACCCCGATGACGGAGGTGTCCGTCCGCATGACGGTGTTCTGGTCGCCGTCGCGTATCTCGAGGGAGAACACCACGTCCTCCATCGCGTGGAGCGCGTCGAACTCGACCCGGATGATCAGGTCATCGCCGGCTCGCATGTACTGCACGGTGTTGTCGCCCGAGTAGATGCGGTGCACCGAACGAAAGCGGACGGGGCGCTCCATGTCGGGGACCGAATCGCTCTGCAGCGAGCTCGGTGTGGCCGGCACGGCGATGAGGGTCGGGTCGATGATCGACATGACCGCCCCTTCCGCCATCAGGCCTTCCCGGAAGATCCGGGTCGCCTCGCCCGGCTCCGCCTCGGCGATCAACCGGCCGTGACTGAGCACGATGCCCCGATCACAGATGCTCCGCACGTTGTCGGCCGAGTGTGTCACCAAGAGGATGGTCCGACCTTCGTCCTGGAACTGCTTGATCCGGCCGATGCACTTGCGTTGGAAGCGCTCATCCCCCACCGCGAGCACCTCGTCGACCACGAGGATGTCGGGATCCATGTTGACGGCCACGGCGAAGCCCAGCCGCACGTACATGCCCGACGAGTAGAACTTCACAGGGCCGTCGATGAACTCCTCGAGCTCCGAGAAGTCCACGATGGCGTCGAAGACCTTGTCGACATCGCGCTTGGACATGCCGAGCAGCGAGCCGTTCAAGTAGATGTTCTCGCGGCCCGTCAGGTCCTGCTGGAAGCCGGCACCGAGCTCCAGAAGCCCCGCCAGCTTGCCCCGCACGGCCACCTCGCCCGAGGTGGGCTGCAGGACGCCGCAGATGCATTTGAGGAGCGTCGACTTGCCCGAGCCGTTACGCCCCAGGATCCCGACGGTTTCGCCTTCGCTGACCGTCAGGGACACCCCGTTGAGCGCCCAGAAGTCGTCGGACTGCTGCCGCTTCCCACCGTGGATGAGTCGCTCTTTCAAGGAGTTGTACTGGCCGTGGGCCAGGCGGAAGCGCTTGGAGATGTCGCGCACGTCGACGGCGAAGTCAGTCACCGACTAGAGCTCCTCGGCAAAATTGCCCTCGAGACGACCGAAGACCGCGAGGGCGATCAGGAACAAGAGGACCGAGAGCACCAGCACGCTGAGGACCAGGACGACGTACCAGAGGTACCCCTGGGTCGGGAGGACCTGCGTGACAGTGCCCTGAATGGTGACCACCGGGTGCGCGTAGAGGCAACGCTGGAAGGCCAGGACGAGAGGCGTCACGGGGTTGAGGAAGTAGATCCACGTCAGTCCGCGCGGCCCCAGCTTCTTCTCGACGGTCCAGTACGAGTACACGATCGGGCAGGCCCAGAACCAGGCGGTGAGCACCACTTCGATCAGGTGCTGCGTGTCGCGCAGGTACACGTTGATCGCCGACAGCAGGACGCTCAGAGCGCAGGCCAGGATCACGCCGGTGATGAGCGCGAGGACGAGGACGGGGAAATACGCCAAATCGGGCGGCGCCTGCAGCACGACCATGAAGATCACCATGACGATGGCCTGGAAGAAGAAGAAGACGCAGGCGGAGCCCACGGCCGCCAGGGCCAGGATCTCGCGTGGGAACGACACCTTCTTGACGATGCCGGCGTTGTTCACCACGACGCCGGTACCGGTGAGGACGCCCAACGAGAACAGATTCCAGAGGAGCAACCCGGAGAACAGGAAGATCACGAAATTGGGCATTTTGTTGCCCAGGACGACACTGAACACGAAGAAGTAGATGGCCAGCGTCATGGCGGGAGCCACCATCGACCAGACGAGTCCCAGCGCCGAGTTCTTGTACTTGACCTTGATTTCGGTGCGAACGAGATAGATCAGCAGCTCGCGCGAAAGCCAGATCTCACGGAGGCGCTTGCGGACACTGATGGTCGGGGAGACGACGCGCGTCGCCGAGCCGGACAGCGCGACGGTGCGACTGACGCCGGCCGCTTCTGCCGCCACCGGCGAGCCATCCGCCACCCTTAGTTCGGCGCTCGCCTTTCAGCCTTCGGCTTGCGTCCGACGAAGAAGCCGGGACGTCGACGGCCACGCCTATTTGGTCCCCGCAGCCGCTGCCGTCGAGCGGTCGATCACCTTGTCGATGAAGCCGTACTCGCAGGCCTCCTCCGCGGTGAACCAGCGGTCGCGGTCCGAGTCGGTCTCAATGCGCTCGAGCGGCTGACCGGTGTGAAACGCGATCCGCTCCGCCATCATCCGCTTGAGGTAGATGATCTGTTCGGCCTGAATGGCGATGTCTGCCGCTTGACCCTGCATGGAGCCCGAGGGCTGGTGCATCAGGATGCGGGAGTGAGGCAGGGCGTAGCGCTTGCCCGGCGCGCCGGCACAGAGCAGGAACTGGCCCATGCTGGCCGCCAGACCGACACAGATGGTCGAGACGTCGGGCCGGACGTACTGCATGGTGTCGTAGATCGCCAACCCGTCGGTGACCGACCCCCCCGGCGAATTGATGTACAACGAAATGTCCTTGTCGGGATCCTCGGCCTCGAGGAGCACGAGCTGGGCACACACGAGGTTGGCCGTCACCTGGTCAATCGCGCTGCCGATGAAGACGATGCGCTCTTTGAGGAGCTGTTGGAAGACCCGTCCGGCCGACTCCAGGTCACCCCCGGCGGCAGTGATGGGAGGGGTGTCGAAGGCGTTTTGCATGACTGGGAGGTTAGCGGGCGGAGGGAGTACCCGGAGGCACACCGCCGTAGACTCCCTGCTCACCCGCATGGCGGGTCCGCTGCGGGCGTGGCGGAATTGGCAGACGCGTCGGGTTTAGGTCCCGGTCCCCGAAAGGGGGTGGAGGTTCGAGTCCTCTCGCCCGCACAGAACTGGGGCCGGGGCTCGTCCCAGGCCGCCCGGAGCAGGGAATCAGCCCGGCACCTGGCACAGGTAGGCCAACAGGTAACAGTCCTCGATCTGATGGAAGAGCCCGCGTGCCTTCGCTGTCTCGTCGGCATCGAACCGGCCCGCCGCCAGGCTCGGGCCCGCGTGGTTCAGGCCCCACGCACCGACGACATCGAAGCCGGCCGCAGCCGAGCTTGGTCCGCATCTCGGCATCGGTGTATTCGTATTCGTGATCGGGGTCGATGAACTCGTCCTGCTGCAATCGCGTCACCCGGGCGTTCGGCGTGTCGAGACCGAGGTAGCCACCCGGGCCGCAGGACTCGGCGGACCTCGCGACAGGACAGATGTCAGCCGCCTCGGTCGTGACGTGCTCAATCGACTGACCGCTGTACACGAGGTCGACCGAGTTGTCGGCGTAGTCGGACAGGTCGACCATGGAGTGGTAGCGGTAGCGCACCGGACCCAGTGCGGTCTGTGTGACCTCAGGGGCATCCGTTTCCCGGTACAGCGCGTCTCGCTCCTCGGAGGGCAGGTCGACCACGACGAGGTCGTCGAACGCGTAGGGATACCCCATCAACACCAGCGCACCGATGGGGTTGCCCAGCGACGTGCCGCCGAGGTCGAGGATCCGCCTCGCCGGCGGGAGGGAGCGCACGAAGAGCATGCGGCTGAAGTGGAGCGAGCGGGCCAGGCCCGGGAAGGGCGTCACCGTCCACCACTCCCCCGACGCAATGGCCGCAGCGGCCAATTCCTGCGGCGTCAGCGTGCCGTTCCGCAACCCCTCCAGATAGCTCGCGGTGCCAGTCGCATCGGGCTCACGTGCGAGGATCAATTCGTAGACGATGTCGAGGATGTTCTGCGCCGACTGCCGCGACAAGCCGCGCCACCCAGCAGCGGTCGGGACGGAACGGGGCACGCCGCGCAGGCGCCGGGCGGTTCCTCGCCACGTCGGCATTGAGGCGACACGCTAACGGGTCCGGTCGGTGGGCCGCACCCAGTAGCTTCATCCGCGTGCCCCACCTCGTCGCAGCGCCGGACAAGTTCCGGGGCACGGCAGAAGCCCGCGACGTGGCGGCCGCCATGGCCGGAGCCGCGCTGGCGGCGGGCTGGACGGCCGACGAGGTCCCCATGTCGGACGGCGGCGAGGGCCTGCTCCTGGCTCTCGGCGGGACGCGGCGGACGACCATCGTGACGGGCCCGCTCGGCGCCCGGGTGGAGGCCGAGTGGCGCCTCCTCGGCGGGCGGGGGAGCAGCGAACCCTTGACCGCCGTCATTGAGATGTCACGCGCCGCGGGCCGCGCGCTGCTTCCGAGGCCGCGGGGCGACGACCCGGTCCGCGCCAGCACGACCGGCGTGGGCGAGCTCCTGCTGGCCGCCCGCGACGCGGGGGCCCGGCGCATCGTGATCGGCTGTGGCGGGTCCTCCACGACGGACGGCGGTGTCGGCGCCTACGAGGTCGTCGGCACGCCCGGCGCCCTGGGAGGGATTGAGCTCGTCGTCGCCTGCGACGTCACGACGCTCTTTGGCGATGCGGCTGCCGTCTTCGGCCCGCAGAAGGGGGCCACGGCTGCGCAGGTGGTCGGAGCTCGGCCGGCGCCTCGCCGAGGTGGCGGCGCGCTACCGCCGCGAGACCGGCGTCGACGTCACCGGCGTGCCCGGTGCCGGCGCGGCGGGCGGGCTGGCGGGAGGCCTGGTCGCCCTGGGGGCGCGCATTGAGCCCGGTTTCGACTTCGTGGCCGGCCTGGTCGGCCTGGGCGAGCGCCTGGAGCGGGCCGACCTGGCCGTCACCGGCGAAGGGCACCTCGACCCCCCGTCCTTCCACGGCAAGGTGCCCGGCGGCGTGCTGGAGCTCGCCCGCGACCGTGGCGGGCGCGGCCGCGTCCTCCCGGTCCTGTGCATCGCCGGCGGCGCCGACGCGTCGGTGCTGGCTTCGCCGCCCCCCGGCCTGGAGGTGGTCAGCCTGGCGGCCCGCTTCGGCAAGGCCCGGGCCAGGAGCGAGACGGTGGCTCTGATCAGCCTGGTCACCGCCGAGTCGCTGCCGCGGTTTTGCCCCTGAACGAGCCATCGGCCACACTGCTGGCGCGTCGCGGCGGCCATCGGCCCCGCCGCCGGGCCCTCCCCAGCCGGGACGGCCGGCCGGGCGCATTGACCGGAACAGGGAGGCATCACCATGGGATTGCTCGACGGCAAGGTTGCGGTCGTCACCGGCGCAGGGCGAGGCATCGGACGCGAGGAGGCACTGGTCCTCGCGGGCGAGGGCGCGCGGGTCATCGTCAACGACGTCGGTGCGGGGTTGCACGGCGAGGGCTCACAGGACGCGCACCCGGCCGAAGAGGTCGTGGCGCTCATTCAGGAGCGGGGCGGCGAGGCTGCGGTCAACGGCGACGACATCAGCACGTGGGCCGGCGGCAAGAACGTCGTGGACCAGGCCATCGACACGTTCGGCGCCCTGGACATTCTGGTCAACAACGCCGGGATCCTGCGCGACAAGATGTCCTTCAACATGGACGAGTCGGACTGGGACGACGTGATCCGGGTCCACCTCAAGGGCCACTTCGCGGCCACGCATCATGCCGCCGTGTACTGGCGGAACCGGGCGAAGTCGGGCGAGGACGTCACCGGCCGCATCGTCAACACGTCGTCCGAAGCAGGACTGTACGGCAATGCCGGGCAGGCCAACTACGCCGCGGCCAAGGCGGGCATCGCCGCCCTCACCTGGGTCGAGGCCCGCGAGCTCGGTCGTTACGGGGTCACATCCAATGCCATTGCCCCGCGTGCCCGCACCCGCATGACCGAGACCCTCTTCGGCGGCGACGGCATGAGCGCCGGCGAGGGCGGCTTCGACGCTTGGGACCCGAAGAACATCGCCAACGTGGCGTGCTTCCTGGCGGCACCGGCCTCGGCCGACATCACCGGGCAGATCCTCGTCGTCTTCGGCGGCAACATCTACGCCATGAGCGCCTTCAAGGCCGTCGGCCAGGTCACACGTGACGCGGCCTGGACGCCCGAAGAGCTCGTTGCCGCCAAGGGCGACCTCTTCAAGGGCATCAGCTCCGCTGTGCCGGACTTCAGCTTCCTTTAGTCCCGACCCCACAAGGCGCTCGAGACGGGGATCCGCCCCGGCATCGACACGCCCATCGGCGCGTGGCCGCGACTGCTACCTTGCGCACTCATGCCGACGGCTTCCGTTTGGTCGTCTCCGGGCCTCTCGTGACTGAGGCGGCGGTCGTCCTCCCCGACGGCGCCGGAACGCCGACAGAAGACGAGCATTCCGTCGCGGCACGCGGCACCGGCCTGCACCGCGCCTGGGTGGTCACAGCGGGAGTCGCGTTCGTCTACCTGGGCTTGTCGGTCCTGTCGAACGGGTCGGCCTGGACGCACGGAATCGCGCACACCATTCAGCCCTCGGGCGGCAACGACGTCCCCGAAGAGGTCTGGTTCCTGGCGCAGACCCCGTGGGTACTGCTGCACGCGCACAATCCGCTGGCGAACGACTGGCTCAACGCGCCGGCCGGGGTCAACCTCATGGACAACACGACCATGCCGCTGCTCGGCATCCTCGCGTTCCCGATCACCTGGGTCCTCGGGCCCATCGCGACCTTCAACATCCTGATCGACCTGGCCATCTTCGCCTCGGCACTGAGCTTCTTCGTCATGGCACGGCGCTTCGTGACCTGGTGGCCGGCGGCGTTCGTCGGCGGCCTGGCCTACGGCTTCTCGCCGTTCACCGCCGCCACGGCAAACGCACATCTGTTCCTCCTCTTTCAGGCCGTTCCGCCGCTCGTCATCTATTTCGTCGACCGCTTCTTGCGTTCGAGCTCGCCCCGGCCCATCTGGTCCGGCGTCGCCGTCGGGCTCTGCTTCGTCGCTCAGTTCTACATTTCGACCGAAGTCTTCGCGTCGCTCGCCGTCATGACCGGCTGCGCCATCGTCCTCGGCGGCGGGTACGCATTGTGGAGACACGTTGCCATTCGACCGGCGCAAGCTCGTGACGATGGTCGGCTGCACCGCCGTCGTGATCGCGCTGGGCGTCGGGTACGCAGCCTGGGTGGCCGTGGCCGGCCCCGAGCACATCACCGGTCCCGCCCAACCGGCCAGTGCCATTGCGGGCGTGACCGTCGACCCGGTCGGCCTCGTCGTCCCGACCCTGGACCAGCGCTACACCTTCGGCCACGAGGCGTTGGGCGACTCGCTGGTGGCGCTGCGCGATCCCAACTGGAACATCGTCTTTGACTCACCCGTCGAGAACGGGTCCTACGTGGGCGTGCCGCTCCTGCTCGCCCTCGTGATCGGCGGCATCGCACTGCGGCGCAAACGGTTCGCAGTCTTCTGCTCGGTCATGGGGGTGATCGCGCTGGTGCTGTCGATGGGCTCCCGGCTCCATGTCGACGGCCACCGCACCGGTATCCCGCTCCCCTTCATCGTGATTGCGCACCTCCCGCTGCTCGACAGCAGCGTGGCTTCCCGATGGATCACCTATTTCTGGCTGTTCGCTGCGCTCCTCCTCGCCCTGGTGCTGGACGCGGTGTACAAAGCGGTGGCCAGAGGCCGTTTCGGGAAACCGGGAGCGTTCGCCTGGAGCGGGCTGCTCGCACTGGTCGTGCTCCTGCCGCTCGTGCCGGCGTGGCCCTATTCGGCCGCCCCGGCCGCCGTGCCCACCTGGTTCACCAATGGAGCGCGCTCCCTTCCCGCGGGCTCGGCCGCGCTCGTCTACCCACTGGCCAGCTCGACGAACGACGAGGCCATGCTGTGGCAGGCCATGGCCGACATGAACTTCCGGATGCCCGGCGGCTTCGCCGTGATCCCGGGCCCGGACGGTGCCAACACGTTCGGGGGCCAGCCGTCTGCCGCTCGAGGGGGTCCTGGCCCAGTGTGAGGGGGGCGCCACGCTCCGTCATCCCCGACTTTCCGGCGTCCGACGTGCGGGCCCAGTTGCGCCAGTGGAAGACGGAGACGGTGGTGGTCGTCCCGACCCAGCCCGGCGCGGCCTGTGCCGCGGCACTGTTCACCAACGCGCTCGGCCCGCCGCAACAAAGAGGCGGCGTGCTGCTCTGGCCGAAGGCCGACGCCGCGTTGTGAACGCAGTCGGCTGCCTCGGCGCAGCCGGCCCAGTGCACACGGCGCCCGGAAGTGCGGCAACATGGCGCCATGGCACACGACCGCAAATTCCGCTTCGCCGCGCAACTCAGCAAGGCACCTGACGGCTCCGCCCGCTCGTGGGCCGCGCAGGCCCGCAAGGCCGAGGACCTCGGCTACAGCGCGCTGCTCATGCCCGACCACTTCGGCGACCAGCTGGCGCCCGTGCCGGCCCTGGCCGCGGTGGCCGCCGCCACCACCACGCTCCGCATGGGCTCGCTGGTCTTCGGCAACGACTACCGGCACCCCTTCGTGCTGGCCAAGGAGGCGGCCACGCTCGACATGCTGAGCGACGGTCGCTTCGAAATGAGCCTCGGTGCCGGCTGGATGCGCACCGACTACGACGAGGCCGGGCTGGCCTACGACCACCCGGCCGTGCGCGTGGCGCGCTTCGAAGAGGCCGTGAAGGTGGTGCAGGGCCTGCTCCGAACCGACGGGCCGTTCAACTTCCACGGCGAGCACTACGAGGTGCTGGGCCACACCCTGACGCCGCGTCCCGTGCAGCAACCCGGGCCCCCGCTCATCATCGGCGGGGGCGGGAAGACGGGTGCTGTCCTTCGCCGCCCGCCAGGCCGACATCGTGAGCATCAACGTCAACCTGCGCGAAGGCACGGGCGGTGCCGAGACGGCAGCGGACGCCACCCCCGAGCGGACCCGGACGAAGATCGGTTGGGTGAAGGAGGCCGCCGGCGACCGCTTCGCCGACCTGGAGCTCAACTCGCTCATCGGCTTCGTCATGGTGACCGACGACGCCGCCGCGCTGGCCGGCCAGATGGGCCCGGCTTTCGGCATCGACCCGGCCGACGCGCTGCACGTGCCCCTGGCGCTCATCGGCACGCTCGACGAAATGGCCGAGGAGCTCGCAGTGGCGGCGGGCCGAGTACGGGATCTCCTACTGGTCGATCGAATCGGACGCCTGGGAGACCCTCGGCCCTGTCGTCGCCAAGCTGGCCGGGACATGACGGTCGCCACCGGCAGCGGGTGGGAGGCGATCGGGACCCACCGCACGCTCTGTGGCGAGCGCGTCTTCACCGTCGACGCCCCGTCCATCGGGACCGAGCGCCACGAGCCGCTCCTGATCCTGCACGGCTTCCCCTCCTCGTCGTACGACTACGCCGCCGTGCTCGACGGCCTGCGGACCGGGCGGCGCGTCCTCCTCCTCGACATGCTCGGCTACGGGCTGTCGGCCAAGCCCGACCGGCCCTACACCATGGCGCTGCAGGCGGACGTGGCCGCCGCCTTCGTCGCCGCGCTGGGGATCGGGCGTCTGGCCCTGCTCACCCACGACATGGGCGACACCGTCGGCGGCGAGCTGCTGGCCCGGCGGGCCGAGGGTGCGTGGGCGGTCGAGGTGACGCGGACGCGTCCTCACCAACGGCAGCATCTACATCGACCAGGCCCACCTCACCAACGGCCAGCAGTTCCTGCTCGGACTGCCCGACGAGATGCTGCCGGCGGACAGCCCGCTCGATGCCGCTTCCCTCGCACGGAGCCTGCGCGACACCTTCAGCCCCCTGACCCCGCCCGTCCCTCCCGGCTGGTCCGCCGACCCCCTCCCGGAGGCGGCGGCCCAGGTGGTCCACGGCGACGGCCAGCTCCTGTTGCCACGGCTGATCCGGTACATCGAGGAGCGCCGGGCCAACGAGCGGCGCTTCACCGGCGCCATCGAGAACGACCCGGCCCCCCTGCATGTCGTCTGGGGCATGGACGACCCGATCGCCGTCCCCTCCATGGTCGACACGCTGCTGGCGGCCCGGCCCGATGCCACGGCGACCCGGCTCGAGGGCGTGGGCCACTACCCCATGATGGAGGCCCCGCAACGCTTCCTCGACGCCGTGCTGCCCGGGCTGGACTGAGTGCCGAGCCGCCAGCGACCGACCAACCGCTACGAGCTCTTCACCTGCGCCTGGTCGGACCACGTGCTGGTCGGCACCGACGCCGCCACCGTCACCCAAGCGGACGCGTTGGTGGTCCGCCAGGACGGCGACCTGCGCTGGCACCGCTGCCTGCGCTGTGACGACTGGGTCCCGCTGGCGCCGCCGCTCGAGCCCGGCCGCGAGCGGGTCGAGACCGCGGGACGAGATCGCGCTTCCCCTGCGCGGCGCCGCCCTGCGCGACCGCTACGTCCTGCGGCTCATTGCCGTCGACCGCGCCATTCACGTCATTGTGCTGACCGGGCTGTCCATTGCCCTCTTCACCTTCGCCGCGCACGACCAGGCCCTCCATCACGACTACCAGAACATCATGAACGATCTGGCCGGCGGGACGCCCGGCGCCTCCCAGGCCCGCGGCCTGCTCGGCTACCTCGGGCGAGCCTTCAAGTACTCACCGGCGCACCTGCGCATCCTGGCGTTCGTGCTCTTGGCCTTCGCCGCGCTGGAGGCGACGGAGATGGTCGGGCTGTGGCTCAACAAGCGATGGGCCGAGTACCTGACGTTCATCGCCACCACCGCGCTGGTGCCCTTCGAGATCTACGAGCTCACGAACGGCATCAGCGTGTTCAAGCTCATCGCCCTCATCATCAACCTGGCCGTCGTGATCTACCTGCTCCTGGCCAAGCGGCTCTTCGGCCTGCGCGGCGGCCACGCCGCCGAGCACGCCCGGCGCGAGGCGACGAGCGGGTGGGGCGCCATTGAGCGGGCCACGCCCGGGCTGCCCGCCTGAGTCAGGCGGGCGCCATCACCTTCAGCGTTCGCCGCTCGGAGGGGAGGCTGGCGTACAGGTCGGCCACCAGGTCGTCGCGCTGGGCCCGTCGTGCCGGGTCGTCCCACAGGTTCTCGAATTGGTACGGGTCGGCCTCCACGTCGTAGAGCTCCCCGGTGGCGATGGCCACGCCGTCCGGTCCCGTCGCCGTCTGCTCGTACACGACGGGGCACGGCTGCAGGACGGCGTCGCCCCAGACCTCCTCCAGCCCGTTGGGCTGCCCCGCCGTCGACGGCTCGTAGACCGTGCAGAGCCAGCCGTCGCGATAGATGGTGCGCAGGTGCATGCCGTAACCCGGGAACTGGCTGTCCCACTCGCACAGCGCCCGCTCGCGCCCCGCCTCGCCGTCGGCCTGCGGGAGGGCGCGGCCCTGCATCCACGGGGCGGGGTCGACCCCGGCGATGGCGCAGAACGTGGGCGCCAGGTCGACCTGTCCGACGGGGTCGTGCACCACCGCCGGAACGACGCCCGCGGTTGGGGCCGGCCGCCACACGAAAGGCAGCCGCATCAGCGCGTCGGTGTGGTACGGGCCCTTGTAGAGGAGGCCGAAATCGCCCTGCATCTCGCCATGGTCCGTCGTGAAGATCACGTCGGTGTCGGCCAGCCAGCCCCGCTGCGTGATCGTCTGGAGCACGCGGCCGCACGCCTCGTCGATCAGCTCGTTCATGACGTGCACCTTGGCGTTCACCTCGCGGATCTGGTCGTGGGTGAGACGGGACGGCACGAACGAGGCCGGGCCGCCCTCCATGTTGGAGAACGTGCCGTCCCAGAAGCCCAGCCAGTGCGCCGGCTTGCGCGCCAGGACGGCGCGCACGGCCTCGTCGGAGCCGGGGTGACCGGGCGGCAGGGCGAGGTCCTGCCACGGCACCCGGGGCAGCTCGGAGGCCGGCGGGTCCCACGGGTGATGCGGGTCGGGGAACGACATCCAGCAGAACCACGGCTCGTCGCGCGCCGAGCGAGGACAGCCAGTCGACCGTCAGGTCGGCCACCCAGTCGGTGTGGTACCACTCCCGCGGGATCGGGTTGTTCTTCGTCTCCGGCGCCAGGGTGTCCCCGCCCGGCTCGGCCTGCAGCAAGCCGGCGAAGCTGTGCAGGTGCTCGGGATGGTTCTTCTTGAGCCAGCGTCCGTAGTGGGCGATCGGATGGTCGCCCCACGCCGCCGCGTGCATGGCCTGCTGGGACCGCTCGAAGCCGCGCCAGGGGCCGGTGTCACCACGCGCCACCCGCGCGTTCTCCTCCCACTGGTTGGTCGGGTCGAAGCCGGGCTCGAAGTGCGCCTTGCCCAGCAGGGCGGTGCGGTAGCCCGCCGCGTCGTGGAGGTACTGCGCCACCGACGGCGCATCGACCGGCAGGGGGATGCCGTTGGCCACCACGCCGTGCGTCCGGACGTACTGGCCCGTCAACATGGTCGAGCGCGCCGGCATGCACACGGTGTTCTGGTTGTAGGCCCGCCGGTAATTGATGCCCTCGGCGGCCCAGCGGTCCACCACCGGCGTGCGGGCCACGGTGCCCCCGTTGCAGCCGAGGCTGTCGTAGCGCTGCTGGTCGGTGGTGATGAAGAGGATGTTGCGACGGCGCGGTGCTGCTTCGGTCACTGCCTTCTCCTGTTGTTCACGGCGGAAGAGGCGCGGGGCCTCATTGGGCGCGCAGCATGCGGTGCAGATCCAACTCCAGCTCCTCCATCAACTCGGCCAGGAGGCGCAGGCGTTCGGGGGCGTCCTCCGCCGCCAGCAGGCGCTGCGCGTCGTAGGCGCTGAGCGGCGCCACCGAGCACAGCTGCCAGGCGGCGCGGTCGGCGTCGCCCCCGCCGTCGAGGGCGAGATCGGGGGCCAGCGGCGGGGCCCCGCCCTGCTCGGCCAGCAGGGCCCGGGCCCGGCGGACCCGCTGCCCGGCGGCGCCCACCAGCGGACCGGCGTCCCCGGGGGACGGCGCCGGCGTGGCGTCGTGCACCAGGGCGACGGGATAGGGGTCGTCGGGCAGCCACTCCTCCACCGCGATGAGAGCCTCCCCTTCGATCTCCAGGACCCAGCGCCCGTCAGGGCAGCTCGGCCGCCTGGGTGATGACGCCCCGGGTGCCGAGGCTGCTGCGCTCGTCACCACCGCCGACCTCGGAGCCACGCTCTATGAGCACAATGCCGAAGCGGGCGTCGCCCGCCAGGCAATCGCGCAGGAGCTCCCGATAACGCGGTTCGAAGACGTGCAGGGGCATGGTGGCATGGGGGAACAGGACGGCCGAGAGGGGAAACATCGCTAGGCGCGTCCCGGGCATCCTCCACCATGGCACGGCCGCACGGGGGGACGCACGATCGCCGCCCGGCCCGCACCGGATGGCCGCGGGCGCGAGAAGGACCGGCCCTTGCGGCCGGCCCTCACTCGTTCTGATGCTTCTTGTAGTTGTAGTGCTTCGTTCTTTCTTGTGTGCAGTCCGCGGCTCCAGCCTGCGGCGCAGTGGGTGCGGGGGCCGCCTTGTCGGCCGGCCGGCACACGCACCGGCGCGAACGCGGCCTCTTGCATACGCCGGACTTCACGCCAGGCGGACTGCTCGGGGGCGCCACCGAAACCGACATCGGTGACGCATTCTCAACCCGGCGGATCGGCCTCCTCGGTCGAGCCTGTCGATTGCATCGGCAGCTCCTTTCCACTCGGGGCAACGGCGGGTGCTCCGGTTGCCGCTCGCTGCACCCAGTATCCCCCTCGCCCCCCGCCGTGTGAACCCCACGCGAACAGGGCATTCGCGAACGCCCTGGTGAGGTGCATCGTCGTCACGCGAACTTCATGTCGGTGTGATCTGCCCCCCGTCGTCGGCCCAAGAGCGGCCGGGTCGGGGGCACCTACGCATCTGCCCATGGCACTGCCCGCACCCAAGGAGAACACGCACTGCGATCGTCA
Organism: uncultured Acidimicrobiaceae bacterium; assembly: GCA_963781565.1. GTDB lineage: Bacteria > Actinomycetota > Acidimicrobiia > Acidimicrobiales > RAAP-2 > Bog-473. The sequence continues at coordinate 70,506 of CAWAHA010000020.1, read as the reverse complement.
CCGGCGCGTCGTCCGGCATCGGCGCGGAGATCGCCCGCGAATTGGCCCGACGCGGCCACGGACTGACGCTGGTGGCGCGCCGAGAGGACCGCCTCAGGGCACTGGCCGACGAGCTGGCGCGCGCCCACGCCGTGCGCGTCGAGGTCATCGCCGCCGACCTCACCGATGCCGACTCACGCGGTGCCCTCCCCGGCGCACTGGCCACGCGTGGCCTCAGCGCTGACATCCTCGTCAACAATGCGGGCTTCACGACGATGGGGCACGTGCGCATGGCCGACCGCGCCGCCGAGCTGGCCCTGGTCCGCACGAACGTCGAAGCCGTGGTCGACCTCTGTGCGCTCTTCGTGCCCGGCATGGCCACCCGGCACCGCGGCGCGGTCATGAACACAGCGTCGACCGCGTCCTTCCAGCCGCTTGCCCGGGCAGGCGTCGTACGGCGCGTCGAAGGCGTTCGTGCTCTCCTACGGGCGGGCGCTCGCCGCCGAGTTGCGCGGCAGCGGCGTCAGCGTCACCACACTCTGCCCGGGACCGGTCGAGACCGGCTTCGCCGAGGCCGCCGGCATGACCGACGAAGAGGCGGCCGAGTCCTTGCCGAAGATCATGTGGCTGCCGGCGGACGAGGTGGCCCGCGCCGGAGTCGAAGGGATGGCGGCCGGCCGCACCGTGGTCATTCCCGGCAGCGGCCAACCGCGTCGGCGCCGGGCTGGCCCATCTGGCGCCCAAGTCGATCCTCGTTCCCCTGCTGGCCAAGCGCCACCCGGCCCTCAAGACGAACTGAACCGTCCCGGCGATCCGCGGCGCGGTGGCGCTGCGCCTGCGCAGGGAGGTGCGTGACCGCCGCCAACGTCAGCGACGCTGCCCGGCCACGCACCTCAGGCCGGGAACGCCCGTATTCTGCGGGCCTTGCGGTCGCCCCGGGCTCGCCCCCGTGTCCGCCGGGGGTCCCACTAACCTCGGCACACGAGCGGGGCACACCGCACACCGCACACCGCGAAACGGGGACGCATGCCACAGCTGGTCTCGGAACTGGACCTGCCCTATCTCGATACGGTCGGGCTGGAGCGTCGCGAGGCTGTCGACGCCATTGCGGCCGCCCGCTCGGTCCACTGGCTGGCCCGCTCCGAACTCGGCTACTCGGTGACCCGGCAGCAGGACGTGACGGCCATCCTGCGCGATCAGCGCTTCCATTCGGCGCTCTCCATGATTGAGCAGTCGCCCGAGCTGCAGGGCTCGAGCGCCCGGGACCGCCGCGGCGAGTCGATCCTGACCATGGAGGGCCCGGGGCACGCCCGTCTCCGCCGCCTGGTGGCCCCGGCCTTCACCCCGGCGTCGGCCAACCGCCTCCGACCCACCATGCAGCGGGTGGTGAGCGAGCTGGTCGACCGCGTCGTCGGCCGCGGCGAGTGCGAGCTGGTGGCAGACGTCTGCGAGCCGTATCCCATCCCGATCATCTGCGAGCTGCTGGGCGCCCCACCCGGGGACTGGAAGCTCTTCTCGGGCTGGGCCAGCGACATCTTCCGCATCTTCAACAACAACCTGGCCGAGGACCTGCCCTTCATTGTGCGCGCGGGCGAAGAGCTGACTGACTACGTCAGCGACATGATCAGCGCCCGCCGGGCCGACCCGCGCCAGGACCTGCTGAGCGACCTGATCGCCGTGGAAGAGGAGGGCGACCGCCTCTCGACCGACGAAATGGCGATGCTGGCGCAGGCGGTCCTCATGGCGGGAACCGACACCACCCGCAACCAGCTGGCGTGCTCGGTCGCGCTCTTCACCGAGTATCCCGACCAGTGGGCGCTTCTGGCCGAACGGCCGGAGCTGGCGGGGCGGGCCGTCGAGGAGTCGATGCGCTACCTGGGCGCGGTCCGCGGCACCGCCCGCTTCGCCGCCGAGGACGTCGTCTACCGCGACGTCCTGTTCCCCCAGGGCACCTTGGTCGCCACCTCGCTGGCCGGGGCCAACCGCGACCCGGAGGCCTTCGACGATCCGGACGTGTTCGACATCACGCGCGAGCGGAAAACGGCTCAGATGACCTTCGGTTCGGGCATCCACTTCTGCATGGGCGCCGCGCTGGCCCGGGCCGAGCTGCAGGAGGCCCTGCCCCTGCTGGCCCGGCGCATGCCGGCGCTCACCCGCAGCGGCGACGTGGAATGGAAGCCGTCGACGTTCGGCATCTGGGGCCCGGCGCGCCTGCCCCTGCGCTTCCAGCCGTCCTAGCCGGTGCCGCGCCCCGCCCCCGCCGGGGTCCGCCTCGCCTCGTCGACCAGCGCGCGCTGTTCCGGCGGCGGCGGGTCGTGCCCCCCGTAGGCGCTGGCCTCGACCGACCCGGCCAGGCGCCTCCAGGTCGATGCCCCCGGCCCCGACAGCCCGTCGAGTCGGGCGGCGTACTCCCCCAGGGTCTCGGCGGGCCGGCGGGGACGGCCGGCGCGCCGGCCGGCGCGCTCGACGGCGCGGGCGACCCGCTCGGCCCACGTCCTCGGCCGGGAGCGGCGCCAGCGCACCAGGACGGCGCCAAGTCCGGCGACCACCGCCGCCGACCACGACCGGCACCGGCGGGATCCGGCGGAGGGCCGAGCCGACATCGTGCAAGGCGGTCGAGCCGGGACTGGGAGGGCTGAGCGGCACGACCGCGGTCGGGTCGAAGTCCTGCCACCCGTAGCCCGGGAACCACACCTGCACCCAGGCGTGGGCGTCGTCGGCGTGGACCTGGTAGAGGTCGGTGATCGGGTCGAAGCCGCCGGGCACGTACCCCACCGCCTCGCGGGCGGGAATGCCGAGGGATCGCAGCATCACCGCCAGCGAGGTCGAGATCTGCTCGCAGAACCCCACGCGGTTGCCGAAGAGGAACTCGTCCACGGTGTCGGCGCCGGCCGGGAGGGGCGGGATGTTCTGCGAGTAGTGCGTGTGCGCGCCGATCCAGTGGATGAGCGACTGCACCTTGCCGTACGTCGTGGTGTCGTGGGCCGTGACGGCGCGCGCCAGGGCCAGGACGCGCGGGTAGGTGTGCGGCAGTTGCTCCTCCTGCTGTTGCACGTCGGCGGGGAGCGCGTACGGGCTGCCGACGGCGCGCAGTTGCGCCGGGGTGGCGCCACTCACCTGCGAATCGACCGTGTACACGGATCCGCTGCCCAGGCCGATGGGCGAGACGATGGTGCCGTCGGCGCCGACGTAGACGCTGGCCGGCCGGGAACCACAGCTCACCGGCGCTCTCCGCGTGGAACACGAGGTTCGCCGTCGACGTCTCGACGTAGAAGGTCTGGAGGTCGCTCTGCCCGAACGGCACGTCGCCCATCGGGATCGGCAGATCGAACGGTGAGGCCTCGCGCAACGGCCTGCGCGGCAGCGGGCTTCGATTCCGTCCAGCTCTGCCCGTCCCACGTGTCGAAGGTCTCCCCCACCCAGTACGAGGGGCGCTGGGCCCGGACCTGCATGACCAGGGTGTTGCCCAGGCCTCCCCGGAGCGCGGTGTTGAGGCTGCCGGCGAAGCCCAGATAGCCCCCGATACGGGTCGGGCCGGCGGGACTGCCGGCCCGCGAGAGCTGCGCCGCCGTGCCCGAATCGCCGGCCAGCCCGCCCGGGGACCCGATGTTGCCGCCGCTGCCGGCATGCGACACGAAGTTGACGCGGGACGAGACGACCGGCGCCGGCAGGACCAGGAAGACGGCGGCCGCCGCCATCGACGTCGCCGCCAACGCCAACACGAGACCCGAGGCCGAAATCCGACCGCCGCCGCTGGCCGAGGTCCACATTTCGGTGAGGGCCCACAGCGCGCTGGCGGCCCATGCCGCGACGTACAGGCCGAAGTTGAGGTCGATCGCCAGCGCGCCACCGACGGCCATGAGCCCGCCCGACGCGGCGAGCGTGAAGAGAAGGTCGCGCCGGGTCGGCACGTGGAACGAGTGCACGACCAGGACGGCCACCAGCAAATTCGTCAAGGGGTCGAGCACGGACGTGAAGCCGTCCGTCGGCGAGCTCACCGTGTGGAAGAACCAGACGCAGGCCGCAATGGCACCGAGCGCGACGAGGACCTTCACCCACCAGGGCGGCCGGGCCCGGGTGGCATGCGAGAAGGCCGTGCCGGCCGCAATGAGCACCATGGCCCCCAGCGCCGTCGTCCAGGCGATCTCGCCGAGGGACGCGCAGGCGGCGATCGACACCAAGACGGTGGCCAGACAGGCCAGCCGCAGTCGCACCGAGTCCTCGGGCACCCCGGGCTGGTTGGCCCGCCGGACCACGTCGACAATGCTCACGTCAGGCACCGCCCGCGGGGACGGACCCGGCCACGGCCCGGGCCAGCCGCCGGCCGCGCTGCGCCGGTCCGCCACGGGTCCGGAGACCGGGCCCGACTCCTCCCTGGTCACGAGCAGCACCGGGTCACCACCTTGGAGGAGGCGCACGACGGAACCCAAGGCCTCTTCCGCCACGCGTTCGGCCGCGTCGGGGTCAGCCGGCAGCTCCACCGTGATCGTCACGGGTTCGGCCGCCGGCTGCTCGACCTCTCGCACCATGAGGCGACCGGCATGGGCGGTCGAGCGCCAGTGGACCAGCCGGCGGGCGTCGCCGGGCACGTAGGGGCGGGCGCCCCGGGGCAGTCCCGCCTCGACGCGGGACGGCTCGACCCCGTCGCCCGTCCCCTCGTCGGGGCGTCGGGGCGCGGGCTGCGCCCCGCCACAACGCGGTGCCACGTGCAGTGACGACGGGAGAGGCAGCTGGACCCGCCTCGTCCACCACTGCAGTGCGAAGGGAGCCGCCGACGCGATGTCGAGCGTCACGGACGCATGCACGCCACGGCGGGTCGGCACCAGCACCACCAGCTCGTCCACCGCGCCCTGCCTGCGGCGGGGACCCACGAACATGTCGGGGCCGGGCGGCTCAACCGGGCGGACGCGCACACGACTGCGTGCGTCGACACGCAACGAGATCGGGAGGCCGGCCACACCGTCGCCCGGTGCGCTGCGCAGGTTGACGCGGGCCCGGTTCACGACGAGGCAAGGCCCCACGACCCCGATGAGCAGCACGCCGAAGACGAGGTCGCCCAGCGCTTGGACCCAGCCCGACCCCGCGTTGTGGGCGATCAGCCACCACAGGGCGACGATCGCGCACGCTGGCGAGCATCGGCCCCCACGGGCGGGCCGGTCGCGCCCAGCGCCTCACGGCCTGGGGGCTGGAATCGTTTCGAGAAGCTCCCGGACCACGACAGCCGAGCCGTCGGCGTCGGCCTCGCGCCTCGACGGTGAGGATGCGATGGGACAGGCAGGCCACGGCCACCGCCTTGACGTCGTCGGGCACCACGTAGGGCCTGGCGTTGAGGACGGCGTGTGCCTGGGCGGCGCGGATGAGCCAGATGGCGGCCCGCGGGCTGGCGCCAAGGTGCACGCCGGGCGCCGTCCGGCTGGCCCGGCACAGCTCCACGGCATAGGTGGCCACCGCGTCGTGCACCGGGACGGACTCCGTGGCCTGTTGGGCGCCGCCCCATTCCTGGGGCGTGCAGACGGCGTTGAGGTCGGCCAGCGCGTAGGTGCCGCCGCCGTGGAGGGCCAGCCGCACCTCGTCCACCGCGTCGGGGTAACCGATGCGCGTCGCCATGGCGAAGCGGTCGAGTTGGCTTTCGACCAGCGGGAAGGTGCCGCGCTGCGAGTGCGGGTTCTGCGTGGCGATGACCAGGTGCGGTTGGGGCAGCGGCCAGGACTGGCCGTCGACGCTGACCTGGCGCTCCTCCATCGTCTCGAGCAACGCCGACTGCGTGCGCGGTGGCGTGCGGTTGAGCTCGTCCACCAGCACGACGTGGGCGAACACAGGACCGGGCCGGAAATCCCACGTCCCGGTGTCGGGCATGAAGACCGACACGCCCGTGATGTCCGACGGGAGCAGGTCGGGGTGACCCTGGACCCGCGACAGCTCGGCACCGAGGGAGGCGGCCAGCGTCCGGGCCAACACCGTCTTGCCCACGCCCGGCACGTCCTCGACGAGGAGATGACCGCCCGAGAGCGCGGCCACTGCCGCCGCCACCAGCGCACCACGGCTGCCGAGAACGACCTGTTCGAGATTGCGCACCAGCGCCTGGCCCAACGCGACCGCGCCGTCCAGATCGCGGACGCGCTCGTCGACGACGCTCACCGGGTCACCGCCGTGCCGTGGGCCATGGGTGCCAAGACTACGGGGGTGGAGACGCCGTCCGGTCCTCGACCCCACGCCTTGGGCCTCGTCGCGTGGCTCGTGTGCGCCGCGACCACGCCGGGTGGAGGCGTCAATTGTCGATGTGTTGACGAATCGGCCCGGTCAGCCCCGGGCGCCCAAACCATCGGGAGCCCCGGCTGCCCCGGAGCGGCGAGCTACGGCAGGGTCGCCGTGGCCTCCCCGACCAGCTTGTCCTCGCCCTCGCCGTTGGACAGCGTGACGGCCAGGTCGAGCAACTTCTTGCCGTCCTCCTCGCGCTTGGCGGTGACGACGATCTTGGAGGAGAGCACCTCGTCGGGCCAGGTCTGGCGGGCGAAGCGGACCTGGTAGCGCGTGACGTTGCCGACGCCGACGTAGTCCGTCAGCGCGGTGCCCAGCAAGCCCATGGAGAACATGCCGTGCCCGAACACGCTGGGTTGCCCGGCCTGCTGGGCCGCCACCTCGTCGTGGTGCATCGGGTTGAAGTCCCCCGACGCCCCGGCGTACTTCACCAGGTCGGTCCGGGTCAGCGTGTGCGAAATGACCGGTGCCTCGTCCCCCACCTGCACGTCCTCGTAGGACAGTTTCTTCTCACCCATTGTCACGACCTCCCTAGGACCGGTGGATCAGATTCATGCGCGCCGTCACGACCGGCTCGCCCGTCGACTCCTCGGTCCACTTCGTCTCCGAGCAGATGAAGGTCATCGTCCGTCCCTTGGACTCCTTCTGGTACACGTCGGAGATCACGCCGTCACCGATCAGCACGTCCCCCACCTGCACGGGACGGTGGTAGAGGAATTCCTCCTCGCCGTGCAGGATCAGGCCACCCTTGGCCATGAGCGGCCCCAGGACCTTTCGCCAGCGGGTTGCCGGTGGGCGCGTCCGCCGGCTGCATCTCCGCGAACGTGCCGGAGAACTCCATGGCGAAGGGCCACGTCGGCGGTGCCGGGATGTTGTCGAAGCCGGCCGCCTTGGCCGCCGCGGGGTCGTGGTAGATCGGGCTCGTACTCAGGAGGGCGTCGGCGAAGTGCTGCACCGGCCCCCGCTCCACCACCACCTTGGACTTGCCGGTCGGTTGCCCGATGATGCTCTTGAGCACGTCTTCTTGCGCTGCGGCGTCGTCTGCCACGGTGTGACTCCTCTCCCCGTCCGCCTTCGAACCTCCGCCACGTCCTCCTGGCGGGCACCGCCCCGGGCCGGCGCAGCGCCAAAGGTAGCGGGGTCGCCTCGGCGGCGACCAATCCTCGCCCATGGGCCGCCCACCCCTCGTGGTCGATACCATCGGCCGCCATGCCCGACTTCTTCGACGTGGTGCTCACCCAGCGGGCGGCCCGCGCCTTCCTGCCCGACGACGTCGACGACGAGACGGTGGCGCGGATCCTGACGGCGGCCACCCACGCGCCCAGTGCGGAGAACAGCCAGCCCTTCGTGTTCGTCGTCGTGCGCGACGCCGGCCGTGCGCGCCGCCATCGGCGTCCTGACGGAGCGCCTCTGGCACGGTGGCGCCAGGGCGCACGAGGAACAGCGCCTCTCCCCCGCCTTCCTGCGCGAGGTGCACGACGGCGCCACCGGCGGGGTCGCCGGCGCGCCCGTGCTCGTGGTGGTCTGCGGCGATACGCGCCTGACCCATCCGCAACGCCATGGACGCCTCCGTGTTTCCCGCGGTGCAGAACCTGTTGCTGGCCGCCCACGCGCTCGGCCTGGGCTCGACCCTGACCACACTCCCCGTCCTCGGCGGGGACGAGTTGTCCGCGCACTTGGGCCTCCCTCCCGAAGTGGTGCCGGTCGCCGTGATCCCTTTGGGCTATCTGCCCAAGCCCCTCGGGCCACCCCGGCGGCAACCGCTCCACGAGAAGGCACACCTGAACCGCTACGGGAACCCGTTCCCCCCGACGTGACGGCCCAGCGCCGGCAGCGGCGCCGGACCTGACACCCGCGTCAGGTCCAGAGGTAGGGTGACCCGATGCAGCAACACCACTTCCATGTCGACATCGAGGCCAGCGTGGACGAGCTCTGGCAGCTCTTCTGGGCCCGCATCCCCCACACCGAGTCGGGAGACGTGACCATCGACATCCTCCATCCGGGCGATGCCGTCGGCGAGGGACTCATCCGCCACTGCACCTTCCGGGTGCCCCGCTACCTGCTGACCGGCGGCAAGGGCCAGTCGTGGGAGTGGCTCACCGAGGTGAAGCCGAAGGTCTCCTGGAAGTACAACGCCGTCGGGCGCCCGCTGCTCTCGGAGGCCGAGGGCCACACCCGGCTGGAGGACATCGGCAACGGGACGACCCGGGTCCACTTCTCCGAGTCGTACCACGCCTTCAACCCGGTGCTCCGGGCGCTGCTCGAAAAGCGCGTGCACGCCTTCATCTCCAAGGACAACGACCACCTCATTCAGGAGTCGCTCACCAACGGGCGTGCGCTACCTGCGCAAGGCCAAGGCCAAGGCCAAGGCGCAGGCGAAAGAGGACGCCGCGCCTGCGGCCGCCCCGGCGCCCGGCACAGCCGACCCGGCGTGACGGTCGTCGACCTCTGGGTCAACGCGCTCAGCGGCAAGGCCGCCGCCGCCTTCATGGGCCAGGCCGGGAACGAGGGCATCCCCGAGCTGCTCGGCGGCGACCTCTCGTCGTCGTCGACGCTGCAGCACCTGCTCGTCACCATGGACGCCTGCGGTGTCGACATCGGGGTGCTGGCGGCCGGCATCGCGTCCGAGGACACCGAGCCCCTTCTCGCCGCGGTCGCCGAACACCCCGACCGCCTGCGGGTCGCGCTGACGGTCGACCGCGCCGAGCGGCCCGTGCAGCAGGTGAAGCGCCTGCGCGCCCTTTCCGGTCCACCCGGCCGTCGCCCTGGTGCGCGTCACTCCGCTGGTCGCAGCAGTACCCGCTCAACGACAAGCTCTACTACCCCGTCTACGCCACCTGCGCCGAGCTCGGCCTGCCGGTGTCGATCAACGTCGGCATCCCCGGCCCGCGGGTGCGCTCGGCCTGCCAGCACCCCGAGCTCCTCGAGGACGTGCTGATCGACTTCAAGGGCCTCACCGTGATCGGCGCCCACATGGGCCACCCCTACGAGAGCCTGCTGATGCAGTACATGCTCAAGTGGCCCGACCTCTACCTGTCCAACTCGGCCTACCTGGCCAAGTACATGGACCCGGCGCTCGTCTCCTTCATGGACTCGAAGCGCGGCATGGGTCGCGTCCTCTTCGCGTCGGATCACCCCTTCCTCCCGATGGAGCGGGCGGTGGCCGCCGCCCGGGATCTGCCCCTCTCCGACGCGGCGGCCGAGGCCTATCTCGGCGGCACGGCGGTCCGCCTGTTGCAGCTGGGCTGAAGCCTCGGCGGACCGCCGGGCCGCACCGCACGACGCCGCCGCCCGGTACGGTGCCAGCGTGGACCTCGGTCGCATCGGCGTGTGGTGGAGCGGCTCCTGGCGGCATCCTGACGACCCGGCCCGCAGCGTGGCCCCCGAGCTCGAGTCCCTCGGCTACGGGGCGTTGTGGTCGTCGGGACGCTTCGACCCCGGGCTCTCGCCGCACTTCGAGAAGCTGTTGGCCTCCACCGACCACATTCCGGTGGCCAGCGGCATCGTCAGCGTCGTGGGCCGGTGCCCCCGACGACGTCGGGCCCGGCCGTCGCCGCACTGGAGGACCGCTTCCCCGGCCGCTTCCTCCTCGGCATCGGCGCCAGCCACAGCGTCGCCGTGGCCGACTACTCCCGTCCGTACTCCAAGGTGGTGGCCTACCTCGACGCCCTCGACGCGTTGCCCACCCCGGTGCCCGCGCGAGCGCCGCGTCCTGGCCGCCCTCGGTCCGCGCATGCTCGAGCTCGCCGCGGCGCGGACGGCCGGAGCGCATCCGTACTTCGTCCCGGTCGAGCACACGGCGTTCGCCCGCGACATCCTGGGCGCCGACACCACTCTTGGCCCCCGAGGTGGCCGTCGTGCTCGAGACCGACGCGGTCCGGGCCAGGGAGCTGGCACGCGGCTACGCCAGCACGTACCTCGGCCTGCCCAACTACACGCAGAACCTGCGCCGCTTCGGCTTCGGCGACGAGGACATCGACGATGGCGGCAGTGACCGGCTCATCGACGCCGTGATCCCCTGGGGCGACGCCGCGACGATCGCGGCTGCCGTGGCCGCCCACCACGACGCCGGCGCGGACCACGTCTGCGTCCAGGTCATCGGCGACCGCCAGGACTTCCCGCTGCACGGCTACCAGGAGCTGGCCCGCACGCTCTTCGCCGGCTGATTCGGGCTCCCACCGGCGGCGCTCAGGCGGGCAACGGCACCGACCCCGCCACCTGGCGCGTCGCCACGTTGAGCCGGTTGAAGACGTTGATCACGCCGATCGTGACCAGCAGCGACGCCAGCGCCACCTCGTCGAAATGACGGGCGGCCTCGTCCCACACCTCGTCGGGCACGGGGTCCGGGCGGTCGCTGAGGCGGGTCACCGACTCGGCGAGGGCCAGCGCGGCGCGCTCGGCGGGACTGAAGTACGCCGTGTCGCGCCAGGCCGCGACGGCATGGAGCCGCTCGTCGCTCTCCCCGTCCCGCTTGGCGCCCTTGGTGTGCATGTCGACGCACACGCTGCACCCGTTGATCTGGCTCGCCCGCAGCAGGACCAGCTCGACCAGGTGCGGCGGCAGGTCCCCCTTGGCCGCCGACGCCGCCAGCGCCAGCATGGCCTCGAGCGCTTCGGGGAGTACGAGAGCGGGATTGGTCATACGGGGTGTCATCACATCCTCCTCGGTCGTCATGTGTCTGCAGTGGTGACACATGAAGCCGCCGGAATGTGACAGCGCCGACTAACCCGTGGCTCCCCCCGCCGCCGGGCCAGCTCGGCCGCCAGGGCGCGGAAGGCGCGGCCACGATGCGAGACGGCGTCCTTCTCCTCCGCCCGCATTTCGGCGAACGTGCGCCCGTCCCCGCCGTCAGGCACGAAGACGGGGTCGTACCCGAAGCCGTTGGTCCCCCGGCCCTCGGCCGCAATGGTCCCGGGGAGCACGCCCTCGGCCCACACCTCGGAGCCGTCGGGGAACGCGACCAAGGCCACCGTCTTGAAGCTGGCCCGCCGCGCTCCGCCGTCGATCGTCGAGCGCCGCCAGCTCGCGCAGCAGCTTGGCCACGTTGTCGGCGTAGGTCGCCGACTCGCCGGCGTAGCGGGCCGAATACACCCCGGGTGCGCCGTCCAGGGCGTCCACCTCCAGCCCCGTGTCGTCGGCCACCGCCGCCGTGCCGGTCGCCGCCACCAGCGCGCGCGCCTTCAGGCGGGCGTTGCCGACCAGCGTGTCGGCGTCCTCGACGACCTCGGGGACGTCTCGGGCCGCGGCAGCAGCTCCACCGGCAGCGCGGCCGACAGCACGGCGACGATCTCCTTGACCTTGTCGGGATTGGCCGACGCCAGCACGAGCCGGAGAGGCCCGGTCGCCCGGCCCGCTCACCGTCCGCGGCGGCGCCTCGGCCAGCACGGCCGCCTGCATGCCGGTCAGCTCCTTTATGCCGCCCTCGGCCAGGCCCAACAGCGTGTCCAGCTCGCTCCGGGAGAAGGCCATGCCCTCGGCCGTGCCCTGCACCTCCACGAAGCGCCCGGCCCCGGTCATGACGACGTTCATGTCGACCTCGGCCCGCGAGTCCTCGACGTAGGGCAGATCGAGCATCGGCACGCCGTCGATGATGCCGACCGAGACCGCAGCCACGGAGTCGGTGAGCGGGTGCGTCCTGATCGTCCCGGCTTGCACCAGCCGGGTACAGGCGTCGTGCAGCGCGACGTAGGCCCCGCAGATGGAGGCGGTGCGGGTGCCACCGTCGGCCTGCAACGCGTCGCAGTCGACGGTGATCTGCACCTCGCCCAGCGCCACCAGGTCGCACACGGCGCGCAACGAGCGGGCGATCAGGCGCTGGATCTCCTGGGTCCGCCCCGACTGCTTGCCCTTGGCCGCTTCCCGCGAGGCTCGCTCGGGCGTCGAGCCCGGCAGCATGGAGTACTCGGCGGTGACCCAGCCCTTGCCGCTGCCCCGCATCCACGGCGGCACCCGCTCTTCGACCGACGCCGTGCACAGCACCTTGGTCTGCCCGAACGTCACCAGCACCGACCCCGGAGCCATCACCGTGTAGTCGCGCTCGAATTGCACCGGCCGCAACTGGTCGACGGCCCGCCCGTCCTGCCTCGCCGTACGGGGGTCCCCGCTCACGTCGTCTCCTCCCACTGCAACTCCTCTCGTGGCTCGCCCTGCGACGAGCCGATGCACACCGTAGGCCACTCAGTTGCCGTTCCCACTGAGGCTTTGATCATTGGGATGCACGTTGCGGTCCCTTTACATGACCCTTAAATGAATCTACTATTCATAGGACCATGCTGCGGATGCGGATCGACCGAGATGAGCCAGTAGCCCTGCACGATCAGGTTGCAGCTGAGATTCGAAAGGCAATCGCCGAAGGCGAAGCCGCCCCCGGAGAACGGCTGACCACTCGCCCAGGACATTGCTGCAATCTCGGCGTGAACAAGAACACCGTGCTCCTTGCCCTCCACATCCTGCCAGAGGAAGGGCTCCTTGAGTTTCGGCGTGGTCGCGGCGTGACGGTTGTCGGAGGGCCCGAACGAGGCATCGTTGTCAGTCAGGCCAGAGAGTTCATCGCCTTCGCCCGTCGATACGGCTATCTCCGAGCCATGACGTCCTCAACCTGATTCAAGGAGCTGCCCGTGACCATCACCCAAGAGACGACCCGGCAAACCCGCAGTCACGATGCATCGAGGCGCTGTTTCCAGAGCGCCGTCGTCGTCGGCGGCGCATTCGCCTCTCGTAGGCGTGAGCATCCTTCTTCTTGCCCTCGTAGTCGCCGGAGCGATTACGGCGTCAACAGCGGCAGTGCTCGCCGTCAGCCCTCCGCCGTTACCGAGCCTGTCGGGGCCCTCTAGATAATGGCACGTCAACGGTCGTTCGAGACACCCTTTCTGTTGGCTCTGCTCGTGAGGCCTGGCGACCGTGACGTCGTATCCGGGCTGCAGCCCACCGGTTTCCGGATCCGGGTCCCTTGATCTGGTTCACCCTAACTCCGTCAGCGACGGTGAGTAGCCCGGGATGCCATTCTTAGGTGAGAAATATTCCGCGACACCGGAAGCTACCGCAGTATTCAGATCGGCAGCGCGCTCTACCAGAACGCCAACCGCAGGAGGCTAGGAACTACGGTCCGGCAAGTCCTGGCTCCGTCACGCCCAATACTCGTCAGCAGCGCTTTCTAGCGCTAATCCACCCGCTCGGCTCTCTGAAGGCCGTTTCCGCCCGTTCATGAAGTGGGCGGCTCCTACATTCGAGGAGTCCCGACCACCGAATATGTCGATTCTGCTTCACTGGCATCCGTTCAAACCGCGACCGGAGACGACAAATGCCGGCCCAATCGGCATCGCTGACCCCCCGCTGAAGCAACACCCAGTCGTAGTCAACATCTGGGTTGACGCTCACCACGAGGTGCGGCAGATCTCGACCGGGAGCTGTACTACACTATAATTACACGAATGGTGCATCTTCGGAGGCGCCTACATTGTGCAGACCCCGATGCCAACGCCCGACGCGCCTCCCCGCCAACAAGGACTCCGTGCAGACCACCCTTCACCCCGCAATGACAACATCACGCCCCCTCCCGCCGCAGCAGTAGCGACGCCACACTGAGTACCTGCACTCGTCCACTATCCGAGTTCCGGCGTGGCACGCTGCCCGCCCCCGTGCGCCGGGTAGGCGGACGTGAGGCGCTAGCCTCTCGATCGGTGAATGCTCTTCCCCTGGCCCGGCGAGACCGACTCGCTCTCTGCGATCTGTTCGACGAGCTGGGTCCCGACGCGCGCACCCTCAACGAAGGATGGACGACCGCCGACCTGGCGGCTCACCGGTCGCACGTGATTGCCGTCCCGATAGCGTGCCTGGCCTGGTCGTGCCCGCTCTGGCCGCGTGGAGTGAGCACGTGCGCCACGGCATCTTGCGTCGGCCTTATAGCGATGTCGTCGAGAACCTGCGCACAGGACCACCGAAATGGTCACCGCTGCGTCGACCGGCCCCGATCGGATGGGCAACACCCACGAGTTCTTCGTGCACTACGAAGACGTCCGTCGGTGCCGCGACAGCTGGGAGCCTCGACAGCTCCATGCGGAGGCGTACGCCGACATTTGGCGTGTCCTGCGTTGGTTCGGACGGCGCCTTCCGACGTCGCCCGTGGGCGTGGACCTGCGATGGGGTGATCAGACGTTCCAGGCCGACCGTGGGCCGACGGCCGTGACCATTACCGGTCCGCCCGGCGAAATCCTTCTCTACGCTTTCGGGCGCCAGAGACACGCCCGTGAAGGTCTCGAAGGCGAGGGCGGGGCCGTCGAAGCCCTGTCGACAACGACGCTGTCCTGGTAACCAACTGCATCCACGAACGACGAGATGCAGACACCGCTGAGGCTCAGTCGGAGAAGTGCATTCGGGCGAGTTCTGCGACACGTCAACGTCAGCCGGATCAGGGCGCCCCAACGGCGAACTGTGCGACCTGCAGGTTCGGCCCGTGAGCAGCGAACACGGACATCTGCTCCTTCGTCACGGGCTGCACGACGTAGTGAATGTGGACCCGCTCGCCGCCTGCATGAGACCAAAGACAGTTGTAGACCTGATCCGCTTCGACGAGTTGGCATGCGACGTGCGACGCTCGCCGGAGAAGGGGTCCAAGCTCGGCGGCTTCCTCTTCTGAAAGTTCAGCCACCGAGGTCACATGCCGTTCTGGTTTGACGATGAGGGTTCCCAGCCCCAAGGGTCCGATGCAGTGCTCGACCAGCCAAAACCTTGTCCGGGAGATGCGTCCTCCTGGTAGCTCCAGCTCGCCACTCGACAGTCGACAGGCCATGCAATCAACCATGCGGCCAGTCTTCATCATCGTTGCCCGGCGTTTGTGGGGTTCTCCCTGGACGCTGCCGGATCGGAGTGCCTTGCACCATTGTGCAGAGAGTTCGACCGATCGCTGACCCTTGACGTTAGGGCCTGCGACCCGTGTAGAGGGCGGTCACGAACCGCCGTCTCACGGCGCCCTCGGATATCTCAGTGGCGATTCGTTGCACACCATCGAGAATCATGCGCTGCTCGTCGAGCGGGCGGCGGATGACGGTAGCCATCGATGCGTACAAAGCCGCGGGCCTGGACGGGTGTCAGCTCCAGGTCCACGAAGTGACCTGACTTGTGACATCATGGAGTCCGGCCCACCGGGTCATATCTCGCCGTCGATGTACCTCGTCGAGTTGGAAGGGTGGGCGGCCAGGTTCGTCAAAGGCACCCCGCGTCGCCGGCCCCAAGATTTGCTCGACCGCCTGGCTGAACTCATCAGGTTGATCGGGATCGCGAAACAAAGTCCACCACAGCGCGACCCATCCTCCCGGTCTGATCGCCCGCCCAAGTTTGGAAAGACCTACCTCCTGGTCGACCCAGTGAAAGGAGGTGGCGGCCACTGCAAGATCGAAGCCGGCAGGGGCGACATCGGCCTCCTCAAAGCTCGTGATCACCACGTCGAGGTTGGCCGAGGCTGCGGTATCTCGAGGTAGGAGGCCATGGCCGGATCCGGCTCTACCGCTGTCACATGGGCGCCTTCGCGGAGCAGGCGCTGGGTTACCAGGCCCGTGCCCGGTCCGATCTCGAGGGCGCGAGTCGTGGGACCGAGGCCGCAACGCTCTACGAGAGTCTCGTAGACGACTTCGGGATAGTCCGGCCTCCCGGCGCGATAGCCGGCCGGATCGAGTCCGAAGAGTCGTCGGCCCTCCTCGCGGTGTATCCGGCTCCGGGGTTCCTGTGGAGGCACGCTCGTACAGCCTACGAACTGCGCTCGCACGAGGGAGTCACCGTACGCAGATTAGGGGTAACCCCCGCTTATGACCGGGCTGACGACAGCTTGATCGATGCGGCAACGGCTACCGCACAGATGGCGAGAGTCTCGAGCCCAATCAGGAGAATCGGCACCCCGAGAGCGAATCGGCCCGTCTTGTTGAACAGGACGAGCAGCTGGCGAGACGGGACGCCGTCCGGAATGAGTACGGATCCCAGGGCGACCAGTACTCCTATAAGCACGGACCATGCGTGACGTCGCACGATCGGCCGGCTGCATACCGACCCCAGAGCTATTGCAGCGAGTGCGGCAATGGCCTGTGCACAGACGCCTGCCAGTAGAGCGCGTCCTCGTACTCCATCGCTCGAGAGGAAGATGGGGGGCACCATCGCCAGGAGGCCGAGGGTTGTGCAGAACACAAAGCTGAAGAGCAGCTTGCCGAGGCGCACCTTCGCCCTACTCCCGGCACAGGACTCGGTGATGTTCTGCTGCACTGGGTCCTCGTTGTTGACCACGACCACCGTGAGCCAGGTACCGATGAACACCATGGCCGTCGCCAAGATAGCGTAGGTCGGAAGAAGAGAGCCGGTCTGCGCACTCACGACGGAGACGATCACACCCAAACTCACGACGGGAGCCACCCACCGTTGCGTGTCAAACGTGTCGCCGAGCGTGTAGCGCAGCAAAGCGAACACCGATCAGTCCTTGCCGTTTGCTTGGATGGGAACAACGGAAACCACGGACCAACCGAGGTCAAGACCCGCCCTGATCAGCTCGTCACATCCCGCTGGCAGGACTTCGAGAACGAGGCCCAGCCCCTCGGGATCGATCTCCCATTTCAGAACCTCAGTCCGTCCAGTCAGTGCCTCAGGTGATGCCTCTCCTCTGTTTCGGAGCAATTCAACCCGTCGCGAATAGGTCTTCTTGGTTGACGGAGATGCCGAGTCCGCTCGCTCTACGCGACCTTCGACGATCCGATAGCTCTGCCTGACACCTGGGGGGACGTCATGGCTGCTCAACATGACTGATGTCCCTTGGGCCCGGACCTCGGAGATGAGGTCGTTGAGCGCGACCCGTGTGTCGTCGTCGAGTCCGCTGAAGGGCTCGTCGAGGATGATGGCGTCGAGTGGCCCAAGAAAGGCCTGCGCAAGGACGACCTTCTGGCGGTTTCCCTTGGAGAGCTGGTCCCAAGGGACCCAAGGCCCTGGTCTCACTCCGAGACGAAGCAGCAGTTCGGCTCCCGCCGCCGTTGCCTCTTGAGAGTCGAGTCCGCGAATACGGCCCATGTGCGCCAGATACTCGGCTCCGGTGAACTTGCCACGGGCCGCCTGACGCTCGGCACAAATCCCACCCGATTGGGCACGTCAGCAGCGCCACTCGATGGAGAGCTCACGCCGGCGGCGATTCGGAGCAGGGTGGATTTACCAGAGCCATTCGACCCCACGATGGATGTGAGCGAGCCCGGTTCAAGCGAAAGGTCAGCCCCGGAAAGCACCCAGGGTCCTCGCCATTGGTACTTCTTTGTGACGCCACGCAGCGCCAGAACGGCAGTCACTCGCTCATTGTCCCATAACGCCCCGAACATGAGTGCCACGACGTGGCACAACGGGGATAGGTGTCATGTCCGGATGCGGCCGCTCGTCAGCTAGGGTGCAGGCGAAAATGTGGGTCACGAATGTCTGGCCACCCTCAAGGTCGATCTGCCGTGCCTGAGGAGGGATCTGATACTCGTTGTTCGTTGTCAGGTAGTAGTAGCCACGTGGGACACTGAACGAAAAGTGCAGGGTTCGCCTGCTCGCCCCGCTCGTGCGGGAAGACGCCAGCGGATGCCACACCGCTCGTGGCAACGACACTTCCGTTCCTGTGGTGCAAGGCCACGGCAGGCAGTGGCCCAGGGCCGCAGGATATGAGACTGCCGCGGATGATCCGCACCGGAAGCCACATGCCCGAACGGCGTGACGTTGTGCGGTGGCGCGGATCGAGCGACACGGAATGTGGTGTCAGACCGTCCGCCGGTGAGATTGATGATCGCGACGGCCAGACAAGAACACATCACGACGACGGCGTCACCGCGAGCCGCGTCTTCGCTGTCGCCTTCGTGCTCTCGTGGATGACCAGTTGATGATCCACGAACTCAGGAGCCGGACCCTCCTTAAGGCAGTGCTCGTATCAGACACAATGATGACACTATGACTGTCACCATGCGTCATGTCAAGGTCGACCGGAACGACGGCATGTCCCGGCACCACCAGGTCGCCGCCGAGATCCGTCGAGACATTGCGAACGGGGCAGTGCGACCTGGCGAGCGCCTGCCTCCCGCCCACGACAGGGCCGCCGTTTGGACGTCCACTCCAACACAGTGCAACGGGCTCTGCGCGTCCTTCGAGACGAATCCGTGCCCGAGTTCCGTCGAGGACGAGGCGTCACGGTCTCAGGCGAGCCCGAACGCGGCGTCATCTGGGCCCCAAGCTCAAGACCCTCTTGACCAAGGCTCCGTGGTTCGGCGGATCAATGTCACGATGACGGTGTGAGTCATCCGAGGTCGGAGCTCGCCCGAGAGGGCTTTGATGTGCAGCTTGAGACCGGTCGCCTGCTACTCAGACCTTGGCGAGTCCCGAGGCTGTCGTCCTGCATGATCTGTGGACCGAACGTGATCCACGAGTGCCGCCGCACCGCCAAATCGACGCCGATGGACACCCGCGGCTACAGATCTCGAAGATTGGATCCGCACTAACCAGCCTTCGTCGATCGGATTGCTGGCGGTCGAGCGGAGGGTCGGTCGTGACGTAATCGGCTACTGCGGGCTGATCGACGGCGCACGAGGATCGGATGGAGCACCGGAACTGGCTTTCGAGCTGCTGCGTCGATTCTGGCACCAGGGATACGCCACCGAGGCCTCGTTGGCAGTTCTGGACTGGGCGAGATCGTCCGGGTACGAACGTCTGTGGGCCACAGTCCGGGAGTGGAACACCGCTTCACGCCGTGTGCTGGCCAAGGTCGGGTTTACCGAAGAGGGGAAGGAGCTGGACGCTGACTACGGGAACAACCTGTTCACCACGAGACGGCTCTGATTCGACACTCCCAGTGTCTCAAGCTTCCGCCAGGACCGCTCGACGATGGACGGGTATGTGTGCAGGTAATACGGCAGAGCGCCGCAGGCCTGGTGGATGGCTGCGCCGCGGCTTCGAGCTATACAAGCATCGTCGACCTGGAGCACCTCGAGGAACGCACGGCGGGAGTCCTCCGTGAAGAGCGGTGACCAGACCACCTGAATTCGACCGAAGGATCCCCAGCGCACGCCGAGCCCCAGTCGACGATGCCACACAGCCGTCCGTCACGGACTAGGCAGTTGCCCTCGAGGTCACCCTGCACCCAGAGCGGACGGCCCTGATGAGGAGGTGCGGCCAGAGCCTGCTCCCATACTTCGGTGGCGGCGGCGGCGTCGATCAGGTGACTCGCTCGATCGATGTACGACCGTGTTGCCTCGTCGTATTCCGCAATTGGTCGAGCGCGGTTCTGGGCCGGCGGGGCGTCCGATGTCGATATCGATTGGAGCTCCCGAACAACTCCGGCGAGGGCAAGGGCGAATGTCGTGGGGTTTTCCATTCGGTCGAGCGCCGCGCCATCGCCTGGGATCCATCGGTGGACGGCCCATCGGTATCGGTACTCTTCAGAGGGTTCACCGATGGCGATGGGCTCGGGAATCGCCACGGGAAGATCGGGCGCCAGCCGTGGCAACCATCGAGCTTCGAGCTCGACCTGGCCAGCTGCCCAATGAATGCGGGGAAGACGGACCACCAAGTCCGAGACCCAGGCGCCAGATGGCGTTATCGGTTCCCCAAGGTTCAACGGCGACCAGGCGAAGGTCTGCGAAGGCAGGCATCTGCGACTTGAGGAGTTTGCGGACGAGGGTCTCGTCTACTGCTATTTCGTCCTCATGCATGCGGGACGTCATAAGGAACCATTCTGTCGAACCTGGCGGAAACCTTCTATAGGTCGTTCAGCGAGTACTCGACCGCAGGTACGTCGGACTATGTGGTTCGGATTCTCGCCGATCCCGAGTTCGACCTCGAGAGCTAGGCCGGGACGTTGGGATGGATCACAATGGGTCAGGTGCTCGAGGAACCTGAGATCGAAGGCTTCATCAGAGACGGCTACCTCGTAGTTCGTTCGGCCTTTCCCACAGAACTGGCAGAAGAATGTCGTCTCTCGGCGGCCCAGCAGCTGGGCATCGACCTCGCGAGCCCGAAGACGTGGCGACGACCGGTGGTGAGGGGCGTGCCGACAGGAGAATGCTTCAAGCAGGCTGCCAACGCTCCGCGCCCGCTCGAGGCCATCGCCCAGCTGGTCGAGCCAGATGCCTGGCAGGCCCGCCCGAACCTGGGCGCATTCGTCGTGAGATTCCCCAGCGCGGAGGACCCAGGGGACGCCGGATGGCACATCGATTCGAGCTTCCAACCGACAGATGAATCTCGCTGGTTCGTGAACTACCGATCAAAGGGGCGGGCCCTCCTCTTGTTGTGCCTGGTTTCAGACGTCGGGATGGACGACGCACCCAGCCGGCTCTTGCCTGGCTCTCATCTCGAAATGTCGAGGCTGTTGGTCCCCGCCGGAGACGAAGGCCTACCTGGTGCCTACGAAGGCCAAGAGTCCAAAATCCCGCTTCCAGAATCGAAGGGCGACGAAGTGTTCGCAACAGGTTCCGCTGGCGACGTGTTTATCTGTCACCCCTTCTCGGTTCACGCAGCCAGTTGGCCTCAACGGGGTGACCAACCCAGATTCCTGGCCCAACCGCCGATAACGATCTCGAATGGATTGCAACTTGATGGTCCCACGAGTCGGCTGTCTCCGGTGGCGAGAGCCATTCGGCTTGGCATCAGCGTGGAAGAAGGTTCCTGAGGATCGATATGAAGGGGTGCCCTCAGTTCGCCGGAAGAGATAGGTCGACATCGACAAGGGTCGGTGTTGACTCGAGCCTTTGACCGCTGACGAATCGTTGCCACCATCAGGTATTCCCGTCCCCGTCACTGGGACCTCCATTGTTGTCGGCGTCGTGGTCGCCTCCATCGTTCTGCGGAATGGGGTTCGGTGGAGGTGCAGGCGCCGTCGTAGGTGGCGGCGTAGTCGTAGTGGGAGTCGTTGGAGGCGGAGAAGTTGGAGGCGGCATAGTCGGAGGCGGAGTGGTTGGCGGCGTAGTGGAGGTGGGAGTGGTTGTGGTGGGACTCGTTGTTGGCGTCGTTCGGGGCAGCGTCGTTGTCGACGAAGTCTTCGGAGCTGCCGACTTCGGCGTGGTAGGCGTCTTGCCCATACCCGAAGCAGTCGGGATGACGGCGACTACCGCAGCGACTATGGCCGCGCCGATGACTCCCACTACGACTCGCTTCCTCTTCATGGCACACTCCTCATGAACTCTGCGTTAGGGCCTGCGCATCTGCAAGAACCAGTACTACGAGTAGCTGACCCGCGGAGATTTCCGGGCTCAGGAGATCCTGAAGGAAGCGACGCACTTTCTCAGCAAGGGAAGGAAGTGGTTCCAATCCGCATTTGCCCCGGCCACGACCACGACGCTGCTCGCCTCCTGGCCCACAACAAAGCAGGCGATTTCTTTGTAATGGTTGTCGCCGACGCGGGTGAGGTAGTCATCGATCACACACGACCCGGTGCCACCGCGGAACGCGAGATCACCGGCAGAGGCATCCGAGTGGACCCCCCTATCGTCGTCCTCGCCGAGGAGATGGACGCGAAAGCGGGCGAATCCTTGCAGCTGCTCGCCTCGTTCTCTCGGAGTGACGTTCACATAAGCAAGAATCTTGCCCGTTCGTGATTCCACGGCTGCCGACGCCGACCCGGGATCTCCCTCAATGGGCATGAACGATGGGGGGTACGAGAGCACGGCGTGCCCGGACTGCGTCGTCACACGGTGCCAACGAGCGGGCGCGACGGCCTGCGAGAACCAGCTGAACGAACCCGATTTCGGCCTGCTCGCCGAATGGGAAGCGGCGGAGGCCGATTGCGGCGCCACCACGAGGGCCGCTACCGCGAAGACAGTAGAGCCCATCGCCGTGACGAGGAACCGACCCCGACCTGCTCGGGCACGAACTCGCCCGCATGATTCGCGGTCCACCCCTGATCCTCCTCTCCTGGCTCGTGAGCGGCTTGTGGCCGGTGGCACCCAGCGCACGGGCACCACCCTTCAGTACGGCAAACGACACCGTCGGGATGTCCGGCGACGCCAGAAGGAGTTTGAAAGCGACTCCGATGGTCAACCGACCTCGAAGGCATCGAGGGGCGCTACAACAGCGAGGCAGTCTCGTGACCCAGCGGTGCCACCCATCTGACCTTCACGCGGCGATGATTGTTTCCCGCGAACTGGGTTCAAGTGCAAGAATCATGGGACGCCAGGAAGGAGACACATGCGACGGCTGGGCTGTGCCACGGGTTCAGTACTGACGGCGCTCACGTTGACCTGCGCCGGTCTTCTGGTGGCCTCGCCAGCAGCGTCGGCAACCGGGTTCCATTGCTCAGAGAACACCAGCCGCTCTTTCGCTTACAAGAGTGGAGTCACAGGTCAGCCTTCACCGTCGAAAGCACTCACGCACTTCCTACGGACCGGAAGTTATGGGTTGCATCTTCCACTGCGTGGTTGGACTCATCCCTCCGAGAATCAGTTCGCTTACTCAAGCCCTCGCGCAAGCATTCAAGTCACGACATACCGGGTCCCTAAGGGTTCGTACGTCATCGTGGGGGCGAGTGAAGTCTGTTCGACGTAGGACCCTCTGAAGGTTGGGGTGTCACCATCGCCGGGATCTGCGGACATGTACCGAGCGTCCCAGGACCCGATTCGTAAGTTGCGGGAGTCGTTGCGGCAGGATTCGACGATCTGAGCGCAGCGCAAGTCGCTCTCTGGCGCTATCCCGGCCTCGAGGGAGTACGTCCTAGTCGGCTCGCTGATCGTATGGGGATCACAAAACAGTCGATCAACGATCTGCTCGGGCATCTAGAAGGGCACGGATATCTCTTGCGCGTCCCCGATTCGGTCGACGGTCGGGCTCGAGTGATCCGACTTACCGCCAAGGGACGGCGGCTCCAAGACACCATTTACGCCGCAGCGGGGGCGGCCCAGCAGCAGATCGAGGAGATCCTCGGGCCGCGTCGCTTCGCACAGTTGCACGGCACGCTCGAACTCCTGACCGAACAACTCGAGAGCTCACCGGCCGTCCCCTCACGGTGACGCCGGGATGGGGTCTCATCACGCAAACATCAAGAGTCCTGCGCTCCGGCGCACCGTTATGCAAGCCGGGCGGTCCAGAGGCGCGTTTCGTACGGCACCACCATCGTCTCGCCCTCGAAGCTCCGGCGGAGGAGTGCTTCCACGTCGGTGATGAGGCCAGTCGCGTCTGGTTCACCCAGGTCGATCACGTATGAGTGGCTCCGGAGGTCAACGAGCCAATCCTCAATGGACACTTGACGTCTCCAGGGAACGACGTGGCGTTGCGGAGCGAGGAAGCGGCCGGAGTCAGCAATGGATTCGGAACACCAGTCAACGTCTCTTGCATCACGTGAGTAGCCCGGGCACCGGGTCTCTAACTGAGTACAGAAGCGGTCGAACCAGTCTTCAGAATCGGCCCAGGGATGATTCCACCATGCCGCCCACCAGCCCCCTGACCGAAGCACCCGGGCTGCTTCGTTCGCGCCCAGCTTCTGGTTCACCCAGTGCCAGCTCTGTCCAAAGCACAGAAGGTCCAAGGTATTCGAGCCCAAGGGAATGGCGCCGGCCTCGGCAACCAGCGCTCTCAGCCCCGGCGTTCGTGCCCGCGCCCGGCTCAGCATTTCTGCGCCGGGGTCAAAGGCGATCACTTCGGCATCCCGCGTGAGCAGCTGTCGGGAAACGACTCCCGTTCCCGCGCCGCCGTCGCCCACCAGCTTGTTGGCCAGACCTCGTGTAGATGCCCCGAGGATGTCGTAGATCCTTTCAGGATACGAAGGGCGAGCCGCGTCGTATTCGGCAGCCGCGCTGTCGAAGG
Source organism: uncultured Acidimicrobiaceae bacterium (assembly GCA_963781565.1). Classification (GTDB taxonomy): domain Bacteria; phylum Actinomycetota; class Acidimicrobiia; order Acidimicrobiales; family RAAP-2; genus Bog-473. Next base: position 46,491 of record CAWAHA010000020.1, on the reverse strand, counting down.
ACCTCATTCCCCCATGGTGTCACTCAAGGCGAGGCCCCCGACCTGTCCCAGTTTGAGTGATGCCCGGACGGGTGCCACCAGGCAGGCAAATCTTCAGGACTCACTGTTGCTTGCGTTCACCTCGCGGGCACGGCCCGATCTGGGCACCTTCGCTCGAAGTGGTCAATGTCGCGGAGGACTCAGCAGTCGGGCGTCGCCGCATCCAATCGACGCCGAACCTCCGACGAGTTCACGCCGAGGGCGCCCAGCAGCACCGCCGCAGGATCTGGTGGTTGCAGAGTTAGGATCTGGGCCAGAACCTCGGGGCCGGTGACCTGCAGCTTCCGATGACCCTTGGGCTTGTATGCCTCCTCGAGCACTTTCTTTGCCGCAGGCGTCATGCGGAAACGATCTCTTTGTGCGACGTCTCTGATCCTCGGCTTCTTCGGCACGGCGCGCATCGGGAGTGGCGGAGCGTCGGCGCCGGCCCCCAGGCCCACGGCGCCCAGGGCTTCGCGATCGAGCGACTCAAGGGCCTCGCGAGCTTGCTGCAGGCTCACGCCCAACGCGGCTTCGATCGAGGGATCCTCGAACAAGGCAAGCAAGAGGTGATCGGTGCCAGTTCGACGATCACCTCGGCGACGAGCCTCCTCACTGGCCTGTAGATAGATGGCCCAGGCGTGAAGCGTTTCTGGCGCAACGGATGAAATCGTCATGACAACTCCTTGCTGTATTTGGTGTGGACGGATTGACGGGTGACGCCCAAGGCATCTCCGATCTGCTGCCAGGACCAGCCCTTTCCCCGGGCTGACGCCACCTGGCTCGCTTCGACCCTCTCGGCCAGACGATGGAGCGCCAACGAGGCGCGGAGCCCGATCGCCGGGTCATCCGACGACAGATCCACGCTGAGCGTTTCGACGCCCATGATGTCCTGCTTCTTCCTAGGCATCACGGCGGTTTAACAGCGCAAAGGCCACGCCGGAGAGCATGGCCACGAAGAGAAAGAACACTCCGAAGCCGGCCCACGGTGAGAGCGTGTTCGCCGTGTGGACCACCTGGGTCACCTGCCGCCCGCCTGAGTCGGCCAATACTCCTGCACGGTGTGCTCAATCGAAGCGGGCAGTGCGGCGGCGATGCCGGGCAGGACGAACAGTATGGCGACGAGGACGGCAATCGCTCCGGCCGCGTGGCGGATGATCGTGCCCAGCGCCAGACCCATCAATGCGAGCAGCGCCCCAGTAAGCCCGGCGCCGATCAGAGCCCGAAGCACAGTGGGATCTCCGAGGGTGGCCGTAGGCGCATGGCCCGAGATCAGGGCCTGGCCGATGAAGAAGGAGGCAAAGGTGATGATCTCGGTGACGACGAAGATCAAGACGACCAACACCACGGCCTTGGCCCCGAGAAATCTGCCGCGCCGCGGGACGGCAGCCAGGCTGCTCCCAATCGCTCCCGTCGAGTACTCAGAGGTGATCAGCAAGACCCCGAGCACGCCGATCGCCAGTTGGGCGATGGCGAGACCAGAGCCGCTGATGGAGGTGGGGTCCCAGGTGAGCTTGTCGCTCAGCGAGCTCTTGGCGTAGTGATTCGCAGCAACGGCGCTGATGAGCGCCCCAAGCCCGATCCCGATGACGGCGGCCATGATCAGCGTCCACATGGTGGAGGGAACGGTGCGCGCCTTGGTCCATTCGGAGCGCAGCGACGTCTGCTGAAGCCCGGCAGCCCGATAGGCAGGCGCGACCGATGCCAGGTTCGGTCACGGCAATGGTGGCCGTCATGCTGCTGCCTTGCTGGCACGGAACTCCACGCTGTCACGGGTCAGGTCCATGAAGGCATCCTCGAGAGAGGCCCGTTGGGTGGCCAATTCGTGCAGGGTCAGGCCCTTGGCGGCCGCCAGGTCTCCGATGGACCGAGCGTCCAGGCCGGTCTACGTCGATGCTGTCCTCGGTGCCCGGTTTTACCCGCGCGCCGGCTTTGATGAGCTCAGCCGACAGCTCGTCGAGCTGGGGCGAACGGACCAGGACCCAGTGTGTTGGAGTTCGAGTCAACGAACTCATTTACTCCCTCGTCTCGAAGCAACTTGCCCTGGCCGATCACAATCAGGTGATCAGCCGTGACCGCCATCTCGTTCATGAGATGGCTCGAAACGAACACCGTGCGCCCTTCGCCGGCCAGATGTTGCATGAGCTGACGGATCCAGACAATGCCTTCTGGGTCCAGACCGTTGAGCGGCTCGTCGAACATGAGGACCGGTGGATCTCCAAGCAGGGCGCTGGCAATTCCGAGCCGCTGTCCCATGCCGAGCGAGAAGCCACCCACACGCTTGCCGGCAACGGCCTCCATCCCGACGAGTCCGAGGACCTCGTCGACCCGTGAAGTCGGGATGGCGTTGCTCTGTGCGAGCCCCAAAAGGTAGTGAAAAGCGGTCCGGCTCGGATGCACCGCCTTGGCATCGATGAGCGCGCCCACCTCGCGCAAGGGGGCCGGCAGGTCCCGGTATGGCTTACCTCCGACTGTCACCTGACCGCTCGTTGGATTGTCGAGCCCCAGGATCAATTTCATCGTGGTTGTCTTGCCGGATCCATTGGGCCCGATGAAACCGGTGACCACCCCAGGATTGACGTCAAAACTTAGGTCGTCGACCGCCAAGGTCGTGCCGTAGCGCTTGGTGAGGTTGCGAACCTCGATCTTCTCGCCGCCTGAGGAGTCCATGCGTGTCAGTATGGATTGACAAGCAGGAAGTGTCAATCTACACTGACACAATCGGACGGCACACTGGAGGGTCCAATGTGGTCGTGTGACGACATGTGGGACGGGCCGCGACCGGACGTGCGGGAGAGGTGTGGGCGGTCGGCATCATGCACTTCGAACAGAGCGAGGTGGCGAAGGAAACGACCGGTGCAGACACTCTCCGCCTCTTCATTGACCCCCGGGGTCCTCGACAACCCGCGGTCAAGCGAGGCGAAACACTTGGGCGACGGACAGCACTCAGTTCCCGTGGGCGAAGGCCTCCGGGTACGAGTGGGTCGAGATCTCCAAGGCGGCGTCGACGTCGCGGTAGGTCTTGAATTCGATGACGTTGCCGCTGGGGTCGGCGATCTTGGCCTTGGTCTGCTCGGTGGGTTGCCCCTCGTCATCCGTCGAGACCGGGACCAACCACGCAATACCGCCCGCGTCCAGACGAGTGATCACCGTGTCGAACTCGTCACGACCGAGCGTGACGCCGAAGTGACGCGAGCCCCCTGCCTCCAACGCGGCCACCTCGTCGGGACGGTCCTGCAGCGTGAGCTGCAAGCCGAAGAACCACACGTCGGTGAAGCCGGCTCGGGTCCGGGCCGACTGGCACCCGAGCGTGTGCACGTAGAAGTCGCTGGCCTCCTGCATGTCGCGCACGGGAATGGAGAGATGGAGGATCGGCTGCACCAGCCCAGCCTACGACTGCGTGCCACACGACCGCGCCCGCCTCGCCGCAGGAGGGGAGATCGTGTGGCTACGCGGCGCGGCCGCCTGCGAACAGGACACAGCGCGCCATCGTCAACGGCATCTGCCGCACCGCCGGCGTGGCCGCATAGGTCCGGCACGACGAAAGGGCGACCCCGGTGACGGGCGGCGCCAGCGCCAGCGTCGCCCCCGGTTGCACCTTCCAGACCCAGGCGCGCCGTTCGAAGACGGGGGCCACGCCGAGCGCGGCGGTGAAGAACCCTGAGGCATAGACGGGGTCACGGCTGGCGCCGGTGATGACCACCTGGTCCACCTGCCAGGACGCCAGCGCGGTGCGCACGGTCGCCAGTTGGGCCGGCGTCCCCACCGGCAGCGCCGGACCGCTGACGCTGAGGTCCGTCAGAATCCGGCGGGCCGAGCCCGGGGCCCCCGTCCCGACCGGTCCCCCGCGCACGTTGGGCGTCTTGAGCGCAGCGCCGGCCAGTCGAAAGCGCATGCCCTGCATGGCCTGCCAGAGCATGGGCTGCGCCGAGCCCGAGACGGCAAACGGAACGGTGAGCACCACGGCGCCGGCGGGCGGGCGCGTCGCCGCGTCGCGCAGGTAGGGCGGGGTGTGCACCCGCACGACGCGGAGCGGCGCGTCAAAGGTGGTGAGGACCGGCGTCAACGCCACCACTGCCACGCCCACGGTGGCGACACCCGCCAGCACGGAACGGTGTCTCGCCAGCCACGAGGTCGGGCGCCGGTGTGCCCCGTGCAGCGCGTCGAGTCCGACTGCGAGCAGGAAGGCCACGAACAGCGTCACCAGGGGCACGAATTGGTCGGGCAGGATCTCCTTCAGCACGGGCAACGTCGAGAGGGCTCGCCAGGGCAGCCACGGATGGCCGAGCCAGGCCGGCCCGCTGAGGAGGTAGCCGCCCAACGCCAACCAGAACGTGGCGGCCGCCAGCAGGAGGAGCAGCCAGGTGAGCGGGCGGCGGCGGGCGGCAATGAGGGATCCCACCCCGGCCAGGGCCACACCCCAGCCCACGTAGTCGGGTGGTGGCCCCGTGCGTCCGAGGTAGCCGCCGAAACGGATGTACGCGTTGGCGGGTGCCCCGTAGGGGCCCGGGACCAGCAGGCCCGCCAGTGGGACTCCCGAGATCGGGGCGAGCGCGAACAGCACGCCGGTCACCGCCTGGGGCCCGCTCAATCCGTACCAGGTGGGGTAGGCCAGCACCGCCACGGTGACGGCGGCGCCGAGCGCCAGCGCCGGGAGTGCGTGCCCGGCCCGCGGCCGCACCTGACGCCAGCCGACCACCGTCACCGCCACCAGGCCGACGGCGCCGAGGAGCAGGCACATCACCAGGATCTCGGGTGAGATGAAGAACTGGATCACGAGCAGTGCGGCCAGCAGCAGGCCGTCGCGAACGCACCGAGTGCTCCTGGCGGATCACGATCTCGTGCAACGTGGTGAAGAGGAAGGGTGGGATCACGAGCACGGTGACCGACACGTGGCCCAAGGTCAGCGAGGTGACCAGGGCCGCCGAGTAGCCGTAGACCAGCGCCGCGGGGATGGCGCCCGCCTTCCAGGTGACGAGGGGACGGATGGCGGCGAAGCAGGCCCATGCACTGAGCGCCGGGGCCAGGGTCAGCGCGACGTTGGTGGCGGTGACGGGTCCGAAGAGCCAGGTGACCGGAGCCAGCACGACCCCCACCAGCGGGCCCGACGTGTTCGACAGCAGGTTGGCGCCGTGGGGGACGTTCACGACACTGGCGAAGAAGACGTTGTGCAGGTGCATGACGGCCCAGGCGGGCCAGGCCATGAACCAGACCTCCTGAGCCGGGTCACCGCAACCGCACGTCAACGCCGACGAAGGGTGGCCCGACCAGACGTGCCACCACAGGACGATGGCCGGCACGCGTGAAACAGGCCAGCGCCACGAGGTGAAAGCCGACGGTGCGCAGACCCTTCGACGCCGCTGTCTTGTCCGGCGGGACGGCTCGAAGACGCCTGTGCGCTCCCGACACCCGTGTCGTTGCTCTGGCTCGGAATGACGTCGTGCACCACGTGCGTCGACACGTCCATCCCACTCGTCACCGACGCAGAGCGTACTGCCACGCCCTTCTGGGGCGAGGTTGGCCGGCGACCGTTCGTATGATCGACGGCGTGCCCGACAACCGACGATGCATTGTCATCGGTGCCGGTCTTCTCGGGCTCTCCAGCGCCTGGGCCCTGACCCGGCGGGGCTGGGACGTGCTGGTCCTCGAGGCTGCGGCAGCCCCTGGGCATGAGCGCTCTGGCTCCAAGGGCGACGCACGCATCTTCCGCCTGGGCTATCCGGAGGCGTTCTACGTCGAAATGGCGCTCCTGGCCCGTTCCCGCTGGCACGACCTGGAAGCGGTGACGGGGCGCCAGCTGCTCCACGTCACGGGGCAGGTGACGTTCGGCGACGAGACGACGCTGCACGCCATCGCCGGCGCGTTGACGGCCGCGGGCGCCTCGGTGGAGAAGCTCTCGGCCACAGCGGCCGCACAGCGTTTTCCCGGCATCGACCTGCCGGGGCCGGTGCTCGTCGAACCGGACTCTGGGGTACTGGCCGCCGACGCCTGCCTCGGCGCGCTCTGTCAGGCGGGCGGCTTCGAGGTGCGCACAGGGACCCCCGTGACGTCAGTGCGCCACTCCCCCGGGTCCGTCACCGTCGAGAGCGCCGACGGCACCTCCCTCCCACGCCGACATCGTGGTCGTCTGCGCCGGCCCGGGCTCGCTGGCGCTCCTGGGCGTCGACCCCCCGGCCGGGAGCGCTCCCTCGCTGCCCCAGGTCGCCTACTTCGCCGCCCGGGACGGTGATCTCCCACCCGTCTTCATTGAGTGGGGGAACGACATGGTCTACGGGTTGCCGGTGCCCGGTGACGGTCCCCACGCCGGTACCTTCAAGCTGTCCCGGCACACGCCGGGTCCGGCCCTGCCGGCCTTCGACCCGGCCGACCCCGCCGCGTTGGACGGCGACGACCCCGTCCAACTGGCGCAGCTGCACCGCGCCGTGGTGCGCCTGCTCCCCGCCCTCGACCCGCAGCCCGTGGCCACGGAGCGCTGCGTCTACGACAACACCGCCGACGCCGACTTCGTGCTCGACCGGATTGGCGACGTCGTGGTCGGGTGCGGCAGCAGCGGGCACGCCTTCAAGTTCGGGCCGCTCCTGGGCGAGCTGCTGGCCGACCTGGCCGAGAACCGCCGCCCCGCCGTCGATCTGGCCCGCTTCAGCCTGCGCCGCCACGCCTCCCCTCCCGGCGGACCGCCGCCGGCCCCCCGGTAGGTTGCGCACGTGCCCCGCTTTGTCGCCCTGCTCCGCAGCGTCAACGTCGCCGGCCACGGCCGCCTGGCCATGAACGAGCTCCGCGCCTCCTTCGAAGCCCTCGGCTCCACCGACGTCACGACCTACATTCAGACGGGGAACGTCCTCTTCACCACGACGATCCAAGAGCGAGAAGGCTCTCGCCGCCACCATCGAACAGCGCCTGGCCGAGGACTTCGGCGATTCGCCCGCCGTGCTCGTCAGGAGCGTCGCCGACTTCCGCCGCGTCGGCTCCTCGAGTCCCTACGCCAAGGCCGGGGCCGACCCGGCGCGCCATCACGTCACGTTCCTGGCCACCGTCCCGACGAAGGCCGCGCTCGAAGCGTTGACGTTGCCGCCGAGTGGGCGCGACGAGCTCGTCGTGGACGGCAAGGAGGTCTACGTGCACACGCCGGACGGGTACGCCAACACCAAGTACACCGGCACGTTCCTGGAGCGCCGGCTCGGCGTGGTCAGCACGACCCGCAACTGGAACACCGTGACGAAGATCAGCGAGCTCGCCGCCCGCTGAAGGCGATCACCCGGCGCGCCGATCAAACGCCGCTCCGGCCGCAACTACATGGAGTAGACGCTGCGGATGACCTCGGAAATCGTCGTCGTGTCCTGCATGACCAGATTGAGCGCTTCGTCACGCAGCGAGCGCATGCCCTGCTTCTGCGCCTGGCGGCGCAGTTCGTCCTGGGTGGCCCAGCCCACAATCAGGCGCTTGATCTCCGGCGTCATCTGGAGCAGCTCGTAGACGCCGATCCGGTCGAGGTAGCCCGTGTGCCCGCAGTAGTTGCAGCCCGCTCCGTGGTAGAAGTCCGACTTCGGCTCGGCTTCGCTCTCCTCGAAGAAGGACATCTCTTCCCGGCTCGGTGTGTACGAGGTCTTGCACGACGGGCAGATGCGCCGCAGCAGGCGCTGGCCGACCACCGCAATGACCGACGAGGCGATCAGGAACGACTCGATCCCCATGTCGAGGAACCGGTGCAGGGCCGAAACCGAGTCGTTTCCGTGCAGGGACGAGAGCACGAAGTGTCCCGTCAGGGCCGACTGCACGGCAATGCGTGCCGTCTCGACGTCGCGGATTTCGCCGACGAGGATCACGTCGGGGTCCTGGCGCAGGATCGACTTCAGCCCGCTGGCGAAGGTCAGGCCGGCCTGCTCGTTGGTCTGGATCTGGTTGATCTTGGGGAAGACGAACTCGACCGGGTCCTCAATCGTCATGACGTTCTTGGCGCGGTCGCTCACCTCCGAAAGGGTGGCGTAGAGCGTGGTCGTCTTGCCGCTCCCGGTCGGACCGGCGCACAGCACCATGCCGAAGGGGGCCCGTACCAGTTTGGAGTACGTCTCGTGGGTGTCGACCGGCATGCCGAGGTCGTTGAGGCGGAGCACCGAACGGTTCTTGTCCAGGATTCGCATGACGCACTTCTCGCCCCAGATGGTGGCGACGGTGGCGACACGGACGTCGGTGTCCTTCCCGTCGATCGTGGTCGTGAACTGACCGTCCTGCGAACGGCGCTTCTCGACGATGTTGATCTCCGCCAGAATCTTGATCCGGCTGATCAGCCCGACACCCATGGTGACCGGGAGCTCCAGGACGTCCTTCAGCGCGCCGTCAATACGGAAGCGGACGTAGATCACGTCCTGCGACGGCTCAATGTGGACGTCGGACGCCCTGTCGCGCACCGCCTGGGTCAGAATGTTGTCGACCACCTGGACGACCGGCGCGTTCTCGGAGACGATGGTCGTCTCCTGCGGTTCGGCGACGGGACGCTTGCGTGTCGTCTCCACCGCTTCGAAGGCCTGCACGAGCTTGCCGACGCTGTCGAGAGCCTGATAGCTGCGGTCGATGGCCCACCGAATGTCCGTCATCGGCGCCACCGACAACCGGACCGAGTGCCCGCTGACGTCGGAGAGCAAGAAACGCAGATCGTCGCTGGGCTGGGCCACGGCGACGTGGAGCGCGTCGTCGTCGACGCGGAGCGGAATGGCGAGGTTCTCGCGGGCAACCTCGGCCGGCACCAGTGCCAGCGCCGACGGTTCGGGCGTGTCGCGCTTGAGGTCGGTCACCGGCATGCCGAAGAAGTCCGCCAGCGCGTCAGCCAGTCCGCGCTCGTCCAATGCCCCGATGTCGACGAGCACCTCACCGAGGCGCTTGCCGGAGTCGCCCTGGGCCTTCAGCGCGGCGGCGACCTGGGTCTCCGTCACGACGCCCCGTGACACGAGCACCTGCCCCAGGCGACCTCGCACGGGCGCGGTGTTGACCGGGGGGGCCTCGAAGGCCGGCATGGACTTGTCGAGCGCGGTCTCGGAGAAGGGCCCCAACTCGGCCCCGCCCTCGCGCTCGAGGGTGAGGGTGTCGCCCGTGGGCTCCGCTGCGTGCTCGTCCTTGCGTCGAATTCTCATAGTGGTTGCGCCGGGGGTTACGGCAGGGGCTCGTCTCGCCGGTTCCGCCCGCTCCTTGTGTGTCCATTGTCGGCGGGAACGCGCCCGCTCTTGAGCACGGAAGAAGGGGCGACGGGAGGTTTCGGGCCTGCGCTCCCACGCTGGTCCTTCCCCAGGGTGGCGGCCGTGCGCTCCGGCGGCCGCCTCCATTGCTCGTTCACCGCCGTCCCGGGCTGGCCGGGCGGACGGGGAATTACCCGATCACCAGGTCTGAGGCAGTGCTGCGGGAACCGGAGGCACGTCGAACGCCACCAGCGGTTTGGGGTCGCTTTCGGCCGCCGAGAACGACGCGAGCTTCGACTTCCCCTCGCGCGTCCGGGTCTGCGTCTGCTCGCGCCTGTGGGTGAGGATCTCGACGGTGTGCTCTCTCGGAGCGGCTTCGTACGTTCGAATCGCCATGGTGGTGCGGGGATGCAGGCACGGCCCGTGCCCGGATCTGGCCGCTCTCCTTCTCTCTTGCCTGTTCGGCAGAAGTCCCCTCGCCCTTGAGCGGGGAGTCCCGTCAGGCCGACACCTGTGGAACCGTCAGGCCGTGACGTCCTTGCGGACGAACACCACGGTCGCCACGACGCCGGCGACGACGACGTACGTGGCGGAGAGGATCAGTGAATGGGCGAACCCTGCCGTCTCCTGTCCACCGGTCGCGATCGCCTGCAGGAGCTGGCCCGGAAGCCAGTCGGCCGTGCCGGGGACGATGCGGGTGACGACCGCCTCGAAGGGCAACAGGTAGGCGAACCCGACGATGATGGCGATCACCGACGAGCGGAACAGCAACCCGACCACCAGGCCGAAGACGGTGAAGCCCACGGTGGCCAACAGGAGGTCACCCATGCGCCCGGGTCAGGTCCGTGATCCCAGCGCCCGACGTCCAGGCCCCGGTGGGCACGTGGCGGGCGTGCGCCATGACGAACGCGGCCACGGTGGCGACCAGCGAGGCGAAGACCACCGCGCCCAGCATGAACACGAGCACGGCCAGGAACTTTCCGGCCAGCAAAACGGCCCGCCTGGGCTGGCGCACGAGGAGCTGGCGCAACGTGCCCAGGCTGTACTCACTGGCGATCTGGGTCGCCGCAATGCCGAAGGCGACGACGCCCAGGAGCACGGCGGCCCGGTTGACCCCGTGGATGAGGCCGTCGGGCTGGGCCAGCTCTGCCAGGCTCGGGAGACCGCCGCCCCCTCCGGTCGCCGGGGCCTGCGCGAAGAGCAGCACGGCGAAGAGGGACGCCGCCACGGCGAGCCCGCCGTAGGTCCCGGCCAGGAGGTTGGGGCGCTTCAGCTTCACCCATTCGCTGCGGAACGCGGCCACGATCATTGGATCCCTCCGAGTACCCCGGCGGTCTCGACGTCCCCCGAGTGGGTGCCCGTCAGGGCGAAATAGGCCTCTTCGAGGCTCCGCTCACGCTCGGCCAGATGGGCGATGACGATCCCTGCTTCGAACGCGGTGCGATTGAGGGCACCGGCCAGCGCCACCGCGTCGGCGACGACCACCGACCCGCTGGACTCTTCGATCTGGGCCGTGCAGCCCGTGTCGGAAAGCAGTTGCGCCAGGTTCCCGAGTTGGCCGGCGTCCTCGGGCCGGATCACCAGCTCGGACGTCCGCATGCCGCGCAGCGCCGCGACCGACCCCTGGAACACGCTGCGTCCGCTGCGGATCATCACCACGTGGTCGCAGATGTGCTCAATCTCGGACAGCAGGTGGCTCGAGACGAAGGTCGTCATGCCCTCGTCGGCGAGCGAACGGATCAGGCTCCGCATCTCGACGATCCCGGCCGGATCCAAGCCGTTGGTCGGTTCGTCGAGGAGCAGGAGCGACGGGGCGGGAAGCAGCGCGGCAGCAATGCCCAGGCGTTGCTTCATGCCCAGCGAATAGCGGCTGTAGCGGTCGTCGGCGCGGTCGGCCAGGCCGACGCGCTCGAGCACCTGGGGAACGGCCGACGGCGCCAGCTGTCCGAGTCGGACGAGAGCCAGCAGATTGTCGCGGCCGCTCAGGGCCGGGTAGAAGGCGGGTGATTCGATGAGAGCGCCGACACGGGCCAGGTAGGACGCCGGATGCTGCAGGTCGCCGTGCAGAATCCGGCCCGTTCCACTGGTCGGCCGGATGAGGCCGAGCAGCATGCGGATGGTGGTGGTCTTCCCGGCCCCGTTCGGTCCGACGAAGCCGCAGACGGATCCGCTCGGGATGGCCAGGTCGAGCCCGTCGACGACCCTGCGCTTCCCGAACTCCTTGGTGAGCCCGGTGGTGACGACGGCGAGGTCGGGGGCGGCGTGCGACGCGGCCATCAGTGCCGACCGTGATGAGGGTGGTCCATGCGATCGACTGTAGGAATCACGCGCGCCGGACGGTCGACCGACCCAGGGATGATTTCCGGGGGGCCGGCTCAGCCCAACGGCGCAGCACGCGCGCCAACCTGCAGAAGGGCGCGCCCCTAGAAGTAGATGATCGACTTGGCCCGCTCGGTGACCTCGTCGAGGTCGTCCGTCCACGCCCCGGTGGACAGGTACTTCCAGCCGCCGTCGGCGGAGACCACGACGATGGACGCCTCCTCGCCCTCGGGCAACGACAGCGCGCACTTGACGGCGCCGGCCAGGGCCGCCCCCGTCGAGATGCCGGCGAAGATCCCCACCTCGGTCAGGCGCCGCGTCCACTCGATGGATTCCCGCGGCCGCACCACGGTCTTGCGATCGAGCAGCTCCGCTCCCCCGAGGTTCTCGAAGATGGGCGGGATGTAGCCGTCGTCGAGGTTGCGCAACCCGTCGACCGTCTCGCCCGCCGGTGGTTCGACGGCCCAGATCTGCACGGCCTCTCCGAGCTTCTCGCGCAGGAAGCGCCCGACGCCGAGCAGCGTCCCCGACGTGCCGAGCCCGGCCACGAAATGCGTGATGCCCGGGCAGTCGCGGAAGATCTCGGGCCCGGTGCCCTCGTAGTGCGCCTTGGGGTTGGCCGGGTTGCCGTACTGGTAGAGGAAGACCCATTCGGGATGCTCTTCCGCCAGGCCGCGGGCCATGCGGACGGCGCCGTTGGACCCCTCGCTCCCCGGCGACTCAATGATCTCCGCGCCCCACAGCTCGAGGAGTTGGCGGCGCTCCACCGACACGTTGGTCGGCATGACCACCTTGAGGGTGTAGCCCTTGACCTTGCACACCATGGCGAGCCCGATGCCGGTGTTGCCCGAGGTCGGCTCCATCAGGATCTGGTCGGGCTTGCCGGGCACCAACACGCCGGCCCGCTCCGCCTCCTCCACCAGCGAGAGCGCCACCCGGTCCTTGACGGATCCGCCCGGGTTCTGTCCCTCGAGCTTCATGTAGATGCGCGCCGCCGGATTGGGGCTGAGCGCGCTGATGTCGATCATCGGCGTGTTGCCGATGAGGTCGAGGACCGTGGAGTACAGCGCCATGGCGGATCGGATCCGGAGGGGCCTCAGCCGCCGGCCACGGCCGGCAGGATGGACACCTCGGCGCCGTCGGGGACCGGTGTGTCGAGGCCCTGCAGATAGCGCACGTCGTCGTCGTTGACGTAAATGTTCACGAACTTGTGCAGGGCGCCCTCTTCGGTGAGGACCTGGCCGGACATGCCCGGGTACTCGGCGACGAGCTTGGAGAGGACCTCGCCGATGGTGGCCCCGTCGATGCTGACAACAGAGGATCCGCCCGCTTGGCTGCGCAGGACGGTCGGTAGGCGGACTTCGACGGCCACAGGGCCTCCTCAATGAGCGACGGACGGCAGGCGGACCCTCCCCCGCGGGCTGGCCGGCTGATTGTTGACTGATTCGGTAACGATTCTACAAGGAGCCAGGCCAGGCGCCCTACGCCGCCCCATCGGCGCCCGGAACCTCGAGCCCGGGCACTTCCACCGGCTCCTCGACGATCACGCCCTCACGGATCAGGTAGCTCCGCACGACGGGGTGGGTGTCCCGGAGCGAGACGAGCACGTAGTGCCAGCCCGGATCGGTGGCCTGCGCCACGTCGGTCGGCGAGGGGTAGGCGTCCGTGTGGGTGTGCGAGTGGAACACGCCCATGATGTCGGCGCCGAGGTCCTGGGCCGCCCGGTCCACCCGCAGCATCTCCTTGGGGTCGATCTCGTAGACCATGGCCGAGGCCGCCGCATTGGGGGTGACGAAGAGGTGGGTCGCCTCGTCGCCCCCGTAGGACCCGACCAGGAGGCCGCACGCCTCGTCGGGCAGACCGGCCAGGCAGTGGGCGACCATCTCCATGTAGATGGCACGGGTCAGGCGGAGCACCCATGAAGGGTACCCTCGTACCCCTCATGGCCAGGGCGAAGAAGCAGATCGCCAAGCGGGCGGCCGCCCGCGAGGACCGCAGTGGCGACCGCACCGTCGCCACCAACCGGCGCGCCCGCCGTGAGTACGAATTCCTCGAGACGTTCGAGGCCGGCATCGTCCTGCAGGGCTCCGAGGTGAAGTCGCTCCGGGAGGGCAAGGCCCAGCTCAGCGAGGCCTACGCCCGGGTGGACGACGGCGAGCTCTGGCTCTTCCAGCTCCACATCCCGCCCTGGAGTTTTGCCACCGGCGTCGGCGCCCACGACCCTGACCGCAAGCGCAAGCTGCTGGTCCACCGGTCCCAGATCGACGAGTTGATGGGCAAGACCCAGCAGCAGTCGCTGACCCTCATTCCGGCCAAGCTGTACTTCCGCGACGGGAGGGCGAAGGTCGAGCTCGCCCTGGCCAAGGGGCGCCGGCTCTACGACAAGCGCAACGTGATCATGGCCAGGGACGCCGAGCGGGAGGCCGCCCGGGCCTCCAAGGAGAGGGGCCGCTGGAACGGCGAATAGGCTCCGGGGCCAAAGCAGGCGTGAGCCGCCGGGCCCCGGACCCCGTAGAATGAGTGGTCTGATCACAGTGATCAGTGGAGTCCCAGACATGGGGGTGATTGGTTTCGACTTCGGTCGTCAAGGTAGGAGAAGCGAGCCGTGGTCTCCGGAACCACGTTAAAGAGCCGGAACCAAAAATAAACGCCGAGCCTCAGCTCGCGATCGCTGCTTAAGTAGCGACGTCCAGCCGGTCCCCGCCCTACGGATCGGATCTTGGGCGTCATTCAGTAGGGCTTACTCAATGGCTCACACCAACTGATCATTGAGGAAACTTTTGTTGGTTACGGAGTGGCACTGCCCGCCGGCAGAAGTGCCACCCCCGACAACCTGATGTCGGCTGCGCTCGGAGAAGGCCTATTGCGGCTCCGGAGGACGGGGGTTCGATACCCGCCACCTCCAAGGGGGCATGTTCATGAAAGAGCACGCTGAGTGTTCATGAAAGTGCCTCGTTGGAGGTGGCGATGAGTTTCAATGCTCGTCTGCCATCCCATGAATGAAGAAACCGCCGGCCCAAGGGCCGGCGGTTTCTAGTTGACGCCTCTCTTTCGGTCTCCTCTGGCGCGACAGTCCGTGGCACGTCGTTAGGCGAACTAAGGACCTATAGGCGTGGGGCGGCGGGTGGTGCCTGTGGTCTCTCTTCGACTATCTGGGCCCAGGTCCCGAGACGACGCTTCTTTCGCGGGAGCGCTGGCCAAGGTTTGTTCTCCAGGGCGCGCACGCCCGGTTGGCCCATCGAGGCATCTGGGCGCTGAACGAGAATCGAATGGTTCAGTGGGCGGACCTGACCAACCTCTACGGGCGCTTCTATAGCCTTGGGTCGTCGGGAGAGGACCTGGATCTCGCCGTCGAAGAGGTTCGTGCAGCCATTGGTGAGATCGCCACCGAGGTTTCGGATCGGCCCTGAACCGGCGGTCGGGGGCACTCTCTTGCTCGGACCGATGAATCGGTGCCGTGCTACCCCTCGACTCCCTCCGAGAAGACCCACATCGGATAGCCCTGTCGAAGTATGTCGAGATGCTTGCTCCACTCATGGCCGGTCAGGACCTCAATATCGCCGCGTATCACGCTGGTCCCAGTGTCTGTGAACCCCACGAGAACCCCACAAGCGGTACGACCCGGCGAGCCTTCAACTGCGCAACCTCGTCGAGGGGAGTCGTTGCCAGAAAGCTGTGCGCCACCCATTCAAGGAGTTCTCGCACCGAACGTGACGGAGCGTCGAAGAGGGTCGGGCGCTGCCCGTACCAGCAGTAGGGCGATGGTGCGTCGCCGAACAGCCCGAATGGATCCAACTCAAAATCGGTCACCGCCGGACTCGTTATCCGTCGAGCGAACGACCTGTACCCACCCGAGCATTGAGCGGTAACCCAGCTCTGGATAGTCGACCGTTGCGGTGCAGACGGGAAGATCTTCTGCAACCGGCCACCAGCATCCGTAGAAGTCGGGATCAGTGTTCGGAACACATTCGACGCGTACGGTCCCCGCCTCACCTCGCCAAGCGAACCGTGCGTTCAAGACCTTGGCACCGATGTTCATGACGACATTCTCCACGATTGGGGACCTGCCCCACTCGTGCCACACGGTGACACCCACTTCTGATGCCATGAAAGGACGGGGCCTCCGCCCCTCGTGAGATCCGAACATGCTCGGCCTGCCGAACACAAGGCGAGGAGGACGACCACCTCAATAGCCAGGCGCTTGCTTGAATCCACCAATCACGCCTGCGAGTCTGCGAGCGAAGTCGATCGTGGTGCGATCCTCAAGGTACGGACCTACAATCTGGACGCCAACGGGTAGTCCATCGGGGGTGGTTCCGAGCGGCGCGACCGTGGCCGGTAGATAGGACTGCCCAATCATTCCGGCCCACGTCATTTGGTCCACATACGGTCGCCGGCGACCACCTCCCCGCATGGACCGAAAGATGATGGCTCCGCCGAAGTGGTGGTTGTGGGCGATGGCCGCCACCGGGCTGGCCGGACACAACAAGACGTCGTAGCGCTCAAAGAAGGCAGCCCACGCCTGCTGATACTCCTGGCGGGCCTCATGGGCCAGGATCCAGTCGCGGTGGCTGGCACCCTCGTAGCGAAGCACCCGGGACACCTGGTTGTCACCTGGGACGGGCGGGGTGAAGAACCAGGGCACCTTCGTGGGCCACAAGCCGGCGAACGGCAGCCCATGGCAGATTGCACCGTACAGCAGCTTCTGGAAGTTGCGGAAGGAGTCCTTCAGGGTGAAACCGGGTCGAGCGTTCTCATCAACTGCGACACCGGTTCGACGCAAGGCATCAACTGTGGCTTGGAGGGGCGCCAGCACCTCGGTGTCAGTGGGGCAGTCAGGATCGTCAAGCCAGGCACCGACGCGATAGTCAACCAGCGAGGAGCGCCGTGCCGCCGGAAGTTCGAGTCGCCAAGCGACCGAGCGGGCCTCGTCGGGACCAGCTAGGACATCAAGAGCGAGTTCGAGGTCATCAGCCGAGCGAGCAATGGGTCCCGGGGTAGCCATATCGTGGTCGGCCCGGTATCCCGGAGGAGATTCGGGACCAAATGGATTCGGCATGAGACCAAAGGTCGGCTTGTGGCTGTACACGCCGCAGTAGTGAGCGGGGATCCGGAGCGACCCGGCGATGTCCGATCCGACTTCGAGCCCAGTGAGGCCGGCTGCCACGGCAGCGGCCGAGCCGCCAGATGATCCTCCAGGGGTCCGCTTGAGGTCCCAGGGGTTGTTGGTCGTTCCAAAAATCGAGTTGTAGGTCTGCACATCGGCGCCCATACGAGGCATGTTGGTCTTGCCCATGATCACGGCCCCCGCCGCCCGGAGACGGGCCACAGGCACTGCGTCGTAATCGGGAACGAAGCGTCTGGTCGCACGATTACCACCGGTCGTGCGCATTCCCGACGTGGCGTAGTGATCCTTGACGGTCATGGGCAGCCCATGAAGAGGGCCAAGCGCCTCCCCCCGAGACAAAGCAGCATCCGCAGCGTCGGCCTCGGCTCGAGCTCGCTCGGAATCCAAGGTGACCACGGCATTGAGGGCCGGGTTATGGGTCTCGATACGGCTCAGGTAGTGCTCGAACAACTCCCTGCTGGAAATGTGCCCATTTCGCAGAGACTGGGTCAACTTGACTGCTGACATGAAGCCGACGTCTGCCATGGGTATATTATTAGGGTTACGCTAATAC
This sequence comes from uncultured Acidimicrobiaceae bacterium, assembly GCA_963781565.1. GTDB lineage: Bacteria > Actinomycetota > Acidimicrobiia > Acidimicrobiales > RAAP-2 > Bog-473. The sequence continues at coordinate 29,306 of CAWAHA010000020.1, read as the reverse complement.
TCATGCAACCCTATCTTTATGGTGACACCAATATGGGCCTCAGAGAGCAGAAAAAGGAGCAGATGCGCCGGAGGCTCTACGAAACCGCCATGACACTTTTCCGGGAGCGAGGCTATGAGCAGACCCGGGTAAGGGACATCATCGAGCAGGTCGAGGTGTCTGAGGCCACGTTCTTCAACTACTTCCCGACCAAGGAAGCCGTGCTGCGTGAATCTGAGCTGGAGTTCAAAGCGCTCTACGCCATTTATCTCCGAGAACTCGTGGGGCGTTCGGACGAATCAGTCTCGGCGCGCGTGCGCGAACTCGTCAGCGTGATCGGACAGCTGTTTGCTGATGATCGGGCGTTCATGGCCAACGTGATTGGTCGAACTGGCATGTTTAGTGGCTCGACCGGTCGAGCGATGGAGATGGACATGGAGAACTTCGTCCTGCTGGCTGAGCTGCTTGGCCAGGGTCAAGCGACCGGCGAAATCAACTCGATAAGTGATCCTCTGCAGCTAGCAGAGGTTCTCACTGCCACCTTCATGCTCACCATCACAAACTGGATCACTGGTTGGTGGGGGGATGTTGGTGAACTCGACCCCCGACTCATGTGCGCTGTTGGGATCGTCCTCCAAGGGTGTACGACGAAGTAAGCGCCCTAAGCGAGGGGGACGAGCGAACTGGGTATGAAGAACCAGCTCATATGCCGCCGCCTGAGCACACCAATCAGAAAGGGTCAAATCAAGACGCCGTCTGATGCTGTCACCGTCTCAGGTGAATCTCGCAGTACGGCGGCGAGGGCGGTTACCGACCGTAGGCTGGCTACAAGGTCGAGTGGCGTCGCTTCCGGCTTTGCGTCCAGTTCCTCAACGGTGGGTACCCCGGACTGGTGTTGACCCGCCTACACCCGCCCTCGACTACGTCGTGCCAGCCTCACTCCCCCGTCAGGACCTTGTGGAGACTCCGAGGCTTAACCTGTGGAGCCCCTGCAAACCTCCCTGGAGCCGACCAGGTCACGGGGTTTCATGAACAGTCCAAGGGCGCTCACGCGAAATCGTGAGCGTCGTTGGAGGTGCAATATCACCCTCGTAAAGCGATCCCTTTGGTTTCCTTGGCCGTAGGGATATATGTGGGCGGCAAACGCAGGAGACCGTGCTGGCCCGAGGGGCGCGTGCCCAAGGAGCGAACGGGCCGACCCAGGCGCCCCGACCTCACCCTTGACCTGACATGTTTCGTCGACCGGTCATTGACTACCAGTGCGGCTATGACTTCCCGCTGCATCCGCAAGGAATCTGGGAGGCCCTCGAGGAGATGGATCAGTTCACCCTTTGGTGGCCGTGGTTGGAAGAATTTCGACTCGAAGGCGATTCCCTGGTCACTGGAGCAGTCTTGTACGGGGTCGTGGCCCCGCCTCTGCCGTACCGGATGCGTGTCCAGATAGAGCTGACGCGGTGTGAGAAGCCAGGCACCATCGAAGCGTTGGTACATCGCGACCTCGAAGGGGAGGCGAGTATTGCGATTTGCCCCCAAGGAGTCGGCGCGCACATCGAAGTGGCTTGGCGGCTCGAGATGATGCAGAGCCCGATGCGATTGGCCGATCGTCTGGCGCACCCAGTTCTGAAACGGGGGCATGACCGCGTCGTCGAGAACACCGTGGCAGAGTTCCGCAGGCGCCTGAGCGTTGCGGGTTGACACGGGCGGCCCAGGCGGATCTGGCGCTAGAGGAAGTACGTGGTCCGCGTCGAACCGTGAGGTTCATCCCAGTGACGTCTTGAACCACTTGGCCGTCGCACTCTGGAATGTCATGGCTTGGCCGATATGTGTCACCGCCTTCGCCACTGCACGATGACGATTGGGTGGCGCACCATTGAGGAGCTCGTTCCAGAAAACGGCCCAACCGCCGGCAAGCGCGTCTCCGCGGCCTGCTACGCCGAGAAGCCGCGCCACCGCTGCAGTGGCCCGTGGGCGTCCCACAAGTCCGGCGTGGACCGCTGCGGCGATCTGATGGAACGGGAGGTGTTCGGCGCGGAGTCTGGACCGATACTCCTCGGCGGCGTGGCTCGGCGTGTTGAGGACAGACTCTGCTGCGGCACGACCGCTGGTCATGGCTTGAGAGATCCCCTCCCCCTGCATTGGGTTCACCAGCCCAGCCGCATCGCCCACCAGAAGGACCCGCCCCCTGGCGGGCGTGGTCCCGACGATCCCCATCTTGAGCCAGCCGCCGAGGCGGCGCGGCGGCACCGCAGGAGCCGGTTCGTCGAGGAGCCCAACGGCGTGCAGGTGCACGAGGAAATCAGGCAGTGCCCGGACGGCACGGGCGCCGGCCTTGACGGTCTGACCGTGTCCCGATACCGAGCCCGATGTTGGCGACGCCCTGCTCCCCTGGAAAGACCCAGCCGTAGCCGGGGAAGGCTCGCCGTGGCGTCGGCTCCCACAAGACGATGGCTGGGAGATCGACCACCTGTGGCAGATACGCGCGCACGGCAAAACCCCACAGAATCGAGTCGGGTTCGACGAGATTTGCGGCAGCCGCAACCCCGCTGGTGGCCCCGTCGGCGCCGATCACGAAGTCGGCGTACAACGACTGACCGGTGTTCAGCTTGTAGCCGACCACCCGTCCTTCGTCCTCCAGAGGTTCCTGGGCCCGGCCGACGAAAGGTGTGGCCCCTGCGTCGCACGCGGCAGCGTGGAGCATGGCGTCGAACACCGTCCGCGCCACCGCAGTGCCATGTCCGGGGTACGTCAGGCCATCGGCACTCGGGAGTCGCACCCGGCGACCGGTGGGACCGACGACGAGCATGTCACCGACGTCACGGCCCGCTCGGCGGACCCAGCTCGAGATCGCTCAGCAGCTGCAACGCTCGGGGCCCGACCACGTCACCGCACGCCTTGTCCCGCGGAAACGTCGATTTGTCGACCAAGGCCACATCCACTCCGCCCCGGGCGAGCACAAGCGAGGCGATGCTCCCCGCCGGTCCGCCCCCGACGACGAGCACGTCAAAGCGGGACATGCTCACCCTGCTCCCTCCGCCTGCTCGGATCTACAGTGACATCTTCTCACCCCTGGAGGAACGTATGCCGACGGTGACTGCCGGTGACCGGAACCGCTTCGCGCAGCAATTGTTCTCGTCCCTGCCCGAAGCGCTACGACCGATTGGCCGAGATCCTCTCCATGGGACAGAACGGGCGATGGCGGCGCGCGATGGTCGACCACATTGCTCCGACTTCACCGGCCCTCATTCTGGACGTGGCGTCGGGGACTGCTGGGGTTGCCCTGCAGCTGGCCTCCCGCACCTCATCTGACGTGGTGGGCGTGGATCTGACCACGAACATGCTCGCTCGGGGACGGGAGAACGTGGCCAGAGCCGGAATGAGCGAACGAATCAGCCTTGTTGCGGGTCGTGCCGAACAGTTGCCCTTTCCCGACGGGACCTTCGACGCGCTCACCTTCACCTACCTGCTTCGCTATGTCGACGATCCCCAGGCCACGCTTGGCGAATTGGCCCGGGTCGTGAAGCCCGGTGGGGCGGTGGCCAGTCTGGAGTTTTTCCTGCCGCCGAACCCCTTCTGGCGATTCTGGTGGTGGCTCTACACCCGCATCGCTCTCCCCCTGGGCGGATGGATCACCGGTGGTCGCGAGTGGCTGAAGGTGGGCCGGTTCCTCGGCCCCAACATCTCGCAGCACTACCGGACCTATCCGCTCTCCTGGACGGAGGAGGCGTGGCGGAAGGCGGGGTTCGAGAACGTCGGCGTCCGCGTCATGAGTCTCGGTGGTGGTCTGGTCATGTGGGGGACCCGCAGACGTGACTGAGGAGCCTCCACCAGACGCCAGCGATGCAAAGCCGGCTGGGCTCCGCTCGGAGAATCACACGTCGGGAGCTCCAGGCAAGGACGACCGGCCTTCTACGCTGCACGGGCCGGCGGCTGGCGCGATTGGTGGACCCTGCTCCATCCCCCTTACACGGCATGGCATTTGGCCTACGTCGTCATCGGCGCCTGCCTTGCGCCGACCGTCAACGCGACGCGGTTGGTGGCCACGCTGCTGGCGTTCTTCTTCGCCGTGGGATTGGCGGCACACTCGCTCGACGAACTGAACGGCCGTCCGCTCGGAACCCACATCCCGGCTAGGGCGCTCGTCGCCGTCACCGTGGTGGGTCTGGCCGCGGCGGTTGCTCTCGGTATCGCCGGAGTCTCCCGTGTCGGTTGGGCCCTCATCCCGTTCTTGGTGCTGGGGCCCCTGCTCGTCGTCGGCCTACAACTTTGAGCTGTTTGGCGGAGTGATCCACAACGATGCGGGCTTCGCCTTGGCGTGGGGGTCCTTCCCGGTGCTTGTCGCCTACGTGGCGCAGACCGACCGTCTGGCGATCAGTCCGGTGATCGCCGCAGTGGCGGCCTTCGCGCTTTCGTTCGCGCAGCGCCAACTGAGTACGCGGGCAAGGCTCATCCGCCGGCGCAGCACGGCGGTGGGAGGTCAGATCACGCTGGCAAACGGCGAGGTGATGCCGATCGACGAGCAGATGCTGTTGGCTCCGCTGGAACGCGCGCCTGCTTGCCATGTCGTGGGCTGTGGTCCTCTTTGCCGCCGCCCTCGCCATCGCGCGTCTGGGCTAGTTGCAGTACGCCGGGCGCCTGCGGAAACGTCCATTGACGGGTCGGCCCCCCGTTCTCGAACCCCGATCACCGCTCAGGGAGTCCTTCAGGCTGGCATTTGACTGGCGAGACGACAACCCTGGTTCAGCCAACCCGTTTGGCCTTCCATCGCGTCCATCCTCTCCGTCCACCAGAGATGGCGGACGAGGTGTCGAACCCGCTGTCGTCATCCCAGCTGAGTGTCCAGATTCCTAGACACTCCTCAAGACAGACCAATAAATTTTCGATCCATTGCGTTATGCGGATCGAGATGCGTCAGTGATCCGTCGGGGCGGGCCATCTCGAGGTTGGATTGGCCCGACAACTCTGACAACCGCGGTGGCCCTGTCGTTGGTCACCTTGGGTTGGTCGACATCGGCCTCTGCCATGCCTGGTGGGCCTCCGGTCACGATCGTCGTGTCGTCGACAGCCCCCAATCCCTCGACGTTCGATCAGGACGTCACCTACACGGCCACGCTGACAACGTCGGATTCGGGCAACCTCCCCACCCCCGACATCATTGAATTCCAGGACAACGGAGGCGACATCTCCGGATGTAGTTTTCAACCGCTGGCGAGCATCCCCACGGCCGGAACGTACGTTGCCACCTGTGACGAGCCTGCCTCCAACATGTCGGTCGGATCTCACAACATCACCGCTTCGTTCCCCGGCGACTCCGTTTACGACCAAGGATCTGGGTCCTTCAGCCAGACGGTCGATCCGGCACCGACCGTTACCACCATCACCTCACCGTCCCCCGGATCGTCCGTCATGTATGGCAATGAAGGGCAGAACTCCGTCAATTTCACGGTGTCCGCTCCAAACGTGTCCGACAACTCCCCCTCGGGCAGCGTCAATCTCTATGACGGCGTCCCGGGTCCGGACACCTATGTGTGCACGGGATTCCTCGGTGGAAGCGGACCTGGTCAATCCGGCGCGAACTGTTACATCAACAGCGCGCAGTTGGGCGCTGGTCTCTATACGCTGACAGCAACGTATAGCGGTGACAACAACTTCGCCCTCTCCTCGTCTCTTCCCCAAGACTTTTCCGTCGCACAAGTGACCAGCCAGATGCAGCTCTTCCCCGTGCCGGGCTACGCCTTCTATGGTGCGGAATCCGGCAACTTCTTCATAACCGGTGTGGGAGGAGGTAATGGTGGGAACCCCACCGGATTCTTCAGCGTCACGGCGAACGGGGTAAACCTCGTCGCTCCCGGTCTCCTGTTCAGCAGGAAACGGAGGGGGGAACCCCTGCTTTCTCGACTCGGCGACAGCCCTCCCCGCCTCCACGACACCCTATGAAGTGACGGCGACGTACCCGGGTGACGCCAACTTCACAGCAGCATCCCAGACAGTCCCTCTCACGGTTTTTCCGGCCACGAGCACGACGACCTTGTCGGTGTCGTCGCCCACGGCAGCATTCGGCAATGAGAGCGCCGTTCACATCTCGGCGACTGTCACGTCAGGGACTTCAGGATCACCCACCGGATCGATCGCCGTGCAGAATGACGGCAGCACGGCCTGCACGATCAATCTGGCGGGGAGTGGTCCCAATACGGCCACCGGAACGTGCTCTCTGAGCGACACCGGGCTCTCCCTCGGCTCACATGCGCTGACCGCCAGCTATCCCGGTGACGGGAATTACCAGAGTTCCATCTCGGCTGCGCGCTCTCGTCATCACCAATCAGACCGACACGGCTACTGGCTCGTTGGAGCCGACGGCGGGATCTTCTCCTTCGGCTCGGCCCAGTTCCACGGCTCAACCGGCTCTCTGAGGTTGCAACGTCCGATCGTCGGAATTTCCCCCACTTCGGACCGGCAAGGCTATTGGCTCGAGGCTTCCGATGGAGGCGTCTTCGCCTTCGGTGATGCCGGCTTCTACGGCTCCCTCCCCGGGTTGGGGTTCGCTCCCGCCGGAAGCGTCGGATCCGCTCCCAAGCTCAGCGCGCCGATCGTGGGAATGGTTCCGTCCGCCGATGGGGGCGGCTACTTCATGGTGAGCTCTGACGGAGGCGTCTTCTCGTTCGGCGATGCCCATTTCGCCGGGTCGTGTCCGGGTATCGGGGGATGCCAGGGATCAGCGGTGGCGGTGATCCCAGATGCCTCCGGTCGATGGCTATTGGATCGTCACGAACGACGGCAACGTCTACTCCTTCGGCGACGCTCCCTATCTCGGTGCGCCTGGCATCGAGAGTTCCCCCGTGACCTCAGCCGTTCGGACTCCGGACGGACGGGGCTATTGGATCCTCCTGGCTGATGGGACCGTGTACAACTACGGCGACGCCGAATACCTCGGCAGTGCGAGCGGTCTTGGAGGCTTCAATCCCGCCGCCGCGATCTACACCACGGCTGATGGTGGTGGCTACTGGCTGGCGTCGGCCACTGGTGCCGTCGACTCCTACGGGGACGCACCCAACGATGGCGGTACGGCTGCCTCCCACCTGAACGCTCCGATCGTTGCTGCGTCAGGATGGTGACCGCGGGCCCGTCGTCCTGATGGCGCCATTCTCAGCGCGAGGCGAAAGGGACACGAGTGCACCGAACGGTCACAGAAGTGCGGGCACCGGCGTCCCTACAGGCGATAGAGCTTGCGGGCGTTGTCCCCCATGACCCGGGCCTGCGTCTCGGGACGCAGCGCGCCCATCTTCTCGGCGACGCTCTCGACCGGCGAGGGGTAGAGGCAGGTCGGGTGCGGGAAATCGGTTTCGAACAGAATCCGATCGTCGCCGACGATGTCCATGACGTTCTGCAGCTGGCCCTGGCCCTCCTCGAACCAGAACGTGGCGTACCAGTTCTTGGCGAAGTACTCGGAGGGCTTGCGCTTCATCGCCTTGAAGTGATCGGGCGCGTTCTCGGACAACTCGTAGTCCATGGTCTCGAGGATGAACGGGATCCAGCCGATGCCGCTCTCGACGGCGACCATGGTGAGATCGGGGATAGCGGTCGAACACGCCGGAAAAGATCGTGTTCATCACGACGCGGGCGCTGTTGAGGAACAGCATGGCGCCACCGATGGCCGGCTTGACGTACTCGTCCTGCGACGGCCAGAAGTAGTTGCCGAAGAAGTCCATGGCGGTGTTGCTCGAGCCGATGTGGAAGTGCACGGGCATGTTCAGGTCGGAGCACACCTGCCACAGCGGGTCCCAGGCCCGGCTGGCCAGGTCGGGCGATCCGGCATCTTGCGGGTCGGAGGTCATGTTGATCCCGCGTAACCCGAGCCCGGCCGCCCTCTTCGTCTCCTCAATGCAGAGGTTGACGTCCCACGCCGGCATCAGGGTCATCGGGATGAAGCGGTTCCCCGACGTTTCCATCATTTCGGCCATGGCGTCGTTGTAGATCTGCGAGGCACATGATTCGGAGCGCCAGATCGGGGATCATGTTGTTCAGCGTCGAGCCACCGAGGCCGACGACATTGGGGAACAGGACCTGGGCGTGGACCCCGATTTCGTCCATCAACTGCAGGCGGGCCTGCGGGTCGAAGGCACCCTCGTGCACCCAGTCGAGGCCCATCTCCATCGAATCGAGGAAGGGGAGCTTCGAGCTGTCGCGCGCAACGACGCCCCCGCCACGGGCGAACCCGATCTCGTTGCCGTCGACGACCCAGGTCGGGAGTCCTTCGCGCTCTTCCATGTGGAAGACGCGGTTCTCGTAGCCCTTCGGGGCCCGGCTGGTCCAGAGGTCGTAGGGCTCCGTGTAGTGGGTGTCGGCATCGATGATCTTGAAGTCTTCAGCCAGCTGTGCCATGTGACCTTCCTCAATGCTTCGAATGTCACTCTCGAAACTGGAGTCTCGCGCCCTCGCCGCTCGAGGCCAACCTCGGGCAGTGGACGGTGACAGTCTGGACTATCACCGCTTGGTCGGCGAGCCGCCAGCTGATCAAGCCGGTCCAAATGCCAGGGGTCACGCGCAACAGTGCAATGAGACGAGAATTCTGAAGGGGCTCAGAAAAGCGCTCAGGCGGTCGGCCGTCGCGAGGCCAGACGCCTGGCGGCACTGTGCCGGCGAACGGCGGCTACAACCCTTGCTCGTCCAGCCAGGCCACACAGGCCTCGGCCACCTCTGACCATCCGCTGTCGATGGTGAGCGAGTGGCCCCGGTCTTCGAACTCGACCAAGTTGGTCTTCGCCGGGGAGTGGCGGTACTGCTTGAGAGTCGACTTGGTGATGGCCTCGGGGACGGTGTGGTCCTTGCCCCCCATCGTGAGCAAAAGCGGACCTCGGTCGGGGTTGTCGGTGTCGACCTTGTCCGGTGAATGGGGCGAGAGGCTGGCCGCCGCGGCCTCGAAGAGTGGCCTCCCCGGAGAGGGGACGGCCCACTTCTCGAAGAGCTCGTTGGACTCCTCTTCAGGGATGGCGTTGCCGAAGCTGAAGCGGAACTGCTCGGCGGTGAGTGATACCGACTTGTGCTTGTTGGCGGGGTTCTTGAACACCGGCAGCGTTGCATGCAGGGAGGAAAGTGGGAGCCGGAGCACGCCCTTGATCTGGGCGGCATCGATGCCGATTGCAGCCGCCCCCTTGTTCATCCCCAGCAGCTTTTCGGCGATCATGCCCCCGAAGGAGTGCCCGATGACGATGGGTGGGGCGGGAAGGGCCTCAATGATGGAGGCGTAGTGGTTGGTGACGTCGTCAATGCCCTTGTCGGCGACCGAGTCCGGATTGGCGCGGGCCAGCTCCACCGTGTCCTGGTCCCCTGGCCAGCCCGGGGCCACGGTGTCGTAGCCAGCCGTCTCTGAACAAGTCTTCCCACGCTGCCCAAGAACTGGCGTGCAGCCACAAGCCATGGATGAAGACCACCGGGTTCGGCTTCTGTGCCATCTCAGCCCCACTCTCTGATAAGTAACTCCGTGTGACGACTATGCCAGTCCCATCTGTGTTCTGACTGGGTCCGCAGAGCGATTCTCGGGAGGACGACCTCCGAGCCCGGTTTCATCACTTGCCTCCAAGACCGTGCACAACCACGCTGGCTCGCCGATGTGACGGCGCGGCGCTCGGAGTCGAACCACCCGCGATCGTTGCATCGCACTCACCCTTCCTGAGCCGTCCAGCAGACCCGCCATCCACTCTCGTCGAGCATCCACCACCGCTCCGCTCAGCGCCCTCAAGCCAGACGGCTGATCACCGTCGAGGTCCGCCGCGAGGTTCTCGAGCGGCCAGACGAGATGGAGCTCGAACGCCCAAGCAGCCGGCTGATTGCGCCGGTTCGTCCCGTCCGTGGCTCGCCTCGTGTGAAAACGAACACTTCACCTGTTAGTTTGAACACTATGGATGTGCATACACGTCACCAGATGATCCTGGAGGCGCTCCACCAGCGCAGTCCGGTGCTGGTCGGCGAACTCGCCGACGCTCTGGATTGCTCTGACATGACGGTGCGTCGTGACCTCGAGTCACTGGAGCGCATCGGGGCCCTGCGACGCGTGCACGGCGGCGCGACGAGTGTCTTCCTCAGCGCCGAGGAAACCCCGTACGGCATACGAGCCCTCGAGTTCACGGACGCCAAGGCGACGATAGGCACCGCCGCGGCCAGCCTCTTGGCCGACGGGGAGACGGTCATCCTCGACGGTGGTACCACCGCCATGGAGGTGGCCCGAGCACTCCGCAGCCGACAGTTGACCGTCATGCCGCTTGCCCTTCGGCCAGTCTTCGAGTTGCACGAATGCCCGGGCATCAAACTCCTCCTGCCCGGCGGCGAGGTTCGTCCCGGAGAATTGTCGCTGACCGGGAGTCTCACCGAGTCGTCCTTTTCGCAGCTCCGATTCGACACGTACGTGATGGGTCCTTGCGGCGATTGACGCGAAAGCGGGCATCACGACCCACTTTCTCGCCGAGACAGCGGTCAAGCGCGCCGCCGCAACGTGCTCGCAACGGGTCATCGCAGTGGCGGACTCCTCGAAGCTCGGACGAGTGGCGTTCGGCCATGTCTGCGATCTCGACGAGATCGACATCGTCCTGACTGATGCTGGGGCCGACCAGCAGAAAGTTGAGGAACTGCAGGCGATGGGAGTCGATATCCGCTGCGTCTGACCCTGATTCCGAGCTCCGACCGCCGAACGGCACCAGCGTCGGCGGACCGCGGGCCTCGACTGGCCGTCATCGCTGTGTTCTTCGCGCAGGGCTTCCTGTTCGCCTCCTGGACGGCCCACATACCGCAGCTGAAACAGCACCTCGACCTCAGCGACGGCCGGCTCGGGCTCGCCTTGCTCGGCGCCCCCCTTGGCTCGGTCCTGGCCATAGGGGTGGCAGCCCGAATGCTCTCGAGAGTGGGCAGCCGGACGATGGTCCGCGTGGCCCTGGTCGGCTACTGCGTCTCGGGCCCATTCATCGGACTCACGGGTTCGTTCGGAACCTTCTTCTTCGCATTCCTGCTCTGGGGCTTCTTCCAGGGTTTGCTCGACGTGTCGATGAACACCCAAGCGATCGCGGTCGAGCGGTTCTGCGGCCGGGTGCTGATGCCAGGTTTCCATGGCTCGTGGAGTAGCGGCGGCCTCGTTGGCGCGGTCATCGGAGCGTGTGCTGTGGGGCTGGGCGTCTCGCTGAGCGAGCAGCTGCTGGTCCTGGCGGTGCCGTGCCTCCTCGTCGTGGGCTGGCTGACGACCCGGATGATCCCCGACAGGCGAGTCGGCAACGACCCTGCATCTTCGCAGAGCAGTCGCGAGCGGCGTCATGGCATGCTGCAAAAAGGGCTCGTTGTCCTTGGCGGCATCGCCTTCGCCGACATGCTCTGCGAGGGTGCCGCAGCTGATTGGGCGGCCGTCTATCTCCACGACTCCTTGCACACCATCGCCCTCGTCGCAGGAATGGGCTTTGCGATCTATTCCTTTGCCATGTTGGCCGTTCGGCTCTGTGGCAATCGGCTCTTCACCAGGTTCGCCGCCCACCGTTTGCTCCCTTTGCTCGCCGTCATCGCCACGCTCGGATTTGCCGGCGGCCTCATCATCGACCGCCCCGTGAGCGTGCTGATCGGATTCGGGCTGCTCGGAGCAGGACTCGGAAGCGTCGTCCCGATCACCCTCAGCGCGGCCGGAGCGGTGGGCAGCGTGAACACCGGAAGAGCTGTCGCCTTGGTCGCCGGTTGCGGTTGGGCTGGCTTCGTCGTGGGACCGGTTGTGATCGGCGCGATCGCGTCGTCGACAACACTGCGCACCGCCCTCTTTCTGATCCCGGTACTCACTGCCATTGTTGCGGTCGGTACGGGGACGGCGAAGGGAGTGCGGCACTCGGAGATCCTCGCTCGCGGTGAATGACGCTGATGCCGTTCGTCATCGAGAAGCGAGGCTGTTCCGTCCGCTGCGACCCAAATGACACACACGACACGCACGACACACACGACACACACGACACACAGATTTCACCTTCAGCGATCGTGGGATCCCAGGTGCTCTTGACGCTCTCGGAAGGCGTGCTCTAATTGCCCCCGGTGAGCGAGGACCGAGGATTCTCCAGGCGTCAGATCCTTCAAGGTGCGCTCGGGGTCGGAGCTGCCGCCGTCGGGGTCGGCGCGGGAGCGAACGCCGCAGTCTGCGTCCTCGTCGCTCCCAACTGCATCTCCCGCCGCGCTCCAAGTGGCGCCACCCGGGATCGCTGCCGAACCCGAAGCTCCCCGAAGGCACCGACACGATTCCTGAGATCGACCACATTGTGGTCGTCATGCAGGAGAACCACTCGTTCGACAACTACCTCGGCATGCTGGGCCGGGGCGACGGGTTCACCCTCGACCACCGTGGGCGTCCGACCAACACGAACCCGGACCCGAGCGGCGGGTACGTCCGCGCCTTCCACGAGACGGACACGAGCCAGGCCGGCCACGTCACCCAGAGCTGGGACGCCAGCCACCTGCAGTTCGCCGACGGCCACAACAATGGCTTCATCGGGCCCGAGAGCAGCAGCGACTGGTCGATGGCGTACTACACCGGGGACGAGATCCCCTTCTACTACTCGCTGGCCAAGACCTTCCCTCTCTGCGATCGCTACTTCTGCTCGGTCCTGGCCCAGACCTACCCGAACCGCCGCTTCCTCCTGTCCGGTACCGCGTTCGGCCTCATTGCGACCGACACCTCGTCCATCGGCGGGATCCCACCAAACGGGACCATCTTCGACCGCCTCGACGCGCACAACATCAGCTGGGCCAGCTATGCCACCAACGTGTCGACGCTCTACGTGATTTCCGACATCGTCAAGAAGAATCCGTCGCGGATTAAGACGATCGACCAGTTCCACGCCGATGCGAAGTCGGGGTCGCTGCCGTCCGTCTCGTACGTCGACCCGAACATCCTCACCGGCACCGAGGAGAATCCGCAGGACCTGTCGCTCGGCGAATACTTCGTCTCGACCGTGGTCGACTCACTTCTCAACAGCCCGGCGTGGGACAAGACCATGCTCGTGTGGACGTACGACGAGCACGGCGGGTACTACGACCACGTGCCACCACCGCCGGCCATCCCGCCCGACGACATCCCACCGGTGCTCTCCGCAACGGATCAGCCCGGCGCCTACGACCGCTACGGCTTCCGGGTGCCGACGGTGGTGATGTCCCCCTACAGCAAGCGGAACTACGTGTCACACACCGTGTACGACCACACGTCGGTGCTCAAGACGATTGAGCGCAAGTGGAACCTGCCCGCCATGACCTACCGGGACGCCAACGCCAACGACCTGCTCGATTGCCTCGACCTGCAGCACGCGCGCCTTCCGGGAGCCCCCCACGCTGGCGGCACCGGGGAACCCGACGGGCGTCTCCACCGCGCCTGTGCCGCCCTCCGACAAGGAGCCACCCTTCGCCGCCTTCGTGAAGACCCCCGGCCCGACCGTCTGACCAGCCGTCCACCAGGACGGCGTCGGCCCGACACCGGAAGGGACCGGCATGGGACAATGCAACTCATGCCAACGTTCCACCACGCCAACTTGGGGATCCCGCCGGATCTCGCAGAGGCCGAAGCCGACTTTCTCGTCGGCATCCTGGGCTATCGACGACTGGAGCCACCGCAACCGGCCGCCGACTTCGGGGCCCGCTGGTTCGAGGCCGACGACGGCACGCAGGTGCATCTCAGCCTTGACGCCGCCCACGCGCCGGCGGCAATGGCGCACACGGCCATCCACGTGGGCGGCGAGTCCGATGCGATTGCGGCGCGCCTGACCGACGCCGGCATTCGCTTCAAGACCGCCGAGTTCGACGGCAACCGGATCATCCTGTGCAAGGACCCAGCCGGGAATCGCTGGGAGCTGCGCAGCTGAAAGTTCCGCAACCTCGACGTCGGCGCAGCCGGCGGCGACACCTGACGCTCGTCCGCCCGGCCCTCAGGAGTCGGCGGGACTCCCCGGCGTCGGCGTGAGGGCAGGTGCCGGCACCGTCATGGCGGGGGCCTCGGTGCCGCCGTCGATTTCGAACACCTTCCCGGTGACCCAGGAAGAGGCGTCAGAAGCCAGGTAGAGGACGGCGCAGGCGATGTCCTCGGGCTCGCCCGGCCGGCCCATCGGCGTGCCCTCGAGAAACTGCTGGCGCAGGGCATCGTCGGTGAGGACGATGTCGAGCGAGCGTGTCGCCACGCCGCCGACGTCGATGGCGTTGACGCGCACCCGCGGGGCCAGCTCGGGCGCGATGTTGCGCGTCATGCGGTCGAGCGCCGCTTTGGCCGCTCCGTAGGCGACGAACATCGTCTGGGTCATGCTGGCCGACCGCGACGAGATGTTGACCACCGCGCCCCCGCCGACCGTGTCGACCATCTGCCGCGCCGCCAGCTTGGTCAGCGTCAACGGCGCCGTCACGTTGAAGGCGAAGGTGCGGGCCATGAAGCCCTCGCTCGTCTCCAGAGCCGCTCTGGGCATGGCGCCGCCGGCGTTGTTCACCAGGATGTCCAGCCGGCCGAACTCCTCGACCGCCCGCAGCACCAGGCGCTCGCAGGCCGCGGCGTCGGTGACGTCGGTCGGCACGACCAGGGCCCGCCGGCCACGGGACGCGACCTCCGTCGCCACCTCCTCGAGATCGGATGCGGTGCGGGCGGCCAGGACGACGTCCGCGCCGGCCTCGGCGAACCCGAGGGCGATCCCGCGTCCGATCCCCAGCCCGGCACCGGTCACGATCGCCACCTTCCCGGTGAGGGAGAAGCGCTCGAGGATCATGCCGGGTTGGTGGACGGTCGCTGCCCGCCGGTCCCGATGCAAGCCCGGCGCAGCGCGGCCGGCCACCAGAGGCATTTCGAGGTAGGTCTGCAGGCCGGGCGCGGCCTGACAGACGTACGGGATGGCGTTGACGCAGTGCATGGCCGTGGCGACGACCCCCGGATTCCGGACGAGCCCCTCCGCCACCGTCTTGGGGTGCAGCTTCTTGAAGGTGGTGAGACAGGTCGGATCGCCGGTGATCTCGACCTCGAAGCGCTCGCCTTCAGGCCCGAAGGTCCAGGCCGGGTCGAGGTCCTCCTCCCCCATCAGCCAATTCACGGTGGCGGTCACCACGGGCACCCCGTCGACGGTCGCCTCCCACGTGAAGCGCTGCGCCGCCACCGTCCCCGGTTGGATGGGGCCGATGGGTGAGTCGATCGGCTTGGTCGCCACCGCCATTTCGTGCGTGGTCTGCAGCTGCGGGTCCACGTCGAAGCCCATTTCGTCGGCGACCATGAAGAGTGACTGGCGGAAGCCGCCGCCGAGCGCGTCGATCATGACGCTGGCGCGTGCCTCGTCCGGCGTCTTGCCGAAGAGCATCCAGTCGCGCACCACGTCGGGCGCTCCATAGGTGCGGATGTCCGAGTACTCCTCGGCGCGGACGTGGGTGACCGAGCCGGACAACGCCGAGATCATGAGGGGGAAGCGCTCGGTGATCCCACCGGGATTGATGCCGGTGCCGTGCAGCGTCACGCCGGCCGCCTTGGCGATGGCGTCGAACTTCTGGCGTTCCTCGGGGGGCGGATAGAACCAGCCCAACGGGGAGACCACGTTCTTGCCCGACTCCAAGATGGCGGCCACCACGCCCGGGTCGGCGAAGATGGGGCTGTAGAGCACGCAGTCGGCGTCGCTGGCGAGCAGCGCGTCGACGTCGCCGGTGGCGGTCACGCCCAGCTCCTCACGGCCCAGGAGCGTGCCGAGGTCGGCGCCTTCCTTGTCGGGGCTGTGGACCCAGGCCCCCGCCAGCTCGAGCTCGGGGTGCGCCAGGACGCCCTCCATGGCAGCCCGCCCGACGCCGCCCGTCGCCCACTGAATCACGCGATAGCTCACAACCGTCCCCCCATTCCTCGTCGAATCGAACCGTGGGGAATGATGCCACCTCTGCCGGGGCGAACCCAGGGCCGCAGGATCGGGACCTTCAGCCTCCCGGAGTGTGGTGCGCCACGAGCTCGATCCACGTCACGCTGGACGGGGCGGCAATGCCACCCTCCACGAGGGCGGCGCTGAGGCGACCCTCCATGAACCGGAACTGGTGGTCGGGCGTGTCCCAGATTTCGGTCACGACCAGGTGGCCCCGCTCGTTCAGCCCCGCCGCATGGACCTGCAGCCCGTCGGGCCAGTCGCCCGAGCCGGTCACGGGGTCGATGCCGAGCGCGGCGTTGACCGCGTCGTACTCCTTCGTGGTCACACCTTCGAATTCGAGGATCAGTTGTGCGGGCATGCCAGGCCTCCGTGTCGGATGGATCGTCGGCCTCATTGGAGCACGGCAGCGCGTCCGGCGCTCGGGCTGCGCGCCGGGCGAGTCGACCACCTGGTCGTCAGGGCGGCCCGACAAGGACATCGAAGAGCACCTCGGCCGCCGAATGTTCGACGTCGCGTGTGGCGGTGACGAGGACGACTCCACTCTCCGTCGCCAGCGCGCCGAGGCAGCGCCACGCCGTCGCTGGCCGGCGGCGCTTGCCAGCTCCTGTCGATAGCGGGCGGCGAACGTCTCGAACTTGGCGGGGTCGTGCCCGTACCAGCGACGGAGCTCCGTGGTGGGCGCCACCTCCTTCAACCATTGGTCGAACGGCGCCGTGGCCTTGGCAATCCCCCTGGGCCACAGGCGATCGATCAGGACCCTGGTCGCTTCCCCGCTGGGGATGTCCTCGTAGACGCGGCGCACCTCGACCCGGGGGCGCCGCCCCTCGGTCACGCCAGCCTGTCCCGGTAGGGCGAGAGGTCGAGGCCGGGGTAGCGGGCGGCGACCCCGGCCAGGGTCTCCTCGGACCAGTAGGGGTCACCCGGGCGCGGAAAGCCGAAGAGATCGCGCTCGCGGACGCCGCACTGGGGGATGAACCGGGCCCAGCGCTCCGGTGACGCCTTGGGCCACGCCATCTTCCCGCCCCAGGTCGTCCCCCGCACCTGGTAGTCGGCCAGGATGGAGAAGCGCGAGCGGCCCGGACCGGTCATGTCCGAGCCACGATGCAGAATGTCGGTCCGGTAGAGCAGCAGGCTCCCCGCCGGTCCCGTGCAGGCCACCTCGGCGTCGGCCAAAGAGCCGAACGGCAGGTAGAGCGGCGTGTAGGGCACGTCCTTCCCGTCCTCGTACGGGACGATACGGGTCGGCCCGTCCTCCTCGGTGACATCGGACAGGTAGATGAACGTCGTCAGTTGCGTGTACCGCGGTTCGGGCCTCGGCACGACCAGGCTGTGGCTCCCGTAGTCGCGATGGAGCGGCTGGTCGTAGTTGACGGCGCCGGCGTACTTGGCCCACAGCTCCACCTTGTAGAGATGCAGCTCCGCCGTCTGCAGGTAGCGCTCGGCCGCGTCGACGAGGTCGGGGTGCACGGCCAGGCGGTTGAGGTCCCACGAGCGGTAGGGAAATTCCTCGACCCCGGCGAACTGGCTCGCGGCATAGCGGGCAAAGGCCGACGGGTCGGCGAAGTACTCCTGCGGCCGGGGGAAGTGCAGCCAGAGAGCTTCTTGGGCCGCCGCGAGCTCGTCGTCACGCAGGAAGCCCTCCACGAGGGCGAAGCCGCGCTGGCGTACCTCGGCGAGGGTGGCGTCAGGAACCCGCATCAACGGGCACCTTATGCCAGCTGCACCAGGTGAGACCGCCCCGTCGCGCCTACGCTCCTGCGCATGCGCGCGGTGGTGTTCGACATGGCTGACCCCGAGTTTCCCGTCTCACTGACCGAGGTCCCCGAACCCGCGCTCCCTGGCCCGTCATGGGCCCGCGTCGCCGTGGCGACCGGCGGGATCTGCGGGAGCGACCTCCATCTGTTCGCGCACAACACCGGGCCGTCACCGACCCTCGCCTCCATCGGGACCTTCCCGTTCGTGCTCGGCCATGAGACGGCCGGGCGGGTCGTGGAGGCAGGGCCCAACTGCTCCGTGGCCGTCGGGACGAGAGTCGTCGTCGACCCGTGCATACCGTGCCTCCCACGAGGGATCGACCCGCCGTGCGCCAACTGCGCCCGCGGCTGGACGTCGTCGTGCCTGAACCTCGACAGCCGCATTGTCAGCTCGGGACGGTCGCTCGGGTACACCATGGACATGGGCGGCGGTTGGGCGGACAGCGTGCTGGCGCACGACTCCATGCTCCACCCCCTCCCGGACGCCATCGCCGATCGCGGTGCGAGCCTCTACGAGCCCGTGTCCATCGCCTGCCACGGCTTGCTGCGCGCCATGCCCGTCGACGGCGAGCCCGTCCTGATCGTGGGCGCCGGCATCATCGGGTTGGCCTCCCTCGCCGCGCTGCGCGGCCTGTTTCCGGCGTGCCCGGTGACCGTGCTGGCCCGGCACCCGCACCAGGCGGAGGCGGCGCTGGCCTGCGGGGCAGACCACGTCGTGCTGAGCGATCCCGACAACGGGCACTGGGAGGAATTGGCCTCGCTGAGCAACTCGCGCGTGGTGGGCCGCAAGCGGCACCAGATGCTGATGGGGGGATTCCCGTTCGTCGTCGAAGCGGTGGGCTCGCCCGCCTCGGTCACCGAGGCCCTGCGGGCGGTGGCGCACCGCGGCAGCGTCCTCCTCCTGGGCGCGGCCGGCATCAGCGAGGTCGACCTCACGCCGATCTGGTACAAGGAGGCGGCGCTGATCGGCTCCATCGACCACACCGTCGACGCGCATTCGGCCCCGGGTCTGGCCGGTGGGCCGGACCGGCACTCAGTCGACCGCGCCATCGATGTCCTCGCCGCCGGCCTCCTCCCGGAGTCCGTCGTCGTCACGCACGAGTTCGGGCTCGACGACTACCGGGAAGCCATAGAGACAGCCATTGACCGCACGACGTCACAGGCGATCAAGGTGGTCTTCCGTCCCTGAGACCATGACCCGCGACGCACTGGGCCACAGGTGGTCTTGGCCGGCCCGATGCATCCTCCTCGTCGTCGCCTGCGGCTCCCTGCTCGGGGTCACCGTGTGCTTCGGCGTCAACCTCGGCCGCGGCGGCCGCCCCGGCCCGTGCCTCGGTCACCAACATCGGACCCGGTCCGCGGCCGGCCTACCGCTGCAATTTCAACGTCGGCACGGATGCGTTCACCGGCGCCGACGGCACCGCATCGGCCATCGGATGGCTCGGCGACCACAACAGCGTCATCACCTGCCTCGGCGGCACCTTCGTGATCCAGGACGGCCCCGGCGGGCTCTTCGGGGACTACGGCTTCGGGATCTACGACGGGCAGCGGACCACCTGGGACGACGCCGACGGCTACCTGCCGGCCCAGGTCACCACCTTCAGCCTTCGCCCCGGTGTCACGGTCGCCATCACCGAGTTCGCCGACCGTCTCGTCCTGCACGACGACGCCTACGTCGCGGTCTACAGCCGCGTGCACATCGTCAATGCCACGGGACGCACCATCACGGCCGACCCGCTCGCCTCGCCCGGCCTCGTCCCTCTCAACGACAGCCCCGATGCCGTCCCGGCGCACCACGACATCGACCACGACTACGTCGTCGTCTCCGACCGCTTCGGCAGCCTCGACCCCTGGCCCAGCGCCGATGCCGTCCGATCGGCCGGAGGCGTCAGCACCCACTTCGCCCACATGCGGGCGTTCTGGAATGCCCAGCTCGCCGCCGTCGCCCGCATCAACGTGCCCGACCGCTCGCTCGTCGACGCCTACGAGAGCGGCTTCATCACGACGCAACTCACGCGCAGCGGCAACGACCTCAATACCGGAGTCAACGGCTACGAGAGCGAGTTCAGCCACGACGTGGTGGGCATCCTCACCACGCTGTTCACGCAGGGCTCGTACAGCGACGCCCAGGCACTCCTCACCGAGGCCCGCACCGTGGTCGGGGCCCCCGGTCAGTACGTCGACGGCCTCTGGACCTACTCGGTGCCATGGGCCGTGTACCTCCTCAAGACCGGCGACACGGCGTTCGTGGCGCAGAATTTCTCCGCCGGAGGCACCAGCCCGTCGGAGCCGAGCATCGAAGCGGCCGCGCACGCGATTGCGGCCGACCGGACCGGGCCCATGGGGACGATGGAGGCCACCGACGACATCGACACGCAGGGCTACTGGACGACGGACGACTTCGAAGCCCTGCTCGGACTGGCGGCCTACCGCTACCTGGCCTCCGCCCTCGGCAACGCCTCGGAGGCGTCTTGGGCGTCTGCGCAGTACGCCAGCCTTCTCACCGCGACGAACGCCGTTCTCACCTCGACGATCAGCCTGGGTCATCTCGACTACCTCCCCTGCTCCCTGGTGCAGGCGAACAGCGCCAACCGGTGCAACAACCCCAAGGACGCCAACTGGACCTCGCCGATCGGCAACTGGGCCTGGGAGGCGTCGCTCTTCGGTGCCCCGGTCGACGGTCCCGGACTCACCATGATCGACGCCACGTACGACTACGGCTTCGGCCGCCTGCACGGGCTGCTTCCGCCGGACACGACGGGCGGATTCCCCGGTGACTACTACTCCAGCGCCTACAACGCGGCGCAGGGTGCCGCCGGTCTGGCCAGCTCGCACCACAGGGATCAGGGCATCTCGAATTTCGAATTCATGCTCGCCAACACGCAGAGCGGGCCCCTGTCGTGGTGGGAGAGCTCGAGCGCCCCCGATCCCACCTCCCCCTGGGTGGGGCGGCACCCGTCGACGGGCCAGGGCTCGTCGCCCCACGCCTGGGGCATGGCCGGCGCGGACAAGGTGCTCCTCGACTCACTCGTGGCGCAACGGTCGGACGGCTCCCTGGTGGTGGGTCGCGGCCTCCCGCCCGGCTGGCTCGATCGCGGCACGCCGATTTCGGTGACCAACTTCCCCACGACCGCCGGCCACCGCGTCACCATCACCATCACCTCGGTCGGGCGCTCGGTCTCGCTGTCCTTGCGAGGCACTCCCCCGCCTGGTCCCGTGCTGCTCCAACTGCCGTCCTTCAGCCGCAACATCGCGAGTGCGTCGTCAGGGACGGTCGACCAGGCCACCGGGACGGTCACCCTGGCGCCGCACGTTCGTCACGTCACCGTCACCCTGCAGCGCGCACCGTAGCGAGGAGTAGAACACTTCGGCCCTGGTCGGAGGCCATGCATTCCTGCACCATGGTCGCCGTGGGGCCGGAAGCAGGAGGCGATGTGGCGGAACACGGCTGGGGCCGACGGGTGCAGAGCTCACAATGGGCCAAAAGGCCCAGAAAGCTTTGCGGGACCGAGGCGTTCCCCTCATGATGATGCAACCCAGGAACAACGCCGGCGTCCCCCTCCACAGTGAGGTCATCGACGGGGCGACCCTCTACCTCTGCCGTCAGGGCCAGCGCTGGGTCGTCGTCATTGAGTCACCCCGGGTCGCCGGCGCCGTGCCGTTCCATCCCACGGGCCGCGACAGCCTCGATGCCCGGTTCGAGCTCCTCGCCGTGGCGCACTCGGCCTGTCCGGACGCAACCGTCATGAGCACCGATGGAGCCATGACCTCCGAGGACTACGAATGGCGAGTGGATGTGCGCGGCATTGCGGCCAGGCCGGGTGATCTCGGGGTTGCGCTGCAGCGCGAGCTCTCCACCGAGTCCGCGGACGGGAGGGACGTGCCGAAGCGGCCCGTGATCGGGCGACGCTGCCACTGGGGCCTGAGCCCGTCATTCTCGGGCCGGCCCCGCAGGTTCTGACCGTTCCGGAGTCCCACACAACCGGCTCCTGAGAACCTGGCTGGAGCAGAGCTCCCGAGGCTTCCTCCCTGCTGACGCAGGGTTTCGCGCGGCTCCGAATCTGCTCAGACAACATTTATCCGGGTCATAACTTTCTCCGACCTGGCGCACAGACCTGCCCTGTCCAATGGGTTCCGTGGAGAGCCCGGCCCCCCCGAGCTCAGACGGAGGACCGCAGACATGACCGACGAACAGAACGACCAGACGGCCGAAGGGCCCGTGAGCGACGCCAATCCGGACACCGCCCCGACCGGCGCGCCCGAGACGACCAGCCAGGCAGCCATTCCGCTCCCGGCCGTCTCTCCCGCGCAAGCAGAGCAGCCGCTTCCGCTGCCGCAGCAACCCGACACCCCGCCGACGGGCGTGGCGCACGAGCCCGCCCCCACGGCCGGCACCACCCCGCCCCAGGGCACCTACGCCATGGGCGCGCTGGCCGGCAACCCGATGCTCGGTAGGCGGACCGGCCTCCTCCTTCGGCGGTCCGCCGCCCACCGACCCCGGCGCGCCCATGTGGTCGGCCCCGCCGCCCGCGGCGGCATCCGCCGCCGGCAATCACCGGGTCCGCAACGGCCTGCTCGCCGGCGCCGCCGCCATCGCAGTCCTCGGCGCCGGCTTCGGCATCGGCCACGCAACGTCGAACAACGGGAGCAGCACGCAGGCCTTCAACCCGACGTCGGGCAGCTCGCGGGTGCCGTCCGGCTCCGGCGGCTCCGGCGGCTCGGGCCCCTCGGGCAACCCCTTCGGCAACGGCTCGCCGTTCGGCGGCGGCTCCTTCGGGGGCTCGGGGAGCTCGGGCAACACCGGGAGCTCCGGCAGCGGCTCGGGATCGTCGAACGGATCGGGCCCCAGCGACGCCGACGCCATCGCCTCGAAGGTGGACCCGGGGCTGGTCGACATCAACACCACGCTCGGTTACCAGCAGGAGCAGGCCGCCGGCACGGGCATCGTGCTGTCGGGCAACGGCATCATCCTGACCAACAACCACGTGATCGACGGAGCCACCAGCATCAGCGTCACCGACATCGGCAACCACAAGACCTACACCGCCAGCGTCGTGGGCTACGACCGCACCAAGGACATCGCCGTCCTGCAGCTCCACAACGCCTCGGGCCTGCAGACCGCGACCCTGGGCAACTCGTCCAATGCCTCGGTCGGCGAGAACGTCGTGGGCGTCGGCAACGCCGGCGGCACCGGCGGGACACCGAGCGCGGCCGGTGGGACGGTGACGGCACTGAACCAGTCGATCACCGCCAGCGACGACGGCGACGGAACCTCGGAGCAACTCAGCGGCCTGATAGAGACCAACGCGGACATTCAGCCCGGAGACTCGGGCGGCGCGCTGATCGACACCTCGGGGAATGTCCTCGGCATCGACACCGCGGCCTCGGCGGGCTTCTCCTTCCAATCCAACGACCAGTCGTCGGGGACCCAGGGCTTCGCCATCCCGATCAACACTGCGCTGGCCATCGCCAAGTCGATCGAAGAGGGCTCCGCCTCCTCCACGATCCACATCGGTGAGACCGCCTTCCTCGGCGTCGAGATCAACGCCAGCAACAGCAGCTCGGGCGACTCTGGCAACAGTGGCGCTGGCGGCAATGGCGGCGGCTTCGGGGGCTTCTTCGGAGGCAACTCCGGCAACACCGGGTCGACCGCGTCGGGCGCCTCCGTGGCCAGTGCGGTCACGAACGGACCGGCTCAGGAAGCCGGGCTGGCCGAAGGCGACGTGATCACCTCGTTCGGCGGCAAGACGGTCACGACCCCCAACGACCTCACCAACGCCATCAGCCAGTACCACCCGGGCGACAAGGTGAGCATCGGCTGGACGGACAGTTCGGGGCAGACCCACACCGCCACGGTGCAGCTCTCCTCGGGGCCCCCGCAGTAAGCCGGACAGCCAGCGACCGGATCGGAAGCCGGTCGCTGGCTGACGGCGTCAGCGCTGCAGCAACCGCACCAGAGCGATCAGTGTCGCCAGCACGGCGGCGCTGAGCACGCAGATCAGGCCCCAGCCGACGCTCACGTCGGCGCCCAGCGTCGACGGCACCTGCGAGATCTTCTGGACGATGCGGAACATGTCGTAAATGGCGAAGATCGCCGTGACGGCGGCGATGATGGTCGTGAGGACCGACAGCTGCACCTCCTCCGAGGTCATTTCGAAGCAGGCGAAGACGACCAGCAGGATGCCGCCGATGAACGTGACCCAGCCGTTGACGGTGATCAAGGTCGAGATGGTCGGATCGATGCCGTTGACGGAGACGTGGAAGTTGGCGATGCCGAGGCTCCCGCTACGTGCACCCACTCGCCGACGGATCCGTACATGAGGGCCATGCCGCAGACCAGGAGCAGGAGCAGGCCCAGATTGAGAGTGAATCCGGTCGACTTGCGATCGGACCGCTCCGCCCGGGGCGTAGGGATTGGCCGACAGGCGGGGCCTGTCGGGGGCGCGGGCTCGGCATCGCCCGTCGTCTCTTCGGGGGCATCGCCCACCACGAGCCATCCCTTCCCGGCGGTCCACCGCCTCTTGGCCGTCCAGGTCTGCCCGTCCCAATAGGACTGATCGGTCGGGACTGGCGCGATCGGGGTACCAGCCAGGAGCTTTCGGGTTTCCGCCCGACTCCCCCGATCGTGCTCGCGTCCAGGATCAGACCACCACGGGCTGCGCGTCGTCATCGGCCATGTTCGTCACCTCCGACGAATCGCCTGTCGTGCCGCGCCAAGGCTCTGAGCCGGTAGCTTGGCCGTCTATGGCGTCAGAGATCGGGGATCCCGACGAAACCCTGACCGACGCGGAGCTCACCGCACTGGCCCTGGCCGCCGATCCGGACGCGCCGATCGCCGAGGGGGCGGTGCCGATCGGCATCCACCTGGCCCAGCTGGGTTCGGCCCTGCCGCTCTGGTACATGCCACCCGTGGTCCGCCAGGGAGGGCGCCGCTGGAAGGCGCCGTTCGTGATCGCGGTCGTCTCCGCCTTCCTGCTGATCGACCTCATGGGGCTCTGCAATACCTACGGGATCCTCAGCTGGGCCTAGGTCCCCACTCAGGAACCGAGGGCCGGAGCCGACCGGTCAGCGCACCGTGAGCCGGTCGCTCAGGGCTTTCCCGCCGCGACCCAACTCTTGACCCGGGCATCACTGATCCGTCGAGCCGTCGGCATGTCGGCCCAGGCACGGAAACGTGTCTTCTCCTCGTTGCTGAGCTGCGAGTACATGCGTCTCCTCAGCCGGGCGGTCCGCTCGCCCGGGGCGCTCGGACGCGGCCTCCGCTGCTCGCCCGCCCCTTCTCGATGTAGGGCTTGAAGGCCTCCCGAGAGCTGGACGCGTTGGCTGCGCTCAGATCGATCTCGTAGGTCTTGCCGTCGAGGGCAAAGTGGACTGTCTCGTCGGCGTCCCCGCCGTCGATGTCGTCGGTGAGCTTCACAATCACGGTCTTGGCCATGGACAAATGGTGGCAGAGCGCACGCCGGGCGACAAAAGCCATATCTTGGGACGGCGAAACAACGCTCGAGGGGCGACGCTCACGGCGCTCGACCGGGATCCGAAGGCCCCGCCGGCGTCCAAGATTTGCCCAATCCTGCGCTTGTCCTCAATAGATCCGCTGTCCCGACGCGCCGGATTCGACCCCTTTCCCCCTCCGTCGAATTCAGGGCGCGTCGGGGCCTCTGGAGCCGATGCCAGTTCTTGGCCTCGACCCGCCCACGCAGCAGCCACCAGAATGGTCGGGTGCCTCGTCGAAACAATGCACGGAAGGCTCCGGCCAAGCAGTCCGAAGACGCCCATCGCACGGCCGGCCTCGGAGAGCACTGGCGCGCCGACGGCCTCCCGAAGACCGCGCTACCCGAGTCAGAGCGACGCGTTGACCGCCGCCCTCGTCCGCCGACAGGAATCGGGGGTGGAGCTGAACGTCTACCGCTGCGACGTCTGCGGGGCCTGGCACATGGGCAAGCCCCGCGAGGAGATCCCCCTCAGGAGGACGGAAATGAGCGAGCGGCCCTCGCCGCCGCCCGCAGGCTGGGTCCGCCCCGAAGCCCTCTGCCCCGAGTGCGGCTTCGACTGGGACGAGCCGGCTACGAGGTGCTGGTGGGTCAGTGCGTCAGCACCATTGCCGTCTTCGGTGCGGTGCTCTCACGAATCGACCCGCGGAGGCCGTCGAACCGGCCTCTGGTCAGCCAGCCGCTACGTCTGGCACACCGTCGACGTCCTGCGGTTCGGCACGGAACGCTTGTGGACGATCAGCGCCGACCCTTCCTTCGGAGTGCCGACCTGGGACGAGAACGTCGTCGCCGACGTCCGCTCCTACGACGAGCTCTCGCCGATCGTCGGACTCATCGCGCTCATCAGCGCGGCCGATACGTGGCGCACGGCATCACTCGAAGCACCGCACGATGTCACGACACCGCACCCCGAAGCCGGCGCCATCGGCGCTTTCGACGTCGTGCAGCGCAACGCGCACGAGGTCTGCCATCACCTCTGGGATGTTCGCCGCGCCTTGGGTGACTGAAGCTCTCAGGCGATTCTTCGCAACCAACTCACAACCCAATCACTACGGAAACACAATTGTCATAGTCCATCCTTTCGCAGGTGCGGTTGGAGGCACGAACAACCGACAAAGTGACTACGACTCATCAACCATTCGTGAAGCGCTGTTCTGTTTTCTTCGGGAGGCAAGTAGGGTTTCACCAGGTGGATGAGGCGGAGGCGGTTCCGCTCATTGGAGTGATCTTGGCGATTTGGCGATTGCGATTTCGAAGTCTTGCCCCTCTGCGTGGGTCGTGCTCGCGGCCCGGTGCCGCCATCTGTCGTCGGCGCCAAAGAACTCGTCGCCTGCGCACGTCGCTTGAACGGAGAGCCGCAGACATGAACCGCTATCGGACAGTCGCGTGCACCCCGTCGCCAACTTCGACGTGCGACACGTCGACGCGTCGAGGGACAGGACGATGCGGGGTTCACGCTGATTGAGACTGATCGTCGTTGTAGCGATCCTGCCGATCGTGATCGGCGGGATTTCCGTCGCGCTGCTCTCCGTCTTCGGCCTGCAGAGTCAGACGGCAACCGCATCGGCGACTCCAACGACGAGCTGATCAGCTCCACGTTCTTCAACAAGGACGTGCAGAGCGCCGAGCAGATCGAGACCTTGACCACGCCCGCCTGCGGCACCAGCTCTCAGACGCAGGTCCTGGGACTCCAGTGGGCACAGAATTTTGCCGGCGACTACACCACCGTGGTCTCGTACGTAACCGTGGCGGCCACCATCCCGCCGGGACGCAGACATCGCTGATCCGCAATGTCTGCACTTCCGGTGCGTCCACAACACCCACGAGTACCAGGGTGTCTGTCAGAGGATGCCGGGAGCAACGTGTCGCAAGGGCATAGATGTGCGCGACGTTTATCTGGCGCCCGTAGGTCCAATCGTGGGCTCGGTCGCGACCTTGCAGATCGGCACTGAAATTCGCCGGGGTCGGCGTCGGCCAGGATCCCGTTGAAGTCAAAGGTCATCGGTCGGTTGATCAATGCAGGAGAAATTCTGCCCATAGGTAAAGGTCAGCAATTTGCTCGCACCGAAACCGAGAGTTCGATTAGCCGCGAGCGATGCCGCCAGGCCTCCGGATGTGGTTAGTGCGTCATGGCCAGCGCAGCGCCCAGAATCAGTCGAAAGAATTTACTTAGCATTGTGGTCCTCCCATAGCTGCCTGAGGTTTGGCAGGTACCTCAGATACGGACGGACCAACGATCTGGATTTAATCGCGAATAATTATCCGATCGTTTTTGAGCGGATTCATTTTTTTGAATTCTAGCGCGACCTCGCTCATAGTCTTGAAGGTGACGCCGCTGTGATTGCGCATGTGCGTGATCAACCGTTCGAGCATCAGGAGCCGATGGCCGCGCCCGATACATTGCGGATGACATCGTCAGGATGAAGACGCCTTCGCCCAGCCGGTCATGCAGGTAATCGAAGTCGCCCACCCAGATTTCGTACATCTGCGAGGGCGCCGCGCAGTCCTTGGATTACGTCACCGCGCGAGATGACCAATTCGAACGCCGGGAAATCATCGAGGACCCCAGGTAATAGGCAGCTCCACGATATTGATCTCGCGACGCCAAACGAAAGGGACCTGTCGGCGGGCGCCCTGCATCGCTCGACGCGGCAATATAAGGAGAGAAATCGTTACCCATCATGCTGCTGTCGTAAAGGAAATTCCGCTCGACGAGGCAATCGAGGGTGGCCGGACTCAGGCCCGCGGCAGGCGATCGATATCTCAACCGCTTTCGTGGCCGGTCACTCGTTTGAGCGTCGCTGTCGCTCGATCGAAATGATCACCTCATTGGCGGTCGTCTTGGCCTGTTCGTGAAAATAGCCGTGATGAGCGATTTCGTGGCCCTCTTCCGGCCATTTTGGCGACGGTCGTCGGGAAGGCATCGGCGGTATGCCCAGGCACAAACCAGGTCGATCGGATATCCAGTTCGCGCAGCATCCCTAGCAGCCGCTCCGTGCCGACGCGCCCAAACTCGCCGCGTGAGATTGGGCTCGCGCGATTTGGCCAGGAAAGGTCCCGATCCACACTCGACATTCCGGGCATCGAAGTCGAAAGGTGAGACAGCACGAGATGTTTGGCTTCATCGTCGGCTTCTCCAAATTCAATTCAGAATAAATTTGTACACTACTTCGTCTCTATTTCCATTGATTGGATCGGGTAAAGTTCCGGCAACGCTCCGTTAGCACGAGGCGCAGGAGATGGCCGGTCGCGTCTTCAACCGTGCGCCGATACCGGTGGGTAGTTTCGCCGCTCTAGAGGGACCTGGCTAATACGCCTGAGGAAGATGAATTAGCAATCGAGCGAAAGAGTTCGGAGGGATGGCACTCTTCAACGCTTGTCCGCGTGTCACTTGGAGGCCGATTCTCTTGACAGGCGCGCCAACCATGTTGTAAGCCCTTGCAGAACTTTGTTCCGGGGGATTTGAACAAGGTTGGCTGCTGCCGCGGCACAAAAGACGACGCGTGCGCGGAAACCGGAATTAACGACGCGGTCCTAAGCTTGAGGGCGACCTGTGAAATTGGCGGGCGCGGATGAGCGGTGGGCACGTCACGGAGAGCGGCAAGGTTCCATCGGAGCTACCATTCCCGTGGTGGAGGGGACCGTGATCAGGATGGACAACAGGCAAGATAACAATCACGCGATCGGCGTGCTCAAGGCCGATCGAGCGGCGCGACGAAAGGGGCTGGCTTGGAAAACAGGCGCGCCCCTTATATATGACGACCCCATCGGTCATAAAACGTTCGTGAGCCCGATGTGATCAGGATGCGGATCAAGAGGTAGTAGAGGATTGAACGTAAACCCGATGCATCTGAATAAAATTAAAACCTGGGCGATCGCCGGCGCCTGCTTGCTGATGGTGGCAGTCGGCGCGGTGGTAGCTCGCGGGGCGATCGAAGGACTTCCTCGAACCAGCGCGCCAGGATGGCTTAGCTTGTTCGGCGTCGCAATTCAGCCCGACAACGGCATTTTTATCGTTGGCTCCAAGGGCCTGCTGATGACCTCAAGCGATTCGGGCAAGACCTGGATGCAACGCACCGTCAAATATCGCGAGGGTTCTGATCTGTTTCAGGATCGCGACCTCTATGCGATTCGGTTTAGTCCAGCCAGCAAGGCCGGTTGGATCGTCGGTGAAGACGGTATCGTCATGAAGACCGACGATGGCGGGGCCACGTGGA
>CAWAHA010000019.1:0-135020 GCA_963781565.1 uncultured Acidimicrobiaceae bacterium | reverse complement strand
GGCCGCGGTGCCGTGGCCGAGGTGCTGGCCGGCGTGGCGCTCGGCCAGGAGGTGGGCGAGGCCGAGATCGTGACGCTCTTCAGCGCCCGCGGCCCCGAGGTGCGCATGGTGGCCGAGGTGGCCGACGACCTGCGCCGGCGCATTGCCGGCGACGACGTGACCTTCGTGCGCAACCGCAACATCAACTACACCAACGTCTGCACCTTCAAGTGCCGCTTCTGCGCCTTCTCCAAGGGCCCGCTCTCGCTCAACCTGCGCGGCGCGCCCTACCTGCTCGAGCTCGACGAGATCACGCGGCGCGTCGCCGAGGCCGTCGACGAGGGGGCCACCGAGGTCTGCCTGCAGGGCGGCATCCACCCCAACTTCGACGGCGACTACTACGTGCACGTGCTCGAAGCGGTGCGCGCCGGCGTCGACCGACATCCACATCCACGGCTTCACCGCGCTCGAGGTGACCGAGGGGGCGCGCCGTTCCGAGGTGCCCCTGGCCGAGTACCTCACCCGGCTGAAGGAGGCCGGCCTCAAGACGCTGCCGGGGACGGCGGCCGAGATCCTCGACGACGAGGTGCGCGCCATCATCTGCCCCGACAAGGTCAACACCGAGGAGTGGCTCGAGGCGCACCGCACCGCGCACAGCGTCGGCCTGCGCTCCAACATCACCATCATGTTCGGCTCGGTCGAGCACCCGGTGAGCTGGGCCCGTCACATGGTGCGCACCCGGGACCTCCAACGCGAGACCGGCGGCTTCACCGAGTTCGTGCCGCTGCCCTTCGTGCACATGGCCACCCCGATCTACCTGCAGCGCAAGGCCCGGCGGGGACCGACCTTCCGCGAGACGGTGCTGATGCACTCGGTGGCGCGCATCGCCTACGTGGGCGACATCGACAACATTCAGGTGAGCTGGGTCAAGTTGGGCGCCGAGGGCGCGCGCCAGCTGTTGCGGGCCGGGGCCAACGACCTGGGCGGGACGCTGATGGACGAGAACATCTCGCGGGCGGCGGGGGCGCAGCACGGGCAGCGCATGGGCGTCGAGGAGCTCGAGGCCATTGTGGCGCCGCTCGGGCGTCCGCTGGTGCAGCGTTCGACCCTGTACGCCGCGGCGGCGCGCGTGACGCGACGAGACCGAGGCGGCGGCGCGCCAGCGTGCCTTCGAGGTCCTGACCGAGGGCAACGAGCTGTCGGCGGCCCAGTCCCGCGAGCTGCAGGACATGATCGGCTCGCTGAGCGACCTGGCCCGTGAGGGCACGTCCGTCGGCGACCTCAAGATCGCCAACACGGCCCTGGCCGAGATGGCCGAGGCCTTCCGGGTCTTCCGCCCCTACCGCCACGTGCGCAAGGTCACCATGTTCGGCTCGGCCCGCACGAAGCCCGACGACCCGATCTACATCCTGGCCCGTGACCTGGCGGCCAAGCTGGCCGCAGCCGACTGGATGATCGTGACCGGGGCCGGTCCCGGCATCATGGCGGCCGGGCTCGAGGGCGCGGGGCGGGACCACGCCTTCGGCGTCAACATCCGCCTGCCCTTCGAGGGCGACGCCAACCCCTTCATCGCGCAGGACCCCAAGCTGGTCGAGATGCGCTACTTCTTCACCCGCAAGCTCATGCTCATCAAGGAGTCCCACGCCTACGCCGTCCTGCCCGGCGGCTTCGGCACGCAGGACGAGTCCTTCGAGCTGCTGACGCTGTTGCAGACGGGCAAGGCCGAGCCGGCGCCGGTCGTCATGGTCGAGACGCCGGGAGGCACCTACTGGCACTCCTGGCTGCGCTTCGTGCAGGAGGGGGCCATCGACGCCGGCTGGGTGTCGCCCGAGGACCAGGCCCTCTTCAAGGTGACCAACACGCTCGAAGAGGCGGCCGCCGAGATCCTGGGCTTCTACCGCAACTACCACTCCATCCGCTTCGTGGGCGACCTCCTGGTGCTGCGGCTGCAGGTGCAGCCGAGCAAGGCCGAGCTGGCCGACCTGAACAAGCGCTTCGCCGACATCGTCGTGCGGGGCAACATCCGCGCCACCGGGCCCTTCCCGCCCGAGCGCAACGACCACCCCGAGCTGCCCCGGCTGGCCTTCCGCTTCGACCGCTTCCACTTCGCCCGCCTGCGCCAGCTCATCGACGCCGTGAACGAGTGCACGGGGTGAACGGGGCCGGGGCCCGGCGCGGCTGGCCGCGCTCGTGCCCCTCCTGGCGCTGGCCGGCCTCGGCCTGGCGCTCCCCGCCGCACCGGGCGCCGCCGCCACTCCCCCGGCCAACTCGGTGGCGCCGTTCGGCACGACGGCCATCGGCGCCAACGCGGTGGCGAACGCCAACGCCCCGGTCGTCGCCATCGCGGCCACGCACGACGGCGGCGGCTACTGGCTGGCCGGCCGCGACGGCGGCATCTTCGCCTACGGGGACGCCGGCTTCTCACGGCTCGGCCGGCGCCCTCCATCTCAACGCGCCGATCGTCGGCATGACGGCCACCTCGGACGGCGGCGGCTACTGGCTGGTGGCGGCCGACGGCGGCATCTTCAACTACGGCGACGCCGGCTTCTTCGGCTCGGCCGGCTCGCTGCACCTGAACGCGCCCATCGTCGGCATGGCGGCCACCGCGTGACGGCGGGGGCTACTGGCTGGTGGCGGCGGACGGGGGCATCTTCAGCTACGGCGACGCCGGCTTCGCCGGCTCGGCCGGCTCGCTCGACCTCAACGCGCCCGTGGTCGGCATGGCGCCGACCCCCAACGGGGGCGGCTACTGGCTGGTGGCCCGCGACGGCGGCATCTTCACCTACGGCGACGCCGCCTTCGACGGCTCGGCCGGCGCGCTCGACCTCGACGCGCCGGTGACCGGCATGGCGGCGACGCCGAGCGGCGACGGCTACTGGCTGGTGGCCCGCGACGGCGGCATCTTCACCTACGGCGACGCCCGCTACTTCGGGTCGCTCGGCGGGACGCCGCTGCCCGGCCCGGTGGTGGGCCTGGCGGTCACGCCCTCGGGCGGCGGGTACTGGCTGGCGGTGGGCTCCGAGCCGCTGGCCGGCGAGGTGGTCGGGATCGACCCCGGCCACAACGGCCTCAACTACAGCGCGCCGGGCGTCATTGACGCGCCGGTGTTCAACGGCACGGGGACCGAGCCGTGCGACACGACGGGGACGGCGACGGACAGCGGCTACACGGAGGCGCAGTTCAACTTCAACGTGGCGACCGACCTGCAGGCGGACCTGCAGGCCGAGGGGGCCACCGTGGTGCTCACCCGGCCGAACAACGCCGGCGTCGGGCCTGCGTCACGACGCGGGCCGCCATCCTCAACGACGCCCACGCCGACGTGGCGGTCGACATCCACGCCGACGGCGGCCCGACCGACGGGCGCGGCTTCGCCGTGCTGGAGCCGACGGCGGACGGCCCGAACGACGGCGTGATCGCGTCGTCGGCCGCCTTCGCCGCCACGCTGCGCAACGCCTTCGTGGCCGGCACCCCGATGCCGGTCAGCGACTACGACGGGATCGACGGCCTGCAGCCGCGCAACGACCTGGCCGGCCTCAACCTGACGACCGTGCCCAAGGTCCTCATTGAGTGCGGCAACATGCGCAACGCCACCGACGCCGCCTGCTCGTCACCCCGTCCTTCCAGCAGGCGGCCGCCGCCGCCATGGCCCAGGCCATCACCACCTACCTGACCGGCGGCGAGGCCTGAGCTGCGTCAGCCCGTCCGCAGCGGCGCCCGGACCAGCGTGGAGTAGACGTGGCCCGCTGGGCGAGGGCGCCGAGGCCACCAGGTCGACGTGCTCGACGCCGAAGGCCGAGTCGAACGGGATGCCCGCCAGCTCGCTCTGGGCCTGGGGTCCCAGCCGGCCCTTCGACCCGGGCCAGGGTGAGGTGGCCGTTGAAGGGCGGGCTGCCGCCGTCACGCTCGGGCACCACGGGCGCCGTGGCCCCGCGTGACGGCGGCGGCCAGCTGGTCGAGTCCGTGCGCGGGGAGTTGGAGGACCCGCACCCGGGAGAACCAGGCCGTGGCCGGCCCCAGCCGGCAGACGAGCGGTCCGGGCAGCGCGGCCACCGCCGCTTGCAGCGCAGGGCCCAGCAGGCCGACCTGCTCGTCGCTCACCTCCCCCAGGAAGCGCAGCGTCACGTGCCAGCGGGTCGGGCCCACCAGGCGCAGGTTCTTGGGGTGGCCCAGCTCGAGCGCGGCCAGACGCCGGCGCGTCGCCTCGTCGGGCCAGGCGGCCACGAACGTGCGCATGCGTGCGGGCGGGTCAGGCGCCGTCGTCGAGGAGGGCGCGCGAGCCCGAGCCGCCCCGCAGCGCGGCGACGCAGCGCTCCAGGGCCCGGCGCGCCTTGAGGACGCGCTTCTCCAGGGCGAGGGCCTCCCCGGTCTCGGCCGAGTCCGGATCGCCGGCGGAGGCGAGGCGCAAGGCGTCGAGCGCCATGTCGGTGAGCTCGTCGAGGACGCCGTCGAGCCGCTCGGCCAATTCGGCCACGGCCTCGTCGCCGCTCACTGCGGCAGAGGCGTGTGCTGCACCGTGTACTCGCCGTCGGCGTAGGCGGCCCGCATGACCTTCTTGTCGAACTTCCCGACGCTCGTCTTGGGGATCTCGTCGAGGAAGGT
Source organism: uncultured Acidimicrobiaceae bacterium (assembly GCA_963781565.1). Taxonomy (GTDB): domain Bacteria; phylum Actinomycetota; class Acidimicrobiia; order Acidimicrobiales; family RAAP-2; genus Bog-473. The sequence goes on along the minus strand of CAWAHA010000019.1, from coordinate 130,442 downwards.
CCACTGGTCGGGCAGCCACCAGCGCGGCACCCGGCCCACCAGGAAGTCGAGCAGGTCGGCCGGAGCCGGGGTGCGCCCGGGCTTGGGCACGACGGCCACCAGGGGCCGCTCGGACCACTTCGGGTCGGGGATGGCGATGACGGCCGCCTCGAAGACGTCGGGATGGGCCATGACGGCGTTCTCGAGCTCCACCGAGGAGATCCACTCGCCCCCCGACTTGATGACGTCCTTCGTGCGGTCCGAGATCGTCATGTAGCCCTGGGTGTCGAGCGTGCCGACGTCGCCGGTGCGCAGCCAGCCGTCGTGGAACTTCGCCGGGTCCTCGTCCTTGTAGTACGAGCCGGTGACCCACGGGCCGCGGATCTCGAACTCCCCCACCGACTTGCCGTCGTTGGGCATGATCGTGCCGTCCTCGGCGACGACGCGCACCTCGACCCCGGCCACCACGCGGCCGGCCTTGATCTTGTAGTACATGGCGTCGTGCCCGTTGAGGCGGCGCGCCGGGGGCAGCCCGAAGGCGGCCAACGGGCTCGTCTCGGTCATGCCCCAGCCCTGAATGATGGTGGCGCCGAAGCGCTCCTCGAACGCCTCGATGAGCGACTGCGGCACGGCGGCGCCGCCGGCCGTGATGCCGCGCACCTGCGAGAAGTCGATCGGCGTGTCGAGCGCCAGCAGGCCGTTCCAGATGGTCGGCACGCCGCAGGCCAGCGTGGGCTTGTGCTCGTTGATGACGTCGGCCAGGTTCTGCCCCATCAGGAACATCTGCGGCATGATCATGTCGGTGCCGGCCAGCCAGGCGCCGTAGGGGGTGCCCCAGGCCATGGCGTGGAACATGGGCACGATGATGAGGATGCGGTCCTCCTCGGTCATGCCCACCGACGAGGCCGCCTGCTCGGCCATGGTGTGCAGCCAAATGGAGCGGTGCGAGTACACGACACCCTTGGGGTTGCCGGTCGTCCCGCTCGTGTAACACATGGCCGCGGCGGAGCGCTCGTCGAGGTCGGGCCAGTCGAAGCCGGGCTGCTCGGCGGCGAGCAGCCGCTCGTAGGACAGGGTCTCGCCGAGGGAGGAGGTGTCCCCCTCCCCCACCACGATGATGGTCTCGACGGTCTTGAGCTCGTCCTTGATGCCGGCCAGCAAGCCGATGAGCGAGGCGTCCACGATGATGCAGCGGTCCTCGGCGTGGTTCACGACATAGGCCAGCTGCTCGGCCGGGAGCCGGATGTTGAGGGTGTGCAGCACGGCACCCATGGCGGGAATGGCCAGGTACGCCTCGAGGTGGCCCTGGTTGTTCCAGCAGAAGGTCCCGACGCGGTCGCCCGGGCTCAATACCCAGCCGGGTCAGGGCGGCGGCCAGCTTCTCGGCCCGGGTGGTCACCTCGGCGAAGGTGGCCCGGCGGCTCCCGCCCTCTTCGATGGTGATCACCGAGCTGTCGCCGTGGACCTGCTGCCCGTGGCGCAGGATGTCTCTGATCAGGAGTGGGGCGTCCTGCATGGTGCTTTGCATGCACCAAGTATGCCGAGCGCGCCTTTGCCGTGCCCAGGCCGGCCGGCCAATGACCGTTCCCGCCACCGGCCGTCCTGGTGTCCCTGGGCCCGGGACCAGCCCAGGACCGGCCGCTCAGGTCGCTGCCCCCTCTCCGAGGCCCGGCTTAGCTCAGCGAGGGTGCGCCATCGGGAAAGATGAGCGGCAGGCGTGCGAGTGACGCGCCGGGAGTCGTGAGGCCGGTCAATGGACAGTGAGGAGGCGGTCGCCATCCGGCGGCTCATCGACAAGGACGAGATCATCGACCTCGTGCATCGCTATTCGTATTGTGTCGATCACCGGGACTACGACCAGGTCGTGCGAGCTGTTCACCGAGGACTGCGTGGTCGACTACGGACCGGGTCTGGCGCCGATCAGATCGAGGGCTGGTCTCCGGCAGATGTTCGGACACCCCGAGGCCGGGTTCGCCGCAACGAGCCACCACAACGCGAACGTTCTCGTGACGTTCGACGACCGCGATCGTGCATCGGTGCGCACCTCCGTGTACGCCTGGCACCAGCGAGCGGACGGGACGACACCTCGGCTGTGGGGCTATTACCACGACTTCGTTGTCCGCCTTCCCGAGGGATGGCGCATTGCCCAGCGACAGCTTCGAACGCTCGGGACCGAGGACTGGAACATGGAGATGCATTCGGCGCTCCGTGGCGAAGAGGGTAGATCGCCGAGGCGCACGCATTCGCCTGGCAACATGGCGTGCCTGGGAGGTGGACAACCGTGCCGATGATCTGGTGGCCGAGTGACGACGCGGTGCGTGCGGTCATCGACGAGAGCGGGGCCGTGGCCATCCCTGTCGCCGGTGGCGCATGGCATGTTCGTGCCCTTCGACGTCGACACCTACGACGGTCTTGCCGTCGTCGTCGGCCATGGCCGCAATCGCAAAGGGCGTGAAGTGCTCGGAACGGACGAGTTCCAAAGGAACGACGCTGGTGTGTGGGAACACCTGTCGGGCGGTGGGAGTGGGTGGTCGCCGAGGCAACGCTGGGACATGGAGGACGGGAGGGATCTCCTCCACTTTCGGATGGGAGGGTCGTCGGGAGCTCGCCCTTCGATGCCCGACGCGAATTGTCCTTTGCGGTGTTCGAGTGTGGACCGGCGGTCACGACCGTCGAAGTCGGCCGTCGGCTCGGGACCAGGATCGCCGACGTCAGCGCAGGACCCGGCTGGCTCGCCGTGCTCTGGACCGCCGACGACCCGGCCGAGGTGACCGCCTCCACCGCAGACGGACGGCAGTCCTTCCTCTGGACATCGACGACCGAGGCCGCCTGAGGGCGGCCGTGTCGCCGGCGCCCTCGGAGCCCGGCGTCACGGTGAGCTAGCTGGAGCTCGTGGTGCAGACAGAGGGAATACCCAGGACCGCGTAAAATTGCTGCGCTGCCGAGACGGCCGCGAACAGCGCACTCCCGACGTTCGTCTGGCCCGATCGAAGCGATGCGGCGAGAGATTGGGTCTTGGTGACCATGGCCAGTGCTGCGGGCTGGAAGCGCGGCGGATAGTGCAATGCCGCCAACTGGGTGGCCGTCAGGTCCACTTCGTTCGCCAGCGCTTGAGGGGTCGTGCGACTACCCCGGGCCGTTGCCAGCGCTTCCAACCCTTTGTTCGAACTGCTGATGATCGCCGCCACCTGGCGTCGGAGCTCTCGTACCTGCAACGAGCCGTGTGTGGCCATGGCAGAAGCGGGTGTCGCCGGCATGCACGTTGTCTCTGTTGACGAACTCGGAGCATGCCGCCAGCACCAAGGCGCAAGCAACGACCGCGACACCCGTGAACACGGCCGCCCTCTTCCGCCGCTCCATTGATGGAGCGTAACGGAAGCGCTCATCTGACTCGCTGATCACGCTGACACCTGCGTGGATCGACGGTGGGCCCTCACGGAACGACGGCACCGGGGCAGAGGTCGGCGACAGCAGGATCAGCCGTCTCGCACTAGCGTGATCTCCATGGATCTCCCTGACCGATTCGTCGAGTTGATGCGAGGCCCGAACCCTTGCTTCATCACCACGTTGATGCCTGACGGCTCGCCGCAGACGACCCAGACCTGGGTCGACACGGATGGTGCCCACGTGATCATCAATACGGTCCAGGGGCACCAGAAGGTGCGCAACATTGAGCGGGACCCCCGAGTGTCCGTCGCCGTCTGCGACGCCGCCGATCCCTCGCGGTACTACGCCGTCCGGGGCCGTGTCACGAACAGCACGACCGAGGGCGGGGCGGAGCACATTGAGATTCTGGCCCAGCGGTACACGGGTGGCGCCTACCAATGGTATGGCGGACGGGACCAGGTGCGGGTGATCCTGACGATCACGGCCAACGCAATCCACTCCATGGACCGCTGATCCGAGACAACGCGTTGCTCCAAGAGGAGAACATCGGATGCCGGCAACGCTGAAGTTGACGCACAAGGCGATCGGAGCCGAGGTCCGTCGTCGCCCTACGACGTCGTGGTCGACGGCCACCGGGTCGGATCGGTCGAGATGAACGGCACGATCGAGAGAGCACTCGAGCCCGGACGACACACCTTGCGTGTCCGGGATGGCCGAAAGTCCAGCAGCACGGAGACCTTCGAGGCCGCCGAGGCGAGATCGTCTCGTTCCGATGCACCGGGAAGAGGTTCCTGCCCGATCTTCCTCGGCATCTTTTGTCCTCCCCGGCTGGCCCTGAAGCTCGTTCGGGATTGAGCGGGATTCGCCGTCGCCGGGCTACCGTCGGAACCGGTCCCGTTCGGAGGTGTCACCATGGCCAAACTCGTCTACATCGCCAACACGTCCCTCGACGGTTACACCGAGGACCCTGGACGGCGGCATCGATTGGGGTGCTCCTGATGAGGAGTACTTCGGTTTCATCAATGACCTCCAGCGCCCGGTCGGCACCTATCTCTATGGACGCCGCATGTACGAGGCGATGGTCTACTGGGAGACCGCATCCATCGACGACCAGCCGCCATGGATTGTGGACTTCACCAACATGTGGCGTGCGGCCGACAAGGTCGTCTTCTCCAAGACCCTGGCATCGGTGTCGAGCGGCCGGACGATCGCTTGAGCAGGAGTTCAACGTCGAGGCCATTCGGCGGATGAAAGCCGAAGACACCCGCGATCTCACGGTGGGCGGAGCCGATCTTGCTGCCCAAGCGATGGCAGCGGGCTTGGTGGACGAGTGCCACCTGTTCTTCTGGCCGGTCGTGCTGGGTGGCGGCAAGCGCGCCCTCCCCGAGCACGGGCGTGTCGACCTGGCGCTGCTCAACGAGCGGCGCACCGCTGGCGGAGTCGTCCACCTTCACTACCGGATCAACCCGGGAGGTCGGTGATGCCGGCACGGGAGTGAGGAGGTCACCATCAGCCTTGCCGGAGCCGCCATCCGGGCCGTGTTGACGCCCCGGATGGTCACCCTCCGCAGGCCGGCGCCCGCCAGCGTCGCTCGTCCAAGACCGCACGAGGAGTTACCGCCGCCTTACCGCGAGTGTGTTCAATGCCGAAATGCTCGCACTCGCCAGTACCAGGTTGGGGAACGGTTTGACCTCTCTCGTGTTTGCCGTGATCACTGTGGGCGCCTTCGTGGTCCTCTCCCGCATAAAGAGCCTTCCTGCGCACAGGGCGCAACTGAAGCACCTGCAACTGCTGGCCTGGGTTCTCGGCATCATCGTGTTGTTGACGATTCCTCTCGCCATGGAGTCCTTTTTCCGTATATGGGATCCGAGCTACGTGTACAACGGTTCCTGAAGAGCGAGCAGCGAACGACCCGATCGCTTCATGACTCGCGGTTGACTGCCGACCCTTCGACCTGCCTGTCATGGCGCGAGTCCGACCGTTTGTTGGCATGGGATCCTCGGGTTGTAGTCGATCGCGGGAGGTTCCGAGAGAGGCACCCATTCGTCAGTGCCCTAGCCGTTGCGTGTTATAGGCAATGAGCGCGTTGCGGTACTGATTTTCTAGGGCGAGGGCCGCATTGAGGTTTGGTGCGACGGTCACAGTGCCTCGGCTAGGAACGGTCACCTTCAGGGGAGATGTGCTGTAGCTGAGCCGCTGAGTCTCTGAGGATCGAAGCACCGCTGACAGCGTGGGCTGGTGCACGAGGAAAGTGAAATCCAACTGTCGTGGCAAGCCTTGCTGGTCGGACCAGACCTCGACATGGACATCTGAAATGGTGGAGTTCTGATACTGGAGGAGCGAACGCTCGGATGGGACGGCGCTCCGAGCCAACGCACTGACCGGCACCTGCACCCTGTATCCATTTGTCTCGACGCCGTCGATCTCTCGTTGGCCCAGGCGCTTGACCGGCCCACTGGCGTAGCGCAGGAAGGCCAAGAAGGGTGGGCCCGACGCTGCACCATTCTGGGCTGGATATGCCAGGCACGGCTTCTCGCCTATGAGTATCCAACTTTGATTGCACGGCAGGTACACGAGCGAGCCATCTGACACCGTGGTCGATGATGCGAATGAAGGGTCGCCACCAGGGATGATCGGTTTTGCCGTGACAGTGAAGGCATTCGTCCGAGGATCGGCTGCGCTACGACTCTTGTATTCGATGTCTATGAAACCCTGCGGTGCTCGATCAACCTCGAGTGACGTCGAATGGACCGTCTGGGACAGCATCGCCACGACACTGGGGCTGCTCTTGATGTCCTTGAGCACTGTCGCATCAGAAGGTGTGGTCGACCCGAACTCGAGCGTCAGGGCGAGTACGAGTGCCGCGGCGACGATCGGCAGCGCGATCACCCAGCGCCGACTCCCGGTTGCCCTCCCAAGAGATGTGAACCACCTCAGACCGATCGGTTGCACAGAAGAGCGACCGCCTTGTGGGACGGCATCGATGTCGCCGCCGACCAACCGCGGGGTCGAAGGGGCTGACTGCAGTGATTCGATGGCGGTGATGGAAGGCGCCTGTGGGGCTGCATCCATTAGTTCGGTCACCAGCATTCGAATCTCAGTATCCAAGGTGTCAGTCATGAGTTCTCAGTGCCTCCTTCAGGCGGGCTCGGCCACGGGCTAGATGGCGTTTCACAGAACCCTCGCTGATGTCCATCAGTGCTGCGATGGACGAGGGAGTCAGGTCTTCCCAGTAGGTGAGCACGATGGCCGCCCGCTGGCGGACGCTGAGCATGAATACCGCCGCGAGGACTTCGGGACGTAGATCTGGGCCATCAAGACGTTCGGGTGGCGCGGCGCGGGTCTCTCTTGACCTGCGTCGCCTCGAGGAGCGATGGAGCTCAGCAGCTTTGTTGTACACGCTGCGGTACAGGTATGAACGCTTGTCAACAACGGTGGGCCATCCCGCTGAGTTCAGACAACTGAGGAAGGCCTCCGACACGATGTCCGAAGCGTCATCAGGTCCGACGAGACCCGTGGCGAACCGGACGAGGTCGTCAGCGTGCTTCCGGAAGACCTCAGCGTCCGCCTCTTCCACACCCATAAGATGCCGCAGCCCAGCTCATCGGGTGACATCCATTCTCACCAGGGTTCTCGAACGAGATGCACTTGTGTGGCCCTTCGCCGGGACCGAAGCACGGTTTCTGGGAGCGGACTCGCCTTTCTGGCCCATGTCCAGGGATTTGAAGCACGCGAACCACGCGACAGCGCCCCCTACGCCGAGTGTGGGAGCGGCTAGCCGGCTGCGAGTGGCTCCGAAGCGAGCTCGGTGTCAGGCTGTGGTTCTTCCCGAGTATGTCTTGTATCCCTAGGGATCGCCCACGAGGCCGTTCCAAGACCAGTGCGGGATGCGCAAACCGTCCGGGACATCGACGGCTGAGACGTGATAGCGCGCCATGGTGGTGGTGGTTGCCCAACTGAAGTAGTCGTGGAGAACCTGCCAAATGCTCTTGTCATGGTCCAAACCAACGTCGGCAAGAGCCTGGTCAAAGCAGGCGATTGCTCGTGTATCCATCTCGTCATGAGGGCCATTGCCGCTGTGCATTTTCACGACCGATGTCTCATTTCCGAATAGTTCGGTGTACCTCGGTGGACCGCCCAACGCCTCACCCCAATAGGCGGCGAGCCGCTCGGTGTGCTCAGGGTGATAGCCGTGGCTGAACGTGTGGCTCACCACCTCGTCGGCCAGCACCCTTGCATGCCAGGCATGCGCCAGCCTCAGGACCTCCTCGCCACCACCCAGCGCCTCGTAAATCGATTGCACGAAGAAAGGATGCCATGCCCCATAACGCGGGGATTGGGTGACACCGTGCGGCACTTCGGGGCTAGGCGTCAGCTCTGTCAAAATCTGTTGCAATATACTGTTCATCGGTATATAACGTTGGCGTGACCGAGGTCCGTGAGCCCACCTTTCTGGTTCTGGTGGCGCTCGCCGAGGGTCCTCGCCACGGCTACGGGTTGATCCAAAGCGTGGAGAAGCTCTCTGACGGCAAGACCAGACTGCGCGCCGGGACTCTGTACGCCACCCTCGACCGGCCCCGGCTCACCTCCGAAGGGCTCATCGAACCCGCTGGCGAAGAGGTAGTCGAGGGGCGCCTGAGGCGCTATTACCGGTTGACTGAAAATGGCAACGCGATGCTCGAGACCGAGTCCAAGCAACGCCTTGCAGTTGCCAAAAAGAGGCCTTACGCAGACTCCGCGTTTCGGATGGGAGGCCGCCTGGACTGGCTGGTGGTCTGGCGTGAAACCCAGTGCCGATCGGTTTGCCTTTCTGCTGCGGGCTTACCCGAAGGCGTATCGTGCGCGAGGCGATGAGATTCTCGGCGACGTTGCTCGATGACGCCTCAATCAACGGTACCTACGAGAGCATGCGAGTCGGCATCGACATCGTGGGTCATGGGCTCAGACTCCGCGCCGGGATTGCTTCGGACTAGCCCGCGGGTCAAGTGCTCGTCTCCGCCGCTCTGCCGGGGATGATGATGGCAACAGCGGTGGCGATCGTGATGCCAGTGTTCGGCCAGGTAGTCCCCGACGCCCGCTATGGGCCGATCAGTTGGGGTTCCGACACGGCCATTTGGCCGGCACTCTGTATCGCTGGATCCTCGGTTGCGCTGCAGCGCTGCTCTTTCCCAAACAGGGGCGGTATTTCGCTGCGGCATGCGTCCTCACCACGGTGATCGTGAAGTTCTTCCTGCCGCTCGGATCGTGGGGCCTGCCGCCCGGCTTCCTGCTGCTGATCTTCCTCTCGGTCCCATGCCTCATCGCACCCCGAACATCCCCGCGCCGATCACACCGGAGACTTTCCCTGCTGTCAGGGGCGGTCGTCCTTGGGACCCTTGTGATCGTTGCCGTCTGCAGTCCTTGGATTTCGTCGGGTGGGCCGGTCTACTACGACGAGTTCGATCGGTGTGCCCCATATGTTGCCGGGGTAATGATCGTATGTTCCCTCATCTTCTTGGCGACTCAAAGGTGGATCCGGGGCTCAGCGCTGACCCTCCTTGCCATCCCGTGGCTCTTCTCGCCGATAGTCAACCCCGGCCCTCTCGCCCCTCTCCGCAACAGTTTCGGCAGTCTCGGTCGCCGCTATCGGTGTCATCGGTGTCGGGTTGATCGGCTTGTGGTTTTCAGACCCGTACCGGACCACGAGAGACTCAGTAGATAACAACGTTCGCAGACGAGGGCAGGAAGCGAGCACAGGGGAAACAGTGCCTCGGTGCGTCGGCTAGGTGCCTCACCTCGGCCTACAACCCAGCGAGTCCGGGTCCTTCAAGACACGGAAGCACCTGGCGTCGGTTCGACACCAGAAGCACGAGGTCTATTGCCTTGCCTCTCACTTCGGGACCACTTCCCTTGGTCCAAGCGAGGTCTGTCGCCACCAGGCGGCGACCCCGTTGAGGTTCGGCATGGACGAACATTCGACCTCTCCGCCAATAGGCGTCCAGGACAAGGGCCACGGCGGCTGGCGGCGCATCGACATCGAGGCCGAGCGGCCGGAAGGCGTCAGCACTGTGCACGAGGACATCACCCAACCCCATCGCCTCGGGAAATCCCGGTAGACGCAATCCCCCCTCGGCCGCCACGCGAAGACGATCAGCCAGCTCCACCACGGGCACGTCACCGAGTTGTTTGGCCGCGTTGCTCACCGCTCGATCCGGTCGCAGTCCGCCCCGAAGGAGGATGCGCGTGAGCGCGAGGGGCGTCATTTCAGCGCCTCGCACAAGGTGGGCCAGCACGTCACGCACCCGCCAACCCGCGCACCAGGACGCGGCGTTCCACGCCGTCTCGTCGAGCGATTCAACCTGGTCGGCGAATTGGAGGCGCAGACGGGCGACCTGTTGTGGCACATCGACAGTCTCCACGACCCTGAGTCTTGCAAATCAAGCGCCGCAGGACTCAGACCTCGCCCCCTACTCCGGATCGGAGAGCTGTCGCCCAGGAGCTACGGGACCGGACTGCTGGCGAGAATGAATCCCTGGGAGGTGGTTTCGTGCTCGAGCTCGGCTGCCCTCAGTACCGTTGCGTAAATCTCGAAACCTGTGTCTTTTAGGTAGCGGGCAACCTCTTGCACGCTATGCCGGTAGCTCGTGAGTGGCAGGCGCGTACCTTGCGCATCTCTTCGGTGTACCGGTTCACCCTCCGCTTGAAAAGCAAGGAGTATGTATCCGCCCGGTATCAAGACCCTCGCCAGTTCACCGAAGGCCTCGGCGAGCCGATCCGGAGGTGTGTGGATGATCGAGTACCAGCACACAGCGCCAGCGAGCGCACCAGTGTTGATTGGGAGTCGGTGAGTTGGCCCTCTTCGAAGCTGATGTGCGGGTGGGCGGTGCGAGCGACAGCGAGCATCTCCTGGGACACGTCAACACCGATGACGTCAAGGCCACGTTGCGCCATGAAAGCCGGGGCGCGGCCTGGCCCGCAGCCAACGTCGGCGACGCGACCGACCGTTTGTCTCTTGATCAGCTCGACGAAGGCCAACAGGAGCGAGCGGTCGATCGGGCCTTCTGTGGCAGAGCTGATCTCCGTGCCTACGAACTGGACATACCTCGCCGATGCTTTGTCGTAGACCGCTCGGGCGGTTGCCACATGGTCCTCGTCCGACATGGTCCAAGGCTACGCGTGCGACGTCCGATAACACGACTGAGTGACGGTTGCTGCCCTGCCCCTGTACGCCGGGACGGAGTCGCTCCCGCGAGACCCTGGAAATGGTGTCCAATCCGCTTTCTCCTAGACATGGCACCATCTATCCCGTGCCACGAGAGGAGGATCTTCAAAGGCAGGTCGAACGCCTCCGGAAGAGCGTGATTCGATCCTCAATCCGCCGCCTGATGAGTTGGCCAAGAGGATCAGCTTGTCCCGCAGAATTCGCCGAGATCGACGAGGGTAACGACAAGTGGGACACCAAGGCGGTTGAGCAGCGAGTCGGAGCGTTCTTCGAGTCCAAAGGTGTTGATCTTCCCCGATCGATCTTGACCGTCGAAGCTGAACTGGTTGGTGCCGAAGCCGGATTGGCCAAGGCCAGAGGCGAGCCCGTCGCGTTTCGGTCCGTATTGACCCAAGCTCGTTCGAAGCAGATCCTCAAGGCGGCATGGAATTCCGACCCGACCTATCGGGTTCCGGCGAGGTGTTCATCCAATCGGAGTTTGGTGATCCGTTATTGCTCCTGAGAGGTTTTATCTGGAGTGAAGGTCATCCGGAGGACTTGGGTTTGGTGGCGCTCACCTTCAGCAAGGCGAACCCACTGCACTGGTGGGGTGTGACCCTGGTGAAGTTCGGATACCCGAACGAGGAAGCGTTCGGAGACTGGATGGTGACCGGATTCCACGGAATCGGGTTCTACGAGGTCTTCAATTCCGAGTGGCCTCAAGAAATCGTGAGGGCCAACAGAGGGAAGTTCCCGGAGACGCCGGATGACCTCGGATTGCGCCATTTCATAGTCGCTTGCAAGGAGCAGACCCTCGAGGTCCTTGCCAAAGACTTCACGATCTCCAAGGTTCAGGGCGCCTCCTGGCTTGAGGCCGTCACGCCGTACTTAGAAGCCTGACCGGAGTATCCCGTACGCCGGGACAGTGGGACGGTTCGGTACCGCAGGTCCTCCTCACTACTCTTGAACGCTGAGCACAACATCGCTCCCCACGGGAACGCGTGACCCAGCGGCGGGCCATTGAATACCACTGTTGGCACGCCGTTCCCGCCAGGCTGCGAAGCCGGTATCTTCTGGACGGTCACGTTCAAGCGAGCACGGCAGAGCACCATGCCCGCCTGGACAGTGCTGTTGTTGGTTCCGGGCTGTGCAGTCTTAACGGCATCCGGCACGACAGTTAGCTTCGCTGATACGGGTGGTGGCTGTGGCGGAGCGGTGCACACGTTGCGAATGATTGTTCCTCCGCCGGAGCTGATGAGCGCCAGCGAACCCAGGGCCAACACGGCGAGGGTGCACAGGACAACGGCGAGGTACCCAAAACGTCGCACCCTGTCATTATGACGGGCCCTCTCTGGGATTGCACCGCCCCGTTCGCCGGGACAGCGAGGCACCCAATGGATAGCCTCTTGTGCGTGAGTGCATCTGAGTCGGGAGCGGTGATTCGGGCCCAACCTTCGGTCGAGCTCCTGCCCGTTGAGCTCGATGGTCGTCATGTGGGTGTTCTCTCTGCGGAGTCTCCGGGGGTTCGTGACGAATGGGAAATGCATCCCGAACAAGACGAATTGCTCTACCTCCTGGAAGGCGAAATCGATGTCTTCCTGAGTCCTGATCCTGAGGGGTCCCAGGAGGAAGCACGTCATTTCCGACAGGGCGAGGCATGCTTATTTCCCAAGGGGATGTGGCACCGGCAAGTGGTTGTCGTTCCGTGCAAAGTGCTGTTCCTTACCCCAGAGACCATCCACCAGCCGTATGTGCCTGAATCAGGTTGGGTTTCTCATTAACAAGGCGAGGCACCGCTGCCCCAGTACGCCTGGATGGAGAGCCGGCCTGGGACGCTGCGGAGCTAGCCCGCCGAAGGAGCTGTCTCCGCCTGTGTTGTAAGCCCCATAGCTATGGATGGCATGCGACTTGGATTGAGATTCGAGTGCCTCTTGCGACTTGTGAGCCAGGCACGGGCGCCTCGCTGACGGTGTCACCGCTGCTGATCCTTGTAGAGCAGTTGAGGTTGTCGATTGAGTTATACAGGCCCACCGACCGGAGGGCGGCTGCCGCCTCGGACGGACTCATGCCCACGACATTCGGCACGACGACGACGGTCCCAGCTGCGGGTCCGATTGAAACCGCAAGGGTGACGGCCTCGCTGCGTAAGACCGAAAGACCGGCTTTCGGGGACTGCTCAAACACGACGCCGTTCGGGACGGTTCCATTCACTTGAAAAGCGGTCCGAGTCTTCAAACCGGTCGCCTGAAGTCGAGCGGTTGCCTGCCCCGTCGAGAGTCCAATCACGCTCGGAACGGGTATGCGAGTCGGAGTTGAAGCAGAGGGCGATTTGCTCGGCCCTCCGCCAAATGCACCCGCGAGCGCCGTACCACCAAGGGCAAACACGACGACCAGGATTCCAACGGCCACCCACACCAGCCGGAAAGAGCGCTTGGAGTCGCGCTCCGTCTCTCGATCCGAAGCGGCGGCCGCTGCGATGTCGTCAGGGGAACCCAGTCGTTCAAGGACTGCATGGATACTCGATTCGTTCTGGGTTGGCAGGGCCGCACGGGCCTCGCTGAGATGTTCGCTGACCTGGGCGATGATCTGCTCTCGATCGCTGCGTTCGACATCGCCGAGTGCGGCACGAAGTTGTTCTAGGTAATCGGCACAAAGGGCGTCCGGGTCATCAGGCATCGCGCTCCTCCAAATCGAGTAGTTCATTGACGGTGGTCGAAAATCGCTGCCACTGCGCGATGAATGCCTTCAGCGCGGTTCGGCCGTCTTTTGTGATGCAGTAGTAGCGCCTTGGTGGCCCATTCGGAGATTCTTCCCATGTGGCATCGACGAGACCCTCACGATGAAGTCGAGTGAGAAGGGGGTACACCGTGCCCTCACTCGTGACCAAGCCATCTGCTTCGCTCAATGCGCGCGTGAGTTCAAGCCCGTAGCGATCTTGATCGCGCAAGAGGGCCAGAACGCAGTACTCGATCGCACCTCGTCGCATTTGAGCTAGTAGCTTCTCGGTACCGCCAAGTACCATGCAGCACATAGTAGCCATTCGAGGCAGCCGCTGGCAAGCGCTGGGGAGTCGAGTAATCCGCGGCTACGTGCCACCTACCGCCGGGAGGGTGTCTCCCAGGTGGCGCGGCAGAAGCGGGATTATTCGGTCTTGGGGCCCCAGTGGTCGGGCAGCGGGCGAAGGACGAAGATGAGGATGCCGAGGTACTTGTCCATCCACGCCTGCTTGTGCGGGTGGCGGCGTCTGGCGTCCTCGGACAGTTGCGGCTCGACAGTGGTTTCGATCCACAGCCCTGCAGCGCTGAAGACGTTCAACAAGTCCGACATCGTGTAGGGGAGTTTGGAGAGCGTGATCTGATCGTTCCAGCTGCTGCGGTAGGAGTACACGCCCCTGCTGAAGTATTCCTCGCCGAGCGAGGTCCCGTTCCGTTCGGCGCGCTCGAGGGCGTATCGGATCGGTTGGGTCCTGGTCAGCAGAATGAAGCCGTCGTCAGTCAGCATCGTCCGAGCCGCCCGCAGCGTGCGAATCGGATCAGACGTATAGCCAAAGGACTGCAGGAACATGATCCGGTCGAACCGTCGACCCGCTAGCGCAGTGACGGAATCCAGCTCGGACAAGTCGCCCTGCACGAGTTCGAGACCGCTCGGGCGGTCGGTGATGAAGCTGCCGCTGATGTCGACGCCGACAGAGGCGCCGGCGCCAGCTCGAACGAGCTCGGCAAGTTTGCCGCCGTTCCCACAGCCGAGGTCGAGCACAGACCGACCAGTGATGTCCCCAAGGCACTCGCGCTGGGCGGGCCATTCCACCAGCCGGTCCAGCGAGTCGTCCCTGTTGCGGGCCCGCTCGTAGTCGGGCGCGAGCTGCATCCACGGTTGGGCCGAATCCGAGCGACTCGGGCCAACCGACTTCACGATCTCCTCAGAGCCGTTTGATCCCACCAGCCAGTCAATGTAGACGCCTCCGGCGTCACCTAGGGGAGGGAGCCCGTGGAAGGTGCCCCCTATCGATGCTCCTATGGCGTGTCAACCCCTAATCTCTCGCGTGGCAAGAGTCCGTAGACCTCTCGAGCGACGTAGCGCTTGAGACATCGAACCGCTTCCTTTTTGGACAGCCCTTCCTTGGTGCGTCGATCGATGTACTCGGTGGTGCGGGGGTCATAGACCATGCGGGTGATCACGATGTGCCAGAGAGCGGAATTCGCCTGACGGTCGCCGCTGCGATTGAGTCGGTGCCGGTGTTGCTTGCCACTGCTGGCTTCGATGGGTGAGGCACCGCAGAGATGGGCGAAGGCGGCTTCGTTGCGCAGTCGTTCGGGATTGTCTCCCGCGGCGACGAGGAGAGCCGATGCGGCGTCGGTTCCGATGCCGAGTGTGGCCACCAGTTCGGGTGCGGTCTCTTTGACCAAGGGCTTCAAGATGGCGTCGAGCTCTGTGATCTCCTCTTCGAGGGTGATGGCGCTGCCGGGCCAGCATCCGAAGGCTGAGCTTGGTGAGCGAGATGATGTCGCGCTTGGCTCCGGGCCGATAGGACGAGGCCCGCTCGAGGAGGTGGAACACGTTGAGGCCTCTGAGCTCGTCTCGGATGGGCTCGGGGGCAGTCGAGATCAGACTGCGCATCTGGTTGAGCGCCTGGGTCCGACCTTTGCGCGCAGATGTTCTGGCGACGCGCAAAACCCGCATGGATTCGACGTTTCCGTCCCTGGTCTTGGCCTCGCCGCAGGCGTCGCCCGAGAGGGCCGCCCGGGCAGCCGAGATGGCATCTTCGGGATCGGACTTGCCCTTGCGCCGGCGGCGCTGGCGATTGGGACGATCCACCTCGACGACGCGGACCCGTTCGTCTTGAAGGTGACGAGTGAGCCCGGCGCCATAGGAGCCGGTCCCTTCGACACCGACCAACTCGACAGGGCCGAAGTCGCTCAGCCACCCCAACAGCTTCTTGTATCCGGCTTCGGTGGTGCTGAAGCTCTCCACGCCGAGCAAGGCCCCTCGCTCGTCCAAAGCCGCAGCTACGTGCACGTCGAGGTGTGTATCGACCCCGCCGGTGACGCCTCGTGCCAAATTGGTCACTGTCATCCCTTCGTTGGATTGGGTTTGGGGGTGACACCGCACCGAACGGGACGACGGACAGGACAGCGAAGGGCCTGTGAGGCAGGCTCCTATTAGGTCACTCCGTCCGACCGGCAGGTGTCGAGTGGGTGACCGGGCCAGGCCGACGGATCGATATCAAGACAGTCCGAGAGGACGTCAGCCGGTTTGCTGGAGTCAGACCTGGCCTGGGCACCCACCCACACGCTGACCAATCCGTTCACCGAAGTGGTGGATCATTCAGCGGCCGTCTCAATCCTCGCTGCCGGGAAGGCAGCCCAGCCATTGCGATACGGGGTCGAGGTGTTGCCACCGGGAACTGCACTCGTTGCCGCGTGAGCAACCGAAAGGAGTCTCCCGACAGGCGGCTCGGTCTGTCTGCGACGCTAACGACCGGGATAGCTGATGGATCCAACCCAGAAGCCGACTGTGGTAATTGTCTCGGTGGATCCGACGATCGAGACAGAGGTGATCCTGGCGTAGATCGTGAATTGGCCGCTCGCGCCCTGCGAAACGACCTGTACCGCCAGTAATCGTATCGACTGTTGTCGAGGTCTGAGATGTAGTTCCAGATGTAGTTCCCGGAAGGGTCCCCGTCCCCGAGCTTGCCAGGAACATCTCGCCGTTCGCTGTGAGGAGCGTTCCAGTACCGGTGACGCTATAGGTGTTCGGGCCTGTGAGGGCAAAGGTCGACGCACCGCTTCCCGTGAAGTAGCCAATGCCCAGCAGAAAGCCGTGGTTGGCGCCGGTTCCTGCACCAGTGAGGAGGCTTATCGTTTGGGTACCTTGCCCGAGACCTATGACGGGTCGCTGAAGAGTGGCAGCCGCACTTGACGCTGCCGGGCTGAGAACAACCAGGGCGATCGTCATGCTCGAGAACAAGAGGGCTTTGCGTAAAACCATGGAAACCTCCCCTTCCGGTCTGCGACCTCTCTTTCGAGGCAGGGCCCCTGACAGGGCGACGCCTTTGTTGAGGCATAGACCTTTTCAAAGCGGAAATCAACTAGTTGGCGCTGTGCCGGGCGGCTCATGTCTGAAGCGGGCGTGCCTCGCTGCCGGGACTTGGTGTCGCCGGTAGTACGTAGGGGCTTGACAGCGTCAGTCCGTTAGGATCTACTAACCGTTAGTGGGTACTGACCAAGCCTTATGGGGTGCTCTCGGAGACGGGACGCGCCGAGAGATCGTCTTGCGCTTGAGCGAGGGACCGAAGGCCGTCGGCGAGCTTGCGACCACGCTGCCGGTGGGTCGCTCTGCTGTATCCCAACACCTCAAAGTGCTCAAGGACGCAGGGCTGGTCGCCGAGCGGGCTGACGGCACGCGCCGCATCTACCACCTCAACGAAGCCGCAGTTCTGGCCCTGCGTGACCAGCTCGACACCTTTTGGGATCGAGCGCTGAGCGGCTACCAAGAAGTCGTCCAAGGATCGCCGAAGAAGAAGAGGAGAGCGTGTGCCCACTGACCCCGTCGTCCGCCGCCAAATCGTCGTGGAGGCGCCGATCGATGACGCCTTTGCCGCCTTCGTCGATCGGTTCGGTGACTTCAAGCCGCCAGAGCACAACCTGCTCGCTGCAGAAATCACGGAGACAAGGTTCGAGCCGAAGGTCGGTGGTCACATTTACGATCGAGCGGCGGATGGCACCGAGTGCCGATGGGCCCGCGTCCTGGCGTACGAGCCCCCAGATCGGGTTGTCTTTAGCTGGGATATCAGCCCACAGTGGCAAATCGAACCGGACGAGGCCAACGCGAGCGAAGTCGAAGTACGTTTCGTCGCGGAGAGCCCGCAGCGAACGCGGCTCGAACTCGAACATCGCCATCTCGATCGTCACGGACCAGGCTGGGAATCGCTGCGCGACGGCGTCGACAGTGACGGTGGGTGGCCGCTCTATTTGGCCCGCTACTCCGAACTCGTCGAGGGAGGATGATCGGTGCCGCCGATCATCGTCAGCGCCTAGGTCAATCATTCGGCCTCGGTACTCCGTAGCTACGGAATACCGAGTACCTCGTGGCCCGAGGACGATTCGAGTTCGTCGCCAGATCTGAGCGTGGTTCTACGACGCATCGGGTCACGGACCACTGCGTCACGCCTCCAGGGACAACCTCCCCGGGCGAACACCGTCAGCGCTGCCCGATTGACATCGTCGGCGGGAGGTGTAATCCTACAACCAAATGGTTGTAGGAACTCTTGAGCGCGAGAAACAGACCGACCGGTTGTTTTTCGCGCTCAGTGATGCAACACGGCGCGACATCGTCACGCAGACCCTCGACCGTGAGCGCTCCGTCAGCGAGCTCGGCCGGCTGTATCCGATCAGCCTCACCGCGGTGCAGAAGCACGTCGAGGTCCTGGTCGACGCCGGTCTGGTCTCAAAGCACCGGAGCGGACGGGAACAACTCGTGCGCGGCGAGGTCAACCAACTTCGCCGCGCGCACGAACTTCTCGATGAACTCGAAACGGTGTGGCGGGCCCGCCTCGAACGCTTCGAAGACGTCCTCAACGAAACCACTGGGAAGGAAAGCGAATGACCGTTTGGAATGTCGACAAGAACGCAGAGGCCAAGACGATGGTCATCACTGCGGAGTTCAAGACGTCCATCACCAACGTGTGGCAGCTGTGGGCCGACCCGCGCCTACTCGAGCGGTGGTGGGGTCCGCCAGGATTCCCGGCCACCTTCGAGCATCACGACCTCACGCCGGGCGGCACGATCACCTACTTCATGTCCGGCCCCGACGGCGGCGAAAGGTTCGACGGCACCTGGAACGTGATCGAGGTCGACGCACCGACCAGGCTCGTGGTCGAAGACGCCATCGTCGAGGATGACGGAACGCCAAGCGACGGCCATTCCATGACTCGCATGGAGATCGACATCGAAGCGGCGGGCGACACGACGCGCATGATCCTCACCACGCATTTCGACTCGCTCGAAGGGATGGAGCAAGCGATCGCTATGGGCGTGGCCGAAGGCATGAAGGCGTGCATGTCCCAGATCGACGCCCTGCTCGCCGAGGTCGCCCTCTAGGGATCGGCCGCAATCAAAGCGTCGATCAGGAGAGGCAGGGAATGGAATGGCAGTCGAAGATGTGATCGCGGAGATTCATGGGTTCAGCGAGCCGGATTCGACGCCGACGCCGTGGGCGACGGGAATGGAGCGACTACGCGCCGCAGACACCTACTGGCTCTGCACCGTCCGTCCCGACGGCCGACCGCACGTCACGCCGCTGATCGCTGTCTGGCACAGGGAGGCGCTCTGGTTCGCCACGGGACCCGAGGAGCGCAAAACCCAGAACCTGGCCGAGAACCCGTCTTGCGTGTTGATGACCGGACGCAGCGACCTGGTCGAGGGAGCGCTTGACCTCATGATCGAAGGCCGGGCTGAGCAGGTGACCGACGATGCGGAGCTCGAGCCGGTCGCGATCGCGTTCGCCGACAAGTACCCGACCGGTCCGTGGAACCTCATAGTGCGCGACGGCGCATTCAGCCACCGACATGCTGGCGGGCGTGTCCTGGTGTTCCGGGTGCGCCCGGTGCGAGGCCTGGGTTTCCGGAAGGGCGATCTCTTCAGCCAGACAACCTGGAAGGGGTTCTCGGCCTAGCGGGCCATGAGCCTTTTGGGGCAGTTAGGTACGAAGTTGGCTCCTCACGACTCGCCCTCTTCGTAGACATGGGTGAAGAGGTCCCCTTGGGCTGCTCCCGAACCTGACCTCCCACCACCGGGCCCACGCAAAATGAAGGCGATGACAACGGCCAATGCTGCTCCGGCGATCGGCCCCGCGATGTAGACCCAGTATCCGGTGAAGGTCGTCGACACGAGGTCCGGTCCGAAGGTGCGCGCCGGGTTCATCGAAGCTCCCGATATCGGGCTGCCCCACAATCCCGCCAAAGCGATGTAGCCGCCGACGCCGAAGGCACCGATGATGCCGACGTTCTGCGCCCCGGACGCCGTGCCGAGCACCACGCTGACGAGTCCCACGGTGAGAATCAGCTCCATCCAGAATGCGGCCAAGTCCGAATAGCCGTGCGCCGGGTAGTTCGATCCGTACATCGCAGAAACGTTGATCACGGCATGCAAGAAGAGAGCGGCGAGAGTCGCCCCTGCGAGTTGCGCAACGATGTAGCCCGGCACCCGCCGCCATTGGAAATCCCGGCGCAAGGCGAAAGCGATGGAGACGGCCGGATTGAGGTGCGCTCCCGAGACCTTGCCCATGAACAAAATGATGGCCATGACCATGAGTGCCGGCGCCACGACTGCCGCGGTGCGACTGATCGTGCCAGGGAAGGCGTGGCCCATCATCCCGCCACCAGCCGCAACCAGGACAAGGAAGAACGTTCCAAGCACTTCGGAGAAAAGACGCCGCCACTCTTGCCGGGGGTCGTTGAATTCTTGGATCCGCTGTACGACCTGCTGCTCGTCAGCGCGCGATCGGGCCTGCCGTCGGAATCTGCTGTACGCCGCTCATCCGGGTCACCCCTCCCCCGGCCCATGGCCGTTCTACAACCCCAGTGAATATACTGAATTGACTTTCGTTGCGGGATGATCCCGGTCGATTTGGTTTCAAACAGGAGCCGCCGAATGGCCGACATGCCAGCACGGGCACACGCCCTCGATCACGTGGTGGTCGAGCTGTTCGAGAACCGGTCCCTCGACAACGTGCTCGGTCGTCTCTACGGCCAGATGACGAGAAGACCTTCGAGGACGTCCTCGACAAGGACCTGAGCAATCGGATCCCCCGAGTGGGCCCAATACGCCCCCTTCCACCCAGGACTTGACGAGGGACTGACCGTCCCCGTTGGCCGGGTTTGGGAGGCAGCTCGTATCAAGATCAATGCGAACATCGAATCGAGGTCGTTGGCGACCTCCACCCCTTCAGCTATGAGTCGTGCAGAGCTGATCGAGTCGCTCCAGTGTCATCGCCATGGCAGGGAGCCATGCTTTGCCGTTATCCACGGCCTCACGGACATTCTCGGGGGCATCCGTGCAGTCGTAGATTTCTGTCACCACTGTTGCGCTCGGGCCATCCGGAGTGAGGTCGAACCTCCAACGCGATCCGTTCCTGGGGTATTCGGGGTTTCCAGGTTCCCAAGCGATGCACCGGTCCGTCTCGAACGCCACGATTCGGTTATGCATCTCGTAGTCACCCATTGCCGTGAAGTACATCTTCGTGACGAAGACGTCCCCGACGCCGACGATCACATCATTGCTGGCACCCGTCCGAAGCATCTCTGAGCCATCGAACTCCGTGTGACGGTCTGGGTCGGCCAGAAGCTTGAAGATGACACTCGCTGGGGCCTCGATTCGTCGGGATACCGACACCGGCCCGCATTCGTCACTTCCCATAGTGGCTCTCCCTTTGTCGCCAGGCGTCCACCAAGGTAGCCGCAAAGACCCTGAGATCCCCGATCGTTCAAGGTCGGCGACTATCCCCGTACGCCGGATATGTCTCGGTGCGTACCATCCATGACGGACCCGTGCCAAGGATGATGGGATGCGAGAGATCCACCTCGTTGACCAACCTGATGTGGTTGACCACGTTGCGGACAGTTGGGACTTCGTCCCCATCGTTGAACCAATAGACGGAGTCCACCTCCCAGATCTCGCAGAGGTCGATCTCCTTGACCGGGAAGTCCGCTGTCAGCGCGATCAGCCTGTGGACGTCCCAGGCATCGACACCGCTTCTACCCGGTCTGAAGTGGTACTGGGTTCTATACCTCAATTGTGGCGCACCATAAGTTCGGCGCACACTTGGCCAGCCAATCCGCTATCCCCGGACGGTTATGGCGCGAGCGGTACGCGATTGTCCGCTCAGTCATTCCCAGAGTCGCCGTTGTGAGGCCCAGCGTCACGCTCAATGGCACGTCCGAAGAGGTTCGCACGTTCTCGGAGGTGGTCCAGCAACTCCAACGGGGACACCACCTCGAACTCGGCGGCAGCGTTTCCCAGGACCAGCGTTGGCCAATCAAGTGAATCTGTGGCCATGCTCAATCGACACCGCACCGAGCCGACATCTTCGAGGATGCCCCACGGGCCGATACGCTCCCGGACGACGGCCGTGGGGGCATCGATGAGTACGTCCACCTGGTACCGCGACGGGACGCTCCCGATACTGGACCGGACGAACTCCGCAGCGTTCTCAGCAGGAAGTTGGCGAGGGATGGCGTGGGCCCCTGTGACCCTTGGCTCCGCCAGTCGGTCAAGGCGAAAGGTCCGCCAGTCGAACCGGGTCAGATCCCATGCGACGAGGTACCAGCGCCTCCCCAGCAGGACCAGCCGGTGCGGGTCGACCTCGCGGGTGCTCGCTGCACCGCCGCTATCGGTGTAGGCGAACTCCAGGCGCTCGCCGTCCCGGCAGGCCTGGGCCACCGAGACCAGGACACCCGCATCGACGCTGGCGGCGGACTCCTGCCATGGAAGAGAAACGGTCATCGCGGCAAGTGCGTCGATTCGGCGCCGGAGCGAAGTGACGGCATGACCTGGATCACCTTGCTCAGCGCCCGCAGCGAGGACTCCTCGATGCCCACAACCGAGCCCGCCTGGATCGCCGAGTGCAGCCCTACGCCGATGGCGACCGCCTCGTCGTTGTCGAGCAGGAGCGGAGGAAGCACGGCGCCCGCCGCGAGCTGGTAGCCGCCGTCCACGCCCCGACGTGCCTCGACGGGGTAGCCCAGGTCTCGGAGGCGGTCGATGTCACGACGGAGCGTCCGCGCCGAGACCTCGAGGCGAGCGGCCAGTTCGGCCCCCGCCCAGTAGCGCCGGGACTGGAGCAGGGACAGCAGGCGGAGGGTGCGCGTGCCCGGGCGCGGTCATCTGGCCAGTATCGCAGTATTTAGGACAGATAACTGGCCGCTAATGGCCTTAGGTGGTAGCCGAAATCAGCCCATACGAAAGGACCAGCTCATGACGTCCACCACGCCTCACGTGACCTCGAGCGGCACGACCTCGTGCACGCACTGCGGGAACATCGGAATCTCCTGCTCCGCACCGTCTCGGGACTTGACGGATGCCCAGGCCCGGCTGACCCCCACCGCCAGCCAGCTCTGCCTGGGAGGCATCATCAAGCACGTCGCGCTCGTCGAGGAGGGCTGGGTCCGCTTCATCGAGGAGGGTCCAGAATCGCACGGCCCCGCCGACGAGGCCGCCTACGAGGCCCATGCCGCCGGCTTTCGCATGGCGGACGAGGAGACGCTGGCGGACCTGGTCGCTCGCTACGAAGCCGTTGCTCAACTCACCGACGAGCTGATAGTCACCCTGCCTTCGCTCGATGCATCCCACCCACTTCCCGAGGCCCCGTGGTTTGAGCCCGGGGCGCATTGGTCGGCCCGCCGGGCACTCATCCACATCGTGGCCGAGACGGCCCAGCACGCCGGTCACGCCGACATCATCCGCGAGACCATCGACGGAGCGAAGTCCATGGGCTGACAGGACCTCCCTCCGCTTCGGGCGCAACGATCGGTCTGGGGACGCATCACCTAACGGACGGGCGCTCGAAGCCGCCCAAAAGGATCGAACACATGGCTGCAGCCGGTGTCCCCATACGCCGCCGGGAGTGTGACGGTTCTCTGCGGATTCGAATCGATTCAGGCTGAGCGCAGAATCCTTTTCAGATCCCACTGGTGATGGAATGCATCATGAGCATTGGAGGCCACGACGTCGGAAAGCTCCATGGCTCCACGCTCTGAGTGCAGCATCACGACTTCCGCCGGCTCCGCCTCTTCGACGGCAGCGAGCCAGTGCCAAACCGCGATGCGGAACGACCAAATTGCCCCCTCGAGGGCGATCTCATCGTAGTGCCTCGCCTCAGCGAGGAGATCAGGGTCATAAGGGACGACCTGTGCATCCGCTCCTCGTGCGACCGCAACAAGCCGTTCGGCCCAGATCCGGGTGTTGTCAGTCATATGGGCGATGTAGCCACATACGTTCCACCCGAGGTCGGGGAGCCGCTCCTTCCCAGTGGCGTCCGAGACGAGTCCCTCGATGGCATCCGGCATGTCGTGCATCAGCGAAATCCAGCCAGTTTGCCCAGTAGCCCACGAAAATCCGCACTCGCGGCACGGGTCTCCGTAGAGCGGAGCACCCCAGCCATCCATGCCCGAAGTATCTCATTTCAAGGATCAGGACCGGCGTAGCAATGGTGGTCCTTGACTGACCCCGTAGGCCGGAACGGCGACCTTCATCTGAACCTGGGTACTCTCTCAATCGTGGCCAGTATTCGTTGGTGGCGTCGGCACCGAGGCACGAAGATGCGACGCTGCTCCGGGTGTGGGTACACCTGGCCCATGCCTCACAAGGAGCGACACGCACACTTTTCCGAGGGCATCGAGCTCACGCCGCACCTTCAGTCGTCGGCTCATCTCATGGGAGAGCAGGCTCTCGCTACTGGCACCGCAGACGCCGAGGTGAGAGAGGCGCTGAGTCATTGCCCCCAATGTGGATCCGGACATTTCACCGAGTACAGGACTGATCCGGCCTGACCCGGTCTGAGGCATTGATTGCCAGCGGCACCGTCTATTCTCGAGCCTGTGCCGCCCATCACGTGGATGTTTGCCGCCGGATTTTCTCACAGCGCTGCGCTCCCAGAACGCCAGAAGAAGTGCCCCAGTCGCCGGCAAGAGGCCAAACTGAGCAAGTGGATTGGATTGGAAAAAACGCTGAGGCGACGGACACAGACGGGCTAGTGGGCCTATCGATTGAAGACGTGCGTAGAGCGGCTGCAACTATCCCCCGGATCGAGATTATGAGAGAACTC
Source organism: uncultured Acidimicrobiaceae bacterium (assembly GCA_963781565.1). Taxonomy (GTDB): domain Bacteria; phylum Actinomycetota; class Acidimicrobiia; order Acidimicrobiales; family RAAP-2; genus Bog-473. The sequence continues at coordinate 106,075 of CAWAHA010000019.1, read as the reverse complement.
GGAATGACCGGGACCTATACCTTCGACCATCGAGACGACCGACTGACGGTGCTCGTCGATAATGGTGTCGTCGTAGCTGCCGCACGATTTTGATAGATGCCCCGTAAGCGGGCAGTGGGCATCGCCCCGTACGAATCCTCTTTGAGTCAAGACCCCAATTTCGGGGCCGTTCGGGCGCGACGAATCGGCCCGTCACGAGACGGCGCAGATGCGTAGGCTTCGAGTGGGTCCGGGAGTGACTTCGCCGAAGAGCCGGCCTTCAGGGTGCAGAGCCGACCACGCAGGCTATGAGTCGTTCCCTACTGTCCTCCCGGGCCCCTTTTCGAGGTCGATGACCAGCTGGCGATAGAGGGCGTTGCTCACGTGGCGCTTGAGCGAGCGCAGGGCCTCTCGCTTGGTCTTGCCCTCGGCGACCTTGCGATCGAAATAGGCCCGACCCTGCGAATGGGGCTGGCGGATCTGACAGATCGCCACCATGTGGATGGCGTTGTTGAGTCGACGATGACCCCGCAGTGAGAGTCGGTGGAAACCCGACCGCCCGAGGAGTGCTCGACCGGAGCGATCCCCGCGTAGGCGGCGTAGCTGTCCCGGTTGGCGAAGCGACCGACGTCACCGCTGTAACCGATCACCGAGCAAGCGAGGACCGGGCCCACACCGAACAGATCGGTGAGTGAGGTCTTCGACGCCCGCACGGCGGTGCGGATCCGACGGTGCGACTCCTTGATCTGCTCGTCGAGGCGGGCCACGTCATCGACGAGCTCGAGGGCGAGCTGGTGGCGCATGTGCTCGATGGGGGTGGCCGGCTCGAAGGACTCGAGGAGCCGATTGGCATCAGAAACGTAGAGTTCCTTGGCAATTCCGCCCGGTGAGAGCTCGGCCAGGGCGTTGTGGAGCCGGCAGATGAGCTTGGCCCGCAGCCTTCCCAGATCGTGATTGCGCTTGGCGAGCAGTCGCATGATCTCGGTGTGGTCGGCCCGCTCCACCGTGCGAAGACCTCTCGAGCGCAAGGCGGCAATGGCAACCGAGAACGCGTCGTTGGGATCGTTCTTCTCCGATCGCCCAGTGCCGAGCACCCGGACCCTTGAGGCCAAGGTGGGTGGGACGTCGAGGACCACTTCGCCGGCATCGACGAGTTGTTGGGCCAACAGATAACCGAGCCCGCCGGCCGACTCGATAGCCCAGGTGCGCTCCGCGAACGGCTCGGCCCAGGCCAACAACTTGGGCGTCTGGTGACACGTCGCCCGCACCGTGACCTTGGCCACCTCGCGTTCATCGCCACCGATAGCCACCGCCGTGTGGCTCGCCTTGTGGGGATCGACCCCGATGATCACCGACATGAACACCTCCTCCTTGGGTTGATGGGCAACCGCGAGGGCACTCCTGATTTGGATCTGGTGCACACACTCCTCTTTTGAGCCACTTCGCGGTCAAGGCCCAGACGAGTGGCATCTCGTAAGAAAGCCAACCGGTTGGACCGGCGGCAGGCACTTAAGGGAGCCAGCCCGTCAGGACCTCTAAACGCTACGGATCAACCGTAGCGTCTGCTCAAAGTCTCAATCAGGCACCTATGGGCTAGTTGGCCAGCGAGGTTCGCAGGGAGCTCGACGCTGCAATTTCCGGCTCGTATGGCCCAGAGGCCGTCTTGGCGTGTTGCTGGGCACGAGCGTGGCCGCCGTCTCTTGGGCAGAATGGCTGCGTGATTGCTCGCCCGAGAACAATGTATGCGACTGCCGCCGATGGGAGTCAGATTGCGTACCAGGTCGTCGGCGAGGGGACCACCGATCTCGTGTATTTGACTGGTTCTTTGAGCCATGTGGACGTGCGTTGGGAGCACCCGCCAGGTGCCCGATTTCTTGAACGGTTGGCTTCATTTGCTCGCCTGATCATCTTTGACCGGCGCGGCGTGGGAGCCTCTGACCGTCTCCCAACCGATCGGGTCCCGACCTGGGAGGAATGGGCGCTTGACCTCGAAGTCGTGCTCGACGCAACGGATTCGCGATCAGCGGCACTCATGGCTGTGGCGGACGGGGGGCCCATGGCCGTCACCTTCGCCGCGAGCCATCCAGAGCGGGTGAGCGCGTTGGTGTTGTTCAACGCCTTGGGGACCTCGATATCTCCCCAGGACATCGACTTCATCGCCGAGGTGCAAGAGCAAGCCTGGGGAACCCTCGATTGGGTCGATGTGATCGCGCCAAGCGTCGTTGATGACCCGATCCAGAGTGAGTGGTTCGCGAAAATCATGCGGGCGACTGCCACTCCCCGCGCTATCGCCGCTCAGACGCGTGCAACCTGGTGTGTCAACACCGATTTCGTGCTGCCTTCAGTTCATGTTCCGACCCTCGTCGTCCACAGACGCGACCGTCGGGAGCCGACCGTTGAGATGGTGCGCCAGTTGGCTGAGCGTTTTCCGAACGCGAGATTCGTTGACATCCCCGGCACCGACCTCCCGCCTCAGACTCAGGACCCAGATCTCGTCGTCGCCATTGTTCAGGAGTTCCTGACCGGGGTCAGGCCCTCGCCGACGGGTGATCGGTTTTTGGCCACCGTGCTGTTCACCGACATCGTCGAGTCCACTCGACTGGCAAGCGCGATCGGTGACCGCGGTTGGCACGAGGTTCTCGACGCACACGACGCAATGATCCGAGCCGACCTGGAACGTTGTCGAGGCCGGGAGGTCAAGACGACCGGCGACGGCTTTCTGGCCATCTTCGACGGCCCTAGCCGGGCCATTGAGTGCGCCCTCGCCATCCGTGATCATGCCTTAGACATAGGAATAGAGATTCGCGCTGGACTCCACACCGGCGAGCTCGAAGCCCGCGGCGACGACATCGGCGGTATAGCCGTACACATCGGGGCAAGAGTTGCAGCCGCTGCCCGCGCCAGCGAGGTGCTGGTGTCGCGAACGGTTGCAGACCTCGTCGCCGGTTCGGTCATCGACTTCGTCGACCGAGGCGAACACGAGCTCAAAGGGGTTCCTGGTACTTGGAAGCTGCTTGCAGTTGATGCAATCTGAACAACGTTGATACGGATACAGAGCGGTTCCGAGGGTGCCCCTAACGCCGGTACTGGGTGCCACTCTCTGGCACTCATGGGCTAAGCACTCGCCCTTATGCCAGAACTACCCTGACCGACGTGATGGACCCCGGACCCTTGTTGGCCTCGGGCCGAGACTCGGACATATTCGAGTACGGACCTGGACTCGTGCTTCGGCGCTCACGTGAGGGGCGCTCGATGAAACAAGAGGCTCGAATCATGGACTATGTCCGAACTCAGGGATTCCCCGTGCCTGCGGTTGATGAAATCAGCCCAGATGGTCTCGACATGGTTATCGAGCGCATAGAGGGGCCTGACATGGTCGCGATGATGGAGAAGCGCCCGTGGACCATTCGTCAACTAGGACGGACTCTGGCTGGTCTCCATCGCCAGCTTCACGACCTGACGGCCCCGGACTGGTTGGCCGAGGCACCGGTCGGCCACGGGGTCAGTCTCCTCCACCTCGATCTCCATCCACTCAACGTGATGATCGGTCCACGCGGTCCGGTCGTCATTGACTGGGCCCGCGCCTGTCGCGGTGATGCCGTCGTCGACGAGGCGCTCGCTTGGGTCCTCATGGCAGCGGGCGAGGTACCCTCCAGTCGATTCATGGCGATGATCGTCCGTCGCGCTCGCTCTGTCCTCGTGAAGAGCTTCCTTGCATCGGTTGAAATCGATGCAATCAGGCCAGTTCTCCGTGATGTCGTCGCTTGGAAGGCGTCAGATCCCCACATGTCGGCGGCCGAGCAAGACCGTATGTGGGAGGTGTACAAGCAAGCCAGAGGTGGTTCTCCGGCGTAGTCCTTCGAGGACTGGACCATGTCTCGCCGAGTGCCGCCTGGCGGTGCTCTGGTAGCCCAGTACGCCGGGTGGGTGGGACGCTGGCGTAGCCTGCTGTCGTGGGCGCGGGCGGAGCGAACGGACCCGTAGGTCGGACTCAGCGGTGGGACTCGCTGTTCCCAACAGGTGGCGATCTCTACGCAGTCGGGTTGGGGGTCGTCGGAGTGATCTTGATCGTCGTCGCACTTGTTGGACACCGAGCGGCGGTCGTCTTTGTTGGTCTGCTGAGGCGCCTATTTCGTTGGTATGTGCGTCTGGGTCACCTTTACACCGGCACGCCACGTTGAAATCGACGCAAAGGGATGCGCCACTTTCAGTAGCAGAACGCGCAGTCTGGTGGTTGAGCCGGGGAATCTGGTGGGTGTGACGACGCTCGCAGGCTTCAACGCCAACCGCCTCATCCCCATGGTTGTGAGGGCCAGTTCTGGAAAAATGCGCTTCAAACCGCCTCCTGCCACCTGTGACGAGCTATGGGCCGCGCTTGCAAGAGCAAACCCGCAGGCTCGGCTCGACAACCCTCATCCGTGGCTGTCCCGCTCTCCCCAATAAAGGGGTTGTCCAGACGTATCCCCTAACGCCGGATGTGGGCGTGGCTATACGGCACCATGGGAATACCGCCCGGCTGCTGATAGGCAGTCTTTCCTACCGTCGAGCCGCCAATAAGGTTTTGTGACTGTTGATTGAGTTGATCGGAAGACCTGCGTCGCTTGCAACAAGTGCCTTCGCAGCCGCTCTCATGTCGGTGATCTCGGCGACTTGCCATCCGGCTTCCTCCACGAGGTTGACCGCTTTGGATCCCTCGACTACCAGCCTGAGGCCTTCACCGCTACCAGCGCGCCCGAGTCGCTGGTATGCCATCTGGCGGCGGTCCAGCGATGTCCCCGCACCGGGTGGCGGGTAGAAGTCGATGGCTAGCCGGCTGCCTGCCGCGCTCGATGCCTCCAACTGACCAAGCTGGCGCCGCACCACATCCTCACTGAGATACATGCTGAGCCCCTCGAGAACAAACAACACCGGGCGTGACATGTCGAGTCCGCGATTACGAAGCTCGTCCGCAGCGTTCTGTGTCCAAAGATCGCATTCCACATACGTTGGGCCACAATCTGGAGCACGACGAATCTTGTCGTATTGGGTTGGCGGAGAATCCAATTCGTAGAAGTTCGCACCATTGCGAGCGAGCCGCCATGCTCGGCTGTCGTAGCCCGCTCCGATCATTGCGATCTGCTCGACACCATCATCCAGGGCGGCCGTGACCTGACCGTCGTACCACAGCACTCCGCGCCGCGAGGCCCGCTCTGGCTACCGCATAGGGCCTCTTCGCGAGTGGCCAGTGGACCACCGCCCAGGCGAATGTTGTCCACGGTCGGCTCAGCATCGTATGGGCCGGCTCATCTGACAGGACGCCCATTTCGGTCAAGATCGCTCGCTCCGCCAGAACACCCTGGGCAGTTGCTCGAGCGCTTGGCCACGCCGCGAAACGCTACAGCGAGTGCGCCACCTGAAAAGGTGGGATGGTTCTATCTGGATAGCAGTCCTCCCGCGAAGGCACCCCGCAAGATTAGGTCCAGATTGAGTGGTAGTCCCTGCCCCCGTACGCTGCCGGGAAGGAGTTAGTCAAATCGCCTTGGATCAGTCGATTCGACGGCGCAGAGGGCTCTGCATTGCGGTTTCTGTCTCTGGTCCAATGTCGAATGTTGTACGGAAACAGCCACAGAAACATCAGAACTCCGGCGGCTAAGGACGCCAGAACGATGGTGAGTTCGTTCCGACCCTTGTGGCCGAGAGAGAAAAACCCGGCGCCGAGGGCGACGACAAAACAGGCTTTGACAAATGGATCCCAGCAGTGGCCGGTCCCGGCCGAACTTCTGAAAGGCGCGGCCCGCCGGCGTGCCCCCGAACCCCACACCCGCGTTGGAATACCTGCGACCCATGCGGTCAGCCCTCCTGCATATATACCGTTCAAGACCTTGACCCCGGCATCGACGCCTCCCGATTCCCTCCCCGCCAACCTACTCATTGTAGGTAAGACAGATTCCCGATTTCGACCTGCCCCCGTACGCTTGGGGACGGGACCCTATCTGCTTGGCCCGCACGCGCAGAATCAGAGCGAACTCGGTGATGAGGTCAGACCGAAAGAGTATAAACCACAGGAGTATGGTCGGGACAAGACGGTTCAGGGTGAAGGACTTGGGCATTGCGATTTGGAGGACAGCGATGAAGAGGCAGATGCGGAATTTGATCTGGGGGCAAGTCTTCGACATTCAGCATGTCTGCAAGGAGCCCGAGTTTGCGAGATGCCCAAGACAAGGCGATGAACGACCATCGACTGATGCTCGCCAGCCTCACGCATGTGCCGGTAGTCACCTGGTGGCCGAAGAGCAAAGAAGCGCTGCACAACTTTTACAGAGACCAGCTTCATCGGGGAAAATGGCCTTCCAATCTCTCGGTCAGGAGCGGATTCTCCCCGAACGGCGATTCTGACGGAGGACACGGTCATCGACGAGTTCATCGTGGCGGCTACCCACCCACGACATCGTCATGGATGCGATCCTTCCCGGGACTCGCTCCTACGGGTCGGTTCACGGGTCGAACTACCGCATGTGGCCGATGCGTCGGATTTGAAAACGAGAAAATATGGCGATTTGAGCGCATCTCTCTGGGATCAAGGGCTCCATGCTTGTCCAGCTCCGTTTGCTTGACATTGACCGCCTCCCGCTGCGTCGGATCTCGCAGCAGGCTGCAGCGCTTCTACACGCGGACTACCCGAGGAACGAGTCTGTGATCACTCGCTGGATATCTGCAGTTGCTCATCTGGGAGGCACTCGTTTCTCGGCCGCCCGTTTGCCTGCGAACCCCATACCTGCACTTGCTACCTCTGGCCAGCCAGATAACGCTCCAAGCGGCGACTAAACCATCCCAGATCGGCAAGCTACAACACGGACCAATCGGAGTTCGCGCCTACCCCTATCGCCGGGCTCCGGTTCACATTCCATGTTCCGGGATCAATATTGAATCGCAAAGAAGTTTCAGAATCAGACACTCAGCCTTGCCATTTTCAGACAGCAATCGATCCAGGTCCCCTAACGCGGCCGCCGTGTTACCCCGGTCAGCATTCTCCATTCTTTATGCGCCATGGCAATATCCCGCCTTATGAAATGCTGTCTGGATAGCGGTGACTTTGGTATGGACCTCGATCTAGCAGAAACGAAGTCGAACACTGCCGATGCAGTACCTTCGTCATCTCCTTACCCTTGGGCGAGCTGTACCTCCACGACGTCGCCACCGGGCGCCTCGAAATGATCATCCTTTGGTCTCGCCATTCCGGTCCCATCGAGATGCACTTCATCTCGGTGGCTATATGACCAACCTCGACGATCCCTCCATCGATATGTCCGAAGACGAGCCCCATTCTCGATCTTCTCTGAGAACGATGCTCTCGATCGCTCCAATCTTCTCCACAAACCGCAGGAGGTCCTCCGCCCGATCGGAATCGAACCACCAGGCCATGACGGCTTCTGGGTTCGCATTGACAGTCTCCGATAGCTCATAAGACCACTCAGACCGGCCCATGTCTTGCAGACTAGATCCCAACCTCCCTCCCGATCGTCACGGGTTCCCCCGTACGCCGGAACTGCGCGCTCCTGCCGAACCGGTCATCCGAACCAAATTCATCGATGAGCAGCACCGGTGCCTCCACGTTCACGAGATGGCCCACCCCCTCCAGTCGGACAAAGTGAAGAGGCCGGGATGCGGTCGGCCAGAAACGATGAGTTCGGCAGTGGATGGACATGGTCATCGATTCCACAGATGATGACGGTTGGTACCGATATGTCGCCCAAGCGGTCGCTCACGTCGTGACCTTACATGAACACTCGGGCCCCCACGATCTTCTCGACCCACCGCCCTCGGTCTCGGGCCAATGCCTCATTGGCAACGGCGTCATATAGCGAACGACGCTCGGCACTGAAGCGAGCTGATACCGCCAGCTCGAGGTCATCCCGTCGCCTTCAATCGTCCTGTAGTCGTAGCCGCGTAAGCCTGCCTTGTCGAGGAATACGCCGCACTGGGCCATGTGAGTCCCGATCCCACCGGCACTCGTCGAAATCAGTCCGAGAGCACTCACGGATTCAGGATGGTCAAGTACCGCACATGTAATGCAGCCATTCCACCCCATGGAATGGCCCACCACGCACCATGGAGCACTCCGGACCGAACCGCACACGGCAATCGAGAGTCTTCGCCTAGCAAACGTGCCGAGTCAGCCGGCGCCACGTTGACCGATTCGCCGGTGCCACGCTGATCGAAGACGACAACCCGGCATCGCTCTGCCAGAGATCGGCCATGGGGCGCCCAAGAGTGCTCGTTCAGCGTCAGATTTGCACAGCTCAGGAACCACTCGACCGCCAGACTTCGGTGATCCGCTCCGCCACCGGATGCCAAGATGATGGGGGCACCATCGATCGGTCCTACGGTCCAGGCCACGAGGGCAGCTCCGTCTGGGCAGTAGACCACTTGCCGTTCGAGGGGCGAATAATCGCTATTCATGCATTGAACCGTACGCTTTGAACGGGTCTCTCCCAACCTCGAGTCGCCTTTGCAGGGCTGGGTTCAAGGTGCCCCCGTTCGCCGGGAGCGAGCGCTTGTGGCCCGTGGTCAGCCGTGACGAGGGAGCCCTCTCGTATGACAGTCAGCACAGGCCCGTAAGAAACAACCTTGGTACTCTCGTTCTTTCTCGATCGAGATCACCGAACCCTCGACCTTTTCCGCCGCGGATGCAGCACTGCTCTCAGATGGACTGTCGGACCCGTACGGAACAAATCGTTTGGCTATCTCGTGGGCGCCAAAAGACCATCACGTGTGCTTCTCGGAGGCCGGACGACGCTGCTGATGCTGGATATCTCCTGACATCGATGTGGAGGCGGATGGCGTTCGCATGCCGGGAGTTGGCCTTGGCAGTGTCATGGTTCACCCCTCACTGCGAGGACAAGGCATCGGCGCTTGTCTGGTCCAAAGAGACGACCGATCGTATGAAGATGACCGGAAGACCCTTTGCTCTGCTGTTCAGCCGTGAGATCCGTCTGCCTTTCTACCGACGATTGGGGTGGCGCCGCGTTGGCCCGGAGGTCAGCGTTCAACAGGAGCACGGAACCGATCACGATGCCCCTCCTGACCTGTTGGTTCTCTTTTTGACAAATACCTGCATCGCCCCATCGAATCGCCTTCGAGTACTAGGCCCAGCTTTCTCAGGGCGTCGCGAAGCTTGCTCATTTGCCGACCGAGAGGCGGTGGCCCGACCGATGACTTCTGAGTGGGTCCCCGGTTCGCCGGAACTGCACCGCCGCTAATCGTCCGACTTGATGTTGCCTTGAAGCTCATGTCCCGTGTTGAAGAAAGCGCTGAGGTAGTGATCTGGTGGAGCTCGCTTTCACGGATCGAGGAGAACACCTCCTTGCCGTGATCTGGGGGATCGAACAGGTGGAAGGACTGGGCGAGCTTCACGTACTTGAAGTCCATCCCGTCCATATATGTGAAGGCTTCGATTTCAGCCTGTTCAACAGCATCCTCGGCCGAAGTAGCTCGCCACAATGTGATGCGCTCCTCATAGGCAAAGCCGTCGTCGGCGGGCAGTTGAAACAAACACCTGACGGCGTACCACTGCGGGTCCGCTGAATCCTCACCCATGGCAGCCAGCCTATGTTCGAGGTGGTCCCGCCAACTGCCCCGTATCGCCGGGAGAGTGACAGCTCAATCGGTCACAGTTCAAGATCGATAGTCGAATGGCGCTCATCGATGCAACGAAAGTAGGAGACGTAACCTTGCGGAGCCGTCAAGCGACGCTTAAACGTCACTGACTGCGATGGCGGGAGCGTCTCGGCGGGCCTTCTCGGTGGCGGTCGGAAGGTCGGCGAGCGCTGTGTAGACCATGTGGTCCGGGTCCAACTCCAATGCACTTGCATCATCGCGGATGAGTCGTTCAATGAGGTCCTTTGATGCGAGTGCCCTGCCTCCCGAAGCGCAGGCCTCTATCCGAGCACCTTCGTTGACCTCGTCACCTAGGGCAGTGACCTCGGAACGGGCACCGGTGGTGATCGCCCCGACATACAAGGTGGATCCCCAGTGCAGACCGAATCGGATCACCACATCCTCTGCTTCGAGACCGCATCGAGTCGCTACGTCGGCCGCCGCGCTCCTGAGCTTCCTGGCCGCGGCAATGCACGCCCGAGCGGCTGCGGATTCGGACCCAAGGCTTTCGGCTAGGAAGAAGGCCACCACGCCATCGCCCACATGTCGCCCGACCAGTCCGCCGGCCTCAACGACGCATTGGTCGGCGGCGGTGACGAGGCGGCGAGTCAGCGTGAAGTAATCGGCGGTGGAGAGTCGTTTGGCCAGCGGCGAGGAACCTTCCAGATCGGCAAACAGGACCGCAGCCGGTCGCCGAGCCGCTTTCGCCACGACCTGAATCTGATTGAGGTGCTGTGCATCGCTGTGCGCCACCATCATCGAGATCGAGTGCATACCGGCCGACGGCTTGGCGATTACGGCCGTCCCGGCCAACCGACCAGTGTTGTCGCGAATGCGAAGCGCGAGGAGGCTGATATCCAACGGGTCCGAGGCGTCGAGACCGGTGCCTTCCGAAAGGCGGGCAAGAGCGGGGGCGTCCACTGGCTCAAGGGTGTCGATGAGATCGTGAAGAACTGGGTCGACGAGATCTCGAAGCTCCTCCCGCCCGCCGGCCATGTCGTTTAGGGCCAGTCCTCCCATCCGGGCGAAGAACATCCGGTTGATCTCGTCGGTGTTCGCGCCAAACATCCACTTTCTGCTGGCGGCGAACCACTCCGGCCCGAACATATGGGTCTGACCGACAGGCATCGGCGCCAGTTCGCCCCCTCCGAACGTCCGGCGGATCTCGTCAGTTGCGAAAACGAGCTGCCATTGCGAATCGACGATCCACGCCCAATGACCAGTGAAGCTGAGCGCCCTCGCCACTTGGGCCAGGTCCGGATCGCTGGGAAGTGGGTACGTCTCTTCTTCGCTCACCGGGCAAAGCTATCGGCCCGCTGGTACTGCCCCAGTACGCCGGGACTGGGTGCCACCCTGCGGCACTTCGGGGACAGTCCTGGAGTACGGGCCGCCGGACATTTGGGGACCTGCAAGACCTTGAAGACGGTCCGTAAGCGGATCCCACTGCGTAAGGACAATTCGTACGACCCCGTACCGCGTGGGCTTCACAGCTCGATCTCTGGATAGAGGCGATGGTGGGCGAGCAGATCGGCGCACCGGCTTCGACAGGCCTGGGCGACCCGAGCATCGATCTCGTACTTCGCTTTGGCTGTAGAGGTCGCGGGTGTCGTGGCTCGTAGTGCAGTGACGATGACGTCGGCGACCTCGTCGAGCTCGTCTGGACTGAATCCGAGTGTGGTCAGCGCCGGTGTGCCGAGTCGAATGCCTGAGGTGTACCAGGCACCGTTGGCGTCATCCGGTATTGAGTTGCGATTGGTGACCACGCCTGCATCGAGCAGAGCGGCCTCGGCCTGACGGCCGGTGAGGCCGAAGCTGGAGGCCACGTCCATGAGGACAAGGTGGTTGTCCGTTCCTCCGGTGATGAGATGTGCTCCTCTGCGCAAGCAGCCCGTCGGCGAGGGCGCGGGCGTTGTCCACGATCTGGGTCGCATAGGTGGCGAATGAGGGCTGGCGAGCCTCGGACAGAGCAACGGCCTTGGCCGCCATCACGTGGGGCAGCGGGCCGCCGAGGACCATCGGGCAGCCTTTGTCTACGTAGGGTGCGTATTCCTCGGTGCACAACACCAGCCCACCTCGAGGTCCGCGCAGTGACTTGTGGGTGGTGGAGGTCACGACATCGGCATGGGGGACCGGATCGAGGTCACCGACCAGCACCTTCCCGGCCACCAGCCCGGCGAAGTGGGCCATGTCGACCATGAAGGTAGCCCCGACGTCGTGGGCGATCTCGGCCAGGATGGCGAAATTGGGGTTCCGGGGGTAGGCCGAGTACCCCGCCACGAGCACCAGAGGACGGAACTCCCTGACCTGAGCGGCGATGGCGCCGTAGTCGAGGAGTCCGGAGGTGGGATCGACCCCGTAGCTGGCCTGGTCGAAGAGCTTTCCGGAGATATTGGGTCGGAACCCATGGGTGAGGTGCCCACCGGCATCGAGAGCCATGCCCATCATGCGCTGGGAGTGGAGCTTGTCACGCAGCTCGTCCCAGCGCACGGGGTCGAGGTCGTTCACGTGACCCACTCCGGCCTCGTCGAGGAAAGGCTGCTCGACGCGGTGGGCGAGGATGGCCCAGTAGGCCACCAGGTTGGCGTCGATCCCCGAATGAGGTTGGACGTAGGCGTGCTCGGCGCCGAAAAGAGCTTTGGCGTGGTCGGAAGCCAACGTCTCGATCCGGTCGACCATCTCGCATCCGGCATAGAAGCGATGGCCGGGGATGCCCTCGGCGTACTTGTCGGACAGCCAGTTACCCATGGCCAGCAGCACGGCCGGTGAGGCGTAGTTCTCCGAAGCGATGAGCTTCAGCTGGCGACGTTGGGACTCCAGCTCACCGACGATGGCCTCGGCCACATCTGGTTCGGCGGCAGAGATCACCTCCATCGCCGATCGATAGGCAATAGCAACAGCTGGATCGGACATCACGCGCTCCTTCGGACGACACTAAGTATTCGCCCAGGCGCACGGCTCTCTCCGGCGCATTGCCGGCGGGTCGATCCCCGGTGGTGCTCCACCCAGACGCCAGTAACGACCCGCTCCAACGATAGCTCTGAAGAGCTGCGGCATACCAGGTCGAAGCTGGACGACATACGCGAGCCCCGACCGCCAGGAGTGCAGCACCCATCGGGCATGCTTTAGCGGTGGACCGTATAGCGATTGTTGGGCCCGTGGCCTCGGGGAAAACAACCCTCGCCGCAAGGGCTCGGGTCCACCTTGGGCCTGCCAGTCATCGATCTCGATGACCACTACTGGCGACGATCCACCATTCCCACGGAAGAGCAGTGGACAGAGAGACACGCCGAACTGATAAGCGGTGGGCGATGGATCATCTCGGGCGACTACCGGTCCGTGGCAAACGCTCGCTTCCAGGCCGCAGACGTTGTGGTTGGCTCGATCTCTCGCGATCTAGGTGTCTTTTCCGGGCTACGGCACGCAAACTGAAGGGCAATCCGACCCCTCTCTTGAATTCGTGGATTTGGATATGGCGCTATGCCAAACACGGCGGACATCACACCGCAGTCGTCCCTGCCCCCGTTCGCCGGACCTGGGCACACCCTTCGAACCCTTCGGCACATCGGGGACAGGGTGAAGGTCCGAATGGTGCGGTGCTGCAGAACCTGGAGCCTAGGGATGCGCTTCTGGGGGCGGCTCGTGCACGGCGGCCTCCCAGGCCTTGCCGGATAGGCGCACGGCCACCACTCGGGAGACGGCGATTCCCACGGCGAGGGAGGTAGCCCAGGTGAGGGCGGCGCCCCAGGTCGCTTTGCGGTCCCCTGGTCCGCTCGGAGGCGGCTCGTGGCGCACCAGGCGCCAGGCCATGGTGAGCAGGCGCTGGGTCACGAGAGCGGCGACGGCCACCGAAGCGGCGTTGACCGCCTTCCACCCCAGGTCCTTCTGCTCGGGGCTGGCATTGACTGGCCTGTGTGGCCTCCAGGTGTGGTGAGAGCGAGTCTCCATCTGGGTCCATGATGCACCCCCGACCTCGGGGCTTCAACTGACGTTCCGCCACCAATCCGGCTCCATACGATTTTCATGCACCCGAATCCTCCGCTGGCACGATTCCCCATCGGCAACCAGACCGCCCCACTTTGCCGGATCGGTGTGCATCCACCTGATCTAGCCGTGAATGGAAACCACTCCACAACTACTCAACTGGGTCCCGGCCACCCGGTCGAAACGATTCATCGCGCTCAGGACTGCCTCAGAACTCCCCACCCCGGTAATGCTTTGTTGATACCTCACAAGCTCTCGTCGTAGCTGAGCCGTTGGCGCGTGTGAGAGCGAGGCTTTGATGTCTCGTTCGAGTTGAAAAGTCGCACCGATGAAGGGCACAGCCGAGGTCGGCCCGTGGGAGGCCCGAACCGCCTCAACGGCATCGGTCCCGATCAGCCGCTTTACTGGTTGGCAAAAGTGTGGAGATGCTGCCGACTCTGACGGTCCCGAACATCCGCAGAGAAGCGTCACAACAGAGGCGGCTGAACCCAGCAGCAGACGCCTCGAACTACCCCGCATGGCCAGAGACTAGGTCTGGGCCCTGCCTGCCCCCTGACGCGGGGACGGTGCGACTCGTACGGGGCTCATTCGATTGCAATGGGCACACCGGTCATCTTCTCAAAGTGCCCAACGAGGGCTCTTACTCCCTTGTCCCACGGCGGCCTTTGCGCTGCCGCGCTGGTGCCTTTCGAGCGGTGACGATACGGAAGGACCGCGGAGAGTTCTACAAGGCAGCGCAGAGCTTCGTAGAATTCGATGCGCTCCGCGGTCGTTTGGGTTCTTTCGCAGTATTGCTCTCTGATTCGCCGTGCCAGGTTCTTGCCTGCCGCGTGGATTCCCTGACGTATCGGTGGTGGCGGAGGCAGCGGGGCCGGCATCATCGCCAGACCCGCGCACGCGTAGCCCAGATCGAGTGCTGGGTCACCAATTCCCGCCATCGTCCAGTCGACCAGGCCGGTGAGATGACCCCCTTGCATCAAGACATTGGCGGGCCACAAGTCACCGTGGATGATCGACGGAATGTCGACGGGGGTTGGTTCGTTGCTGCTCAACCAGGCCAAAGCATCCTTTGTACGATGGCCACCGAACGCTTCGAAGTTGGCGGTGACGAACTCGATGTGCCTACGCACCGTGAGCTGTGGCGTTTGGATCCCACCCCTCGCTGCTGCGGCAAGTACCGGCGCAGGATCGACCTGGTGAAGTCGTTCTGCGACTTCCAAGAGAACCTTTGGCCATCGCAGGCAGAGTTTGGGGAAGTCGGGAACGAACTGGTCCGGGCGAACGCCACGCAGAAATCCGCGACCGGGAAGGCGTTCCATCACCACAAACATGCTGCCGAGCCGATCCGGATCGCTGTCCGCCAAGATCACGCGTGGCGCCGGAAAATGCGCATCGGCGAGGCCGTCTTGGATGGCCTGTTCGAGCCTGGGCTGAATGGGGTCGGTGCCTGCGGCATAGAGGCGCAAGACCATTGGCCGACGGCACCCCTCGCTACTCAGACTGAATCCGTACACTTCCGAGAAGACCCCGCCGCTGAGTCGCTTCGGCCGTGACGAAAACGTCGCTTCGGGGTCGTTGAAGTGCGACTTCAGTAGCCGCAGCAGTTGGGCAGATCTGTCTGGGTTCAAGGGCTGTCCCTCGGTCCTTGTGTTCACGACTGTCGGGTCTTGACGCACGGCGATCCTATGGAATCCAACCCGGCAAGGGTGCCCCCGTACGCCGGGACCGGGCCACCGTTCCGTGGGTTCGCAGGCAAGACATGAGGGCTTTCATGCCCGGTTCACGCCGCAACCCTTTAGGCCTGCGCTTTTACGCGCCGCCGGATGATGACCTGAGCCAAGAAGGCGATCCCCATGACGATCAGCAGCAAGAAGCCAACCAAGAAGAGAACCCACACCACATTGGACACGCCGTTGCGAAGCCCGTGTTGGTTACCTGCCCCGTACGCAATATTGGCGATTACAAAGAGAACAACTTCTGTGGCGGCCAGGATGATCAAGTTCCGACCTCCGACTACGCGTTCATATTTGTTAACCGACGATTCGGTTGGCATTGAGCACCTCCTACGTTCGCTCTCGTTCGAGCGTACGGACAGTGCAGGAAGCGCTCAAGGGTGATACCCATCATTCCTCGATAGTGCTACCACCGCCTTCGATCTTGGGGGCGTGGGAAACGCACCACAGACTGGCAGCTGCCCCTGTTCGACGCGACGGTGGGATAGTCGAGCGGTGCCGCAAAGAGTCCCGTGACGGTTTCCACTCGGTAAAGCCTCGAGTTGTCGTAGACGTCGTGGCAGCGCAGGTTGAGTTCCTCCGAACCGTGTTCGGAGTGACAGGTGATTGGTCGGCCGCTCAGCGGCCGGCCAGCATGCGCCCTGGAGGCCCTCATGGGGATGTGTAACGCCCGGAAGGACCGGACCGGCGTCGGTGTGGGGTGGGCCAGAGGCACGACCGCCGGCCGAGGTAGCAGCGCACTGACAGGAGGCGATGGCGACCGTTCCCCGGCGTGGGTTCTACGGTCGACGTCTGGCGCGGGAGTACCCGATGAAGGGCCTGCTCGCCGCCGGGCTGGCGGTCGGGCTAGCCGTCGTGGTGGTCGGGACGGCCATTCTGGCATCGGCCGCCTCGCTGTTGGGCGTCGGCAGCGGAGCGCCGGCGGCCTCCTCGGCGGCGACGGCGAAGATCCCGCCGGCCATGCTGGCGCTCTACGAGCAGGCGGCCGCCACCTGCCCGGGGTTGCCCTGGACGATCCTGGCTGCCATCGGCACCGTCGAGTCGGACAACGGCCAGTCGAACCTCCCGGGTGTCCACAGCGGCGCCAATTCGGCCGGCGCCGAAGGACCGATGCAGTTCGAACCGACGACGTTCGCGCGACTACGACGAGCCGGTGCCTCCGGGTGGGGCGAGCACCACCGAGCCCTACGACCCGACGGACGCCGTCTACGCCGCGGCCCGGCTGCTGTGCGCCAACGGCGGCGGCGGGCGGGGCCGACCTGTCCGGCGCCGTCTACGACTACAACCACTCGGCCAGTTACGTTGCCGAAGTACTGGCATTGGCCCAGACCTACGCCGGCGTCTTCCGCCGCCACGGTTGCCGACACGGGGTCGAGTGACAGTGCGGGTGCGCGTGGCGGTGTCGTGGGCGCTCTCGCAGATCGGCACGCCCTACGTGTGGGGCGGCGAGACGCCGGGTGTCGGCTTCGACTGTTCGGGACTCGTACAGGCCGCCTACGCCGTGGCAGGTGTCTCACTCCCCCGGGTGGCCCAGGACCAGTACGACGCCACGCCGAAATTGGCTCCCGGGGCCGTCCTGGTGCCGGGCGACCTGGTGTTCTTCGGCGGCGGTCCGGATTCCATTGACCACGTCGGCCTCTACGTGGGTGTGGTCAGCGGGCAGAACGTCATGGTCGACGCGCCCGCACACAGGTGCCGACGTCCGCGCCGAGCCCTTTCCCGCGACCCTGGGTTCGTCCTTTGGGAGCTTGCTGTATGTCGGGGCGACGCGACCGATCTGATCGGGACTGCAGACCGTGCCTCACGCCGCCGCCGGGTGGGTGCCCTGTCCGTCAGAGCTGGTCGAGGGCCAGGCCCGCAAGTTGGTCGTGCGACGTGGGTGTCCTAGTCCGATTCGGCCGAGCGTGCGCCTTTCTCGCGGAGCCAGGTGATGACATTTTCCTGACGAGTCCCCAGTCCGCTCGCCGCGTCCAGAGGAGTCCCCTCTGCGTAGTCGGGAACCCAGTTGAGATCGGCCCCTCGAAGAAGAAGGTACTCAGCCGCCCGTCGTTGGCCCGCACCGCAAGCGTGCCAGAACGCCTTCGAGAGTCTCCGCGCTCTCAGGCTCGTCCTCTGCCAGCTCCGCCAAGCGGGTCAACAACCCGAGAGCAGCGGCATGCCAGAGCTTGTCGATCTTGACCCCGCGGGTCACGAGGAGGCGGGCGACATTCCAGCACGCGTAGCCGATGGCGTTGTCCAGCGGAGTCCCTATGGAGCCATCCGGACATCTCAATGTCGGCCCCGCCATCGATGAGCTCGCTGGCGACGTCAGCGTCGTCGCTGCTCGCTGCCCAATGCAGTGGCGTCTCGGAACCTGGCTCGGGATCTCGGTAGTTCGGGTCCGCTCCCGCCGCCAGGAGCATCCGGGCGATCTCGGGACCGTTGGGGAAATAGCCCGGCCAGTCTGCGACGATGTGCAGAGCGCTGCGAGTCTCTGACGGTCCGCCGAGGGGCCCGTTGACAAGCTCAGGGAAGGCGGCGATCAGACGGCGGACGGATTCGATGTCGCCACCATGAATGGCATCGACCAGCTCCACAACGGCGTCAAGGTTGGGCTGGGTCACGTCGCTCGTTGGGGGAGGTGGGCGCAGCAGCAGTCAGGCTCGCCGCAACGCTCGACGACCTCTCCTCGGTCGACGACGCACCCGCAGTCCGCGCAACGCATTTCCATACCGGGGCATTGTCGCATGGGACTGGTTCCCTCGGGCCTGCGTCGAGGGTTGCCTAGGACGCCTTCTGGCCGCTGCCCGGAGGCGGGTCGATGCCCGGGACACCGCCGTCCGTGACGTGCTCGGTCCATTCGGATCCCGACCAGTAGCGCTTCTCGTGCCGGCCCGACGGGTCGATCAGCCAACCGGGGGCGATCCCGGTGAAGGGGACCCTGCCGGAAGGCTCGCCGTCGAGATCAGACGGTTGCGTGGTGGTGGAGGTCGAGGCGCTCGTCGGCCCGAAGGACCTCCGTTGGCCAGGCCGGCGACGACGCGACGAGAAGGCCCGCATCGCGAAGAAGGCGAAGAAGACGACCAAGAAGAGCCAGGAGCCATGACCGTAGAAGTACGTGATTGCAGCCTATTGGCCGGGACCTGGTGCGTCGGGTCGGGCTGGGGTGCCCGACGACGTCCGATTCGGGCAGTCCGGAGTATGGCCGTCCAGCGCCCCGCAGTCCGGGCACACCTGGTTGGCCCAGCAGGCGGGATCGCCGCCCTCCGGTTCCTCTCGGCGGCCTCTTCGTCGCAGGCCCGGCACTCGAGCGGTGCGCCGAGGCGTTCCGCCCTCCCCTCCTCGGTGAGCACCCAGGGACGCTCACGCCAGGGCGGCTGGTGCCGCACGTGCTGACGGTGGCCACAGGCCAACAGGGCCACCCAGTCCCCCGCCTCGTCCTGGTCGAAGCCCACGATGGCACGCTCCACGGTCAGTTCGCCCCGGGCCCGGCAGCGGCTTCCCCGGCGTCGGCACTATCCATCGTGATACGATGCTATCGTAAGACGATGGTTTTGCGGGATGCCGACTACGAGGACCTGCTGGCGCTGCGGACCGGGCTGCGCCGCTTCCTCCGCTGGAGCGAGCAGCAGGCGGAAGCCGCCGGGCTGACGCCGGCGCAGCACCAGCTGCTGCTGGCCATCCGGGGACATCCGGACCGCCGCGGCCCGACCGTCGGCGAGGTGGCCGACTACCTCCTGCTCCGCCACCACAGCGCCGTCGGGCTGGTGGACCGGGCCGTGGCGGCCGAGCTGGTCAAGCGGGTGCGCGATCCCGAGGACCACCGCGTCGTCCGGCTGCAGCTCACCGCGGCCGGGAGCAAGCGTCTCGAGGCGCTGTCGGAGCCCCATCTCGAGGAGCTCGGCCGGCTGGGCCGCACGCTCCCGACGCGCCTGGCGCGGGCTCATGCCGCGCCAGCCGCTGCACGGCATCGAGAGCCGGGCCTGACGGCCGCTCAGCGCTCAGACGGCGCGGCCCCGCAGCCCCCGGTACCGCCGGACCAGCGACGCCGTCGAGGAGTCCTGCCCGGAGAGGTCCGGTGCGGCGGTGTCGGTCAGGATCGGCGCCAGCTCCTTCGCCATGACCTTGCCGAGCTCGACGCCCCACTGGTCGAACGAGTCGATGCCCCAGATGGAGCCCTCGACGAACACCGTGTGCTCGTACAGCGCCACCAGCTGGCCCAGGACCGACGGCGTGACCTTCGGGGCCAGGATGGTCGAGCTCGGCCGGTTGCCCGGGCATCACCTTGTGCGGCACCAGCGCGGCCGGCGTCCCTTCGGCCGCGATCTCCTCGGCCGTCTTGCCGAAGGCGAGGGCCTTCGTCTGGGCCAGGCAGTTGGCCATCAGCAGGTCCTGCTGGTCGCCCGTGTCGTGGGTGGACTCGGCGAAGGCGATGAAGTCGGCCGGGACCAGCTTCGTGCCCTGGTGGAGCAGTTGGTAGAAGGCGTGCTGGCCGTTGGTGCCCGGCTCGCCCCAGAAGATCTCCCCCGTCTGTCCGTCCACCGGCGTGCCGTCGAGCCGGACCGACTTGCCGTTGGACTCCATCGTCAGCTGCTGCAGGTAGGCCGGGAAGCGGGCCAGCCGGTGGCTGTACGGGCAGCACGGCGTGGGTCTGGGCGCCGAAGAAGTTGTTGTACCAGACGTTGAGCATGCCCTGGATGACCGGCAGGTTCTCGCCGAGCGGCGCCGTCCGGAAGTGCTCGTCCATGGCGTGGAAGCCGGCGAGCATCTCGCCGAAGGCCTGCGCGCCCGATGGCCACCATGAGCGAGAAGCCGATGGCCGAGTCGTACGAGTAGCGCCCGCCGACCCAGTCCCAGAACTCGAGCATGTTGTCGGTGTCGATGCCGAACTCGGCCACGGCCTTGGCGTTGGTGGACACCGCCACGAAGTGCTTGGCCACGGCGTCGTCGCCCGCCGCGCTGCCGAGCCCGGCCAAGCAGCCAGTCGCGGGCCGCCGCCGCGTTGGTCAGGGTCTCGAGCGTGGTGAACGTCTTGGAGCTGACGACGAAGAGCGTCGTCTCGGGGTCGAGGTCGTGGGTGGCGGCGTAGAGGTCGACCGGGTCGACGTTCGACACGAAGCGGCTGGTCAGGCCCGGCTGGGCGTAGTCGGCCAGGGCCAGGGTGGCCATGGCCGGCCCGAGGTCCGACCCGCCGATGCCGATGTTGACCACGGCGGCGATCCGCTTGCCCGTCGCCCCGGTCCACTGATCCGTTGCGGATGCGGTCGGAGAGGTCGCCCATCTTGGCCAGCACGGCCTGCACGTCGCCGACGACGTCCTGCCCGTCGACCTGCAGGACGCTGCCGGGCGGCATGCGCAGCGCCACGTGCAGGACGGCGCGGTCCTCGGTCGTGTTGATGTGCTCGCCCGCGAACATCGCGTCGCGGTGCTCCTCCACCTCGGCGGCGCGGGCCAGCTCCATGAGGAGGCGCAGGGTCTCGTCGGTCACCCGCTGCTTCGAGTAGTCGAGGACGAGGTCGGCCGCCCCCGCCGTCATGCGCGCCGCCCGCTCGGGGTCGTCGGCGAAGAGGTCGCGGAGATGCCGCGTCGAGATCTCGTCGTAGTGCGCCGCCAGCGCCTTCCACTCGGGTGTCGCGGTCAGGTCCATGCCAGGCAATCTACGGCGCGTCGTGCGCGGCGCGCGTCCTCGGCGAGGAAGGCGATGATGGCGGGCAGCGCCGTCGGCGTCCTGCATGAAGAAGCCGTGGCCGCCGTCGAACAGCTCGAGCCGGGCGCCGGGGATGGCGCGGGCCAGGAACTCGCTGTTGGCCGGCGGGGCGATCCCGTCGAAGCGGCCGCCGCAGACGAGCGTCGGGCAGGTGATGGAGCCCAGGCGGTCGGCCGTGTCGTGGCTCGGCCCGCGCCGCGAGCTGGTTGGTGAGGCCCGGCGGGCGTCTCGGCCTCGTCGTCGAGACGCATCCGCTCGCTGATCAGTCGCACCATGTCGGGGTTGGCCGCCTGCCAGGCCTCGTCCCAGCGGGTGTCGATCAGCTCCATCCGCACGGCCGACTCGTTCCTCGGGGTCCAGGTCGACCAGCTCGTGCAGCGGGTAGGAGGCGCCGCCCGCCCCGCCGGCCGAGGTGCAGGCCAGGACGAGCCGGCGCACCCGCGCCGGGTGCCGGATGGCCAGCTCCTGGGCCACCATGCCGCCGAAGGAGATGCCGAGCACGAGGCAGTCGTCCCAGCCGACGGCGTCGAGCAGCGCGGCGGCGTCGTCGGCGAAGTCCGCCATGGTGTACGGCCCGGGCGGCACGCTGCTCTGCCCCAGGCCGCGCTGGTCGTAGGCCAGGACCTCGAAGTTCTCGGCCAGGGGGCCGTCGCTCAGCTCGGGCGTTGCTGGCGCAGGTCGCCGCCGGTGCCCGAAATGAAGAGGAGCCGCTCCCCCGTCCCTTCGAGCTCGTAGTACAGCGAGACACCGTTGGCATCGGTGCAGGGCACGGCCTGCACTGTACCGACGCGTCGGCGGACGGCTGCTCAGCGCAGGGCCAGCTGCCCGGGCACGATCGGCGCCGGCAGCGACGTCGTCCCCATGAGCCAGCGGTCGACCGCCGCGGCGCAGGAGCGGCCCTCGGCGATGGCCCACACGATCAGGCTCTGGCCCCGCGTCTGGTCGCCGCAGACGAAGACGCCGTCGACGTTGGTCGCCCAGTCGGCGTCGGCCGCCACCGTGCCCCGCGGGCCCGACCGTCGACGCCGAGCTCGTCGACCGCGTTGCGGCGCTCGGTGCCGACGAAGCCCATGGCCAGCAGCACCAGCTCGCACTCGAGCTCGAACTCGGAGCCCGGGCACCTCCTCGAAGACCGGGCGCCCGTCCTCGGTCCGCATCTCGACGGTGTGGCCGCGCAGCGCCCGCACGGCGCCCGAGCCGTCGTCGACGAACTCGGTCGTCGTCACCGAGAAGAGGCGCTCGCCCGCCCTCCTCGTGGGCCGAGGAGGTGCGCAGGATGAGCGGCCACAGCGGCCAGGGGTTGTCGGCCAGCCGGTCGCTCGGGGGCTCGGCCATGATCTCGAGCTGGTGCACCGACGCGGCGCCCTGGCGGTGCGCCGTGCCGAGGCAGTCGGCCCCGGTGTCGCCGCCGCCGATGATGACGACGTGCTTGCCCTTGGCGTTGATCGGCGACGCGCCGAGCGCGCCCTCCTGGACCAGGTTGGACGGCTTCAGGTACTCGAGGGCGAAGTGGACGCCGTCGAGCTCGCGCCCGGGCACGGGCAGGTCGCGCGGCAGGGTGGCCCCGCCGGCCAGCACGACGGCGTCGAAGGCGGCCTGCACCTCGGCCGCCGGCCGCACCGTGACGTCGGGGGCGCACGCCGTCCCGAGGCCGCGCTCCTCGCCCGGCTCGATCGCACCGTCGCCGCGTCCGCCGGCCCGTCGGGGCTCGCCGCCCACCGAGGTCGAGCACACGAAGGTCACGCCCTCGGCCTCCAGCTGGGCCAGCCGGCGGTCGAGGACCGCCTTCTCCATCTTGAACTCGGGGATGCCGTAGCGCAGCAGCCCGCCGGGCTTCTCGGCCCGCTCGAAGACGGTCACCAGGTGGCCCGGCCCGCACCAGCTGCTGGGCCGCCGCCAGGCCGGCCGGGCCCGAGCCCACCACGGCCACGGACTTGCCGGTGCGCACCGTCGGCAGCTGCGGGGTCACCCAGCCCTCGGCCCAGGCCCGCTCGACGATCTCGTACTCGATCCGCTCGATCGTGACCGGGTCCTCGTTGATCCCGAGCACGCAGGCGGCCTCGCACGGCGCCGGGCACAGCCGCCCGGTGAACTCGGGGAAGTTGTTGGTGGCGTGCAGGCGCTCCATGGCGTCGGGCCAGTCGTCGCGGTAGACGAGGTCGTTCCACTCCGGGATCAGGTTGCCGAGCGGGCAGCCGTCGTGGCAGAAGGGGATGCCGCAGTCCATGCAGCGCGCCCCCTGCTCCTTGGTCGCCTCCTCGGCGAAGGGCTCGTAGACCTCGCGCCAGTCGCGCAGGCGCACCGGCACCGGGCGCCGCCGCGGCAGCTCGCCGCCGGTACTCCATGAAGCCGGTCGTCTTACCCATGCGCGGCCTCCATGACGGCCTCGTCGACCGAGCGCCCCTCGGCCTCGGCCAGGCGGGTCGCCTCGAGGATGCGCCGGTAGTCGCGCGGCATCACCTTCACGAACTCGAGCACCTCGGTGTCCCAGTGCTCGAGCAGCGCGGCCGCCACGGCCGACTCGGTCTCGACGCCGTGGCGCTCCACCAGGGAGCGCACGCGTGAAGGCTGTCGGTCGGGTCGAGCGGCTCGACGTCGACCATCTCGAGGTTGACCCGCTGCCCGAAGGTCCGGCCCGGGTCGTAGACGTAGGCGATGCCGCCCGACATGCCGGCGGCGAAGTTGCGGCCGGTCGGCCCGAGCACCACGACCAGCCCGCCGGTCATGTACTCGCAGCCGTGGTCGCCCACGCCCTCGACGACCGCGGTGGCGCCCGAGTTGCGCACGCAGAAGCGCTCCCCCACCTGGCCCCGGATGAAGACCTCGCCGCCGGTGGCGCCGTAGAGGATGACGTTGCCCGCGATGATCTGCTCCTCGGCGACGAAGGGCGACGCCAGCCGGCGGCCGCACGACGAGGCGCCCGCCCGAGAGCCCCTTGCCGAAGTAGTCGTTGGCGTCGCCGTAGAGGCGCATGGTCACGCCGCGGGGCACGAAGGCGCCGAAGCTCTGGCCGGCCGAGCCGGTGAAGGTCAGCGAGATGGTGTCGTCGGGCAGCCCGGCCGCGCCGTAGCGCCGGCTGATCTCCGAGCCCGAGCAGCGTCCCGACCGTGCGGTCGACGTTGGTGATGGGCAGCGTCGACCGAGACCGGGCGTCGCGTCGGCCAGCGCCGGCGCGCACTCGTCCAGGAACGCGTGGTCGAGCGCCTTCTCGAGCCCGTGGTCCTGCAGCCGCAGCTGGCGCCGGCCCATCGACGTCGGGCACGTCGGGCTGGGCCAGCACCGTCGACAGGTCGAGCCCCGCCGCCTTCCAGTGCGTGACCGCCGTCTCGGTGTCGAGCAGGTCGACGCGGCCGATGGCCTCGTCGAGCGAGCGCAGCCCGAGCGAGGCCAGCAGCTCGCGCACCTCCTCGGCGATGTACTCGAAGAAGGTCTCGACGAACTCGGGCTTGCCGCTGAACTTGGCGCGCAGCGCCGGGTTCTGGGTGGCGATGCCGACCGGGCAGGTGTCGAGGTGGCAGACGCGCATCATGATGCAGCCCGAGACCACCAGCGGCGCCGTGGCGAAGCCGTACTCCTCGGCGCCGAGCAGCGCGCCGATGACGACGTCGCGGCCCGTCTTCAGCTGCCCGTCCACCTGCACCACGATGCGGTCGCGCAGGCCGTTCACCAGCAGCGTCTGCTGGGTCTCGGCCAGCCCGATCTCCCAGGGGATGCCGGCGTGCTTCAGCGAGGTCAGCGGCGCCGCGCCGGTGCCGCCGTCGTGGCCCGAGATCAGCACGACGTCGGAGTGCGCCTTGGCCACCCCGGCCGCCACCGTGCCCACGCCGACCTCGGCCACCAGCTTCACGTGCACGCGGGCCGCGGGTTGGACGACTTGAGGTCGTGGATGAGCTGCGCGATGTCCTCGATGGAGTAGATGTCGTGGTGCGGCGGCGGCGAGATGAGCCCGACGCCGGGCGTCGAGCTCCGGGTCCGGGCGATCCACGGGTAGACCTTGTAGCCCGGCAGCTGGCCGCCCTCGCCCGGCTTGGCGCCCTGGGAGATCTTGATCTGCAGGTCGTCCGCGTTGACCAGGTACTCGCTCGGTCACGCCGAAGCGGCCCGAGGCCACCTGCTTGATGGCGCTGCGGCGCAGGTCGCCGTTGGCGTCGGGCGTGTAGCGGTCGGCGTCCTCGCCGCCCTCGCCGGTGTTGGAGCGGCCGCCGATGCCGGTTCATGGCGATGGCGAGCGTCTCGTGCGCCTCGGCCGAGATGGAGCCGTAGGACATGGCGCCGGTGGAGAAGCGGGTCATGATCGACGAGATCGGCTCGACCTCGTCGATCGGGATCGGGCCCGCCCGGCGCCGGCTTCAGCCGCAGCAGGCCGCGCAGCGTCCCGAGCTTCTCGGCCTGGTCGTCGACGGCGGTGCGTGTACTCCTTGAAGATGTCGTAGCGCTTGGCCCGCGTGGCGTGCTGCAGCTTGAACACCGTCTTGGGGTTGAAGAGGTGGAACTCGCCCTCGCGCCGCCACTGGTACTCGCCGCCCACCTCGAGCTCGCGGTGGGCCCGCTCGGTCGGCCGCGGCTCGTGGGCCTGCGCGGTGGCGCGTCGGCCACCTCGGCGGCCAGCACGGACAGCCCGACGCCGCCGATGCGGCCGACGGTGCCGGTGAAGTACTCGTCGATGAGCGCGCCGTCGAGGCCGATCGCCTCGAAGACCTGGGCGCCGGTGTAGGAGGCGACGGTCGAGATGCCCATCTTCGACATCACCTTGAGCACGCCCTTGCAGGCCGCCTTGATGTAGTTGCGCCGGGCCTGGCGCGGCGAGACGCCCTCGAGCAGGCCCTCGGAGATCATGTCGTCGATGGAGTCGAGCGCCAGGTACGGGTTGACGGCCGCCGCCCCGAAGCCGATGAGCAGCGCCATGTGGTGCACCTCGCGGGCGTCGCCGGTCTCGATCACCAGGCCGACCTTGGTGCGCGTCTTCTCGCGCACCAGGTGGTGGTGCACCGCCGCCGTCAGCAGCAGCGAGGGAATGGGCGCCCAGTCGGCGGTGGCGTTGCGGTCCGACAGGACGATGAGGTTGGCGCCCGTCGGCGATGGCGTCGGAGACCCGGCGCCGCACGTCCTCGATGGCCCGGCGCAGCGCCTCGCCGCCCGCCGCGGTCGGTGCGCCGGCCTCGCCCGCCTCGCGCACCTCGAAGAGCCCGTCGATGGCGAAGGCCTTGAAGCCCGGCGTCTCGCCGTGCTCGTTGACGTACATGAGCTTGGCCAGGTCGTCGCGGTCGATGACCGGCAGCGGCAGCAGGATCTGGCGGCACGAGCCGCGCCTGCGCCTCGAGCAGGTTGGCCTCGGGCCCGATGGTGGCGGCCAGCGACGTCACCAGCTCCTCGCGGATGGCGTCGAGCGGCGGGTTGGTCACCTGGGCGAACAGCTGGGTGAAGTAGTCGTAGAGCAGCCGGGAGCGGTCCGAGAGCACGGCGATGGAGGTGTCCGAGCCCATGGAGCCGAGCGGCTCGGCGCCGGTGCGGGCCATCGGGGCCACGATCACGCGCAGCTCCTCGTTCGTGTAGCCGAACAGGCGCTGCTGGGTGACGACGCGCCCGTGCTGCGGCGTGAGCATGGTGCGGGCCGGGCAGCTCCTCGAGGCGGACCTGGTCCGTCGGCCAGCCACTCGTCGTAGGGGTGCTCCGCCGCCAGCTCGGCCTTGATCTCCTCGTCCTCGACGAGGCGGCCCTTGGCCGTGTCGACCAGGAACATGCGGCCCGGCTGCAGCCGGCCCTTGCGCACGACGCGCTCGGGCGCGATGTCGAGCACGCCCACCTCGCTGGCCAGCACGACGAGCCCGTCGTCGGTGACCCAGTAGCGCGCCGGGCGCAGGCCGTTGCGGTCGAGCACGGCGCCCACGACGGTGCCGTCGGTGAAGCAGACCGCGGCCGGGCCGTCCCAGGGCTCCATGAGCGACGCGTGGTAGCGGTAGAAGGCGCGCCGCTCGCGGTCCATGGTGGTGTGGTTCTCCCACGCCTCGGGGATCATCATCAGCACGGCGTGCGGCAGCGAGCGCCCGCCGAGATGCAGCAGCTCGAGCACCTCGTCGAAGCTGGCCGAGTCGCTCGC
The DNA here is from genome assembly GCA_963781565.1 of uncultured Acidimicrobiaceae bacterium. Taxonomy (GTDB): domain Bacteria; phylum Actinomycetota; class Acidimicrobiia; order Acidimicrobiales; family RAAP-2; genus Bog-473. The sequence continues at coordinate 78,963 of CAWAHA010000019.1, read as the reverse complement.
CCCCGGCGTGCAGATCGGGTAGATGCGCGACAGGTCGCCCTCAATGAGCGACGTCTCGAGCAGCGCCTCGCGGGCGCGCATCCAGTTGCGGTTGCCGGCCAGCGTGTTGATCTCGCCGTTGTGGCAGAGGTAGCGGTACGGGTGGGCCAGCGGCCAGCTCGGGAACGTGTTGGTCGAGAAGCGCGAGTGCACCAGCGCCAGGCCGGACTCGAAGGTCGGGTCGCGCAGGTCCGGGAAGAACTGGCGCAGCTGCTCGGAGGTGAGCATGCCCTTGTAGACGATGGTGCGCGCCGAGAGCGAGGGGAAGTAGACGTCGTCGACGGCGTGCTCGACCCGCTTGCGCAGCACGAAGGCGCGGCGCTCGAGCGCCATGGTGTCGACGCCGCTGCCCGGCCGGGGCCACGAACAGCTGCTCGATGCGCGGCATGGCGCCCTTGGCGATCTTGCCGAGGTCGCCGTCGGCTCGATCGGCACCGTGCGCCAGCCGAGCACGCGCGAGGCCCTCCTCGGCCGGCGATCTGCTCCACCACGGCTGCGGGCCTTGCGCGGCGTCGTCGGCGTCGGTGGGCAGGAAGACCAGGCCGACCGCGTAGCCGCCGGCGTCGGGCAGCGTGAAGCCGGCCGCCTCGGCCGCGGCCGAGAGGAAGCGGTGCGGGACCTGCACCAGGATCCCGGCGCCGTCGCCGGTGTCGACCTCGGCGCCCGGAGGCGCCGCGGTGGGCCAGGCGCTCCAGGACGGTCAGGCCGCGGTCCACGATGTCGTGGTCGGGACGGCCGTGCAGATCGGCCACCATGCCGACGCCACAGGCGTCGTGCTCGTATGCCGGGTCGTAGAGGCCAGTGGCCATCGGCGTCCTTCCGAGTGGGGAGAAGTTGAACGGATACCGGGACGACGTTGGCCCGAAGTGGAAAGAACAGGATACACGACGCCCTCGTAGGCTTGGCACATGGGATGGCGCGTCCATGTCGTGGGGGGCGGGGTCATCGGGCTGGCCTGTGCGTGGGAATTGTCACGCAACGGTCATGAAGTGACGGTGGTCGCGCCGGCCCCCGGGCGCGACGGGGCGTCGTGGGTGGCGGCCGGCATGCTCGCCCCGGTCACCGAGGCGCAGTTCGGCGAGTCGGCCCTGACCGCGCTGCTGGTCGAGGGCGCCGGCCGCTGGCCCGCCTTCGCCGCCGGCGCTCGAGGCCGCCACCGGCCTCGCCATCGGCTACGACACGACCGGCACGGTGACGGTCGCGCTCGATGCGTCCGATCGCGCCAGCCTCGACGACCTCCTCGCCTACCAGCACGCGCTCGGCCTCGAGGCGCACCGCCGCAGCGCCAGCGAGTGCCGCCGCCTGGTGCCGGCGCTCAGCCCGGCGCTGCGCGGCGGCATCGAGGTCCCCGGCGACCACCAGGTCGACAACCGCGCCCTCCTCGGCGCGCTCGCCGAGGCCTGCCGCGACGGCGGCGTGACGTTCGTCGAGGGCCGCGTGGCCGCGTTGGAGGACGGGCCCGCGCTCGTCCTGGACGACGGCCGCCGCCTCGCCCCGGACCGCGTCGTCCTGGCGGCCGGGACGGCGGCTGCCGTCCATCGACGGGCTGGCCGCGGCCGGACTCCCCCCGCTCCGCCCCGTCAAGGGCCACATCCTCCGCCTCGGGCCGCCCGACGCCGCCTCGCCCGTCCCGCTGCTGGCGCGCACGGTGCGCGGCCTGGTGCACGGGCGCTCCGTGTACCTCGTGCCCCGCCCCGACGGCTCGGTCGTGGTGGGCGCGACCGTCGAGGAACGGGGCAGCGACACCGCGGTGCGGGCCGGCGCCGTGCACGAGCTGCTCTGCGACGCCCGGGCCATCGTGCCCGCCGTCGACGAGCTCGAGCTGCTCGAGGCGGCCACGGGCCTGCGCCCCGCCACGCCCGACAACACGCCGCGCATCGGCTGGACGGCCCTCGACGGCGTCGCTGGCCGCGGTCGGCCACTACCGCAACGGCATCCTCCTGGCGCCCCTCACCGCAGCCGCCGTCGTCGACCTGGTCGGGCGGCGGCCGGTGGCGCCGCTCATCGAGGCCCTCGCCCCGGCGTGAGCGCGCTCGTGCTCCGGGTGAACGGCGAGCCGGTCGAGGTCCGGGCCGGGTCCACCATCGCCGACCTCGTGGCCGGGCTCACGGCCGAGGCCGACCCCAAGGGGGTGGCCGTGGCCGTCGACCGCTGCGTCATCCCGCGCTCGGAGTGGGCCACCACGCCCGCTCGCGCCGGCTCCCTGGTCGAGGTGGTGACGGCCGCCGCCGGCGGCTGACGGTCCGGCCGCCGTTCCGATCTGTCATTGTCCGCGCCCGGCGGCCGGTGCCAGAATCATTCGATGTCGAATGCACCCCGCCAGGGCCCCACCGCGTTCGTCCTGGCCGGCGGCGGCACCAAGGGCTCCTTCGAGGTGGGCGTGCTCCAGTACCTGGTCGGCGTCGAGGGGATCGCCCCCGACATCATCACCGCCACCTCGGCCGGCGCCATCGCCGCCACCGTCCTGGCCCAGGCCCGCACCCTCCCCGAGTTCGAGGACCGGGTCAACGAGATCGAGGGCGACGTGCTGGCCTGGACCCAGACCGAGCACGTGTTCGGCAAGCAGGCCTGGCTCGGCGCGCTGGACGGGACCGCGCTCGGCCGCGAGATCCACCAGGAGATCACCGAGGGCACCCGGCCGCCCTTCCCGCTGACCCCCTCGACCGTGCTGGCCGGCAACGAGGTCGTGCCGGCCTGCGACACCGGCCGCAAGGGGCGGCGCCAGGCCCGCAAGGCCCGGCGCAAGCGCCAGCGCCACCTGGCCCGCCTGGTGGCCGGGGCGGGGCTCCGCCTGCCCCGGGTGCGCCGGCAGCTGCGCAGCAGCGGCAGCTCCGTCCTCAACCTGAACCCGCTGGAGGGCGCGCTGCGCCACGGCAGCGAGGACGGGGTCAGGGCCGTCGACCCCGCGCTCATCGCCCGCCCCGGCCTGCAACTGCGGCTGGCCGTCACCGCCCTGCGGGCCGGCGTCCTGCGCTACGTCACCGAGGACGGCAGCCTGGTGGAGTCCGACGCCCGCACCCCGGCGCCGGCGGAGTCCGCCGGCCCGGTCGACCTCGTCGACGGCGCCATCGCCTCGGCCAGCGTGCCCATGGTCTTCCCGCCCCATCCGATGGCCGACGACGACTACGTCGACGGCGGGGTCATCGAGATCGTCCCGGTCTCGGCCGCGGCCGCGCTCGGGGCGACCCGCATCATCGCCGTGGTGGCGGTGCCGCTCCGGCTCCCCCGCGACGAGCGGGACTACGCCGCGGCCCCGGCCGGCTACATCGGGCTGCGCTCCATGGGGATGATCGGCGTGGCGGAGCGCCAGATCGCCAACCTCAACATCCACCTGCCCGAGGGGACGACCCTCACGACGGTGGACCCGGTCGTCGACGTGGTCGGGCTGTTCGAGATTGAGCCGGGGCTCCTGCGCATCAACAAGGACTACGGCTGGCTGCGCGCCGCCGACCTGCTGGCCGACGGCGACGCCTCCATCCGGGCCGACATTGCGGACGGCACGCATGCCATCGTCGAGGCCCGCCGCGAGGCCTGGCGGCTGGAGGAGTCGCTCTGGGCCGTCGGCCGCATCGGGGAGAGCGACGCCGGCACGCTCGCCCTCGTGCGCGAGCACAAGGAGACGGTGCGCGCCCTCGTCGACCGGCGCAAGCAGCTCGGCTTCCCGGTGCCCGACGGCTGCGAGGACTGGTGGACCGGCTACGAGGCGCACACGGCCGAGCGGCCCCAGGGCCTGCCCGTCCCGTCCTCCGGTCGCGGCTGACCGTTCAGAGCGCCGGCGCGCTCAGACGGTCGGGCCGCCCAGCCAGCCCCGGCGGCGGAACACCACGACGAGCGCCACCGCGGTGACGATCTCGACCGCGACGCCGAACACCCAGAAGCTCCATGTCGGCATGATGTTGCGCACCAGGTAGCCGAAGTTCTGCCCGAAGAAGCCGGTGAGGAAGCTCAGCGGCAGGAAGATGGTGGCGATGATGGTCAGCTGCTTCATCACCACGTTGAGGCGGTTCGACACCGTGGAGAGGTGCGTGTCCATCACGCTCGAGAGCAGATCCCGGTAGTTGTCGACCTGGTCCGACACGCGGATCAGGTGGTCGTAGAGGTCGCGGAAGTAGCGCGTCCCCTCTTCGGTCAGTCCCGGCACGTTGTTGACGCCGGTGTTGATGCTGGCGATCATGTCGCGCTCGGGCGCCACGATCTTGCGCATGTTCATCAGTGACCGCTTCAGCTGGAACAGCTCGCCGAGTTGCGCCTCGGTCGGAGCCTTGAGGATGTCGTCCTCCAACGAGTCGATCTTGTCGTCGAACTTGGAGAGGACGGGGAAGAAGCTGTCGACCAGCCCGCCGACGATGAGGTACACCACGACGAGCGGAGGCGAGGCCACCGTGCTCAGTGGGTGGTTCTCGAGCCATTCCCGCACGTGCGCCACGGCCGGGCACTTCCCGCGGTGCACCGTCACGGCGTAGCGGTCCGTCCAGAAGCAGTGCACCTCCGCCTTGTCGGTGTGGTCCGGGTCGGCTCCCCGGGCCACCATGTAGGCGAAGTCGTCGTAGGTGTCGATGCGGGGACGCTGCTTGAAGCGCTCGGCCGACTGGACGGCGAGATGGTGGAACTTGAAGGTAGTTGGTCAGGAGGTCGCTGACCGTGCCGTCGGTCGCCTGGTCGTCGAGGTCGAGCCAGAAGAAGTCCTTCCCGGCCAGGGCGGCGTGCACGTTCTGATTGGTGGCGGGCGTGTCGGTGCCGCCTTGGCGCAGGGTCCCGGTCAGCACCGTCCCAGTCTCCCCGCGCCCGGCCGCGCCCGGGTGGATGCGCCGCGCCGGACAGCCGATCAGCCGAGTCAGCGCGGTCAGCCGAATCGGCCGGGATCGAACGTCGCCCGGCAGCGGCGCCTCGTCCGCCGGCAGCGTCGACCCCGGCCATGACGTGGGCCAGCCCGCGCGCCGACATCGGCCCCTGCAGCAGTCCGTTGGCCCCGTGGCCCGTGGCCACCCAGGCGTTGCCCCAGCCCGGCAGCCGTCCCACCACGGCCCGGTCGTCCGCCGACGTCGGACGCAGCCCGACCCGCGTCTCGAGGTAGTCGGCGCCCGCTGAGGCCCGGCGCCACGGTCAGGCACTCGCGCAGCAGCTCGTGCAGCCCGGCCGCGGTCACGCTGACGGAGAACCCGGCCGTGGCCTCGAACGTGCCGCCGCAGGCCACCCTGCCCGCCGGGCCAGGGCACGAGATAGTGGGTGAGCAGCGGCTGCACGATGGGCCACTCCCCCGTCTCCGCCCCGACGCCGAGGTGCACGATCTGCCCCTTGGTGGGGCCGACCGGCAGCCGCACGCCGAGCCATTCGCCCACCGCGGCGGTCCAGGCGCCACCGGCCACGGCGACGGCGCCGCACGCCACGTTCTGATGCCCCTCGACCTCGACCGCCTCGACGTGGCGCGTGCCGCCCGCGCCCGCCACCACGCCGTGCGCCGCACCCGTCACGAAGGCCACGCCACGTGCCGCCGCCGCCTGCCGCAGCGCGGCCGCCATGCCGCGCCCGTCGACCGCGCGCCGAAGCCGGCGCGTGCAGCACGCGGTGGACCGGCCCGAGCGGCGGGAAGAGCGAGCTCGCCTCCTCGGGCGTGATCTCGACCACGTCGCCGGGTGAGCGGCGCTGCACCACCTCGGCGAAGGGGGCGAACCATTCGTCCTCGCTCTCGCGCAGGCCGATGGAGAGGATGCCGCAGCGGCCGTAGCCCGTCTCCTCGAGCGTCGGCGCCGTCGGAGGCCAGCCGGGCCAGCAGGGCCGGGTAGTGCAGCCCGGCCTGGCGCAGGAACGGCCACAGGTCGGCATCGGCCTCGGCGCTGGTCAGCGGCGACAGGATGCCCGCCCCGGCGTCGGTGGCCCGCCCGGGATGGCCGGCGTCGATGACGGTGACGCTCGCCCCCAGGCACGCCAGCTCGTAGGCCAGGGACAGCCCCACCAGTCCCGCGCCCACGACGGCGACGTCGCAGCGATCCCCGCTCATGCGCCGACCCTCATGGGGTCCGAGTCCAGCAGGCCGGGCGCCCCCGTGCCACCGGTGCCGGCGGTGCGGCACTATGAGCGCCGTGCAGGTCCTGCGGACACCCGATGAGCGCTTCCGTGACCTGCCCGGGTTCCCCTTCACCCCCCGTTACGCCGAGCTGCCCGACGGGCTGGGCATGCACTACATCGACGAGGGCCCGGCGGAGGCCGAAGTGGTCCTGCTGCTCCACGGCCAGCCCACCTGGTCGTACCTGTACCGCACGGTGGTGGCCCGCCTGGTCGAGCACGGCCTGCGCGCCGTGGCGCCGGACCTCATCGGCTTCGGCCGCTCCGACAAGCCGGTGGACCGGTCCGCCTACACGGTGCAGGGCCCACGTCGACTGGCTGGCCCAGTTCGCCGCCGCCGTCGGGCTGTCCGGCGGTGACCCTGGTCGTCCAGGACTGGGGCGGCCCGCTCGGGCTGGGCCTGCTCGACGCACCGTCCCGGGCCTGGTGCGCCGGGTGGTCGCCGCCAACACGGTGCTGCACACGGCCGACGCCGCACCTGGCCGGCCGCCTGGCCTGGCCCTGCCACGCCAACCCGGACGGCACCGTCACCGTGGCCCAGATGCTGCTCGACTACCAGCGCCTCACCCAGGAGCTCACGCCCTTCCGGCCGAGCCTGTTCGTGCAGGGGGCCACCGTGTCGGATGTGCCCGGACGCCGTCCTGGCGGCCTACGACGCGCCGTTCCCCGACGAGACCTTCTGCGCCGGGCCGCGCCAGCTGCCGCTGCTGATGGGCCTCACGCCCGGCAGCGCGTGCGCCCGCCTGAACCGCCGCACCTTGCGCGGCGCTGGCCGGCGTTCGACGGCCCGTTCCTGACCGCGTTCTCCGACGGCGATCCCGCCACCCGCGGCTGGGCCGAGGTGCTGCAGGCCCACGTGCCCGGGTGCGGCCGGGCGGGCGCACGTCACCATCGCCGAACGGCGGGCACTTCCTCCAAGAGGACTGCGGGCCCGCAGCTGGCCGACGTCGTGGCGCACCTCGTGGGGAGCACGCCCCCCGGCCTGACTACGGGGCCGGCGTCGACTCCTCGGGCGCGGCTCGGCGGCCGGCGCGGCTCGGCGGCGGGGCGGCCAGCGCGTCGGGCTCGGGCGGGCCGCCGGTGCCCAGCTGCGCCTTCAGGGCGGCCAGCTCGTTGTCCACCTGCGCGTCCTTGCCGACCTGGTCGAGCTCCTTCTGGATGTCGTCGGTGCCGCCGCCGACGTCCTCGAGGACGCCGGACTCGAGCAGCTCGTCGAGCGCGCCCGAGCGGGCCTGCATGGTGGCGATCTTGTCCTGCGCCCGCTGCAGCGAGGCCCCGGAGTCGTTGAACGACTTCGAGATGCCGGCCGTGCTCTCGTCGACCTCGGAGACGGCCTTGGCCGCGGTGTACTGCGCCTTGAGGGTCTCCTTCTGGGTGCGGAAGTCGTTGACCCGCTTCTGCAGGGCGTCGAGGGTCGTGGTGAGCTTCTTCTCCTCCTCGTCGAGCTGCTGGCGCTGCGGCTCCATCTCGTCGATCTGCTGCTGGGCCGCGGCCTTGCGCGACAGCGCCTCCTTGGCCAGGTCCTCCCGGTTGGCCGACAGGGCCTGCTTGGCCTGGTCCTGCAGGTGGTCGACCGTGTGCTGGAACTGCTCCTGCTGCAGCTCCAGACGCTTCTTCGAGGCGGCCAGGTCGACCAGGGCCCGGCGGACCTGGGTGATCTGCTCGAGCATCTTCTCGTAGGAGAGGTCGAGCATCTCGTCGGGCTTCTCGGCCGCGTCGAGCGCCTTGTTCGTCTTGGCCTGCACGATGTCGTGGGCCCGCTGGAAGATTCCCATGTTTCCCTCCCTGAGGGGTCGGTCCGTGACCCCACCATAGAGTTCGAATCAGCCTGTCTGTGCCCCCGTCCACGGCTCGGGCGCGTCCAACAACTCGCGGATCACCGCGCCCTTGGCCTGGGTGTACGCCCGGCGGTCGTGCGGGATACTGCTGGGCCAGCTCACGCTTCACCGACTCGTAGCGCTGCCGTGCCGCGGCGTCGTTGACCAGAAGCGCATGGAAGCGCCGGTAGTCGATCCATGCCTGGCTGCCCGTCCCGACGACGTGGACGTGCACCGTGCGCAACTCTCCCGTGCCGCGCACCAGCAGGAGCCCGCCGTCGTCCCCCTGGTCCCCTTCGTACGCCGTAGGCGCCGGTGGCGCACAGCCGGCCCACCACCTCGTCGATCGGGCACGCTGTCCCCCACCGCCGCCACGATGTCGAGGATCGGCTTGGCGTCGATGCCGGGAACGGCCGTGCTCCCGACGTGCAGTCACGTCGATCGCCAGATCGCCGAGGAGGGCGCGGACCGTCGCGCACTCCTGCGCGCCGAGCGCCGCCCAGTCCGGGTCGTACGGCGAGAGTCGGACCTCGGACGTCGCCAGCCCGAGGCCGCCTCCCGCCCGGTGGCTCCGCCGAGGATCCGGTCATCGTGCGTCTCCGCGCCACTGGGGAGCGAATGTAGCCAACGGCCTCGCGCCGAGGCCGGTTCAGGATCCGGAGGCGGCGACGATCGGCCCGTTGAGGTGCGTGCCGGACATGTCGCCGTCGCTCGGCGCGTCACCGAAGGAGGACACCTTGCCGAGCGCCGTCACGACCCAGTAGCCCGCCGCCGTCGGAGGTGGCGAAGATGGCGGACGCCGGGTTGAAGCCCCCGGCAGAACCGGCCGGCATGCCGCCCAGCGCGGCGGCGTTGCCGAACGGGAAGACCTGCCCGGCGCCGTCGAGGATCCAGTACCCGCCGCCGTTCGGCGTGGCCGTGGCCGAGGTGATGTTCGAGCTCTGCTGTCCCGGCTGGCCGTAGTTGGTGGCGTCGCCGAAGGTGTACACCGCGCCGGTGCTCGTCACGACCCAGTAGCCGTTGCCCGTGGCGTCGGGCACGACGGCCACCGCCGCGCCGCGGCAGCCACCGATGCCCGGGCAGGAGCCCTCGAAGCGGGCGTCGCCGAAGGCGAAGACGCCGCCGTCCGAGGCCACCATGAAGTAGCCGCCGCCGTCGCGAGGACGGCACCATGCCGACGATGGGCGCGTTCAGGCTGTGCGGCAGGCCCGAGCCGGCGGGCTTGAGGCCGCTGCCGGGAATGGACCCGTAGAAGCCGGCATTGCCGAAGGCGAAGATCCCGCCGTCCGAGGCGACGAGCCAGTAGCCGCCGCGGTCGGCCGTCGGCGTGATGCCGACGACCGGTCGCTGCAGGTGGAGCGACGCCCGTCGACCCGTGGAACTGGGCGGAGCCGAAGGTGAAGATGCCGCCGTCGGAGCCCACCAGCCAGTAGCCGTGCTGCGGTGCTGGCGGCGCTGCGGGCGGTGGCGGAGTCGGCGCGGGTGGTGAGGCCGCCGGCGCATCGACCGTGAGCGTGAAGGCCTGGGTGGCGACGGGCGGCACGCCGTTGGCGGCGACGAGGCACACCGTGAAGGTCCCGCCGTCGCCGGGCTGCGGTGTCCCGTCCAGGGTGGCGGTGGTCCCGCCGGTGTAGTCGAGGGCGAGCTGGCCGGGCAGCGTCGACGGGGTGCAGCCGCTGAAGGCGGTGTCGCTGACCGAGCTGACCCCGGGCGTCCCCGTCGTCGTGATGTCGAACACGCCGGCCGTGCCGGCCGAGAACGTGGTGTGGTTGGCGCTGGTGATGGCGGGGGCGGTCGTGCTCCCGCTGCCGGTGTAGGTGTACTGATCGGCGGCCGAGACGGCGCTGGTGCCGGCCGGCGTCGTGACGGTGATGTTGACGGTGCCGGGGTTGATGCTGGGCGGAATGGTGGTCGTGATCGGATGTTCGAGCTGTAGGTCATGGAGCCGATGCTGGCGACCGTCCCGAAGTCGACGATGGGCGCCACTCCCCCGTTGACGAAGTTGGTGCCGTGGATCGTCACGCTGCCCGAGGGGATCTCGGGGCCCGAAGCCGGAGAGACCGACGTCACGGTCGGCGCGCTCGTCGGGGCGTAGGTGAACTCGTTGACCTGGGCGACCCCCGTCGAGCTGGACGAGCCGGCCGTGGTGGACACGGTCACCACGACCTGGTCCGTGGCCGTGCCCGCCGGGTCCGCCGGTGCGTCGGCGCTGAGCTCGCCGTCCCAGTTCACGTGGACGTTGGTGGCGGCCACGCCGCCGAAGAACACCTGCGGCGTGGTGACCGTGTTGAAGTAGTTGCCCTCGATCGTCACCGGCGTGCCGGCCGCCGTGCTCGGTGAGGAGGCCGGGCAGCACCTGCACCACGTCGGGTGCGGCGGCGGTCGACGGCGTGGGCAGCGCGCTCGGCGTCACGGGATCGACGACGGTGTCGGCCGGGTCGACCTGATTCGCGAAGATCTGGGTGTACTGACCGGCGGTCGGTGTCGGCGACGCCCATCTGGGCGGTCTGCGTGCCGTTGGTCGTCCAGGGGCCCAGGATGTTGTCCCGGTGGCCCCAGCACTGCGTGTCACCCGGCGTGGTGCACTCGATGTTGGTGCCGCCGTAGCCGTCGTCGTACATCCAGGCGAAGTCGGCCCCGAGCGGCGTGTAGTCCAGCGCGAAGTTCGATCCCCATCCGTTGGCGGCGTAGGTGCCGAGTGGGACGGGGTCTGTGTTGCCCACCGCCCCGATCTGCGCCGCGTGTTGAGGGAGGCATCGAGGCCGGAGAACTGCGAGAGGCCGCGGTCACCGCGTTCCTCGTCGGCGATGATGAGCTGCTGCACGGGCACCGTGTCGGTGGCGTAGTCGCTCGGGAGGACCATCGGGCCGAGGCCTTCGAGCATGCGGGCGTAGTTGATGTTGTGCAGCACGGAGTCGATACACGCCGCACTCGTGTCGTCGACGGGGGTGAGCGTGCAGTGGGGCATCACCTGCGGCGAGACGTTCACGGAGGGTTTCGACGGCGGCACAATGCCGGTCGCGCCTGCCGGTGCCGGCGCAGTCGTCGACGACGACCAGAGCGGACGCCAGTCCGGCGGTGACAGCGAGCGCGGCACGCAGCAGAGAACTCGACGCAGGCGCGCGCGCCAGCCGTGGTGCCGTCTCACCATCCGTTCGCCCCCTCGTGCCCGGGAATGGATCAGCCGGGCGCAACGTACCATTCCGATTTCACCGGTCCGAGGGGTTGCCGGGTGAATTGTCGCCCGATTGCGGGCGGCGCGCACGGAGCAACCGCGCTGCACCCGAGGCGCTCGCCTGCGCACGGACGCAGCTCTCCCCATCGGGGCCTGCGGTGCCGTTGTCGCGTGCGTTGTGCGGGTTGGGTCCGGTCGGCTCTATTTCGATCCGGAGGGCACTGTCAACATCCTGACTGGAGCGAGGGATTGCGGGGAGGATCGATGCTGTCAGAGTGGTACAAGAGTGCCGCCTGCCGTGGCCAGGGGCCGGCTGACTTCGTTCGGGGCCCCAAGTCCGACTACGCGGCCATCCGGGAACTCTGCGAAACGTGTCCGGTGCGCCCGGAATGTCTGGACTACGCGCTGTCCGACGAGTCGCTCACCGGTCTCTGGGGCGGGACCACTGACATGGAGCGTCGGATGATCCGGCGCCGCCGGGTGGCCTGAGCCAACCAGCTTCGTCCAGTGCGCTCTTCCAGCGAGCCTCTGGGTCGTCGATGGTGAGCTGACGCACGGAAGACCAGCACGGGCCCGGCCGCGGCGTCTCTGTGCAATGCCCGATGCCATGCGATGCTGGGGCATGAGCGATCCGGGCAGAGGGCACACATGCCGGCCTTCGAGTACTCCTCGCCACAGCCGCAGCTCTGGTCGTGCTTGTCGGGACGGCGATCGCGGGCTCCGGTCTGGCGGCAGCGGCTACCACGACCACGCACAGCGCCGCATCCGGTGCTGGCATCGGAGAGTGGTTCGTACGTCTTCACGCTCACCTTCGACGGCCGCCAACGCGACTACCGCCTCCACGTGCCGCCGGCCGCAGCGTCCGGGAAGCCGCTCCCGTTGGTGCTCAACCTCCACGGCGCCACCCAGAACGCACAGCTCGAGGAGATCACCTCGGACATGGACCCCAATGCCGACATGAACGGCTATCTGGTGGCCTACCCCGACGGCACCCGGATCTCCAAGGTGCTGACCCCAGATCCGGTGGCCAAGAACGCGCAGTACGGCTGGAACGCCGGGATGTGCTGCGGACTCCCCGTCACGAAGCACATCAATGACGTCGGGTTCCTCCTCAAGGTCATCTCCGACATCGCCGCCAAGACCCCGGTCGACCTCAGGCGCGTCTACATGACGGGCATTTCCAACGGCGGCATGATGGCGTACGCCATGGCGGCGGAGGCCTCGGGCCATGTTGCCGCGATCTCGTCGATCTCGGGCCAGGTCGAGATCCCGGTCATCCACCCGACCCGGTCCGTCCCGACCATGGAGTTCCACAGCGTTGACGACCCGATTGCCAAGTTCGACGGGACGCCGAACAAGAATCCGCTGCTTCGCCTCTCGGTGATGGAAGGCATCGACCAATGGGTCAAGGCGGACGGATGTGACAAGAAGCCGGTCACCGGTACCGAGATCGTGGGTGCGGCGGGGTCGATCTCCGCCGGGGAGACGGCGACGCCGATCAGCTATACGCACTGCCGATCCGGCGCAGAGGTCGCGCTGTGGCGCTTCACCGGATCCGGCCACGTCTGGCCGGGAAGTCCCTTGAACATGGGACCGATGAAGAACTGGATCCTGGCCGGCGTCGGCCGGGGCATCATCATCGTCAACGCCGACGAGACGATGTGGCAGTTCTTCGAGAAGTACTCGTTGCCGTCGAACCCCCGGTAGGACCGGTTTCCGCCCAGGGTGGCCGCCTGGTCTCGTCAGCGGGCCAGCCGCGGGGCGGCGTCTCTCGCGTCGTCCTTGTTGACTCCGCTGAGGACGGCGGTGATCGCCAGCTCTGCCGGGGAGAGGCCGACGAGCTCGACTCCGACCCGGATGTCGCCCTCGAGGGTGAACGCGGCGTCCCTGATTTCGCCCTCGAGCCGGATGTTGACGGCATCGCCGATCGCCGAGATGTCGACGAAGATCCGCCGATGCACGAGCTCCCAGGGCTGCGGATGGATGAACGTCAACCCAAGGCCGAACATCGAGACGTCGATGACCTCGCAATCTCGCCACATCGCGGCGGGCTCACCATCAATGTGGCAGAACCCGGTCCAGGCGGTCGGCTGGCGAGGCACTCGTCGGCGGTACTCCATGTTGACCCCTCCCTTTCCTGACCCCTCGACGGGCGACAGGGTCGTTTTGCTGCTTTCGATCAGAAGAACGGCGGGCGTCGTCTAGGTAGCGACGAGCACATCGCTCATGACGCTGAGCACGGCGGTGATGGCCTGTTCGGTCTCAGAGAGGCGGATGAACTCGATGCCGACGCGTATATCCCGGCTCATGGTCGCCGTCGCGTTCTTGATCTGGCCTTCGAGGCGAACGTTCACGCAGCTCCCTTCGCCCGGGAGATTCACCGAGACGAGACGGCCCGTCAGCTCGGAGGGATCCGGATGGTCAAAGGTGATCCCGAGACCGAGCATGGAGATGTCGACGACCCGGCAATCGCGCCAGCCGACGGCCTGCTCCCCTGCGAGCTGATACGAAGCGGCCCAACCTGCGGGCTGGCGATGTAGACGGCGGCGATTCTCCACGCCACACCTTCCGTTCCGGCGCCATCGGCGCCTCTCTACGGCCATTCCCAAGCCGTCGTGCCGAAAACGCCCCGTGTGACCTGCGATTGTGGGTCCAACGCCCGTTTGGGCCAAAGATTGTCCGTCCTTTGTTGCATTTGCTCGGGCTGGACCCTCCACGGCGGACCGCGCGGCGCTCGGCGCTCGGCCGGTGTGTCAGCGGGTGAGCTGTCGTCCGAGGACGGATCCGGCGATGCTCATGGCCACGGCAGCGACGACGCCGAGAAGCCAGAGATGCTGCACCGTCACGGACACGTTCTCGTGCACGAGCCAGAGCCTGCGGGAGAGGCCGCCGACCAGCAGCACGGCGACCGCGACGATCGCCGTCGCTGCTGCATATCTGGTCGGGGCGGACGGCCTTCGGAAGGCGACGATGGCGCCGCCACAGAAGAACGCCGCCGCGACGATGCAGCCCGCAATGATCCACAGATGTGTGGATTGGTCGATCATCGGCCGGCCGTGCCAATCCTCCTCGACGATCATCGTCGGTACCGAGATCGCCAGGACGAGCAGTGCCGACCCGATGATGTCCTCCCAACCTGGCGATCGCAGCGCCCGCATGTCGGAGGAGGATAGATGCGGCACCTCGAAGGTCCGTGGCAGTCCGGCCCTGGGAAGCACCTGCGGCCGGACGCCGCACAAAGGGACGGACCGAATCAGTTCCGGGCCACGTACCGCCACGACTCGTGACTGACGTGGAACGGTGAGACGTGACCCGGTAGTCCGAAACTACCGGCTGCCTCGGAGCCATTCGATCGCGGCCCCGAGCAGGGGTGATCTCCCAGGTCGAGCGTGACCGCGGGATGAACGAGATGCGACCGAGACGGCGTCTGGAACGCCGAGACCCAAACCGCTGTATTTTCTGCCTTGGACAAGGTTGGGCGGAGCGGAATGACATTTGAGCCGGACTGGGCGCAGCAGGACATGGACGAGCAGGTCGGGATCTGCTCGAGGAGCGGGTGCGGCCGGGCGTTGACCCGTGTGCACAACGCCACGGGGATCGATGCCGAAGGCCGGGTGGGTCCGGTGTGGACCTGCAAGGACCATCGGATCGAGCTCTGGATGAAGGTCAGCGACGGGCTGGTTGCCCCGTTGGAGTGGTGGCCTGACTGAGGCGCCGGCGCAGCGCGGCGCGGGTTCTCGCCCATTCCTCTCGGATCTCTGGCGAGAACGGGCTCAAGGGTGCAACACCCTGAGCCGAAGGACAGATCGTCAGGGTTGCGGCCCCTGCCTTCGGGCGGGGGCCGCTTTCCGCTCGAGGGTCCCTCAGGCATGCCCGGTCGCGATTTCCGGACCGAGCCTCAGCCACTGACCGAGCACCGCGTCCACCGACGGATCGCGCCCAATGGGGCCCGAAGACGACCGGATCTGTGCGTGCGGGAACCCGTGTTGTGCATTCGTTGTGTAAATCCTCAGGATTCAGTAACCTTTCCGAGCCCGCTGGAGTCCCCGTCTGCAGGAGGTCGGTACCTGTGAACACCGCTCATCGCGCCGTGAGCCACCGCGAGCCCACGCTGCTTCGCAGCCGCAGTCGGCTGACGTTCAATGAGCAGCTGTGCCTTTTCGGGTCGGGGAACGAAGTCGTCTCGACGCAGGCATCTTTTGGATGGTGGGCGACGCTCGCGCTCGTTCTCGCCATCGTCCCCTGGGTCCTGGTTGGCGTGATGATCTGGATGTTCGCCTGATCAAGCCGAGCGCCCACTCGGGGCCGGGGGTCGAAGCCCGTCAGATGCCTCGGCGAACCGGAGAGCTCCGGCGCTCACAGTGGCTCTCCCAGAGGCGTTCCGCGGCTCTCGAAGGAATCCACGGGACTGTTGATGCCCTCAGGGGTCGGGAAGTCGCGGAGTCGCTCGCAGTCCTGGCAGGACACCAGCCAACGACCATCTGACCGCTGCACGATCTTGGGGTGGTGCACCTTCCGCACTGCTGACAACTCCTGCTCGCCAAACTGTCTCGCCGCCGGCGACACTAACGAGAGCCCATGCTCGTTGCGAGGGGCATGAACAGTCGCAGTTCGCACGCGAACTCTCGGTGAACCGTGCGTGCGCACCCCCGTTGCTCCAGCGACACGCATGTTTTGGGGCACGCTCTGGCTGGGTAGGATGCCCAGAGGGTTCGGCCTGCTCGGCGCTTCGAGGGCCGATTCCACTTTTGGGCGACGGCCCCCGGGGTTCCTTGAGGTTGCGCACCCGGGGGCTGATTCGCGTTTGGGGTTCGTGCGTCCGAGCCCGGACGAAGAGCCCTGACCCGCTCAGCGAACGACGATTCTGGGTCCGCGATGATTCTCGGCGAGGCGCTCGGCGGTCACCTTGTCCGGAAGCGGGATCCCGATACCGATCGGCATCGATGATGACCGATCCTCGCTGCACTGCCGGCACTCGACGACCCAACCCCCGTTGGGGCGTTGCACGATTCCGGGGACGTGGGGTTTCCTCACTACCGCCTCCTGCTCTTGCGCCAAACTCGCCGGAATGGACCGTATCTGTCGTCCGATCGAGGCACAAGGGACCAAAGTCCCCACACTCGGCCTGCCGCCTTGCGTCTGGGCCTAGAGGTCAATCTCTCCCAGCGGTCGATCCGCGGTGACTCCTGACGATGACATCGGGAGCCATGCCTCGCCATGGGCGTCCCACCACCACCAGGCTCGACATGCGGTCCCGTTGGATCGTCTGAGCTCGCATCTCGCCTTGGCTCGGTGGAAGCGACGGCCGAGGTCGAAACGGAGCACGCCGCCACAGTCCTGGGGACAATCCGACTCGATCATTTGCCGAAAACTAACCTCGCCGAGCTCGGGCGACCAAGGCAGGAGCGCAAGTTGTAAAACTGCGTTCGCGGTGACGTCACCTGCGTGTCGTGCGGCGGGCTCAGGCGGGTCCATTGCGCGCCGGGATGCTCAAGCGCCCCGGCGCATCGGAGGGATCCGCCGCTCGACGTGGCCCTCCCAGATGCGCTCTGCGGCCTCGAAGGAGTCGACGGGATCACCGATCCCGATGGGCTTGGTGGATCCGCGGTCCCTGGCGCAGTCGTCGCACGCCACCATCCAACGACGGTCGGACCGCTGCACGATCTTGGGGTGATGCACCTTCCGCAATTGCCGGGACCTCCTGCCGCCGATCCGTTCGGATGGCGCCAACGCTAACGACGGCACGAGGAGATGACGAGGAGGTTGAAGAAGACCAGTTCGTTCGCGAACTGCCCGCGAATTGCCGGGGTCCGTCCCCCCGTTGCAGCCTCGAGTCGGGGCTCAGCCCCGTAAGGGAGCGAAGCGCCGCTTGCCATGAGTACTGACCGACGGACGGCCACATGGTCATGGAGTCAGCGAGTAACGAAGTAGGTCCGGTCAATCGTGCCGCCCGAGTCCGTCGCAGCCGGCGTGACGTGAACGATCCTTCCCCCTGCATCCTCCAGAACCTTTCGCGTCCTCTCGTCTGGGAGCGCGAGAAGGGTCATCTGAGGAACCCAATCGAATCGGCGGTAGAGCAGCTTGGCCGGAACACCGACCCGCCGAAGAAGCCTCGCGGTACGAATCTGCAGGCCACGACGGGTTCTCCAACTCGGCAACGGGATGCTGTGTGCGGGAACGCTCGACGGAAGTTGTAGGACGATCGCGCCGCCGGGTTTGAGGACCCTGACGAACTCCCGCAAGAACATCTCGATGGACGCGGTTGAATCCAGGTGTTGAAGAACCAGAAGGCACAGGACGAAATCGAATGAGGTGTCTGGTATCCAACGTAGATCGTTGGCCTCATTGAGCGCGAATTCACAGTTGTCCCGGCGGGCATGAAGGGTTCTGGCTGTGTCAAGCATGCTCGGTGCGACATCGACGCCAACGACTCGACGGAAGTGATCGGCGAGACCGCCCGTCAGTCTTCCCACACCGCACCCGAAGTCGAGGGCGGAGTCTCGGCCGATGCCAATCTGCAAGTGGTCCGTTTGCTGCAGGAGGTCCCTGACTGCGCCCTGTCCCCCCTGGAGGAACTCATTGACGTCTCCGCCCCCATGTCGGTACTTGGGCTCCGTCAAGATGGCGAACAGCGGATCGACTTCCCCCCAATCCTCCCAAGCCTGACCATGGGTCCCCGATGCCATGGCGTCAGGATGCCGCTATCTTCGGTCGAGGCGCAATCGCAAGAGCCCCGGACGCCGGCACGGTCGAGTGGTTCGCTCCAGGGTGTCCACGAGTTGCGAACGGCGGAGAGACTGATGGGGCTTCGGGTGTTCGGAAGCTCCCGTCCGGCTGAGTCAGGCGTTCACGTCACGCCGCCCAAGGGCGAATCCCCCGCCTTTCCCGCTCCGTGAGGCCGCCCCAGACCCCCTGTGGGCTCGGACTCTGCCCGGCGTAGTCCAGGCATTCCGCCCGCACTGGGCACGTCTCGCAAATGGCACGACCTGAAGCGAGATCAGCAGGGTTCTCCGGGAAGAAGTAACGGATACCTTTGCCCCGACACGCCGCACCCTCCCACCAATCCAAGTCCTTCATCGGTCCAGCGTACGGGCCAGGGCCCAAACCTCAGCCCTGAGAGATCAGCCGGCTGTCTTTCGGGTGGATCAGTTCGCGAACGCGACAGCGAGCACTGCGCTCAATGGCCCCACGACGACCCTGGTCCGTGGCGACGTATGAGTGTGGGCCACGGTCTCATCAAAGGAAAAGGAGGCGTCCTGCGGGCTCACCGTGAAGCTCGGGACGTCGATCGTGTGCCAGCCGTCAGCCAACTGGACCTCAGAGACCGAGCCTTGGTCGATGGCTGTCAGCCACTCAATGCTCATTGTTCGCCCCACTGTAGGTCCGGCGGGCATGTCCCGGCCCCGGGGCCGACCGACCGATGTGTGGGGCCATCTGCTGTGGACAGCTCTCGAGCTTCGAGCTCTTGTCGGACCTTGCGGCCATGCCGCCGTCCGCAGTTTCGGGCCCAACTCGGACGATGGGCCTATGCTGCGAAAGAAACGCATCTTCCCAGCTCAAAGCCTCTTCTTCGTAGCGGTTGCTGCGCCCTGTCGGCTCCTGCTTATCGATACCGTGTGGGAAAACGCGGGGAAGAAATGCGCGGCAAACCCCGCTCAAGCCGACTGCCTAAGCCGCCTGGTGCCCGTGGACAGAGCCTCGGTCCTCACGAGAACGCCTGAGAGGACGAGCCCGAAAGTGCCGTACGGTCCCACGGTCCCACGGTCCCGGCGTACGGGGGCTCCCTCGTCGTGACATTGGCAGAAAGAGACCGTGAGGGTTAGACTTTTGGTGATGGAGCCCTTCGATGCCGCAGCCGTGCGTGCCGCCTATGACACTGTCGCCAGGGACTACGCAGAAGCCTTCGCTGACGATCTCCTCCATCTCCCTTTAGATAGGCAGGTTCTTGATACCTTCGCTGAACGGATTGGTGTCGGAACGTCCGTTCTCGACCTGGTTGCGGTCCCGGCCAGGTCGGTCAATACCTCGCCAAACGGCAACGACCCCGTGTCGTTGGAATGGACTTGGCGCAGGAGATGCTCCTCGTATCGCGCCAGCGCACAGGCAATGTCTGCTTGACCGGTGGCGACATGCGTGCGATCCCGTTTCGATCGAGGTCCTTCACCGGGGCCGTTGCGTTGTAGTTGGTGCACAACCTTCCACGTCGGACGCTTGGAGCTGCGTTTGCCCAGGTCCACCGAGTCCTCAAACCGGCGGGCATTTTCGTCGTCGCGACCCATCTGGGCGAGAGGAGAGGGTGTATAGCAACGAGTTCCTGGGCGACGACATCGACCTCGTGGGAGGCACTCTTGACCTTGCGACGATCAGCTCATCGCGGCGCTCGAGAGCCACTCTTTCGTGATCGAAGAAGTCCGGCACCGAGACCCGCTACCTCACGAGCACAACTCCAGAAGGATCTATGTGACCTGCCGACGAGCAGACTGATGACTCTTGGCTTAACTCCGTGCGTGTCTCATCTCCGGCGTTAGGGGACGCCTCCTGGCAGCCTTTATCGGTGCTGGATCGATGCTGCTGCCGAGACGACGGCGGAACGCTTCGATGACGGCACCTTCGTATTCTCTCGTGGCTCCAAACGTCTAGTGGTTCGCCCCGGGGAGCTTGATGCTCTCGGCTACGTCTACGGGGGACGGATACTGGGCAGACCGTATCCATTGTCGATTTGCGAGCCGACGAGGCAACTGCACTCTGGCCGTGCTCACGAAAATGCGAGGTCCTTTTAAATGAGCTGCGCCAACAGAACCCCAAGGCGACGCTCATCGATCCCTTTGATTGGGACACTTAGAGGGGCAGCCCGGGTGAACTGACCAGAGCCGGCGGAGAGGAGGGGGACCAAGGGGAGGGGGGGAGGGAGAAGGGAGGGGGGGGGGGAATAGAGAGAAGGGAGAGAGGGGAAGAGGGGGAGGGGGGGGGAGAGAGAGGAAAGAGAGGGGAGGGGGGGGAGAGGGGGTGGAGGGGAAGGGGAGGGGGAAGGGGGGGGAGGAGAGGGAGGAGGATAGGGGGGGAGGGGGAGGGAGGGAGAGAGAGAGAGGAGGGGGGGGGAGAGGGGAGAGGGGGGGGAGAGAGGAGAGGGAGGGAGGGAGGGGAGAGGAGGAGGTTGGGGAGGAGAGGAGAGGTCGTGAAGAGAGGAGAAGGAGAAGAGGGGAGAGGGGATTGGGAAGGACAGAGGGCGCAATAATATGACGCAGGAGGGCGTCGGAAGGTGAGGGGTGAGAGGTGGAGAGGAATAGGGGAGAGAGTGATAAGGGGCACTCCGTTGCGACACTGCCTCCCGGCTGTAACTCTGTAACCGTGTCCTTGGATGTTGGCAGCGACCGGGTTGAGAGAGCGTGTTCCGCCTCGGCCCCATGGACGGACAAGAGCACCCGATCGAGACCGATACCGATGAGCTGTCCATTGTGATGAGTGATGGCCAGCAGCATCGCTACGTGCGCACAGAAGAAGTACAACGCTTGCCACATGGCCGGGTAGGAGTGATCTTTGATTGGGCAGGGCGCTACTTCGGCCCCCAGTAGCGACCTGGAGTCCGGCCCCGTCCAGGCGAACGGGGGCACCACTACCCGCTCCCGGTCGTCCGGCAGAAGTGCGCGGACGTCTACTTGAGTCTCAGCTCTCAATCGTGGGTCCGCCTCTCGGATCTATCAAAATGGTGGCGAAGAGATCACGCAGGGTGCAGACTTGGAATGGCCATTACAGCGCAGAGCAAGAGTTGGATCCCATCTTCGTATGATCCCCCGTGCGCAGCGATCCAAAAGAGTGTCGAAGCGGCCATTGCGGAGGACACGTTGCCGCTTGGTGACCTGTCCGTTGCCCATCTCGATCCAACGACAGAAGGCTCCTTCGCAATCGCAACGAGATCCGATTGAGTCCTTGCCGGAACCGCGGCAGCCGCGCACGCGTTGTTTCTCCTCGTGCCCGACGCTTCGGTTTCATGGATGGCCCGCGACGGTCGCACTTGACAGCCGGAGAGCATGTCTGTCATATCACCGGACGAGTTTCAGGGCTGCTCACTGCGGAACGCACCGTTCTTAACCTTCTGTCCCATTTGTCCGGTGTCGCAATACTTACCAACAAGTTCGTTCGACTGGTGAGCCATGGGATTGGCATCCGAGATACACGGAAGACGCTCCCAGGGCTGCGGGCTCTCCAGAAGGCGGCCGTACGCGCTGGTGGCGGTGTGAATCACCGCGGCTCGTTATCAGAGGCGATCCTCGTGAAAGACAATCACTTAGCCAGTGTCGGCATCGGCGCCACAGTTGGTTCGATCTCCGAATACTGGCCGGGGCGACCAGTTCAGCTGGAGTGCGAAACCTACGAGGATGTCCAGGCCGCCGTCACCTCCCATGTCGATTCGCAGGATCTAGACAATATGAGTCCCGAGGACGTTGCTCGGGCAGTCGCTCTTGCGGCGGGGACACGTTCGACATCGAGGTTTCCGGCGGCATCACGCTTGACAACGTCGCTCGATACTCGAGCCCAGGAGTTGATTTCATCTCCGTCGGGGCGATAGCGCATTCCGCTCCTGCTATCGACTTGGGACTCGATGCCGTTCGAGACGGCTTCGATTCGGAGGACGGAGCGTGACACTTTCCCGGCGTTCGGGGGCTGTCTCTATGTCCTGGCACTTGTCGTGAAATAGCGACCCCTGTAGTGGATTAGGGGCTGCATCGGATTGGGGTCGAGCTCTACCTCATCGATCGAGCCACGGATCAATAGCGAATAACCACCCTCAAGAAACCCAACGAGAGTGATTGCTGAGCGGGTCGTTACATCACTGAGCACGGGTCCGTAATCCGATCTGACAACAGGAAGGCCCTCAAATGGATCCCCGGGGTATCGCAGCGCGAACTGGTCGGCGATTCGGGCGTGTGCCGTGTCCAGCACGTGCACGACGAACCGCTTCGATTCACGCACCGCGTCCCAGAACGACGAATCCGGAGCAATGAGACCAAGAACCGATGGAGGGTCGCCCTCCTCAATGAGGATCGACGACACTGTGATGCCTTCGGGCCTGCCCTCGTTTCCGTTGGCGGTCCAAATCGTGACCGGCGTCGGGATCCGGCCACGTAGACGCCGTATGTGATCTCTCTTTTCAAGTGGAAGTTCGAACGGATCAGAGCCGGTTCGTTTGAACCCGTCCTCAATGCTCACGTCGAGACCCTATGCCCAGAGACAGACTTGCCATGCCAAGCCGGCCGCCCCGATTGTGCCGAACTGCCCCACTGTCCCGGCGAACTGGGACGTTCCTAACCCTGCAACCAATGGCCCTGGGCCAGGCACTCCTGACGGATCAAGACGAAGTTCTGCACCGTCCGGCGAAGAATGACAGAACGATGTGGCTCGTCTTTCGCTGCCCACCGACCCTCACGTCGAGGGGGACGCAGCCCCGTATTCGACCATCAGTGAACCGGAAGCTCTGGGGAAAGAAACCAGGCTTGTGCGAACAGGCTCGGTAGGTGACCGACACACTCCCTTGAGGTGAGGACCATGGGTTCTGTTGCACCACGTAGGACCGCGCCCCGCGGGCGATCGTCATGGTCACCGTGGCGCCCGGATCGACAACCGGAGGGAGCTTGTAGCCGCTGAGTTCAGCCCCTCGGCCCGAGTTAGGCGGATTCATGATCGCCAGCCCGCGCGCCTTCGGAAAATACCCAGCGCCGAATCCGATGTCATCTGGCCCGATGGGGGGCAAAGTGCCGCCGCTGAACTGCGTCGCTTCCTCATAACAGCTGAGGACCTGGGGGTGTGTCGGAGTGCCGACGACAGTGGGAGAACCGCTGGCATCTGACACGCCACGGGGGCCATAGGCGAGGACGAGGACCACGAACGCAACCCCGCCATGCCACCAACGGGGTCGGGCGAGTCTCGCAGTCACACGACCATGATGGCCTGTCCACGCTGCAACCGTGGCCTGCCCCATGGTGCCGCAAGCGACACCAAGCCGGCGAAAGGGGGCAGGTCGGTAGGAAAAGGATCATCGGGCGGCTGGCATAATCTGGTAATGCCGCACGAGCGTGATGTCCAAGCGTTTGACGATCGGGCAGACTCCTACGAGGAGGGGTGGCGAGGTCGGATGCACCACGACATCGCCGACCGCACAGCTGATCTCGCGCTTGCCTCCGGCGACGCTCCACAGCGCGTGCTCGATGTGGGCTGCGGAACCGGGTTCCTCTTGCGACTCCTTGCCGCCCGGCTACCGGAGGCGGAAAGGCTGCAGGGAATCGATGCCGCTGCTGGGATGATCGCCGCCGCGAAATCGATGGCGAGCGATCCCCGCCTCGGTTTTTCCGAAGGGGTTGCGGAAGCGCTGCCATATCCCGACGAGTCATTCGACTTGGTGGTCAGTTCCACGTCATTCGACCACTGGGAGGACCAGGGTGCGGCGCTCGGCGAGTGTGCTCGAGTCCTGGCATCGAGCGGTCACTTGGTTCTCGCCGATCTTTTCTCTCCGTTGCTCGTTCCCACACTGCTTGTCGGTCGCCGGGACCGGGCACGGACGAGGCCTCAGGCCGAAGCTCTTTTGAAGACCGCTGGTTTTCGCACGACGGCCTGGCACAGCCTCTACCGCTTGATCATCGGCGCGGTGGTGGCATCAAAGTGATGGTGCGGCCCTAGCCCCAATCTCCCCCGGGGGGCGGCCCCCCCAGCAGGAGTACCGGGGCAGTCTGAAAGTGACACCGATCATGGTTGTCGTAGGTCCCCCAATGTTCCTGGGTGCTGCGAGGTCTGGGGGGGTGACCACCGGAACTGAGGGTTATTTGAACTGGACTCGACTCCCAGTGGGTATCGCTGTTGCGATCATTTTCTTTGTGGGATCACGGCACCTCCTCACAAGGCACTGAGATCTGGATCTCTTTTCACTCGGCGGCCCTCATGCGTCGACCGAGTCCCGGCGTTAGGGGGCAGTGTGCCGTCGAGCTTTCGATTGGGTGGCGGAGGGGGACCTGTTGGCACTTGAAAGGTTGGGACTTTGCCCCCCCACTGCCTGCATGTGGGCAGGCTGACTTGCCGGAGATCGAACTCGACAGGTGGGTCAGTCTTGAAGCGACTGACCGTCGACGGTCACCTCTGTGCGGTCGGGGTAGAAAGACAACATCCCTCTCACTTCGGCAGCCTGAGCCGTCGGCGTCTCGTAGCTCCACACGATGCCGTCGTGGATCTCTCCGTCGATGTCGAGGGACCAATACGACGCCTGGCCCTTGAATGGACAGTTGGTATGGAACGTCGTGGGTCTCAGGAAATCCGTCTGCACGTCGTCTGGCGGCAGGTAGTAGCGGGAGGGTAGCCCGGTCTCATCGAGCTTCATCGCTCGGTCAGTCGTGGCGAGCAGCCGGCCGCCGAACCGGACCTCCACATGAGCGGGGGTTGGGACGATGTTGATCGTATGGCCAGGCGTCATGACGCGACAGGTTATCGGTGGGTCGCCGCTCCAGGTGACGCCAACATCCGGCGAACTGGGCCAGGGTGGGGCAACATGAGTCAGCCTCAAAGGAGGGCGGGGGTTTGAAGAGAACGTACAGCGTGGTGCAGTGGTCTGTGGGGGGTGTCGGACGGCAAGCGCTGCGTGCTCTCGTACACAGTCGAGACTTCAAGCTTCTTGGGGTCTACACACACGCATCGGACCGAGACGGACGAGACGCCGGAGATCTTGCCGAACTCGGGATGGAGACCGGGGTACTAGCGACGTCCGATGCCAAAGCGATCCTCGATCTTCACCCCGATTGCGTCGTATTCACGTCCATTGGTGAGACGCGCCCGAAAGAGGCCGTAGCCGACGTTGTGAAGATCCTGCAATCAGGTGCGAACGTCGTCTCAAGCTCGATGATGAATCTGGTGTATCCGCCCGCAGCGGACCCGAGGCCGATCAAGAAGTTGGCAGAAGCGTGCATCGAAGGCGGTTCCACTCTGTTTACTAGTGGGATCGATCCAGGCTTCAGCGGCGACGCTCTGCCCATGGCAGCGCTCCAGATCTGTGAACGCGTGCACACCATCCGCGTGCAGGAGATCTCCGACTACGGCACGCACACTGACGGTTCTTGGACCATCCCCTACGGCTTTGGCAAGCCCGAGGGAGCTCCCGCCCCGATTCTCGAGCCCGGCGTTCCGACGCTCTTCTGGGGCGGGATGATCGCCATGCTGTCACAGATGCTCGACGTCGAACTCGAAGGTGTCGAGGAGTTCTGCGAGCGGCGGTACACCACGGAGTCCTTCGACGTCCCCATCGGACACTTCGACAAAGGCAGCCTTGCGGCCGTTCGCTTCGGGGTCGCGGGCATTGTCGGTGGCGAACCGCGATTGTTCGCGGAGCACCTGACGCGAATGCACCGCGGTATGGCTCCCGAATGGCCGCAACCCCCTCTGGAGACAACCTCGGTCCACCGCGTCGTCATCGAAGGTTCGCCATCACTCACCTTGGATCTCTCCATGCGCAGCGACGGGCGCGACGGCCACGGCAGCACTGGGCTCAAGGCGACTGCGATGCGTCTCGTGAACGCCATTCCGGCGGTCGTGTCGGCCCAACCAGGAATAGTGACCCCGCTGGATCTCACGCTCGGCGTCGGACGACGCCTCCTCGCCACGTGATCCGACCGCAGAACCTCTTGAGAAGGTATGGAGGTGTGTCAGCCCAGCTCGTTAACAGATTTCTTCGAGAACGAGGACGGGATTCGAACCCGCGACCCTCACCTTGGGCAAGGTGTTTGAGTTCGCCTACCAGCGATATTGCCGTTCCGTCCACGGATCGTCTATCGGGTCGGTCTGAAATTCGCCCCCGTAGCAGAGCGGTCTACTACGCCCGTTGTCTCCCAAGGTCAGGTCGGCGGACAATTCGCCGACCCTGAGCCGGCTGATATGGGGCAACCTCAGTTCCCGAGCGTCATCGGGCTCGTTGATCCGCTGGCATGGTGCCGGCTGCAAGACCATTACCGGGATGCGGCGGTTGCCGGCGCGCTGTGCGTAGTGGTTGCGTGGCGGGTACACCGACACGTCCAACTCCCACAGGCGCTTGCGCTCGTCGCCCTCGACCTCATAGGCCTCCATCTCGTAACGTCGACCGCGAAGGGCGGCGCTACACCGCGGATTGGCTTTGAGGTTGTAGTACCAGGCCGGATTCTGCTGCTTGCCGTAGTTCGAGGCGACGAGCACGAGCCGATCACCATCGGGCACTCCGACGAGGGGCAAGGTCCGTGATTCGCCGGAACGGGCACCGACGGTCGTGAGCTCGATGATGGGTAGCCCGGTCAGGGCGGCCGAGACGGAGTGACGCCCGGCGCTGCGTCGCATCACCGGACCATCGAGGTGGTGCAGGACCCGTGCGAACAGCCATGCCATAGGCCGCGTTCCAGCCAGAAGCCGCATGCCGCGCTGCATGACATTGGCCTGGTCGAATCGCACCGCCCCAGCGATTTCCTCAGCCATCGCAAAAATGTAGCCCGTTGCGTGGTGTTCGACGGGCGGAGGAGTTCTAGCCCGATGTGCCGAAGGGTGCGCCCGCTCCCGGCGTACGAGGGCAGGTCGCCCACTAGTCAGTACTGCAGGGTGGCAAGGAACTCAAGAACGGGCGGGAAGGCCGCGTCTGGGTGCTCAATAAAGGGTTCATGACCAACGTGTGGAAGACAGATGCCCCTTGCGTCGGCGAGCCCTTGCATCAACATCTGGCCGCCAGCGACCATCACGGCGTCACGATGGCCATAGAGAACGAGGGCTGGGCAGCCGATCTCATGGAGTCGGCCGGTCAGATCTGATGGGAACCCTGGGGAGTCAACTGGGGATTTGACCGACGCAAACCGATCCAATTTGTGCGACCCTGAGAGCAGGCCGCTACGACAGGGGTTTCGATGAGCTCTCCAAATGCAAGCCCGCATACCGATATCCGACCGTTCCAAGTCAGCTTCGCTGACGAGAATCTGAAAGAGCTACGACGCCGCATCGCATCCGCCCGCCTACCAAGCCGTGAACTCGTCACGGACAGATCGCAGGGCGTGCAGCTCGAGACGATCGAAAAGCTCGCTCGCTACTGGACATCGGATTACGACATGCGCCGGTGCGAGGCCAGGTTGAACGCGCTACCACAGTTCAAGACAGAGATCGATGGGGTGGACATCCACTTCATCCACGTGAAGTCGGCATACGACAACGCGTTGCCGTTGATCATGACGCATGGCTGGCCGGGATCGGTAGTCGAATTGCTAGAGACCATCGGCCCACTCACCGACCCAACGGCGCATGGCGGAAGCGCGGAGGATGCGTTCCACCTCGTCCTGCCTTCCATCCCCGGGTATGGGTTCTCCGACGAGCCGACCGAGATCGGCTGGGGTCCCATCCGCATCGGACGGGCGTGGGACGAGCTCATGAGTCGCCTCGGCTACGTTCGCTACGTCGCGCAGGGCGGCGATGTGGGCTCTCAGGTCACGGACGCGATGGGCCGCCTCGGACTCGATGGGCTGGTCGCCATCCACACCAACTTGCTTACGCCGGCGTTGGGCGACGCAAAGGCCTTGAGCGCATCGCCACCTTCTCACGAAGAGCAAGCTGCGCTCGACGCACTCGCAGAGTTCCAGGCGACCGGAGTCGGCTACTTCGTGGAGCAAGCGACGCGCCCCGAGACCATCGGCTACGCGCTCTTGGACTCACCCATCGCCATGGCCGCCTGGATACTCGATCATGACACTGACGCCTACTACAAGATCGCCCGCGCTTTTGTGGACGGAAAGCCCTCAGGCAACCTCACCCGGGACAACATCTTGGACAACATCACGATGTACTGGCTAACGGGCACTGGCGCCTCGGCGGCGCGCTCGTACTGGGAGGAAGGCCAGGAAACCGCGCGTGCGGTCGGTCACGCGCCAACGCCCGTCTCGATTCCAGTTGGCTTCACCACGTTCCCCGGTGAGATCTGGCGTACCCCGCGCAGCTGGGTCGAGAGGGCGTATCCCAATGTCATCTACTTCAATGAGGTCGACAAGGGCGGCCATTTCGCCGCTTGGGAAGAACCCGAGCTGTTCGCGACCGAGATCCGTGCAACATTCAGACCGGTTCGCTAGGCCCATTTCTGCAACCTGGACGCCGTTTCGGCGGCCGAAAACGTAGAACAGTCGATCCAATCTCCTCAAGCGCTCGCTAGTCAACGATGTGCGCTTCACAATCTCCTGGACCACCCTTGTCCTCGACCGTGAACTGTCACTCACTCCGGCGTGCTGGTCGGGGATGTTCGCGATCGTCTCCTAGCCGGCGTAGGGACATCCGATTGGATCAGGGCGTGGAGAAGAGATCAGCCGGTGGAAACGAGCTTGAGATCTGACTCGGCGAAGGGCGTCGCAGCTCACCCAATCCAACGATTCCGACTTAGGGGCCGCTGAGGCGGCCGCAATATCCGTCACGAAATAATGCGCCGAAACCATCTCGTTTCCCCCGCCCGCTCCGTGCGAACATCAGTGTGCAGCCGAGTCAGGAGCGTGTCCCCTTGCAAGGTCGCCGTCATGATCGCCAGGCTCATCAGCAAGTTTCATGTCTCCACTCAAACTCCTTTCGGAGTCTTTTGCGCTCCTCTTCTCGGAGATTCCGAGCTTTGCCGTGATCCGCTACAAGCGTCTTTCCATGATATCGGATTCAATATTTGGGAGCAGAGCAGCTGTTTCGCGGACAGGGAGGCGATACTCATCACATTGAGAGTCGTGTTGCTCCATCGCCTAGGACTTGATCACGACCACCAAAGGGCCATGGCCATGGTCGGGATTTTCAAACCCGGAATCATTCTCTGGTTTGTCTCCAGATTCTCCATGACGTCAATGATGGACCGCAGCGACCATACACCAGTGCGGCCCTTGACCCGTTAGCTGGGTGCCGGACTAGCCCCAAAGTGCCGCCCGGTGGCACCCAGTCCCGGCGAACTGGGACAGGTAGACAAAGGTTCATATTCGGAGGATGACATTCGACCCGAGAGGGCGATCACGTCAGAATGGAAGCAGTGGAAGAAAGCCGAACTGCCAGAAGGGCACTGTCCAGGGCACTCGTCGTGGCACTCGTGGTTCTCGGCCTGTTCCTAGGTCACCGAGTTAGGCAGCGCCGGGCTTTGGGTTCTCACACATGAACACCTGCCACAGACCCGCGTAATCGCGTCTCCCAATCCCAGCGGCGGGGGATGCCACCCCGGCCGGGAAGTCGCAGCTGAGCCCTCAGACATGCCCACGAATCACCAAGTGATTGACTCCGGACCCGTCCAGTCCAGTTCAGGTTTCTGCTGCAAGATGGCCAGCTCGAGTTCTTCGGTCTCTGGCGATGGGTTGCGTCCAACCTCGTCCAAAAGTGCCCTGAGCCGCTGGAACTGTCGCAAGGGTTCGGCCGTTCTGCCGCAACGATATAGAGCAAGCATGAGCTGCCTCCATCTTCGTTCTCGAAATGGCTCCGCTTCCACTGCATCGAACAAATCAGGGAATAGCTCCAGGTGCTCGCCAAGTCGGAGCCTGCGCTCAATCTCGTCTTCGTCGGCGACAGCCTTACGCTCGTGCTCGCCCATATGGCCCACTCTGTCTCAAGGACTCAATACCCGCTCGGATCCGGCGTACGGGGGGCACCCAGTCAATCGATTGGCGATCCAAAGCGCAGAACGTTGCCGTCGGGATCAACCACGGCGCCCTCGTGCTGGCCCCACTCGGTGTCTTCAGGCATGTGGACCTCAGCTCCGACCGCAAGCCACTCTTGGGCGAGTGCATCCGAATCATCGACCCAGAGATAAGCCGAATGCCTGGCGACTGCAGAGTTTGGGTCCAGAACGACACCTAAATGAATCTCGACGCCGTCTCGATTCGCAAAGCCGTATCCGCCTCTTTGGTATTCACGCACGCTGAACCCGAGTCGTCGGTAGTGGCTGAGTGAGATGTCGAGGTCATGAACAGGAAAGATTGGTGCCGCTCGTCTTATGAGTGCCATCTCCAAATCGTACCGATGCACATGAGTTAGCCGAGCTAGTCGGCGTCCCAACGTCCCGGCGAAGTGGGGCAGGTCGCCTTCCGATCGACGGATCCGACTCAGCCACCTCCCGGGTGTTCGAAGTATGTACCTAAGAACCTGGCTGTCGTCATCAAGAGGACGATGAGTTCGTTGCTCAATACTTCCCCCGGAGTGACGGCAATCTCGACCTGCCTCCAGAGTTGTCCGGGGATTCTGATCCTCCGAAAGAGCGCGACGGTCCTTCCAGTTTCGTCGACCGCTGACATCACTGCACATCGCGACTTCGGGAGACGCCTGCGATGTTGAACTGGGAAGGTATAGCGGTGGGAAGACGACCTCGCGATGCCACTGGCCTTCGAGTCGTAGTTGCGGGATTCCACTACCAGTACCAGCTCACCGCTCGATGCATCGATGACCTCATAAGGAGGGATCGCGGTGTCGAAGATCCCGAAAATCTTCCCCCGTCGCCGAGCCACGAAGATACAGTTTCCGACGACGAGTTCGCGGCCGGCGCCTCGCAGAACGCAGAGTACCTCGCCGTCGCGCACGACGAGTTCGCGCGAGCGCCGAGTAATCCTGCGTTCTGCCATGTGGATGCCTGGGAGGTCGGGAAAGCTCCGCCAGGTCTCCTCGATCTGGCGATCTTGGCTCTCGAGCTCTTCCGGCAATGCGGTTTCGGCATCCAACGCATCGAAGATGCGTTGGCGCGTCCGAGAAGAACGACCAACGCCTTGCACAGTCAGCGAGCCGCCGTCGACCTCGATCTCGGTCAAACGCCCTCTTGTCGTCACGTGACGTATGCGGTCAAGGGGAAGCTCGTAGCTCAGTATGCCGGTTTTCCTCCCGAGGTTCGATACCTTGAAACACAAGAGTCGCCGATCGGTGACCGCAACTGCAATACGTCCTGCATTGGCCATGTGGCCAACTGACCCCGAGGCCTCGCGAATCCAGAAGTTGGTCGCGGGCGCAATGATCGTCTCTCCCTCGTCCAGCATGGAAGCGACCCGGGGCGTTGTCGACCTGGAACGGCCCGATCGAGTGCCAGGCTCGGCAACACGCCGCTGTCGCTTGTTTGCACTGCGTCGCTGGTTCGAGCCATTGCCGAGGTCCCCGCCGAGGCGTTCCACATCGGAATGCTACGCCCGTTCCAAGTGCGGGAAGAAGTTCGCAACAAACGTCCATCCGGTCGTAGCGGCACCGTGAAGCGGCCCGGTGTCAGCGCCGATTCAGGACCGGATGAGTGCCACCATGGTGCCAGAGAGGGGCATCCTCGAGAGCCGGCAAGAAGCAGCGGTCGAGCGCGGCCGGGGGCCGGCGATACGGACCCTTGAGGGCTGAATTGGATCCCACCCAAGACATCTGCACAATGGAGTTGGCCGGCCGTCCGATGGACCTCATCAGGTCCGAGGTCACGACCGAACCGTTGAGGTTTGCTGGTGACCGCCAAAGCTCTCTGTCAAGCATGAACCGGAATTTCACACGCCGAAGCTCTCTGCGCGCGGGAAATCGCGGGGACACGTCGTCCGGCACCGAAGGGCTCGGACAGAAATGCCTTCTGACCTGCCTTTCTGAGTCGGGCTGCCGGGATTTGAACCCGGGACCTCTTGACCCCCAGTCAAGCGCGCTAACCAAGCTGCGCCACAGCCCGTGTGTCGTCGAGGCACTTCGAACCGGTGCGAATCCCGGTAGTTCCGCCGGAGCGAGTCCGGGACCAGAACGACCTGAGGATGGTACTCCACCCCGATCCGTGGGATGTCCGGAATCGGAGTTTCCCCAGGTCCCGGCCGTTGCAACAAAGAATTGTGCTTAAGCACCTCCGGCGTCCGACCGATTTCACCGCCGTGGCAACAATTGCGCGAGGCACGCAACTGGACCTACTGCACTACGTCATCGAGACCCAGCGGCTGGTGAACGCCGTCCCGGCGGCTGCGGGCGACCGCGCCCTCGAGGTGGTTCTCGAGCGGGTGCAGACGGTGACGAATGCAGACGGGGCGGCCATCGAGGTGGCCGACAAGAGCGTGATGGTCCATCGGGCCGTCAGCGGCTTACAGACCGATCCCGAGGGATCCCGGGCCCCCGGCGACCAGAGCCTGTCCGGGCTCTGCGTCCAGGTCGGCATGCCGCTCCTCTGCCGGGACACCGAGACGGACCCTCGGGTCGACGTCGAGGCCTGCCGCAGGGTGGGTGTCCGTTCCATTGCGGTGGCGCCGATGATCAGGTCCGGAGAAGCCGTCGGGGCCCTGCGGGTCGTCTCCAGCGAGGCGGAGCACTTCGACGACGCCGATGTCGCCGTCTGGAGCTGATGGCCAATCTGGTCGCCTCGGGACTGTCGACCACTTCCAAGCTCGAGCGGGAAGCCGAGCGCGCCCTGCGCGACCCGCTCACCGGGCTCGCCAACCGCTTCATCTTCATGGATCGTCTCGCCCATCACGGGTATGAGGCTCGCCGGTACGGCAGGCCGTACGGGCTCTTCCTCATCGGTCTGAACCGCTTCTCCGTCGTGAACGAGTCCCTCGGGCAGGAATGGGGCGATGCCGTCCTTCGCTCCGTGGCCCAGGGCTTGAACAACACGGTCCGCGGTGGTGACACGCTGGCCCGCATCGAGGGCGATCAATTCGCCGTCCTGTGCGGCAACGCCGAGCGGGACGTGGTCGAGGAACGGCTGAAGGGCCGCATCGAAGCTGTCGTGGCCGAGGTCAACAAGGAGCTCAGCCTGGACGGCTACACCTTGGCCGCCAGCGTGGGCGTCGCCTGGAGCGCCGGGTCCGACACCACCGCCGAAACGTTGCTCGGGCAAGCACGCGGCTCGTTGGCCCGCGCCAAGACGCCTCGCTAGGGCCGTCCTTCGGCTGCGCAGTCGCAGCGGGTCGTCCCGGTGCGGCGGTCGATTTCGTATGGTCGAATGGGGCGATGACCCGCGATATCGCACACGACGAGCGGCTCGACCCGCGCCTGCGGCGCCTCCTCGAGCACTTCCCCGCCTCCACCCTCGGCGACGTGGCCGACCGCGAGGAGCTCCTGGCGGAGGCGAATACGCCGGAGGCGATCGCCGGCCGTGAAGCGTTCCGAGTGATGCAGGACTTGTGCGATACCGAGGAGGCAGCTCCGTCGGCCGGCCTGTCGGTGACGACGGCGCAGTTCACCTCGGACCCGGACGGCAACGCGGTCACGCTCCAGGTCATTCGGCCCGACACCGACGTCGCGCTGCCGGGCGTCTATTACATCCACGGCGGCGGCATGGCCTCCATGTCGTGCTTCGACGGGATGTACCGGGGCTGGGGCAAGCACATTGCGGCGAACGGCGTCGTCGTGGTCATGGTGGACTTCCGCAACTGCGTATCGCCCTCTTCCTCGCCGGAGGTCGCCCCGTTCCCGGCTGGCCTCAACGACTGCGTCTCCGGCTTGCGCTGGGTGGCCGCTCATACCGCCGAACTCGGCATCGACCCGGATCGGCTCGTCGTCGCCGGCGAGAGCGGGGGCGGCAATCTGACGCTGGCCACGGGCCTCCAACTGCTGCGAGACGGAGACGTCCACCTGATCAGCGGTCTCTACGCACTCTGTCCGTACATCGCCGGCCGGTGGCCGGCCCCCGACTGTCCCTCTTCAGTGGAGAACGAGGGGATCCTGCTCCATCTCCACAACAACCGGGGCGCCATGGGGTACGGGATCGAGGCGCTGAACGAGCGCAATCCCCTGGCCTGGCCCTCGTTCGCCACCGTGGACGACGTCAGGGGCTTCCCGCCGACGGTGATCAACGTGAACGAATGCGACCCGCTGCGCGACGAGGGGATCAACTTCTACCGCCTCCTCCTGCAGGCCGGCGTGCCGGCGCGCTGTCGCCAAATGATGGGCACGATGCACGGGACGGAGATCTTCTCCATTGCGTGCCCCGACGTCAGCGCCGACACCGCCCGGGACATCGCCGGTTTTGCCCGGGGCTGACCGGAGAACGCCTTAGCCGATCTGGCGGAGCGACGCCCTGTACCTCTTGGCGTTGTTGACGTACTCGAGACTGGAGAATCGGATCATGGCCACGTCCGAACGGCCCTCCAGGATCTTGGCCGGCACCCCCAGCGCCAGCGCTCCCGGAGGAACCACGACGTGATTGGGCACGACCGCGTTGGCGCCGACGGTCGCACCGGTGCCGATCACGGCCCAATGGAGGACCACGCTGCCGGAGCCGGCCAGCGACTCGTCCTCGAGCGTGCACCCTTCAAGGTGGGTCAGGTGGCCGACGACGCAGCCGTCGCCGACGATCGTCGGGAAGCCGGGTCCTGCGTGGACGACCGTGCCGTCCTGAATGGACGTGCGCGCGCCCACGGTGATCGTCCCGTAGTCGCCGCGCAGGACTGCTCCTGGCCACACGCTCGACTCGGGGCCGATCGTGACGTCGCCGATCACGACAGCGTCGGGGTGCACGAAGGCGTCGGCGTCAATGCGCGGTGCGACGCCCTCTATCTCGTAAATGGGCATGGCGTTCGACGCTACACGTGGCCGGCAATCCAGGTCACTCCCTGGTAGCCGCGGTAGCCGAGGTAGATCACGCTGGCGACCAGCATCGCCTTGAAGTACCAGGGGATCGGCGGGCGCTCCTGCTCGGCCAGGATGGTGCCGCACGTGGGGCACTCGCCCTCCTCACCCAGATCCTCGTCCTCGACGAGGGTGTCGCACTCCTCACACCAGGCCATCAGGACCGGCCGCTTCTCACTTCCCGCCGATCCGCACGCGCAACTTCATCGGCGTCGCCCCGAGGTCGAACTTCTCCCGGATGCCATTCTCGATGTATCGGAGATACGTGGGGTGCAGCCGCCCGTTCGTGAAGAGCGTGAAGGTCGGAGGGTCGATGGCGCCCTGCACGATGTAGCGGATCTTGTAACGCGGCGACGCGTGGCGGAGCTGGAGCTCCTGCACGGTGCGGTTGAGCGCTCCGGTGGGGATCCGTTGGTGGTACGCCGTCACGCAGTCGCGCAGAGCCGGCAGGATCCGTTGGACGCCTTTGCCCGACAGGGCGGACAGCTTGAGCACCGGCGCCGCACCCAGAAAGGCAAGCCGATCCCCCACGCCCGCCAAAACGTCGTCGCGGTCGTCGACAGGCACCAGGTCCCATTTGTTCAAGACGACAATGGCGGGGCAGCCCGAGACGCCGATGCGCTCGGCCAGCCGCTGGTCCTGGTGCGACGCACCGATGGTGGCGTCGATGACGAGCAATGCGACATCGGCCCGCTCCAGGGCCCGCAGGGCGCGCATGGTGGCGTGCTGCTCGGTGCCGCCGCGCTCCGTCTTGGAAGGGCGACGCAGCCCCGCCGTATCGATGAAGCGCACTGGCCCGTCGACTGTCTCGACCACGGTGTCGATGGCGTCGCGGGTGGTGCCCGGCATGTCGTGCACGATGGCGCGCTCTTCGCCCAGGAGCTTGTTGAAGAGCGTCGACTTGCCCACGTTGGGCCGGCCGATGATGGCGACGCTCGGCGTGCCGGGGTCACGGTCCCCCCTGGCGCTGTCCCTGCCTCCGACGGTCCATGCCTCGGCCTCGTCCCCGTCGAGAAGCGGGTCCGGCAGCAGCCCCACCACTTCGTCGAGCAGGTCGCCCGTGCCGCGGCCGTGCAGGGAGCTCACCGGGAAGGGATCGCCAAGCCCGAGGGAGACGAACTCCCAGATGGCCGAATCGCGGCTGGCTCCGTCGACCTTGTTCACGACGAGCCGCACCGGCGGGCCGGCGCGCCGGATCACCTTGGCCGCCTCGAGGTCCTCGTCGGTGACACCGGTGGTGACGTCGACCACCATGAGGATCACATCGGCCTCGGCCAGGGCGCGCTCGGCCTGGTCGCTCACCTTGGACTCCAGGGCGTCGCCCGCCGCCAGCCACCCCCCGGTGTCCATGATGGAGAACGGGACGCCCGACCACTCGGCCGACAGCTCCTTGCGGTCGCGGGTCACCCCCTTCTCCTCTTCGACGACTGTTGCCCGGGCGCCCGACGATCCGGTTCACCAGCGACGACTTGCCGACGTTGGGGCGACCGGCGACCACGACCATGGGGCTCATGCGGCGCACGCGGGACGGAAGGACGTGCCGTCGAGGGCCCGGCGCAGCGCGGCCCCTTCGGTCGGCACGACCTCGACATCGCCGCGGCAGGTCCGCCAGCGTCAGCCCGTCGAGGAAGCGGCCCTCGTTGAGGCAGGCGTCGGGCAGGAGGCAGCGGGAGTCGTCGGCGATGTCCTTCAGCGCGCGCGCCACGTCCTCACCGGTGAGCAGGCCCGCCACCCCGATGTTGCCCCCGAAGAAGTCGTTGGCGACGGCGTGCAGCGCAATGTCCTGACGTGGGTGGGAGGCCACGAGCGGCCCGAGCACCCGGGCGCCCGTAGGTGCCGGTCAGGATCGTGATCGGGCGGTTGTCGGACCCGGCCGGCACCGTGGGGAGTCGCGGGGCCCGGTAGCCCTCGGCGGGGGCGGCGTCGACCGAGGCGAAGAAGCCGTGCCGCACACCGCCCGGGGCCGCCGGCGGCGGGTCGGGCGAAAGCCTCGGCGAAGGCCCGGGCCATGCCGATGCCGTTCTCGTGCTGGGGGTAGCCCTCGTAGCTCCGCGGCCGGGGGAAGGTCCCGCCCGGCCAGCAGGTAGTACTCGTCGGCCGCGAAGACCATGCGATGGCCCAGGGCCTTCTTGTAGAGGCGCTGCCAGGCGCCGATGGTGTCGAGGACCTGCTCGGCCTCCTCCAGGGTGTGCGGACGCATCTCGGGCTCGTTGGAGTAGCGGCTCAGCCCGAGCGGGACCGCCGCCCACGCTGGACAGACCCGAGTAGCGGTCCATGATCCCGGCCAGCGTGTCCTCGAGCGCGGCGCCGTCGTTGACCCCCGGGCAGACGACGACCTGGCCGTGCACCTCGATGCCGCCGTCGAGCAGCACCTCCAGCCAGCGCAGGCTGGTGGCGCCCTTGGGGTTGCGCAGCATGTGGGCCCGCAGCTCGGGGTCGGTGGTGTGGATGGACACGAACAGCGGCCCGAGGCGCTCGGTGAGGATGCGCTCGGCGTCGAGCTCGGTGAAGCGGGTGAGCGTGGTGAAGTTGCCGTAGAGGAACGACAGCCGGTAGTCGTCGTCCTTGAGGTAGAGGCTGCGCCGCATGCCCTTGGGCAGCTGGTAGATGAAGCAGAACGCGCAGTGGTTGTCACAGGTCCGGATGCGGTCGAAGACGGCCGACGAGACCTCCACCCCGAGCGGCTCCCCCGCCCCCTTGTCGATGCGCACGACCCGCGGCAGCGGCGCGCCGGCGCGGCGAACGAGGACGCTGAGGTCGCCCGCGTCGCTGAGTCGTTGGAAATCGATGACGTCGCGCGGCTCCTGCCCGTCAATGCTCAGGAGCTCGTCACCCACGGCCAGACCGGCGCGGGCTGCCGGCGACGCCGCGGTGACCGAAGTCACCGTGGGAGCTGACATAGACCTACAGGTTAGTGCCGATAACCTGGACTTTGTGCCCGGAGTAGACCGAGTCATGCTGGCCGAGCCCCGGGGGTTCTGCGCCGGCGTCGAGAAGGCCATCAAGGCCCTGGCCTGGATGGTCCGGGTCTTCGAGCCGCCCGTCTACTGCTACCACGAGATCGTCCACAACCGGCATGTGGTCGAGCGCTTCCGCGCCCAGGGCGTGATCTTCGTCGACGACGTGGCCGATGTGCCGCCGGGAGCGCCCGCTGATGCTCAGCGCCCACGGCTCGGCGCCCGAGGTCGTGGAGGCGGCCCGGGCCGCGGGGTGGCGCCGTCGTCGACGCCGTCTGCCCGCTCGTGACCAAGGTGCATCACGAGCTCAAGGTGCGCAGCCGCAAGGGCTTCACCGTCCTGTACGTCGGCCATGCCGGCCACGAGGAGGCGGTGGGCACCATGGCGGTGGCGCCGGAGTCGGTCCGCCTCCTCGAGCACGAGGAGGACCTCGCCGGCCTGGACGAGCTGGCCGCCGCGGGCACGCCCGTGGCGCTGCTGGCGCAGACCACGTTGAGCCATGACGAGTGGCGCGGCCTCATGGAGGCGGCCCGGCAGCGCTTCCCCGATCTCTGGATGCCCAACCGCAGCGATCTGTGCTTCGCCACGACCAACCGGCAGGCCGCCCTCAAGGCCATCGCCTCGGAGTCCGACGCCGTCGTCGTCATCGGCTCGGCCAACTCCTCCAACACCGTCGCCCTCGAGAAGGTCGCCCGGGCCGGCGGGTGCCCGCGGGTGCTGCGCGTCAACGCCGCCGACGAGCTGCCCGACGATCTCTCGCGGCACGGTCGGCGTGACGGCCGGGGCCTCGGCGCCCGAGGCGTTGGTCGAGGAGGTCATCGCCCGCCTGGCTCCCGCCGAGGGGGTGACCGAGGTGACCGTCACCACCGAGGACGAGTACTTCCCGCCCCCGCCCGAGCTCCGCGAGCTGCTGCGCGCCGTGGGCTCCATCCTGGGCTTCTTCGCCGGCGGGGCCCGCCCGGTCCGGTCGGATCCTGCGGCCGAGGACCGGTCGGTCTCCGCCGCCGACGTTCTCGACCTACTGGCCTCCTGAGGCCCCGGGCGCGATGATTGGGCCATGACGTTCACCCGGATGGACGAGTCGACGAAGGAGCAGTGGGAGCAGATCATCGTCGAGTCGATCGAGCACCAGCCCCGCGTGGCCGACCGCGTCCTGGCCATGCTGGCCTCGCTCGAGGAGATCACCGACGGCTTCGAGGTCGACCAGCTCGTCCACTCGCTCCAGACGGCCACCCGGGCCGAGGAGGCCGGGGCGTCCGACGAGGTCGTGGTGGCCTCGCTGTGCCACGACATCGGCAAGGCCGTCTCGGTCATGAACCACCCGCGCATCGCCGCCGAGATCCTGCGCCCCTACGTGAGCGAGGACACGTACCACATGATCGACGCCCACCAGGACTTCCAGGGCCGGCACTACTACGAGTACCTGGGCGCAGACCCCGACGCGCGGGACAAGTACCAGGGTGCGTCCTGGTACGGGCTGGCCGAGCAGTTCGCCGACGAGTGGGACCAGACCAGCTTCGACCCCGACTACCCCACCAAGCCGCTCTCGCACTTCGAGCCCCTGGTCCGCCAGGTCTTCGCGACGCCTCGGTCGTTTTGAGTCCCGGCCGCGGCGCCACCTCGGGCGCCGCCATTCACACCGACCCTGGCGCGCGCGCGCCGCGTCATCGAGACCTCACGCCGGGAGTTCGACAGCCGCTATCCCGATCTGAAGCTCTCCCCCGTCGTCGGCCTCATCTGCGCCTACGAGGAGGAGGACAACATCGGCGCCGTCCTGGCGGCCATGCCCAAGGAGGCCTGCGGTCTGGCGGTGACCACCCTCGTCGTCGTCGACGGCGGGAGCGACAAGACCGACCAGGTGGCCAAGGACTCCGGCGCGGTCACGTTCGTGCTGAGCGAGAACCTCGGGCACGGCTACGCCCTCCGCGTCGGCTACGCCCTGTGCATTGAGCTCGGCGCGCAGTTCGTGGTCACGCTGGACGCCGACGGGCAGAACGACCCGGCGGAGATCCCGGTCATGCTCCAGCCCCTCGTCGACGACACGTCGGACTTCGTCGTGGCCTCGCGCGTCCTCGGGCAGGACACCACGACGGACCGCATCCGCAAGGTCGGCGTGCGGGTCTTCTCGTGGGTCATGAGCGCCATGGGTCACACGAAGCTCACGGACACCTCCAACGGCTACCGGGCCCTGCGGGTCAGCATGCTCGACGACATCGCCTATCGGCTCGTGCAGCCGCAGTACCAGACGGCCGAGCTCCTGATCATCGCCATGAAGCGGGGCTGGCGGGTCAGCGAGGAGCCCACCGTGTGGCTGCCCCGGGCGTCGGGGACGACGAAGAAGGGCAAGAATCTGGCTCTTCGGCTTCCGCTACGGGCGGGTCGTCTTCGAGACCTGGTGGAAGGTCCGCAAGGAGCCGCACCACCAGTAGAGGGCCCGCTTCCGGCACGCTGTCGTCAGTAGCGCCCGGTCTTCTCCCGGGCCTCGTCGTAGACGGCCTGCAGCTTCGGCACGAGCGCCTCGGTGGCGGCACGCACGGCCGAGCGCGAGACGCGCCCACCCTCGGTCCGCGGGGGCGGCGGGATGGCCGGCCCGATGACGACCTGAATCGTGCGTGGCTTCGGGATGGCGCTCCCCTTGGGCATGGCCAGGTCGGATCCCCCGATGCCGATGGGCACGATCGGCGCGCCCGTCCGCGCCGACAGGAAGGTCGCACCCTCCATCAGGTCCTCAATGGCCCGGCCCTCGCGGCGCGTCCCTTCGGGGAACAGGACCAGGAGCTCGCCGCGGCGGAGCACCTCCTCGGCGCGCTGGAGCGCCTCCCGGTCAGCCGACTCGCGGTGGACCGGGAAGGCTCCGACAGTGAGGAGCAGCTTGCCCAGCCACTTGTTGTTCCACATCTCGTCCTTGGTCATGAAGAAGAGCTTGCGGTCCGTGCAGAAGGCGGCGAAGCCGAAGTCGGCGAACGAGCGGTGCACCGGGGCCAGAATGGCCGGACCGGTCTCGGGGATGTTCTCGCGCCCGACGACCCTGGGGCGGAACCAGGCCCAGAGCACGGTGCCGA
Organism: uncultured Acidimicrobiaceae bacterium; assembly: GCA_963781565.1. Classification (GTDB taxonomy): domain Bacteria; phylum Actinomycetota; class Acidimicrobiia; order Acidimicrobiales; family RAAP-2; genus Bog-473. Next base: position 38,315 of record CAWAHA010000019.1, on the reverse strand, counting down.
AGAGCATCCGCTCGACCCGGTACAGCGGCGTGCGGCGGGGGTCGATCTCGAAGGGCTGGTGGCGTCCCGGCGCCTCGACCCCGGCGCCATCGGCACCACGGGCACCGTCGGTGTCGGGTGATGATCCCGCTGGGCTCACAGCCACGACAGCACCTCCTCCACCACATCCTGCACGGTTCGGCCGGTCGTATCGAGCCGGTGGGCGTCCGGCGCCTCGCGCAGGGGCGAGGCCTCCCGGGTCGAGTCGATGCGGTCGCGTCGGGCCACCCCTTCGGGCGCCTCGTCATGGCGCCGCCGCGCCCGCTCCTCGGGTGACGCGGTCAGGTACACCTTGACCTGCGCATCCGGGAAGACGACCGATCCGATGTCGCGGCCCTCGACCACGCCGCCGCCGTGGGTGGCGGCCCAGGCCCGCTGGCGCTGCACCAGGTGCTGTCGCACCTCGGCGTTGGCGGCCACGACCGAGACGGCGCGCCCGACCTCGGGCGAGCGGATGACCGCCGGTGACGTCCCGCCCGTCGATGGTGACGCGCTCCCCCACCGACAATGGTCGACGCCCCGGCCAGTGCGGCCACCGCCTCGCGCGTCCTCCGGGAGGCGTGCCCAGCTCCAGAGCCAGGGCGGCGACGGCCCGGTACATGGCGCCCGTGTCGAGGCGCTCGACGCCCAGCCGCTCCGCCACCGCCCGCGAGACCGTGGACTTGCCGGCGCCGGCCGGCCCGTCAATGGCGACCAGCAGTGCCCGGGGCGCCGCCGGGCCCGCGGCCAGCCGCTCGAGGTCCTCGGCGAAGGTCGGGTAGCTCGTCTCGACGGCCCCGAACCCGGTGATCAGGCTGTGTTCCCCCGGACGCACCGCCAGCGCCGCAATGGCGGCCGACATCGCCATCCGGTGGTCGCCCCGGCTGTCGAAGCGCCCGCCCCGCAGCGGGCCGCCCACGCCGGTGATGGCGAGCGTGTCGCCGTCAATGCTGGCCCGGGCGCCGAACGTCTCGACCATGTCGGCCACGGCCACCAGGCGATCCACTTCCTTCACGCGGAGCTCGCCCACGTCGGTGAAGACCGTGGTGCCACTCGCCACCGCGGCGGCCACGGCGAGGGCCGGGATCTCGTCGAGCGAGGGGATCTCGCTGGCCCGCACCTCGGTGGCCGTCAGTGGCCCGGCGGTGGCCCGGATGGTCGTCGTGCCGGGGTGGCCGGCGATGAGCTCGCATGGTGGCGCCCATCCGCTGCAGGACGTCGACGTAGCCGAGCCGGGCCGGGCCGTCGTAGACGTCGGCGACGTCGACGGTGCTGCCGGGCACCACGCACCCCGCCACGGCGAAGAAGGCCGAGGCGGAGGGGTCGCCCGGCACGGTGCGGTCGACGGGCTTGAGGGAGGACGCCCGCACGCGCACAATGCGGCCCTCGCCCCAGGGCTCGACCGTGAGGTCGGCCCCGGCCTCGGTCAGCATCTCCTCGGTGTGGGTGCGCGTCGTGACCGCCTCGCGCACAATGGTCGTCCCCTCGGCGGACAGGCCGGCCAGAAGGATGGCCGACTTCACCTGGGCGCTGACCACCTTGGCCGTCCAGTCGATCCCGTGCAGCGCGCCGCCGCGGATGCGCACCGGCGGCAGGCAGCGCTCGCCCCGGCCCGAGACGACGGCGCCCATGAGCCCGAGCGGCTCGGCCACGCGGTCCATCGGCCGGCTCGACAGCGACTCGTCCCCGATCAGCTCGGTCTCCCAGTCGAACCCGGCGACCAGTCCCGCCAGCAACCGCATGGAGGTGCCCGAGTTGCCGCAGTCGAGTGGCCCGTCGGGCCGGTGCAGGAGGGCACGGCCGCCGTGCATGACGACGCTGCCGTCCTCGCGGCGTTCCGCCCGGGCCCCCATGGCCACGACGGCAGCCAGCGAGGCGGCCACGTCGGCACCGTCGGACAGGCCGCGGATGACCGACGTCCCCTCCGCCAGCGCGCCGAGGAGCACGGAACGGTGCGAAATGGACTTCTCGCCCGGCGTGCGCACGGTGCCCCGGCACGGGGTGCCGCCGTCGACGACGAGGATGCGCGGGGCCGTCACGACAGCTGCTCTGCCCGGCCCGGGTAGCCGGCGGCCTCCACCGCCAGGCGCAGGGTCTCGGCGTCGGCATTGTCGACGACGAGAATGAGGACGCCGCGCGGCCCCTCGGCGGAGTGCGCGATCTCAATGTCGTAGATGCCGATGCCCGCACCCGCGGCCAGCGACGTGATCTCCGCCAGGACCCCGTCGCGGTCGGGCACCGGGATGCGCAGCTCGGCCAGGTGCTCGGGCCGCACGGCGCGGGCCGGCAGGTTGCGCCGGGCGGCGCTGGCCTTCTGCAGTGCGTCGAGGAGGGCCGGCCGGTCCTGCGCCGCCACGCGGTCGCGCATGGAGATGAGGTCGCTGACCAGCCCGTCGAGCGCCGCCACAATGGCCGTGGCGTTCTCGGCGCAGATGTCGGGCCAAATGCCCGGATGGCCGGCGGCGACCCGGGTCATGTCGCGGAAGCCCCCGGCGGCCAGCCGCAGCAGCGTGCCGTCGTGCTCGGCGCCGTCGGTGGCGGCGTTCATCAGTGTCGCCGCCACCAGGTGCGGCACGTGCGACACCACGGCCACCAGGCGGTCGTGGTCGCTCGGCGACAGGACGAGCACGTCGGCGCCGAGGCTCATGACGACGCCCTTGAGCCGGTTGAAGGCCTCGAGGTCCGTGGTCGCCGTGGGCGTCAGGACCCAGACCGCGCCCACGAAGAGATCGGGATCGGCGCCGGACAGGCCGCTCTGCTCGGACCCCGCCATCGGATGGCCGCCGATGAAACGCGGGTGGTCGCACTCCCCCACGATCGTCGTCTTGACGCCGCTCACGTCCGTCACCACGGCGTCGGCCGGGCGGCCCTCGTCGCGCAGGACCCGCCGGGTCACCGCCGTCACCGCCGCCGCGGGCACGGCCACGAAGACCACTTCGGCCCCCAGGTCGTCGCCGACGGCATCGATGACGCCGGTATCGAGCGCAGCTCTGCAGCTGCTGCCGCGTCGGCATCGAGCCCCGGAGACGTGCCAGCCGCGGCGGCGCAGGCCGAGCGCGATGGAGCCGCCGATCAGCCCCGTCCCGACGACGAGTGCCCGCCGGCGCGCTCCGGCCTCAGCCGGGGAGGTCATCGCGGAGCGATTGCGCGCCGTGCAGGTAGATGTGCCTGATGTCGTCACGCGAGCGGGTCGTGTGCACGTGCATGAGGACCCGGATGCAGAGGGGCTTGGAGCCGGGCACGGCGATCTCGGCCGCGCACAGGAGCGGGACGGCGCCGAACCCGATCTCCCGGATGGCTGTCGCCGGGAAGGTGCTGGTGACGTCCGCCGTGGCCGTGAAGAGCACGCTGATGATGTCGTCCTCGACCAGGTCGTTGCTGGCCATGAGCTCGCGCATGAGCTCCTGCGAGCGCTCCGTGACCTGGGCCACGGTGTCCTCGTCGACGGTCGTCGCCCCGCGCAAACCCCTGACTGTGGGAGCAGCTGCCATGGCGGGTCACTCTACCGGTCCCGTTCGGAGTCCCAGTTGAGGGGCGATTCCTAGGGCTGGCCGGCCGCCCCGGTGCCGCCGGACCCGGCCGCGGCGGCCAGGGCCCGGACCTCCTTGGGCTCGAGGTCACGCCAGCGCCCGGGCGCCAGGTTCGGGTCCCGCACCGGCCCGATGCGGGTGCGCACCAGCCGCTGGACCGGATGGCCGATGGCGCTGCACATGCGGCGGACCTGGCGGTTGCGGCCCTCGTGGATCACGATGCGCAGGACGCCCGGGCGCCAGCACGCCGACCTCGGCCGGCGCCGTCATCCCGTCCTCGAGCTCGACGCCCTGGCGCAGCGAGCGCAGCGCGCCCGGCGCAGGGGTCCCGCCGGCGACCTCGGCCACGTACTCCTTGGGCACCCCGTGCGACGGATGGGTGAGGAGCTGTGAGAGCGCGCCGTCGTTGGTCAGGATCAGGAGTCCCTCGGTATGGCGGTCCAGGCGCCCGACGGGGAAGACGCGCGGCTCGGACGGCACCAGCGTCATGACGGTCGGACGTCCCTGGGGATCGTCCGCGGTGGTGATCGCCCCGTCGGGCTTGTTCAAGAGGTAGTAGACGAGGTCGGGCGCCACGGGCACCAGTGCGCCGTCGACCTCGACCCGGGCCGTGTGCAGGTCGATGCGGCGGCCCAGCGTGGCCACCTCGCCGTCGACGCGGACGCGGCCGGCGGCGATCAGCTCCTCGCAGGCCCGGCGGGAGCCGAGGCCGACCCGCGCCAGGACCTTCTGGAGGCGTTCCCCTTCCGGCTCAGGCGCAGGCTCAGGCGTCGTCAGAGGACGCCTCGACCCCGAGGCCCAGCGCCGACTGCAGGTCGCGCTCGAGATCCCCGGCCACCTCGGGCCCGGGCAGGAAGTCCTCCACCGCCGGCAGCTGCTCCAAGGAGTCGAGCCCGAGCCGCTCCAAGAAGAGATCGGTGGTGCCGAAGAGCGCGGGCTGGCCCGGACCGTCGGCGTGGCCCACCACCTCTATGTAGCCCCGCTGCTCCAGCAGCCGGCTCACGCCGTCGACGTTCACGCCGCGCAGCGACGAGATCTGCCCGCGGGAGACCGGCTGGCGGTAGGCGACGATGGCCAGCGTCTCGAGGGCGGCGGTCGACAGCCGGTGCGACACCTCGCGGTTGGCGAAGCGCTCGACGTAGGGCGCCATATCGGGATGCGTCTGCAGCCGGGCGCCGCCGGCGATGCGGGCGAGCACGAAGCCGCGCTCCTCGCGCTCGTACGACTGCGCCAGCTCCGTGAGCACCTCCTCCACCTGCTCCACCGGCACTTCCACCAGCTCGGCCAGCAATTGGGGCGCAATGGGCTCCACCGCCACCAGCAGGATGGCCTCAATGGTGCGGCCCAGCTCTGCGTTCTCCATCTGATTCAAGCCCTCATCCCTCGTGCGCTCATCCTTCGTAGTCGTCGATCGCGTAGCCGTCGAGCTCGGCCAGGCCACGACCGCTGGTGACGGCGGCCAGCCCGTCGTTCGCCAACCACGAGATGGCCAGGTCGCCGAACGTCGCACCCTGGCCCAGGGTCACGCGGCCCATCTTGCACAGCTCGAGCAGGGCCAGGAAGCGGACGATGACCTCAATGCGGGTGCGGCATCCCTCCACCAGCGAACGGAAGGAGGTGGCGCGCTCGCTGTCGGGCACGGCGATGAGGTCCGACACGGCTTCGGAGACCGAGAGGGTGTCCACGGTGACGTGGGACAGGTCGACCCGGGGCACCGGGCGCTCGGCCGACCCCCGGAGGTAGGCCTGGGCGAGGTCGTCCGGCGTGATCCCGGCCAGGAGGTCGGGGGCATGCACCACGAAGTCGTCGTCGAGGCCCACCTCGCGTGGAATGGAGCGCGACGCCTGCTCGGCCAGGGCGACGAAGACGTCGGCCGCCGCGGCGTAGGCGCGGCACTCGAGCAAGCGGGCCAGAAGCAGGTCCCGCTCCTCCCAGCCCACCAGGTCCTCGTCCTCGTCGGAGGTCTCGCGACCCGGGAGCAGCTTCTGGGACTTGAGCTCAATCAGAACGGCCGCCACGAGGAGGAACTCGGAGAGCTGGTTGAAGTCGATCTGCTCGCGCTGCGCCGCCAGCGCGCTCACGAAGCCGTCGATGACGGGCAGGAGCGGAATGTCGAGGATGTCGACCTCGTGCGAGGAGACGAGGTGCAGCAACAGGTCGATGGGACCCTCGAAACTTGGGGTGGAGACCGAGTAGGCCACTCACCGACGTTATCGAACCCGCCGATGGCCCCGGGGCACCCCTGGTCACCCTGCCAAAGCGCCCGCCGGGGCGCCCTACCATGGCGCCCCATGAACCGGATCGTCTCGGGCATTGCGCCCTCGGGCAATTTCACCTTGGGGAACTACCTCGGGGCGCTCCGGCAGTGGGTGGCGGTGCCGGAGGGAACCGAGGCCCTGTTCTTCGTGGTCGACCTGCACGCCCTGACCACGCCGATCGACCCGGCCGACCTGCGGGCCAACACGCTCGACGCCGCCCTCAACCTGCTTGCCGTCGGGCTCGACCCGGAGCGGTGCACGATCTTCGTGCAGAGCCACGTGCCCGAGCACGCCATGCTCACCTGGCTCATGGAGAGCACGACGACCATGGGCGAGCTGCGCCGAATGACGCAGTTCAAGGACAAGGGGAAGGACCAGGAGACGGCCCGGGTGTCGCTCTTCACGTACCCCGCCCTCATGGCGGCCGACATCCTCCTCTATGACGCGGCCGAAGTCCCCGTGGGAGACGACCAGCGCCAGCACCTGGAGCTGACCCGCGATGTCGCCATCCGTTTCAACAACCGCTACGGCGACACCTTCGTCGTCCCGGAGGCGGCGATCCCGCGGGCGGGCGCCCGCGTGATGGACCTGCAGCACCCCGAGCGCAAGATGTCCAAGTCGGCCGACTCGCCGCTCGGCACCATCCGACTCCTCGACACCGAGGAGGAGATCACCAAGAAGGTGCGCAAGGCGGTCACCGACACCGACGGCGAAATGCGCTACGACCGCGAGGCCAAGCCGGGCCTGTCCAATCTGCTCGACCTGCTGGCCGCGGCGACGGGGCGGACGCCTGTGGACGTGGCGGCGGACTACGAGCGCTACGGCGACCTCAAGAACGATGTGGCGGCGGCGCTGTCCGAGTTACTGCGCCCGGTCCGGGAGCGGCGCGCCGAGCTCGAGAAGGACCTGTCGTACGTCGACGAGGTGCTCGCGCAAGGGGCCGCCCACGCCCATGCGATCGCGGCCGCCACCTACGCCCGAGCGGCCGAGGCGATGGGCCTCCTCGCGCCGGGGCGTCTAGACCAAGATCAGATGGACTCCGAGCACGTTGGCCCACCAACTGGACAGCTGTCCGAAGAGCCAGGTGATCGGACCGTGTCGGGTACAAGAAGAAGTTCAGGAGCACCAGGCCCAGCAGGATCGGCATCGTGTACTGCCGGTAGCGCAGATACGTCGGCCAGTAGCGCGCCGGGAGCAGCCGCTCGAAGAGTACTGAACCGTCGAGCGGCGGGATCGGTATCAGGTTGAAGATGCAGAGCCACACGTTGACCAGGCCGATGTAGAAGACGATCTGCCGCACCGGTCGGGATGACGCCGACCGCCGGCAGCCCGGGCCGGATCACGCTGAATGAAGACCACGGCGGAGATGGCCGCGATCACCGCGTTCGTCGCCGGGCCCGCCAGAGACACCAGGACGCCCTGGTTGCGCGGACTGTGGAGTTTGCCCGTGTTCACCGGCACCGGCTTGGCCCAACCGAAGACACCGGCGCCGGCCAACGACAGCAGCGCCGGGACGATCAGCGTGCCGACGGGATCGACGTGCGCGATCGGGTTGAGGGTCAGGCGCCCGGCCCGCTTGGCGGTGTCGTCGCCGAACGCGTTGGCCACCACGCCGTGCGACACCTCGTGCAGAATGATCGACGGCACGATGACGCAGAAGATGATGACTTCTGACTCCGTGATGTGGTGGCTCCGGTAGAGCGCGATGAAGACGATGACGCCCGCGACGATCCACAGGGCGCGCTTGGTACGGAGATCCATTTGTCGGCGCCCCCCGGAGGAGGGAGCTCCGGAGGAGCTCACCTAGTGCTTGGCGGCGTCGGCGATGCAGAGACGGGCGGCGGGCATGGCTTCGAGCCGGGCGGCGCCGATGGGCTTCCCGCAGACCTCGCACAGACCGTACGTCCCGGCCTCGAGACGTTCGATGGCGGCCTCCACCTCGTCGAGCGTCTCCCGCAATTCGGTGGCCAGGCGCTCGGCTTCGCCCCGCTCCGCCGTGACCTGGCTGGAGTCCGCGAAGTTGGAGTCGTAGTTGAGGCCACTTCCCTGGTCGGCGAACCCCAGTTCCGTCAGCTGGGCCTGCAAGCCCGCCTGCTCGGTGCGCAGGAGGTCGGCAAAATCGACGTCGGCGGTCTCGGCCGTTGGAGCCTCGTTCGGCATGGGGTCATGCTACGCGGTCCCTCCCCCTCGGTGTTCCCGCCCGCGGGTGGGCGCCCTCGTAGGCACGTCGAAGGTGCTCCGCCGAGACCTTCGTGTAGCGCTGGGTGGTGGCGATGGAGGCGTGGCCCAGGAGCTCCTGGACGACCCGCACGTCGGCCCCGCGCCCCAGCATGTGGGTGGCACACGAGTGGCGCAGGACGTGCGGGCTGACCCTGTCGGCCAGGCCGACGCGGCCGGCGTATTTCTTGACCACGCCGAAGACCCCGACACGGGACAGCCGCCCTCCACGGACGTTGAGGAACACCGCCTCGGCATCGCTGCGGCTGCGCCACTTCTTCGGCTCGAGCAACGGCCGGCCCTCACCGGAGAGCCATTCGGCCAGGGCGGCACGGGCGAGCGAGCCGATCGGGACGACGCGCTCCTTGTTCCCCTTCCCGAGCACCCGCAGCAACGGCAGATCGGTGCCCTCCACCGCGGCGATGACGTCGCCCAGGTTCAGGCCCACCAGCTCGCTGACGCGGGCGCCGGTCCCGTAGAGGACCTCGAGGACCGCCCGGTCGCGCAAGACCGTGGGCCCGGTCCCGACGACGGCGCCGAGCAGCAGCTCCGTCTCCTCCTCGCTCAGCGCCTTCGGCAGCATGTCGGTGACGGAGACCGACGGCAGGTCGAGCGTGGGATCGTCGCTGCGCAGCCCCTCTTCGACGAGGAAGCGGTGGAAGCCGCGGAGGCTCGAGAGCGCTCGGGCCACCGACGAGGCGTTGTGGGTCCGGCGCAGCAGCTCCAGATGCGCCGCCACGTCGGCGGAGGTCGCCTGCTCGATGCTGCGGCTCCCGAGGCCTTCCTGGTAAGCCGCCAGATCGCGTCGGTAGGCCGAGAGCGTGCGGGGAGAGCGCCCCCGCTCCACCTCGAGCCAGGAGAGGAACTCCTCGGCGTCCCGGGGCAACGTCGCCGTCACGGCAACCGGCCCCGGTCCCGCAGGCGCTGGCGGGCCATGTAGAGGCCGAGCACCGTCGTCTCGTCCTTGATCGACCCGTCGGCCACGAGTGCGTCGACGTCGTCGAGGTGGATGGTCTCGACGGTCATGTAGCCCTCCTCCACACCCTGGGGCCGGCTCGGAATGGAGGACAGGCCGGTGGCCAAATAGATGAGGGTGTGCTGGTCGCTGATCCCCGGCGTGTTCCACGTCCCGATGAGCAGCTCCCAGTGCGCCGCTTCGAGGCCGGCCTCCTCGGCCAGCTCGCGCCGGGCCGTGTCCTCGGCCTCCTCCCCGTCCTGGTCTCGTGTCCCGGCGGGGATCTCCAGCACGACGTCGTCGACGGCGGCCCGGTACTGGCGCACCAGGGTCACGGTGCCGTCCTCGTGCACGGGGACGATGGTCACGGCGCCCGGGATGGCGGATGACGAAGCGGTCGAAGGGCTCGTCGTCGGGATCGAGAAGGTGGAAGCGGTCCACCCGGAACAGCCAGGCCTGGAAGAGCTCCTCCTCCGAGACGCGGCGGAAGCCCGGGCACGGGCCTAGGTGACGGCGTCGAGGTCGAGCAGGTGAGGCTCGCGGCCGTCCGCCCGCTCGAGTGCCGCCGCCACGAGCTCGCGGAACAGAGGGTGGGCCCGGTCGGGCCGGCTCTTGAACTCAGGGTGGGCCTGGGTCGCCACCCAGTAGGGGTGCTCCTCCAGCTCGACGAACTCGACCAGCCGCCCGTCGGGCGAGATCCCCGAGCAGACCAGGCCGACCGCGGCCAGCTTCGTCTTGTAACGGTTGTTGAACTCGAAACGGTGCCGGTGGCGCTCGGTGACGCCGAGCGTGCCGTAGGCCTGGGCCACCTTGGAGTCGGGCACGAGTGCGGCCTGGTAGGAGCCGAGGCGCATGGTGCCGCCCTTGTCGGTCACCTCCGCCTGGTCGGGCATGAGGTCGATGACCATGTCCGGCGAGAGGTTGTCGAACTCACGCGAGTTGGCCCGCTCCAGGCCGGCCCGGTCGCGTGCCACCGAGATCACCATCACGTGCAGGCCGAGGCACAGTCCCAGGCACGGGATCCCGTGATCGCGGGTGTAGCCCGCGGCGGCGATCATGCCCTCAATCCCGCGTTCGCCGAAGCCGCCCGGGATCACGACGGCATCGAGCCCCCGCAGGCGATCCGTGCCGAGCAGGTCGGGAATCAATTCGGCGTCGATCCAGTCGAGCTCCACCTGGGTGCCGTGGTGGAAGCCGGCGTGGCGCAACGCCTCCACGACGGACATGTAGGCGTCGGGCATGTTCACGTACTTGCCGACGATCCCGACCTTCACCCGGCGCGACAGCGTCTCCACGCGGTTGACGAGGGCCTCCCAGTCGGAGATGTCGATCGGGTGGGCCGACTCGTCGATGCCGAGGGTGCGGCACACGTAGGAGTCGAGGCCCTGCTCGTGCAGGACGAGGGGGATCTCGTAGATGCTCGCCGCGTCGACGGCGGAGACGACGGCGTCAATGGCGACGTCGCACTGCAGCGAGATCTTGCGCTTGAGGCTCTCGGAGATGGGCTTGTCGCTCCGGCAGACGATGACGTCGGGTTGGATACCGCGGCTGCGCAGCTCCGTGACCGAGTGCTGCGTGGGCTTGGTCTTCTGCTCGCCCGAAACGAGGTACGGCACCAGCGTGAGGTGCATGTAGCAGACGTTGTCGCGGCCGATATCCCGGCGAAATTGCCGGATTGCCTCAATGAAGGGGACGATCTCGATGTCGCCGACGGTCCCGCCGATCTCGACGATCACGATGTCGACGTCCTCGTCGGCCAGCCGCTTGATGCGGTCCTTGATTTCGTCCGTCACGTGCGGGATGACCTGCACGGTGCGACCGAGGAAGTCGCCGCGGCGTTCCTTGGCGATGACCGCGCTGTAGACACCACCGGTGGTGGTGTTGGAGCGCTTGGAGAGGTTCTCGTCGATGAAGCGCTCGTAGTGGCCGAGGTCGAGGTCGGTCTCACCACCGTCCTCGGTGACGAAGACCTCGCCGTGCTCCCCCGGGTTCATCGTTCCGGGGTCGACGTTGATGTAGGGGTCGAGCTTGCACATCGTCACCCGGAGGCCGCGGCACTTGAGGAGGCGGCCGAGCGAAGAGGCGGTGAGGCCCTTCCCGAGCGAACTCGAGACACCGCCGGTGACGAAGATGAACTTGCTCACGCCGCCTTCGGCACGCCGAGGATCAAGAGGAGTGATCGGGGCACCTGACCACGATAATCGACAGTCACCGAACGCGCGGTGGACTATCGGCCATGGGAGGCGCCGAGCAGCTCACGGGCATGGGCGCGGGCGGCATCGCTGTCCGGATGCCCCGAGAGCATCCGGGACAGCTCGGTCACCCTGTCCTCACCCTCCACCGTCGTTGCCTTGGTCACGGTGCGCCCCCGGGAGGTGCCCTTCACGACGCTGATCTGCGCGTCGGCCTGCGACGCCACCTGGGCCAGGTGGGTGACGACGAGCACCTGGCGGTCGCGGCCCACCTCGTGCAGCGCGTCGCCCAGGGCCAGCGCGGCGGCGCCGCCCACGCCGGCGTCCACCTCGTCGAAGACCATCGTCTGGGGGCCGCCGAGCCCGATCAGGCGGATGGCCAGCATGGCGCGGGCCAACTCCCCGCCGGAGGCGGCGCGCGCCAGCGGCTGGACCGCCTCGCCGACGTTGGCGCCCAGAGCGAGCTCAATCGGCTCGCCCGTCCCCTCGGGAGCGACGCGCACCTCGAGGCGGGCACCCGACATGGCCAACGCCCCCAGCCGCTCGCCGACCAGGGCGCCGAATGATCCGGCGGCCTTGGCCCTGACTTTGCGCACGGCCGCCTCGGCGTCGGCCAGCTCGGAGAGGCGACGGTCGCGTTCGGCCTGCAGCCGGGCGGCCTCGCCCTCGGCGTTCTCGAGCGCGGCCAGCCGGACGGCGCCCTCGCGGCCGTAGGTCATGACGGCGCCCAGGTCCTCGCCGTACTTGCGCCGCAGCTCGCCCAGCAGGCGGCGGCGCTCCTGGACGTCGATCAGGCGCTGCGGGATCGTCCTCCCAGCCCTCGACCTCGTCGCGCAGGCTGCGGGCCAGGTCGGACAGCTCCACGGCGGCGGCGGCCAGACGGGCGTGCGGGCTCGCGAACGCCTCGCGTCCGGCCAGGGCGGTGCCGGCGCGGCCGAGCAGGTCCACGGCTCCCCCCTCGCCGGCGGGGTCGACCAGCTCGAGCGCCTCGAGCGCTGCGTCGCGGTAGGCCGAGGCGTCGGCCAGGCGGTCCTCCTCCAGGCGCAGCGCGGCCTCCTCGTCGGGATCCTCCAGGTGGGCGTTGGCGATCTCCTCCACCTGGTAGCGCAGGACGTCCGCCTCGCGGGCCCGCTGCTGGGCGTCGCCGCCCAGGGCGGCCAGTGCCTCGTCGATCGCCTGCAACTGGCTCCGAATGGCCCGGACCCGGCTGAGGTCCGTGCCGGCGAAGGCGTCGAGGACGTTGCGCTGCGCGGCGGGCGTGACGAGGGCGCGGTGCTCGTGCTGGCCGTGGATCTCCACCAGCTCGGCCGCCGCCTCGCCCAGCGCACCGAGCGGGGCCATGCGGCCGTCGACCCAGGCCCGGGACCGGCCCTCGGCGGGGACGGAGCGGGTGAGGATGACCTCGCGGGCCTCGTCGCCGTCGCCCAGGACGAACCGGGCCTCGACCAGCGCCTCGACGGCGCCGGCGCGCACCATGCCGGGGTTGGCCCGCCCGCCCAGCACCAGCTGCAGCGCCTCGACCACCAGGGTCTTGCCGGCGCCGGTCTCCCCCGTCAAGGCGGTCATGCCGGACCCGAAGACCAGTGTGAGGTCCTCGATGACGCCGAGGTCGCGCACGTGCAGGTCGGTCAGCACGGTCGGTTCACGGGTCCTGGTGGGCGAGCAGCCGGAAGCGCAGGATGCCGCCGAAGGTCTGGGGCTCGTTGCGCACCACGCGCACCGGACGTTCGGCCACCGTGCAGGTGACGGTGGCCCCCGGCTGGAGCCGTCCGATCTCCTGGCCGTCGATGACGAGGACGCCGGACCGGTCGGGCGCGACGGCAATGGTGACTTCCTGGTTCTCGGTGAGGACCAGGCTGCGGTCGAGCGAGAAGTGGGGCGCCACCGGCGTCAGGACCATGGCGCGCAGCGTCGGCGCCAGGATGGGACCGCCGGCGGAGAGGTTGTACGCGGTGGAGCCGGTCGGTGTGGCCACGATGAGGCCGTCGGCCGAGTAGGTCAGGGCCGGCTCGCCGTCGACCGAGGTGGCCAGGCGGACGGTGTGGCCGAAGTCGATCTTCTCGATCACCACCTCGTTGAGGGCCAGCAACGCCGTGATGCCATCACCGAGGGAACGGTCCGAGATCGACACGTCGAGCGCGCAGCGGTCCTCGATGATCGCCTTGCCCTCGAAGACCTTGGTCAGGGCCCCGCGCACCTGGTCCGGGAGGAGGTCGGGCAGGTAGCCCAGGCGGCCGAAGTTGACCCCGAGCACGGGGACGTCCACGGTGGCGGCCAGGCGCACCACGCGCAGGAAGGTGCCGTCGCCGCCCATGCTGACGGCCACGGTGGTGCCGCCGAAGTCGACGTCGTCGAGCTCCACGTCGGTGCCCGCCTCGCGGACCCGATCGGGCCCGCTGAACTGGAGGATGCGGGCGACGTCCCCGCGCTCGGTCAGCCAGCTCGCGGTGGCGGTGGCCAGCTCGAGCGCGTCGGGACGGTCGGGATGGACCAGGAAGGTGACGGTCGCCATCGGCGAGGGGCTCAGCCGGCCGGAGGGCCCGGTGGAAGGAGTCCGTCCGCCTCCGACACGGCGGCGGTGAGCAGGGCGGCGACCTCCCCTGAGTCTGTCCTGCGTCCGCGTCCTTGCGGGCGTGCAGGAGGAACTCGACGTTGCCGGCGGAGCCGGTCAGGGGGGAAACCATCGCTCCCATGATGCCGGTTTTCTCGTCATGCAGCGCGGACGCCACGCCCTCGAGGGCGCCGAGCCAGAGCGCGGGGTCCCGGATCACGCCCTTGCCCCGGGAGACGGCGGCCCGGCCCGCCTCGAACTGCGGCTTGACCAGGAGGACCAGGTCGGCGCCGGGTGCCGCCACCGGGCCGGTCAGCGCGGGCACCACGCTGCGCAGCGAGATGAAGCTCAGATCGGCCACCACGAGCGGGCAGGGCTCGTAGGCGGGGTCGGCCGCCGTGAGCTCGGCCAGGGTCAGGGTCCGCACGTTGGTGTGCTCCAGCACCGTGACGTCGGGGTTGTGGCGCAGGGACGGATGGAGCTGCCCGTGGCCGACGTCGACCGCGTAGACGTGGGCGGCGCCGCGCTGGAGCAGGCAGTCGGTGAAGCCGCCGGTCGATGCTCCGGCATCGAGGGCGCGCCGGCCCGTGACGGCGATCGGGAAGCGCTCCAGTGCGGCCTCGAGCTTGAGGCCGCCCCGGCCGACGTAGGGCGACGGCGGGCCCAGGAGGACGACGGGCTCGTCCGGCGCCACGAGGCGGGCCGGCTTGTCGGCCTGGGCGCCCGAGACGAGGACGGAGCCGGCGGCGACGGCCGCCTGCGCCTCCTGCCGGGAATCGACGAGGCCACGTCGCACGAGCTCGGCATCGAGCCGGCGGCGGGCCCCGCTGCTCAGCTGGCGGCCTTCTTGGACGCCGAGTCGTTGGCCTCGGAGACCTTCTTGCCGTGGGACTTCTTGGCCTCGGCCTTGGACCCGGCGTCGGCCTTGGCCTTGCTCGATCCGGCCGGCAGCCTGATGCCCGGGAGCCGGGAGGGTGCGACCTTGGTGGCGGCGTCGCGGGCCCGGGTGGCGGTCTTGCCCGCCTGCGTGGTCACGTCCTTGGCGGCCTTGCCGGCCTGGGCCGTGACGCCCTTGGCGGTCTGCCCGGCTTTGTTCGTGGCGTCCTTCGCCGTCTTGGCGGTCTTCGACGTCACGTCCTTGGCGGCCTGGCCGGCCCGGTTCGTGACGTCCTTGGTGGCGTTGCGCCCGGCCGCGGCGGTCTTCTTCAGGACCTCGGCCACCTGGTTGGCCAACGACTCCAGCGACTTGGGGTCGATCTTCTCCAGCTGGACGGCCACCTCGTGGCGCACCAGCTCGAGGACCTGCTCGCTGGACTTCTGGCTCCGCTCGACCAAGTTGTCGACCCACTCCTGTGCCTGGCTGCGCTGGATGTCTCCGGCGTTCACCAATTCTCGCACGATCTCCTCGGCCCGGCCACGGCTGACCTGTCCGAGGACGGTCCCTGCATCGAGGTATTTGCGTATGCGCTCATTGCTTGCCATTGCACAAGAGTATCTGAAGTGCTAGCTGGCTGCAAGCACTTTGGGTCAGGTCGGGCCGGCGCCGTCCAGGGCCTGCTGCACCAGCCGGAGGAGGTCCGGGGCGGTGGCGGCGGCGCCGGCATCGGGTGGGATCGTCCCCCTTCTTGGTCACCCCCGAGAGGACCAGCCCGAAGGGAATGCCCAGCTGGGCGGCCAGGGCGCCGTCGGTCGAGGGGCGGTCCCCCACCATGACCCGGAGGTCGCTCGCGGTCGACCCGGGCGGTGATGGCGTCGGCCGTGGGCCGGTGGGGCTTGCCCGCCACCTCGGGCGTCACGCCGCTGGCGGTGGTGACGGCGGCGAGGATGGCGCCGGCCCCGGGCACCAGGCCGTCGGGCGTGGGGTAGGTGGCGTCCTCGTTGGTGCCGATCAGCCGGGCGCCGTTGCGCACCGCGGTCACGGCGATGGTCAGGGCGTCGTAGGTGAAGGTGCGGGTGAGGCCCACCACGACGGCGTCGGCCGGTCCCTCGGGCACGACGGTGACGCCGCGGGCGGCCAAGGCCTCGAGGACGCCGTCGCCGCCGAGCACCACCGCGGTCGTGCCGGGCTGCGAGGAGGCCGGCCGCCACGTCGGCCGAGCGCAACAGGTCGGCGTCGTCGGCCGTGATGCCGCAGTGCGCCAGCTGCCGCTGCAGCTCGGCCCGGGTCGGCAGCGCGTTGTTGGTGGCGAACAGGACGCGCACGCCCGACGCCCGCGCAGCCGGGCCACCGCCTCGTCCACGCCGGGGATGGGACGGCCCGCGAGCCACACCACACCATCGAGGTCGACGACCCAGGTGCCGCCGGGCGGTGGCGGCCACGCGGACGTCGGATCGGGGTCGGGTCGCGGGACGGTCGGGGTCGGCATCGGGGCGAGGCTAACCGGCTTCCCTAGACTCACCCGGCGTGGCCGAGCTGCAGATCGACGGGGACGAGCTGGTGCTGCACCTGCGCGCCATGGAGAAGGCCGAGGGCGCGCACGGCGACATCCGGGTGCCTCTGTCCGCGGTGACCGCGGTGCGTGCCGTGGACGATCCGTGGCCGGAGTTGCGCGGCATCCGCGCCCCGGGGACCGGGCTGCCCAACGTGATCGCCGTCGGGACCCGCCGGGGCAAATTCGGCAAGGACTTCGCCGCCGTGCACGGCAAGGGACCGGCGGTGGTGGTCGAGCTCGAGGGAGCCGACTACGGACGGCTCGTCGTCACCCTGGACGACGCGGCGGCGCGGGCGCGGACGATTGCGGAGGCGGTCGGGAAGGGCTGAGCTTCGCCGGGCCGGCGGCGCCGGCGCTGTCGGTCAGCTCGGTCAGCGTCGGTCAGCTGTCGGTCCAGGGCACCTGGAAGCTGATGGAACGGGCGATGTCGCGCTGGGTGACGAAGCCGACGACCCGAGTCGTCGTCCAGCACCAGGAGACGCGAGCGGTGGTGGCGGCACATGAGTGCGACGGCGTCTTCGAGGGTGACATCGAGGTCGAGCGCCACCACGTCGGCCGGCCCCGCGAACTCGGACAGGCTGACCTCCCGCGGGTCGCGGTCCTTCGCCACGACCTGGGCCACGATGTCCAGGCTGGAGATCGTCCCGGCCAGGCTGCCGTCGTTCAGACACAGCGGCGCCGCGTCGTCGCTGTGTCGTGGCCAGGAACCGGGCGGCGTCGGCGGCGGTGTCCGTGGTCCGGAGGACATCGACGTCCTCGCACATGACGTCCCGGATGGTCCTCATGGCACCTCCCACTTCGGGCCGGTCGGGTCGTCGGCCCTCACCTCCACCCTCGCGCCATTGGGCGTCGGTGGCAATGCCCTCGGGCGTTGCGAGCGCAGCGGCGAGCCGACACTGCGCCGAGCGTGGTCAGCCGAGGGCGTCAGCCGAAGGCGAGCAGATTGGTGGGATCGGCCAGGACGTCTCCGACGTCGCGCAGGAAGAGCGCTGCCTGCTGGCCGTCGACGAGCCGGTGATCGAAGGCGAGGCTCAACGTCACGAGGTGGCGCAGGGCGACCTCGCCCTCGTACGCCCAGGGACGCCGCTGCAGCGCTCCGACGGCGAGGATGGCCGCCTCTCCGGGGTTCAGGATCGGCACGCCGGCGTCCACGCCGAAGACGCCGACGTTGGTGATGGTGATGGTGCCGTCGCGTAGGTCTTCGATGGTGCAATGGGCGGCGCGGGCGCGGTCGGTGAGGTCCCCGAGCGCCGCCGTCAGCTCCCGCAGTGTGAGGTCCTGCGCCTCCTTGACGTTCGGAACGATCAGCCCGCGCTGGCCCGGCAACGGCGATGCCCAGGTTGACGTAGTGCTTCGAGACCACCTCTTCGGCGACCTCGTCCCACGAGGAGTTCAGCGCGGGGTGCTCCCGCAGGGCGAGGACGACGGCCCGGGCGACGACGGCCAGCGCCGTCACGTGAACTCCCTCGAAGCGCCGGTTCTGTCGCAGCCGGTCGATCAGCTCGACGGTCGGCGTCGCGTCGACCGTGAGGAAGACGCAGGCCTGCGGTGCCGTGGCCACGCTGCGGCTCATGGCCTCGGCCATGTGCTTCTGCATGCCGCGCACGGGGGCCCGCGTCTCGCGCTCGCTGCGGTTGGTCCCACTGCGGGCGGGTGCGCCTGGTGCCGGTGCCGCGCCAGCGACGTAGGCGGCCAGGTCGTCCCGGGTGATGATCCCGCCCGGACCGTGGCCGGTGACGTCTGCCAGGTCGACGCCGTTCTGGCGTGCCATGAAGCGCACCGGTGGGGCGGCCAGTGGCTTCGCCGGTGCGGTCGGGGGGCTCGCTGCGCTTGGGGCGGGAGCGGTTCGTTCGCGGTGCCCGCTGCCGTTGCGCCGCCGGCGGCTCGGCGGAGCCTCGGAAGGTCCGTAGCCCACGAGCATCGGCACCTTCTCATCCGCGGCCGTGGCTCGTAGTCTCGTACCCGTGTCGACGGAGATATCGACCTCGGTCGTCGTGGTCGGCGCGGCCGCGCTGTCGATGGTGATGAGCGGAGCACCGACGCGCACGCTCTCCCCTGCGGCGGCAAGGATCTCCACGACCCTGCCGGCGAATGGGCTGGGCAGCTCGACGACGGCCTTCTCGGTCTCCACCTCGACCAGGACCTGGTTCAACGTCACCTCGTCGCCGACGGCGACGTGCCAGGCGACGACCTCGGCCTCCGTCAGTCCCTCGCCCAGGTCGGGCAGGGCGAACGGCCGCGAGGTGCTCATGGCTGGAGGCACCGGTCCACCTCGTGCAGGATGCGGTCGGCGTCCGGCAGGAAATGCTGCTCCGCCCGCGAGGCCGGGTACGGCGTGGCGAAGCCACCGACCCGACGGACCGGCGCCTCCAGGTGGAAGAAACACCGCTCGGAGATCCGGGCTGCGATTTCGGCCCCGAGCCCGCAGAACACGCTGGCCTCGTGGGCGACCACCATGCGCCCGGTCTTGCGGACTGACGCCTCCAGGGTGGCGAAGTCGATCGGCGAGAGGGAGCGCAGGTCGATGACCTCGAGGGAGGTGCCTTCCTCCTCCGCGATGCGCGCCGCTTCGAGTGCGGTGGCCACCATGGGGCCGTACGCCGCCATGGTGACATCGCTGCCCTCCCGGAGGACGGCGGCGCGGCCGAGCGGGACCCTGCTCACCGACGTGTCGTCGGAGTCGTCGACGTCATCGTCCACGTCGCCCTTCTCCCAGTAGCGCCGCTTGGGCTCGAAGAACATGACGGGGTCGTCCGACGCGATCGCCTGCTGAATCATCCGGTAGCCGTCGGCCGCGTTGCTCGGCGTCACGACACGCAGCCCCGCTGTGTGGGCGAAGTAGGCCTCGGGTGATTCGGAGTGGTGCTCGACGGCGCCGACGCCGCCACCGAAGGGCACACGGATGGTCAGCGGCACCGTCACCCGCCCCTCGTTGCGGTAGTGGAGCTTGGCCACCTGCGAGACGATCTGGTCGAAGGCGGGATAGATGAAACCGTCGAACTGGATTTCGCACACGGGCCGGTAGCCGCGCAGCGCCAGCCCGACGGCGGTGCCGATGACGCCGGACTCGGCCAGCGGCGTATCGATGACGCGGCGATCGCCGAAGTCACGCTGCAGCCCCTCGGTGACCCGGAACACACCACCGAGTTTTCCGATGTCCTCCCCCATCAGCACGACCTTCGGATCGTGCTCCATGCGCCCGCCGGAGCCCGCTGTTCAGTGCCTTCCCGAGGGACATGGTCGGCATCAAGCGTCCTCGTCGAACGCTGCCAGATAGGCCAGGTAGGCCTCCTTCTCCTCCTGCACCAGCGAGTGTGGCTCCGCGTAGACGTGTGCGAAGACGTCGGCCGGCTCCGGGTCGGGCATGGCCAGGCACCCGGCGCGCAGCGCGGCGGCGACAGCATCCGCCTCGGCCTCGACAGCCCCGTCGAACGTGTCGTCGGCCAGGCCTTCGGCGTGCAGCAAGGCCAACAGGCGCGCCAGCGGGTCCTTGACCCGCCATTCCTCGTCATCGGCCTTCGAGCGGTAGCGCGTCGGGTCGTCCGATGTGGTGTGCGGGCCCATGCGGTAGGTCACCGCCTCAATGAGGGTCGGACCCTCTCCGGCCGAGGCGCGGGCCAGCGCGAGCCGCGTGGCGGCGAGGACAGCCAGCACATCGTTGCCGTCGACCTGCATGGCGGGGATGCCGTAGCCCTGGCCGCGCTGGGCGATCGAGGCGTGGGACTGCAGGCGGACCGGCTCGGAGATGGCCCACTGGTTGTTCTGGCAGAAGAAGACGACGGGCACGCCGTAGCTGGCGGCGAAGCCGAAGGCCTCGGCCACGTCGCCTTCGCTGGTGGCCCCGTCGCCGAAGTACGTCAGCACGGCGGAGCTGGCCCCGTCGAGGGTGATCCCGAGCGCGTAGCCGGTGGCGTGCAGCGGCTGCGAGCCGACGACGATGGCGGGAGTGGCGATGCCGTGGGCGGCCGGATCCCACCCCGAGAGCCCGGCCCCGCGCCAGAGCCGCAGCATCTGCACGGGGTCGACGCCCAGGCAGTAGGCGACGCCGTGCTCGCGGTAGCTCGGGAAGACGAAGTCGTCGGGCCGCAGCGCCCGGGCCGAGCCGACCTGGGCGGCCTCCTGCCCGAGGAGCGGTGCCCACAACGCCAGCTCGCCCTGCCGCTGCAGGGCCATGGCTTCGGCGTCGATGCGGCGAACCACGACCATGTCCCGGTAGAGCTCACGCAAGCGGTCGCCGTCCACATCGGCCACGAGCTCCCAGTACGGGCAGCCCACCGTGCGCTGCCCGTCCACCGAGATGAGTTGGACCAGGCCGTCGAAGCCCGTCCACTCGGGGATCCTCGTCTCTGGAACCCGTACCGGCGCAGTGCTCACTTGGACCCCCTTCACGAGCTGGGCTCGACAGGGGTATTTCACCACGATCGTGGCCTGTGGAGCTGGATAACGAGCTGGTTCAGCCAGTTATCGGTGATTCATTGCTCAATAGCCCTCTCGGGCGCACCAAGTCTCCTGAAGCGAAGGGGACGCCCAGGTTCGCCAGATGCCGGAGGACCGCGCGGTGAAACCGGCGCAGCCGGCGAAGAGCGCATCACGCACGGCTGGAACGAAGACCTCAGCGACGCGCATCGCTGCTCCATCGGATGGACCTGGGGTCAGGAAGCCTTGCGACGAGAAGCGGTCTTGGCCCGGGCCGGTGCCTTGGTGGCCTTGGCCGCCTTCTTGGCCGGAGTGGCGCGCTTGGCCGTCGTCTTCTTGGCCGCTGGACGCTTCGCGGTCTTGGAATCGGAACCGGGCTTGGCGGCCGCTGCGATGCTGGCGTTCAGCGCCTCCATCAGATCGACCACCTTGGCGACCGGCTCGGGACCCTCCTGCAGGACGATCTCGTGCCCCTGGCGCTTCTCTTCGATGATGGCTTCGACCTTCTCGCGATGCGTGTCGTGGAAGCGCTCCGGGTCCCACTCGCTCTCCATCGACTCAATGAGCAGCTGCGCCATGGAGAGCTCGCGGTCGGTCACGTCGCCCGTTTCGGGCAGGTCGAGGTCGCGCCCGGGTGCACGCACCTCGTCGGAGAAGTACATGGTGTGCAGCGCGAGCGCGTCGTCCTCGGGCCGGATGGCGACGAGGTACTCCTTGTTGCGCATGACCAGCGTGGCGATGGCGATACGCCCGGCCTCGGACATGGCCCGGCGCAGCAGGGCGTAGGCCTTCTCGGCCCCTTCGCCCTCGGGGGCCAGGTAGTAGCTGGAGCGGAAGAAGACGGGGTCGATGTCGACCAGGCCCACGAAGTCGGAGATCTCGATCTGGCGCGACTTCTTGGGCTCGGCGGACTCGAGCTCCTCCTCGGTGAGGATGACGTACTCGCCGCCGCCGAGGTCGTAGCCCTTCACGATCCGGTCCTGAGGGACCTCCTCGCCGGTCCGCTCGTTGATCTTCTTGTAGCGGATCCGGTCCGACGTCCCCTCCTCGAACTGGTTGAAGTGGATGCTCTTGTCCGAGGTGGCGGGATACAGGCCGACGGGGATGTTCACCAGTCCGAAACTGAGGGCCCCCTTCCAGATCGTGCGTGGCACGTCAACCAAAATACCAGCCCAGAGCAGGTCCACCACCTTGTTACAACCGTTCGTCACACTGAATCCATGGTGAAGGACGCCCCGACCGGCTTTGGGCCGGCCCTGCTCAGCGGCTTGGCCGAGCTCGGCCCGGTCGAGCCCTTCTCCGGCGACCTGTCGCTTGAACTGGGAATTTCCCTCTGGCTCCGCACGAGCGGAACGTCGCTCATCGAAGCCCGCTCGGCTCTGCTCGAGATCCGCGGCGTGATCCTGGAGGTCTGCGGCCTCGACCCCTCGACCGAGCCCTTTCCGATGGTGGGCCGCTCCCCCAGGTCCGATGTCGTGAACCTGGTCGGCTATATCTCCGAGCTGCTCCGGCGGGCCTCGGCGGGGCTCGGTCGCGGCGTCGAGGCGGTCGTCGACGCCGTCGTGGCCGAGCTCCCGGTGCCCGAGGCCGAAGCGCTCGGGGCCTAACCCTTCAACGGCGTCCTAGAAGCCGAAGGCGGCGATGATCTCGCCGTTGAGGCCGGCGGCGGCCTCGCTGCCCAGGTACGGCGCGTCGCCGTAGGCGAAGACGTCGCCACGGCCCGAGGCGACCCAGTAGCCCTTGCCGTCCGCCGTGGGGAAGATCGACGTCGCAGGGTTGAACGCGTTCACGTACCCGAGCGGGGCGCCCATGGTCGTGGCGTCACCGAAGGACGCCACGACGCCGTTGGCGTAGAGCAACCAGTAGCCCTGCCAGTCCGGGGTGGCCACGGCGTCGACCACTGGGCCGTCGACGGCGCCGGCGGCTCCGTAGAAGGTGGCGTCGCCGAAGGCGTAGACGTCTCCGGTATTGGTGACGAGCCAGTAGCCGTTGCCCGTGCTGTCGGGCATCACCGCGACGGCCTTGCCGGCAGCAGCCGCCGATGCCCGGGCACGACCCCGCGAATTGGGCGTCGCCGAAGGCGAACACGCCACCGTCGGAGGCCACCATGAAGTAGCCGTGACCGGTGACGGAGGGCACCATGCCGACGATCGGGGCATTGAGGCTGTTCGGCGCGCCCGAGCCGGCAGGGTGCAGCCCGAGCCCGGGGATGGACCCGTAGTAGGCCGAAGTCGCCGAAGCTGAAGATGCCGCCGTCGGAGGCGACGAGCCAGTAGCCGTCCGGCTGGCCGTCGGCGTGATGCCGACCACCGGACGCTGCAGCGGGGTGCTGCCCATGGAGCCGTAGAACGCGGCGGCGCCGAAGGAGAAGATGCCGCCGTCGGAGCCGACGAGCCAGTAGCCGCGTGCAGCCGGGCTCGACCGGGAACGTCTGGGTGTTCCCGGTGGCGCCGAAGTAGTTGGACGCCCTGCGCCACGCTGGCCGTCAGGGTGCAGACGCCGAAGCCGACGAAGGTGACCGTGTGCCCGTCGTTGCCGACGCGTGCAGACGGCGGTCGAGATGGAGGCGACCGAGGTGGCGCCGTCACCGTTGCGTGAAGACGGATGCAACGAAGCTGCCGAACTCGGTGGCGCCTGACGGGATGTTCGTGACCAATGGTGTGATAGGGGTGGCCAGCCCGACGGCGAAGCTCTGCGGCGCGCCGGTCGCTCGCGGTGTAGTCCGAGGTCGCGCCGGTGTGCGGCGTCAGCGTGCAGGTGCCAACTCCAACGAACGAGACCGTGAGGCCACTCGAGACGGAACACACACCTGTCGTTCCGGAGACGACAGTCGGTGTGCCGTCACTTCTGCTTGTGACCGACGCGACGAAATTCCCGCCGTAGGTCGCAGCCGAAGGGACGCTTGCGATGCTCGGCCTGTCGATGGACGCTGTCGTGTCGTGTCCCGAGCTACTGCTGTAGTTGCTGTCGCCCAGATAGTTGGCCGTCGCCGAATACATGCCGGCGAGGGCGTTGGTGATGGAGCACGTGGCCTGGCCGCCGCTATCAAGCGTTGTATTGCTGATTGTGCAGTTGACGGGAGCAGAGTTCGGGTTGGTCACAACCCAGGTGATCCCGCCGGTGGGGAGAGCGCCCGGGCCAGTGACCGTGGCGGTGAAGGTGAGGGTACCCCCGTGGAGATGCCGGTCGCGTTGTCGATCACGACGGTCGAGGACCCTGCCTCGCCCACGGAGGCACTCGGGTCTGAACCAGAACTCGAGGTGTAGTTGGTGTCGCCCAGATAGTTGGCCGTCGCCGAGTAGGTGCCCGCAACGACGTTGGTGACGGAACACGTGGCCTGGCCGCCGCCATCGAGCGTGATGGTGCTGGTCGTGCAGTTCATCGGCTGCGAGTTCGGGTCGGTCACGGTCCAGCTGATCCCGCCCGTGGGGGTGACGCCGGGACCAGTGACCGAGGCGGTGAAGGTGAGAGTGCCTCCGGTGGCGATGCCCGTCGTGTCGGCGTTGACCACGGTCGAGGACCCTGCCTTGCCCACGGTGGCACCCGGGTCTGATCCAGAACTGGCGTCGTAGTTGCTGTCGCCCAGATAGTTGGCCGTCGCCGTGTAGGTCCCAGCCAGGGCGTTGTCGATGGAGCACGTGGCATGGCCGCCGCTATTCAGCGTGGTGGTGCTGGTCGTGCAGTTGACCGGCTGCGAGTGCGGGTCGGTCACGGTCCAGCTGATCCCGCCCGTGGGAGTGACGCCCGGACCAGTGACCGTGGCGGTGAGGGTGAAGCTGCCTCCGGTGGAGACGCCGCTCGCGCTGTCGACCACCCCGGTGGCGGAGTTGGCGGCAGCGACGTCGGCACCCGGGTCTGAACCAGAGCTCGAGGTGTAGTTGGTGTCGCCCAGATAGTTGGCCGTCGCCGAATAGGTGCCGGCGAGGGCGTTGTCGATGGAGCAGGTGGCCTGGCCCCCGCCATCGAGCGTGGTGGTGCTGGTCGTGCAGGTGACCGACTGCGAGTTCGGGTCGGTCACGGTCCAACTGATCCCGCCCGTGGGGGTGACGCCCGGACCAGTCACCGTGGCGGTGAAGGTGAAGCTGCCTCCGGTGGAGATGCCGCTCGCGCTGTCGACCACCCCGGTGGCGGAGTTGGCCGTCGGGACCGTGGCGGCCAGGTCTGCACCAGAACTCGTGTCGTAGGTGGTGTCGCCCAGATAGCTGACCGTCGCCGAATAGGTCCCGCGCGAGGGCGTGGGTGATGGAACACGTGGCCTGGCCGTTGCCGTCGAGCGTGGTGGTGCTGGTCGTGCAGTTGACCGGTTGCGAGTTGGGGTCGGTCACAACCCAGCCCACGTCTCCGGTGGGAGTCCCGGCCGAACCCGTGACGGTCACGGTGAAGATCAGAGTGCCTCCGGTCACGAGGCCCGACGCGTTGTCAGCGACCGTGGTATCGGAAGCCGTCGACCCCGCCGCCCCCCCTGCCGTAGGCCAGAGACCAAGCGAAAGCGCCAAGACGGCGCCGACGACGGCGATGAACAGGCCACCTCTCGTTTTCAAGCGAATTCCCCTCGCACGGCCAAACCGGCGCACCAGCCCCCGAGCGAGGCCGAGGACGGGCACATGCCAACTGAAGTCAAAAGCGCCGCCCACGGCCCAGCACACTACGGCGGCCACGGCGCACGACGACAGCGGGCCCGTACGGCGGAGCGCTCTTGCCAGCGAAAAGGCCACAAGCGCCACGACGCCGAGGCCCGACGAGGCCGGCATCTGCCGCGATCTGGAGGTACTCGTCATGCACGAAATGGGCAGACGACCCGTCGGAAGCATGGAGGTCAAGTAGACGGTCAGACCCGACTCCGACGAAAGGGGCAGAGAGCCATTGGTGCAGGCCGCTCGACCATTCCGCCGAACGGTCCTGATCGCTCGGGGCCAGCGCGCGGAGGCCGATCTCGTGGTGCAGCAGAAGAGCGCCGCCGATGGCTGCACCGACGACAGCGAGACAAGCGAACGTCCGGACAAGCGTGGTCGAGCACCCAGGGAACTCCGAGGGCGAGCCGCAGCGCAGGGCGATCGCCAGCACGAGCACCCCGGCGAGCCACGGGACCGGGTGGCCGTCCGGCGAGGACGCGATGGCCGCGACACCCGCACCAGCCCTGCCAGAAGCGGCACGGCGAGCTCTCGAGAGCGGTGAGCGGGGACGAGGAGCCACCCGCAGGCGACGGCGACGAACGCACCGCGACTCTGCGTGGCGAGGAGGCCGGCGAAGTTGAGACAGACGACGACGCGGACGACCGCCGGAGTACGCACGCATCCGAGCGCGAGAAGAAGACAGACGCCCGAACGCCAAGCCTGCGGCATCGGCGTACGTCAGGGAAGAGGACAGTCGCCAGAGTCCCTGGGCCGGCATCGCCAGCGGGAACCAACGGCCGATCAGCCCGGCGAACCCCGCCAACGCGCCGACCGCGCCGAGGACGGCCATGGCCAGTGCCGCATGCTTCACGCGGCACGCCCGACCAACGGACGAACGGCGGCGAAGGCGGCCGCGAAGGCGATGATGCTCGCACCGAGCGGCAGGAAATCGGTCCCAGGGCCGGCGGTGACCGATCGGATGTACCACCACAGCGCAAGGAGACCGAGACTGGCGACGACGAATGTGCTCCGACGATCCGGAGGTGCGGCAACGAGTGCAGCGATGAGAAGCACCGCGGCGATCAGTGCGACCGCCAGCGCTTCGGCGTGCCAGAAGCCGCCCGTCACGCCACCCTGCGACCGCGGCGAGGACGAGCACGAGGCCGGGCACGACGCGCCGGTCGAAGCGCGTTCCGGTCGGCCATCGGCCGAGCGTCTGCCGCTCAGCGAGAGCCTGCTCCTCGAGCGCCGTCATTGGAGTTCTTCGCCGACCTCGAAGCACACGAAACGGTAACCGCCGCCGCAGGGCGCCGGATCGAGGCGCGGCAAGCGCGCACACTCGAACGAGGATCCAGGAGGGTCACAGCTGGCCGTCAGGAAGCCGCGCCATGATGGATGCGCATGGCGGAGAAGAAGCGGCGCAGGCTGATTGTGGCGGTGGTGAGTGTGGTCGTGGTGATCGTGCCTCGCCGCAGTCCTCGGTCCGTACGTCTACATCCACTTCATTGAGGGCCCGGCCCCGGCCAAGCTCGAGCTGCCCAAGTCGTCCGTCACGACCACCACGTCCGGACGGATCGGCCTCGACCTCGTCGACTTCGTCACTCGACGGGACCTGGAATGTCGGACCGGGCTCCCAGGCGGGCTACCGCGTGCAGGAGGTGCTCGTCGGGCCAGAACGCCACCGCGGTGGGTCGCACGAGCAAGATCTGGGGCTCCCTGACGATCGCCGGCTCGACGGTGACCAAGGGCGACGTTCACGGTCGACATGGCGAGCGTCGTGAGCGACCAGAGCCAGCGGAACGCGCGCTTCGACGGCCCCATCATGGACGTGAGCCAGTACCCGACCGCGACGCTCACCCTCTCCGCGCCCATCGATCTCGGGACGATCCCGGCGGACGGCGTCGTCGAGCACGTACAACGCCGTGGGTGACCTCGACATGCACGGGGTGACGAAGTCGGTGAGCTTCCCGGTGACGGCCGAGCGCATCGGATCCGGGATCGACGTGCTGGCCGACATCCCGATCACCTTCTCGGAATGGAACATCGCCAATCCGAGCATCGGCGGCTTCGTCACGACGGCGAACAGCGGGCACGCTCGAGGTCCTGCTGCATCTCACGCAAGGCCCGGGAAACCCCGCCTCGAAGTCGTCCGGATCCGCCGGCTCGGTCGGCGGCGGCGGGCCGGTGACGGTTCCCAGCACGACCGTTCCTCCTCTGAGCGTCCCCTCGCAGCTAGCCCCATCATCCGGACCCGGCGGCCGGAGGCGCCGATAATGTCGGCGTCCGTCCAACGGCCCCGTTTGGCGCAGCCCACTCCCGATGCAGGGGATCCCGGTTGCTGTGTCACGCCCTTGCGGGGGTATGGCCACAGGGTGCACGCCCAACAACGCCGAGAGGATCCGTGACAACCGTCAACCAGCCCCTGGAAGGCAGCCGCAACGAGCTGGGCCTGCTCGACTCCGGGCCGGCGCAGGCTCAATGGGTGGGGTCCCGCCCTGGTGTCGTTCGCGCTGGCGGTGGCCTACGGCCTCTACATCGCGCTGCGGACGTACGAGGTCGATCTCGGCGTCTATCTCCGCCTGGGCGGGAAGTACATCTTCACGTCCCACCTGTATTCCTTCGTCCTTCCGAACACGAGCCTCCCGTTCACCTATCCACCGTTCGCCGCGCTCCTCTTCGCACCGTGGCAGCGGACATTCCCCAGCGTCGGTTCGGTGCAGGCGGTCTGGACGATGTGCAACGTGGCCGCACTCGTCGGTGTGCTCGTGCTCTCCGTGCGGCTGGTCAAGCCGTCGCTCGACAAGACTGGCGACCTGGCGGCTCGCTCTGGCGCTGAGCCTCCCGGCCCTGCTCCTCAATCCGGTGCTGATCACCATCGGCTTCGGGCAGGTCAACCTGTTCGTCACCTTCCTCGTCATGTGGGATCTGCTCAGCGAACGCCGGATCGGGAAGCGCCAGCTGCCCCTCGGGGTGGCCACCGGGCTGGCGGCGGCGGTCAAGCTCACGCCGCTGCTCTTCGTCCCGTATCTCGTGCTGACCCGTCGCTGGCGTGGGGCGTTGACCTGCGTGCTCACGTTCGTGCGCTGCGAGCTGGTGACCTTCGCTGTCTCGCCGACGTCCTCGAAGGCCTACTGGACGAAGGCCATCTTCAAGCCGGGTCGTGCCGGCGACCTCTCGATCGTGGACAACCAGAACCTCTGGGGCGTCCTCGACCGGTTCACGCACGGCGTCCTGCCCGATGGCCTGATGCTCCCGCTGCTCGTCGTGACCGCCGCCGCCGGCCTCCTGCTGGCGGCCCAGGCGCACCGCCGCTCATCACCGCTCCTGGGCGTGCTCATCTGCGCGGCGACGTGCCTCCTCGTCTCCCCCATCTCGTGGGTCCATCACATGGTCTGGGTCGTGCCGGCGATCCTGTGGCTGGCCTTCGCACCCGACCGGCCGCGCTGGGGGCCCGTCCTCGCCGGCGGCGACGGCGGTCCTGTTCTGGAGTGCGCCCGTCTGGTGGGTGCCCTACAAGAACACGTCGGATCTCCATCTCAACCTGCTCGCAGCTCGTCGCGGGCAACTCCTTCTTCTTCGCCATGCTGCTCTTCCTCGGCGGCGCGGCAGTGCTCGTGCATCGCCGGGGGCACTGCGTCAGCGCAGGAAGGACGTTCAGCTCGCCGGACTGCCGTAGGAGCCGCCCGGTCCCGCCTCCGGGTTCGTGCCCGTGCGCCCGTTGTCCGTCCGTTGTCCTGGTTCGAACCGAATTGCCCTACTCCTCGAAGCCGCTGCCAGGCAGACTCATGCGCGGGGGTGGGGTGGCCGGGAGTCTCCGGGGGGATTCGTCACCCCGCCCCCTTCTGCGCATAGCGTGCCCTCGCCGCTTGCCGACCCCGTTGCGCCGATTCCCGTCCGGTCCCTGACCCTCCGCCGGCCACCCTCTTGGCAGAGAAGAGAGGTGGGGGCCGGGTTGGAGGGGCTAGGGGAACCTCAACGCCCGGCCCCCACCCCCATGCCCGTACCCCCGTGGGCTCCCTATGAACAAATTTTGGCAGGGAATCAGCTGAGAATAGAGAGTGAAATCCCGGCATACGAAAGGAACACAGCTATTGCAAAGACCCCGCAATCGGGCTCTTCGTCTCCTGACCTGGAGCTTCGGGCGGAACCGATTTTGTGCAGCACGGCGAGCGGTTCTTCTGAAGGGGCGCGGTGCGGCGGTGCTTCGCAGGCAGCCCTCTCTGAACAACTCAGCCGTGGCCCGATAGTCGCCTGACCGGACCCGGCGACGGGCCTGAACTCGGTCAACGCAAGATCTTGCACGTGAAGAGAAAGGTTCCGAGCTCGGATCCGTTTCCGTGCACGGTCGCAGCGCGCCCACGTCGGGTCACGCCCGATGACCGCCAAGGCTCTCAGAGACGGAGAGCCCGAAAGATGGAGACCCACGAGAGGCCGGAAGGCCGGGAGAAGGTGCGATATGGATCCCCGACGTCGTGTGCCACGCCACGTTGCCGGCTGGACTGGGTTCTGCCACATCGATGACGATCCCGTGGACAAGTACTGGGAGTGCCGGGTGCTCGACATCTCGGAGCACGGTGTGGCGATCCTCTTGCAACACCCGCTGGGGGTCGAGCTGATTGGTCGGCGCCTGTCCGTGGAGAGCCCGAGCGGCGAGCACCTCAGTGAACATCCGGCTGGAAGGCGACGTACGGAACGCGGTCCCGGTCGGCGGCGATGCCGTCAGACTCGGCATTGAGTTCGTCGGTCTCACCGAGCTCGAGCAGACCGTCGTGCGGGCCCTCGGGATCCTGAACCTGACCGGATAAGGCAATCAGACGGCGGCGTTGCCGTCGCACAGCAGAAGGACGCCGAAGACGGCTTGAAGATCGGCGTGGCCTCCGGTTGGCCGCGGGGCTCAACCGCTAGGCCGTGGCTGCGAGCCTCGCGGTGCTCGTCCCGGTGGTTTTCCGCCAGCAGTTCTGCGGTGATGCGATCGACCAGTCGGAGCCCGATGCCGATCGGAATGTCGGCCGGACGCCCCCTGCGGCACTGCGGGCACTCGACCAGGCACGCGCCGTCCTCGATATCGACGACCGTTGGACTGTGGGGGCTTTGCATGGGCCGACCTCCCTGCTTGCACCGACAACGAGGTAGGAGAAGTTACCTTTCGTTCACCGCTGAGGGTGGGATGACTTCGGTCTTCCTCGAAGCCGGCGTCCGGTTGCGGAGAGTGCGATCAGCGGCTGCCGGCGACCATCCTCATGGGGCCGGAATGATTCTCCGCCAGACGCTCGGCGGTCGTCCGATCCGGGAGCGGCATACCGATGCCGATCGGCACCGAGGACGACTTGTCGTCTCGGCATTGCCGACACTCGACGACCCAGGGCCCATCGGGCCGATGGATGATTCTGGGCTGGTGCGGGACCCGCACGACCGACCTCCTGCTCCTCCTGCAACATCCCCCTCGCCAGGGCGAACAATATCTGTGGGCTTCCTGAGAGCACAAGAGTGGAGCGGTCTTCACTGGTCAGCGCAGCGCCATCGTGAATCCGCTCGTGCCGTCCTGAGCGAAGCCGGCGGCGATGCAGGTCGTTCCGGTGCAGGCCACGCCGCTCATAGAGCCGGCCCCGGCAGGGAGCGCCTGGAACTTCCACCGTGCGCCGGCGACGTTCTGGAGGATGATCGGGGCCGCGTTGCCCACGGCAATGCAGAAGGTCGTCGTGCAGTCGACGTCGTTCCATGACCGGGCCCCGATGGAGTCCCCGACCGGTTGATGCGTCCACGTCTGCCCGTCGCTGGTTCCGAGCACCGGCTGCTGGTTCGCTTGGCCGACCACCTCGCAGCTCGTGTCCGACCAGCACGAGGCGCCGTTGTACACGGAGGTCGTGCCGGACGTCGCGTACTGGGCAGACCACGATGCACCCTGATCCGTGGTCCCTAGGACCACCCCGCTGGTATTGCTTCCGCCGTCCGACGCCTCCCCGGCC
The DNA here is from genome assembly GCA_963781565.1 of uncultured Acidimicrobiaceae bacterium. Taxonomy (GTDB): domain Bacteria; phylum Actinomycetota; class Acidimicrobiia; order Acidimicrobiales; family RAAP-2; genus Bog-473. The sequence continues at coordinate 7,167 of CAWAHA010000019.1, read as the reverse complement.
GCGAAGCAGGACATGTCCGAGGGACACGCCACGGCGTTCGGGGTGGCCGTCGAAATGGTCGTCATCGCCCACGACGTCCCACCGTTCGAGCTCGAGAAGGACACGCCTTTGGTCGAGGCCTCCCGCACCGACGGCGACGCAGTGCACCGTGTCGGGACACGACACCGCCCTGATGTCACCTGACTCCGCGTCGGCGGTCCAGGTGGCTCCCGCGTTCGACGTCACGAGGATGAGCGAGCCGCCCACCGCCACACATTCGCTCGAACTGGGACACGAGATGCCTTCCAGGCTCGGGGTGCCCGCCGGAAGGAGGAGGTCTGCCCAGGTGCTGCCACCGTTCCCGGTGGAGTACGCCGCGCCCTGACCGGAGGCTCCCCCGACAGCGATGCAGATGGACGGCGTCGTACAGCTGATGGCGTAGAGGGGCAGCGCTGTCGTCCCAGCCGCCTGCCAGGCGGATGGTGACGGTGTCGAGCCCGCTCCGGTCGCTGCGGTCGTGGGGGTCGTCGAGGCGCTCGCCGAAAGAGCGGTGGACGGCGGAGTCACCGTCGAGACGGGCGTCAGCGGTGCCACGGTCGTCGGGGTCGTGCCCAAGATGCCGGCCACGGCATTCTTCTGCGCCGCCGTGGGAGCTGGGGACGACGACGAGCAGGCTGCGAGGACGAGCCCAGCGAAGAGGGTCAGGATCACGGCCCAGCGGCTGCGGGGTCTCATTGCGTCCGACCGACTGCTCTCGAGTTCGCGCGCTCGGTCTCCCGACACTCACCGGGTCGTTCCCTCTCATTCCTGGCTCGCTTCGTTCTAGCCCCGACAGGCTGTCCACGCTCGACGGTGTCGATTGTCGTTCGCGTAATCGTCACAGAGGGCGCCCCGTCACCGGCCTCCTGCCCCGTGCCCAGTGTGGCGAGCGATGCCCTCGTTCTGGCCTCAGTTCGAACCGAAGATGCGGAGAAAGAACAAGAACACATTCAAGATGTCGAGGAAGATCGACGCCGCCATCAGCGGTGCCGAAGCGATGTCCTTCGAGCGGCGAAGGCGCTGGAAGTCGAACATCGTGAGGACCGCGAAAATCACCAGGCCGAGGACGGCGTAGATCAGCGTCCCCTGGGGGATGTGGACGAAGATCAGCACGACCCCGAAGATGATGAGGGCAAGGAGGGCGAAGAAGGCGACTCTGGCCAGTGCCGTCAGATCGCGGCGGATGACGAAGCCGGCGGTTCCGAAGCCGGCGATGAAAAGGGCTGTGGCGCCGCCTGCCTGCCAGAGGATCTCCGGGTCAGTCGTGGCATAGAAGGCAAGAAGCGGCGCGGTGGCCAGGCCGATCAGAATCCCGAATGCCCCGAGGAGCAGCGATCGTGGCGAACGGAGAGCGCCGGGCGGTGGCGTTCATGGCGAACAGGCACCCGATGGCTGCAATGAACCACACCCAGCCGAGAGACTCGGAGAGGTTGCGGCCCGCATAGGCCCCAAGCGCGAAGAGCCCCGCGGTCGCCGCAACGAAGGCCATCGTCTGGCCGAAGAGCGTGAGACTGCGGTCTCGGGTCATGGCTCGGGTTGACCCGAGACCCATTGCCTCGCTCATCACGCCGGTCCTCTCAGTGCTCCAGGAATGCTCAAGATCGTATGACACCACGCCGGCTCCGGACGCCTCGACCAGCAGGATTTTGGCCGGGTCAGACCGGGAGCAGCGCTCCACCGAGCCTGGCAGAGCATCACGTCTCCCCCACTGCAGCGATGGCTGCGTCGAGCGTCGGGTAGAACCGATCACGATCGAGCGTCTCGAAGAGACCGTAGCGACGGACGAGATGCTGCAAGCGAGTGCGCATCTCCGCGAATGCCATGTGGACGCCGGCGGCGTTCAGCTCGCGGTCGAGCTGCTCGAGCATTTTCGCCGCCGAGACGTCGACGTCGGTCATCGCCTCACATTGGACGACAACCCACCGGGCCTGGCCTTCCTTGACGGCGTGACGGACCTGGGTGCGGAAAGCCGAACAGTTGGCGAAGAAGAGTGGAGCCTCCCATCGGTAGACCACGATCCCGGGGATCTGCCGGGCCCCAGGGTTGCGCTTGACGCTGTGCCAGCCCTCCAGATCCTTCACTTCACCGAGGACGGCGCCATGGGGCTGCCAGCTGCGGCGGAAGAAGAGGAGGACGGCAAGAATGATGGCGATCACGATCCCGGGCAGGACGCCGAACACGATCACGCCGAGGCTGGCGACAACGGAGAGGACGAGGGCGCTCTTCCGGACCCGGTAGTAGCGAACCAGGACCCCGAGGTCGAGGAGGGACAATGCGGCCGCGATCAAGACCGCAGCCAGAGCCGATTGCGGGAGATCGGCCAGCAGAGAGTTGAAGAACAGCAGCAGCGCAACGACGATGCCGGCGCCGACCAAGGAGGCCAGCTGAGACTTCGCCCCGGCCTGCTCGACGACCGCCGTGCGCGACCCGCTGGTCGACACCGCGAATCCCTGCAGCAGGCCCGCGGCGAGATTGGCCGCTCCGATACCGATCATCTCCTGATTGGGGTCGACCTCCTCACCCCGACGAGCCCCGAAACTCGAGGAGGTGGCGATCGTGTCGGCGAGCGAGACCAACGTGATGCCCACGGCGGCAATGGCCAACGGTCCGACGTCAGACCACTTGGTCCAGGGGACCGAGGGGGTGGGCACCCCTCGGGGCAACGTCCCCACCGTCGGGACCCCGTGCGCGTGCAGCTCGAAAATGGCGGAGACGACGGTGGCCGCCACGATCCCCACGAGGACCGCAGGAACGACCTTCGTGATGCGTGACAGCACCAACAAGATGACCAAGACCCCGAGCCCGACCGCCAGCGCAGCTCCCACCGTGCTGTCGAGCCCCAGTACGAAGGCCTTGATCTCGGGTCCAAAGCCCTCAGCGTCGGTCGAGAACCCGAAGAGCTTGGGCAATTGGCCGACGATGATGATGAGAGCGAGGCCGTTCATGTAGCCCACCTGCACCTCGCTGGAGAGCAGATCAGCGACGAACCCGAGCTTCCCGAGCCCCAGCCCAACCTCGATGAGGGCAACGATGATGGCGAGCATTCCGGCAAGCGCAATCGCTCGATGAGCGTCTCCACCCGACGCCAGCAACGGCAACAGGGCGGCGAAGATCAGCGGCGAAATCGACGAATCGGGGCCCAGGACCAGGATCCGGGACGGACCAAAGACCGCATAACCGACAAGGCAGCCGATCGACGTGTACAAGCCGGTCACGGGCGGGAGCCCGGCCAGCTCTGCGTAGGCCAGACCCTGGGGCACCAGGATGGCGGCCAGAACCACGCCGGCGACGACATCGGACCGTGTCCATCGCCTGTCGTAGGTTCGAACGGCCCTGAGGCCAGGTATCCATTGTGAGAACACCGACGACCCTGTGTCCGGGGTGTCCTCATTCCCCATGTGACTTTGGTCCGTCACTTCGATCGTCCCAAACGTACAATGCACTCGAATTCAAGACCAGGGATCGGTGCATGGTGACGGCCATACCGCGGGCTTCGTCGTCCCGCTGCGACGAGCAGCACGAGACCTGCAGTGACGCAGGCCGGTCAGGAAGGAGTGACACCACGTGGCTGAACCGAGTCGCACCTCTCCCGCTCGAGCCCGCGTGCTCGCCGTTCTTTCGCTTGTCGCGGTGCTCCTCCTCGCTGTCGCGGTGCTCGGCTTCCTGGTGCGCAATGCCATGTATGTCGCGTTCGGTGTGGTCGGGTTCGCTCTCGGCGTCGCCGGAGGATGGTGGGCCATCTCACAACGGCCACCACGCCGCTGGTACGGGATCGTCGGCGCAAGTCGTGGGAGGGCTCCTCCTGATCGCCGCCTTGTTGGGCGCAGGGTCCGAGGACTGGGAGTCCTTCGTCCGCGCGCTCATCTGTCTTGCACTCCTGGCGGCGGCCGTTCTGGCCGCCCGCGCCGCCATGGCCGCCAGTCTCCGGACCACCGCCGCCGCTCGGGTTCATCGGGTGAGGCGGCCCACCGCTCCGGTCCTCCTCTGCAATCCGTGGTCAGGAGGTGGCAAGGTCGAGAAGTTCGGGTTGGTGGAGCTGGCCACGTCGCTCGGAGTCGAGACTGTGATGCTCGACCACGGCCTCGACCTCGCCGAGCTCGCTCGTGATGCCATCGCCCGGGGTGCCGACTGCCTGGGAATGGCCGGTGGTGACGGCTCACAAGCACTGGTGGCCTCGATCGCGGTGGAGCACGACCTTCCCTTCGTCTGTGTGGCTGCGGGCACGAGGAACCACTTCGCCCTCGACCTGGGGCTCAACCGTGCCGACCCCCGCCACAGCGTCTACGCCTTCCGCGATGCGATCGAACGCCGAGTCGACTACGCCACGGTGAACGGCCGGTTCTTCGTCAACAACGTCTCCCTCGGCGTGTATGCCACCATCGTCCAACAAGAGGGCTACCGGGAGGCCAAGGCGGCCACAACGAGGCGGCTGCTGCCCGAGCTCCTGGGCGAGACGCACGGAGCCCTTCGACCTGTCGTTCGTGACGCCCGACGGCACCGATGTCGACGGATCCTTCCTGGTCATGGTGTCGAACGATCCGTACGTCCTGGCGGCGTCGCCCAGCACGTCCCAGCGCCTCCGGCTCGACACGGGGCGCCTCGGCGTGTTCGCGGTGACCGCGGCGACGGGGGCACAGGCGGCCGAGGTCGTCACGCTCGCCCTGGCCGGGCAAGGGGGGCGGAGCGGCCACGCCTTCGAGTTCAGCTGTGAGAGCTTCGAGATCCGCTCCCGCTCCGGCACGGCGTACGCCGGCGTCGACGGAGAAGCGCTCACACTCGACACGCCGATGACGTTCCGGAGCCACCCGGAAGGTCTGCGCATGCTCGTCCCCGAGGGAAACATCGAGATCGCGCTGCGGCGTCAGTCCCGCGGCGTGCACGTGCGCGACCTGATCCACTTGGCCAGTGGGGCGTCGCCTGCATAGTTGCCGTGTCGGATTCCGGGTCAGAATCGCGACGGCACCTCATGGGGGTGCACACGCGGCTCCCGGTAGTCACCCTTCTTCTGGCGGGGCGGGAGGACAACGTCGGTCTCCCTCTCGTGCTCGTAGGGAACCAGGTCGAGGATGTGGCTGATGATGTTCAGTCGGGCGCGCCGCTTGTCGTCCGAGTCGGCCACGTACCAGGGCGCTGTCTCGGTGTCGGTGGCCACGAACATGGCGTCGCGCGCCCTGGAGTAGTCGTACCAGCGGCCGTAGGACTCGATATCCATCGCCGAGAGCTTCCACGTCTTGCGACCGTCGTCGATCCGAGCCGTCAGCCGCTTCGTCTGCTCTTCCTGACTGACCTCGAGCCAGTACTTGAGGAGGATGATCCCCGAGTCGACGATTGCCTGCTCGACGATGGGAACCAGCTGGAGAAACCGGTCCGACTCCTCCTGGGTGCAGAAACCCCATGACCGGCTCGACACCGGCCCGGTTGTACCAGCTCCGATCGAAGATCACGACCTCCCCTCCGGCAGGCAGGTGAGGGATGTAGCGCTGGAAGTACATCTGCGAGCGCTCACGCTCGTTCGGGGCAGGCAGCGCCACGACCCGGAAGACCCGAGGGCTGACCCGCTCGGTGAGCCGCTTGATGACGCCGCCCTTTCCCGCCGTGTCCCGGCCCTCGAACACGATGCAGACCTTGGCATGGGTCTGCGTGACCCAGCTCTGGAGGTGCACGAGCTCGACCTGCAGGCGCTCGAGCTCGCCCTCGTAGTCTTTGCGGTGCAGTTTGGTCACCTCAGTGCACCCTGTCGGCATCGTGAGGATCGTCAGGCCAGGGGGCACGGCGGAGGTGCTTCGCTAGCCCACAATCGCACTCCCCTTCGAACCCCCCGCACTGCGGCGAAGCGATATGCGTCATGACCCGAGTATCGCTGACTGGGGTGTGAAAGGCCTAGGACTTCTGCGCCTCGGCGGCGTCGGCTTCGATCTCCTTCTGGTCCGCCTTGAGCTGCTTCTCCTCGACCTTCTGCGCCCGCTTCATGGCGGAACGGACCTTGGCTTCCATGTCGGACACGGCGACGACGACAAGGCCCGCCTCACCCTCGTCGAGTGATTCGCCGAGCTCCTTGAGGTCCCCACGGCTCATGCCTGCCGCAGCGTGACCGGCCAGCGCGCCGAGGACCGCGCCCGCACCGGTCGTGCCGAGCAGCAAACCTCCGCCGATGGCTGCAGCCGGGAAGAGGACGATCACCAGACCCGTCGCCAGGCCGACCCCACCGCCGAGCACACCCCCGACACGCGTCGGGGTCTCGTGCTTCTTGACGATCTTGACCTTGCCTTTGTTGTCCCGTTCTATGACGGCCGCGTCATAGGCGTCGACCAGATCGGCCTTGGTGTGGAGCTCCTTGATGAGCTCGTAGTCAGCGAGTGCATCGGCAGGGTCGCCGTACACACCGCAGTACACCAAGAGTGTGTCCATCGGCATGGCAGTGCTCCTCTCGGAATCAGGTGCGGTTCAGGGTAGCAATTGCTGCTGATGTTAGAGCCGGCTCAACTCCTGCGGGCTGAGGCTCGCCTCGGGAGCGCCGTATGCAGCGAGGGCGTAGATCACAATCACGCCGAGCGCGATGTACGTCAATGACCAGATCGGGTAGTAGGGCATCCACCAGATTGCGGTGATGGCGCCGACAGCGCCGGCCGCAATTCCTACCCAGCGGCCCAATTGCGATCCGCCCATGACTGCCGCGGCACACAGGATCAAGATGATGCCGACGATCAAATACACCCACCCATACGTCTTGAGACTTGTGCCGAAAGCGCGTCCTCCAGATTCTGAGGCAGGACGCCGTGGTAGCGGAACGCCCAGATCGCATCGAAGATCCGCATGACACCGGCCACCGCCAACACGATGGCGGCGAAGACGACCCAGCCGTGGCCTCGATCATTCATGGCCAAACCCCCCACTTCAACGGGCTCGTCGCCAGGCAACGCGTCGAGCGGCCTCTGTCGCACCTTCAGGTATATACCGGGGCGGGTCGCAATGGAAGGGTCCGAAGAGGCCGCGGGACGTGCCGGTGTTCGACGAGGCCCGAACCCATTTTGCTAGTTGCTGGGTTGAACCTGAGGACACCAAACCCCTAGCAATTCTGCCGCCTGCGATTTATTGTCACCGCCAGAAGTTTCGTTTCGGGTGCAGGGGAGGACCAGGAGATGGTGCTTG
>CAWAHA010000018.1:0-45083 GCA_963781565.1 uncultured Acidimicrobiaceae bacterium | reverse complement strand
ACGCTGACGGCAACGAGGTCCCGGCGGAGGCCGCCGGTCCTGTTGCTGCCGCTGCTGTGGATGGATGGTGAGGCTCGTGGAGGCTGCGCTGCTCCCGCGGCTGAGCCCGAAGCCGCTCCGGTGGTCGCAGAAGCGCCGCCGCAGAAGTACCGCCGCAGTAGCGCCGGCGCAGAGGCAGCTGGCGGAAGCACCTGCCGCAGAAGCACCGGCAGCCGAGGCTCCGGCAGAAGGCGCCTAACCCGCACCGTTGGGCGACGATGCGGAGGGCGTCCGGCTCAGTACAGCTAGCCGTCCGTCAGCTGCCGGGCCAGCTCCGCGGCCAAGGCCTCGGCCGCCGCAGCGCCCTGTGGGTGCTCGGCGAGGAACAGCACGGGGTCGAGAGCTCGAGCTCGAGCAACGCCGGTCCGCGGTCCACCGTCTCCACCATGTCGACGCGGGCGTAGCTGGTCGGCCCGAGGAGATCCTCGGCCGCGGCGAGGGCCCGGCTGGCCAGGTGCAGCTGGGCGGCGGTTGCCGTGGCGGCGCTGACCACCTGGTTGTCGATGAGGTTGTCCTGCGGGCCCGACCCCGCGGCGGATCATCGGCTCCTTGTGCAGCGCGTGCGTGAAGCGGCCTCCGACGAAGACGAGCGCCGCCTCGCCCTCGGCGTCGACCCGCAGCTCGTAGGGCTGCACCATCGCCGTCCGGCCGCGCCGCGACGAGCTCGGCGATGTGGGCCCGGGCCGCCGCGTGCTCGTGCGACTGGTAGCGCGCCGTCCGGTAGCCGCCGCCGGACACCGACGGCTTCACCACCATCTCGCCCTCGGCAGGACAAGGGCCGCCACCTCGCCGCTGCCTGCGCCGGGTTCCACCCAGAGTCGTGGGCACCGTGGGGACGCCGGCCCGCTCCAGGTCCTGCAGGTAGTGCTTGTCGATGTTCCAGCGCAACGTGGCGGGCGAATTGCGCACCGGCACGCCGGAGGCGGCGACGCCGTCCACCCAGGCCAGGAACGCGTCGACGTGATGGATGTTGTCCCAGGCGCCGCTGGCCAGCACGAGGTCGAAGGCAGCCCAGTCGACGCCAGGGTCGTTCCAGACCGCCGTCGTGGCGTCCACGCCGGAACGGGCGAGGGCGCTGCGTAGGAGGGGCCAGTCGTCGAAGAGATCCGGGAACTGGGCACAGGCCGCTGCGGCCAGGTGAGGTCTGCGCGGCTTCGGGCCGGACCCGCCCGAGGCGGCGCTGCTCAAGTGCCGATGGGGAAGTGGCAGGCCACCTGGTGGCTGGGGCCGATCTCCCGCATTTCGGGGACTTCTTCGGCGCAGCGGGCCTCGGCCCGCGGGCAGCGGGTGCGGAACCGGCAGCCCGATGGTGGGTTGATCGGGCTCGGTGGCTCGCCGGTCAGGGCGGCGGTCGTGCGCGGCGCCTCGGGGTCGGGCTCCACCGCGGACGCCAGCAGGGCCGCGGTGTAGTGGTGGGCCGGCGTCTCGTAGAGCAGGTCGGACGGTGCGATTTCGCACAGGCGGCCGAGGTACATGACGGCGACCCGGTCGCTGACGTTCTTCACGACGGCGAGGTCGTGCGCAATGAAGAGGACGGTCAGGTCGTACTGCGCCTTCAGGTCCTGCATGAGGTTGAGGATCTGCGCCTGGACGGACACGTCGAGGGCGGAGACGATCTCGTCACACACCAGGAGCTTCGGCTTGAGCACGAGGGCGCGCGCAATGCTGATGCGCTGGCACTGTCCGCCGGAGAACTCGCGTGGCCGCCGCGAGCCGTTGACGTAGGGGTCGATGCCAACCTGGTCGAGCATGGCTCTCGACGTCTCGACGCCGCTCCTCCTTGCTGCCGATCTTCCAGATGGTCAGTGGCTCCGCCACGATGTCGATCACCCTGCGCCGCGGGTTGAGCGAAGAGATCGGGTCCTGGAAGATCATCTGCACCTGGGTCCGCAACGTGCGCAGGTCGCCGCGGCTCAACGCCGTCAATTCGGTCTCGCCGAAGGTGATTTTGCCCGAGGTGGCCTTCTCGACCTGGACGATGGCGCGCCCGGTCGTCGACTTGCCGCAGCCCGACTCGCCGACGAGGCCGAGCGTCTCGCCCTGGCGGATGGAGAAGGTGATGCCGGCGACGGCCTGTACGGTCGCGTTGCCGCGCCCAAAGGACACGTGCAGGTCCTCGACCCTGAGGATGGGGTCGGTCGCCACTGCCGGCGGTCCACCGTGGTGTCGGTCATGCCGGCACCGGGTCGGGCTGGGGCGGTGCCGGAGCGCTGACGACTGGTCGTCAGCGGATACCAGCAGGCGTAGCTGTGGCCCGGGTCCGCCTCCACCAACGGCGGCTTCTCGAGTGGCACTTCTCCTGCGCGTACGGGCAGCGGGGCGAGAAGGGGCACCCCGACGGCGGGTTGAGCAGGTCCGGCGGCCGGCCCTCAATGGCGGTCAGCCTGGTGTGGCTCGGCTCGGCGATGCGCGGCGTCGACTTGAGCAGCGCCTCGGTGTAGGGCATGGCCATGCTCTTGAAGAGCACGTTGGTCGGCGCCCGCTCGACCACGTTGCCGGCGTACATCACGATGATCTCGTCGGTCCGCGTGGCGACGACGCCGAGGTCGTGCGTCACCAGGATCATGGCCATGTCGCGGTCGTGCTGCAGCTGGCTCAGCAGGTCGAGGATCTGCGCCTGCACGGTCACATCGAGGCCGGTGGTGGGCTCGTCCGCCATGAGCAGGCGCGGCGCGGAGGCCAGGGCGATGGCGATCATGACGCGCTGGCGCATGCCACCCGAGAGCTCGAACGGGTAGGCCTCGTAGCGCTCGACGGGGGAGGGAATCCCCGACCTGCATCAGCAGGGACAGCGCGGTCTCCTTCGCCTCGCTCTTCGAGAGCTTCAGATGGATCTTCAGCGGCTCGGTGATCTGGTTGCCGATGCGCTGGACCGGGTTGAGCGACGTCATCGGGTCCTGGAACACCATGGCGATGTGCGTGCTCCAGAGCTTGCGCAGGTCGTTGTTCGGTGCGTTCAGGATTTCGGTGCCGTCGTAACGGACCGACCCGGTCTGCGTCGTGGAGGCACGGGGGAGCAGGCCCATGATGGCCCGGGAGAGCACCGTCTTCCCCGAGCCGGACTCCCCGACGATCCCGAGCGTCTTGCCCTGGTCGAGGGAGAGGGAGACGCCCTGGACGGCCTGGAGCGGGCCGCGGCTGGTGGCGAAGGAGACGTGGAGGTCCTCGACGTCGAGCAGGCGCCGGCCGGTCACAGCTTGATCTCCGAGACGTCGAAGTAGGCCCGCAGCTTGTCGGCCATGACGTTGAGGCTGATGAGGAGGAGGAACATGGCCGACGCCGGGAAGATGACCAACCACGGGTTCGTCTGCCCCTTGGCTCCGGTGAGCAGGCTGGACCCCTCGTTCAACATGTTGCCCCAGCTCGGCGTCGGGGGCGGCACCGAGAGCCCAAGGAAGGCGAGCGAGCCCTCCAGGACCACGATGGTGGCGACGGCGATCAGGCCGAAGGACACGATGGTCGGCATGATGTTGGGCAGGATCTCGCGGGAGAGGATGCGGGTGTCGCTGGCCCCCAATGCCTTGGCCGCCAGCACGAAGTCCCGGGTGGCGTACGACAGCGTCGACGCCCGCACGACGCGGAAGATCAGTGGCGCCGCGAAGAGGCCGATGATGAGCGTGATCTTGAGCAGGGACTTGCCCCAGAACGACACGATCGCAATGACGGCGACGATGGCGGGGAAGGCCAGCACCACGTAGGAACCGGTGTTGAGGGCGGTGTCGATCCGGCCCCGCCGGTAGGCCGAGATCATGGCGGGGATACCGCCCACGAGGAGGCCGATCAACGCACCGCCGAAGCCCACCACCAACGAGACCCGGGCCCCGTAGACCAGGCGGCTGAAGATGTCCCGGTAGAGGTCGTCGGTGCCGAGGAGGTGACCCCAGCCGGGTCCAGCGTTCTGCACGCTGTTGTAGTTGCCCAAGTTGGGATTGGGCAGCGGCAGCAGGCTGGCGAAGGTGGCTGCCAACGCCACGAGGACGATCCAGCCGACACACAACCAGAAGAGGAAGCCCAGTTTCTTCTTGGTCGGGATCGGCCGCCGCTTCGGCGACGATCTCCTCCTTGATGTCGGCGAAGGCCTCGTTGGTCGGGTTGGTCAGGCTGACGCTACTCACGGGCAATCCTCGGATCGACGATGGTGAACAGGAAGTCGAAGATGAAGTTGATCAGCACGATGGCAACGGCCACGAACAAGGTGATGCCCTGCACGACGGTGTAGTCGTCCTGATTGACCGCCGAGATCAGCTGATACCCCAGCCCGGGCATCTGCAACAGGAGCTCCACGATGAACGTGCCGGCGATGAGGCCACCGATGGTGACGCCGGCCGACGCCAGCAACGAAATGGAGGACGGCCGCAGGGCGTGGCGCCACATGATGCGGCGATCGGAGAGGCCCTTCGAGCGGGCCATGGTGATGAAGTCCTCTTGCAACGTGGAGATGAGGTCGTTGCGCAGCAACCGGAAGTAGACGACGATCCCGCCCAGGGCGAGGACGATGGACGGCAGCAGCATGGTGTGGATGTTGGACCAGAAGTCCTGGGCCAGCGGCACGTAGGACGCCGGCCCGGGGAACACGTGCCAGTGCACCGCGAACAACAGGACCAGGACCGGTGCGATGACGAAGGGCGGGAGCGCCAGGAAGGCGAAGGTGGTGCTGTTCGATGCCTGGTCGAACAGCCCGTTGGGCTTCCGGGCCGAGCGCATCGCCATGGGGAAGGCGATGGCGAAGGCGATGATCTGGGAGAAGATGATCAGCTCGAGGTCGATGGGGAACGACTGCTTGATGATGGTCGCCGTCGACTGGTGCGTCGTGTACGACTGACCCAGGTTGCCCTGGAAGACGTGGCCGATCCAGATGAAGTACTGCTGCCACAGCGGCTTGTCCAAGCCCAGCTGGTGGTCGAGCGTGGCCACGTTCTGCGCCGTGGCGTTGGGGCCCAGGATGGTGTCGGTGGGGTTGCCCGGGAGGAGGTGGACCAGGAAGAAGGTCGCGATCGACACGAAGATGATGATGATGATCAGCAAGACGATCCGCTTGATGATGTAACGGGTCACGGCGGCCCTTTCCCCCCTTCGCTGTGTCGATTCCCTTCCCCCGCGCCGGCCTCCCCCGGCGGCGGATGATCCTAGACCTCAGGCCCATTGTCCTACCATGCGGCCCATGTCTGAGGAGGTTCCCGCTCTCACCGGCCGTCTGCGCATCGCCGTCGGGGTCGCGGTGGGGCTGGCGATCGCCGCCGGACTGGTCCTTCGGTTCTGGACCCGATCGGGGCTCTGGCTCGACGAGGCCCTCACCGTCAACATCGCCCGGCTCCCGCTGCATGACATCCCCGATGCGCTGAAGCACGACGGGGCGCCGCCGCTCTACTACTACCTCCTCCACTTCTGGATGGTCGTCTTCGGCCAGTCCAACAGCGCCGTGCGCGCCCTCTCCGGGCTCTTCGCCGTGCTGACCCTTCCCGTCGGCTGGTTCTGCGGGCGGCGGCTCGGCGGCCGGGCCGTGGCCTGGACGATGGTCGTGCTGCTGGCCAGCGCACCCTTCGCGGTGTACTACGCCACCGAGTCCCGCATGTACGCCTTGGTCATCCTCTTGACCGGCTGCGGCTTCCTGGCCCTCGGCCGTGCCGTCGACAAGCCCCGTCCCGGCAACCTCATCGCCGTTGCCGTCGTGACGGCGGCGCTCCTCTACACCCAGTACTGGGCCGTCTACCTCGTCGCCCTGGTCGGCCTCTGGCTGGTCGTCGCCGTCTGGCACAGCCGGCGGCGCGGGCAGCCCGGCGAGGCGCCCTGGGCCGCACTGTTCGCCGTGGCGGCGGGCGTGCTGCTCTTCGTCCCCTGGGCGCCGACGTTCGTGTACCAGGCCAAGCACACGGGCACGCCGTGGGCGGCGCCACCCAACTTCTCCGCCGTGATCAACGCCCTCACGGGTTTCACCGACAATCAGGGCTCCACCCTGCAGACGGGGACCAACCAGGGCCGGCTCCTGGCGGTCATCTACTTCGCCATGCTGGCGCTCGCCGTCTTCGGCATCGGCAAGTCGGGCCGCATCATCGAGCTCGACCTGCGGACCCGTCCGCGGGCGCGCAGCCTCGTCTTCGTGGTGCTCGGCACGCTCTTCGCCGCCATCGCCGGCGGCATCCTCACCGCCAGCGTGTTCTCCTTGCGCTATGCCGCCGTCGTCTTCCTGCCCTTCGTGCTCCTCGTGGCCCTGGGGACGGTGACGCTGCTCAACCGGTGGGTCCGCGTGATCGTCGTCGGGTTGGCCGTCGTGGCGGGCCTGATCTCCTCGGCCCAGAACGTCACCACACAGCGGACGCAGGCGAACAACGTGGCGGCCGCCATCAACAGGCTGGCGAAACCCGGTGACATCATCGCCTTCTGCCCGGACCAGCTGGGCCCTTCCGTGTACCGCCAGATCGAGGACCCCGGTCAGTACAACATGTTGACCTTCCCGCGCCGCACAGGGCCCGCCATCGTCGACTGGGTCGACTACGCCGACGCCGTGCACCGGGCCGATCCCAATGCCTTCGCCGCCGACGTGGTCCAGCGGGCCGGCACGACGCACCACGTCTGGATGGTCTGGGAACCGATGTACCAGACCTTCAGCGTCAAGTGCGAGACCATCGTCACGGACTTGGCCCAGACCGCCGACAAGAACGGCGGAGGAGCCCGCAACGTCGTGACCAGCCACCCCGCCCTGTACTACGAGCCGATGAACCTCACCGAGTTCACCACCGGGGGCCCCTGAACCCCGTGGAATCCCTCCGACGGCCTGGCTGCAACGGGGGGACCCTCCCCGAGCGCTCCTGAGGGGTCCACTAACCTGCCTACCTCGTGACCGCCCCTGCAGAAGCGCCCGTCGTCATTGCCGGCGCGGGCCCCGGAGGGCTGACGGCGGCCTATCTCCTGACCCAACGGGGGGCGCACCCGGTCGTGCTCGAGGCGGACGACGTGGTGGGCGGCATCAGCCGCACCGTCCTGAGGGACGGGTGGCGCTTCGACCTCGGCGGGCACCGGTTCTTCACCAAGGTGCCCGAGGTCGAGGCCTTCTGGCACGAGATCCTCCCCGAGGGCGATTTCATGCTGCGGCCCCGCATGAGCAGGATCTTCTACAAGGGCAAGTTCTACGACTACCCGCTCAAGGCACTCAACGCGCTCAAGAACCTGGGCCTGTGGGAGGCCATCCTGTGCGGCTTCTCCTATCTCTGGGCCCGCATCCGCCCGCCCAAGGACGAGTCGAACTACGAGAACTGGCTGGTCGCCCGCTTCGGCTGGCGGCTCTACCGCACCTTCTTCAAGACCTACACCGAAAAGGTCTGGGGCGTGCCCGTCTCGGACATGCCGGCCGACTGGGCGGCGCAACGGATCAAGAACCTGGACCTCCGCAAGGCGGTGATCAACGCCATATTGCCGAAGCGGGGCCAGACCGAGATCACCACCCTCATTGAGGAGTTCCAATATCCCAAGTACGGCCCCGGCATGATGTGGGAGGTCTGCGCAGAAAAGGTGCAGGCCGCCGGAGGGAGGCTGGAGATGTCGGCGCGGCTGACCGGCATCACGGTCGAGGGTGGGCGGGCGACCGCAGTCACGTACACGCAGAACGGCGCCAGCCACTCCGAGCCGGCGAGCCACGTGATCTCGACCATGCCCATGCGCGAGCTCGTGCACACCATCACCCCGCCGCCGCCGGTGGAGGTGGTCGCCGCCGCGGACGACCTGCATTACCGCGACTACCTCACGGTGGCGCTGATCGTGCCCGAGTCACGCAGCTTCCCCGACAACTGGATCTACATCCACGCCACCGACGTCGAAGTCGGGCGCATTCAGAACTACGGCTCGTGGTCGCCCTACCTCGTCAAGGACGGGCGCACCTGTCTCGGGCTCGAGTACTTCGTCTTCGAGGGCGACGCCATGTGGAACATGCCCGACGACGAGTTGATCGCGTTGGGGACCCGTGAGCTCGTCCACCTCGGGCTGGCGGCGGAGGGCGACGTCGAGCACGGCTACGTCGTCCGGGTGCCCAAGGCCTACCCGTACTACGACTTCGCCTACAAGGACAACGTCGAGACCATCCGCAAGTGGCTCGAGGCCGAGGCACCCAACATCCACCCGGTCGGGCGCAACGGGATGCACAAGTACAACAATCAGGACCACTCCATGTACACGGCCATGATGACCGTGGAGAACATCTTCGGGGCCGATCACGACGTGTGGTCGGTCAACGTCGAAGAGGAGTACCACGAGGCGGGGTCGACCGGACGGGACGCCCCGGTGCTGCCGCGCCGCACGAATGCCACGGCGGGCACACTCGAAGCTGGCTAGCGACGCGCCGAAGTCGGCGCGGTGGTGGCGAACATGGATGACCCTCGTGGTGGCGGGTGCGTTGTATCTCGCGCTCGGCTTCCTCCTGTGGGTGCACGCCTGGGCCGAGGGCGCCAGCACGCACACCCTGTGCGGCTGCGGCGATCCCGCACTCTTCCTGTGGTTCTTCCAATGGCCGGCCACCGCCTTGTCGCACGGCCAGAACCCGTTCTTCTCGACCGCGCTCTTCCATCCGCACGGCATCAACCTGTTGTCGCAGACCTCGGTCACGGGCCTCAGCGTCCCGCTGGTCCCGGTGACGTGGATCTGGGGTCCGGTGGCGTCGCTGAACGTGGCCTCGACCATCACGCCCGCCCTGACCGCCTTCACCGCCTTCTTCGTGATCAGGCGCTGGGTCTCGTGGACCCCGGCCGCCTTCGTGGGCGGCCTGCTCTACGGCTTCTCACCCTTCGTCCTGTCGAGCCTGGAGTTCGCCCACCTGATGACGGCGGCGCTCATGCTGCTGCCGCTCATTCTGGCCGCCCTCGACGAGATCCTCGTCCGCCAGCGCCGGAACCCGCTGTGGGCCGGAGCCCTGCTCGCCGTCCTGCTCTTCGCCCAGTTCTTCCTCTCTTCTGAGCTCCTCGCCATTGTGGCGGTCGTGGTCGTCATCTGCGTGGTGGCGCTGGTCGTCGCCGCGCTGGTGACGAAGCCGTCCTTGGTCCGCGCCCGGTTCCCCTATGCCGCCAAAGCACTGGCTGTCGGCCTCGGTCTCGCGGTCGTGCTCCTGGCCTGGCCCGTCTGGTTTGCGCTGAAGGGCCCGGCCAGCCTCTCGGGCCTGGTCTGGCCCAACGTCGGGGTGATCGGCGGCTTCATCCCCTCGAGCTTCGTGACGACCGGCTACCCGCCGCGCCGAACGTCTTCCTGGCGCTCGGAGGGTACGAGGGTGCGCCGCTGGCCTCGGCCGCGTACGTGGGGTGGAGCTTCCTCGCCGTCATGGTGGCGGGCGTCGTGGCCTTCTGGCGCGACCGCCGCCTGTGGTTCTTCGGCTTCGTCTTCGTCGTGTGCGCCGCCTGCTCGCTGGGCGAGCGCCATGGGCAGTGGGAGCCGGCGTGGGTGTTCACGCGCATTCCGGTGCTCGAGAACATCATTGAGCAACGCTTCATGGCGGTGGGCTACCTGGCCGCGGCCGTCGTCCTGGCCGTCATTCTCGAGCGGGTCCGCCGCGCCGTGGTGCAGTGGGTGCCCCAGTGGCGCGGCGTGCTCGGATCCCTAGGAGCGTTGGCCGTGGCGGCGGTGGCACTGGTGCCCATGGGCATCATCTTCGGCGAACGCCTGCCCTTCGCCATGCAGGCGGTGACGCTTGCCCCGCTGGTACAGCGAGGTGGCGCCGACGCTGCCCCCCGGGCGGGTCCTCCTGTCGTACCCGGCCCCGTTCTCCGGCCTGCAGTCGGCCATGGCATGGCAGGCCGTCAATCGCATCACTACAGCCAGGCCGGCGGGGGAGGACCCCAAGGCGTGGAGGCCCGGGCCGGATCGGCCAAGGCCGGTTTCAGGATCATCAGCCTGCTCGACTTCGGGGTGGGCATGCCCGAGCCGGAGGGCACACCGGCCCAGTACGCCGCCGTGCGCCATGCCCTGGCGGTCGTGGCAGGTCAACACGGTGGTGATCGCCACCAACCCCGCCGCACCTCGGGTGGAGCAGGGGCACGACCCGACGTATGCGGCGGCCTTCATGACGGCGGCCCTGGGCCGCCGGCCCACCCTGCAGGCCGGCGCCTGGGTCTGGGACAACGTGCAGTTGGGGCTGACCCGGCCCCTGGTGCTGCAGGCCGGCACGCTGGCCACCTGCGTCGGGGCCGCCGAAGGGAAGCGGACGGTCTTCCATGCCACCATGCAGGTGGTGGACTGCGTCAGCGGGGGTGCGCTGCACGGAGGCTGAGGGCCGCGGATGGGACACTCAAGCCGCAGCCGGGATCGGCCGACGAGGAGGAGTCGGGTGCACGGGATCCGGTTCTTCCGCGGCAGACCGGTCGATGGGGCGCGGCCTGCCGTCCAGCCAAGGGTGGAAGGCGCGAGAGGGACGGAGCTGGCGTGACGCGTGTGAGTGTGCGGGGCCTGTTGGGCAGCGCCTGCCTCGTGCTGTCGTTCGTCGGTGTGTCGGCCCTGTCGGCTCTGTCGGCTGTGCCGGCCGGCCCGGCGGCGGCCGCTCCGATGGCCCGGGCCGACGGCGTCCGGCGGGGCCCGGGTGGCCTTCCCGCTCCCGCCCGGCCTGACAACGTCGGAGCACGCCGCGCTGCAGCATGCCGGCGCCTACGGCGCCCACCCGGTGCGGCTCCTCGTCCTCGGCGACTCCATCGCCATGACGCTCGGCATGGGCCTCTCGGTGGACGCCCGGCAGGAGTACGGGGCCACCGTGACCGACGACGCCACCATCGGGTGCGATCTCGACCCGCAACTCCAGGTGTTCACGTCCGGTGCAGCGGGGCCGGCCACGCCGGGCTGTGACAACTGGCGAGGCCTCTGGCCTTTCCTCATCGCCGGCCAGCGGCCCCAGGTGGTCGCTCTGGGCCTGGGGCGCTGGGAGGTCGCCGACCACCTGCTCGACGGCCACTGGGTGCACATCGGCGAGCCGGCCTGGGACCAGCACCTCACGGCTGATCTCCAGGCGGCCATCTCCATTCTCCACTCGTTTGGTGCCAAAGTGGTGCTCCTCACCATGCCCTACGTCGACCCCAGTAACCGCCAGGCAGACGGCCTGCCCTGGTCGGAGAACACGCCGACCCGAACCCGGGCCTACAACGCCCTGGTCCGCCAGGTGGCGTCGACGCGACCCCGGCGTCGTCAGCGTGATCGACCTCAACCGGATGCTCAGCCCCGGTGGCGTCTACACGGCCTCGGTGTCCGGGATCGATGTGCGTTCATCCGACGGCATCCACGTCAGCCTGGACGGAGGCGAATTCCTGCAACGCCAGATCCTGCCTGCGGTCGATCGCATCGGCTTGGGGGACGGGGCGGCAAAGGCCGGCACGTGAGCGACCCCGAGGTCGCGGACACCCCCGCGGCCGAGGTCGTGGTCGAGGCGGTACCGGCCGCCATGGCCCTCGCCCCCAACGCCATGGGGCCCACACTCGGCGCCGACCTGCTCCTCGACCCCGAGGCTCGCCCGGGCGTCGAGTCCATGCGGGCCGGCCTCCTGCAGGCCGGGCCCCTGGCCGTGGCGGGTGTGCTGGCCAACGGCGCCAGCGTCATCCTCACCGTTGCGCTCGCCCGTCTGCTCTCGCCCCACAACTACGGCGTCCTCAACCAGCTGACGGGCCTCTATCTGATCCTGTCCATGCCCGGATCGGCCGTCGTGGTGGCGGTGGTCCGGCGGGTGACCGTCTGGCACGAGGACGGCACCGGCCACCTGGTGCGGCGCTGGGCCGGGCGGGTGCACCGGCAGTGCACGCTCGTCGTGCTGGTGTGGGCGGCGGTCGTCTTCACCAGCCGGCATGCCGTGGCGGTGCTGCTGAACCAGCAGAGCGGCATCGGGATTGCCGCCATCCTGACCGCGGCCGCCTTCTTCGTCCTCCTCTCGCTCGACCGTGGCCTGCTGCAAGCCCACCGCGCCTACCGGCCCCTGGCGGCGAACCTGCTGGTCGAGAGGGCATCCGGGTCGTCGCCGTCGTCGTCCTCGTGGCCGCCGGGTACGGCCCCTCCGGCGCGGCCGTCGGCGTCCTCATCGGCGAGGTGGCGGCAGCGGTCAACGCCCGCTGGGCTTCGGTGCGCGCCTGGTCGGGCGGCGGCTCGCCCCGCCTGTTCGACGGCGGCAGCTGGGTGGCATCGCTGCGACCGGACCACGTCCTCGGGAGCGGCCAACGCTCGGTGCGCCGCACCGTCGTGCTCGACCTGGTCATTGCGTCGGTCTCCCTGTCCATGGTGGCCGTCCTGCAGAACATCGACGTCCTGGTGGTGGGCCGGGACAATCCGGCCCACAGCGGCGCCTACGCCGCCGTGTCGGTCACCAGCAAGGCCATTGTCTTCGGCGCCGTCGTCCTGGGCGGTTACCTGCTCCCCGAGGCCGCCATCCGCTGGCGCCAGGGTGGGCACGCCCTGCGGCAGCTGGCCGTGGTGCTCGTGCTGCTCGCCATCCCCTCCGTCTTTCCTCCTTGGGGTGGCGGTGGCCGCACCCGAGCAGATCCTCCAGATCGTCTTCCACCACGCCTACACGTCTGCCGCCGACGCCCTGGCCCCCTTGGTGCTCGCGATGATCCTGCTCAGCATTTCGGTGGTGCTCACCATGTACCTGTTGGCCGTCGGCCAGCGCTGGGTCGCCTACGTGCTCGTCGGGGGCGCCGTCGTGCTCACGCTGGCCGTCCTGGCTGTGCACGGGGCCCCGCGGGCGACCGCTTTCGTGGACCTGGCGGTGCAAGGCGGGGTGCTCCTGGTCGTCATGTGCGGCTTCGCCGTCGTCCATAGGGTCCGTCTAACAAGGCAGGTCGTAGGGATAACCTGACCCGATGTCCGACGACCTGGGGCCGGTGCGCGGCCGCGCCCGGTGCGGGTCGTGAGGACACCGAGTCACTCAGCGAGCCGCGAGGTCCTGGCCTCCATCGCCGCCCAGGCCGGCCTGCGGCGCATCCACTTCGTGGCGTGGCGCGATCTCGACGACCCCGAGGCGGGTGGCTCGGAGCTGCACGCCCACGAGATCGCCTCCCGCTGGGCCGCGGCCGGGCTCGACGTGACCTTCCGCACCTCGGCCGTCCCCAATGCACCGTCCGCCTTGACGCGCGAACGGCTACCGGGTGCTGCGCCAGTCGGGCCGCTACGCCGTCTTCCCGGGTGCGGCCTGGGAGGGCATCCGCATGGGGCACCGCTCAGGCGACGCCCTGGTGGAGATCTGGAACGGCATGCCCTTCCTGTCGCCTATCTGGTACCGGGGACCGCGGATTGTGTTCCTGCACCACGTCCACGCCGAAATGTGGGGCATGGTGCTGCCGCCGATGCTGGCCCGCCTGGGCAACACGGCCGAGCAGCGGATCGCCCCGCGCTTCTACCGCCAGAGCCGCATCGTGACCCTGTCCGACTCGTCGCGCCACGAGATCGTCGAGCTGCTGGGGCTGCGGGGCGACCGGGTGACGGTGGCGCCGCCCGGGGTGGACGAGCGGTACTCGCCGGGCGGCCAGCGCCTGGCCACGCCGCTGGTCATGGCGGTGGGCCGGCTGGTCCCGGTGAAGCGCTTCGACGTGCTGCTCCGGTCCTTGGCCACGCTGAAGGCCGATCACCCTGCCCTCGGGCGGTCATCATCGGCGAGGGCTACGAGCGGGCCGCCCTCGAGGCGCTGCGCGACGAGCTCGGGCGCACCGATGGGTCAGCCTGCCGGGCCACGTAGACGACGACGAGTTGGTGGCGTGGTACCGCCGGGCCTGGGTCGTCGCCAGCAGCTCGCAGCGGGAGGGCTGGGGCATGACGCTGACCGAGGCGGCCGCCTGCGGCACCCCGGCCGTGGCCACGGCCATCGCCGGCCACGCCGACGCCGTCCTCGACGGTGAGTCGGGCCTGCTGGTGGAGACGTCGAACGACCTCGCCGGCGCGCTCGGACGGGTCCTCGGCGACGAGGTGCTGCGCAGCCGGCTGTCGAAGGGCGCCCTGGCCCGGGCCCGCTGGTTCACCTGGGACGCCACGGCCCGCCGCGCCCTGGAGGCGTTGGCGGAGGAAGCCACGCCGGCACGCTGACGCCGGCGCCGCTGACCGGCGCCCCGACCCGCCGCTGAGGGGAGCGCCGGCCTTCTGTTACCCCGAGATCCCCACGATCGGCTTGTTGAGGATGATGGAGCCGGTCGAGCCGAAGAAGGTCGGGCCGCCGGTGTGGGGAAGGTGAACACCCCGCCGTCGGATCCGCTCAGGTAGTAGCCGTTCGGCACCGCGGTCATGCCCACGATCGGCTTGTTGAGGACGATGGAGCCGGTGGAGCCGAAGAAGGTGCGGACCGCCGGTCGTCGGGAAGCTGAAGATGCCGCCGTCCGTGGCCACCAGGTAGTAGCCGCCGGCGACGGGGGCGGTCATGCCGACCACGGGCTTGTTGAGCGCGATCGATCCCGCCGAGCCGTAGAACTGGGCGTCGCCGTAGTTGAAGATGCCGCCGTCGGAGGCCACCAGCCAGTAGCCCTTGCCGTCCGGCGTGGCCGCCATGCCGACGATGGGCTTGTTCAGCTTGATGCTGCCCGTCGAGCCGTAGAACTGGGCGTCGCCGTAGCTGAAGATGCCGCCGTCGGACGCCACCAGCCAGTAGCCCGCCCCGTCGGCCGTCATCGCCATGCCGACGATGGGCTGGTTGAGGTGGATGCGACCCGGTCGAGCCGTAGAACTGGGCGCTCCCGAAGTTGAAGATGCCGCCGTCGGACGCCACCATGTCGTAGCCGTCACCCGCCGGGCATGACCGCCATGCCGACGATCGGCTTGTTGAGCGGGGTGCCGCCCATGGAGCCGAGGAACGGCGCGCCCGGCCCGTAGGCGAAGATGCCGCCGTCACGAGGCGACGAAGCGGTAGCCGGTGCGGGCGATGGGGGCCGACATGGCGAAGGGGACGAAGCTCCCGCTGACGTGCCGCAAAGCCCGACGCCATGCAGGCCCAGTTCGTGATGCAGGACACGCCGGTCGTCGTGGTCTGGGTGGTGCCGTCGTTGGGTGTGTTGGGCACGATCGACCACGCGGTGCCGTTCCATGACAGCGCCAGGGTGGCCGGCGAAGGCCCCGAGGCGGCGTTGGCCTGGCCCACGGCGCTGCATGTGGTGGCGCTGAAGCAGGACACGCCGGTCAACTCCTGGCTCAAGGTGGGGGAGGTGTCGGGGCTCGGCGTGACGGCCCACGATGTGCCGCTCCAGGTCTCGATCAGGTTCTGGGTCAGGGGCCCGGCAAACGTTCCCTGGCCGACCGCCGGCGCAGAAGTTCACCCCGGCGCACGAGACACTGCGCCAGCAGGCTGCCGGTCGCGGTGCTCGGTGCCGGCGTCGTCGCCAGCGTCCAGTTGGTCCCGTTCCACGTCTCGCTGAACGCCGACGCGGTCGCCGTGATCTGAATGTCGTTGACACCGACGGCGAGGCACCAGGTGGCGCTCACACAGCTCATCCCCAACGCCTCGGGGATCGGGGTGGTGGCCGTCGACGGCGGGGTGGCCGCCGTCGTCAGCGACAGGATCGTGCCGTTCCACTGGTTCCCGAAGATGGAGCCCGTGCCGGCGGTGACCGAGGTGCCGAGCACCTCGCAGACGTTGCTGGCGACACACGAGACCGAGGTGAGGCGGGACGAGGTGGCACCGGCGGGCGTGGCGACCGTGCGCCAGCGTCCACACCGTCCCGTTCCACGTCTCGGCGATCGGGCCGGAGCCGGACCGGCCGACAGCGAGGCAGAACGACGGCCCGACGCAGGAGACGGCGTCCAGCTCGTCGCCCGTGGTCGCCGACGGGTCAGCGCTCGGCACGACCTTCCACGTGGTCCCGTTCCACACTTCGGCGAGCGTCCCGCCACCGGTCCCGACGATTCTGTTCGCCCACGGCGACGCAGAACGAAGCGCTCGTGCACGAGATGTTGTTCAACTGGTTCGACGCCGTGCCGGCCGCTGCGTGCGCGTCAGTCCACTGCACCGCGCCGACGGTCGGTGGGCTGGTGGGGTTCGCGGCGCCGGCGGGCGCCGCGATCACCGTGGAGGCAGTGAGGGCGACCAGGGCACCTGCTGTGGCGACAAGCAGTCCGACTCGAGGCATGTCAGCTCCTTCCTCAGAGGCGTGTTCATCCTGTCAAAAGGTGGGCGTCCTCGCTACTGGTTTTCGTGGCCACAGCCGTGTTTTTGCGGACGTTTGTCCCGATGTTGGCGGAATCGAGGACGCAACAGACGGTGCACAAAGTGAACGGGTGAACCGTCGGATCGCTGCGCGTGCGCTCCGTCGCCACCCGGTCGTCAGCCGTCGATGCCGACGATGACCGGCGGTTTCTCGGGCGGGCGCACGTCGCTCCTCGCCCGGGCGCGCAGCTTGCCGCGCCGCACCGGTTTGGCCACCCGCAGGCCGAAGGCGGAGATCACGCCGTCGGCCAGCAACAGCGCCGCCCCGAGCCAGATCAGGTTGCCGGCGTTGACGAAGGACGCGTCCCAGTTCGAACCGGACAGGAAATGGTGCACGTTCTGCCCCTGGACCACGTTGATGGAGCCGGCCACGATGCACGCGATGCCTGCCACGCTGGCCAGCACGCGGGCCCAGGGCACGAGCAGGCCGAGCACGACCGCCCCGCCACGACGAGCCCCGCCAGTGGCGGTGTGACGAGCAGGGCGGCCGCGCCGCAGAGAGCACCGATGACGACTGCGCGCGGGAAGCGCAGCCAGCCCTTCTGGCGCTGCGCCTTCGGGGCGGGCGCGCCGGGCAGGGCGAGGACGGCCGCGTCGAACGGGATGGCCGGCCGTTCCGGCGGCTCCGGGCCCCTCGGGGCCACGGAGGCGGCGTGGGAGGTGCGCCCGCACCCAGCGCCGTGCCCGCAGGGGGAGGAAGCCCAGGACGAGGCAGAGG
The DNA here is from genome assembly GCA_963781565.1 of uncultured Acidimicrobiaceae bacterium. Taxonomy (GTDB): domain Bacteria; phylum Actinomycetota; class Acidimicrobiia; order Acidimicrobiales; family RAAP-2; genus Bog-473. The sequence continues at coordinate 28,203 of CAWAHA010000018.1, read as the reverse complement.
AGCAGGGTCGCCCCCGAGACGGCCAACGCGGCCCATATGACCTTCTGGGGGGTCCACGTGATCTGGACCGTGAAGGTGGAGCCCCCGAGGGCCTGGAGGTCGGCCGCCGTGACCTGCCAGCCGTTGGCGAACCCGTCCACCAGCTGGGACTGCCCCAGGTCGACGGCATGGGAGCCCGGCGCCGCCCCGGGCCCCGGGCTCGCCACCGCCTTCCAGCCCTTGTTCACGCTCTGGCCCAGCACGAGCTCGAAGGGCTCGGTGGCGCCGGTCACCTTCGCCCCCTGCTTGACGATGTGCGACGGCCGTCGACGTCACCGCGGCGGCCGGCCCGGGTTGGGTCGCCTGCAGCTGCGGCGTGCCGGCCGCGGTGGGGAAGGCAACCGATCCGGCGCCGCCGCCGGGCGCCGAGTCGAGGGCCAGCTGGTCGATGTTCCACCCCGTGCAGGTGGTCGGTGTGTTGGCACACGGGGGGTTGTGACCCGCCACCGTCTGCACCACGTGCGGACCCGCGCCCAGGGTGATGCCCTTGGCGTCGGGCCCGCACGGGACGAACTGGGACTCGCCACCGTCGAGGGCCTGCTGCGTCGGGCCCACCACGGAGACGCTGATCGGTTGGCCGTCGATCGTCAGCAGGTTCGACACGCAGTTGCCCGGGCAGCGCCGCCGGCGTCGGGTCGGCCTTCACGCCCGGGATGCCGATCTCCGCGATGCCCAGCGGCAGCTCGAGCGGCCCGGCGGAGTAGTAGTTCGCCGCGTACTCGGGGCGCACGCCGGTGAACGTGACCACGAAGTGCGAACCGGTGAGCGCGGGAAAGGTGACCGGCACGGTCGTGACCGCACCCGGCACCGTGCTGTCGGCGATCGGCGGCACGGTGATGGTGCGCGTCTGGATGCCCGACGTGATCGTCATTGCCGTCGGGACCGAATGGCGGCCGTCCGCGATCACCTGCATGTCGAGCCCGGTCAGGGTCTGCGGCTTGGCCAGGTCGTAGGTCAGCGTGGAGCCCACCTGCGCCTTGCCCCCCAGCCCCGGCTGCCAGGCGGTCGCCGGGTTCCCGTCGACCGTCGCCGACGCCGTGGCGTTGACGTCGCCGGGCAGGCGTCCCGAGGAGTAGGCGTCCCTGACCGTGCTCGACGGCGTCGTGGCCCGGCCCACCAGGCGGTCGACCTCGTCGTCGGGGATCAGGGCCGACAGGCTGGCACTGCCCGCCAGCGTGAAGGTGCGGGCCGTCGGCAGGGTGAACTGGCGCGAGATCGTCGTCTCGGGATCGCTGCGGGGCGGGAACTGCGACGTGCGCTGCCGCGTCATGACGACGGTGAGGCGGTCGGCGGCCGAGGCGGCGCCCAGGCTGGCGAGCATCTGCGTCGGCATCTGCACGACCTGGTGCACCGACTGGCCCGGGATCTCTATCTCCGAGAAGCCCACGGCCGAGGCGGCGGGCGGCGGTGCCGTGTTGTTGGTGGTCGAGTCGATGGTGACGCGCAGGGTGTGGAAGGTCTGCGCCGGGAAGGTGAGCGTCTGGCCGGAGGTGACGTGCGACGAGGCGTTGAGGTCGTAGGTGACGGGGTCCTTGCCGTCGAAGGTGAGCGTCACCTTCGACACCCAGCGCGAGCGGTCGCCGCGTTGGGGCTGCACCAGCGTGATGTGGTCGGTGCTGACCGGGTTGGTGAACTGCGACTGCCACCACTCGCCCTTGGGATCCGGCACGAAGGTGCCCGTGATCCAGGCCGTGTCGAAGTTGTTGTCGATGGCGCTGTAGGCCTGGTCCTCGGGCGTGTACGAGACCGAATTGCCGTAGCTGCTCGCCGTGACGTTCACGGCGCCGACGTAGCTGGCGTAGGACTTGCTCGAGATGGTCGTGCCGGGGAACAGCTCGATCGGGCTGTCGCTGAGGTCGGTCTTGGCCGGGTTGTCGCTCGGCGTCTCGGTGAAGCCCGAGTTGGCCGTGAGCGTGTCCCAGCGGAAGGCCTCCTTGCGGTTGGTGTCGGTCAGGACGAGCTGCGCGCCCTGCGAGGCCAGGCCCTGCAGCCGGGCGGGCTGCGTTGGCCAGCGTGCCGGCGTAGTAGATGGCGCTGTCGGTGTTGAGCAGGCCGAGCCCCGCCAGGTTGTTCAGTCCGGTGGCATCACCCTCCATGACCACGGCGCCCGTGTCGGACTCACCGCGCACCATCGGCCGTGGGTTGGGCACGGTGTAGGTGACGATGGGGGAGGGCCAGGTGACGTTGCCCGGGACCGACAGGTCCTGCTCGTTCAAGGTGGAGACCACCGAGGTGTTGGGCCGCGGCACGCCGAAGGACATCGGGTCGGTCAGCCCGAGGGGCGTCTGCAGCAGCTGCAGGGCGAGCAGCTGGGGCTGCGGCACCCCGTAGCGCTCGTACTGCTGGTCGTACTCGACCATGAGGTCGCCGGCGCCCATCAGCCGGGACATGGGTGCCAGCGCGTTCAGGTTGGCCGTGCCGTCCTGCAGCGGTCCGTCCGTGGCGTAGAGGGTGTCGGCGGTGGCGATCGATCCGAGGATCTGCTGCTCGCGCGTGACGAAGTCACGGTCGAGGAAGGCCGGCTGCGGCGTGTCGACCGTGTCCCCCCAGCGGTAGGCGGCGAAGTCGTTGCCCGGAATGGCGAAGACCCGGGTGCCGGGGTGCGTGGCGTTGAGGTGCTTTATGGCGGCCAGCTGGTAGGAGGGGAGGGCGGCCGGCTGGGTGAAGTTGTTGGCGATGAAGTCCCCGAGGAACAGCGAGGGGTTGTTGGCCACCACGAGCCCGGCCACCAGCAGCGCGGTGACGAAGCCGCCGATGTGAAAGCGCGACCACAGGGCGGACAGCCCGCTGCCGAGCAGCATGCAGAGCGCCAGCAGGACCACCGGCGTGGCCCGGTCCGTGGAGCGCAGCGCCAGGCCCGCCGTCGTGTCGGTCATGAAGGACTTGAGCCAGCCGCCGACGAGCGTCGGGTTGGAGAACGGGAACGGGCCCACCGAGAGGATCAGCCCGACGAACAGCAGCACCAGGAAGAAGGCGCGCTCGCGCCAGCGCACGAACGCGGCCGCCACCAGCGAGAGGACGGGCACGGCGTAGGAGGTCGCCAGCAGCCAGATGTCCTGGGTGTAGCGGACGGCCGCCGTCGTCCACGGGCCGAGGTGGTCCGAGCCGTAGAAGTACCAGTAGCCGAGCCCCCGGAAGATGTCCGCCGCGTTGGAGGTCTGCGACGTCGAGGGGACCGTCTCGGTGTACTTCAAGACGTTCACGCCGAAGGCGGCCTCCACCTCCAGGCCCGCCATCCACCACAGGCAGGCCCCCAGCGTCAGCACGCCGATGCGCAGCGTGGCGCCGACGGCGTGGCGCCAGGTCGACTCCCGCAGGACGACGACGGCGTAGACGATCCACAGGACCGGTGCCACGCCGACGTAAATGATGGAGCTGGCGTTGATGCCGCTCACGAGCGCCACCACCACGGCGAACAGCGCCGGCTCGCGCCACCCGCCCCGGCGCAGCGCCACGATGGTCAGGCCCAGCATGAAGGGCAGGCCGGCCCAGGGGAGCAGGATCACCGAAATGCGGCCGGCGTACTGCAGGAAGTAAGGCGACAGCATGTAGGCCAGCGCGGCCGCGGTCGGCCCGGGCCCGCGCAGGCCGAGGATGCGCGACAGGTAGAGGACGCCCGACCCCGGCGCCCATCAGGATGGAGCCCAGCCACAGCCGCTGGGCCACCCAGACCGGCACGCCCAAGAGGTGGAAGACGGCGAAGAACGGCCCCATCGGGAGCAGGTAGCCGATGTACTCGTGGGTCACGGTGCCCAGCCCCACGGTGGGGTCCCACATGAACGCGACCTGCTTCAGGAAGCGCACCGGGTCGAGGTACAGGTACGTCTTGGTGTCGGGCGTCACCACCCCCGGGCGCACGGCCAGCAGCGGCACGTAGGCGAAGACGGCCAGGAAGGCCGCCCCGCCGATCCACCACCATTTGCTCCCGATCGCCCGCACCGTCTTCGGGGCCGCGTGCCGCCCCCGGGGGGCGGTGACAGTTGGGGACGTGGTGGTCATGAAGGGGGCGAAGGTCGCCGGGTAGTGTAGGTGATACGGGGCTGACCAGGGGTTATGGTGCTCCTTGCGGCCTGCATCCCATCAGCAGACACTGCGATGCAGGCCGCAGGGTAGATCGATTTCAGGTTGCGCGGCCCTGCAACCTCCACCGAGGGGCTGCAGCAGGCCACGCCGAAAGAACCCTCTTGAGTCCCCGGTCGAGCGTGCTCCCCTGGACGGGGAGCCCCGATCTGGATTGCGTCGCCGCGGCGACGGGCCGAGTGAACCGCGCTCAGTTCCTCACGATGACGAGGATCGGATGGCTCTCCTTCACCACTCCAGATCGGCCGTCGACGACGCACCCGAGCTGGTAGGTGCCGTTCGGCACCGTCGAGGTGTTCCAGCGTGTGGCCCATCCGACAATCGTGTTTTTCGTGACGAGTACTCGTTGTCGGACGTTCCTCCGTTCAGAACGAAGTCGACCCGCACCGGTGCAGATCCGAGGCCGCTGTCGCCACGAGCAGGGTCTTCCCCGTCAGCACCGAGCCCTTCCACGGGATCTCGACTGTTGCGGCAGGAGGTGGCGTGTACTTGAACAACCCCTCTGCAGTTTCGATGGCGGCAGCATGGCGGTACCTCGCAACGGCTTGTGGGTCCGAGAAGAGGCTCAGTCCATGGGTCTCCAGCACCTGAGCATCTTCTCGCAGCTGTCCCGCCGGTATCGCGGGCTCGAGCAAAGACTGGACGAGTGGCCCAGCGATGTGATCGATGTCGATCGTGACGGCTGCCTGCGACAGTAGGCCTGAAGTCAGAGGACTTCGCCCACCTGATCCCGTTGATGATCCCAAAAGCCGCCACCAGGGCGATCAAGCATCCCAGCGTTCGCCCGAGCAGCCTGCTGACGGCATGCGATGGATCCGCTGCGCGCGGCCTGCGCTGGGCTGAGTGCCCGATGTAGGTCAGGTACGCGCCGACGAGGATCATGAGGTCGTATGTCGTGTACCTCGATGCCGAAGCAGCCCCTGGCCCGCCCCACGCCCGCCCATACGTCGTCGACAGGGCGAAGAGCAGGCCGAACACCGTCAGTGCCATACCGATAGGGGCTGCGCCTTGCGCATCTCGACGCCGACCAGCTCGACCACAGGGTGAAGAGAGCCACGCGCGAAGATCACGCAACCAACGGCAATAATCAGATCCACGCCGACACCATTGGACGTCAACCGGACCCCGAGCACGTCTCCGAGTGACTCGAAGTAAGAACCGCACCGCTTGGGCTCGGCAGGTGGATCGGCGTCAGTTTTGGTGCTACCGCGGCGTGCGTGTCGAAGTTGTAGAAGTAGACGGCAGTTGTCAGTGCTCCTGCCGCGACCCAGAGCGCTATGAGGTGTCCCGGTCGACGCCGTAGAAGAGGAGCAGCGAGGCCTACGACCCAGATGAGCAGTCCCTGGAATGACGAGTAGCTCCCCACAACGGCGAGGATCATGGCGCCGACGAATGCCGACGGTGGACAACGCGGGGCGATCGAGGAGGAATATGACGCCCGCGAGCAGGAACAGGACCATGTACCAGGCCAGCTGGAATCCCCACAGCGTGTTCTGCGCCTGACGACCGAGAACATCAAGATGACGACCGGGCAGTAGACGATCCATGGGCGTCTCAGGTGCCCGACGCTTGTGTGCGGCGATGATCAGCGCCACGGCCGCCGAGCAGCAACACTGCGCTCAGATATTCCTCGTGCCGAAACGTTGAATGCGTCGAGGCGACTCATCGCGAGCACGATGAGGTTGGGGAACAACAGACGGTTCTCGTTGTGCTGAGCCCACAGAGCCGCCAGGGTGAGATGGCCCTTGATAGGAAGCGCCGATCAAGTTGACGTCGGACCACTGGTCTCGCGTGCACGACGTTCAGGGTGTAGTGGTGAAGGAACCAGATGTAGAAGGCAACCGGGATCCCGAATCCCAGCACCGTGACGACTTCCATCGTGCGGTTCGAGGTCCGTGCGGTCGAAGGCCCCGCGAGGAGACTCTGGGGAGCGTCCGCCACGACCAAGAAGATAGAACGAACTACCAGCTGGCACCTAGGATTTATGCCCGTCGGGTACTGTGAGCAGCCAGCGGCACCCCGGAGTGTCACACGAAGGGAGAGCGTCCGTGGTGACCAGCACGAAGAGCCGCCTGACGGGCGAGCGGCCGCAGCAGGGCGTGACGCCCGATTCCCTCCTCGCTCTGCACGAGGCGGGCTACCGGGCCGTGCTGGACCGCATCGGCCAGGGCCGCATTCTCGACGTGGGTTGCGGCCAGGGCTTCGAGTCGGCCCGCTTCCTGAGCGAGGGCCGCCAGGTCGTCGGGGTCGACTACTCCTCGGAGGCGGCCGCCACTGCCACCGCCCGCTACGGGCCCGAAGGCCTCCGGGTGGCGCAGATGAACGCCCTGGGCCTGGGTTTCCTGCCCGGCAGCTTCGACGGCGCCTGCTCGTCGCACCTCATTGAGCACTTCACGGACCCCGAGCCCCACGTGGCGGAGATGGCCCGGGTGCTCAAGGACGACGGCATCGGTTGCGTGCTGACCCCGAACAAGCCGGCCGACTTCGAGAACCCCTTCCATCTGCACCTCTTCGAGCGCGAGGAGCTGCGGGCCATGCTGGAGCGCCACTTCGACGACGTCTGGCTGGGCGGCGTGGACGCCGCGCCCCATGTGAAGGCCGACCTGGCCGCCCGGCGGGTCAAGGCGAACAAGGTGCTCAAGCTCGACGTGTTCGACCTGCGCCACCGCATACCGCACGGCTGGTACGTCTGGGCGTACACCCGCCTGCTGCCGGTGGCGTACAAGCTCATCGCCAAGGAGGACTCGGGCGGCGCCACCGGCATCACCGCCGATGACTGGTTCGTCACCGACGAGCTCGACGACACGACCCTGGTCCTCTTCGCCGTGGTCGGCAAGCCCCGCCGGGCGAGCCTGGGCTGATGCTCGCCGTCGGGCTCACGGGCGGCATCGGCTCGGGGAAGTCGGCCGTGGCCGACCTCCTGGTCGAGCGGGGCGCCGTGCTCATCGACGCCGACCAGGTGGCCCGCGACGTCGTGGCCCCGGGTGGGCCGGCCTACCAACCCCTGATCGACCGCTTCGGGACCGAGATCCTCCAGGCCGACGGCACCATCGACCGCAAGGCATTGGCCGCGGTGGCCTTCGCCGACGAGGAGAGCCGGCTCGCGCTCAACGCCATCACGCACCCGGCCATCGGCATCTCCATGATTCAGCAGCGGGACGCGCTGGCCGACACCGACGACATCGTGATCCTGGCCATTCCCCTCCTGACCGCCCTGCACCGCGAGACGGTCAAGCTGCACAAGGTCGTCGTCGTGGACGCCCCCACCGACGTCGCCCTGGAGCGCCTGCTGTCGCAGCGTGGTTTCGACCGGGCCGACGCCGAGGCGCGCATCCGGTCCCAGATCTCGCGCGAGGAGCGGGTCAAGGAGGCCGACTACGTCCTCGACAATTCGGGCGACCGCGCCGCCCTGGCGGCCCGGGTGACGGAGCTCTGGGACTGGCTGCAGGCGGCCGCCGCGGAGCAGCGCACCGCGCCTGATCTGTCGACCTCGCCCGGGTGAGTTGCACACCCCCCCGGTAACCTCTTTAGGTCATGCCCGAATTCGAGGTCGTTTCCCCCTTCCAGCCCTCGGGCGACCAGCCCACGGCCATCACCGGGCTGGCCAAGGGCGTGCGCCGGGGTGACGCCTACCAGACGCTGCAGGGCATCACCGGCTCCGGCAAGACGGCGACCATCGCCTGGATGATCGAGCAGGTCCAGCGGCCCACCCTCATCATCGAGCCGAACAAGTCGCTGGCCGCCCAGCTCTCCTCGGAGCTGCGCGAGCTGTTCCCCAAGAACCGGGTCGAGTTCTTCGTCTCCTACTACGACTACTACCAACCCGAGGCGTACCTGCCGACGACGGACACCTACATAGAGAAGGACTCGTCGATCAACGACGAGATCGACCGTCTGCGCCACGCCACGACCTCCTCGCTCCTGATGCGGCGTGACGTGATCGTGGTGGCCTCGGTCTCGTGCATCTACGGCCTGGGGTCGCCCGACGAGTACCGCGACCGCATCCTCGGCATCAAGGTCGGCGACCAGGTGGACCAGCGCGACGTGCTGCGCCGCCTCGTCGAGCTGCAGTACGCCCGCAACGAGGTGAACCTCGTCCGCGGCACCTTCCGCGCCCGCGGCGACACGGTGGAGATCCACCCGGCCTACGAGGAGCAGGCGCTGCGCGTCGAGCTGTTCGGGGACACCGTCGAACGCATCGTGCCCTTCGACGTGCTGACCGGGGAGATGGGCGACGAAATGGAGGACGTCGCCGTCTACGCCGCCACCCACTACGTCACCGGCGACGACATCATTCAGCGCGCCGTCGGCTCCATTGAGGTGGAGTTGCGGGAGCGGCTGCAGGAGTTCGAGAAGGAGGGCAAGCTGCTCGAGGCGCAGCGCCTCCGGGTGCGCACGGAGCACGACCTCGAAATGCTGGCCGAGACCGGCGTGTGCTCGGGCGTCGAGAACTACAGCCGCCACCTCGACGGCCGGGCGCCGGGCGAGACGCCCTACACGCTGTTGGACTTCTTCCCCAAGGACTACCTCTGCGTCATCGACGAGAGCCACGTCGCCGTCCCGCAGCTGCACGGCCAGTACGCCGGCGACAAGTCCCGCAAGGACGTCCTCGTCGAGCACGGCTTCCGGCTGCCCTCGGCCAGGGACAACCGGCCGCTCCGCTTCGAGGAGTTCATTGAGCGGGTGCCCCAGACCGTGTTCGTCTCCGCCACCCCGGGGGCGTTCGAGCTCGAGCACTCCAACCAGGTGGTGGAGCAGGTGATCCGGCCGACGGGCCTGGTCGACCCCGAGGTGACGATCGTGCCCACCAAGGGCCAGGTCGACGACCTGCTGGCCCGCATCCACAGCACGGTGGAGGCGGGCGGCCGCGTCCTGGTGACGACGCTGACCAAGAAGATGGCGGAGGACCTCACCGACTACCTGGCCGACGCCGGCGTGCGGGTGCAGTACCTGCACTCCGACATCGACACCATCACCCGCATTGAGATCCTGCGCGAGCTCCGCCTGGGCTCCATCGACGTGCTGGTCGGCATCAACCTGCTGCGCGAGGGCCTCGACCTGCCCGAGGTGGCGCTGGTGGCCATCCTCGATGCGGACAAGGAAGGCTTCCTGCGTTCGGCCTCCTCGCTCATCCAGACCATGGGCCGGGCCGCCCGGAACGTCGACGGCGTGGTCGTGCTCTACGCCGACACCATCACCGACTCCATGCGCGAGGCCGTCTCGGTGACCCAGCGCCGGCGCGAGGTGCAGATCGCCTACAACTTGGAGCACGGGATCAATCCCCAGACCATCCGCAAGTCGGTGACCGACATTCTGGAGCGCCTGCGCGGCAGCAGTGGCGGAGTGGCCAAGGCGGGACGCAGCCGGGCCGAGGTGCGCAAGAACGCGGCCGTGCGGGGCAACCGGCGACCCGCGCTGCTGGCCGACGGCGACGCCTCGACGCCGGCGGAGGCGGTGGAGCTCATGACCCAGCTGGAGGCCGAAATGAAGGCAGCCGCCGCCGAGCTCCGCTACGAGGAGGCGGCGCTCCTGCGCGACGAGATCGCCGACCTGCGCGCCTCCATCCCCGGCTGACCTCCCTCCCGCCCCGGCCCAACGAGGGCTAGCGTCTCGGCCCGTGCCCACCACCGCCCAACTCCGCCAGGCCATGGAGCGCTACGCCGCCGTCGTCACCTCCAAGGACGCCGAGGCCTACGCCGCCCTCTTCACCCCCGATGCCGTCCAGATGGACCCCTACCCGAGCGGCCTCCACACGGGCCGCGACGAGATCAGGGACTTCATTCAGTCGGGCTTCGACGGCTGCGAGACGATGCTCTTCGAGGTGGAGGAGGTCCACCCGGTGGCCGACAAGGCCGCCATCCGCTTCCAGATCACGCTGACGCTGGCCGGCGACGCCACCATGCACATCCGGGGTGTCGAGATCTTCACCATCACCGACGACGGGCTCATCAGCGCGGTGGAGGCCTACTGGGGTGAAGAGGACGTGACCTTCGCCTGACTCCGCCGCCGCGCCGCTCGGCCCGGCCCGGCCCGGCCCCGGCGACGGCACGGCGCGGCCACGGGCGCGGCCGGCGACCCCGCCGCTCCGGTTCCGGCGGTCCGGGGCGGCCACCCGACCCGGTGACCTGGACCCAACATGACGTGACACACCCCACCGGTATCCTCCACAGATGGCCGACCGTCTGATCGTTCGCGGGGCTCGCGAGCACAATCTGCGGGACGTTTCCCTCGACCTGCCCCGGGACAAGCTGATCGTCTTCACCGGCCTGTCGGGCTCGGGCAAGTCGTCCCTGGCCTTCGACACCATTTACGCCGAGGGCCAGCGCCGCTACGTCGAGTCCCTCTCGGCCTACGCCCGCCAGTTCCTGGGCCAGATGGACAAGCCCGACGTCGACTTCATCGAGGGCCTGTCCCCGGCCATCTCCATCGACCAGAAGTCGGCCTCCCGCAACCCGCGCTCGACCGTCGGCACGATCACCGAGGTCTACGACTACCTGCGCCTTCTGTATGCCCGCATCGGCCATCCCCATTGCCCTGTCTGCGGGCGGCCCGTGGCGCGCCAGACCCCGCAGCAGATCGTCGACCGCGTCCTCGAGCTGCCCGAGGGGACCCGCTTCCAGGTCATGGCGCCGGTGGTCCGGGGCCGCAAGGGCGAGTACAGCTCCCTGCTCGACGACCTGGCCAAGCAGGGCTTCGCCCGGGTCCGGGTCGACGGGGTGCCGTTGGAGCTCTCCGAGCGGGCCGACGTCAACCTGGCCCGCTACGAAATGCACACCATTGAGGTCGTGGTGGACCGCCTGGTCAGCCGGGCCAACATGCGCCAGCGCCTGACCGAGTCGATCGAGACCGCCCTGGAGCTGACCGGCGGCACGGCCGAGGTGCTCGTGATGAACGGGAAGGGCGGGCGGGCCGACGACGGGGGAGAGGGAGAGGCCGAGGAGGCGATCACCTTCTCCCAGCACCTGTCCTGCACGCACTGCGGCATCAGCTTCGAGGAGCCCGCCCCCCGCAGCTTCTCCTTCAACTCCCCCTACGGGGCCTGCCCGGTCTGCCTCGGCCTGGGCACCAAGTTCGAGGTCGACCCCGAGCTGGTCGTGCCCGACGACTCCCTGTCGCTGGCCGAGGGCGCGCTGGCCCCGTGGGCGGCCGCCCGCAGCGAGTACTTCACCGGCCTGCAGGTCGGGGTGGCCGAGCTCGGCGGCTTCGACTTCGACGCCCCGTGGAAGTCGCTCAAGGCCAAGGACAAGAAGCTCGTCCTCTACGGGACCGGCAGCCGCTCGGTGCACGTCACCTACAAGAACCGCTTCAACCGCAAGCGCTCCTACGAGGCGGTCTACGAGGGGATCATCCCCTGGCTGCAGCGCCGCCACGGCGAGTCCGAGTCGGACTGGTCGCGCGAGCAGATCGAGAACTACATGCGCGAGGTCGACTGCCCCGCCTGCGGCGGCGCCCGGCTCAAGCCCGAGTCGCTGGCCGTCACGGTGGGCGGTCGCAACATTTACGAGCTGTGCAGCCTCTCCATCGCCAACGCCGTCGAGGCGATGTCCGACCCTTGAGCTGAGCGACCGCGAGCACATGATCGCCGACCGCGTCTTCAAGGAAGTGCGCGAGCGCATGCAGTTCCTGCTCGATGTGGGGCTCGACTACCTGTCCCTGGGCCGCTCGGCCGGCACGTTGTCCGGCGGCGAGGCCCAGCGGATCCGTCTGGCCAGCCAGATCGGCAGCGGCCTGGTCGGCGTGCTCTACGTGCTCGACGAGCCCTCCATCGGCCTGCACCAGCGCGACAACCAGCGCCTGATCGCCACCCTGGAGCGGCTGCGCAACCTGGGCAACACCGTGATCGTGGTGGAGCACGACGAGGAGACCATCCGCACCGCCGACTACGTGGTCGACATCGGCCCCGGGGCGGGTGAGCACGGCGGCAACGTCGTGCACGCCGGCCCGGTCTCGGGGCGCGGCGGCTTGCTGACCAACAAGGCGTCGATCACGGGGCAGTACCTGTCGGGCAAGAAGTTCATCCCCTTGCCGGCCCGGCGCCGTCCGGGGACGGGCGACGTGGTGACGGTGCGCGGCGCCCGGGAGCACAACCTCAAGGACATCGACGTGTCCTTCCCGCTGGGCTGCCTGATCGCGGTGACCGGCGTGTCGGGCTCGGGCAAGTCGACGCTCGTGAACGACATCCTGCTGCGCTCGCTGGCCCAGACCCTGCACCGGGCCAAGACGGTGCCGGGCCTGCACCGCAAGGTCGAGGGCATGGCCAAGCTCGACAAGGTGGTCGACGTCGACCAGGCGCCCATCGGGCGCACCCCGCGCTCGAACCCGGCCACCTACACGGGCGTCTTCGACCACATCCGCAAGCTCTTCGCCCAGACCGCCGAGGCCAAGGTGCGCGGCTACCAGCCCGGCCGGTTCTCGTTCAACGTGCGGGGCGGGCGCTGCGAGGCCTGTGCCGGCGACGGCACCATCAAGATCGAGATGCACTTCCTGCCCGACGTCTACGTCCCGTGCGAGATCTGCCACGGCGCCCGCTACAACCGCGACACGCTCGAGATCACCTTCCGGGGCAAGACCATCGCCGACGTGCTCGACCTGTCCTGCGAGGAGGCGCTGAGCTTCTTCGCCAAGCAGCCTCCGATCGCCCGGCACATGCAGACGCTGGTCGACGTCGGTCTGGGCTACGTGCGGCTGGGCCAGCCGGCGCCGACGTTGTCGGGTGGCGAGGCGCAGCGGGTGAAGCTGGCTTCCGAGCTCAGTCGGCGGCCGACCGGGCCACACCTTCTACATCCTCGACGAGCCGACGACGGGGTTGCACTTCGAGGACACGCGGCGTCTGCTGGAGGTTCTGGGCCGTCTGGTCGAGCAGGGCAACACGGTCGTCGTCATTGAGCACAACCTCGACGTGATCAAGACGGCCGACTGGATCATCGACCTCGGTCCCGAGGGCGGCGACAAGGGCGGCACCGTCATCGCCGAGGGCACGCCGGAGCAGGTCGCCAAGACGGCGGGCAGCTACACGGGTGAGGTGCTCAAGCCGGTGCTGGCCGAGAGCCAAGTAACCGCTAGCGCCCGACACCGAACTCACGCGTCGCGGGCTGAGGACGTACCACCAGGCGAATCCGGCCAAGGCCAGCGGCGAGCACGAGGAACACATGCCACCTCGATGCCCTGGAAGGCCCAGAATCGGCTGTCGGGCTGGTAGGTGACCAGCTGATGGAATCCGCTGGAGGTCAGGCACCGGCCGTTGACTCCGACACCCCTTCACCAGCGCGGTGCGGCACTGCGGCGGGAGATTCCGGACCGAGGGAACCCGGCGCCCAGGTTCACGCCGTGGCCGTTCACATAACTCGTCGAGAGGATCCAGGCCCCGGGTGGTGAAGAGGCCGGCCCGACCGGCGGGAACAGCTTCGTGATGGGGGCCATGTAGTGCGGGCGCAGGTAGCACCCCGATCACGGCGCGCAAGGCCACGAAGATGCCGAGCGTCACAGCCAGGCTCGGGAGGACGCGACGGATCACCGAGCCGACCGCGATGCCGAGCGCGACGGCGAAGAGGGCATACGCGACCGGCACGATGCCCTGCACATCGAAGGCCTGGAATCGCGAGTTCAGGGCGTTCTCGGGAAAGCGCCAGTAGCTCACAAGCGCCGCGAGGGCGCGCTCCCAGAGCGCGGCGGCGAGCAGCGACCAGCCGATGTTGGCGCGAACCACCGGCGCCGGCTCACCCCTTGCGTCCACGCCCAGCTGTGCGTGTCGTCCTCGAACTCCTTCGACAACAGCGGTGCGCCCCAGAACAGCCCGAGCAGCAGCGGGACGACGAGGGTGAGGTCGACCAGGTCCTGATGGCGCCGTCGCCACGGAAGAGCTGACCGACCAGGCTCCCGCAGCTCCTGCTCGCCTGGCACGAAGCCAGTGCGGAGCGGTACTCGTTCGCCATCACGGTGCCGGTCACGAGAAGCAGGACGGCCAGGAGCGCCAGGGCGCCGAGGGCGAACCAGACCTGATTGCGGTGCAGCCGCCAGACCAAGGCGTTCATCGGCCGACCGCTGCCAGTCCGAGCGTGCGCCGCCGACGACACCGCCTCGCCCTCCATGTAGGCCAGGACCACGTCCTCCAGGCCCACCTCGCTGACCTGCCATGCCGGATCGAGGATCGGCCCGGTGGTGCGGACGAGCAGTCGGGTCTGGCGCTGCGTCTGCACGGCACGAATGACTGTGAGTCCGGGTTCGACCTCCCGCAGCTCCCGGCGTGGTCCGACCAGAGCACGATGCGACTGCGAGCAGGACCTCGATGTCCTCGCAGAGCACCGTCCGCGAGGCGCTCATGAAGATCAGATGGTCACAGACGCGTTCGAGATCGTGGAGGAGGTGCGACGACACGATCACCGACATGCCGGTCTCGGCCACCGCTTCGCTCAGTGTCCTCAGGAACTCACGGCGTGCCAGAGGATCGAGTGCGGCCACCGGCTCGTCGAGCAGCAGGAGCTCGGGCTGCTTCGCCAGGGCGAGGCCGAGGCCGACCTGGGCGCGTTGGCCGCCCGAGAGGGTCTGCACCGGACGATCCGCCGGGACCCCGAGCGCCGCCAGCCTCTGCCGGGCCCCGTGTTCGTCCCAGCGACGGTTGACGTGCGGCGCCGACGGCGATGTGGTCGTTGGCGCTCAGGCGCCGGTAGAGGGGGACGTCCTGCGCCAGGTACCCGACTCTCGAGAGGATCTCCTCTGACGTCTCCGGGGCTCGAGCCCAGGACGGACGCCGATCCGGTGGATGGCCGAAGGAGGCCGACGAGCAGACGGAGCAAGGTGGTCTTGCCCGCCCCGTTCGCCCCCACCAGAGCGGTGACCCGCCCGGGCGGCACGGCAAGCGTGCAGTCCTGCAGCGCCCAGGTCGAGCCGAAGCGCTTCCCGAGGGCCGTGGGTCTCGACGGCGAGCGCGCTCATGCGGTCCTCGACTGCGACTGCGCTGCGATTGCGGCTCGTGCGCTCGCGAGCGTGTCACGCAACAGCGCCTCCATGGCACCGTCGTCCATGCCGACCGAGCGAGCCGACTCCACCCATTTCGACAGGCTCCGTCCCAGTCGGAGCTGGGTGCCGGGCGGCGGGCCGTCGGGTCGTTTGCAGACGAAGGTCCCGACGCCTTGACGTCCCTGGACGATTCCCTCGTGCTCGAGTTCTCGGTACGCCTTGTGGACGGTGTTCGGATTGACGGCGACCTCCGCCACCACCTCTTTGACCGTGGGGAGCCTGTCGCCGACCTCGAGCACGCCCGTCCGGACGGCCTGGCGCACCTGCTCCGCCAGCTGGAGGTACGCGGGCACACCCGAGTCCGACCGGAGCTGGAACGTGAGAAGTTGGCTCAGGTACGACGCTTCACTAGTCATCTAGATAACTGAACCATAGCTCGGTGAGAGGTCAAGAGCCCGATCTGTTCTGTTTGCTCCCTGGGACCGACGGGATCGCCCATGCCGTCGCACGCTCGTGCCACGGAATGAACGGTCGCTGTTTTCGGCGAAATGTCAGTGCAATTTGCCTTGATTCGCGGCTCGTCTGATCGTGTACACAACCCGCGTGCTTCCATCGACGTATGGAGTTGGAGAACTTCGCCGAGGCACTCGAGGCGCTGGTTGCGTCGGGGGCCGAGAACTACGGCGACGGCGAGTCGATGGAGAGCTGCACCGACTGTCGTCTCGCCTCGAGTCCTTCGTGACCGAGGCCGTGCGCCGCCTTCGAGGCGGGGGAGCAGTGGGCGGCCGACGGGGCCAAGACGGCGGCCTCGTGGATCGCCACCCGTTGTCGGGTCCCCCGGGCCGGCGCCCAGCGCCGGGTGCGCCTGGGGCGGACGCTGCGCCACCTGCCCGAGGTGGCCCAGGCCTGGCGCGAAGGGGCCATCGGCGCGGACGCGGCCCGGGCCATCGCCTCGGCCCGGCGGCACCGCACCGAGGCCTCCATGGCCCGTGACGAGGCGATGCTGGTCGCCCAGGCCACCGAGCTGGGCTTCGAGGACTTCTCCCGGGTCCTGGCCTATTGGAAGCAGCTGGCCGACCCCGACGGGGCCGAGGCCTCAGAAGAGGAGAAGAAGGCCTCACGCAACGTCTACTTGGAGTCGAGCTATCAACGGCATGTGGCTGGGCCAGATGACGCTCGACCCCATCGACGGCGCCATCGTCTCGGGCGAGCTCAACCGCCTCGAGCACGACCTCTTCGAGGCCGACTGCGCCGAGGCCAAAGAGCGCCTGGGCCGGACCGCCCGCATCGACGAGCTGGCCCGCACCTCGGCCCAGCGCCGGGCCGACGCCCTCGTCGAGATGGCGACGCGCAGCCGCACCGCCCCGGCCGAGGGGATCCGCCCCGCCCCGCTGTTCTCGGTCCTCGTCGGCTACGAGACACTGCACGGGCGCATCTGTGAGCTCGAGAACGGCACCGTGCTCCACCCCTCGGCCCTCGAGCCCGTGGATGGACTCGGCCTACTTCGAGCGGGCCATCTTCTCGCTTGGCACCCGCATCGACGTCAGCGTGCGCTCGCGCTTCTTCACCGGCGGGACCCGCCGGGCCATCGAGCTGCGCGACCGCATCTGCACCCATCCGCACTGCTACGAGCCGGCCGAGAACTGCCAGGTCGACCACATCGAGACCTACGCCTCAGGCGGGCTGACCACCCAGGACAACGGCCGGCTGCTCTGTGGCTTCCACAACCGCCTGCGCAACCAGCGAGAGCAACAAGGCGAGCAGCGCCAGCGGCCCCCACCGAGCGCCGCCTGAGGGGGCGGGCCCGCCATTCGCGGCCCAGTCCGCCCCCGCCCCGCAGCACCCCGGCTGTTCCACCCGGCCGGCACTTCGAAAGCGCAGCACGCCGGCGCTTTGGCGCGCCCGGGTTTCGACGGGTCCGCACGCCCGAGGCACGAGGCGCCCGCTACGACAAGTGCGTGTGCGGCCTCTCGAGCTCCACACCGTCGAGGAAGAGATCGATCTTCTCGTTGTAGAAGGCGATCAGTCCCGGCAATCGGCAGAAGATCCCGGGTCGGGAAGTCATAGGTCCAGGCGATGTCAGGATGGATCCGCAGTTCGACCGCCGCCGACCAGTACCCACTCGTGGTCCCCTTGTACGGGCACGCCGTCTGCGTGTCCGACGGCACCAGGTGGGTGAAGTCCACGTCGGTCCGGTCGATGTAATACCGCGTCGGCAAGCCGGTCTCGAAGCACAGCACGGGCGACGAGTCTCCGCCAGGACCACGCCCTTGGACTCCACGCGCAGGTGCCGGCTGGACCGCAGCGAGTCGACGCGCGTGTACGGGTTGCGCGGGTGGACGAAGACCTGCTCGTCCTCCTCGAACCAGGAATCGAAGGCCGACCACGAGAAGCGGACGGTGTCGTCGAGCCCTTCGACCTTGGCGGCCGTCAGCACGGAGGCCGCGCTGGGCCGGTCGACATCACCGACCCGCACGCCGAAGCGCCGGGCGTCGCCCCGTGACGTCTCGGTCGTGGTGCCCTCGTCGACCAGCGCGTCTGGCGTCGACGTCGCGACAGCGGGATGTAGTACTGCGGATACGACGTGTTCTCCCACACGTAGCGGGCGTTGGTCGTGTCGACGACGGGGCGGCCGGCCAGGAAGGCGCGGATCCGGCGGGGCACCGGCTGCACGTGGTTGACCGGGACGGGTGGGGCGGGAAAGTCGCTCACGGCATCGGCCTCCTGTCGCCACGCACCGCACGTCGGGACCCTATCGCGGCCCGGACGGCACACGGGCCAGGGTCCAGGCCCGAGCCCCGCCAGCGGCTCAGGTAATGGCCAGCATCCGCTCGAGCGCCACCTTGGCCCACTCCGTCGTCTCGGGGTCGACCACAATGCGGTTGCGCACCTCACCCTCGACCAGGCCCTCCAGGACCCAGGCCAGGTGCTGCGGGTCGATGCGCGACATGGTCGAGCAGGGGCACACCAGCGGGTCGAGACAGACGACGGTCTTGTCGGGCGACTCGTTGTTGAGCCGGTTCACCAAGTGGATCTCGGTGGCGACGCCGATGACCGACCCCGCAGGCGCCGCCGCCACCGCCCGGATGATGGCGTCGGTCGAGCCGGTCACGTCGCCCATCTCCACCACGTCGTGGGCGCACTCGGGGTGGACCATGACGATCCCATCCGGGTACTCGGCACGGAAGGCCGACGACGTGCGCCGGCCGGAAGCGCTGGTGCACCGAGCAGTGCCCCTTCCACAGCAGCAACGTCGACTCCTTCACCTCACGGTCCGACAGACCACCCAGGGCCAGCCGTGGGTTCCAGACCCGCATGTCGTCGGCGCCGTAGCCGAGCTCGAAGCCGGTATTCCGTCCCAGGTGCTGGTCGGGGAAGAACAGCACCCGCTCGCCCCGGCCCGCCGCACGGTCCAACGCCCACGTCAGCACGGCCCGGGCGTTGGACGAGGTGCAGACGGCGCCCCCGTGACGCCCCACGAAGGCCTTCAAGGACGCCGCCGAGTTCATGTAGGTCACCGGGATCAGCCGCGTCCACGTCGATCACCCGCGCCAGCTCGTCCCATGCCTCCTCCACCTGGTCGATGTCGGCCATGTCCGCCATGGAGCAGCCGGCGTTCAGATCGGGCAGCAGGACCTGCTGGTGGTCGCCCGTCAGGACGTCGGCCGACTCGGCCATGAAGTGCACGCCGCAGAACACGATGAATTCGGCCGAGTCCTGTCCGGCGGCAATCCGGGAGAGCCCGAAGGAGTCGCCCCGGGCATCGGCCCAGCGCATCACCTCGTCGCGCTGGTAGTGGTGCCCCAGCACGAAGACCCGGGACCCCAAGGCGGCCTTGGCCGCACCGATCATGGAGGCCAGCGCGTCCGTCGTCTGCGGACGTGTACCGCTCCGGGAGTGGCATCTGAAGCCTGAGCATCTGGTCTGCCCCCTTGTCGGGAGTGCATCGATATGGCCGGCGGGGACAGCCTGGTCGCCCATCCGCGGGTATGTCGGCCTCGATGCGAGGTTGTATGCCGGAAACCAGGCCGGCACCGACCACACTACCGCCCGCCACCAGCGGCGGCGCGTGACAGCGCAAAAGTAGAATCGAGCCAGTGCACGACCGCCCGCCGACCGGCTCCATCCCGGACGCCCCGGGCTCGTACCAGTTCTACGACGCCGAGGGCCGGGTCCTCTACGTCGGCAAGGCCAAATCCCTGCGCCACCGCCTGCCCAACTACTGGCAGAAGTCGGCCCAGCTCGGGCCCCGCACGGCCCAGATGGTGGCCCAGGCCGACCACGTGGAGTGGGTGGTGGTCGACAGCGAGGTCGACGCCCTGATCCTCGAGCACAGCCTCATTCAGGCCCACCTCCCGCGGTACAACGTCCGTCTCAAGGACGACAAGAGCTACCCGTGGCTCGCCGTCACCCTCAACGAGGAGTGGCCCCGCCCCGCCGTCGTCCGCGGCCGCAAGAGAAAGGGCGTGCGCTACTTCGGCCCCTACGGCAACGCCGGCGCCATCCGCAGCACGCTCGACCTCCTCGTCCGCAGCTTCCCCGTGCAGGACGTGCTCGGACACCAAGTTCACCCGGCACGAGCGCCTGCGGCCGGCCCTGCCTGCTCTACGACATCGACCGCTGCTCGGGCCCGTGCGTGGGCGCCGTCGACCACGAGGCCTACGACGGCTACGTCAACGACCTGATGGGGTTCCTCTCGGGCGACACCGAGCCGGTGCTGGACCGGCTCGAAGCCGAGATGCTGGACGCCTCCGAGGACCTCCAATTCGAGCGCGCCGCCCGCCTGCGTGACCGCATCGTCGCCGTGCACAAGGCGGCCGAGTCGCAGCAGATGGTCTCGGACCGGGCCGAGGACTTCGACGTGGTGGGGCTGGCCGAGGACCCGCTGGAGGCGTCGGTGCAGATCTTCCGGGTCCGGCGCGGCCGGGTGGTGGGGCACCGGGGCTTCGTGGCCGAGAAGGTCGAGGACCTGTCCGGCCCCGAGTTCATGGCCCAGGTCGTGGCCCAGGTCTACGGGGCCGACGGGGCCGAGGTGCCCCGGCGCATTCTGGTCCCGGAGGTGCCGGCCGACCAGGACCTGCTGCAGAGCTGGCTGCACACCGTCCGGGACGGGCCGGTCGACATTGCGGTGCCCCAGCGCGGCGCCAAGCGGGCGCTGCAGGAGACGGTCGCCCGCTCGGCCAGCGAGGACCTGGCCCGGCACCGGCTGCGGCGCGCCGCCGACCACAACGCCCGCTCGAAGGCGCTCACCGAGCTGCAGTCGGCGCTGTCCCTGCGCGAGGCGCCGCTGCGCATCGAGTGTTACGACATGAGCCACCTGCAGGGCACGGACTACGTCGGCTCCATGGTCGTCTTCGAGGACGGCCTGTCCAAGCGCAGCGACTACCGGCGCTTCAAGGTCAAGTCCGTCGCCGGCAACGACGACTACGCCGCCATGGAAGAGGTGCTGACGCGGCGGCTCACCGCCCTGAAGGAGCCGACCGAGGTACCGGCGGACGGACGCCCGCGCCGCTTCGCCTACCGCCCCAACCTGATCGTCGTCGACGGCGGCAAGGGCCAGCTCGGGGTGGCCGAGCGGGTGGTGCGCCAGCTCGGCCTCGAAGACGAGGTGGAGCTGGCCTCGCTGGCCAAGCAGTTCGAGGAGGTCTACCGGCCCGGTTCGCCCGACCCGGTGCGCCTGCGCCGGGGCTCCGATGCGCTGTACCTGCTGCAGCGGCTGCGCGACGAGGCGCACCGCTTCGCCATCACCTTCCACCGGGAGCGGCGGGGGAAGCGGATGACCAAGAGCATCCTGGACGACATCCCGGGACTGGGGCCGGCCCGCAAGGCCCGCCTGGTCAAGGAGGTGGGCGGGGTGAACGCCGTCCGGGCCGCCTCGCTGGAGGAACTGCTCTCCCGCTCCTGGCTGCCCGACGAGGTGGGCCTGGCCGTGTACGAGTCGATCCACAGTCCCGGGGGACGACCCGGAGGACGGCTGAACACGATGCGGCTCCGACGGCAATGAGCCAAGCTAAGGGACGATGAGCGAGTTCGTGGTGGTGACCGGGATGTCGGGCGCCGGCCGGTCCACGGCGGCGGCGGCCCTCGAGGACGTGAACTGGTTCG
The DNA here is from genome assembly GCA_963781565.1 of uncultured Acidimicrobiaceae bacterium. Lineage (GTDB taxonomy): Bacteria > Actinomycetota > Acidimicrobiia > Acidimicrobiales > RAAP-2 > Bog-473. The sequence goes on along the minus strand of CAWAHA010000018.1, from coordinate 7,023 downwards.
TCATCGACAACCTGCCGGCCGGCCTCATCATGAAGATGGTCGAGATGGTGGACCGGCCCGGCTCGGGGATCGAGCGGGTGGCCCTGGTCATCGGGCGCGGCGGCGCCAACACCGGGTCGGAGTACTTCGAGGACCTGCCCGACGTGCTCGACGAGCTGCGCTCGACGCGGCGCCGGGTCCGGGTGGTCTTCCTCGATGCCCCCGACGACGTGCTCGTGCGCCGCTACGAGGGGACACGGCGGCGCCACCCGCTGGCGGCGCGCGGGGTGGAGGAGTCGATCGGCGACGAGCGCAAGCTGCTCGAGCCGGTGCGCGAGCGGGCCGACCTCCTCATCGACACCGGCGACCTCAACTCGAACCAGCTCCGGGTCCGCATTCTGGAGGCGTTCGGCGACGACGAGGCGCCGCGCATGCAGACCTCGGTCATGTCCTTCGGCTACAAGCACGGCATCCCGCTCGACGTCGACGTGGTCTTCGACTGCCGCTTCCTGCCCAACCCGTTCTGGGTGGAGGAGCTGCGGCCGTTCAGCGGGGAGGACGAGCCCGTGCGCGAATACGTGCTGGGCCAGCCCGAGTCCCAGGACTTCTTGCAGAAGGTGGACGAGCTGCTGACGAGCATCCTCCCGGCCTTCACCCGGGAGGGGAAGTCCTACCTGACCATCGCCATGGGCTGCACCGGCGGCCGGCACCGCTCGGTGACGCTGGCCCGGGAGCTGGCGACGCGGCTGAGCGCGCACGGCGAACCCGTCTCCGTGTTCCACCGGGACATCGACCGGTGAGTTCTGTCCGGTCGGGTGGTGCTACGGGTAGTCGGACGGTGATGCCGGTTCGAGCGGCGGCGGTTCGAGCGGCGGCGGGTCGAGCGGCGGCGGGTCGGCCGGCGGACGCCACGCCGGGCGCCCGTCCGTGGTGGCCATCGGCGGCGGGCACGGTACGGCCGTCACGCTGAAGGCGGCTCGCCGCTACGCCGGGCTGCTCACCGGCGTGGTGTCGGTGGCCGACGACGGGGGGAGCAGCGGCCGCCTGCGCGAGCTGCTCAACATCGTGGCCCTGGGCGACATCCGCAAGTGCCTGGTGGCCCTGGCCGACGAGGACTCGGCGCTGGCCACCGCCTTCGAGCGCCGCTACGACGAGGGGGAGCTGGCCGGCCACGCGCTGGGGAACCTCATCCTGGCGGGCCTGATCGACGCCACCGGGGACCTCGTCGTGGGGGTGGCCGAGGCGGCCCAACTGCTCGGGGCCAGCGGGGACGTACTGCCGGCCACCTCGGAGCTGGTCGTGCTCAAGGCCGAGTCGAGCCACGGCACCGTGGCCGGGCAGGTGGCGGTCAAGGGGACCTCGGGAATCGAGCAGGTGTCGCTGGTGCCCGGGCGACGCCCAGCCCCCGCCCCTGGCGGTCGAGCGGATCATGGAGGCGGACCAGGTGGTGATCGGGCCCGGATCCCTGTTCACCAGCGTGTTGGCCGCCGTGGCGGTGGGAGGCATCGCCGAGGCGGTGGCCTCCACAAAAGCCCAGGTCGTGTACGTGTGCAACCTCCGCCCCGAGGTCTGCGAGACGGAGGGATTCGACGTGGCGCACCATGTGGCCGCCTTGGCCAGGCACAATGTGATGGTGGACGTCGTGCTCTGTGACAGCATCCGGGGTATGGGGATCGGTATGACCGAGGCGCCGGTGCACGACGTCCCCCTGACCGGAGAGAACACCCTGGTCCACAGCCCGGCCAAACTGGCGCAGGCGCTATCGGGTCTGCTGGCATAGCGGGCGGCGAGGATGCCGAATGGAAGGGACCGGATGAAGGTACGAGGCGGCGGGAAGGTGCGGGCCAGGTGACGGTGCGGGTCGGGATCAACGGCTTCGGGCGCATCGGGCGGAACTATTTGCGCGCCATCCTGGCCTCGGGTGCCGATGTGGAGGTGGTGGGCGTCAATGATCTGACCTCGGCCGACACCCTGGCGCACCTGCTGCGCTACGACTCGACGCACGGGCGGCTGTCCGTCCCCGTCCAGGTGGAGGGCGCCGACCTGCTGGTCGGGGAGAAGCCCATCCGGGTCATGGCCGAGCGGGACCCGGCCCAGCTGCCCTGGGACCTGCTGGAGGCCGACGTCGTCATTGAGTCCACCGGCATCTTCACCAGCCGCGAGCTCGCGGCGCAGCACCTGGGCGCGTCGGTCGAGCGGGTCATCATCTCGGCCCCGTCGGGCGACGCCGACGCCACCATCGTGATGGGCGTCAACGACCAGGACTACGACCCCGAAAGGGACGTCGTCATTTCGAACGCGTCCTGCACGACGAACTGCTTCGTCCCCATGGTCAAGGTGATCGACGACGAGTTCGACATCGTCAGCGGGCTCATGACGACCGTGCACGCCTACACCAACGACCAGAACCTGCTCGACCTGCCGCACAAGGACCTGCGTCGGGCACGGGCCGCGGCCAACAACATTGTGCCGACGTCGACCGGTGCGGCCCGGGCCACCGGGCTGGTGTTGGCCGCCATGAAGGGACACCTCGACGGCTACTCGCTGCGCGTGCCGGTGCCGGCCGGCTCCATCACCGACTTCACCGCCGTGGTGAAGGGGAACCCGACGGTCGACGAGGTCAATGCCGCCTTCGCCACTGCGGCGGCCAAGCCACCCTTGGAGAAATACCTCGTCTACACCGAGGATCCGATCGTCTCGAGCGACATCGTGGGCTCGCCCGCCTCGTGCACGTTCGACGCCGGACTGACCATGGTCATGCCGATCAACGACGAAATGGGACTGGTCAAGACCTTCGGCTGGTACGACAACGAGTGGGGCTACTCCAACCGGCTCGTCGATCTGACCGTCCTGGTAGGAGCCTGACTCTGATGGACCCCCTCCGCGGCATCCCGCTTCTGGGGGACCTCCCACCGTTGGAGGGGAAACGCGTGCTGGTGCGCGTCGACTTCAACGTGCCGCTGCACATCGGCGTGCGGGGCCGGGCCACGGTTGCCGACGACTTCCGCATCACGGCCGCCTTGCCGACCTTGCGCTGGCTGCTCGACGAGGGGGCCGAGGTGGTGGCCGCCTCGCACCTGGGTCGTCCGGGCGGCTCCCCGGACCCGCGCTGGGAGATGGACCCGGTGCGCGAGCGCCTGCAGTCGCTGTGCCCCGGCGTGGAGCTGACCGAGAACCTGCGCTTCGACCCGGGCGAGAAGGCGAACGACCCCGCCTTCGTGCAACGTCTGATCTCAGGCTTTGACGCCTACGTCGACGAGGCCTTCGGGGCCGCCCACCGGTCCCATGCCTCCATTGTGGGCCCGCCGCAGTTCCTGCCCGAGCGCGGCCGGGCTGCGCTTCGCCAAGGAGATCGAGGTGCTGGGCGGCGTTCTGGGCCGCCCCACCCGCCCGTTCGTGGCCGTGGTGGGCGGGGCCAAGGTGGCCGACAAGCTCGAGGTGCTCAAGGTCCTGGCGACCAAGGTGGACACGCTGGTCGTCGGGGGCGGCATGGCCTACACGTTCCTGGCGGCTGCAGGGCAGGAGGTGGGGAGCTCGCTGCTGGACGAGTCGCACCTGGAGGACTGCCGGGCCCTGCTCGACTCGGGCGTCGACATCCTGCTGCCGACCGACACCAAGGCCCTGGAGCCCGGGGGCACCTTCGGGCCGCCCGCGTTCGGGCACGGGCCGCGGGGGAGCGTCAAGGTCATAGAGGGCGACCTGCCCGACGGCTGGACCGGCCTCGACATCGGCCCCGATTCGGCCGCCGCCTTCGCCGAGGTCGTCCTGGGCGCCGGCACCGTGTTGTGGAACGGGCCGCTGGGCGCCTTCGAGGACCCCCGCTTCGCCGAGGGCACCCGCATTGTGGCCGAGGCGGTGGCCCACTCCGGTGGCTTCTCGGTCGTGGGCGGGGGCGACAGCGCCAGCGCGCTCGAGGACCTCGGCCTGTGCCAGGAGATCGGCTACCTCTCCACGGGGGGCGGCGCCTCGTTGACGTTCATTGAGCGCGAGGGGCACCTGCCCGGCATTGACGCCCTGCGCGGCGCCCCGAACGCGCCCGTCCCCGCGGGTGAGCGCCGCCGCAGCAGCAGCAAGCACCCGTCGCCCGCTGATCAGCGGGAACTGGAAGATGCACCACGACCACATTGAGGCGCTGCACACCGTGCGCGACCTCGGCCTGCGTCTGAAGCCCGAGGACGTGGCGAGCGTCGACGTGTCGGTCCACCCGCCCTTCACCGACCTGCGTACCGTGCAGACGCTGGTGGAGAAGGAGCACCTGCCGCTGGCGCTGGGCGCCCAGCACTGCTCCGACGAGGACGCCGGCGCCCGCACGGGTGAGGTCAGCCCGCGCTTCTTGGCCCGCCTGGGGACCGCGTACGTGATTGTGGGCCACTCCGAACGGCGCACGCTCTTCGGCATGGACGACGCCACCGTGGCCGCCACGCTGCGGGCCGTGTTGCGCAACGGCATGACGCCCGTGCTCTGCGTCGGCGAGTCCGAGGAACAGCGGGCGCGCAGCCAGACCGAGAGCGTGCTGGAGGAGCAGGTGCTGGCCGCGCTGTCGGGACTGGCGGCCGAGGTCGTGGCCGGCCTGGTGCTGGCCTACGAGCCCATCTGGGCCATCGGCACCGGCCAGGCGGCCACCACGGTGGACGCCGAGGACGCCTGCGTCTTCATCCGCTCGCTGGTGGCCAAGGTGGGCGGGGACGAGGCGGCGGCTGCGGTGCGTCTGCAGTACGGCGGCTCCGTGAACGCCGAGAACGCGGCCGACCTGATGGCCGAGCCGGACGTGGACGGCCTGCTGGTGGGGGGTGCCAGCCTGGAGGCGGCGGCCTTCACCGACATCATTCGGGCCACTGCCGCCTGCTACCGTTCCTAGGCCGAACGCGCCGGTTCGGCCGCGGGTTCGTGAGTTGGAGGCTCCGCTGTGCTGGCAACTGTTGATACCGTCACCTGGATCTACATCGTCATTGAGGTCCTGGCCGCGCTCGGGCTCATCTTCCTGATCCTGATGCACAGCGGGAAGGGCGGCGGGCTCTCGGACATGTTCGGTGGCAGCGTGGGCGCGGCGGCACAGGGTTCCACGGTCGTGGAGCGCAACCTGGACCGCATCACCGTGACCGTGGCCATCGTCTTCGCGTTGACGACAGTCGTCTTGGATCTCCGGCTGCAGTGACGGGCCGGGGCCGACGCCCCCGGCGCTGGCGCTGGCTGGTCGGGACGGGCGCACTGCTGGCCCTGTTGGCTTCCGCGTGCAGCAACAACGGCGCGGGGGGTGGGACCACCGTCACCTATATCGGCGTGGCCGGCGGGACGATCTCGTTCGGCACGACCGAGACGCCGACCGGCTGCAACCCGAACACGCCCGGCGGCGACACCCCGGGCACCCAGACCGTGCTGGCGGGCGTGCTGCCCAGCCCGTTCGTGACCGACGCCGCGGGCAGCCCGATGGCCAACGGTTCGCTGATCGTCTCGTCCGAGGTCGTCGACATCAAGCCCGAGACGATCGTCTACACGCTCAACCCCAAGGCGGTGTGGTCCGACGGCGTGCCGATCTCCGCCGCGGACTTCAAGTACGCCTGGGAGCAGCAGCGGGGCGACCCCGACGACCCGGCGGCCAACGCGGACGTCGCGACCATTGCCGGCTACCGCGACATTGCGTCGGTCACGGGCTCCAACGGCGGCCACACCGTCACGGTGAAGTTCAAGACCACCTTCGCCGACTGGCAGATGCTGTTCGCCAACCTGGTGCCGGCGCACGTGATGGAGAAGGTGGGCTGGAACCCGCCCTGCACGACGGTCGAACCGGACATCGACCTGTCCGGTGGCCCGTTCATGCTCGGTACGGTGACGCCGCAGGCCATCACCCTGGTGCAGAACCCGAAATGGTGGGGGACGCCGGCCAACGCCAAGTCGATCGTGATCCACATGGCGTCCTCGACGGCGCAGCTGGCGCAGTGGATGGCCTCGGGCTACGTGCAGGTGGCGGCGCCCACGACGGTGACCCAGTCCTTCCTGGCCCAGATGACGGGGCTGCCGGGGGCGCAGAGCGAGGTGGACACCTCGGCCACCATGCTGCAGCTCGACATGGCCAGCGCGCTCGACTCCGACCTGCCCCCGAGCCTCCGCTTCGCCATCGCCCTGACCATCAATCGCCAGGACCTGGTCAACCAGCAGGTGAGCTGGGCCTCGCCGACCATTACGCCGGCCAACAGCCACCTCGTCGTGCAGGGGCAGGCCAACTACAAGGCACCGTCGACGGGATCGTCGACGACCACGGTCCCGGCGTCGACCTCGTCGACCTCGACCACGACCATCGGGGCGGGCGGCAGCGTGAACTTCCCGGTGACGCCCGTGCCGACCCAGGCGGCGGCCTTACATCGCGGTCGACGGGCCTGGAGCGCACGCCGGGCGACCCGTACTACCACTCGTCCTTCGGCGCGCCCTTCCAGCTGCACATGGTCTACGACTCGAGCGACCCCTGGGCCACATCGGCCGCGCCCGTGCTCCAGGCCGAGCTGCGGGCGGCGGGGCTGGACACGACGCTGTTGCCGGTCGCCGGGGCGGCCCAGACGGGCCAGGTGCTGGCGGCGGGCTTCGCCGACCTGGCCGTGCTGCCGCAGACCTTCACGCCGTACATGAGCCAGACCATGGCCTGGTACACGATGCTGCTGGGGCCGCCGGGGAAGAACGGCTCGCAGAACTGGACGAACTTCTCCAACAGCCAGTTCGACACCATGGTGACGACGGCCTCGCAGCAGCTCAACCCCAACACGGCCATGGGCTACTACACCCAGGCCGACACTCAGCTGTGGGACGAGATGGTCTCGCTGCCCCTCTTCGCCGAGCCGACGGTGCTGGTGTGGAGCCGCACCATCGGCGGCGTCAACGCCATGCCCCGCAGCACCAGCCTGCTGTGGTTCGCACAGCTCTGGTCGGTCCGGGTGCCCGAGTCGACCAACAACACCACGCCGTCGCTGCCGGGGCAGTAGGGCGGTGCGGCGGGGCGAAGGCTCGGACCCTGGTCAGGGGCACTGGAGGCCCCAGGGACCCGGAAAGTGGTCG
>CAWAHA010000017.1:0-6782 GCA_963781565.1 uncultured Acidimicrobiaceae bacterium | reverse complement strand
CGTACGGCGCACGACGCGGCGCTGGCCCTACGCGCCGGCATCGAATCCATCGATGGCCTCGGCGTGCGGGGCGACCCCCAGGCCACGGTCATGGCCTTCGGCGCCGTCGACCCCGAGGCTCTCGACATCTTCGCTGTCGGTGAGCGCCTGGCTGGGGAGGGCTGGTACCTCGACCGCCAGAACCGACCGGACTCCCTCCACGCCACCGTGCACGCCGGCAGCGCCGCCACCGTGCCCTTGCTGGTGGCCGACCTGCGACGGGCGGTCAACGAGGTGCAGGCCAGCGGCGCCCGCACCGATCAGCGCGACACCACCTACGGGCAGACCTGACGGTTAGCCGGGCTCCATGGTGAGCTCGTCGACATAGCACCAGATCCAGTCCTCGCCCGGCTGGAACGACTGTATGACCGGATGGCCTGACTCGTGGAAGTGCGCCGTGGCGTGCCTGTTTGGCGAGGAGTCGCAGCAGTTGACCTCACCACACGTCAGGCAGAGCCGCAGGTGCAGCCAGTGGCCGCCGATCTTCATGCATTCGCCGCAGCCCGAGGGCGTCTGCGGGTCGACATCCTCAATCGTGTCCACATGTGTGCAAGCGGCCATGGTCCCCTACCTTTTTGGTTCCGTCTTGAGTCCGTTATTCAATGTCTACGACGCGGTCATGCCGCCGTCGACCGGGAGAACGGCCCCGGTCAGGCCCGACGAGGCGGGGCTGCACAACCAGGCGATCAGTGCGGCGGGTTCGGCCGGTTCCAGCAGACGCTGCAGGAGATGGTGTGTGGCGAACTCGTCGGTCGTCGGCAGGTCGTACACCGCGGCCGATGCATCGAGCATGGGGCCGCGGGTCGAGCCCGGACACACGACATTGGCCGTGATGCCGCTGCCGGCGAGATCGGCGGCCAAGGAGCGCATGAACCCAATGACCGCGTGCTTTGATGCGCTGTACGCACTCAGCCGCGGCAACCCCAGCACGCCCGCGGTCGAGGAGATGGCCACCACCCGTCCCTGTCGGGGCTGCGGCGCTTCCAGCAGCGCCGGCACGGCGGCGGCCACCAGGTTGCGGGCGCCCTTCACGTTGACGTCGAACTGCACGTCCCACTGGGCGTCGGGGGTCTCCCACGCCACGGGACCCCCGCTGATCACGCCGGCGGCCGCGACGACCGCCTGCAGGCCACCGAAATGCGCGACGGCCTCGTCCACTGCCGCACGCATGTCCGACGCACTCCGCACGTCGCCCACCATGGTTCGCACGGAAGAGCCGTGGCGCGCCGCCAGCCCCTCCAGGTCAGCCTTGGTCGAGAGGGGGTAGTCGAGGTCGGGGTCGTCGGCGGAGCGATCGACCGCCACCACCTGCCACCCGGCGGCGACCAGCAAGTCCACCGTGGCCGACCCCATGCCGCGCCCCCGCCCCCGTCACGACGGCAACCGGGACGGCGCCGGCCCTGTCACCCTCACTGTCACCGTGACCAACCGTGCTCACGAAGACGCAGCCATCTGAGACCAGTGGGTCGTCACGGCAGCAGCGAGGTCCCGCACGAGGCCGTCGAGAAGCACCCGGCCTTCTGCCGCACTCGCACCCGTCGGATCGCCCAGCACGCCGTTGGACGATACCGGCCGCACCCCCTCCGCACGCAGACGGGGCAGCAAAGAAGCGATCGGCTCGGTACAGCCGGGCTCTGCGAGGTCGAGGCGCACCACCCCGGGGTCGATGGCCAGCAGCAGCGATGTCTCAGTCCGTCCGGCGTCCGCGTCGCCCCCCGCCGGAGCGATCACACGCCAGACCAACACGTCGTCACCCTCGGCCGTGCCGCGCCGCACAGCCGCACTCAACGCCTGCTCGTTCCCGCCATGGGCATTGACGAACACCACGCCGGCGAACGAGCGTCGCGCCGAGCGCACGAGCTCGACCAGCAGGTCGGCCAGCACCTCATGCCCGACGAGGAGCGTCCCGGGGAAGTCGGCGTGCTCACCGCTCGCCCCATAGGGGACGGCCGGCGCCACCGTGACGCCCGGGCAGCGACGGCCCAGGCCCGCCGCCACGGCGACAGCAATTCGGGCATCACTGTCGAGAGGCAGGTGCGGGCCGTGCTGCTCGAGCGAGCCCAGCGGGATCGCCAGCACCGTGCGGGCTCCGGTCGCCTCCACCTGGAGCCAGGTGGCGCCGCCAAGATCCACGGGCTCAGGCGCGGGCCGGCGACCGGAAGGCGACGCGCACCGGCGTGGGCACCGCTATCGGCGTCCCGTCCCGGTCGACCTTGGAATGCCCCAGCAAGGACTGCGGCCGCACATCCAAAGCCGCCAGCGCCGCCTCGCCGTGCCCGTGCACGCATTCGGGATCAGGGCCGTCGAGAGGCAGCCCAGTGAAGAATTTGGCGGCCATGCAGCCGCCCCGACAGGAGTCGAACGAGCCGCACGATGCGCAGGCGCCGGCACTCTGCGGCTCCCGCAACTCGGCGAACAGCGCCGACTCCCGCCACACCCACGGAAAGCCACCCGGATCGCGCACATTGCCGGCCAGGAACTGGCGGTCGATGACGAAGGGGCAGGCGTAGACGTCGCCGACGGGGTCGATCAGGCAGACGACCCGCCCGGCCCCGCACAGGTTCAATCCGTCGAGCGGCTCGCCGAGAGCCGACAGGTGGAAGAACGAGTCGCCGGTCAGCACACCGGGGCGCTCGACCAGCCAGTGATAGAGGGTGCGCTGCTGGGCCGCCGTGGGATGGAGCGCATCCCACGTGTCCACGGCCCGGCCCGAGGGACGCAGGCGCGTCAAGCGCAGTTGGGCCCCGTACGAATCGGCGATGGCGGCCAGCGCGTCCAGCTCCTCCACATTGTCCCGGGTGATGACGACGCTGATCTTGAACTGACCGAAGTCGGCCGCCGCCAGGTTGTCCATCGCCGTGCGGGCCGCCGCGAACGAGCCCGAGCCCCGCACCAGGTCATTGGTCGCCGCCGTCGCCCCGTCAATGCTGATCTGCACGTCCAGATAGTCCAGCGCCGCCAACTGTCGGGCCCGCTCTGCCGTCAGCCGGGTGCCGTTGGTGGAGAACTTCACGCCGACCCGACGATCGACGGCGTACGACACGAGGTCGAAGAAGTCCGGCCGCAACATCGGCTCGCCTCCGCCCATGTTGATGTAGAAGACCTTCATGTCGACCATGTCGTCGACGATGCCCCGCGCCTCGGCGGGGGTGAGCTCGGCAGGGTCACGTCGCCCTGATGAACTCAAGCAGTGCACACAAGCCAAGTTGCAGGCGTAGGTGAGCTCCCAGGTGAGGCAGATGGGAGCGTCGAGCCCGCGACTGAATCGGTCCTGCAGCGGCACAGCCAGCTCCGAGGCAGCCATATCAGCGGACACCGATCACCTCCGACGCAGCCAACCGCGCCAACGCCCGTCGGTACGCGTCACGCTGCTCCGCCGGCACCAGCGCCGCAATGGCAGCGCCCGCACTCGGGTACTCATCCAATGACGAGACCAACTCGACGAGCAGCCGCGACTTCAAGAAGACGAGCCGGCGGTTGCCGTAGTGGTACGCCAAAGCACCGAACGACTCGTTGCGCAGCGCGACCTGAGGGTTGAGCTGCCACGCCTGCTCGACTGCGAACGAAGCCCCTGTCGGCCTCGCCTCGGTCACGCTCAATAGACGCCGCACATCCCGTCGATGGAGACCTCTTCCACCAGGAGCTCGTCGACGTCCTCGTCGGACAGCTCCTCGACCACGTCCTGGGTGTCTTGGTCCTCAGCCAGCATCCCGACCTCCTCTGGGCACCGGCCCAGCCTATCGCCGCCCCCGCCCTGCCAAGATTGTCCGATGGCCCAGCCCAGAGCACTGACGCCGCCCTCGGCGCTGCGCCCCGCGCCCGCGGCGCCACCCCCTCCCGGGTTCCTTCTCCATGCGCCAGGACCTGTCGACCCAGGCGTTCGACGGCGGGACCGTGCTGCTCGGCGGCAGCCCGCTTCGCCTGTTCCGGATTTCCGAGCGGGCTCGGCAGCTGCTCGACCTCTGGAAGAACGGCGCTGAGGTTGGACCGCGCCGTTCTGCGCAACTGTTGGCGCGGCGGCTGGCCTCGGGTGGCGCTTTCAACCCCCGACCGACTTCGAGCACTCTCGGGCTGGCCGACGTGACCGTCGTGGTGCCGGTGCACAACCGGCCCGCGCCGCTCGACCGACTGCTCGCGCGCGTGGAAGATCAGGGTCTGGGCTGCATCGTGGTCGACGACGCCTCCGCCGATGCGGGTGCAACCAAGGAGATCGCCGAGCGCCACGGCGCCGCCTTCGTGGGGCTGGCCGTCAACGTCGGACCGGCCGGGGCCCGCAACGCGGGGTTGGCTGCGGTACACAGCGCGCTCGTCGCCTTCGTCGACTCCGACTGCGTCCCTCGGGACGGGTGGCTCGCACCGCTGCTGGGCCACTTCGACGACCCGGTGGTGGCGGCCGTGGCGCCCCGCATTGTCCCCGGCGCGGCGGGGACGTGCGCTACGAAGTGTGCCCGCTCCTCGCTGGATCGGGGTCCGTTGAAGGCCCGGTCCGGCCGGGGAGCCGCATTCCCTTCGTGCCGAGCGCGGCCCTGGTGGTCCGGGTCGAGCTGGCGCCGGGATCCGACCTCTTCGATGCTACGCTGCCGCGGCGGCGAGGACGTGGACCTGGTCTGGCGTCTCGTCGAGGCCGGCTGGGACGTCCGCTACGTCCCGGCCAGCACGGTCGCGCACGACGGGCCGGCGACGCTCGGAGGTCGTTCCTGCCCGCCGGTGCCTTCTACGGCACCACGGCGGCTCCGCTGGCCCGGCGCCACCCGGCGCGCCTGGCCCCGGTCCACGTCTCCGGCTGGTCCCGGCGGTGTGGACCCTCGCTGCTGGCGCCGCCGCCCCTTGCTCGCCCTGGCCGCCCTGGCGGGGTCCGTGGCCATCCTGGCCCGCCGCCTGCGCGGCCTGGTGCGCGACCCCGTCGCCGTGGCTGCGCACATCGCCGGGAGGCGGCACGGCGCGCTCGGCGCTGCCGGCGCTCGGGTCCCTGGCGCGGGCGTGGTCAGCCCGCCTCGTCCTCGGGCTGGCCTTCCGCCGGACGCGTCGGGCGTCGGCGCTCGCGTTGCTCCTCCCCGCGCTGGCCGACTGGTCGCTCGACGCAGCGGCCGACCCGGTACGCGTCCCGTCGCCCTCCACGTGGCCGACGACGTCGCCTACGGCGTGGGCGTCTGGCGTCGGCTGCGCCCGGAGGGACGCTCGCGCCCGCTCATCCCGCGGTGTCGCCTGGCGCTCCCCGGTGTGGTCGGCGGCCGGCGCTGCGCGAGCACCTCAGCCACCGATCGGCGCAAGCCCCGCAGATCCACGAGGCCGCCGGGAGGCGGCCGGCTGACCTCCTAGCCCTTGGTGAAGCGGAGCTGCTCGGCTCCGGTGCTCCCAGTCCGTCGCCCGCCAGAACGCCACGGCGCGTCACTCGTCCCGACGACGATCGCGTGGGTCCGGCGCGCCCCGAGCCCGGCGAGATGATCCTCCGCCGCCCGCAGCAGCGCCCGCCCGAGCCCGCGGCGGCGATGGTCCGGCGCCACGGCCATCCGGTAGATGGAGCCTCGCCAGCCGTCCCACCCGGCGATGACGGTCCCGACGATGCTGCCGGCCGCCTCGGCGACGATCAGCGTGCCCGGGTCGCGGCCGAACGAGGCGCGTCCAATGCCGTCGGCCGAGTCGGTGGTGGTGGGCTCGGCCGACTCCCGCCAGAAAGCCAGCACTCCGAGCGATGTCCCCGGGCCGCGGGCCGGATCTCGAAGTGCCATCCGGCATCGGTCACGGTAGGCGGTGCGCATCCCCCGGGCCCTCAGCCATGGCGGCGCGCCTTCCACACTTCGGCCCGGTACGCCGATGTCGACCGTCACGTCGCCGGACACGCCGAGCATGTCGCGCAGCGCCCGGCGCGCCGTCTCGAAGAGCCGCGCCCGCGCGTCGTCCTCCATCAGGATCACCCAGCTGAACGTGCCCAGCAGCCCGATGAGCTCGTCGGCGTCGAGGGCCACGTCCCACGTGATCACCGTCTGCTCGGGCTGGTCGAAGGGAACGCCCGGCGGGATCTCGAGTGCCTGGACCAGAGTGGACCGGTCGTTGATCGCCGCCGACAGCTCGGCCTGGCTCTGGCCGGTCGATGCCGTCGCCGGCCTCTCGCCGCCACCGCCGCTGAGGAGCGCCGGCGCCTGCGCGATGAGGCCCGAATCGGGGTCGGGCCCCGACCACATGGCGGCCAGGGTGCCGCCGGGAACGAGCACCCGGCCCACCTCGAGCAGCGTGGGCACCGGGTCCATCCAGTGCCACGAGGACGAGGCGATCACGGCGTCGACGCTCGCGTCGGGCAGCGGGATCGACTCGCCCCGGCCCGCCACCGCACGGACCCCGGGGACCGCTTCGGTGAGCACGGCCCGCATGCGGTCGTCGGGCTCCACCGCGACCACCTCGTCGGCCCGCCCGACCAGCAGCCGGGACAGGGCACCGGTCCCCGCGCCGAGGTCGACGACTGTCCCGGCGCCCGCCCGGGCAGGATCCACTCGACCGCCTCGACCGGCGGCCCGGGCCGGTAGCGCTCGTAGTGCGAGGCCGCGCCGCCGAAGCTGGCGGCCCGCCTGCTGGCTTCTTGTTGCGGGGTCAGGGGGATGATTTCGGGCTTGGGCATTCCGCCGACCCTACGTCGCCGATCTGCCCCGGCGTGGCCGGAATGGGGCGGCGGGAGCGCGGCGCGGAGAGTCTCCCGGTTCCCTGCTCCCTACGGGGTGCGTACGACAGGTGACGACAGACGGGGTATG
>CAWAHA010000016.1:0-57772 GCA_963781565.1 uncultured Acidimicrobiaceae bacterium | reverse complement strand
ACCGCACAACACGTGATCAGGAAGGGACGTAATGGACGCTGACGACCTCATCATGGTCAGTGTGGACGACCATCTGGTCGAACCACCCAATCTCTTCGAGGGCCGGCTGCCGGCGAAGTTTCAGGACAGGGCGCCCCAGCGTGAAACGGCTGCCTGACGGCAGCGACGTCTGGGTGTTCAACGGGCACACGATCCCCAATATCGGCTTGAACGCGGTGGCCGGTCGGCCTCGAGAGGAATACGGCATCGAGCCGACGGCGTTCGAAGAGATGCGGCCCGGGATGTTTCGACGTCCATGAGCGCATCAAGGACATGAACGCCGGTGGCGTCCTCGGCTCCATGAACTTTCCGTCCTTTCCCGGCTTCAGTGCCCGGCTCTTCGCCGCCTGTCGTGACAAGGACCTGGCTCTCGCCGTCCTGCGCGCCTACAACGACTGGCACATCGACGAGTGGTGCGGTTCATACCCCGGCCGATTCATCCCGATGGCCCTGCCCATCCTCTGGGATCCCGAGCTCTGCGCGGAAGAAGTGCGCCGAGTGGCGGCCAAGGGCTGCCACTCGTTGACCTTCACCGAGAACCCTGCCGCCCTCAAGTACCCAAGCTTTCATGACCCCTCGTGGGACCCGCTGTGGACGGCGCTGTGCGACGAGCAGGTCGTCCTGTCGATCCATCTCGGCTCATCAGGCCAGCTCGCCATGACCGCTCCGGACGCCCCGGTTGACGTGATGATCACCCTCCAGCCGATGAACATCTGCAGCGCTGCCTCCGACCTGCTTGTGGTCGCGCGTGATCAAGACCTTTCCCGACATTCGCATCGCCCTCTCCGAGGGCGGCACCGGATGGATTCCCTACTTTCTTGACCGGGTCGACCGGACCTATGAGATGCACCACAAGTGGACCGGGCAGGACTTCGGCGCCAAGTTGCCCAGCGAGGTGTTCCGAGAGCACTTCCTGACCTGCTTCATTTCCGATCCGATTGGGGTCCAGCTCCGGCATCAGATCGGGATCGACAACATCGCCTGGGAGTGCGACTACCCCCACTCCGACTCGTCATGGCCGCACGCCCCCGAAGAGCTGGCTCGACGTGGCGACCGGCGTACCGGACGACGAAATGGAGAAGATCACCTGGGAGAATGCGTGCCGCTGGTACTCCTTTGACCCGCTGGCCCATCGGCCTCGGGAACGGTGCACGGTGAGGCGCTGCGCGCTGAGGCGATCGGACACGACGTGTCCATCCGCTCGTACGATCAGGGTCGCTTCGAGCGAACGGGGCAGGTGTGGACTTGGCCGACCATCGCGGCCAAGGCGACCGCCTAGGCGCTCACCCCGCGGCGCCTCCAGCGGGAGGTCGAGGCCAAGCAACTCGATGGCGTTCCCCCGTGCCAAGCGATTCACGATCTCGGGTGCGTTGATGGCCGAACTGCTCCGCTGCCGCCTCCACCGAGTGCGGCCAGGTGCCATCTTGGTGGGGATAGTCGGTCTCGAAGACCACATTGCGGGGACCGACGCGGTCGAGGAGCGCCATGCCAACCGGATCCTTGAAGAAGCAACTCCAGATCTGCCGGTAGTAGTACGTGGAGGGTGGTTCGGGACAGTACAGCTGCGAGTTGCTCCACGCCTCGGTGGGTCAACCACACGTCATCGGCCCGCTCGAGCAGGTAGGGGATCCAGCCGATCTGGCATTCCGCGAAGAGCAGCTTGAGCTGCGGGAAGCGCTCCAGAACGCCGGAGAACATGAAATCGGACATCCCGCCGATGCTGTTCCCGAAGAGGATGGTCGCCGGCACTGCGTCCGGTGCGTCGGGCGACGTCTGTGGCGTCTTGGTGCCCGAACCCACGTGCATGCAGACGACGGTCCCGGTCTCCTGGCAGACCCGGAACAACGGATCCCAGTAGCCCGAGTAGATGCTGGGGAGACCCAGGAAGGTCGGGAGCTCGCTGAAGGCCACAGCCCGCACACCGCGGGCCGCGTTGCGCGTCACCTCGGCCACCGCGAGATCAACGTCCCAGAGCGGGATGAGGCACAGGGGCAACAGTCGGCCCTCGCTCGAACCGCACCACTCCTCCACCATCCAGTCGTTGTACGCCTCGACGCACAGCAGCGCGAGTGTCCGGTCTTTCCCCCACAGGAATTGCTGCCCGCAGAATCTGGGGTAGTTCGGGAAGCAGAGCTGGGCCTGCACTCCGTTGAGGCTCATGTCCTCCAGACGCGCCTTGGGCTGCCAACAGCCCGGACGCATCTCGTCGTAGGTGACCCCCTTCAGCACCACTTCTTCCGCCGGGAAGCCGGCCGCGGCGATGGTGCGCTTGACCGAGGCCCGATGATCCTCGTAGCACCACCAGGCAACCGGCGGGCCGTCGGTGCCGGGAGCTTCGACATAGGACGCCCCTTCCAGTTTGGGCACTCCCCCGGGCATGTACTCGATATGGGGCCCGCGTCGCGCAAATGGCTCGGCAGGCGGCTGGACCACACGTCCGGCGGCTCGACGACATGCGCATCAAGGTCCACGATCCAGGGGATCTTGTCGACGTCTGGTTCCAGGATGACCGTCATCAGGTATATTATATCCAATCAGCCCAGCTGAGTCTGGCTGCAGTGCGCCAAGGCAGGCTGGCACCAGAGGGATGCATGATCGAGACACAAATGCACGAGGCAACCGAACGATGAGCAGATTCCCCGGTCAGCCTGACGACCTGCGTTGGGACCCATTCGACGAATCGCTCAAAGACGATCCTCATCCGGTGTGGAAACGGCTCCGTGACGAGGCGCCGGTGTACTACAACGATGAATACGACTTTTGGGCCTTGAGTCGCTTCGAGGATATCGACAAAGCCCACCGGGATCCACAGCGCTACAGCTCTGCACATTCGACTGTCTTGGAGAGCATGACTGAGGAGGCTCAGACCGAGGGCATGATGATCTTCCTCGACCCTCCAGAGCACACAGCTCTGCGTCGTCTGGTGTCGAAGGCGTTCACGCCCCGTCGGGTGGCGGAGCTCGAGCACGAGATCCGAACGCTCTGCGCGAGCCTCCTCGATGCTCAGCAAGGTCTGAACAGCTTCGACTACGTACAGGATTTCGGAGCTCGGCTCCCCGCCACAGTCATTGCCATGCTGCTCGGGGTACCGACCATCTGACCGGGAGGATGTCCGCCACCACATCGACGGTCTGTTCCACCTTGAGCCCGGGGTCGGCATGGCCAACGAGATGTCCATGCGGTCAGGCTTGTGGCTCTTCGAATACCTCGGCCAGCTGATCAAGGAACGCGGAGAACGGCCGCAGGACGACATGCTCACCGACCTGGTCCAAGCGGAGATCCCCGGCAATGACGGCGCCCCGCGGTACCTCACCCCACAAGAATGCACGGAGTTCGGAATCCTTCTTGTCAGCGCTGGCACGGAGACCGTTGCTCGCCTCCTGGGGTGGGCCGGCCTCATTCTGGCCGACCATCCTGACCAGCTGGCCGCGCTGGCGCAGGATCCATCACTCATACCCAACGCCATCGAAGAGCTCCTTCGCTACGAGTCGCCGTCGCCGGTGCAGGGTCGGTGGTTGACCCAGGAGGTCGAACTCCATGGACAGCTCATCCCCGCCGACTCAAAGGTGCTCTTGCTGACCGGCTCTGCGGGGCGCGACGAACGCGTGTACCCCGAACCGGACGATTTCGATATTCGCCGTAACTTCCGATTGCACGTTGCATTCGGTTACGGCATCCACTTCTGCCTGGGTGCGGCACTCGCCCGGATGGAGGGCAAAATCGCACTCGAAGAGACGCTCAAGCGATACAACACTTGGACCGTGGACAAGGAGCGCTCCGTCCCGCTCCACACCAGCACCGTACGCGGCTATCAGCAACTGCCCATTCAGGTGTAGCCGGGCTGTGCCCCCTTGCTCCTCCTCGCTCCATGCCGGCGGGGTGGTTCACCACGATCGTCCGGTATAGAATCGGATTTCAATAACTGTCTCCGTGATTCACGAGCGGATTCCCCCTGGAGCTAGACTCATGTTCTAGTTTCATTCCCCAGCGCCAAGGACGAGCCGCTCGGTCACGGATCGGCGTGAAACCTAGGACGAGGTTGACATGGCCGAACCGGTATCGCCGAACCTGCTGACCGAAGATCAGCGGGCACGCCGTCAGCGCATCATCGACGCGGGGCTCGTGCTGCTGGAGCGAAACGAGTACGAGCGCATCCAGATCAAGGACGTGGCCGAGGAAGCCGATGTTGCGCTTGGCACGCTGTACCACTACTTCTCCTCGAAGGAGCACCTCTTCGCGGAAGTGCTGGTCAAGTGGGCAGCCACACTCAAGTCCAGTCTTGCTCGTCATCCCGCCCAAGGCCTGACACCACGCGAAAAGCTCACCGAGGTACTCCACCGGTCGGTTCGGGCTTTTCAGCACCAGCCGCAACTGGCCCGGCTGATCGCGTCACTTGAGGTGTCGTCGGATCCCTTCGCCACAGAGATCCTCGAGAGAATGGACCAGACCACATCGAGCGTTTACATGGAGCTGCTCGACGGCATGGAACCCCGTCGAGCCCGTACCATCGTTCGGACAGTGGATGCCGTCCTCGACAGCAACTTGCGTGCGTGGTCCGCCGGGCGTCTCCCCATCACCGGCTGTCTACGACTATCTCAGCGAGAGCATCGACCTCATTTTCGAGCACGATCTCGAGGTCGAGGACGCTGCTCCTCCTGAACGCCCCGAGGCCTTCAGCTTCGGGAGCGATGGTGTCGGCTGATGGAGTCCACGCTGCCACCGACCTTCTGGGATCTCGTCGTTCGAGCGGCCAAGGAACAGACCGGAGGCGCCGGTCGTGTCCGACGATCACGGGCGGTCGTTGACACGGACTGCAGCTCTGCGAGGCAGCGGAAGCGACGGCCGCCGCGCTCTCAGCTGGGGGTGTCAGGGCGGACACGGTGGTCTCCTGGCAATTGCCAACGACGATCGAAGCCGTCGGTACTCCTGGTCGCGCTGGCACGGATCGGCGCAGTCCAGAACCCATTGATCCCGATCCTGCGAGAGAAGGAGGTGTCGTTCATCACCGAGCAGGTCGGCACCGAGCTGCTTGTCGTGCCGGAGGAGTGGCGCGGCTTTCCGCACGGGGCCATGGCGCGGGAGCTCGCCACTTCAGGTGGTTTTGAGGTCATGGAGATCGATCTGAGCGAGCTGGGCACCGGAGCTTCCCAAATGGGACTCGCCCTGCCGACCGCAGACCCGAGCAGCTTGGCGCGATCTCCATCGCCGTCGATCGACAGTCCCCGTTGGATCTACTACTCGTCTGGCACCACCGCCGAGCCCAAGGGCGCTCGCCATACGGACGCCAGCATCATGTCCTCGGCCAACGCCTTGCTCGAACTCACAGGATTCGGTGAGAACGATGTCTATCCGATCCCTTGGCCGATCACACATATCGGTGGCGCGTCCGTCCTGGCATCAAGCATTCGCGGCGGGGTCCACCTCGTCCTCTTCGAGGCTTTCGACCCGGAGACGACCCCGCGCCGGATGGCCCTCCACGGGCCCACGGCGCTGGGCACCGCCGTCCCGTTCTTCCGGGCCTACCTGGACGCCGCGCACGAGGACACCAATGCCGCACTCTTTCCCGCCCTGCGATTCGGAGTCTTCGGCGGTGCCCCCGTCCCCACCGAAATCCACCACGAAATGCGGGCGATGTTCGGCGTACCTCTCGTCGGCAGCTGGGGGCTCACCGAGTTCCCCAACGCCACGTCCGCGGCACCCAACGACTCTGAGGAGATCCTGACGACGTCGGTTGGGCGGCCGGCGTCGGGCGTCTCGGTGCGCACCGTCGACGCGCAGGGGGACGTCTGTGCAACGGGCCAAGAGGGCGAGCTGCAGCTTCGAGGTCCCCAGTGCTTCTCCGGCTACGTCGATCCGACGCTCGACGACGTCTGCCTTCGATGCCGATGGATGGTTCCACACCGGTGACCTCGGCACGATCGACGAAACGGGAAACGTCCGCATCACGGGCCGTCTCAAGGACATCATCATCCGAAACGCAGAGAACATTTCCGTCGTCGAGATCGAAGAGATGCTGTACCGACATCCCGCCGTCACCGATGCGACTGTCTTCGGCTTGCCGGACCCACGCACGGGTGAACGGGTCGTGGCCGTTGTCGTGCTGCGCGAGGGATCGCCAAATCGAGCTGAACGATATCCGTGAGCACTGCAGCCTCGAGGGTCTCGCCATCCAGAAGTGCCCCGAGCAGCTCCAGGTCGTCGACGCGCTTCCCAGGAACGCGATGGGCAAGGTGCTCAAGCAGGATCTGCGCTCGCGTCTCATGTAACTGCCTTGCATGGCATCGTCGCCGACGAGTACGTGACGCCTCATCGGCGCCGCACGCCGCTAGCGCAATTTCCACTCTCTTCGCTGCTTCTGGGTGAAGGCCTCCTGGCCTTCTTGCAATGCTCGGGCGCTCGTGCCGAGCTGAAGGAAGACATTCCCAAGTCCAAGAGCTTGCTCCGGCGAGAGGCTCCGCGCCGCCCACAGGGTCCGCAGCGTCGCCTGCACGCTCGTCGGCGGCTGTGAGGCGATGATCTCTGCGAGTGCTCGGCTGCATTCGCGGAGCTGCTCCGCCGGGACAACCTCGGACACCAGTCCCGCCTCACGGGCAGTTCGCGCCGACATCCGCTCGTCGACCCCGACCAGGCTCATCCGCACCAGGTCGCCGAACGCCATCCTGTTGGTCAGCAGGATCGGCTCATAGACAGCCGTCATCGTGAAGCTCACGTGCGGGTCGAAGAACGTGGCACTTTCTGCCGCAATGATGATGTCGCTCTCGCCGAGGAGGTAGAAACCTCCGCCACAAGCCATGCCATTCACGGCGGCGATGACGGGCTTCCACAGCCCCTGACTCTTCGGACCGATCTTTTGACTGGGATCGTCGTAGGTGAAGGGGTCAAAGTCTTCGTCAATCGGAATATCGGCACGATCGATGCCGGTGCAAAACGCTCGATCTCCGGCGCCGGTCAAGACGACAACCCTCACCGCCTCGTCGAGGCGAATATGGCGCCAGAGCGCAGCGAGTTCGTCTTGCATGCGCTCGTTGAACGCATTGTGCACTTCGGGCCGATTCAGCGTCACTTCAGCCACATGGCCGCGAACGACGTAGGTGATCGTGCTGAGTTCATCTCGGAATGACCACGCTGCTCATCGGTCGAACTTATCAAACGTCCGCAACGTCCCCGTCCCGCGTGTCTGTCTCTTTTCGTACGCGACGACGCGTGAGAAGAGACGCAGTCACGCCGACCGCACGAGAAGGAGAGCCCAACGTGCATCATCCACAGCCTGCATGTAATATTATATGCAACTTACTCTCTAACCAACAAAGGTCCGGATCGAACCCAATGCAAGTGTTCGCGAAACAGATGCATCAGAGTCGTGGCCGGGATGCCGTGCGCCATCGGTGATGTCTCCGACGGGGTTGTTACTGGCCACCGACAGTTCGGTGCGGGACGTTCATGAACTCCGAACGACACAGCGAAGGCCTGATCGACTCAGCAGGAGATGCCGATGCTGGCGAGGTGGAGAGTGGTGCCGAAGCTCTCGACGTGAGTCGGCTCTTTCGTCTTGATGGGCGGGTGGCGCTGGTCACCGGGGGTACTCGCGGAATCGGCCGTGCAATCGCCGAAGGGTTCGGGCTGGCCGGGGCTCGCGTGGTTGTCGCCAGTCGAAAGCCCGACGCGTGTGCGGAAACCCAAGAGGCACTTCGTTCGGCGGGCATCGATGCCACTGGCATCGCCTGCCATATGGGCTCGTTGGGCGACGTGCGCGACCTCGTCACAGCGACCGTGGAACGCTTCGGCGGCATCGACATCGTGGTCAACAACGCTGCGAATGCGCTGGCCGAGCCCATCGGTAGCTTCAGCGAGGCTGGCTTTACCAAGTCGATCGACGTCAACGTGAAGGGCCCGCTCTTTCTCATCCAAGAGTCCCTTCCCTACTTCCGCGTCTCGGATCATGCGTCGGTGATCAACATGGTTTCGGCGGGAGCCTGGCTCTTCTCCGCCACCGTGGCCCACTACGCCGCCGCCAAGGCCGCCATGGTCGCGTACACCAAGGCGCTGGCCGCGGGCCTTGCCCCAGAAGGCATTCGGGTCAACGCCCTCGCCCCCGGATCCGTCGACACCGACATGACACGAGCGACCGGACCAGCAGCCACCGCCGGCATGGCTCGTGCCTGCCTCCTGCGACGGGTGGCGAACGCCAACGAGATGGTGGGGCCGGCCCTCTTCCTCGCGTCTGATGCGTCGAGCTATGTGACGGGCACCGTGGTCCACGCCGATGGTGGTCTCGTCACCCGCTGACCGAAGCAGCCATCGCCAGACGCTTTACGCAGGAGTCGTTCGCCGAGAGGCGCCGCCGCAGACCGCTCACTCAACGTCACCCAGTTGGCGGGACGCCGACGCCGAAGATGTCGCCGCAGTTCGCCTCGGTCATGGCCGCCAGCGGCAGCTCGAGCGTCCAGCTCTTCCGCCAACGCCAAAGCCGCCTGCAAGTCCTTGCGCGCCAGGCCGGCTGCGGCCTGCATGGCCCCGACCAACCCCTGGTCGTCCGCAGCGGTGAAGGGCGCCACCGTTTGCCGGAACATGAGCGTGGCCGGGCCGCCGGACTGAGCGTCGCTGGCTCTGACGACCTGAGCCAGCTTGGCGAGCTCAATACCGGCGGCTTCAGCCAGGACCTGCCCCTCGTAGGCAGCCAGCCACCCTCCGTACTGCACCACGTTGCGAGCAAGCTTGGCCGCCAACCCGGTGCCGAACGGCCCCATGGTCACGGTGAGCGAGCCAATGGCCTCGAACAGCGGAGCGAGGCCGGCGATCACTTCAGGGTCTCCGCCGCACATGCAGACCAGGTTGCCGGAGGCCGCCGCGGACGGACCGCCGCTGACGCCACAATCGATGATGGGCACGCCGAGCGCCGCCGCTTCGGCGCCGATGGCAGCCACGCACGCCGTTGTGATCGTGCTGACCACGACGACTGTGGTGCCAGGTACACCGGCGGCCAGCGCTCCTTCGGGGCCCGACAGCACGGCACGGACCTGCTCGTCGTTCACGACGGCCACCACGACGACGTCGGACTTGTGAACCAGTTCGGTTGGCGAAGTGGTCACCGTGGCGTAGTCGCGGTGGCGGTCTGTCGCCTCGACTCGGACGTCGTACACGACCAGCGGCAACCCGGCGGCATGGACGTTGGTGGCGATACCGCCGCCGATGGTGCCAAGCCCGATGACCCCGATCGTCGGACCGGCTGTGTGCTGTTCTGCGAACAAGAGAGATCCCTCCTAGCGGGGCAGGGAGCCCGAACCCAGCGGGCGCTGACATCGCGCTCGGCTCGTCGAGTCTGCCAGCCACAATCTAATTCGGCCCCTCGGAGTGGGCGTGCGCGCCGACATGTCTCCGTCCACCTTCACTCGGCCTTCGCTGCCGGGCGTCCTTAGGTGAAGTCAGACCCACCGTCGACGTTCACATCGGCTCCGGTCATGTAGCTGTTCACGCGGGAGCCGAGAAAGGCGATGACGGGTCCGATCTCGGTCGGGCTGCCGGCTCGCCCCAGATAGGCGGGGTGCCCAAAGTCTTCCGCAATGACCCGCATGGCGTCGGTGAGGCTGGTGCTATCCACTTCGCGTTCCGGGGGGAGGGATCGGAGGTAGCCCTGCATCCCCTCCGAAAGGAAGGACCCGGGCGAGACGGTGTTGACGAGGATGCCTTCGGGTGCGAGCGATTGGGACAGGTTCTTCGTCAGGCTGCTCAGGGCCGCCTTGGCTGCGGTGTAGGCCACGAGGTCCGGGCTCTGTCGCTTGGTGGAGTGAGCCGAGACATTCACGATCCGAGCGAACGACCCCCGTCGCAGAAGGGGCAGGGAGCGGCGAACCGTACGGACTGCGCTGAGCACCCCGATATCGAAGGTACCCCTCCAGTCGTCGTCGTCGAGTCGGTCGAAGCGGACCGACCCCGACGTCGACCGGTCCAGCGGCATTGACGAGGACCTCGAGGGCATCCCACCGTTCACCCAAGAGGTCGATGGCCGAGTCGACCTCGCTCAGGCTCGTGAGGTCCGCCGCCAGGGAGACAACCTCGGGGCTCCCTACTGAGCGCAGCGTGGCGACCGTGTCGTCGAGTGCCTCGCTGGCCCGGGCCAGCACCGCCACGCGGGAACCCTCTCGGGCAAAAGTCTCAGCGGCGGCGCGGCCCATGCCGCCGCGAGCCGCCCACCACGAGCACACGTGCGTCAGCAAGCCCGAGATCCACTGCACTCCTCCTGTTCGCTGGGACCTGTCCCCCGCATTGGCACGGGTGCTTGGCGAACCTTCAGTGTGCGGGAGACAGGATGGCTCCGGGAAAGGGCAACGAAACCAGTCACGATGGATAGCATATTTTATCCAATCAGTGGTCGAGCAATTCGATCGACGAACTGCACTGGTCAGCCGATTGCGGCACCGTGGTCGACGCCGAGCGAAGAGACTGAGAGCGGATTTCCCTCTGCCCTCTGCCCTCTGCCCTCTGCCCTCTGCCCCTCTGCCCTCTGCCCTCTCCTTAGGCGTGTCGCAGCGTCTGACCTTCCTGGCCGGCGTCATCGTCCTCCAATCGCTGGAGTCCGATGACTCGCAGCAGGGCCAGCGCATCTGCCGCCGGACTGTTGGGCGGCGCCGAATAGACGATCATGCGCTGATCGGTGTCGGGGAGGTGCAACGAGTCGCAGTCGAGCACAATGATCGCCGAGCTCGGGGTGCCGGACCGTTTTGGTGCTGCTCCGTCGCTCTTGCGGCCGCGACGCATCCCACAGTTCGACGAACTGGGGAGATCCCGATCGGAGCTGGTCGATCAGTCGACGGAGGCCGACGTCGTCTGGATAGCGGGCCGCCACCGCCCGCAAGCTGGCCACCGACTCGGCCGCAGTGCGCGCACTCTCCTCCCCTGAAGTCCCGACACGAACGTCCTCTCCGAGAAATCGGTGCCAGACGATGTTGCGCGTCGGAGGCTCCCACGCCGAGAAATCACCGAGCAGGGCGGTGGCGAGCGAGTTCCACGCCAGCATGTCGCCTTTCGCATCGAGCACCATGGCCGGAAGATCGACCAGGCGCTGGAGCACCCGCATGGTGCTGGCTCGAACGACGCTGTCGATCTGCCCCGGGCGTGGCGGAGCCGAACCGGCGAGGTGAAACAGGTGGGCCCGTTCGTCGTCGCTCAGTTGCAACGCCCGGGCCAAACTGGCGAGGACAGCGTCCGAGACTCCCGAGCTGCGACCCTGCTCGAGCCTGACCAGGTAGTCCACCGAGATGTTCGCCAGCTGGGCCACCTCCTCCCGGCGCAGGCCAACGACCCGTCGCCGTGTGCCGGCCGGGAGCCCGACGTCACCCGGGGACACCCGTGCCCTTGCCTGGCGTAAGAAGCCGGAGAGATTCTCTGGTTCCACGTCTCAATCATGCTCGCCGCACGTCACCGGTGCCTGGTACTGGCAGTCCCAGGTTCGATCGGGCCTGGTCGAGGTGGTGCGAAGGGCGCAGCCTGGAACACATGACAACCGCATTGATCACAGGAGCGAACAAGGGCCTCGGTTTCGAGACCGCACGCCGGTTGGCAGCTCTGGGGTGGACCATCCACCTTGGAGCCCGCGACCCTGAGCTGGGGACGAAAGCTGCGACCCAGTTGTCCGAGGGGGCGCCGATGTTCGCTTCGTCGAGCTCGACGTCACCTCCGACGAGTCCGTCGATCGGGCGTTCGACGCCTTGGAGCCGCTCGGTGCCCTCGACGTCGTGGTGAACAACGCCGGCATCGTCGGGACACGGCTCGACCCCTTGGAGGTCGGACCGCAGGACTTCATTGCCTGCTTCGGGGTCAACCTGCTGGGCCCCGTGCGTGTGACTCGGTCCATGCTCCCGCTGCTCGAGCGATCCGAACATCCCCGCATCGTGATGGTTTCGAGTGGGCTGGGATCCATGACGATCACATCGGACCCGCAGCGGCACGAGTCGACGATCCGGTCGCTCGTCTACCCGTCATCGAAGGCCGCCCTCAACATGGTGACCACGCAATACGCCAAATGCTTGCCCCGGTTCCGGGTCAACGCGGTCGACCCGGGCTATACGGCCACCGATCTCAACGGGCACAGCGGGTTCAAGACGGTCGAGCAGGGAGCGGCGATCATCGTCGACATGGCACAGGTCGCCCCCGATGGCCCTACGGGCGGGTTCTTCAGCGATGAGGGTCCCGTGCCCTGGTGATTCTCTCGGCCCGATGGCCACGCTGAGCGCGAACACCCCTCCGGTAGGTTGGAGCAGATGGCAGCACCAGGCCCGCTCGAGCTTGGTCGCGGCGTGGTCGTGCTCCCCGGAATGGACCCTCCGAGCCCTTGGGCCACGCAACCCAGAGTGGTCATCGATCAGCCGGCGCTCGACGAGCCGTCGGCCGCCCTGGAAACGCTGCAACAGGCCTGGTCGGCCCGTCAATCCCTGGTGGTGGAGCTCGCCGTCGACTCCAAGACCCTGCAGGAGCGCGAGACCCGCCTTCTGCCCGTCCACGACCTGAGCCCCCACTTCGAGTTCGCCCGCGAGCGCCTGCACTTCCTGGTGTGGGCGAACAACTACGACGCCCGCAACGGAGAGCCGATCTGGTGGCACGGGCGCAAGGCTCTCCGAGCTTTCGCCGCGCAGGGGGTGCAGGAGTCGGACAGCGCCGACCTCGACCTCGCCGACGGCACGCCTCTGTGGGTCGACGGTGGACCGTTCGCCCCCGGCGCCGGAGCCGACGGGATCCGCGTGGTGCACCGCTGGAACACCGAGGCGCGATCGCTCTCGCCGATCGGCCACCACACCGCCGGAGGCCGATTTGGCGGCCGACCAGCTCGCCGCAGTCAGCCACCCTGCGGGTGGCGCCAGGGTCATCGCCCCCGCCGGTTCGGGGAAGACACGGGTGCTGACCGAGCGCCTCCGTTACCTGCTCGACGTTCGCGGCGCGGACCCCTCGACCGTGACGGCGCTGGCCTACAACAAGAAGGCGGCGGACGAGCTCCAAGAGCGCTGTGGCGGCCTCGTCACGGCGCGCGGTCCCCACATCCGGACGCTCAACAGCGTGGGCTTCTCCATCTGCAACGAGTTCGGCGGGCCGGGACGGCTGGACGTCCTGGAGGAGCCCCGGGTGAGGGATCTGGTGCAGCAGGTCTTCGAGGTCCGCCGCCAGGCCAACACCGACACCGTGCTCCCCTACATCGACGCGCTGTCCGCCGTCCGGCTGGGACTGACCTCGCCGGCGGCGGTCGAGGAGCAGATACCCGATGCCAGCGGCCTGGCCGACGGCTTCGACGCCTACCGGGAGGCTCTGGCTGCAGGCCGGCGCCGTCGACTTCGACGAGCAGATCTACCGCGCCATCGAGATCCTCCTGCGCGACCCCGAGGCCCGGAGCGTCGCCCAGTCCCGCTGCCGGCACCTGCTGGTCGACGAATTCCAGGACCTGAACCCCGCCCACATGCTGCTGATCCGGCTGCTGAGCGCGCCGGCCTACGACACCTTCGGCGTGGGCGACGACGACCAGGTCATCTACGGCTACGCGGGAGCGACCCCCGAGTACCTGATCAACTTCGAGGACTACTTCGCCGGGGCGCGGGCGTACGCCCTCGAGGTCAACTACCGATGCCCGCCGGCAATCGTGACCGCGGCCACGCACGTGCTCTCCTACAACACGGCACGGATCACCAAGACGATCACCACACCGGCCGGGAGCACCGATGACCTTCCCGACTTCGGCGATCCCCTCCGTGCGCATGGCCCCGTCGCCGTCATCGAGACCGAGGCCGAGCTCCTGGCACAGACCGCCGTGGCCGCCGTCTCGGCCTGGCGTGACGGGGGCGTCACGAACAACGAGATCGCCGTGCTCTCGAGGGTGAACTCCACCTTGCTCCCGGTCCAGGTCGCCCTCTCCGAGGCGGGCATCCCGAGCAACGCGCCTCTCGGCCCCGACGTGCTGCAGGCGCACGGGCATCGCGACCACCCTCGCCTACCTGCGCATGGGGCAGTCACCGGATGCGATCCGGCGGGAGGACATCGCCCAGACGATCCGTCGTCCCTCGCGAGGGATTGCGCCCAATGTCACCAAAATGCTGTCGGAACGGGCCGTGACCTCCGTCAAGGACATCAGGCGCTTGGCCGGGCGCCTGTCGGGACGCGACGTCTCCAAGCTCACCGACTACGCCGATTCCATCGACGCCGTGGCCGGCGCCTGCCGCACGTCGAGCGCGGCCGCCGTCCGGGCTGTCCGTGCCGACGTCGGCCTCGGCGAGACCATGGACGTGCTCGATTCGTCCCGGCGCGAGGCGGACCGGTCGACCCATGCCGACGATCTCCTGGCCCTCGAGTCGCTGGCGGCCCTCCACCCCGACGTCACCTCCTTCGAGTCGTGGCTGCGGGACGCCCTCGGCAGACGACCTCTCGAGGGGCCGTCGGTGCACCTGTCGACGGTCCACAAGATCAAGGGCCGGGAGTGGGAGCACGTCATCGTCTACGGCGCGTCCAAGGGCCTCTTCCCGCACCGGCTGAGTGACGACGAGGAGGGCGAACGTCGCGTCTTCCATGTGGCGCTGACGCGCGCCATCCGCCAGGTCCTCGTCCTGGCCGACGCGGCAAGAGCCCTCGCCCTTCGTGGCGGAGCTCACGGGGAGCAGGGCGCACACCCCTGTCCTGCGGACGCGGCGGGAGGCCCGCGCCCCGGCAGACTCTTCGACCAGCCGGTCGGCCGCCCTGCTGCAGCCGGCTTCGTGGTCAATCGCCGCCGGGACGGCGCGGCGCACGTGCCACTCCCCCGCGGCCGGGCCCGACCACACCCGTCGTCGCGGCCGTCATCGGGCTGGCGCTCGAGCATGGAGGCCATTCGGGGACGGTGGTCGACGTCACCGAGGCGGCGGCCATCGTGGAGGTGGGGAGCGCCCGGCTCCGGGTGCCCTTCGGCTCGGAGGTGCGGGTGCAGGCAACCACCATGCGACTCGTCCCGCCGGGACAGGCCGACGAGTCCCCGGATCCCGCCGAGAAGTACGTGCAGGCGCTCCGGGAATGGCGCTCCACGGCGTCGAAGAGCGCGTCGGTGCCGGCGTACGTCGTGTTGAACGACGCCGAGCTCGTCGGCATCGCGACGAGCCGCCCCAACACCCTGGCCGAGCTGGCCCGGTGCAAGGGGGTGGGGCCCGTCCGGCTGGAGCGCTGGGGTGACGAGCTCCTGGCCGCCCTCGACGGGGCCGACGGCGATGGGGCGGGCGCGGTGGCCCCGGTGGCCGCAGGGTGTCCAGGGATAACCTGGCCGCGAGGGTCCTTCCGTGGCTGCAGGAGGACCTCCAGACTCACGGAGGAAGAACGTGCCGACAGATCCCGCCGTACAGCCCTGGACTCTCCGCTCCACCTTGATCGCCGTCTCCGACCTGGAGCGTTCGGTCGCCTTCTACCAGCGGCTCGGCCCGTTCGGCGTCATCGCCGAGGGGGACGGGGTCGCCGTTCTCGGCGGAACCTCTCCGACGTCACCCGTCCTCCTCCTGCGCGAAACCCGCAGCCTGCATCAGATGCGCCATGGCCAGCAGTCGCTCGGCCTGCGCTCCATCACCTTCAACGTGGGAGCGCTGGCCGAGCTCGACCGGATCGAGGCCGCCTTGCGCAGCGGCGACCACTTCACCGAGCGTCGGCACATCGACGACGCCGCCTCCGAGCTCATACGGGGACGGGATCCGGACAACCTGCCCCTGGTCTTCGTCTCCTACGCCACGGACACCGTCGGGCCCGAGTACTACAAGACGATCGTCAACCTGATCTATTCCATGGACGCCTGACCGTACCGAAGCGCTCCAGAGCGCCGAATGGGCCTTTGACCAGGGCGGGAGTGGGCGAATGCCGTAACTGCGGCTGAGCCGCCCCTGGCCGGCCTCACTCGATTCCGGCGTCACCGGACCCTGTGTCTACGAGAATTGGACACTCGTCACAGCACGGTCTCGGTCAAGCGGCACCCTTGAAACGCCGATTTCACAACGTGGCGTTGCAGAGGGCGGGTGGAGGAAGGGAATCGGCTGACGCCCCCTGGACGAGGCGCGATCTCGTCCTGGGAGGGGTCGCCCTCCTCCTGCTCGGCGCCGTCTCCCTGCTCACCCGCAACGCCGGCCAGCTCCGGCCACTCGCCGTCACCGTGGCCCTCGCGCTCGCGTTGGCGTGCTTCGGGCGGGCGCTCACCAGGCACAACGGTCGCAGAGCCTCGCTGGCGCTCGGCGCCGGGCTGCTCGCCTGGGCTCTGGGCGGTATCGCCTGGGCCCTCGAATCGCCGCCCACGACCCCTTCGGTGGCCGACCTCTTCTCCCTCCTCTTCTACCCCTTGGCCGCCGTGGCACTGCTCTTGTTGGTGGGTCCCGAGCTCGAGCAACGAAGGACGAGCGCCTGGCTCGATGCCGCCGTGGCCGGTCTGGGCGCAGCAGCCATCTGCTCCGCGTTCGCATTCGACAGCGTCGTGCGCCTCAGTGGTTCAGCCAGCCTCCGCCGCGGTCAGTCTCGCCTATCCCGTCGGCGACGTCGCTCTCTTCGCACTTGCCCTCGGCGTCGTCGTCCTCGCCCCGCGGCACCCCGGTCGCACCCTCGCTGTTCGCCCTCGGGAGCGCACTGCTGGCTCTCGGAGGCATCGTGTCGCTGCACCAACTCTCCCCGAGCGCGCTCGCGTCCGGAGCCCCACTGGACCTCCTGGTGCCGGCGGGCATGGTGGCCATGACCGGCTCACTGTGGCTCCGCCCCCGCCTCAGCCAACGCTCGCCGCTGGCCGAAAAGGCACCGCGGATGGCCATCCTGGCGCTGGTGTTGGTGGCCTGCCCCGTCCTCTTGGTGCTGGGCAACCTGGGCCGGGTGAACGCCATCGCCCTCGGGCTTGCCGGCGCGACCATCATCGTCGCGGCGACACGCATGGCCGTCTCACTGCGTGAGCAGCGGGCCCTCAACGTGTCGCAACAGCAGCAGGCGACAACCGACGACCTCACCGGGCTGGGGAACCGTCGTCGCCTGTTGGACGAGCTCCAACGGGCCCTGGCCGGAATGCCCGAGGGAGGCACCCAGGCCAGCGGGTTGGCCCTCCTGTTGATCGATCTCGATCACTTCAAGGAGATCAACGACTCCTTCGGGCACCAGACCGGGGACGCGCTGTTGCGTGAGATCGGACCGCGCATACGACAGGTCGTCCGTCGCAACGACCTCGTGGCGCGCCTGGGCGGCGACGAGTTCGCCGTGGTCCTGTACGGGGCCGACGCCTACAAGGCGACAACGGTGGCGCGACGCATCACGACCCTGCTGCAGGAGCCCATCGACGTCAGCACCGCCAGCCTGCATGTCGGCGCCAGCATCGGCGTCGCGCTGGCGCCCGAACACGCCACGAGCGCCGATGAGCTGATCCGCTGCGCCGATATCGCCATGTACCGGGCCAAGAACGAGCGGGGCTCCTTCGACGTCTACGAGGCGGCGCTCGACGACGAGGGCGACCGGTTCGAGCTCATCGAGGACCTGCGGGTCGCCATGGCCGACGGCTCCCTGGCCCTGCACTACCAGCCCGAGATCGACCTGCGGACGGGCGAGGTCCTCACGGTCGAAGCGCTTCTGCGCTGGCCCCATCCCACTCTCGGACTCATCCCGCCCGAGCACCTGCTGGCGCTGGCCGAGGAGAGCGGGCTGATCCACTCCCTGGCCACCTGGGTCTTCGAAGAGGCGGTCGCCGACTGCGCCCGTTGGTGGCACGACGGGCACCGGGCCGCGGTGGCGGTCAATCTGCTGGCCACCGACCTCTTGGATTCGTCCCTGCCGCGACGAGTCGGCGCATTGCTGGCGCAGGCGGGCTGCCGACCGACGCCCTGGTTCTCGAGATCACCGAGGGGATGGTCGTGGCCGACGTCACCCGCTCCAAGCGGGTCATCCAGAGCCTGACCGACTCGGGCATCCTGGTCTCCATCGACGACTTCGGAACGGGCTTCTCCTCCATCTCCCACCTGAACGACTTGGCCGTCGGCGAGCTCAAGCTGGACCGCACCTTCACCTCGCGCCTCCAAAGCGAGGAGACGGGCGGGCGGGACGAGGACATCGTCCGCTCCATCATCGATCTCGGGCACGCCCTGGGCCTGCGCGTCGTCGCGGAAGGTATCGAACGGCTTGCACTTCATTGAGCGTCTGGCCGCGCTCGGGTGCGACGCCGGGCAGGGCTACGCCATTCAGGCCCCCGGCCCTGCCGCTGCCATCGACTTCGCCGGGGCGCTCCGCTCGGGCCCAGTTCACGCCGCCGACTCGCTGGCCGCTTTCAACACGGCAAACAACCCGCTCGCTCCCTGACGATCGGCGGAGAGACCGTCGGGGACACTCGAGACGGCCGAGAGCGGCGGTAGGGTCACCCGATGCGAGTGCTGTTGGTCGCCGCGCCGGGAGCCGGCAAAGGAACGCAGGCCGAGAAGCTGGCCGCTCACTATGGGGTGGCCCATCTGTCGAGCGGGGAGCTCTTGCGCCACGAGGTGAACGCGGGCACAGAGCTCGGGATGCAGGCATCCGACGACCTGCGGCACGGAGATCTCGTGCCCGACGAGCTGATCCTCACCATGTTGGCTGAGCCGATCATTGAGGCCAGTCGCAACGGCGGCTATGTGCTCGACGGCTTTCCTCGGAACCTGCGCCAGGCCGAGGCGGCATACGAATTGACGAAGCAGGTCGGCGGCATCGAACTCGAGGCCGTGATCCACCTCGAGGTCGCCCGCGAGGAACTGCGACGGCGCCTTCTGGCCCGAGCGGGACATGAAGGACGGAGTGATGACGGCGAGGAGGTCGTCGCGCATCGCTTCGAGGTCTACGCGGTCGAGACCGAGCCGCTCCTGACGTTCTACCGGGCGCGCCACCTGGTCCTCGAGATCAACGGGGAACAGGACGAGGAACAGGTCTTCGCCGACATCGTGCGCTCGTACGAGCGCCACCTGGCAGCAGGTCGTCGCTAACCGCCCTTCGACACGGCGGATCGGCGATGCGGTCACGGACGCGACACTGACCCGAGTCCGCGCGGGCGCCGTCCACCGGGTCACCCCAAGGAAGCCCGCACACCGCGTTCATTCACGCTCGGAGCCTCTGTGCATGGGAGAGTCTGACGACCCAGAAGGAGGACGCAATGAGTGACATCCATATCGCACCGCCGGTCAAAACACGCCGTCACATCAAGAACGCAATCAGTCTTCGCGGCACTGAACGAACAGGTCAAGAGAGCGGACGGCATCAACGCCAAGATCGCCGTCTTTCTCACGAACATCGTGGGATCGATGTGGTGTGCGTACGCCTTCGCCGTTCTGGCTCTGATCGGATTGCGGCCGGCTTTGAAGCCCGGAGGAGAAGGTCTCATCGCATGGATCGCCCAGACGTTTCTGCAGCTGGTACTGCTGTCGGTGATCATGGTGGGCCAGAACGTGCAGAGCGAGGCCAGCGACGCCCGATCGGAACACACCTATGACGACACCGTCCAGATTCTCGATCGACTGGACATCCACACCCAGGGTGGCCTCAAAGATCTTGCCGATCTGATTGAGCGCCTGGAAGCTGCGGTGAAGCCGCAAGCGACCTGAGGACGCCGACGCTCCTCAGCCCTCCAGGGTGACGTCGAACCTCTCGTAGTAAAACCCGAACTGCTCGCGGATGGTCGCCGGATCGAGCCCGTAGGTCTCGGCCTTGTAGGTGTGGGGCCCGGAGCGCTCCTTCGAGCTCTCCGCCCACCAGTCCTGCATGCGTTGACGGGCATCGACGCTGAGATCGTCGCCGAGCTCGGCGTAGAGCTTCGCCACGGCGGTCAGGGGCTCGCGTTGGACCTCCCCGAAGGACACGTCGAAGAAGCGGTCGTCGTTGCCATTGTCCCGAAAATCGATCAGGCGCTGCAGCGAATAGCGCCAGAGCTCCGAATTGTGGGCGCCGATCGCCAGAGGATCGGGCCTCGTGGTCAAGATGTTCGACAGCGCCTCGAACACGGCACACACCGAAGGCAGTACCTTCCCGACGTCGCGGTGGGTCATGACAAACCGCGCATCGGGATAGACCCGATTGAGCGCATCGATCGAGTGCATGTGCGCCGGCGTCTTGAGCCACCACCTCTCCGGCGGGCAGTGCCACTGCAGCAGCTGCAGGACACGCCGGTGGTAGCGGTAGGCGGGCTCCATGTCACACGAGAGGAGCCAGGCGCTGTAGGAGGGGATACTGGCCATGCCCTCGAAGACCTGCGACCGGAAGTCCAGGGCCATCAAGAGGATGCACTCCTGCGGGCCGGTCGCCGCCGTCGGCAGCATTCCCTCGAAGCCGGGGAACATCTCGTTGGTGATGTCGATGTCCACCTGCGTGGCGGCGATGCGCGGGTCCGTGTGCTCGGTCGCGGTCTCGGGCGGCGGGCACGGTTTCCCGGCCTCCCACGTGCGCAGCGAGCGCCTGGTGGTGTCGCTGGCCAGAAGGAAGCTCAAGGCGGTGGAGCCCGTGCGAGGGAGCCCGAGCCCGAAGAGGGGTGCCACGATCTCCTGCTCGTCGATCTCGGGGTGCCGGGCGAACCACTGCTCCACTTCGAGCCGGTTCACCAGGAGGCCCACGATCTGGTCGGTCATGACGCTCTCACCCAGCTCGTTGAGCGCAGACTCCCTCGTGACGGAGTCCACCAGGACGTCGAGTCCCTCCCGCCAGGTCTCATCGCCGAAATCGTCTGATCCCGCCCGCGCCACCGCGGTCTCAATGAGTTGTTCGACCTGTATCGGCATGGCCCCCATCCCCTGCCGCGGACCGGCCGCGGCGACCGTCAGGACATTACGGGACCGCAGCCCTCGTTTCCGAATTCAGGCTGGCGACGCGCCGGACCGCCTGCAAGGCGAGCTCCCCGCAATCGGACCGGCCTTCCACCCGAGGCACAGGGGTGACCGGGAGGGTGCTGAAAAGCTGCCGCAGATCGAGGTCCGCCAGCAGGGAGCGGCCAGGCGCTTCGCTCTGCCTGTTCTTCGGCCTCGAGAGCAGCATCGTCAGATGCCTTCTTCGACGCCCGACTCCGGCCGCACCGTCGCCACCGGGCCGGGCGTCCGTTGATGCCGCCATCCGAGGAGCAGGGCGCCGACCACAGCCAGGACCGTCCCAATCCCGACAGCGCGTAGTCCGATCGACATCCCAACTCCCTCCGACGCACGGCGGCCCTGGGGAAACCGATACCCAGGGGAGCAACGGAGAAACGGGAGAGGCCCGCCGAAGGGCGCTAGGACGTTTCGGGGGACTCTCCAGGCCGTGCCCTCCTCGGCACGGAAGCCGGTCGACACGTACTGCTCAGGCCTCCGTTTTCCCTCCAGCGCAATGGAAGACAGCACCTCCTTGTCCGCCGTCGGTGAGCGGAGGCTGGACCATGCCCCTGGGCCAGAGGTGCCGGACGTGGACCACATTGACCTCGGCGGCGTACAGGGTGACCTGCGCCGCCAGGTAGAGGAAGCTGATGAGGCCGAGGACGAGCGCGAAGGTCCCGTACTCCTTGCTGGTGTTGCGCAGTGAGTGCTCGACGAGGACGCCACCGACATATTGCAACGCGGTCCACCCCGCGGCCCCGACGATGGCGCCCGGCACCATGTCGCTCCAGGGGATCTGCTTCGGGGTCAGCAGCCTGAAGGCGACGACGAACAGGCCGACGTTCACGACGAGCGACACCACCACCGCGCCGACGACGGCCCACCCGCCGTGGTGTCCGATGGTGACGAGGCCGGCGAGCACGGTGCTGGCCAGGAGAAACAAGCCGAGCACCACCATCATGAGCCCGGTCCGGCCGAGCCGGGCCCAGAAGTTCGGGCGGTTCACGCCCGGAATGTTCCAGATTTCCGCCTGGGCGTACTGCGCGGTCTGCAGTGCGCCCTGGGAGCCCCACAGCACGAACAGGATCCCGACGACCAAACCGAAGATGCTGCGACCCTGCAAGCCGTGAATGTTGGTGCTCAGTTTCGTCCCGACGACCGGGAACTGGGAGAAGGCCGAGTTCTCGACCCGTTGGACGAACGAGTGCTCCGAGCCACTGAAGAACCCCAGGATCGTGACCAGAAGGAGCAGCAGCGGGAACAACGACAGGAACCCGTAGAAGGTGAGCAACGCGGCCAGCGACCCGCCTCGGTCGTCGCCGAACTTCTTGAAGACGCCGACCGCGAAGGCAACAGGCCGGACGCCTTGTTGCGCCTTGTCCGCTCTTCGGGCCAGCCGCTCAACGACGTTCATCAGCGTCCCGCCGCTCACACCAAGCCCGGCGACCACGCCGGAGTGAACTCAGTTCCGTCGCCAAGAGCCTTCTCCCTCCCCAATCAGCGTTCGTTCATTCATACCCCGTGTTGCAACGGGCAACCGACACTGTGGGTACGGTGGTGGCCGGTGACGCCAGGGTCCACGGGTCGACGCAGTGGAAGCGAGACGAAGAAGCTCGACACCTACCGCGCCAAGCGGGATCCCAAGAAGACGCCCGAGCCGATGGGCGAGCGATCACCCAAGACGCCCTCGCGGCAGCGCTTCGTGATTCAGGAGCACCACGCGCGGGCTCTCCACTGGGATCTCCGGCTCGAACGCGACGGCGTGCTGGCCTCGTGGGCCCTCCCCAAGGGCCTCCCGGAGACGCCGGAGAAGAACCACCTGGCGGTGCACACCGAAGACCATCCCCTGGAGTACGCCACCTTCGAGGGCGAGATCCCCCAGGGCGAGTACGGCGGCGGCCGCATGAGCGATCTGGGACACCGGCCACTACGACGTCGAGAAGTGGACGGACTCCGAGGTCAAGTTCGTGCTGCACGGAGCCAAGGCCACCGGGAGCTTCGTGCTCTTCCAGACGAAGGACCGCGACTGGATGATCCACCGGCACGGCGCCTCCACCCGAGCCGATGCGCTGCCCGACTCCATCAAGCCCATGCTGGCCGTGTCGGGACAGCTCCCGGCCGACAGCAAGGACTGGGCCTTCGAAATCAAGTGGGACGGAGTCCGCGCCATCCTCTTCGTCGAAGGCGGACGTGTGCGGGCCCACAGCCGGAACGATCTCGACGTCACCGTCTCCTTCCCGGAGTTGGCCGACATCGGAAAGTTCCTCGGACTGACCACGTGCATCATCGACGGCGAGATCGTGGCGCTGGGCGAGGACGGCCGACCGAGCTTTTCGAGGCTGCAGCAGCGCATGCACGTGTCGAACCAGCGCGAGGCGAAACGTCGGTCCCTCTCGGACCCTGTCACCTTCGTGGCCTTCGACCTTCTCTATCTCGACGGCCATTCGCTGCTGGCGGCCACCTACGACGAACGCCGGGAGCAGTTGGAATCGCTGCATCTCGCGGGTGAGACCTTCATCACGACGGACTCTTTCCGGGACGTCTCCGGCCAGGACATCCTCAACGCGACCGTCCAGAACGGCCTCGAGGGTGTCGTCGCCAAGCGACGGTCGTCGGCCTATCGACCCGGCCGGCGCAGTCCCGACTGGACGAAGGTCAAGTCCTTTCGCACGCAAGAGGTCGTCCTGGGGGCCTGGACCGACGGGCGCGGCGAGCGCCGCGACAGCCTCGGCGCCCTCCTCCTCGGGATCCCCGAAGACGGCGGGCTGCGCTACGTCGGCAAGGTCGGAACCGGGTTCAGCGCCCGTGCGCGCGCCGAACTCCTCGACGACCTCAAGCCGCTGGCCACGAAGGAGAACCCGTTCGTCAACGCGCTCCCGAGTGGCGATGCCGGCGCGGCCCACTTCGTGCGTCCCGAGCTGGTCGGAGAAGTCGAGTTCGGCGAATGGACGACGGCCGGCCGACTGCGCCACCCCACGTGGCGAGGCCTGCGACCCGACAAGTCGCCGGCAGAGGTCGTGGTGGAGCAGTGATGGCCAAGTCAACGCGGACGACGATCGGTGGCCGGGAGCTCTCCGTCTCGAATCTGGACAAGGTGCTCTTTCCACAGAGCGGGTTCACCAAGGGTCAGCTCATCGACTTCTACGTGCGCGTCGCCCCGGTCATGCTGCCGCACCTTCGCGAGCGACCTCTGACCATGAAGCGGTTCCCCGACGGGGTCGAGGGCAAGTCCTTCTTCGAGAAGCACATCCCGTCGCACGCGCCGGAGTGGGTGCCTTCGGTGGACGTCTCGGCCAGCGACGGGCAGGACGTCATCCCCTACGCCATGGTCAACGACCTGCCGACGTTGGCCTGGGCGGCCAACCTCGGGACCATTGAGCTCCACGTGCCCCTGTGGCACGTCGGTCGCCGCCGCAAGCTCCCCGCCCCGCCGGACCACATGGTCTTCGACCTCGACCCCGGCGAGGGCACGTCCATCGTCGAATGCTGTGTCGTGGCGGGATACGTCATGGACGAACTGACGGAGCAGGGAATCGAGTCGTACGCCAAGACGAGCGGGTCGAAGGGCCTGCAGCTCTATGCGGCGGTCGGCCCGAAAACGACATGGGACAGCCTGCGGGACCGCACCCATGAGATCGCCCGCAAGCTGGAGTCCGATCACCCGGAGTTGGTCGTCTCCAACATGCGCAAGTCGTTGCGCCGAGGTCGCGTCCTCATCGACTGGAGCCAGAACCACTCGGCCAAGACGACCGTCGCCGTCTATTCGGTCCGGGCGATGCCGACACCAACGGTTTCGACACCCGTGAGCCCCGCTGAGGTGCAGCGGTGCGCCGCGAAGAACGACCCGCACATTCTCCGCTTCGAGACAGACGACGTCCTGCGTCGCATTGAGAAGGATGGAGATCTCTTCGCGCCACTCGGCCTGTCCTGACCCCGGCAGAACCCGATTTCTCCCTTTTTCGTAAGAAATCCACATGCACAGGGAAACCTGTGGAGGAGTGCGATCTCTTGCGTCGGCGGCATCCTTTGCGAGCAGCCCGCACAGCAATCCGGAGTCGGGACGCAGCAACACCGCATGAAACATCGCAAAGGCTGACGCGCACCACCGGCACGCCGTCGCGTTTGCACCGCGCAATCGCACGAGCACTGCGACCGTTGCGACGACGACACATACCGATACGTGGCACGCTCGGCCCACGAGCCACGCGCCGTACGCCGCATCACCTTCTCCGGGGCGGCACCGGCTGAAGCTTCCTCGGGCCTGAACCCGAGGACCCCCCTCGTCCGGTGTCCTTCCCGGGGCGCCAGCCCCCTGGCCAGGTTGGGCGCTTCAGACGAATCTTTTCCCCGCTCGGGGCGTGGGCAAACCCCGTTTCGGGAGCGGATGGATCGATCAGGCCCGGAGTTCGATGCGGAGGCGGCGGAGGACCTCGTCGACCACGTCAGACGTGGAGGCTTCTCCGCCCAGATCGAAGGTCCGAATCCCGTCCGCCGCCGCGCCCAGCGTGGCCAGGCGGATGGCGGCGGCCGCCCTGGCCACCACGGCGTCCCCTCCAGCCGCATGGTCGAGCACGGCGGCACAGGCGAGGAGCATCGCCATCGGGTTGGCCACGTTCTTGCCCATGAGGGACGGCGCCGTCCCGTGGGGTGCCTCCGCCATGGCCACGACGGGTTCGAGATCGTCGTCCAGGGCCAACAACACGGACTCGGCTCCGGCGATGGAGCCGAAGAGGGCCAGCACCAGGTCCGAAAGGCAGTCGCCGTCCCGATTCAGGGCGGGGACCACCAGCGGCGTCGCGTTGGACTCCGTCAGCAGTCCCGCATAGGCGGCATCGATCAGCGTGGGCCGGTAGGGCACGTCCGGATAGCGGGCGGCGGCGGCATCCATCTCCTCCTTCAACATCCCCTCGTAAACGGTGGAGACGGTCCACTTCGGGCCTCCGTACACGCACGCATCCGTCTGGGCGGCCGTGCGGAAGGAGAATTCCGCCACGGACCGGCAGACCGAGCGATCGATGCGTTCGGTCCGCCACGCCTGCTCCCCCATGGTCCCGGGATCGCCGGTGCGGTGTTCCTCGGCCCCGTAGGCGTCGCCCACGGCCATGCGCACGACCACGATCGGGTGGACGACCGAGGCCGGTGGGGCCACGCCCGGGATACGCCGTCCCGTCCGCACGATGACCGATCCGCCGACGCCCTCCCGCAGAATGCGATTGGGACTGCCGACGTCGCCCGTCGTCTCGGGGGTGATGGTGGCCGCCTTCAGCCCCAAGCCCGTCTCCCGCATGGCGGCGGCGGCCTGGCGGACGACCTCGTTGCCGGTCGCTCGGCGATTCCCGAGGGAGAGGTCGAACCGGACCAGTTCGAGGTCGAATCCGAGCACTCCGGGGTCCAGCACCCGCAGCGCCTCGTCCAGCAGTTCCTGCCCGGTCTCGTCACCATCACAGACGACGATCTGGTGGCCCGGCGACACGGCCCTCAGAGTACCGGCGGCGGCCGCCACCACACCCGGGTCAGGCGTTCAGCCCCAGGCGCGGCGCGTCGATGGCATGCCGCTCCTGCCGTCCGGCCCCGGGACGACACCCAGCACCTGATGGATGGAGATCCCCCCGTCGTCGAACCCGTTGGCCGAAGCGGCCATGTAGAGCTCCCAGACGCGAGCCCGCCGCACCCCCACGTCGGCCACGGCCGTCTCCCAGTGCCGATGCAGGTTCGCCACCCAGGCGCGCAGGGTCTTGGCGTAGTGCTCCCGCAGCGACTCCACGTCGCGCACCTCGAACCCCGCCTGCTCCATCATGAGCACGGTCCGGCCCACGTCGATGAGCTCGCCGTCGGGGAACACATAGCGTCCGATGAACGTCCGGGGGCCGATGCGCGACCCGCCCACACTCGAGATCGCATGGTTGAGCAGTCGGCCCTCGGGCCCGAGCAGCCGGCGCATCGTGGCGAAGTACTCGGCGCTCTTGGCCGAACCGACGTGCTCGAACATGCCGACCGAGGCGATGCCGTCGAACGGTGGGTCACGCAGGTCCCGGTAGTCCTGCAACCGAATGTCGACCTGGCCGCCCAAACCGGCGGCGTCGACCCGATCGCGGGCCCAGCGGGCCTGAGCCGGGCTCAGCGTGACCCCCACCACGCGGGCCCCGTAGCGCTTGGCCGCGTGCAGGGCGAAGCTCCCCCAGCCGCAACCGACATCGAGGATTCGTTGCCCGGACCGGTCGGCCAGTCCGAGCTTGCGGCAGACGAGGTCGTGCTTCGCTTCCTGGGCCTCCTCGAGCGTCTCGACCCCGGGAGCAAAACGCGCGCAGGAATACGTCATGGCCGGACCCAGGACCATGGCGTAGAAGTCGTTGCTGACGTCGTAGTGATGCTGCACCGCCTGGGCGTCGCGCCCACGCGAGTGCATCCGGCCCCGCGGCGCGGCCTCCTCCGGCGGGGGCGGGAGCGGGCGTCCGATGACCCCCAGACGGCGTGCCGCCTGCATCGCCTGCCAGGGCAAGCGAGAGCCCACGCCGATGCGATCCGGGGACGCTGCGTGGAGGGCGGCCAGAAGGTCGAAGATGTCGCCCTCGAAGGAGATGTCCCCCATGACGAAAGCCCGGGCCAGCCCGAGCTCACCAGGCGACCAGAGCAAGCGCCGGATCGCATCGGGTGAGCGCACCTGCAGGGTGTCGCCCTTCGCCGGTCCGAGTGCGGTGCCGTCCCAGAATTCGAATCGCACCGGCGGCGGGCCGCCGAAGAAATGGACGAGGAGGGGGGCGACTGCCGTCGCCACCCCGCCACCGGGGGTGTGATCACCGGCCGAGGGCTGCTCTGGTCGCGAAAGGCGCGGCCTGGAGATGAGGTCAGATCGCATCAGTGTCTCCTGAGTGAACTGGCGTAATGCTATGTCGCGAATGGATCCGACCGTTCGGGGAACAGTACGCGTCAGAGGATCCCATGGCAGACGAGCACGCGGCTGAGCCGCCCCCGGGATCACCGGGTCAACGCGCCCTAGGGGCTATGGAGAGCGCCGTGCGGCGCGCCCGCGAGTCAGCAGGTATCGCCCCACTCCCCCCTCCCCGCCTCCGCCGCCTCCCCCGACGTTTCGAGAACAAGCCTCCACCGGGCCTACGGGCCCACCGGTATCGGTGCCGGTCACCCAGCCGGGCCGCCCCTCCGGCAGGCCCCCAGCTGCCCCGGCCGGGAGGCCGCCTGCCGCCGGTCCGAGCCGTTGGCTGATCCGCTCTGTCGCCGCGGTCGGTGCCCTGGTGGTGGCCGCGGCAATTGCCCTGCTGGTTTCATTGATCGCCAGTCCAGCCACTTCGCCTCCCTCGGCCACGGGCTCCGCCCAAACGACAGCTCGCACCGGCCCACCAGCCGTCCACCAGCCCGCGCGCCGACGGAGGAAGCCGGACGGCCACCTCCGCCCCTGCGCCGTCCTCGACGACAAATCCTCCCCCGCCCCACTCCCAACTCCACGACCACCTCGTCGACCGCGGCCGTGGCACCGAGCGGCCCGCCCGTGATCTCGTCCCTGAGCCCCTCGAGCGGCTCGGCCGGGCAGAGCGTGACGATTGCCGGATCCAACTTCCTGAGCACCAACGGTCAGATTGTGGCGACCTTCAACGGGCAAGTGGCGCCGACGAGCTGCCCGGCCCAGAGCACCTGCACGGTGACCGTGCCTCCTTCGACGTCAGCGTCGGCCCAGGTGGTCATCACGACGGCAGGAGGTGCCTCGAACGCTGTGACCTTCAGCTTACAACTGAGCATTCCGCAGCAACTCCACGACCTCGGCGTCCGACGTCGGC
Organism: uncultured Acidimicrobiaceae bacterium; assembly: GCA_963781565.1. GTDB lineage: Bacteria > Actinomycetota > Acidimicrobiia > Acidimicrobiales > RAAP-2 > Bog-473. The sequence goes on along the minus strand of CAWAHA010000016.1, from coordinate 29,151 downwards.
GAGAAGTCGTCATACCACTCGCCCACGGCGAAGAAGCTCTCAGGGCTGGCGACGGAGAAGAAGTCGTCGCACTCGTCCTGCAGCGCCAGGACAGTGGCCTTCGGCGCCACCGGGACGGCGAGCACGACGCGCGCCGCGCCGTGCGCGTGAGCGACACGGCAGGCGGCACGAGCGGTCGAGCCGGTGGCGATCCCGTCGTCCACAATGATGGCGCAGCGCCCCTGCAGGTCGAGGCGAGGGCGACCCTCTCGATACTGCCGGGCTCGTCGCACGAGTTCCGCCTCTTCCCGTCGCACGATCTCCCCGATATCGGAGCCCGAGAGCGCCGCCGACACCATGACACGCTCGTTCTCCACCCGGACGCCGTCTTCCCCGAGGGCGCCCATCGCCAGCTCAGGCTCGGAAGGGACGCCGAGCTTTCGGACGATGATCACGTCGAGAGGGGCTCCCAGTCGTCGTGCCACTTCCGACGCGACCGGAACCCCTCCCCTGGGGAGCCCCAGCACGACGACCTCGTCTCCACCCATTCCGGCCGCGTGCAGCAGATCGGCGAGGGGACGCCCGGCGTCCACGCGGTCATGGAACAGGGACATGACGCCCGAAGTCTCCCCCTTCGGCCCGCCCGTGACCAGCGTGCAGTGCGACCGGGACCTTTGCGGACCGCGACAAGTGTCAGGATGGACGCCGCGGGCTGTTCGCCCGACCGAAGTACGAGAGGAACGCACGTGGGCGAGGCCGAGCACCTGAACAGCCATCAGCGGGACACGATGGCGCAGATCTTCAATCACCCGCTGAGCCACAACATCGAATGGCATGCCGTCCTTTCGCTGCTCAATTCGGTGGGCACGGTGCAGGAGACGCACAAGGGCCACGTGTTGGTCACGCTCGGCGACGAGAGCGAGACGTTCGACCCGCAGCGCCACAAGGACATTGATGCCGAACAGCTGACGAACCTCCGGCGTTTCTTGCGCAAGGCCGGATACGGTCCGGGCGAGGCGACCGAGTAGGGATCAGGCTCGACCGACCGGCCGACCACGAGCGAGACTGGCACGCCATGATGGTCCGGGAATGACGCGACCTGTCCTGGCGGCGGATGTCGGCGGGACGCAGATGCGCGCCGCCCTGGTCGGCCCGGAGGGCGAAATTCTGCTGCGGCGTTCCGCCCCCACGCCCGCACAGTCGGACGTGCCGGCCGCGTTCACAAGCCTCGTCGCCGCCATGGCTGCCGAGGACGGACACGGGTCACCCTCCCATGCCGTCGTGGGGCTTCCCGGCGGAGTCGACTACGAAGCCGGCCGGTTCCTGTGGGCGCCCAACCTCCCGGCCCAGTGGCCGGACCAGCTGTCGGCGACCGGCCTGAGCGCGCAACTCCATCTTCCCGTCAGCATCGCCAACGATGCCGATCTCGCGGCCGTCGGCGAGGCCTGGTTCGGCGCGGGTGCGCAGAGCCCGGCCGTCGCCTACCTCACGGTCTCGACGGGCATCGGTGCCGGCGTGGTCAACGGTGGCCGACTCCTCCGGGGCAGCCGCTCGCTGGCCGAGGTCGGGCATGTGGTGATCGACTGGCGTGCCTGGCGTGACGGAGAACCGAGCACCGTCGAGGAACTGGGGTCGGGCAGCGGCGTGACCCGACAGGCTCTGGAAGCGGGCCTCGGCCCCGCCAGCTCACAGGACGTCGAGGCCGGCGCGGCAGCCGGTGAGCCAAGGGCCGTCGCGCATCTGGCAGCAGGCCATCGCCGCCTGCGCCGCCGGTGTGTCGAACTTGGTCATGTCCTTCTCCCCGAGCACGGTGGTCATCGGTGGAGGGATGGGGAGACAGGACGCGTTCTTCGGCCCCTTGCGCGACATGGTGTTGCAGCGCCCCGGCCACCACCCGAGCGATCTCACCATCGTCCGCTCCACCCTCGGCGACGATGCCGGGCTGTCGGGTGCGGCCGCCTGGGCCCGCGCCGACCGCAGCCGGATCTCGAGCCGGCCGATCCGACCGCGATCCCAGAGCCGAACAAATGTTCACAGGAAATGCCCAGCATCGCGCGGAAGACCTCGGTATGGTTCTTGAACTTGAAACAAAACTGCAATACAACCCGTCACATACGGGTAGAACGCAGTCAGTAGGGGGCTCGCCCAAAGGGGCGGACCAGGACCATAAGGAGACAACGTGCGTTTCAGCAGCAGGGCAGGCATGCTCGGGGGGCTCTCCCTCGTGTTGTCGGCGACGCTGGTGAGCGTTGGAGGAGGAGGGGCTTCGGCCTCCGTTCGCGCAAGCGGGCCTTCCAACGTCTCGACCAGTTCGTTCACCAACAACTTCAGCTTCATGAAGCAGTTCAAGTCCTTGGCCGCGGCCGGACATGGCAAAGTCGCCGCGATCATGCCCGACACGGTCAGCTCGACCCGCTATGTCGAGTTCGACCAGCCGGACATCACGAAGGCGCTCCAGACGGCCGGCTTGAGCTCGTCCGATTACGTGGTGCAGAACGCGCTCGGGAGCGACGCCACGCAGCTGACCGACGCGCAGACCGACATCTCCAACGGTGCCACGGTGCTGCTGGTCGACCCTCTGGACGCGGGCGTGGGGACGCAGATTGAGAGCTACGCCAAGACCCGTGGCGTCAAGGTGATCGACTACGACCGCCTGACGCTCGGTGGCAGCCGCGCCTACTACGTGAGCTTCAACAACGTGAAGGTCGGCCAGGTCATGGGCCAGGGCCTCGTCAGCTGCGTCTCCGCCTGGCACATCAGCAAGCCTCAGGTGGTCGTCATGCACGGCGCGGTGACCGACAACAACGCCACCCTGTTCGCACAGGGCTACGACAGCGTCATCAACCCGTACTTCAAGGACGAGAAGTGGACTGCCGTGGCGCACACCGCCGGCACGTGGGACCCGCCGACGGCCGAGACCGAGTTCCAGGCCATCTTCACGGCGCACCACAACGTCAACTCGGCGCTGATCCCCAATGACGAGACCGGCGCTCCGATCATCACGTACCTGCAGTCGCTCCACGTGAAGCCCAAGACGTTCCCGACCACGGGACAGGACGCCACGCTGACCGGCCTCGACAACGTGCTCGCCGGCTACCAGTGCGGCACGGTGTACAAGCCCATCTACCTGGAGGCACAGTCCGCCGTCGCGCTGGCGCTGTACCTGCGGGCAGGGGCGAAGCCGCCGGCATCGCTGGCCAACGGCAAGACCGAGGACACCACGGCGAACGTCAGCGTGCCCTCGGTCCTCCTGACGCCCGACGTGGGTCACCACGAAGAACATGAACGCCACGGTCATCAAGGACAACTTCGTCCCGGCATCGCAGCTCTGCGCCGGCGCAGTACGCGTCCGACTGCACGGCGGCGGGCATCTCCGGGTAACCGGTGGGCAGACCGGCACGCCGGTCTGGGTAATGTCCGCCCAGACGAAGTAACTTCCAGGCCGACCCCCGGTCCCCGGAGACGGGGCGGGGGTCGGCTGCTGGAAGCAGACCGAACTCGAGCCGTCGTCGCGATGGGGGCCTACAACATGACCGAGGGTGCTGCACCGCTCCTGGAACTCCGGGGAGTGAGCAAGGTGTTCGGGGCAGTCCAGGCCCTCAGCAAAGTCAACCTTTCCGTTCCGGCCGGGCAAGATCACTGCGCTCGTCGGCGACAACGGGGCCGGCAAGTCCGTCACCATCAAGACCATCTCCGGGCTCTGGGAGCCGACGGAGGGCGAGATCCTGTGGGAGGGCAAGCCGGCCCACATCCACAGCCCGAACGACGCCGAGGCGCTCGGGATCACGACGATCTACCAGGACCTGGCGCTGTGCGACAACCTCGACATCGTCCAGAACCTGTTCCTCGGGCACGAGAAGCTGCGGCACGGGCTCCTCGACGAGACCGCGATGGAGATCGAGGCCCGCGAGGTGCTGGCCGACCTCCACGTCACGACGGTGCGGTCCATCCGCCAGCCGGTGGCGTCACTTTCCGGTGGGCAGCGCCAGTCGGTGGCCGTGGCCAAGGCGGTCCTCTCCGCCGCCAAGCTCGTCATCATGGACGAGCCCACGGCTGCGCTCGGCGTGGCGCAGACCGAGCAGGTGCTCGGGCTGATCAAACGGCTGTCGAGTCAGGGCACCGCCGTCATGATGGTCTCGCACAACCTGATCGACGTCTTCGCCGTGGCCGAGCAGATCTCAATCCTCTACCTCGGCCGGTTGGTGGCACAGGGACCGGCATCCGACTTCGATACGCAGATGGTGGTCGAGTACCAGACAACGGGTCAGTCGACGCGGGCCAACGCTCCGGGGGTGGAAGCACGATGACGGACAAGGTCGACGACCCGGTGGCCTCGGGCACTGGCCCTGCGGGCCAGCCTGCAAACGCAGGAGCAGCCCTTGGTTCCGCCATGGCACCGGAAACGCTCGTCGCATTGACACCGGACGTGGCCGACTCGCTCGGCGACTATCTGCGCGCCTGGTGGATGCGGATCCGCGGCGGAGAAAGCGGTGCGATCCCGATCATCGTCGGCCTCATCGTCATCTGCGTCTTTTTCGAGGTGAAATCGAGCGCATTCTTCAGCTCCGCGAACATCGTCAACCTGTTCGTCCAGGCGGCCTTCATCATTCTCCTGGGCATGGCCGAGCTCTATGCGCTCATTCTCAGCGAGATCGACCTGTCGGTCGGCTTCGTGGGTGCGGTGGGTGCCGCCATCGCGCTGGCCCTGATGGGAACGCCGGCCGATTGGCCGTGGTGGGCGGCCCTCATTGTGGGCCTGGCCGCCTGCCTCGTCATCGGCGCCTTCCAGGGCACGTTGATCACCAGGCTCAGGATCCCGTCCTTTGTGGTGACACTGGCAGGGCTGTTGGGATGGCAGGGCGTCCTGATCTACGTCTTCGACACCGACAAGGGCGCAACCGGCGGCGTGATCAACGTCACGAACAGCGTGATCGACGACCTCGTGAGTGGCAACATGACCCCGATCGCGGGCTGGATCCTGCTCATCGTGGCCGTGGGCCTCTTTGCGTTGACCTCCATCCTCACGACGGGCCGACGGCGATCACAGGGACTGAGCGCGCCCCCCTTGGGCATCACGCTGGCCACGGTCGCTGCCGTCGCCGTGGCAGGCTTCGTGCTCGTCTTCATCTGCAACCTGAACCGCGGCGTGCTGACCACCGTGCAAGGGGTGCCCTGGGTCATTCCGGTCCTCGTCGTCGTCGTGGTGATTCAGTCCTTCACGCTGGCCCGGACCCGGCTCGGGCGCTACATGTACGCCATCGGTGCCAGCCCCGAGGCCGCCCGGCGCGCCGGTATCCACGTGGCCCGGGTGCGCACCGTCACGTTCGCACTCTGTAGCTTCGTCGCAGGATTGGCCGTCGTGGTCTACGCCTCACGCCTGGGATCGCTTTCCGTCGGGTTCGACGGAGGGACGTACGTGCTCTACGCGGTGGCCGCAGCGGTGATCGGTGGTGCCAGCCTGTTCGGCGGGCACGGCAAGCCGATCCATCCGGTCCTGGGAGGACTGGTCATCGCCGCGTTGACGAACGGGCTGGCACTGCTCAACGTCACCACCGCGGTGACCGACATGCTGACCGCGGCCGTCCTCCTGGTCGCGGTGGGCGTCGACTCCACGCTGCGCCGGAGGGGCAGAACCAGCGAGATCTGAACCGAGGGAGCCGGGTCGTGCCTCCGGAGCGCGGCGGACGCTGCATCGGATTGCTGCCCCCGCCACGCTGCTCGCCGCACTCGCCTGGAGCGGTTCGTCCCTCGGCGTCCTCGGCTGGCCGCCTCGACGCCCATCCGGTTGCAGGTCCTTCCTGGACCGTCTATCACGGCGACCCGTGGGACCGGCGTCGCGACGGGCATCAGCTCGGTCGACGTCACCTCGCCGGCGTGGACCTCTCCGAGCCTTGACGGTGACCTCTACGGGGAACCGCTCGCCTCGCAGGGAAAGATCTTCGTCGCCACTGAGAACGACACGGTGTACGCCCTCTCCGGCACCAACGGCGCAATCGACTGGTCATCGCACCTTGCGACACCTGTTCCCTCATCGTCGCTCCCCTGCGGCGACATCTCTCCCACGGTTGGGATCACCGGCACGCCGGTGCTCGACGTGGCGCGCGGCGAGGTGTTCGTGGTGGCCGATGAGCTGCTCAACGGGAAACCGGCCCACCAGTTGGTCGGACTGAGCACAGCGACCGGCAAGGTCGAGGTGAACCAGAACGTCGACCCGCCGGGCTCCACGCCGGCCGCCCTCCTGCAACGCACCGGGCTGACGCTCGACGCCGGCCGTGTCGTTTTCGGCTACGGAGGCAACTTCGGCGACTGCTCGACCTACCACGGGTGGGTCATGTCAGTGCCCGAGGCCGGCGGCACGCCGGCCGCTTCGCCGTCGACTCGGCACCGGGGACAGCCAGGGCGCCATCTGGATGGGCGGCGCCGCCCCGGTCGTCGACGCCAGCGGCAACATCTGGGTCACGGCGGGCAACGGGTCGGTCACCTCGGCGAGCCACGCCTACGACGACAGCGACGCAGTGCTCGAGTTCTCGCCCACGCTGACCCTGCAGCAGTACTTTGCGCCCTCGACTCTGGGCGTCCGACAACGCTCGAGATCTCGACTTCTCGACCGGCGCGGCGCTGTTGGCCGACGGGCAGGTGGTCGCCGCCTCCAAAGTCACGCACCGTCTTCCTGCTCAGCAACAAGCCTGGGAGGCATCGGTGGCCAACAGGCAGCAGCTCGCCGAACGCCTGCAGCACGGTCATCGACGGAGGCCTGGCCGTGGCGGGCTCGACCGTCTATCTGCCCTGCCTCAGCGGCCCGATTGCCGTGCAGGTCTCGGACTCCCCCGCTGGCCTCAGGCTGCTCTGGAGATCATCGGTCGGCGGCGGGCCTCCGATCCTGGCGGGCGGGCTCGTCTGGACCATCGGATCGAACGGTGTCCTCTCCGGCCTTAACCCGTCCACCGGCGCGGTCACGGAGCACGCGACCATCGGCGCCCCCGCCAATCACTTTCCAACCCCGTCCATCGGAGAAGGTCTCTTGTTGGCACCGTCATCGAACCGCGTCGTGGCCTTCACTGCGTCGACGACCACCGCCAGCGCGAGCACAACGACGACCGTCCTCCGTGCCACGACAACATCGTCGGTGCCGACCGAACAGCCCGCCGGCGCCAACGCCTGGATCATTGCGGCCGCCATCGTCGGGGGCCTCGGCCTCCTCGCCGCGGCGGTCTGGCTGTTCCGACGACGCCGGCAGGCCGACGGCGCCGCCTGAATCGACTACCTGGGCACGCGGATGGGCTTCGGGCTCGAAGCGCTGGTCGTGAAGTTGGCGTCACCGTTGTAGGTGGCGACGACCGAGTAAGGCGAGCCGGCGAGCACGAGCGCCGAGCTGATGGTGCACGTGGCGGTGCCCGAGGAGAGGCTGGCGCTGTTGCTGGTGTCGCACGCGATCGCCGTGCCCGAGACCGACGTCACGGCGAAGGTCACCGTGCCCGTCGGTGTCCCTGCATTGGCCGGGACCCCCGTGACCGTGGCCGTCACGGAGGCGGGACTGCCCGAACCTGCGGGCGCACTGACTGCGACCTTGGTCTTGGACCCTGTCTGCGAAATGTCCTGGCGTGAAGTTCCCCGTGGAGGTGACGAAGTTGCTGTCACCCGAATAGGCCACACTGACCGTGTAGGGCCCGCCGGCGGCGAAGAGCTCCTGTGGTCCCACCGCGCACGTCGTCTTGCCGGTCTTCTTGTTCACCGTGGTGTTCGACGTCTTGCACGGAATGACCGTCGCCAGAAGCGCTGGTGATGGTCCAGGTGGCGGTTCCCGTCGGGTCACCCGCTCCAGGGGATGCGGCCGTGACGAAGGCGGTGAAGCTCGCCGCCTTGGAGGTCACCGTGGGGTTGAGCTTTGGCGTGATGGCCACCTGGGTGGGCGCCTTGCCGATCGTCTCGGTGAAGGTCGACGAAACCGAAGCAGCGAAGCCCGAGGATCCTGCGTACGAGGCCGTGACGGTGAGCGGCGATTGCTCGACCAGGAGACCCGAAATGGTGCAGGTCGCGTTGCCGTTGCTCAGGGTCACCGTGTCAGCGCTGGCGCCGGCGTTGCCGCAGCTGGGCGTGGCCAGGTGGCCGGGGCCCTTGGTGGGCGCGGGGTCGCTGAAGGCGAAGGTCACGGTACCTGACGGGGTCCCCGTGGCCGGAGCGACCGCACTCACGTTCGCCGTGAAGGTCAGCGCCTGACCGGCACGCCGGGATTGACCGACGAGGTCACGGCCACCGCGCTGGTGCCCATGCCGACCGTGACGCTCGTTGTGCCGCTCGACCCGTTGAAGTTGGTGTCGCCGCCGTAGGTTCCGGTGATGGATCCCGAGGAACCTGCCGGGAAAGACCGTGGTGCAGCTGGCGGCGTCGGTGGAGCCGTCGACGAGATCAGCCATGCACAGGGGAGTGCCGCCCGAGGCGAAGCTGACCGAGCCGGTCGGAGTGCCGGCGCCCGGGGCCTGCGCCGCCACGGTGGCGGTGAGGGTGACGCTTTGCCCGGCGACAGGAGTCGAGGGGCCGGACGTCACGGTTGTCGCCGTGGAGGCCGGCACGACGGCGACCGTCGTCGTGCCCGAGCGAACCCGCTCGTCGGTGTCCGCGGCGTAGGTCGCCGTGATCAGGCCGGAGGTCGTCCCCGGGAACGTCGTGGTGCAGCTGGCGATGTCCGGCGTGCCCTCGGAGAGGGTTCCGGTGCAGCCGGCCCCGTCTCCCGAGAACGAAACCGAACCGGTGGGAACCCCGGCGCCCGGCGCGGAGACACTCGACAGTGGCGCTGAGGGTCACGGTCTGGCCGACGACGGGCGAGGGCGGGTCGGCCGAAACCGATGACGTCGTTGTGTTGTCCATTCCCGATAGCGGGCATCTCCGTCCCCGTCGAACCGAGGTCATTGGTGTCGCCGCCGTAGGCGGCCGAGACCGAGTCATTCCCCGCTCCGGCGTAGGTCTTCGTGCATGTCGCAGTCGGCGGGTTGGCATTGCTCAACTGCGAGGTGCAGTACGTGGTCGGGCCATCGCCGGCGAAGACCACGCTGCCGGTGGGAGTCCCTACCCCCGGCGACACCACGGTCACGGCTGGCGGTGTAGGTGACCTGCTGGCCGACGATGGGCGAGGACGGGCTCGAGGCCAAGACAGTCTTCGTGGAGTCCTGGTTCACGACCTCCGCTGTCGTTCCTACAGAGCCGGCATCGTTGGTGTCACCACCGTAGGTCGCGTTGATGGAATCACCGGCCACCGTCGTCGGCGCCGCTGGCGTGTAGGAGCACGAAGCGACACCCGTGGTGCCGTCGAGGCTCGCCGAGCACAATGGCCCCGGACCATCGGCGAACGAGACGGTCCCCGTGGGCGAGCCGGATCCGGGTGCGTTCACAGTCACGGTCGAGGACAGGGTGACCGGCTCGCCGACGACGGCCGGGTTCGCCGGGTTGCCGCCGTTGCTGGCCGATGGATTCGACGTTGTGGTGCCGTCCTGGTTCACCGTGACCGGTGTCGCTGATGAGGTCGACGAGGCATAGTTCGAGTCGCTGCCGTATGCAGCCGTCACGTTGTCGGGCGACGACTGGGGCCCGCTGTAGGTGTAGCTGCAGCTGGCCGTGTCGGGGGTGGACTGGTCGAGGGTGCCTGTGCAGAGCGGCGTTGCGCCCCCGTCGGAGAACGAGACGGTCCCGGTGGGCGTCCCCGTGCCGGGCGACACGGGCGCCACGGTGGCCGCGACAGTCTCGGTTTGGCCCACGACCACGGGCGAGGTCGGGGGTGTCGTCAGGGACACTGTCGTCGAGACACGCCGGCGATGTCGACTCCGACAGCGTGGTCGTCAGAATGTTGCGGTACATCGTCAGGTCGTTGGAGCCCACGGTCCATTGCGGCGACGCGGTGCCGAGGATATCGCCGGAGGTGGCGATGGACTTGGGGAAGCGGTACCCGGCGAAGACCATCGTCAGCGTGCCGTTGGGATTCTGGACGACGCTGGCGCCGTAGGCGCGACCTTCGTAGTAGGCGGAGATCCCGATGGGCTGGGTTCCGTCCCCGCTGACGTTGTTGTCCTGGTTGTAGGAGGCCGAGAACGAATAGTCGGTGCTGATGACCGGCGTCGGGGTCGACCAGTCCTCACCATTGGTTGACTGCGAATAGAAGATCTGGTTGAAGGCGTCGCTGTCACCGTCGGCTGCCCACGCTCCCGAGAGGAACATGCCATAGCTGCCGTCCGGATTGGTGATGATGCTGCCGGCAGAGCCGACCCAGCGCATTTCGTCGGCGTCGCCCACCGCCCACCCCGCCGATGTCGGTGCCGTTGGAACCGCCAGGGGTGCCCTCGTTCGTGGCGTACTGGTTGAGGTTGGCCGGGCTCACGTTGGTGGTCGGATCGTTCACGCCGCTGTAGGACGAGGTGCAGCTCCCCGATTGCGTCGCCCCGGCGACTTCTGGCACGCCGGAACTGCTCACGCAGTCACTGACGATGCCGCCATTGGTCAAGCCGGCAGAACTGAACGTGGTGCCGTCGGTCGTCCAGGCCACCCGGAGGATGGAGATGTCCTCGTTGTTCTTGTACAGCTTGACGACATTGCTGGCGCTGCCCTCGCCGGTCTGCTGCAGCGTGGCCAGCGGCACCGTGGTCGCACCGGGAGCGCCGATGTAGGTCTTGGCCTGCTCGAAGAGGAGCATCGTCGGCCGTCGGAACCGTGCAGCCGGTCAGGCTGGAGGACGCTCCCGCTTCAGTCAACCCGGTGCATGTGACGGGCACCATGGAGCCCGTCGAGTTCGACGCGGTGGTCGTGAGGCCCATTTCGACGGTCACAGGGGTCGAGGCCGTGACCGAGCTCGGGCTGGGCATGTTGGTCGAGACATACGGGCTGGCGATGAAGCTGATGGTTGCGCCGGCGACCCACGGGTTCGTCCCGGTCTTCGGCGGAGACACCGCCGTCGTGCTGTCACCGGCCAGGTAGTAGTTCAGCTCCTTCTCCGTGTACATGACGTAGGTGGCACCCGAGGGGACAGTCCCGTCGTTCGGGTAGCTGGGGACGGTGCCGACGATGCCGTCCGGCGCAGCCAGCCCGGTGGTCATTCCGCCGCTCGAGGGATCCGTCTCGTACGCCGTGGCGGGAATGATCGGGTCGGAGAGGATGATCTGGCCGACGGCAGTCTGGAGCGTCGGCGCGCCCGTCCCTGTGGTGCAGTTCTCGATCTTCGTCGTCGGGTTGTTGTTGCCCTGCGCGCAGTAGAGGGCGGTCCCGTTGAAATACACCCGGTCCGGGGCGTTGGCGTTGTAGGTCGAGCCCGTCAGCGGGTCCGTGAAGCCGAGGTTGGACGAGCCGCTGGTCAAGCTGGCTGCCGCGGAGGTGGGCGAAACGTCGATGTTTGTCGAGCTGACGTTGCCGGTCGTCGTGTTGGGCCCAGTCGGGATGACCGGCATGCGTCGAGGCCGTCTGGGCCGAGACGTAGCCGATGACCTGCTCTATCAGGTCGCCGGTGTTCACCGTGATGGCGGTCGGCGAGGTGCAGGCGGTCATGGTGTTCGAGCCGGTCGTCACCGTGCAGTTGATGACATTGCTGGGCCCGGGCGTCGGGTCCTGGGTCAGGTCGACGAAGCCACCGGTGACCAGCTGCTCGGTCGAGTTGGCGCTGCCCGTCGTGGTCAGGGGCAGGTTCACGCCGCCGTCGTGGGGATGGCGGTCTGGGCCGTGGCGAAGCCGTCCGGGTCGATGCCGGTCTTCTCGGTCGACGGCAGCTGGCCGACCGGGTTGCTCGGGGTGACGGCCCCGCTCCCCAGCGGGTTCGACGCCGTCGGGTTGAATTGGTGGACGATCATGCCCACGCCCTGCATGTCACCGGCCGCCCTCGCCAGTGTGTAGAGGTACGTGTTGCCACCCACCGTGATGACATTGGCGTGACCCTGTCCGTCGTCGTTGATGTCGGCCGAGGGGCAGTAGCTCGGGTTCTGCTCGAGCGCCTCTCCGTCGTAGGTCCAGTCCTTGCCGCTGTCCGTGGACGTGGCCACCATCAGGGCCTCGTCCGCGTCCTTTGGCCGGTAGTCGAAGTAGCCGGTCAGGGATCCGTCGGCGTTCCGGACGATGTGGGGGAAGTAGGACGGTGCCAGCGGCAGCGTCGAGCCTGCCGCCTGACGTGAGGGCGATTGCGCCGACTCGGTGGGGTTGCTCCCCGACCCGCAGTAGTCGTCGAGGGGACCGGGTGTCCCCACGACCCCGCTGGGGTAGGCAGCCACGCCGTTCGTCCCGCTGCCGAGGGCGGGGACCACGGCCAGATTGGGGCGCGGTGACGGTGGCTCCGGCCGCACCGTTGTTCGTGCTGGTGGTGGCCCCGCCGGGCGTGTACGCCGGCAGGAGGGTCCCGGGAGACTGGGAGGTGTACGCCGGGAACGCCGAGTCACCTTGGTATTCGTTCCAGGGGGCGCACGTGGCCCCGGAGCAGCCGCTCGGGCTGGTCAGGGTGGCCAGCGTGGGCGTCGCCGGGGTGTAGGTCGTCGCGGCAGCGCCGGCGGCCGACGGATTGAACACGATCGCCAGGGGGGTGACGATCCCGCCTGCGAGCAGCGCGACCCGCGAGGCCGCCCTTGAAGACGCGACGGCTTCCGCGACGCGAGCCGAGCTCCATGTCCATTGCCCCTTTTGCCCCGAGCCAAATTGCGGCTGCGTTGTGATGTTGCGAACGAGTTGGGAATTTCTACATCGGTGGACCCGGCGCAGACGGGTTCAGCGTGAGAGATTCATCCCGCGTTCGCGAGGCGGTCATGAGGATTTCGCGATGGACCGAGCGCCGCGACCGGCGGCCACGTGCGGACACGCTCTGATCACGTCGGGGCGGGCGACACCTTGTGGGACAGCGACAGACGGCGACGCCGAAGGGGCATTTCTCGTCCCTTGACGACCGCACTCTCTCCGAGCGACGACCTCACGTCTTCGCCGCAGCGCCGCCAGAGGCCCGCCGGGACTGCCGTCGGCAGCGCGCGAGAACAGGATCTCGAGGACAGTGCCGAGACCGGCCACGACCAGAGAGATGGACACGATGACGGCCATCACCTGCACCAGCGGCCGGTGCATCCGCTCCCACTCGCCCACGTCCGCGAACTGATCGAGCTCGGTGCTGTCGGCGTCCGCCCAGGCCGGTTCCTCAGGCGGACGGTCATTGAGCGGTCGCGGCTCCCGGGTGGCGAGGTAGCCGATGAACGGGGCCAGGCCCTCGGGAAAGTGCGGCTGCGGCGGTCCAGGAACGTGACCCAGCATCGGCGACAACGTTAGCCCTGCGTGCGGCCTCGCGAGAGGCCGAGCGTCTACCCTCTCGATGCATGGACGAACCTCAGCAGATCGGTCTCACCGCGGCCGAGTCGACCCCCCGTTTTCCCCACGACCCCAAGCCCCCCGAGGGGGCGCCCAACGTGATCGCCATCGTCCTCGACGACACCGGCTTCGGCCACCTGGGCGCCTTCGGCTCCGACATCGGAACGCCGCATCTCGACGCCCTGGCGGCCGGTGGTGCACCGTTCAACCGCTTCCACGTCACCTCGCTCTGCTCGCCGACCAGGGCCTCGTTCTTCACCGGGCGCAACCACCACGCGGTCGGGATGGGCTTCCTGGCCGACATCCCGTTGGCCTTCCCCGGCTACAACGCTCGCCTGCCCAAGTCCGCCGCCACGCTGCCCCGCCTGCTGCGTGACGCCGGCTACTCCACCATGGCCGTCGGCAAATGGCACTTGACACCCCGGTGGCAGCGCTCGGCCGCCGGGCCGTTCGACACGTGGCCGCTCGGCCTCGGATTCGATCGGTACTACGGGTTCCTCCAGGGCGACACCAACCACTGGGCCCCGAACCTCGTCTGCGACAACCACTACACCGAACCCCCGCGCCGGCCCGAAGAGGGCTATCACCTGAGCGAAGACCTGGCCGACCAGGCCGTGCGCATGGTCCAGGACCAGCAACAAGGGGCGCCGGGCAAGCCCTTCTTCCTCTACTTCGCGCTCGGGGCCATGCACGCCCCGCACCACGTCACTCCCGAGTGGGTCGACCCCTACCGGGGGCTGTTCGACAAGGGGTGGGACGCCTGGCGGGCCGAAGTGTTCGACCGCCAGGTGGCGACCGGCATGGTGCCCGAGGGCACCGTGCTCACCGAGCGGCCCGAGTGGGTGCAGGCCTGGGCGGACCTGCCCGCCGAGGAGCGGCGCATGTTCGCCCGCCAGCAGGAGGTCTTCGCCGGCTTCCTGACCCACACGGACGCGCAGATCGGCCGGGTCCTCTCGTCACTCGAGAACCTCGGCGTGCTCGACAACACGCTCGTCATGGTCTTCTCCGACAACGGCGCCAGTGCGGAGGGGGGCGTCGCCGGCAGCGTCAACGAGCACCGCTTCACCGCGCACCTCCGCGAATCCATGGACGACAACCTCGCCCACTACGACGACTGGGGAGGATTCAGCACCTACAACCACTACTCGTGGGCCTGGGCCTGGGCGGGCAACACGCCCCACAAGCTGTGGAAGCGCTACACCTGGCTGGGTGGGACCCGCACCCCTCTGATTGTGCACTGGCCCGGCCGTATTGCCGATCCCGGCACGGTCCGCGGCCAGTTCGCCCACGCCATCGATCTCATGCCGACGATTCTGGCTGCCGTCGGCCTCGAGGTCCCGGACCAGGTCGACGGCGTGGCCCAGCAACCGGTGGACGGCGTGAGCCTCCTCTCCACACTGGAGGACCCGACGACGCCCGAGCTCCACCAGACCCAGTACTTCGAAATGATGGGCTCGCGTTCGATCTACCACGAGGGGTGGAAGGCCACCACGAACCACATCAGCACCGGCATCCTCGACGAAGAGGAGCTGGCCGTCGGGAGCCGCGACTTCGAGGAAGATCGCTGGGAGCTCTTCGACCTGTCGGTGGACTTCTCCGAGTCGACCGACCGCGCCGACGACGAGCCGGAACGGACGCAGCGCATGCGTGATCTGTGGGACGCCGAGGCCCAACGCAACAACGTCCTGCCCATTTCGGACGGCCTCGTCGACCGCTTCGGGGGCTTCATCCCGCCGGTCTGGCCCTCCGGACCGGCGCGGACGTTCCTTCCCGGCGGTGGTCCCGTGGCCGACGAATCGGTCCCGCTGCTGTGGGGAGGGTTCGACATCACGGCCGACATCGATACCGACCGCGACGGTGCGGGCGGCGTCGTCTTCGCCCTGGGCGACTGGTTCGGCGGCTACGCGCTCTACCTGGTCGAGGGAAGGGTCCACTTCACCTTCGCCCGGGCCGCCGACGCGCTGGAGTTGATGATGCCGGCGGGCCTGGCGCCCGGCCGCCACGACATCACCGTGTCCTACGCCGTCGGTGAGGGCGGCGGTCTGGGCCGCATGGTCCTTGTCCGTCGACGGGGTCGAGGTCGACGAGACGGCGGTGGAGGGAATGCTCCCGCTGGCCGTCCAGCACGGCGGGGCGGGTTTGCGCCTCGGCTGGGACAGCGGCTTCCCGGTGTCGCGCGCGCTACGCGCCCCCGGCCCCCTTCGAAGGCACGGTCCACCGCGTCCGCGTGCACACGCCGGGCTCGTTGCGACCCGATCCGGCCGACGAGGTGCGCGCCGCCCTGCACGCCGATTGAACGCCGGAGCCGGTCAGACCGCCCGCTCACTCACCGTGAGGCACGCCCGCCAGCTCGCTCAGCTCCGCAATGCTCCAAGAGCCGGCTCCGGCACCCTCGGCCGCGGCCTGCATGGCCAGCCGCTGCAGGAGCGCGTTCACCGGCGTCGGCACACCGTGCAGGCCGCCCACCAGCACGATCTCACCGTTCAGGAACTCCGCCTCAATAGAGCCCGTCCCCCGGGCCAGGCTCTGCCAGCTGGAGCCACCGCGCCACTCCCCCGACGGCGTCGGGGCCATCTGGAGGAGGTCGCCCCGGCGTTCGCGGTCCTCCTCGGCGGTCACCACATCGATCCCCGCCGCGGCCAGCGCCTCCTTGCCCTCGCGTTGCGCCTCCCGCGCCAGTGGACCGAACCTGCCCTCCGGCCCGGCCAGGGCCTCGACCGCGTTGGCCAGGTTCATCAACAGCTTGCGGTACTTCCACCGCATGATGTCCGGCCGCGCCACCGACTGGAAGGTCGAGGTCGCGATGGCGTCGGCGATGGCCTGCCCGTGCCGGCCCAGTCCGGAGGGAAAGGCACCCAGGTCGAGCATCCCCGACACGGGTGCCGAGTGCACCTGCACCACACCGGGACGGAGTTGGGTGGCCGGGCACATGACGCAGATCCCGTAGGTGTGGGGGAAGTGGCGCAGCACCCGGCGCTCGTTCTCGACGCCGTTCTGCATGCAGACCACCGGCGCGGCCGGTGGCGCCGACGCCGTGAGTTGCGTGAGCGCGTGGTCGGTGTGCTGACCCTTCACCGCCAGGAGCACGACCGGGTCCCCGTCGGCATCGCTGTGCCACTGCACGTGGGCCGGATCCTCGACCACGGGAACCGGGAGCGTGGCGGTCCCGTCGGGTGCCTCGAGGACGAGGCCTGACCGCAAGCGCACGGCCGTGCTCGCCCCGTGCAACCAGCGTGACGTCGTAGCCACGCTCGAACAGGCGGCCCCCGACCGCACCACCGATGGCACCTGCTCCCACCACGACGAAACGCATGGGCTGCACTCTGCCACGGCCGGCATGCCAAGCTTGCGCCGTGGCCTCGTTGAACCCGGTGGAGCGCGCGGCTGCGTTCGGCGGCTCTGTCGCCGCCGCCCCGCTCCGCCTCGTCGGCGGCCTGGCGGCACCGGCCCGGGGAGACATGGCCCGCACCGTCCGCCGCGCCATCGGCATCCGGGACGAGCGGCCGCCGATCGCCACCGACCCCGACGACGCGTTCTCGCCACCCGATGGCATGGCCCGCCGGGTCCACGGCGACCTGCCGGCCATGCTGATCGGCGGCGTGAGCGCGCTGCTGCTGCAGACGCTGCACCCGCTCGCCATGGCGGGGGTGGCGGAGCACTCCAGCTACCAGGAGGACCCTCTGGGCCGGCTGCGGCGGACCGCGTCCTTCGTCGGCACCACGACCTTCGGCACCGTCACCGAGGCGGCCGCCGCCATCGACCAGGTCCACCGCGTGCATCGTCGGGTCAAGGGCATCGCTCCCGACGGGCGGCCCTACTCGGCGGACGATCCCGAGCTGGTGACCTTCATTCACGTGGCCGAGGTGGCCAGCTTCCTGGCCTCGTCGCAGCGCTACGGGAGCCGGCCGCTGACACCCGAGCGAATGCGACCGGTACTACGAGGAGGTCGCGCCGGTGGCCCTGGCTCTCGGGGCCGACGTGGGCCCCGCGCTCGAGCGCCGAGGTGGAGAGCTATTTCCTGCGCATGCGGCCCACGCTCTATGCCGGCCCGCAGGCCAAGGCCGCCGCGCGACTGGTTGCTGCGCGGCGTGGCCCGGCGCCCCGGCGAGCGGGCGGTCTACTCGCTGGTGGTGGCGGCCGCCGTCGGCGTGCTGCCCGGATGGGCCCGCCGCGAGCTCGGCCTCTCCATCGCCGGCCCGCTCGATCTGCTGGTCGACACCGCCGCCGTCACGCCGCTCATGCGCGGGGTGTCCACCGCGCTGCGCTGGATCGTCACGCCGCCCGGCTGAGCCGGGCTCAGGTGGCCAGGGAGAGGCCGCCGTCGATCACCACGACCTGTCCGGTCACGTAGCCGGCGCGGGCGAGCGCCACGATGACCTCGGCCACGTCCTCGGGCTGCCCCGAGCGCTTCAGCGGGGCGACCTGGCTCACCACCTCGCGCACCACGTCCCAGTCCGCCGTCCAGGGCGTGTCGACCAAGCCGGGAGCGACCGCGTTGACCCGCACCTCGGGGCCGACCACCTTGGCCAGGAGCACGGTCATGTGGTTGAGGGCGGCCTTGCTGGCCGCGTAGGGAATGGACGAGCCGGTCGGGCGGACGCCGGCCACCGACGCCACGTTGACCACCGACCCGTGGGCCGCGCGCAGCGCCGGCAGGGCGGCGACGGTCATGGCCCACGTCCCGAACACGTTGACCTCGAAGATGCGGCGCCACACGTCGACGGAGGCCGCCGCGACGTCGTGGTGCGGAATCACCGCGGTGGTCCCGGCATTGTTCACGAGCGTGTCGAGGCGGCCCCAACGGTCGAGTGCGGCGGCCACCAGTCGCTCGGGGACCTCCGGATCCGTGATGTCGCCCTGGACGTAGTGCGCATCGGGCAGCGAGGCGGCGACCGCCTCGCCTTCGGCGACCGAGCGCGCCGAGTTGATCAGGACGGCGGCACCCTCGGCGGCGAACGCGCGCGCCGTGGCGGCGCCGATGCCGCTCGACGAGCCGGTGACGGCGACGACCTGCCCCTCCAGGGGAGGGCCGCTCACCGTGCCGCCTCACGTGCGCGGTCACCGGGGCTCGATCCCCCAGCGCGCCGTCCACTCGTTGCCCGGCTGCAGCACGATCACGTCGGTGCCGGTACGCAGCGCATTGGGCGGGCAGGTCATGGGCTCGACGGCGACGCCCCGGCGGCGGCGCTGGACCTCGCCCAACGTGTCGCCCGTGTACACCATGAGGTAGGGGAAGCCGGCGTCCACCCACAGGGCGGCGCCACCGACGCCTCCCGGGCGCGTCGAGCGTGACCCGGGCCAGGCCGTCGTCGTCGCGCTCGAGCGTCGGTGTAGGCGGTGTCGAGCACCGCGGGGCCGACGAAGCGCGCCGTGGAGAAGTCCCGCTCGGTGCCCTCCACCGGCGAGAGCGCCCCGGTCGGGAGGCCCCGGTCGTCGAGGTCGAGCGTGTGGCGCGCCGGCACGTGCAGGATCGCACCGTCGACCGTCTCGGCACCCGGCGCCAGGTACGGGTGGAAGCCGAGGCCGAAGGGGATCTCGCCTTCCTCCAACGACTGCGCCCGTGTGGTCACGGTCAGGCCCTCCCGTCCGACGTGGTACTCGATCTCCAACAGGAGGGAGAAGGGGTAGCCGGGCGAGGGGTGGAGCTGCAGGCGCAGGGAGAGCTGGTTCTGGTGCCGGGTCTGGAGGGTCCAGGGCATCCAGCGGACCAGGCCGTGGATGGCGTTGCGGCGCTCGGGCTCGTCCAGGGCCGCCTGGGCCCGCACGCCGTTGAACTCGAAGCGGCCGTCGGCCAGGCGGTTGGGCCACGGGGCGAGCACCTGGCCCCGGCCCGAGTGGGACCACTCGTCGGCCCCGAAGCCGTCCAGCACCGTGGTCGGGCCGACGGAGTAGGTCCGCAGGGTGGCACCCACCTCGCAGACGACGACCTCCTGGCGCCCGTGGCCGATCCGCCACTGCTGCCCGGTCGGTGAGGCGATGGAGATCCTGGGCGACGAGGCGGGCATGGCCAGTGAATTGAAGCAGACCAGGGCCTCGGCGTGGGTGAGGGGTGCACGAGGGTGGATGCCGGCCGATGTGACGCCCCGGTGACAACGGCCCGAACGGGGGATGGACCGGCCCGGACCCGTCCCGGCGCCGGCGGTAGGGTGAGCGAACCGTGAGGATTCTCGTCACCAACGACGACGGCGTGAGCGCGCCCGGGCTGGCGGCGCTCACCCGGGCGCTGGCCGCCTGGGCCAAGCGGGCGGGCGGGGACCCGGCCCACGAAATCATCGTCATGGCACCCAGCTCCAACTACAGCGGTGCCGGCGCCGCCGTGGGCTCGGTGACCGATCACACGACCATCCCGTACCAGCGCGCCTACGTCGAGGGCGCCGAGGACGTGGAGGCCTACGGCCTCGATGCCTCCCCCGCCCTCTCGGTCATTGCCGGCGCGCTCGGGGCCGTGGGCCCCAAGCCCGACCTCGTGCTCTCGGGCATCAACGACGGCGTGAACGTCGGACGCTCCGTGCTGCACTCCGGGACGGTCGGCGCCGCGCTCACCGCCAGCCAGCTCGGCATCAGCGCCCTCGCCGTGTCGCAACGGGTGGGCGACGGGCCGAACCCGTGGGAATCCGCGGCCGAACTGGCCGTCGCCCTCATTCCGCTTCTGGTCGCCGCGCCGGTGCGCACCGTCCTCAACCTCAATGTGCCCCACCTCCCCCTGGCCGAGGTCCGTGGGCTGCGCTGGGCCCGGGTGAGCGGTGCCGGCCTGATCAAGTCCGCTCGGGGTGCCAACAGCTGGGAGGCCCCCAACGTCGAGGAGATCGAGGGGCCGGCCGCGGCCGAGGCGGCGCGCTCGGTCATGGAGGGCGAGCCCGACGAGAAGGGCGAGATCGTCCTCACCGTGGGCTCACCCTTCCCGCACTCGGGCGACCTCGGCCTGGCCGACTCCGGGGCCGAGGACGCCACGCTGGTGGCCCAGGGCTACGCCGCGTTGACCGCCCTGCGGGGCCCGCGGGCCGACGAGGACGAGGAGTTGCTGGCCACACGGGCTCGGACGGCTCTGGAGGGCTTCGGCTTCACGGCTGCGGTCGGCCCGCGCTCGGCTTCGCCGGCCTGAGACCGACCGGCGGTCTCGCGAAACTATAAACGATCGATCTAAACCGATTCCGTTCTTTGGGAGCCGCCCAGGCCGCTCCAACCCCTCCCGGCCGTCCGGACCCGGACCCGAGCTCAGTCGTCCTCGCCCGGGGGACGCCGCCGCTTCTTCGTCTGGGAACGCCGTCGCTTGGCGTCGACCCGGCGCACCTGCGAGCTCTTCGTCGGCCGCGTCGGCGCCCGGGTCGGCTGCACCCGCAGCCCGGCGTCGAGCTTGGTGGCCAGTCGCTGCAGCGCCAGCTCGCGGTTGCGCGCCTGCGAGCGCGAGTCCGAGGCGCTGGCCCGCACGACCGGGCCCACCCGTTCCAGCAGGCGGGCCCGCTGGCGCGGGCCGAGGGTCTGGGAGGCCGTGACGTCGAACTGGACCTCCACCCGGCTCAGCGTCCGGTTGGCGTGCTGGCCGCCGGGGCCACCCGACGTCGTCGCCCGCCACGAGATCTCCGACAACGGCAGGTCCAGTCCCCGGCGCACGTGCAGCGACTCGTCTCCGGCCACTCCACGAGCGTACGGGCACCCGGGTACGCTCCCGTGCCATGGACTACCGACACCTTGGACGCTCGGGCATGCTCGTCTCCGCCCTCTCGTATGGCAACTGGATCACCCATGGCAGCCAGATTGAGGAGGATGCGGCGGCGGCGTGCGTGAAAGCGGCGCTCGACGTCGGCATCACGACCTTCGACACGGCCGACGTCTACGCCATCGGCGCGGCCGAATCGGTGCTGGGCCGGGCCCTCAAGCACGTGCGACGTGAATCGGTGGAGATCTTCACCAAGGTCTACTGGCCCACCGGCCCCAATCCCAACGACCGCGGGCTCTCGCGCAAGCACATCATCGAGTCCCTCCACTCCTCGCTGGGGCGGCTGCAGACCGACCACGTCGACCTCCTCCAGGCGCACCGCTACGACTACGCCACCCCGCTTGAGGAGACGCTGCGGGCCTTCGACGACCTGGTGCGCCAGGGCAAGGTCCACTACATCGGGGTCTCCGAGTGGACGGCCGAGCAGATCGGCGACGCGCTGCGGCTGGCCGACGAAATGGGCTTCGACCGCATCATCTCGAGTCAGCCCCAGTACTCGCTCATCTGGCGGGTCATTGAGGCCGAGGTCGTCCCGCTGTCGGAGAAGGAGGGCGTGGGTCAGATTGTGTGGTCCCCGCTGGCCCAGGGCGTCCTGACCGGCAAGTACCTCCCGGGCCAGTCCGGCCCGCCGGCCGGCTCGCGGGCCACCGGCCCCGAGGGCGGCGAAATGAGCTGGCTCCTGCGCGACGAGGTCCTCGAGCCGGTGCAGGCCTACGCCGAGCTGTGCCGCGAGGCGGGCTACACGCCGGCCTCGGTCGCCCTGGCCTGGGTGCTGCGCAACCAGAACGTGAGCAGCGCCATCGTCGGCGCCAGCCGGCCCGAGCAGATCGCCGAGAACGTCAAGGCGCTCGACGTCGTGCTCGAGCCCGACTTCGTGGCCGCCATTGAGAAGGTGCTCGAGCCCACCACCTTGTTCGACCCCGGTTTCACGCTGAGCCCCGAGACCCGGCCCTGACCTGAGCCGAGTGACCGCTCGATCCGGAGCAGCGGGTGCGTCAGCCCGGCTCGTCGAAGCGGGACCTGAACGATGCGCACCTCCAACGTGGAGTGGGTGCGGTGCTCCTCGAAGACGCGGGTATAGCCCGTGTGTGCGATGCGCCAGCCCTCGTCGGTCTTGCGGTAGCGGTCGGCGTAGAACGCCGTCCCGGCGATCTCGAGGTCGGCCGCCGGAATGATCACCCGGTCCTGCAGGTACCAGGTGCCGTCCGCGGTCGTGTCCGAGGTGAAGGTGATTTCGGGGTGATGGCCGTGGTGCTCGGTCACCATGCCGCGGTCGCCCAGGACCTCGCCGAGCCAGGTGACGATGGCCGTGCGGCCCTCGAGCACGGTCCTGCCGTCCTCGTAGCCCGCGGTGACGTCCTCGGTCAGCAGCGCCCCCAGGTCGTCGAACTGCTTCAGGTCGAGCGTCCGGAAATAGGCGTACTTCAAGCGACGGATGGCCTCGAGCTCGGCCGCGGTGTCCACGGGTGCACCCCTTTCGATCTGGCCCGCGAAGGCCGCGGCCAGGGTACTTTCCCGGGGAGTTGGCGGGTGGAGCCATTCGGGACCACCATTCCGGGCGTGCCCGGGGAGAGAAGACGCCAGCGCATTGCCGTGTACGGCGTCTGCCGGGACGACGAGGGCCGGCTCCTGCTGGCCCGGGCCTCCCCCGCCATCACCCTGCAGGGCCGCTGGTTCCTGCCCGGGGGCGGCGTGCACCACGGCGAAGGTCCCACCGACTCGCTGACCAGGGAGATGGAGGAGGAATCGGGGCTGACGGTCACCGTCGGGCCGCTGCTCGACGTGCTCTCGGACGTGCGGACGATCCCCGACGGCACCAGCCTGCACACCGTGCGCATCGTCTACCGGGTCGACTCGTGGTCGGGCACCCTGCGCCCCGAGGTCGGCGGCACGACCGACGCCGTCGGCTGGTTCACCCTCGAGGAGGTGAAGGGCATGCCGTTGGCGCACTACGTCCAGATCGTCGTGGACCGGCTGCTGTGAGCGCGACCGCCGGTCGACGAGGGCCTGCACCATGTGGTGATCATCGGTTCGGGCTTCGGCGGCCTCTTCGCCGCCCGCTCCCTCAAGCGGGCGCCGGTGCGGATCACGATCATCGACCGGACCAACCACCACCTCTTCCAACCCTTGCTCTACCAGGTTGCGACCGGGATCCTCTCGGAGGGACAGATCGCTCCCGCCATCCGCGACGTCTTCCGCAACTATCCGTCGCTCCGGGTGATCCTGGGCGAGGTGGAGGACATCGACCTGGCGTCCCGTGAGGTCCGCGTCGACGAGTTCGGCAAGCAGATCACCGTCGGCTACGACAGCCTGATCGTCGCCTGCGGGGCCTCGAGCTCCTACTTCGGTCACGACGAGTTCCGCGCCAACTCGTGCGCCATGAAGACGCTCGACGACGCCCTGGCCCTCCGGGGCAACATCTTCGGCGCCTTCGAGCTGGCCGAGGCCGAGAAGGACCCCGAGGAGCGGCGGCGGCTCATGACGTTCGTGGTCGTCGGCGGCGGCCCGACCGGGGTCGAGATGGCCGGGCAGCTCCGCGAGCTCTCCCGGCGGGCGCTCCGACGCAACTACCGCATGATCGATCCTGTCGACACGCGCGTCGTGGTGGTGGAGGGCACGGACGGCCTCAACCGGTCGATGGGGACCTACCTGGCGCGCATGACCGAGCGTGACCTCACCCGCATGGGCGCCGAGATCCACCTCAACGCGCTGGTGACCAACCTCGACGACAAGGGAGTCGAGATCACCAAGCAGGATGGCTCGACCGAGTGGATACCAGCGGCCACCAAGGTCTGGGCAGCCGGGACGCGCGCGGCGGGCCTGGGGGCCACCCTCGCCGCGGCCGCCGGGGCGGAGACCAACAAGGCCGGCCAGGTCGTCGTCAGTCCCGACTGCTCGCTCCCCAGCCCACCCCGAAGTCTTCGTGGTGGGTGACCTGATGTCGCACGGCGACCTGCCCGGCGTCGCCGAGGTGGCCATCCAATCGGGGGCGCATGCCGCCCACTCCATCGTGCGCCGCCTGGAGGGCCAGCCGACCAAGCCGTTCAAGTACCGCGACCTCGGGACGCTGGCCGTGATCTCGCGGTTCACCGCCGTCGCCAAGCTCGGGCCGGTGAAGATCGGCGGCTTCCCCGGGTGGCTCGTCTGGCTGGTCGTGCACATCACCTTCCTCACCGGCTTCAAGAACCGGTTCGGCGCGCTGACCCGCTGGGCGGTGAGCTTCGTCGGGCACGGCCGGTACGAGCGGGCGTTGATCGGGCGCTGGGTCGCCCGGACGAAGCGCGCCGGCGGCTCCACGTAAGGTTCGCACAGCGAACACTCGACGACCAGGGGAGTCGGCTCATGCCCATCAACGTCACGCCCAACGAAGGGCTCAGCGACCACATCAACGACATCCGCCTGCGCACGGCCCGGATCGTCAACGAGCGCATCCTGCCCAACGAGTCCAAGCTCTGGCGGGCTCGGGGCGGCAACGCCAGTGACTCCGAGCGCGCCCAGGCCAAGGCGCTGCGCCAGGAGATCCAGGACGAGGTGAAGGCCGAGGGGCTGTGGGCGCCCCACCTGCCGCCCGAGTACGGCGGCATGGGGATCGACTTCATGGCCCACGCCTACATGAACGAGATCCTCGCCTACGCCATCGGGGCGGCCTCGCTCTTCGGCGTGGTGGCACCCAACTCGGGCAACCAGACCATCCTGGTCAAGTACGGGACCGAGGAGCAGAAGCAGAAGTGGCTCCTCCCGCTCATCGAGGGGACCATGCAGTCGGGCTTCTCCATGACCGAGCCCGAGAACGCCGGCTCGGACCCGCGCTCCATTCAGACCACCGCCATCCGCGAGGGGGACGAGTGGGTGATCGACGGGCACAAGTGGTTCACCTCCAACGGGCTGGCAGCCGACTTCTTCATCGTGATGTGCCGGGCCAAGGAGTCCAAGGACGACGAGGGTCCCGGCCGCATGGTGCAGATCATTGTGCCGACGTCCACGCCGGGCGTCGAGATCGTGCGCGGCATCGGCATCTGGGGCAGCGCCAAGTCGGATCACTGCGAGGTGCGCTACGACCAGGTCCGTGTCCCCGCCGACAACCTGCTGGGCCAGGTCGGCGACGGGCACCGGGCGGCGCAGGACCGCCTCGGCGCCGGCCGCATCTTCCACTGCATGAACTCGGTGGGCCAGATGTGGCGCGCCTTCGACCTGATGGTCGAGCGCCTGCTGACCCGCGAGGTGCACGGCGGGCTGCTCAAGGACAAGCAGTTCATGCAGGGCTTCGTGGCCGACAGCTACATGGATCTGCAGGCCGCCCGGCTGATGACGATCCATGCCGCCGAGAAGGTCGACAAGGGCGACCCCCAGGCCCGCACCGAGATCAGCTCGATCAAGGTCTTCGTGCCGGCGGCCTACAGCCGGGTCGTCGACCGGGCCATTCAGGTCTGGGGCGCGGCCGGCGTGACCAGCGACCTGCCGCTGGCCCAGATGTACCTCGGGGCGCGCACGCTGCGCCTGGCCGACGGTCCCGACGAGGTGCACCGCATCCTCATCGCCAAGAACGTCCTGCACCACTACGAGAAGGGCGAGAGCTGGGACTTCGCCGGGTGACGGCCGCGCGGTGACGTGGCAGCCCGGCCCGGCGGTCTCCGTCTTCGCCGCCGGACTCTTCGAAGGACTCGGTGGCCGTCGTCACCGGCGGCGGCACCGGCCTCGGGCGCGAGGTCGCCCACGCCCTGGCCCGGCTGGGTGGGCACGTCGTGATCGCCGGGCGGACGGCGGAGCGGCTCGACGAGGTGGCGCAGTCCATTGCGCGCAGCGGCGGCAGTTGCCTGGCCGTCCCCACCAACATCCGCGAGCCCGAGCAGGTCGACGCGCTGCGCGACACCGTCTACGCCCGGTACGGGCGCGTCGACTTCCTCGTGAACAATGCCGGCGGCCAGTTCCCCGGCCTGCCCAGCAGCATTTCGGACAACGGATGGCGGGCGGTCGTCGACCTCAACCTCAACGGCACCTGGAACGTGACCAGTCGGTTCATGGGACCGATGGCGGAGGCGGGGTCGGGGGCCATCGTCAACGTCGTCCACACGTTCTCCCTCGAGCGGGGCGCTCCGATGTTCGTCCACTCGGGAGCCGCCCGCGCCGGTGTGGTCAACATGGTCAAGACGCTGGCGCCGTACCTGATGCGGCGAGGGGTGACCATCAACGCCTTCGCGCCCGGTGTCTTCTCCACGCCGGGCATGATCGAGTCCGAGCTGGCGACCGTCGGCCGCACCGAGGCCGGGTTCACCGACGAACTGGTCGCCGAGGGGACAACGGTCCGCCTGGGGACGGTCGACGAAATGGCCGCCATGATCCTCTACCTGTGCTCCCCCGCCGCCCGCTACGTGTGCGGCGCCACCATCGTCGCCGACGGCGCGTCCATGCAGACCAACTGGGTCAACTTCTTCCCGGAGGAGGCGATGTAGCCGGCGCCGGGCCGTGCTCCATGGTGGCCGGGGTGGTGCGGGCCAGCACGGCGGCCGCGGCGCACATCACGGCGAAGGACACGATGCCGACCGTCAGCCGGAACGTGTTCTCGGTGAACACCTCGTCGAAGATCCAGACGCTGAGCACAATGCTCACGATCGGGTCGACGATCACGATGAACGGCTGCGAAATGCTGAGCGGTCCCACGTGCAGCGCCGTCTGGTTGAGCAGCTCGGCCGCAATGCTCACCACGATCAAGCGCGTAGACCGGCCAGTGGGTGAACATCCCGAAGACCCCGAACTGCGTGAGCGTGTCGGTCATGGCCTTGATGAACGTGGCCACCAGCGCCCACAGGATCGCCGTCGCCGCCCCGAGCGCCGCCGCCCGCCGTACCGGTGAGCCGCGCCTGCCGACCAGGGCCAGGATGGCCGCCGCACCACCGGCGGCGATGGTGGCGCCGACCCAGGCGGAGCTGGTCGGTTGCGCATTTCCTCCCGGTGGGCTCGGCCACGGCCACGAACAGCGCCAGCGACGCACACGTGATGCCCGCGGCCCACCAGGTGAGGTTCCTGATCTGCTGGCGGATCCAGAGGCGGCGCAGGACGAGCGCGAAGACCAGCTCGGTCACCAGCAGCGGCTGGACCACCGACATCTGCCCGTTGTGCAGGGCGAGGGCCTGGAAGAGGAACGACCCGGCCAGCGCCACCCAGCCGAACAGCCACAGCGGGTTCGACGCCAGGTAGCGGACGAACTGCCATCCCTTGGAATGACCGGGGTCGCTGGTGCTGGCGATGTGCTGCGTGATCATGTTCAGCGCGTTGGAGAACGCCGCCCCCAGCGCGAACAGGATGGTCACCACGGCCCGGCCGCCGTGGTCAGGTCAGTCGGGCCGTGCACACCCATCCGAGGTCGTACGTGCGCACCCGCACCGAACCGAAGCCCGCCGCGCGCAGCCGGGGCTCCAGCTCCTCCGGGGTCGATCGGGTTGTAGGTGTCGTCCTGGTGGAAGGCCGCGCTGCCCTCGCTGTAGACGCCGTCGGCCGCCACCAGCGTGCGCGCCGGGGACGAGGACGCGGGCCAGCTCGGCGAACACCCGGTCCTGGGCCTCGGCGGGCGCAATGTGATGGAGCATGTGGAACGACGCCGCACCCGTGAAGCGCCCCGCCTCGAAGTCGAGCGCGGTGGCGTCGCCCACGACGACCTCCACGTTGGTCCCGGCCATCCGCTCGGCCAGCCCGGCGGCCAGGCCCTCGTCGAGCTCGACCGCCGTGAGATGCGCCGTCTTGGTGCTGCAGGATGTCGGTCGTGAACCCGGGGCCCGGGCCGATCTCGATGGCATCGTCGCCCAGCGTCACCCCGGCCAACGCCACGGGCAGGATCGTCTCGTGCACCAGCCGGCGCCAGTCGTCGCTGGCGCAGTACTCCATGTGCCCCGGGTTCATGAGGCGACGGTCAGCCCGGCGCCTGGACCTGGTACTCGTCCTTCCACCAGCGCGCCGTGCGCACCTCCTCGGGATCGGTGCGCAGCGAGGGGTCCTGGCCCAGGTCCGCCGGCGTGGGCCCGACCCGGTCGGCCACGGGCTGCAGCGCGTCGAGGTCGAAGTCGTAGCAACGGGCCGCCGTCTCGCCCAGGAGCTTGCGGGCGTCCTCCACCGGGATGCCGCCGAAGTCGCCGCGCAGGCGCTCCTGCGTGTGGGGCCAGGTGCCCTCGGGGTGCGGGTAGTCGGTCCCCCACATCACGACGTCGCAGCCCAGGACGTGGCGGCGGCGGATCTCCTCGCGCGACATGGTCGACGCGCCGATGAAGATGTTCTCGCCGAAGTAGTCCGAGGGCAGCTTGGAGATCTTGCCCTTGAGCAAGGCGGCCATCTTCTTGGTGGTGTGGCCGCCGCCCATGTACTGGTCCCACTTCCACATCATGTCGGCGGCCCAGTAGGCGGCGGCCTCGGTGACCACGTACTTCAGGCGCGGGAAGCGCTCGAAGGCGCCCGAGAAGAGCAGGTGCCACATGGGCCGGGCCGCCCACCAGACCACCTCGGCCAGGTAGATGCCGACGTTGCCGTTGTACTCGTCCTGGGGCGCCTCGCCCGAGTGGGTGTGGACCGGGAAGCCGACCTCCTGGCAGGCCGCCCAGACCGGGTCGTAGTCCGGGTGGTTGTAGGGCGTGAGGTCGTGCCACATCGTCGGGATCATGATGCCGCGGATGCCCGGCTGCTCGGCCAGCCACTCGATCTCGGCCACCGAGCGCTCGACGCTGTGGGTGATGGGCACCAGCGCGATGCCGCCGTGGCGCTCGGGACTGCGGCTGCACATTTCGGCCAGGAAGCGGTTGTGGGCCCGCGCCCCGGCGAAGGCCAGCTCGGGGTCGGCGATCGAGCCCGCCGACAGGCCGGCGCCGAAGGGCGGTGAGGCCATGCCCGTGATGGCGTCGGCGTCGGCGAACATGACCTCGGCCGTGACACCGTCGGCGTCGAGCTCCTTGTCGCGCTGGTCGATGTCCCAGGCGCCGCGCAGGCCTTCCTCGTTGTCGGTCTCCCAGCCCATGATGTAGTCGTAATTCATCTTCAACAGCTCGTCGCGGTTGGCGTGCCGCTCGGCCAGGTACTCGTCGAACTGCGGGTGGTACTGCGCGTCGAGGTAGGGGCGGTAGCCCTCGGCGGGCAGGCCGGCGTGGGCGTCGGCCGAAATGATCAGG
>CAWAHA010000015.1:0-12602 GCA_963781565.1 uncultured Acidimicrobiaceae bacterium | reverse complement strand
TGACGGTGTAGCGGTCGGACGCAGACACGGTGGCCGTCATCAGGTCAGTGCCGCCGGGGGCAGCTGCCCCGCTCCGATGGCGTCGGCCCGGCGGTGCAGCATTTCCGCCGCCTCCGGGAGCCCGTACCCGATGATGAAATCACCCCGCTTGACCCCGTCGACGCAGAAGCGGCCCAGCTCGTGCAGGTCCATGAGCTCGGCCGGGTGGCCCGAAGCCTTGAGCTGCTCCCTGAACTCCTCGAAGGTGGTGCCGGGCGCCGGCGGGCGCGGACGAGTCCGCTGCAGGGCCTCGGGACGGTTGCGCGGGCCGTCCACAAGCCCGTGTCGAGCAGGCCCCCCGAGGGATAGAAGACGGCGGCCCGCAGCTCGGTGCCGGCGGCGATGAGTTGGTGGGCCAGCGCCTCGGTCAGGCACGAGATGGCGGCCTTGCTCGAGGCGTAGACCGACGCGTACGGAACGGGGGCGATGCCGCCGTCCATGCTCGATGTGTTGATCACGACGCCGGGCTCCCCCGACGCGATCATGCGGGGCACGAACGAGAGCATGCCGTTGGCCACGCCGAAGACGTTGACCGAGAAGCACCAGGTCCAGTCGTTCGGCTCCTGCTCCCAGGGCCGCCCGCCGCCACCCGATGTCACCCCGGCGTTGTTGAAGAGAAGATGGCATGCGCCTTCGTTCCCGAACACGTCTTCGGCCAGCGCCTCGACCGAAGCGCGCCGACGAGACATCGGTCACGACGCCCCGCACGGGGCCGAGGTCGGAGAGCTCCTTCACCGCGACCTCGAGCACCGGCGCCTCGACGTCGGCGATGACGACGCGGGCCCCCTCTTCGAGCAACGACTCGGTGATGCCGCGGCCGATGCCCGCTGCTCCCCCGGTGACGACGGCAACCTTGCCGTTCAGATCATCCAACGTGTGCCCCCACTTTTCTGACGCCCCGTCAGTTGCCCACCATAACTCCTGGGGGCCGGACGATTCAGCCCCGGAATCGCCGCTCCGGGCGAATCACACAATCCTGTCAATCCCCTGTGTGAGCTGAGGGGTTGCAGTATCGTCGAAGCACTGACCAGAGACATGGAGGTGGCGACCGTGCGACAACGTTCGAGGTGGGTGGGAATCGGTGCCGGGGTGCTCGGCCTGACATTGGCGCTGGTGCCGCTGACGGCGGCCTCCGCCAAGAGCACCAAGGGGTCAGCGCCCCACAGCGCCATGTGCAAGACGGTCAAGTCCGAGCAGAGCGGTTCGACCGCAGCGTCGAGTGCCATTGAGAAGGCCATGACGTCGGGGAACTACGCCGCCGCCAAGCAGGCGTTGCTCAACTCCTTCAACATCGACTTCAACCAGGTGCAGAAGGCTCTCGGCGTGATTAAGAGCGCACCGCCCAAGGTGCAGGCCGCCTTCAAGGACCTGCTCTCCTACGTCAAGCAACTCCGGACGGCGATTCAGAACTCCACCAGCGTGACGAGCCTTCTCGGCCGCCT
Source organism: uncultured Acidimicrobiaceae bacterium (assembly GCA_963781565.1). GTDB lineage: Bacteria > Actinomycetota > Acidimicrobiia > Acidimicrobiales > RAAP-2 > Bog-473. The sequence continues at coordinate 11,121 of CAWAHA010000015.1, read as the reverse complement.
TCGAGACCCTGGCCAAGAACCCGAAGTTGGAGACCGACGGCACGACGATCTCCAACTGGTACACGGGGGTCTGTGGCGGGACCCTGACGACGACCCCGTCGACGGTGGCCTCCCCGTAGGACGCACCATCGGAGCGGTCGGTGCCTGAGAACCCGCCGGCCCTCCATGTGGCGCGGCCGGAGGAGAACCGGCCGCTCGACGAGTTGGCCATGGCCCGGGCCTGGCTCCAACACCTGCGCGACAGCGCCATCTTCAAGGTGGAGGGTCTCGATCAGTCACAGCTGCGCTGGAAGCCAACGCCGACGGCCAACTCGCTCGGCGTCCTGGTGGTGCACCTCGGCTACACCGAGCGGCTCTGGCTCCGGGCGATCTGTGCCGGCGAACGGATGGACATGGCCTGGCGAGCCCGGATGTTCGAGCTCCCCGAAGGCTGGGGCGCCGAGGAAGCCGTGGCGTTCTACCGGGAGGAGAGCAGGCAGGCCGACGCCGTCCTGGACCGGATTTCGTCGCTCGACCTCCCCTCCCGGGGCGACCTGCGGCCGACGACGTTCCGCTGGGCCGTGTTCCACCTGATTGAGGAGGCGGCCCGCCATGTGGGGCACATGGACATCACCCGAGAGCTCCTCGACGGGAGCATCGGCCGCTGAGGCCAGCCCGCGCACCACACGACCCCTCCCGCGTGCGATTCTTGTAGGGGAAACAGCCGGTACCGTGCTGAAAGGGCCCCGATGTCCCGTGGGGCCATGCGGGACCGCAATAATTGGCGGAGTTCAAGTTCGGGGCGTGGGAGGTCGAAACAACGGCCATGGACGTGCAAGCCGACGAGGCGAGGCTTTTGCCTGATCCGTCTGCCACGGCCGTCGTCGAACGACCCGTGACGGACAGCCAGGGACAGCTCTTCCGCGACGCCCACCCGACGTACGCCGACACGGACAAGATCCCCGCCGTCGGCCGTGGCGCCCCGTCGCCCGGTCCGGCCCGTTGGCTCCGGGTCCTGGTCGTCCTCGTGGCGGTGGTCGTCGTCGCTGCCGGGGCGGCGCTCGGACTCGTCAAGGCCGGCGTCATCGACAAGAGCGGGACCAACAGCCCGAAGGCGACGAGCACGACGCAGCATCACGCGGCGGGAGTATCGAAGGCACCACTGGTGACCCCGGTCTCCACCGGCAACGGCACGGCTACCTACAAGGTCGACATCGCCGCCTACGCCGTCACCGTCGTCACGTCGACCGGCCGATCCTGGGTGAGCATCGGCGCCACGGGTCAGCACCCGGCCTTCGCCGGCATTTTGAACCCCAACAGCTCCCAGAAGGAGCTCCTCCTCGGCCCCGCCACGATCGATGTCGGAGCAGGTGGAACCAAGGTGATCGTCACATCGGGTCAGCGGACCCAGACCCTGACCCCGGTCTCGGCTCCCTTCAGCTACTCGTTCGTCCTCAAGAACTGAGCCGCAGCTCGGGGCACCGGCCGGCTCTCGGCCCGGGTGAGGTCCGTCGCCACGGGGGCGGCTAAACGCAACTGACCCCCAAATGATCCCGCCACCCCCCGGTGCATGCCTTCAGGAAAGCGGGTGCCGGGTCGATGCCTGAGCCGTGTTCACGCATGCCTCGGCCTCCCTGGCCCGACTGGGCCTCGGCGGTCTCGCCCTCCTCACCCTGGGCCTCGGCGGCGCTTCGGTTGCCGGTGCCGGCACTGCCGGCGCCCAGTCCACCACCTCCTCGACCGGCATTCCCTCGGACAACTACTGGTTGGCCGACGCCCAGGGCGCCGTGTGGAACTTCGGCAACGCGGCTGCTCTCGGTTCGGCGGCGGGCCTGCCCCTCAACCACCCGATCGTCGGCATCACCGGCGACCAAGGACCAGCAGGGGTACTGGCTCGTGGCCTCCGACGGCGGCATCTTCAACTACGGCGACGCGTCCTTCTACGGTTCGACCGGTTCCATCGCGCTCAACAAGCCCATCGTGGCGCTGACCCCGACGCCCGACGGCAAGGGCTACTGGATGGTCGCCTCCGACGGGGGCATCTTCTCCTACGGCGACGCCACCTTCTACGGTTCCACCGGCTCCATCGCGCTCAACAAGCCCATCGTGGGCATGACGGCCACCCCGGACGGCAAGGGTTACTGGTTGGTGGCGTCCGATGGCGGCGTGTTCAGCTTCGGTGACGCCGCCTTCTACGGCTCGACCGGTTCGATCCACCTGGTCCAGCCGATCGTCGGCATGGCGGCCACGCCGGACGGCCAGGGCTATTGGATGGTGGCGGCCGACGGCGGCATCTTCAACTACGGCGACGCCGCCTTCAGCGGTTCCGCCGCCGGAGGGCCCGGCCTCGACCCGGCCGAAAGGGTCGTCCCGACCTCTTCGGGCCACGGCTACTGGGTGGAGGAGCAGAACGGCACGGCGTACCCCTTCGGCGATGCCGTGGGCGCGCCCCCGACCGAAGCGCTGCTCTTCAGGCCGGCCACCCCCGGGGACAACGCCGTCCTCTTCGCCTTCGCCCAGCTCGGCAAGCCCTACATCTGGGGCGGCAACGGGCCGGTGGGGTACGACTGCTCGGGCCTGGCCTTGGCCGCGTGGGAGAGCGTCGGCGTGGGCTTCGCCCGCGTCTCCGACGACCAGTACCACACGGCCGGTCAGCCGGTCGCGCTGAATGCGCTGTCAGCCGGAGACCTTGTGTTCTGGGGCACCAGCCAGACCGACTGGACGACGGTGTACCACACCGCGATCTACGTCGGCGGTGACCAGATCGTCGAAGCGACCGGCGATCACGTGCAGCTGAACTCGCTCGGCCAGTGGGGCACGGGCGATCTCATGTCCAACGGGCGCCGTCCGTAGGCGACCGAGGATAGGGCCCGTCGTCAGGAGCGCCGGATCTGCCGCGCCGGGTCGTCGGGATCGACGCCCCAACTCGCCACCCAGCTCGGCGTAATGCGGATCACCTCACGGCTCATGAACGGCACCGGCGGGTCGACATCTTCCAGCGCGACCGCGCTGCCGCGGATTTCCAGTCCCCGCACCGTCCACGGATCCCGGGAGACGAGGTCGTCGATCACGAGCGCCACCTGGCCATTGGCCTGGACGTTGCGGAACTTGCGGGTGGCACCCATGGCACCACCGCCGATGAGGATGTCGCCGGTCTCCTCGTCGTAGAACGCTCCGACGGGGCTGTTCTGGGGCGCGCCGTTGGCGTCGACGGTGGCCAGGCGGGCCAAGGGCTGGCTCTGCAGGTACGCACGCTCGGTCTTGGTCAGGGTGACGGTCATTGCTGCAGCGTAGGGAGCCGGACGCGGTTCGTGCCCGCTCGCTCACGAGCAGAACAGAAGACTCAGCCGCCCGAGGTGGTCACGACCCGGGCCGGGCCAGCGCCTCGATCTCCTCTGCCGAGTAGCCCAGCTCCGCCAGTATCTCCTCGGTGTGCTCACCGAGGCGCGGCGGGGGCTGGAGTGACGTGGGCCGGACGCCGTCGAGGTTCAGCGGGGTGCCCACGACGCGCAGGTCCGGAACCTCAGGATGCGGCAGCGGGACGAGCATGCCGAGAGCAGCCAGCTGCTCATCGTCGACGAAGTCCGCCACCGTGCGCACCGGAGTGCACGGGACCGACCTGGCCCGCAACAGGCCGTGCCATTCCGCCGCCGGCCTCTCGAAGAAGCGGGCCTGCAGGAGGTCGTGCAACGCGGCCCGGTTGGCCACCCGGTCAGCGTTCTGACGGTAGGACGGGTCTGTCGGGAGATCCGGGAATCCCAGCGCGTCGCAGAGCCGCACGAAGAGGTCGTTGTTGCCGGCCGTGACCATCAGGTCGCCATCGGAGGTCGCGAAGACCTCGTACGGCGCCAGGAAGGGCGCGCCGCTCCCTCGGCGCTGGGGCTCCTCTCCCGAACCCATGTAGCCGGCAATCAGATAGGACAACCACCAGGCCGCCGTCTCGTAGAGGCTGACTTCGACCAGCCCGCCCACCCCGGTCTGGTCACGCGTCCGCAGCGCAGCCTGAATCCCCACCGAGGCCCACATGGCGGTGCCGAGGTCGATGGCGGCGATCGGGAGCCGGGCTGGCGGGCTCTCCGGGATACCCGGTCAGCGCCATCATGCCGCTCTCGGCCTGGAGGATCGGGTCGTAGCCGGGCCAGTCGCGCTTGGGCCCTTGCGACCCGTAGGCAGAGATGGAGCAGGAGATCAGCCCCGCGTTGTCGCGGCGCAACGACTCGTGGTCGAGACCCCGCTTGGCCAGCGAGCCGGGACGAAAGCTCGAGATGACGACGTCTGCCTTCGCCGCCAGCCGGCGCACGACGCCCTGTCCCCCTTCGCTGTCGAGGTCGACGGCAATGCTGCGCTTGCCCCGGTTGGCGGCCAGGAACGTCGCGCTCAGTCCGTTCCACTCCGGGGGACGCCATTGCCGGGTGTCGTCGCCCCCGGTGGGCGATTCGACCTTCGTCACCTCGGCGCCGAGGTCGGCCAACAACATGGAGCAGTAGGGACCGGCGAAATTGCGGGTCAGGTCCAGGACGGCGATCCCGGTGAGCGCGTCAGAAGGTGCGGGCATGGAGCGGTCCGGAAGTCATCGGGACATTTAAACCCCGCTCATGCTTCCACCGAGTGACCCTCGCAACCGTCCGATCGTTTCGGGTTCGACACGCCACCACATCCAGCGGCCGCGTCGCTCACCGACGATGAGGCCGGCGTCGGCAAGCACCTTGGTGTGATGCGAGATCGTCGGCTGGCTCTTGCCCAGCGGACCCTCGAGATTGCAGCTGCAGACCTCACCCTCGCTCGCCACGATGGAGAGGAGGCGAAGGCGCACCGGGTCGCTCAGCGCAGCAAAGAGCACGGCCAGCTCGGATGCCTCGGCCTCGCTCAGCTCGTCCGGCCGTGATCGGCGGGCAACACGTGTCCGCCTTGGCGCTCGCAGTTCGGGGCATGGAACCTCACCTGTCCTGCTCGTATTGACGTTCGTCAATCGTATCGGACACACTGGACGTATCGACAACCATGAATGTACTGGAGGAGCCCGTGGCCCGAGTGCAGCTCGCCCTCAACGTCTCCGACCTCGACGAGGCGATCGCCTTCTATACGCAAGCTCTTCGGCCGCGCTCCGGCGAAAGTGCGGCCCGGCTACGCCAACTTCGCCGTCGCCGACCCCCCGCTGAAGCTCGTGCTCATTGAGGAGGCGGGACCCGTGGCAGCCGGCGTCGTCGGCGCGCTCAACCACCTCGGCGTCGAGGTGGACGACGTCCGACGAGGTCAGCCACGCCACGCGCCGCCTGCAGGCCGAGGGGCTCGAGACCGAGGAGCAGCAGGCGACCACTTGTTGCTTCGCCGTCCAGGACAAGGTCTGGGTCGAGGACCCCGACGACACGCCGTGGGAGGTCTACACCGTGCTCGCCGACGCGCCGGCCGAGAGCACGGCATCGACGGCGACGGAACGTGTTGCACCGCCGCACGACGTCGCCGTGGCGTCTCGCCGGCGCCTGCTGCTGACTGCTGGCGTTCAGGGAGCGAAGGCCACGCATGCGCGAGGTCGCACTCTGGCGCCGACTGTGCGCCGAATTCCTCGGCAGCGCGTTTCTGGCCACGCTGGTCATCGGCTCGGGCATCGCCGCGCAGCAGCTCTCGCCGGGCAACACCGGGCTGCAGCTCTTGGAGAACGCGGCGGCCACCGGCAGCCGGCCTGTTCGCCATCATCTTGATGTTCGGCGCCGTCTCGGGCGGCCACTTCAACCCGGTCGTGTCCTTCGTCGACGCCGCCTTTGGCGGTTTCGGCTGGAGAGACGCCACCGCATACCTGCCCGCCCAGGTGGGCGGGTGCGTCCTCGGCGCCATCGTGGCCAACGTCATGTTCTCCAAGGCGGCCTTTGAGCTCTCCACCAAGCACCGCGCCTCGCCGGCCCACTTCCTTTCGGAGGTCGTCGCCACCCTCGGGCTCCTGCTCGTGATCTTCGCCCTGGCCCGCTCGGGGCGATCCCACAGCACTCCGGCCGCGGTCGGCGCGTACATCGGCGCGGCCTACTTCTTCACCAGCTCGACCAGCTTCGCCAACCCGGCCATCACCGTCGGGCGCTCGTCTGAGCAACACCTTCGCCGGGATCGCCCCGTCGTCGGTGCCGAGCTTCATCGGGGCCCAGATCCTCGGCGGCCTGGCCGCCGTGGGCCTGATCTGGGTCCTCTATCCGTCGATCACGACTGAGCAGGCCAGCCGGGTACTGCTCCCCCATCGGGACACTGGCGCCGACCGAACGGAGGCCCTCCCATGAGCGCGGCACGCCCGGAAGTCCTCTTCCTCTGCGTGCACAACGCAGGACGTTCGCAGATGGCGGCTGCGCTTCTCACCGCGGGCGCCGGTGACCGCATCGCCGTGCACTCGGCCGGTTCGGCGCCAGGAGACACCCTCAACCCCGCCGTGGTGACGGCGATGGCCGAACTCGGCCTCGACATCTCCGATGAGAAGCCCAAGAAGCTGACCGACGACATGGCGCGGCGAGCCGACGTGATCGTGACCATGGGCTGTGGCGACGAGTGCCCCGTCTATCCGGGCAAGCGCTACGTGGACTGGGAACTCCCCGACCCCGCCGGCAAGGGGCTGGACGAGGTCCGGGCCATTCGTGACGACATCGCCCTCAGAGTGGAACGGCTCATCTCAGAGCTTCTCGACTGAAATAGCCTGACCAGACTCGGTGCGGATCTTTCCCCCCGGAACCATTCGACATCACCAACCATGACCGAGTCCGCCGAAATCAGCGTGCCGCTCGCCACCATTGTGCGGGAGTGGACCCGCATCGGGGTCATCGGCTTCGGAGGTCCGCCCACCCACATCGCCCTCCTCCGCAAGCTCTGTGTCGATGAGCGGGGGTGGCTGAGCGCCCACGAATTCGAAGACGGGGTCTCGGCCACCAACCTGCTGCCTGGCCCGGCCTCGACCCAGCTCGCCATCTTCTGTGCCTGGCGGCTGCGGGGTCGCCCGGGTGCGCTCATCGGAGGCTTCTGTTTCATTGTGCCGGGACTCATCATCATTCTGGCCCTCTCGGCGGTCTTTCTGGCGGCGAATCCTCCCCTCTGGATCCAAGGGGCTGCGGCCGGCGCCGGAGCGGCGGTGCCCGCAGTGGCCCTGAATGCCGCACTTGGGTTGATGCCGACGAGTTGGCGGCGAACAGGCGCCGCACGCTCTGCGAAGCTCCGATGGCTCCTCTATTTCCTCGCCGGGGCTGCATCGGCTGCCACGATCGGGCCCTACCTCGTCCTCGTCCTCTTCGGCTGCGGCTTCATTGAGATCGCCATCCGGCGCGGATTCACCGACCTGACAGGCAAGACCGCCTTCTTCCTACTCCCAGCCAGCGCCACACCCGTGCTCGCCGGCGGCATCGCAGCCCTGTGCTGGGTCGCCTTGAAAGTCGGGGCGCTGTCCTATGGAGGCGGATTCGTCATCATTCCGCTCATGCAACATGACGCCGTCGTGACCTATCACTGGATGACGGGAACGCAATTCCTCAACGCCGTGGCGCTCGGCCAAATCACGCCCGGGCCAGTGGTCCAGACCGTCGCCGTCGTGGGCTACGCGGCCGGGGGCCTCGGCGGAGGCCTCTTGGCCGCCTTCGTCGCCTTCGCTCCGTCATTCTGCTTCGTCATCGCCGGGGCACCACACTTCGATCGGCTGCGCGCCGACACCCGGATTCAGGCCTTCCTCACCGGCGCCGGCGCGGCGGTCATCGGGGCGATCGCCGGATCTGCCATCCCCCTCGGACGGGAGCTCGCGCACCTTTGGCAGCTCGGGATCCTCGGTCTGGCGGCGGTCTGGCTCCTCGGCCTTCGACGAGGGGTTGTGACCGCACTCCTTGCCGCTGGAGTTTTGGGCGTCGGCGCGGTCCTGGCCGGCGCTCCCGCCTGACATAACCAGCCCGGGAAGGACGCCAGTCCTACACCGTGGGCGTCATTCGACGCGAGGCCGACCTGAGCTACTTCACCGCCACCTCGACCACCTTCACGATCACCAACACGAAGGCGATCAAGAGGTAGCCGCGCAAAATGAAGAGCCCCGCTTTGCGCTGCGTCGAGAGCACCGGGCGAGCGAGCTTCTCCAGCGGCGGCATGCGCCAGGTCGGCCGGTCCAGCCACTCGACGGCACCGTCAGCTCGGCCGCCCTGCAGCCGGCGATCGCGCACCAACGCAACCAGCCCGACCACTGCGCCAAGAAGGACGCCGCCGGCCAGGACGCCGATGATCTGGGTGCTCGAAATCCCAGGGAACAGCACGCTCGCGGTGAGGATGATCGAGAGCAGGACCAGGACCCAGACCACGGCCGCAGGTGAAGACGTTGAGCTTCCTGCGAGTTGACCCATGGCCCGAGCACCTCCTTGTCGTTGCACAGCAACAGCAAGAACACCGTCGCGCTCGGAAGCAGCACGCCGGCCAGCGTCTGCACCCCTTCGGTCAGCAGCCCCAGCGGGACGCCGGGCACCAGCACGAGCGCCGCCGCCACCGCCATCAGTCCGCGCGTAGCAGGCGTAGAAACCCTTGGCCTGGCGCACCGGGCGGTGCAGCGAGTGGCTTCACCCCGAGCACGTCTGCGCTGGCGTAGGCCGTGGCCAGTCCCGACCGCAGCGGCGCCGATGATGCTGGCGTCGAGCAGCGCAATGGCGAAGAGGTCGCCGCCACATGCGAGGCGTAGGCGCCGAGCCCTGGGCCACCCCAGCCGCGTCGGTGAAGTGCCCGAAGCCGGCCCGTCCGGCGAAGACGGCATCGGAGAACCCGAACATCGCCGCCGCGCCCACGACGACGAGCGCGATCCCGATCCACAGATCGACCCGCTCGTACTTGATGAACCTCGGGGTGATGCGCTTGTCGATGATGTAGGACTGCTGGAAGAACAGCTGCCAGGGCGCGACCGTGGTCCCCACGATGGCGATGATCAGCAACATGACCGTCGAGAGCTGGGCATGCGGGCAGCCCCGGGACCACGAAGTTGTGCGCCATCTGGCCCACCGGTGGGTGCACCATCACGTAGATCGGGATCAAGAGAAGCGATCCGGCGATGAGGACGAAGCAGATCGCGCTCGAAGCGCCGGAAGCTCCCCGTGCTCGCGGCGGCGATGACCACGACCCCGGCCACAATCACCGAGGGGACTTTGGGCAGGCCCAGGTAGCCGACGGCAAAGGTGACCCCGATGAACTCGGTCACGATGGTCAAGGCGTTCAAGATGAACAGGTCGATCACGCTGAAGGCACCCCAGAAGCGACCGAAGCGCTCGAGGATCAGCCGCGCGTGGCCCGACCCCGGTCACCGCGCCGAGGCGCAGCACCATCTCCTGGTTGACGTAGAGCACCGGAATCAAGCAGCGCCAGGGTCCACAGCAGGTGCGTCCCGTAGTTCTGGCCCGCCTGGGTGTAGGTCCCGAACGCTCCGGCGTCGTTGTCGCCGACCATGACGATCAGCCCGGGCCCGACGATGGCCAGCAGGGTCTTGAGCTTGCCGGACAGGCGCGGGCGCGCCGCGGTGTCGCCCCGGGCGATGGTGCCCAGAGCGCCGCGGATGTCGCCGACGTGCGCCGAGTCGAGCGCGGCACCGTTGTGAAACGTTTCGTTCGTCATCGCCGGCACCTCCCCGAGACGTGCCGGGGCGTCCGGTCACTGAGAGAGGTGGTCGTCCGCAGACGGTCACAACGGATGGAAAGAGGCCGCGACCGAGTACGGCGCACGCAGAGCGCGTGAAGTTGAACATGACGGATCCCTTCGGGTTGAAGACGAATACGCAATGGCGCCGCCGAGGGCCGCGCGTGCATGCCCTCAGGTAGCCCGGACCAGCCGGGTCAGGAACGCAGCCCGCGCATGATCAGGCGGGGTAGCAAAAAGAGGGTGCAGACGTCCTCCGAGCCGGAAGAAGAGATCGCCGAAGTCCTCGGGTGCGCAGGTTTGCCTCGCGCGACGAACCGGCTACCTCAGACGAGCGGGCATCGGAGGGAGCCAGGTACTGGGGGGTTCACTTCGCATCAGTTCGAACCGCATCTGGCTCACCTCCTTGTCTCGTTGAGTGTGCTTCGTCCATCATTGTACTTGAGGCTGCGCCGCAGTCGTCAACAGATGCGAAGAGAGTCCGAATTCCTGCGCCGCGCTTGGCGCACTTTCTTCGCCATCCCGTCGTCACACTGACTGTCTTCATCAACGCAACGGGTCCGCTTTTGCGGGCGGGTCGCAAGAGGGTGCCGAACGCGCACTCCGTCCTAGTCTCGACACCAAGAGGAGGCACACCCCATGCACGAACTCGGTACGACGCAACACTTCGATCCATTCCCTCCGAATGCCTTCGAAGGAGATGCCGAGCATCGTCACGCGGCAAACCGTGCCCTCGTGCTCTCGGCGCTGGGCCTCACCCTTACCGGTGGGATCGAGTTTGTCATCGCTCTCGTGAGCGGCTCGGTCGGCCTCCTGGGTGACGCCATCCACAACCTGGCCGACGTGTCGACCTCGCTGGTCGCCTTCGTCGGCTTCCGTGTTTCGCGTCGAGGTGCGAGCGCCTCCCATCCCTATGGCTACGAACGGGCAGAAGACCTGGCCGGCCTGGGTGTCGCGCTGGTGATTTGGGCCAGCGCGGTCTTCGCCGGCTACGTCAGCATCCACAAGCTCGTTCACCACGGCACCACCTCACACCTTTGGCTCGGCGTGGCTGCTGCCGCCGTCGGCATCGTGGGGAACCAGATCGTCGCTCGCTACAAGCTGCGAGTCGGAACCCGCATTCAGTCGAACACCCTCGTGGCCGATGCGAAGCACTCCTGGCTCGACGCCATCGCCTCGGCTGGGGCACTCCTCGGTCTGGTCGGCGTGGCCTGCGGGCTGTGGTGGGCCGACGGAGTGGCGGGGCTCTTGGTCACCGGCTTCATCGTCCACGTCGGCTGGGAGGTGACCTCCGATGTGGTCAGCCACCTGATGGACAGCGTCAATCCCTCAATCCTCGCCGGAGCGGAATCTGCCGCGCTGAGTGTCCCGGAGTCGACCACGTCCATGTCCGTGCCCGGTGGCTCGGGCGCACCTTGTTAGTCGAGGTCGAGGGCTTTCTCTCCGGCTCCATCCTGCTCGCAGACACCGAAGCGACGGGCCGATCCGTGCGCGAATCGATCCTCGCGGCGTTACCTGAAGTCCGAGCCG
>CAWAHA010000014.1:0-86239 GCA_963781565.1 uncultured Acidimicrobiaceae bacterium | reverse complement strand
AAAACCCGCTGGTCGTACAAGTCGTCGGCAGCTGCGACGCGCCCGGCTTACGCCGTCTGATCGTGAGCGGGCGCCGCGGCGTCGCGGTAGCGCCGAAAGATGGCGGCCCTGATCTGCTGCAGACGAGCTTCGACGGCCGCCTGGCGCTCGGTGAGCAGGGCCAGTTGATCCTCGACCAGCTCGAGGACGCGAGACCTGGCCACCCGGGACGTCAGATCCACCCGGGCCATCTCCCGGTGGGCCGCCAGGAGGTGGTCCGTGCGCACGAAGAGACCCTCGTCGATGTCCGGATCGGGGTCCACTACGTCCTGGTCCGGCCACAGGGGGTCGGGCGCGACGGTGGCCAGGACGCCAGCGAGCTGGTCGGCGACCCGCGGGGACTCCGGTGTCGTTGACGTGCCTGCCTCAATGAGGATGGCCACGTCGGCGGCGAGGATGGCCCGGACGTAGCTCAGCGAGTCACGGATGACGGTGAGATCGTCCCTCCAGGCCCTGATCGGGATGTCGCCCAGGCGCTCAGCCTTGGCCGACTCTCCGAGCACGCGACCGATGTCGACCAGATCGATCGGCCGGATTTGCAGGGACAGCTCACCGGCGTCGACGGCCTCGTCACGGTCTGTGTGCACAGATGCTGCTGGCACCGGGTCACACTCCCTCTCCGCCACACGGGGCCTCTCGAGTCGACCGCTGCTCGCCTTTTCTCTAGCACGAAGGCGCTGTCGGGGAGAGCGATGCCAGCGGATCCATCCGCGTTTGCCCATGACAGAGCAGCCCAACGGGAGTTTGGAGCGCACGCCTTGTGGATGACCGGTTCCAACCTGGGGAACCCCTATGTCCCCCGAATGCTCCCCAAGTCATCCACAGGCTGTGCCCGATGCAATCCCCACCCCCGTCCTTTCGCGCCGCCGCGCCACGTGCTTTGCTCTCTCTGTGCCCGCAAGACGAAGCGACCCGCTGCCACGGCCGACGTGTTGAACCTCCAATCGACGTCTGAGGGTGTACTGCCCGGCCAGCTCCTCGAGCGGGCGATCAGAGCCGGCTACATCGACGCCGGACGCTTCAACATCCCCGATACCAACGTGCAGCCGGCGAGCCTCGATCTGCGTTTGGGGGAACGGGCCCTGCGCATCCGCTGCAGTTTCCTCCCAGGAACCGATTCGGTCGAGCGCAAGCTGAAGGACTACATCCTCGACGAGATCGATCTGCGCGGGGACGGGGCCATGCTCGAAGCCGCGCTGCCCCTACCTCATTGAGCTGAAGGAGCGGCTCGACCTGCCGGCCGGACTGCGGGGCAAGGCGAACCCCAAGAGCTCGACCGGGCGGATCGACGTCTTCACCAGGGTAATCACGGACCACAGCGACCGCTTCGACGAAGTGGCGCCGGGCTACTCCGGCCCGCTTTACCTGGAAGTGGTCCCCCTGTCCTTCGCGGTCCGTGTCCGGGAGGATCTCACCCTGAACCAACTCCGCCTGTCCATCGGCCGGCCGTGGCTGAGTGACGACGAGGTCCGCCAGACGCACCTGGAGGAGCCGATCCTCTACAAGGCGGGCTCACCGGTGCCGGTCGACGACCTCGTCCTGTCCAATGGCCTCTTCCTCGGGCTCGACCTGCGGGGCGACGAGCGGGGACAGGTCGGGCACAGCACGCGCGACAGCGCTCCGTTGCTCGACCTCACCTCGGGGGCGGAGGTCGATCCGATGCCGTTCTGGGATCCCGTCTTCCGCGAGGACGGCGATCGCCTGGTGCTGTCGCCCAAGCGGTTCTACCTCTTGATGTCGAACGAGGCGGTGAGCATTCCGCCCAACCTCGCGGCCGAAATGACGGCCTACGACCCGACCAGCGGCGAACTACGGACGCACTATGCCGGGTTCTTCGACCCCGGCTTCGGGTTCGATCCGACGGGAGGTTTCCGGGGCTCGCGCGCCGCGCTCGAGGTGCGCGCCCACGACGTGCCGTTCATGGTGGAGAACGGCCAGGCCGTCTGCAAGCTCACGTTCGAGCGGATGCTTGAAGAGCCCACTTCGCTGTACGGGTCGGGCATCGGATCGTCGTACCAGCAACAAGAGGAGACGTTGAGCCGCTACTTCCGTCGCTCACGGGGGTAGCCGGAATCACAACGAGGCCTTTCCTGCGCGCAGAGGTCAGGCCTACGACAAAGCGGCTTGCGACATCAGCGGCTGCACCGGATCCGAGCGGGATCCTCTCCGTGCCGGCTGATCCGCGACGCGTGCAGTGGGTGTGCATTCACAATTCTTGACCACCTTCGCATGCAGTCCCGCGATTTCTCGTTTCGCCGGGTATGAGGGATGGGCGCGGCTTCCGAGCGGGTGTGTCCCCAACACACGGAAGGAACAGAACCATGATGCGGAATCGATTGACATCTCTAGGCGTCCTCACAGGCGGAGTCATTCTGGCGGTCGGAGCGATGATCGGCGTGACGCCGGCGAGCGGTGCCACGCCGTCAACACCCGATCTGCAGACAACGGTGCAGGCGGTGCAGAACGCTGCGGCGGCTGCAGTGGCGCAGGCAACCGGGTCGTCGACACCGACGGCGCCCGGCCCAGCCTCGAACGCATTGCCCTCGTTGCCGGCGTCAGCCGCAGTGCCGATCACGGCGCTGTCGAATGAGATCGGCAGCACCATGTTGCCTGGTCAGAACTCGGCCACCGGCTCGAATACCTCCGGACAGTCGTCGCCTCTGGCCAATGTCGACGCGCCGATCAATGCGTGCTCGCTCTCGGTGGGCGTGGCGGCCGACGCCGGCAGTAGTTGCTCGACCACATCGGTCGGACTGAACCAGCCCGGCGGACTGGCGGACGCCAACGCGCCGATCACGGCCCAGGACAACGCCATCGGCCTGTTGAACCAGGCGGCGTCGGCGTTCGGGCTGTCGGACAGCGGGTCAGGGTCCACGACCCAAGACGGCGCTGTCAACGCTGACGCGCCCGTGAGCATCTGTTCGGTGAACGTCGGCCTCGCGGCGAACACGTCGAGTGACTGCGACACGGCCGGATCGAGCGGCCCTGCCACGCAGACGGGGACGGTCGACGCCGAGGTACCGGTCACCGTCTGTGACGTCATAGCGGAGATTGACGGAAACAGCTCCTCCAACTGTCCACAGCAGTCCGACCCCACGACCCAACAGGGTCAGGCCGCCGACGTCTTCGTCCCGGTGACGGCATGTGGCGCGGTGGTCGAAGCGGATGGCTCGTCCAACGGCATGTGCATGCCCGATGCCGGGTTCCCGCTCACCAACGACCTGCCCACCAGTGATGCGAGCCAGAGCGCACCCGTCGACGGCGTCATTCCGGTGAATGCCTGCAGCGTGGTGGTGGCCGTCGACGGCACCGCCAGCAACTCGTGCGAGCCGACCCATGTGTCGACGACGACGGGGGCGGGGTCGGTCCCCGTCTTCGCGCCGGTGTCGGCCTGCGCAATATCGGCGGCCCTCGACGGCAGCGCCGACGGCACCTGCACCGGGACCGGCTCCACCTCGACGTCGACCGGGAGCCCGGGCAGCCCGGGTACCGGCGGCACGGTGCCGGTGACGCTCTGCGGCGTGCAGGCGGCCCTCGAGGGCAGCGCGGACGCCTCGTGCCCGCAGCCCACTACGTCGCCGTCCACGGCCACTATCCCCGCCGGGACGCCGTCTTCGGCCGCCGCGGCGGGCGGGGCACCGGCTCCGGCGGCACTGGTCGCCGATGCGGGCCCGGTGAGTGCGCCGACCGTCGCCACGGCGGCGTCGGGTACCAGTTCGCTGGCGTCGACGGGTGCTGCCCTCATGCTCGAGGTCGTGATCGGAGCGGGTGCGTTGTTGATGGGCCTGGCGATCAGCCGTTCGGCGCGCCGTCGAGCCAAGGAAAGCGTCGACGCCGGCTAACGGCGAAGGGCGAGAGATGCGATACCTCTCCGCGGCAGTCAGCGCCGGGGACGCGGGTGCAGCGGTCGGGAGGGGTGCTTGGTGAAGAACCACGATGCGGGTGATGTGAAAGGCCTCGAGGAGGTCTTCCGCTCGCAGGAGATCAGTCGGACTCCCGGCGGCAGCGGGAACGAGCCCGGGACGTCCTCCCTCGAGAACAGTGACGTCGCGCTGGTACGGAAGATGTTCGGCCACGCGTCGAGCGCGTTCGCGCGACCTCCGTCGTGCCGACGACTCGGGTGCCCTGGGCGCGCGCTCCGAGAGGATCGCGCCGCCGCCGGGGCGCGACGGCGCGCACTCATGCCGGAGCGCCACTCCGATGCGGCGCCGTCGCGTCTGCCGAGCCACCGTGGAAGCGCCAGAGCAGCCGGTACCGGACGATCGCCGCCTTCAGCGCCGTCGTCGCATTGGTCGTGGCCGGTGTCACCGCCGGCACCGCTCAACATGGGCCATCGAACAGATCGGCCCAAGGCGCGCACGGGACGGCGGGCCCGCACGGCCTCATTGCCCTGCCCGGCACTGGCTCGACCGGGCCGACGGCGCCCGGCTCCCTGACCGGTGCAATTGGGTCCGGCGCCCTGGCCTTGGGGACGCCTTCGGCGGGCGCACGCAATTCAGGGAACGAACCGGGTGGGCACGTCACGCTCACTGGAGCGGCATCGGTGACCGGCACGCTGTCGCCGCCGGGTGGTGGGTCGCCGGGTGGTGGGTCGCCGGGGTGGCTCGGGTGGCGATCCCTGGTGCGTCGCCGGGTTCGAGCGGCAGCAATCCGGTGTCGCCGGTCGCGGCCGGGGTCGGGAACACGGTCGCCACGGTCGGCACTTCGGTCACGGGCGTCGCGAACCAACTCGGGAGCACCGTTCCCGCGGTAGCACCGGCGACGAGCGCGGCGACCAGCGCGGTGAGTGATGTGCTCGACTCGGTCGATGAAGCGGTGGGCGCGACGACCTTCTGACAACGGTGCATTGCCATTCGGTTGCACGTTGATTGCGGGCGACGCGTGTGCAAGACATACATGACGTGGTGGACGCGACGCGGCCATCGCTCCGGTGCGAGAAGACTCACACAACGCCATGACAACCGCGCGAAACGGCGCGCAATTGATGCACGACAAGTGCAGCAAAACTTGGGATTTCAATGTGCACACGGCGGTTCGGACCAATTCCAAACCACATTCCAATTTGCCGGTATTCACGTTGGACCCTCCGTTATATGGTTGAAGCCGAGGGGGCGTCTGTACCTCGGAGGCGGGACTCCGAGAGGCATGAGCCCGGCCGAACAGACGATTGTTGTGGAGGAACATGGGGGCGTTGAAGCCCGAGTGGGTTGATGCGAACGGTGAACCAACCTTGGAAGAGGTCTTCACGTCGCGCTCGTTCGGACACCCGGTTCCCAAGACACCCCGCAGCGTGGTCGCGCCAGAACCGATCACTGCATCGAAGCTCTTCTTCGTGCGCAATCGCCTTGTCGCGTCGGGAGCAGTCGTTGCCGCCGCGCTGTCTGTGGTGGCCGGCCTGAGCATTGGCGCGGGCCCAATGGCCCAGAGCGTGCTCTCCGCCAGTGGCCCCGTCTCCTCGCATTCGAGCAGCACTACGACGACGGTGCCGAGCGCCGGCCTGCCTGCAGGCCCGGCGAGCACGGCCCCCATCGGAACGGTCAGCCAGTCCGGCGGTACCGGGCCGGTGTCCATCGGAAGCACTTCCTCGGCCCCGGGGAGCGCCATCGTGGCCAGCACGCTGTCGCCACAGCAGACGGCCGTCGCGCCGACGGCCGTTCTCGCAGTGGTCGGGACGGGACCCACCACCCCGGCGGCGCCAGCGACCGGCACCGCGGCAACGACAACAACGACGACCACCACAACGCCGACCAACACGACAACGACGACACCCCCGTCCACTCCGACGACGACGATCCCGGTGTCGTCCGCCTCGGGCGGCGCCGCCCCGGTCGGCGGCGGGACGACCACCACCGGGAGTGGCGGTACGGGCGGCAAGGGATCCGGCTCGCCGGGCACGACCGGCAGCTCGGGCAGCACCGGAACGACCGGCAACACGGGCAGCGGTGGTACCGGAACGACCGGCAACACGGGCAGCGGTGGTACCGGGACGACCGGCAACACGGGCAGCGGCGGCACCGGGCACGGCTGGGGCGATGGCAACGGGGACGGCGGCACCGGGCACGGCTGGGGCGATGGCAACGGGGACGGCGGCTGCACCCACTGGGCGCCCTCGCAGAGGCACTGCCCCTGACCGAGTGACGGCGATGCCGCCGGCAGCGTCGGGCGCGCGAGGCGCGGGCGTCGGCTGGTAAGCATGCGGTCGCCGGCGCGCTCGCGTCTCGGCGCAAGCGAGGTCAGCCATGAACTACACGAACATTGGAACGTCCGGGCTACGGGTCTCGAGGGTCTGCCTCGGCATGATGGGCTTCGGAAACGACAGTGACCGGCCGTGGGTCATTGACGAGGATGCCGCCGAGCCGATCGTCAAGGCCGCGGTCGAGGGAGGGGTGACGTTCTTCGACACCGCCGACGCCTACTCGGGTGGTGCGAGCGAGGTGGCGACGGGGAAGCTGGTGCCCAAGTTCCTCAGCCGGGACGAGGTGGTGATTGCGACCAAGGTGTTCATGCCGGTGAGCCCGGGGGAGAACGGCGGAGGGCTGAGCCGCAAGCACATCCTCTCGGGCATTGACGCATCGCTCAAGCGCCTCGACATGGACTATGTGGACCTGTACCAGATCCACCGCTGGGATCCCCGCACGCCCATTGAGGAGACGATGGAGGCGTTGCACGACGTCGTGCGGTCCGGCAAGGCCCGCTACATCGGGGCTAGCAGCATGTTCTCGTGGCAGTTCGCCAAGGCGCAGTACACGGCCGAGGCGCACGGCTGGACGAGGTTCGTCTCCATGCAGAACCACTACAACCTCGTCTACCGCGAGGAGGAACGCGAGATGATCCCGCTCTGCCTCGACCAGGGCGTGGGGTGCATCCCGTGGAGTCCTCTGGCGCGTGGCGTGCTGGCGGGGACCCGCACCCGTGACGGTGGCCGCCTCACCACCCGCTCGAGCACCGACGCGTTCACCGACTACCTCTACGACCAGCCCACCGACTTCGACGTCGTCGACGCCGTGGCCGAGGTGGCCGGGGCCCGGGACGTCCCGCTGGCACAGGTGGCGCTGGCCTGGGTGCTCGCCAAGCCGGGAGTCTCGGCGCCGATCGTCGGTGCCACCAAGAAGAAGCACCTGAAGGACGCGCTGGCCGCAGAGGAACTGCACTTGTCCGATGACGAGATCGCCGCGTTGGAGAAGCCCTACGTGCCCCACCCCGTCCTCGGTCATTTCTAGGAGCGGGGTCCTGATCGTCCGGTAGGGTCGCGACGCCGAGTGGGGTGGAGCAGCACAGATCGGGGGTGGCATGCGGGTCGCACTCACGGTGGCCGACTTTCTCAACCGGGCCGCATTGGTCTACGGGCACCGGACCGCGGTGGTGGACGAGCCGTCGGCGCCGGGCTCCTACGGGACGCTGACCTACTCTCAGCTCGAGGCCCGGGCGCGGGGCATGGCCCTGGCGCTCGACGATCTCGGGGTCGAGCACGGGGAACGGATCGCCATCGTCAGCCCCAACTCCGGTCGGTTCTTGACGTCGTACTTCGGCGTGAGCGGCTACGGGCGAACGCTGGTGCCCATCAACTTCCGACTGACCGCCGACGAGATCGCCTACATCGTGCAGCATTCCGGGGCCTCGGTCCTCCTGTACGACCCGGATCTGACCGACGAGGTCGACTCCATAAAGGTGGCCCACCGCTTCTGCCTCGACGGCAGTGACGATGCCGCGCTCTTCGCCCCCGCTCCCGACGGCGCGGCGCCGCGGGCGTGGGAGGCCGACGAGGATGCCGCCTGTTCGGTGAACTACACCTCGGGCACGACGGCGCGACCCAAGGGCGTGGAGCTGACGCAGCGCAACTGCTGGCTGAACGCCGCCACCTTCGGCTGGCACACGGGGGTCAGCGACCGCGACGTGCTCCTGCACACGTTGCCGATGTTCCACTGCAATGGCTGGGGGATGCCGTACGCCGTGACAGGCATGGGGGGCATGCACGTCGTGCTGCGCAAGGTCGACGGCGAGGACATCCTGACGCGCGTGGAGCAGAACGGCGTGACGTTGCTGTGCGGTGCCCCGGCGGTGGTGGCCGCCGTCCTGGGCGCGGCCGAGGCACGTCGCGCCGAGGGCCGGGCCATTCCCGGGCGTGGCACGGTGCGCATTGTGGTGGCGGGCGCGCCGCCGCCCTCCAAGACGATCGAGCGGGTGGAGACCGAGCTCGGGTGGGAGTTCATACAGATCTACGGCCTCACCGAGACGGCTCCCCTGCTCACCATCAACCGGGCGCCGGCGGAGTGGGACGCGCTCGACGCGGCAGAGCGGTCGCATCTGCTCAGTCGGGCCGGAGCACCGGCATTGGGCGTGCAGATCGCCATCGACGATGACGGTGAGGTGCTGGCACGCTCCAACCACGTCTTCGCGGGGTACTGGGAGCAACCACTCGAGACCGAGGCCGCGCTGCGCGGTGGATGGTTCCACACGGGCGACGGCGGCCACTTCGACGGGGCCCACGTCGTGATCTCGGACCGCAAGAAGGACGTGATCATCACGGGCGGCGAGAACGTGTCGTCCATTGAGGTGGAGGACTGCCTGTACCAGCACGAGGCGGTGGCCGAGGTCGCCGTCATCGGGGTGCCGGACGAGAAGTGGGGCGAGACGATAAAGGCGCTAGTGGTCGTGCGCGACGGGTACGCGGTCAGCGAGGCCGAGCTGATTGCGCACTGCCGGGCGCGACTGGCGCACTTCAAGGCTCCCACCAGCGTCGAGTTGCGTGACGCGCTCGAACGCACGGCGACCGGCAAGTTGCAGAAGTACAAGCTCCGCCAGCCTTATTGGGAGGGACGGGACAAACTCGTCAATTGAGTCAACCGGTCGGAGGGATCGGCTTGCGAGAGCGCTCCTCCACGACGAGGTGACCGCGCTCGTCGAAGGCCGCCGCCACTTCGCCACCGATCAGCCGGCGCAGCGGGTCGCCGACGATGGAGCGACGCCACCCCGTATTGAGCCGGCTGGGCTCGCCGCAGAGGAGTTGGGCGATGTCGGCCCTCGTGGCGAGGAGGCCCTGGTCGAAGTCGAGGTCGTCGGCTATTTGGCGGACGAGACCCGAGCAGACAGCGACCGCGGCAGGCGGGGCCGGCGCGTCGCGCCCCTCCGTGGGCATGCGGATCTGGTCCGGCGGCAGCTCGAGGCCGCGCTCGACCGCCTGCATGATGGCCGCGGAGCGACCCTGGGCCAGATGGCGCCCGTCGACGCCACGGGTGGCGCGGAGCTCGTCGCTGTTTCGCGGTGGCCGCTGCGAGAGAGCGAGGAGTCCCAGGTCCGACAGCACCATGCGGCGAGGCCGGTTGGTCTCGGCGGCCGTGCGCTCGCGCCATGCCGCGACTTCCTGGGCCACGGCGCGGGAGCGACGTGACATGCCCCGGATGTCACCGAGCTTCCACCATGCCTCCTCGGGGACGCGGGCAGCCGTGCGGTCACTGAGAACCTGCTCGCACTCGCTGAGGGCCCACTCCAGTCGCCCGAGCGCCCGGAGTTTCTCGGTCAGCACGTCGCGCAGCTCCAAGAGGTGGGCCACATCGTTGAGGGCGTAGGTGATCTGGCGCTCCGAGATGGGCCGGACGAGCCAGTCCGAGAGGCGGTCCGCCTTGGGGAGCGAGACGCCGAGCATCTGGTCGACCAACCGGGAGAGCGACGGGGTGGAGAGACCGAGGAAGCCGGCGACGATCTGGGTGTCGAAGACGGTGGCGGGTATGACGCCGCAGGCCGCCATCAGCACGTCGAGGTCCTGCGACGCCGCGTGAACCACGGCGACACCGGGGCCCCCGAACACCCGGGCCAGCGGGCCGGGGTCGACCGCCAGCGGGTCGACCAGTGCCACCTGGCCGGCCCAGGCGATCTGAATCAGGGCCAGGTCGGGCACGTACGTGCGCTCGGTGTGGAATTCGGTGTCGAAGCCGTAGGAGTCCTGGGCGGCCACCTCGGTGACCAGGGTCTCGAGCGCCTCGGGGTCGGCGACGATGGTCGGCGGCGCGGTCATCGGGCCGGCGCCGGCGACCGCCCGGGCTCACGTCCACTCGTCTTCTCGGATGGTGCGGATGACTGCATGGTTCCGGCTCGTCGTTTCTCGGTGGTGCCGGGCCTGTGCGGCCCCGCGTCGGATTCGGCCACGTCCCACCGCCCGAAACGGGGCGACGTGGTGCCGCCTGCGAGGCTATCGCGGGGAGGCGCTCGCACGAGCCGGGCGCCGTTCCTTTCCCCTGGTCAGGACGGGTTCTGGCCGGGTGGAGCCCGGTGGCGGGCTCTGCCTCCCCGGCGGTGCGGCTGGGTAGAGTGGGTGCGTCGTCTGCCTCACCGTCCCGATCGGCGAGAGCACGTTTGGAGCCCATCTGATGACTTCCGGCTCTGTTTCGGACCGAAACGTACCGATAAGAGTGGAGAGATCTGTACCGGAGGGGGATTGCGTGAGGCGAGCCAAGAAGAAACTTGGCGAGGTCGTACCCGGCGAACGGGCTGACGCGCGTGCCGTCCGGCCGAGCCCGACGATCGTGCGGCTGCCGGGCCTTCGTCGGTCGGGACGCCCAAGAGCGTCGAGTCCATGTTGCAGGAGTTCAGCGCGACGGGGCCCGAGACGATCGGAGTCGGCGGGCCGCCCCGGGGGAAGTACGACCAGCTCTGGCAGCTCTCCATGGCCGACCCGCACACGGGGCTCGCCAACCAGTTGCTCCTGGTCGATCGGCTGACCCAGGCCCTGGCCCGCCGTCGCCGCCACGGGGGCGAGGTCGTGGCCTGCCACATCGACCTGGACAATCTCGGCGAGATCAACCTGGATCTCGGCTACACGACCGGCAATACCGTGCTCATTGAGCTCGCCCGACGTCTGACCTCGGTGGTGCGGGCGGAGGACACCATCGGCCGGGTCGGAGGCAGCGAGCTGGTCGTGGTCGTGGCCGTCACCGACGAGCAGGTGGTGGGACCACTCCTGCGGAGGCTTCAGCACACGCTCGACGAGCCCGTGATCGTGGGGGGCCAGGAGATCCGGCTCCGCTCCTCCCTGGGGGTCGCCGTGGCCGAGGATTCCGAATCGGCCGAGGACGTCTTGGCCCGAGCGGACCGCTCCACCCGGGTCAGCCGGCGCTGAACGGGCCCCGCCGTGCCTGGCGGGGGGCGGTTCGTGCCTGGCCCGGGCGGACTCCCGAACGCCTGTCGGCGGGTGGCGCCGCCCGATAGGGCGTATCGGCTCTATACGAAACAGGAGTATCGGCCCTATTGGCGGAACCCAATTCCGGCAAAATTATGAGCGATGTCTATGTACAGCGAGTTGCTCGCCGGACTTTGTGGTGACGTGGACCCGCTGCCCCTGCCTGTCTCCAAGGACGAGTTGGTCGTGATTCTGCTGCAATGCCGCCGCCGCATGAACGAACACGACGGTGTGAGCGACCACATCATGACGGAGGATCTGGCACTCGAGCTCGACCACGATCGCATGCTGCTGCGCCTCTGCACGGCCATGGGGATTGAGACGGAGCCCGAGCGGTTCGGGAATCCCCTGGTCGAGAGGGAGCGCCTGGAGCAACGGCTCCGTGAGGTCGGCGTGGACTTTCGGACCCTCGACGACAACCGCCGGGCCAGGGTCGCCTAGGCCGAGGCCTTCTCCGGCGGCGCCGGCCCTCAGGACCTGGGATTGAAGGCCTTGCGCTCCGCCAGGACCGCCGCGTAGACGGCGGCCTCGGTACGGCGGCGCATGCCGAGCTTGGAGAGCAGGCTCGAGACGTAATTCTTGACCGTGGCCTCCGCCAGGAAGAGCTGTTCCGCAATTTGGCGGTTCGACTGCCCCTGGGCGATGAGCTCCAGGACCTTGCGCTCCTGGGGCGTCAGGACGGTGAGGCGCGACTCGGCCTCCTGATCCTTGCGCAGGCGGTCGAACAACTCCTGGGTCAGCACCGGGTCCAACAGCGACATCCCCAGCGAGACCCGCCGGATATCCCCCAGCAGGTCACCGCCACCCACCTCCTTGAGGACGTATCCCGAGGCGCCGGCCATGATGGAGGAGAACAGGGCGTCGTCGTCCGAGTACGACGTCAGCATGAGGCAGCGGACCTGCGGCGTCAGGGATTGCACTTCGCGACAGACCTCGATGCCGTTGCCGTCCGGGAGTCGCACATCGAGGATGGCCACGTCGGGGACGAACTCGCGGATGGACCGCAGTCCCTCCTCCGCCGTTCCGGCCTCGCCCACGACGTCCATGTCGTCCTCGGCCTCGAGGAGCGTGCGCAGACCGGTGCGCACCAGCTCGTGATCGTCGAGGAGGAAGACCCGGATCGTCATTTTCCCAATATTGCCACGCCCCCGCCCGCATTCGGTGCCCCTGGGGGCGGCGCAACCCGCCTGCAACGCTGCACGCCACGCGCACGATTGGTCCCCTCTATCCTGACGTCCCGTGCAGCCCTTCGACAGGATCGACGATCCCGCCAAGCTGCGCCGATTGGTGCAGGCCATCCTGATCCTCGACGCCGAGCTGAACCTGCCGTTGGTGCTCCGGCGGATCATCGAAGAAGCCCGTGATCTCGTCGACGCCCGCTACGGGGCACTCGGTGTCCTGACCGAGGACGGACAGGCGCTCGACCAGTTCCTGACCGTCGGCCTCAGCCATGAGGAGGAGCGCGCCATCGGCGCCCGACCCACAGGGCGGGGCGTGCTGGGCGCCCTGATCGGGGAGGACAAGCCGGTCCGCCTGGCCAACCTGGCCCAGAGCCCGGACAGCTTCGGGTTCCCTCCGCACCACCCCGACATGACCTCGTTCCTCGGCGTGCCCGTCCGGGTGCACGGCGAGGTGTACGGGATCCTGTACCTGACCAACAAGGTGATGGCCCCGGAGTTCTCCGAGGACGACGAGGAATTGGTCAACGCCCTGGCCATGGCCGCCGGCATCGCCATTGAGAACGCGCGGCTCCATGGGCTGGTGCGCGACCGCGCCCTGACGGAGGACCGCGACCGCATCGCCCGGGACCTCCACGACTCGGTGATCCAACGCCTGTTTGCCATCGGACTGTCCCTGCAGGGGACGGCCCGCCTGGTCGAACGCCCCGAGGCCGTCATGCGGATCGGGGAGGCGATCGAGAAGCTCGACGAGACGATCCGCCAGTTGCGCAAGGCCATCTTCGACATCGAACTCACCATCAACAAAGAAGGCCTGCACCCGAAGGTCCTCGATCTGGTCCACGAGCTGCGGCCCGTGCTGGGCATGCTGCCCCAGGTCTCGTTCAGTGGGCCGGTGGACACGGTGGTCACCGACTCGCTGGTGGAGGAGGTGCTGGCGGTGCTGCGTGAGGCTCTGACCAATGTGGGAAAGCACGCGCGGGCATCGCAGGTCGTCATCACCATTGCGGCCGGCGACGAGTTGCGTCTGGTCGTGGCCGATGACGGCGTCGGCATCGGTGACGGCAACGCGGCGGGCCTCGGTCTGAAGAACCTCCGCCAGCGAGCCGAGCGTCTCGGCGGCAACGTCGAGCTGGGCCGATCTCGAGAAGGCGGCACCCGCCTCACGTGGCACGTGCCGTTGGCCGCGGTCCAGGGTGGTGTTAACACGGCCTGACAGGGCTGTTAACACGGCGTTTGACGGCCGCGATTGTTGGGCAGTAGTGATAACACCCATCGCCGCACGCCTGAATCTCACTTTCGCGTCAAAATTTCCTAAGGGCCCGTTGCTCCTGACCCGATCTATTGATCATCGTTTGTTGAACGAAAAAGGCAAACCATCCGTGAGGGTGGGACGCAAAGCTACGGGACTCGCAGGAGTTCGCCGGGCCGCCGAATCAGTCTCGAGCGCTCTGCTCGTCACCTTCGCGACCCGTCGTTTGCGGGACGAAGGGGGAAAGACGATGCGGCACTCTCCATGGAGCCGGACGCTCCGACTCGTGTTTTCACGAGCGCTGGTGTGCCTCGTGTTGGCTCCGGTGGTGGCGTTCGGGCTGCTCACGGCGTTTTCGTCGGCGACAGGCGGCACGGCGAGCGCATCGGGCGCCGTCATTGCGAAGAGCTACAGCGGTGGCATCATGATGGCCGCGGACCCTTCAGGGGGCTACTGGACCGTCACGCCTGCCGGAGCGTTAACACCGCACGGCGGCGCTCCCGCTGGGCTCCCCGGCGGCCTCCAACCTCTTGCTGGCCAAGCCGATCGTCGGCATGACGGCCACGCCTGACGGCAACGGGTATTGGCTGGTGGCCTCGGACGGCGGCGTCTTCAGCTACGGCGATGCCACGTTCTACGGCTCCACCGGCGCCATCCACCTCAACAAGCCCATCGTCGGCATGGCGGCGAGCCCCACCGGCCGGGGCTACTGGCTCGTGGCGTCCGACGGCGGCATCTTCAGCTACGGCGATGCCCAGTTCCACGGCTCAAGCGGGTCGATCCGTCCTCAACAAGCCCGTCGTCGGCATGGCGGCCACGCCTGACGGCAACGGGTATTGGCTGGTGGCCTCGGACGGCGGCGTCTTCAGCTACGGGGACGCAATGTTCTACGGCTCGACGGGGTCGATCAGGCTGAACCTGCCTGTCGTCGGCATGGCTCCGACCCCTGACGGCAATGGGTATTACCTCGTGGGCTTCGATGGCGGGGTCTTCACCTTCGGTGATGCCAACTTCTATGGTTCGACGGCGGGCTGGGGTGTGTACGCCTACGGCATGATCGTCAACCCGTCCGCTCCGGGCTACTCAGTGGTGGCCGCCAACGGCCTGCCGGTCCAGTTCGGGCCGGGACTGAACCCGAACGCCGAGTCGGCCTTCGGACTGCAGCAGGGGGCATACGCCTCCTCGCCCACGCCGGCGGGCATGGCGGCCTTCGCCCAGCAGACCAGGACCGCCCCCACCGTGGCGACCGTCTACCTGCCCGGCAACAACGGTTGGGCGAACCTGGACGGCCAGGGCGGGTCACTCAGCTACCTGGGCAGCAGTACGGCGGCAGCGGTTACACGCTCGCCGTGGGAGTGCCGATCATCCCGACCAACTCGAGCGGTGCGCCGGTGGGCACCCTGGCCCAGGGGGCGTCGGGGGCTTTCAACCTCTCCTACATCGCGCTGGCGCAGACGCTCGTGTCCGAGGGCCTGTCCAATGCCTATCTGCGCCTCGGCTGGGAGTTCGACGGCTCGTGGATGCCCTGGAACGCCACGACGCCCAGCGCCGAGGCCAGCTACGCCGCCTATTTCCGGCAGATCGTCACGGCCATGCGGTCCGTGTCGGGTCAGGATTCCGCTTCGTCTGGAACCCCGACGCCGGGGCCTTCACCCAATCGGGCTACTCGGTCGCCGCGGCCTATCCGGGCAACGCCTATGTAGACGTGATCGGGCTCGATGCCTATGACCAGTCCTGGGCCACGCCGCAGACACCGGCCAACGCCTGGGCCTCGACCACGCTGCCCTCGCTGACGGCGGCGCAGCAGTTCGCCTCGTCCAACGGCAAGCCGCTGGCCTTCAGCGAATGGGGCGTGACGATCCGCAGCGACGGCCACGGCCTGGGCGACGACCCGTACTACGTCAACCAGATGGTGGCCTGGATGAGATCCAACAACGTCACCTACGAGTCCTACTTCGACGCCAACACCGGGGGTGTCAACTCGCTCCTGACCGGGGGTTCGTTCCCCAGCAGCCTGGCCGCCTTCTCGGCAGATCTGTAGCGCCGAGGGCCGGCCCGGCCCGCCGATGGCCGGCTCCGGACCCAGGACGCGTCCGTGGTGTCGTGAGCCGTCGCGCTCCGACAGAGCAGCGACAATTCGCTTTCACGACGTTTGCCCAATAGTCCGCATCCCCCTTGCCCGGCAGTACCCGTTCGCGTCATCGTTCGTTTGGACGAAAAGGCAAACCCTCCGTGAGGGGGGGACGCAAAGCTACGGGACTCGCTTGAGTTCGCCGGGCCGCCGAATCAGCAATGAGCGAACCGCTCGTCGCCTTCGCGACCCGTCGTCTGCGGGTTGGGGGGAAACGAATGCGGCAATCCCGGGGGAATCGATCGCTCTCACACGCGTCACACAAGCGCTCGCTTTAGTGGTGGTGGTTCCGGTTCTCGCTCTTGGTGTGGCGACGGCGATCTCAGCCGGGTCCAGCGCCTCCGCCGCCCCGTCGGCCGGCGCCTCGCCCACCGGCAACTCCGAGTAGCTACAGCGGCGGCATGATGATGGCCGCCGATCCGGCCGGTGGGTACTGGACCGTGACGCCGACCGGGGCCGTGACCCCGCACGGCTCCGCTCCGGCCCTGGGCTCGCCCGCCCTCTCGAACCTCCACCTGACCCGCCCGGTGGTCGGCATGGCGGCAACGCCTGATGGCAACGGGTATTGGCTCGTCGCATCCGACGGCGGCATCTTCAACTACGGCGACGCCGCCTTCTATGGCTCAACGGGCGCCATCCGCCTCAACAGGCCCATCGTCGGCATGGCGGCGACGCCCGACGGCCACGGCTACTGGCTCGTCGCGTCCGACGGCGGGATCTTCAGTTACGGCGACGCCCAGTTCTACGGCTCGACGGGCGCCATCCGCCTCAACAAGCCCATCGTCGGCATGGCGGCCACAGCCGACGGAGCCGGCTACTGGCTCATCGCCTCCGACGGCGGCATCTTCAACTACGGCGACGCCGCCTTCTACGGCTCGACGGGGGCCATCCGCCTGAACCAGCCGATCGTCGGGCTGGCTCCGACCCCCGACGGACACGGCTACTGGCTGGTCGCCTTCGATGGCGGCATCTTCACCTTCGGCGACGCCGGCTACTACGGATCGACGGCCGGCAAGGGCATGTTCGCCTACGGCCTGATCGTCAACCCGGCCGTCGCCGGCTACTCCATCGTGACCGCCGACGGGAACGCAGCCACGTTCGGTCCCTCGACGCCGGCGGCGAACATTCAGCCGAGCTCACCT
Source organism: uncultured Acidimicrobiaceae bacterium (assembly GCA_963781565.1). Lineage (GTDB taxonomy): Bacteria > Actinomycetota > Acidimicrobiia > Acidimicrobiales > RAAP-2 > Bog-473. The sequence continues at coordinate 69,324 of CAWAHA010000014.1, read as the reverse complement.
CCCGTTGCCACCACGACCACGACTCGTCCCCCTCGGATCACCACGACGACCAGCCCGCGCCCGGCCGCCACGACGACCACCACGACCCGTGTGCCCGGCACCACCACGACAACGACACGTGCGCCCAGCACGACGACGACCACGGGCTCGCCCACCACCACCTCGACGACTGGGCAGACGCCGGTGCTGACGACGAGCGGTCTGCTGGAAGGCGCCTATGCGGCCTCGCCGACTCCGTCGGGCATGACGTCGTTCGCCCGCCAGACGGAGACCTCCCCCTCATCGCCACCGACTATCTCCCCGGCAATGCCGGCTGGGCCGGCATGGACGGATCGGGCGGGAGCCTGAATTGGCTGCTCGCCCCCTGGCAGGGGAGCGGCTACACCCTCTCCCTGGGCGTGCCGATCATCCCGACCAGCTCGAGCGGCGCCGCCGTCGGCACGCTGGCCCAGGGTGCCACCGGCGCCTTCAACGCCTATTACACGACCCTGGCGCAGACCCTGGTCGCCGGCGGCCAGTCGAACGCCTACCTGCGGCTCGGCTGGGAGTTCGACGGTTCCTGGATGCCCTGGGCAGCGACGTCGACCAGTGCCGAGTCCAACTTCGCCCTGTACTTCGAGCAGATCGTGACGGTGATGCGATCCGTGCCGGGGGAGAACTTCCGCTTCGTCTGGAATCCTGACGCCGGGGCCTTCACCCAGGCCGGCTATTCGGTGGCGGCCGCCTACCCGGGCAACGCCTATGTGGACGTCATCGGGCTCGACGCCTACGACCAGTCCTGGGTCACGCCGCAGACGCCGACCAACGCCTGGAGTTCCACCGCGTTGCCGTCGCTGACAGCGGCACAGCAGTTCGCTTCGGCGCACGGCAAGCCACTGGCGTTCACGGAGTGGGGCGTGGCGATCCGGAGCGACGGTCACGGGCTGGGTGACGACCCGTACTTCATCGACCAGATGGCGGCATGGATGGAGAACCCTGCCAATGACGTGACCTACGAGACCTATTTCGACGACAACAGCGGAGGGGTCAACTCGCTCATCACCGGGGGATCCTTCCCCAACAGCCTCGCCGCCTTCAGCGCCGCCTTCGGCTGACCATCCTCGGCGGGCAGGGCGGACCGCGGCGCCGCGCCGGCACCGCTACCAGGTGATGGTGGTGGGCTGGTCGTCCTGGAAGGCCGACGTGCCCGCTGGGTCCACGACGCGCCAGCTGGCGGGCCCGATGCGCGCGCTCGGCACGACGGTCATGGAGCCGTGGGCCTCTGGGAGCACGAAGTTGAACGTGATGCTCTGGGTCGCGCCTTGGAGGATGTCGAGGTTGGCACCCTCCAGCACGGTGGGTCCCTCGGGGCCACTGGCCACGACGGAACTGTTCGACGGCGATGTGATGTCGCGGGCGTCGCCCGGGAGGTTCACGGTGGCGATCCCCACGTACTCCCCGTACTGGGTACCGAGGCCTGGGAAAGGTCCGGCGATGAAGGGGGACTCTCCCGGCGGGCGTCGTGTTCGAGAACGTCATGGTCAGCGTCCCCGCCGTCTTGGTCCCCTGGGCCGTGAGCTTCAAGGAGACGTTCTCGCTGAGTACTGATCCAGCTTGTTCCCGCCCCGGTTGATGATGTCGGCCATCACCGACGACGGCTGGAGTTGTCCCGCCACGCCGGCACCGCTCCATGCCGCCTGGGTGTGGGTATCGGCGGACCAGAGCAGGACGTGGCGGCCCTGTGCGGCCGAGGAGAGCGCGTCGGCCATGGCGTGCAGCTTGAAGGGTCGGTCCTCGAGTGCGTGCAGCGTCGCCGAGGCCAGGGTGGCCAGTTCGTCGATCCGGGCCGACGAGTCAGAGGTGTAGGTCTCGCCGACGTACTGGTCGTGGAAGAGGATCTGGTCGACGTTGGACGCGCTGACCACCTGACCCGAAGCGGTGGTCACCGGCCCCGTCACCTCCAACAGATCCTGGAGCCCGCCGACGTCGATGGCGAGGACGCCGTCGACGCTCTGGCCTGTGCTGGCCTTCCACATGCTGGCCGCCAGCGGGCCATTGACGTCGAACTGGGGAGTCAGGCCCAGGTTCCGGAAGTCGGTTCCCGGGAGGAGGTAACCCCACCTGGCCTCGAGGTCACCGCTGACCGGCACTGCCCCCGGAGGAAGCGTGAGGGAGGCGGTGGGCGTCATGTCGGAGAGATGGAGCTCACCGTTGCCCAGGGTGATGGTCCCGGCCTCCTCGAACGCGCCCGAGCCCGACCGCATTTCGGCGTTGTTGCCGGCGAGGAGCAGGTAGGTCTGGGGGCCCTGCAGGATGGTGGCCGCCGCCGAGGCGGCTTCCGACGTCCGGGCCAGGGTCGTGCGTATCTGGGTCAGGTCGCTGAGAAAGGTGTTGTGCTCGTGGGCGAGCGGACCGATAAGTGCCTGGTCAGGACCCAGGTTGACCCCAGCCAGGGCGCTGTGGGTGGACGCCGCCAGCGAGGCGAGCTGCTGCAGGGCGGCTACCCGGTCGGGCCCGGCCGTGTGCGGCAGGCGCAGGAGGGCCTGGGATCGACCGACGGCGCCGATGCCCGACCTGGGCCACCTGCTCGGCGGCTTCCGACAGGTCCTGCACCGAGCGGAGCTGGCGACCGGCGACCGGGAGCACGTCGACGGGCCACAGCAGCGGCGAGGACGAGCAGCCCGTGCGCGCTGGCGAAATCGGACTGGGCCGTGCGGAGCGATCCGACGGGCGCTCCGGACAGGATGCCGTCCGCCGACAGGCCCTGCCGGGCCGACTGCACCGCCGCCTCGCCGTGGCGGAGGTGGTCGGCGGCCACCACCAATTCGATGATCGCGGCGACCGCCCAGATCACCACGAGCGCCACCACGGCGGCGGTGATCTTCCACCGTCTGGAGAACCGCCTCCGCCCCGGCGCGTCGCTCCGCTCGGGCCCGTCGGGGAGGTCGGCGCTCGGGTCCCCGGGCTCGCCGCTCTTCACCGCGGGGAGCGTACTGCGGTAAAGTCCGCCATCCAGCTGCCATCCGAGCGGCTCTTTTACGCGAGATTTAGCGGCGATGTCACCTCGTGGTCTTCCGAGCGTATTCCCAGCCTACGGGTGCTGCCGGGGGAATTGTCCCGCAGTTGTCCCGCCCCCGACGGGCATTGTGACCTTTGGCTCTAACCCCTGGACCGGATTCCCTGGAATGATGATTGCGGCGGCTTGGCGTCCTCCGACTGAAGGGTTTGTGGGAAACGGTCGAGGATTCAAGTAGCTCTCGGATCGATCCGCTCGTCGAGCGGAACCAGTGGAGGAGATCAGGATGAAAAGGACCAAGGCACAGCGCGTGCTCGCCGCAGCTTGCGGTCCCGCTCTGGGCGTGCTGCTCGCGGTGCCCGTGGGTGGGCTCCTGGCAGGAGCTGCAGGGGCGGACACGACTTGCTACACAGGCTGCACGACGGTGACCACCGGCATCACCACGACCCCGGCGGCGACCCCTTCAGATGGCGGGGCGCCGACAACGACGGCAAAGCTGGTCAGTGCGCCGGTGTCGTCGAGTGGGCTCGCATTCACCGGGGCTGACATCGAAGAGATGGCGGTTATCGGTGTCGTTGCCATCGGCGTGGGCGCAGTGCTCGTCCGCGGTCGTCGTCGGACTGCCTGAGCTGACAGACCCGGATTACGCAGAACGCTCGGCGAGGGAGCTAAGAGGTATGTCGTCGGTCACAATCGGAAGAGATCTACAGCATTGGCAGTGGGCCCAGTCTGAGTCCGGATCGGTGGCGCGCGGGCGCCGCCGGTTCGTGGCTCGGACGAGCGGCGAGGTCGTCGCGGGAACGGACCTCCTGGTCCTGGCCGTCGCGGTCGCTGTCTTCGCGCCGGCGGTGCTGCAGTGGCCTGTGGCCGTCTTCGTGCTGGGCGTGCTCGGGGTCTGTGCCCTGCGGGGTCAGTACGCCTCGCGCATCACGCTGAGCGTGAGCAAGGACCTGGGCACGGTGGCTGCGGCGGTGGCGCTGCCGCTCACCGTGATCGGCGCCTTCGACGGATTCGGTCGGCAGGTGCGCCCGTTCGTGCTCGTCGGCCTGTCCACGCTGTGCCTCCTCCTCATCGGCCGGGCCTTCGCCTATGTCGGCATCCGCTGGGCCAGGGGCCGCGGCGCCCTCGGGCAGCGTGTGCTGATCGTCGGTGCCGGGCAAGTGGCGGAGCGCTTCGCCGACGCCCTCGAGCTGAACCCGAGCTACGGGCTGCACCCGGTCGGGCTGTTGGACGACTGTGCGGAGGAATCCCTCTCACGGCCGGTGCTCGGAGGGATCGACCAGCTCGACAGCGTCCTGCGTGACCACCGTATCGACCGCGTGGTGATCGCCTTCGGCGTCAACCGTGACCCCGACCTCGTCCGGGTCATCCGCTCCTGCGAGAACGCAGCAGTGGACATGTACATCATCCCCCGCTTCTTCGAGCTGGGCCTGCAGGCGGCGCCGCGCGACGTCGACATGGTGTGGGGCTACCCCCTCGTCCGCCTTCGGCGCTCGACCATGCGCTCTTCGGGCCGGATGGCCAAGCGGGCCTTTGACGCCACGGTGTCCGCCTTGATGCTGCTCCTGCTCGCACCGCTGTACGGCATGTTGGCGTTGGCCGTGCGGCTCACCAGCCCCGGTCCGATCTACTTCCGTCAGCGTCGCATCGGAATGAAGGGCCGCGAGGTGGAGGTCCTGAAGTTCCGCTCCATGCGGGTGAACAGCGAGTCGGACACCCAGTGGAGCGTGGACGAGGACGACCGAGTCACCAAAATCGGCTCCATCATGCGCAAGACGTCCCTCGACGAGCTCCCGCAGCTCTGGAACGTCCTGCGGGGCGACATGTCGCTGGTGGGCCCTCGCCCCGAGCGCCCCTTCTTCGTGGAGCAGTTCGAGCAGGAGGTGCCCCGTTACGGCGACCGGCACCGAGTCCCTGTCGGCCTGACCGGTTTGGCCCAGGTCAGTGGGCTTCGAGGCGACACCTCCATTGAGGACCGGGCGTGGTTCGACAACCACTACATCGAGAACTGGTCCGTCAGTGGCGATCTCATCATTTTGGCCCGCACCGCGGGCGCCGTGATCAAGCAGGTGCGGGAGTAACCTCCAGCATCGCTGCGAGCCCACACGGGGCGAGGGGCACCGCACCCTCCTCGGAGGATGATGGCGCATACGGTCGCTGACCTCGAAGGGCTACAGGCGGAACGGACTCCTGACGAAAACTTCACCATGACGTCACTGCAGTGGCGGCTGGCGGTCGCGGCGGAGCTGGTGCTGGGAACCATTCTCGGGTCGCTGTTCCTCGGGACGCACAGCCTCTTCCTCGACGAGTCGGTCAGCTCCACCCTGGCCACGGCGCCCTGGCACCGCTTCGCCAACGTCGTCTCGCACCGCGAGGCGAACATGGCTCTGTACTACCTCGCTGCTGCGGGGTTGGGTCGTTTTCGGCCACAGCGAGATCGCCCTGCGCAGCCTGTCGGTCATCCTGGCCGTCGGAGCGCTCTGGGTTCTCATCATGCTGGCGCGCTCGCTGTTCGGGCGCCGCACAGCGCTCATTGCCGGGCTGGTCCTCGCAGTGAACCCGCTCTTCATTCAGTTCGCCCAGGACGTCCGCGGGTATTCGCTGGCGCTCCTTCTGGTGAGCGCCTCCTCCTACTTCTTCGTACGCGGCATTCAGCAGGTCGATCCTCCGCCCCGGTTCTGTTGGACCGCATACACCATCGTGACCGCCCTGGCGGCGTACACGAACTTCTGGGCGGCGCTCATCCCCGTGGCGCAGGCGCTCTCGCTCGGCTTCCTGCCGCCCGGACGAATCCCGTGGCGGCGCATCCTGGCGGCGGCCGTGGCGCTGGTCGTGCTCCTGGTCCCGCTCGGCCTGCTCATCCGATCCACTGACAGCGCAGGCGTCGACTGGGCGTCGGGTTCTTCGGCCGGCCACCTGTTCACGCACATCCGCTCGTCGGTCCCCCATGCCGCTCTCGACCTGCTGGTGCTCATCGCCGCGGTGGTCGTGGTGGCTGTCGTGGTGCTGGCCCGCCGCCGCCCCGCCCTCGGCGCGCTCTTCGCCCGCCAGTGGCCGCTGCTCTTCGCCCTGTGTTGGCTGGTCGTACCGGTGGGCGCGGTCGTGATGCTGTCGCTGGTCTACAAGCCACTGCTCGTCGTGCGCTACCTGATGGTGAGCCTGCCCGCGGCCGTCCTGATCATCGCACTCGTGATCGACCGTGTGGCGTCCATGGCCCGCCGCGGCGCACTGGCGATCGCGGCGGTACTGCTCGTTGTCGTGCTCGGCATCTCCGCCGCCGGAGCGGCCCAGTGGTACGCCAACGGCGGACCGCAGGACTTCCGATCGGCAGTGGGGTACATAGCGGATCGGGCCCAACCCGGTGACGGGGTCCTGATCTTCGCGCCGTACGAGCGCATCCCCGTGGAGTGGTACATCACGCAGAAGCCGGGCACTGAACGGGCAGTCCACCCCGTCTACCCGGCAACGGCCTGGGGCGTGGATCCGCTCCGCTTCGACGGGGCGGTGACACTGCGCTCCGGCGCCGTGCAACAGGCCGCCTCGACGTACCAGCGCATCTGGCTGGTGAGTGCGACGGCTGATCTCTCCTTGTACCCGACCCAGGCCGCCTCGTCGACACCGCCCTCCGCCGGGCAGGCTTCACCGCCGCCAACACGCAGGTCTTCCGCGGCGTACAGGTGACCGAGGAGGTCCGGCAGTGAGCCGGCCCCGCCTGGGGATGAGCCTGGCCGTCGGCACCTTGCTGGCCGGAGCCGGGGCCGGCCACGTGCTCTACCCGGCCTGGTTGGCCTGGCGCACGCGCGGGGGCCGCGGGAGGGCGGGCCCGGCGTGCCGTCCGGCGGGTATCGGCGACGCGCCCCACCTCACGGTGCTGGTCCCGGCCTATCGGGAGGCCGGTGTCATCGGGACCAAGGTCGAGGACGTGCGGGCCAACGGCTACCCGGGCCCACTCGACATCGTCGTGATCGCCGACGGTGACCCCGAGACCGCTGCGGCCGCCGAGCTGGCCGGCGCCCGCGCCCTGACCGGCCCGGAACGCCTGGGGAAGTCGCAGGCACTCAACAGGGGTTTCGGCGAGGCCGACACCGAAATCGTGGTCATCACGGACGCCAACAACCGCTTGGCCCCCGGCGCGCTGGCTGCCGTCGTCGAGCACTTCGACGACCCCGCGGTCGGTGCAGTGGCCGGCGAGAAGCTCGAGGACGACGGTGGAGGGGGCGAGAGCCTGTACTGGCGGTTCGAGTCCTGGCTCAAGCAACGGGAGGATCAGTTGGGCTCGACCATCGGCCTGATCGGCGAGCTCAGCGCCGTACGGGCCGAGGCATGGCGCCCGATACCGCCCGATGTGGCCATCGACGATCTGTGGGCCGGTCTCGACATCATTGAGCAGGGGTACCGGGTCGCCTACGAGCCGAGGGCCCGCGCGCTCGATCCTGCAGCGCCCTCGCTGGCCGTCGCAGTGGGAACGCCGGACCCGCAACGTGTCCGGCGCGCTGCACGTCCTCGCCAGGCGGCGCCAGCAGCTCCGCCCCTCGGCGGGTCTCGTCGCGGTCGAGCTGTGGGGGCACCGGCTGGCCCGTTTCACGGTGAGCCCGCTGGCCCATGTGGCGCTGCTCCTCGTGGCGGGGTCCAAGGTGCGCACGAGCCGGCTGGCCCGGGCGTTCCTGGTCGCCAACGTGGTTGCCTGCGCCGGCCTGGTGGCCGGTGACCGGGTGGGGGAGCCCACCGGGGATGCCTCGACGGGACCGACGCCCCGACGTCTTCTGGCAGCCGCAGTCGGCGGGTGCGGGTCAGGTCATGTTCCTCCAGGGCGTGGCCCTGGGGGGCATGGTCCGCTATGCACGTGGCGACCGGCCGACCATGTGGTCGACTGTGGAGCGATGAATGGCACGGCGGCGCAGCGGGACCCCGGTGCGGAACGGTGGCTGCGGTGAGGACGCTGATGCTGACCAAGTTCCTCCCGCTGCCGGACAACAACGGAGGACACCAACGTTCGCTCGCCATCGCCCGCCGCCTGGCCGATCTGGGCGATCTCGTGCTGTGCGGCTACGACGACGGGAGCGCGGACAGGGCGGGCCTCCGCGCCATGGGAATCGACGTGCGGGCGGTACCCTGGCGGGTCACCCCGACCAGGGTGGCCCGGGGGTTGCTGAAGGCGCGTAGCCTCTCGGCGGGGCGATTCTGGAGCGCCGACATGGTCAAGACCGTGCCGCGGTGCTGCCGACGAGAAACCGATCGACCTCCTCCAGGTCGAATATCAGCAGATGGTGCCCTTGGTGTTGGATGTCCCAGCGAAGCAATCGGTTCTCGACCTCCATAACATCGAGTCGTCCCTGGTTGCGAGCTATGCGGGCGCCCGGCGCGGCATCCCGGCTGCACTCTTCCGCACTGAGGCCGCCGCTCTGCGGCGAATGGAGCGGCGAACCATCGGTTGCTTCGATCACGTGGTCGTGGTCAGCGAGAAGGAGCGGGACAGGCTGCCCCCGGGAGCCCGCTCGGTCCTGGTCTGCCCGAACGGCCGGGAGCCCTCGGCGGTGTTGCCCGAGGCGTCCGAGCCCACGGTGGCGTTCGTGGCCACCATGGGGTGGGCCCCCAACGTCGACGCCGCGGTCTGGCTGGCGCGGGACATCTGGCCCACCGTTCGGGCCCGAGTCCCCCGGGCCCGGCTTCTCCTCGTGGGCAAGGACCCGGCGCCGGCGGTGCTGGCCCTGGCCGGCGACACCATTGAGGTGACGGGGACCGTGGAGGACGTGCGCCCGTATTTGGCGCAGGCCCGCGTCCTCGTGGCACCGCTGCGGGCCGGCGGTGGGACCCGACTCAAAATCATGGAGGCGCTCGACGTCGGACGACCCCTGGTGGCCACGTCGGTGGGCTGTGAAGGGATGGAAGATCTGATCGGGCGCGGCGTGGTCGTCGCCGACACGGCGCGTGCCCTGGCGGAGGCGATCGCCGATCTCCTCCTCGACCCTGCCCACGCTGCCGCGTTGGGTCGAGCAGGTCACGATGCAGTCGCGGCCGACCACACCTGGGACGCCGCACTGACGCCGTTGCTCCAGGCGGTCGGCCCATGCTGATTCTGCTGGGCGGCATCGCCGGGCTGGGTGTGGCCGCTGTCATCGTGGCGCTCTTCGTCCGATGGGAGCGGGAGGGGAAGGAGCAGTTGATCCCGCTCTTCCTGCTCGGCCTTCTGGTCGTGGAGGGGACGATCTACAGCGATCCCAACGTGATCCCCCGCAGCATCTTCCACCCGGGCTCGGGCTCGACGCAGCTCCGGCTGCCCGAGATCTACATCACGCTCGCGCTGATCGCACGGCTCATCGTGCGAGGACGACCGAAGCGGATCGGGCTTCCGGCGGCCCTGTGGCTGGCTGTCGCCGCTTGGATGTTCGTGGGGCTGATTGAGGGGAAGCTGTATCACAACCCGTTCTCGCAGGACATCTACGAGGCGAAGGACATCATCTACATCACCGGGGCCTACGCACTGGCCGCCGGCGTGCCCATCCGGAAGTATTTCGACCGGGGCGACCTCTTCAAGCTGGGGACGCTGTGCATCATCTGCGCCTCCCTCCTCGACCTGATGACGCTGGCCAAGGTCACCGTGAACACCAATTTGCCCGGGCTCCCACTGCAGGGATTCGGCAGCCGTGGGTGCGGAGACGGCCGCCCTCTTCTTGGCGATCGGCACCGCGTGCTTCCTCACCAGGATGGCCTCCGGCCCTGTCCCGCTGCGGCATGTCCTGGCCCTCATCCCGCTGGTGGTCAGCGTGGTGTTGGCCAATCAGCGCGCGGTACTGGTGAATCTGGCGGTGGTCCTCTTGGTGGTGTTCATCGCGGTTTTCGTCGGACACTGGCAGGGTCCCCTGCGACGCTTTCACGTTGGTTCGGGCCAGGTGCTGCTGGCCGTGCTGGCCGTCGTCGCGGTGGGCATCGCCGTCGTGATCGTGCCGGCCGCGGTGGACCGGAGGCCGGCTCAGATCCCGCTGGCCTCCAGTTACCAGAGCCTGTTCCACAACGAAGGGAAAGCGGAGTCGGCCCAAGACCGTCTGAACCTGGCGGCGGAGGCGGAACAGCTGATTCCCCAGCATCTGCTCATCGGATGGGGCCTCGGTATTGAGTTCCCCTATTACGAAGCCGGGTCGCGCGCGGTCGTGACCATCGCCTACGCCCACAATCTCCTGCTCGACCTCTGGCTCAGACTGGGCCTCATCGGCGTGGTGAGCTTCTTCGTCGCCCTCTTGGGATCGGTCAGCGGGGGCCTGCGCGTCTGGCGAAGACATCGAGATCCGGTGACGGCCGCCCTGGCTCTCGCCATGGTGGGCGTGGTGGCCGGACTCGTGGCCACGGGATTCCTTGAGCCGCTGCTGGACGAGTATAGGTTTGCCGTCTTGTTCGGTGTCAGCCTCGGCATCCTTCGTGCTTGCGTCACTTCGATGGACGTGCGGCCACGGTCGCTCAGCTGGAGCGCCGAGGCGACGGGCGCAGACAGCCTGGCCGGACGGACGAGATGGGCCTAGCAATGAGACAACCCGGGGTGGTCCCCCGCACCCCCGAGAGCCTCGTAGGCTGGCAGCAGCCGGTGCCGGCCGGCCGCTGCCGCTCGGCTGCGCGGGATTACTTCTCACTCCGATCGTGTGTCGAGGGTGACGAGCGGTCGCACTCTGTGAGCGACGTGGAGATTCGAGCAGAGGGGCCAGGATGGATCTGAGACAGGTCGTACGCACGCGTGCGTGCCAACTGGATCGTGGCCCTCGTCGTCTTCCTGGCCTGTCTGTTCCTTGGCGGGGCCTACGCAGTGCTGCCGGCGAAGAAGTACGAGGCTTCGGTCGTGCTGGTGGCCCAGCCACCCGCGAATGCGTCGGACCCGGGCTCCGACGTCGGTGCCATTCAGATCGTGATCCCGCAGATCGCCGTGGAGGCAGAGAACGGGACGGTCGACGACGACGCGAGCCAACGGGTGCCCCAGCACCTCCGGGGCCCGGTGAGCATTTCGTCGACCGGCGATCCCGCATCGAACACCGTGACGATCAGCGCCACGAGCACCAGCCCGGCGACGGCCCAGGCCTACGCCAATGCCGTGGCGGCCAGAGTGGTGAAGATCAGCCAACCGTGACGAAGGATCGGTCCTGGTCCTGTCCGAGCTGGGTGCGGCGGAGCTCCCGACGAAGCCGACGAACCCGCGCGTCACGGTGGCCATCGCATCGGTGGCGTTCGGCCTCATCGCCGCCGTGTTCGCCGCCCTCGCCGCGGGGGCGCTGCGGCGGTTCGTGGCGTCGGACGAGATCTCGGAACGGCTCGGCATCCCCGTCCTGGGCGAGGTGCCCGCCTTGCTCCGTGCCGGGCTGAGCCCGGACGACATGTTCAGGGCCGGCGGGGACGAACGCGGGCTCGAGGCGTTCCAGCACCTCCGCAGCCAGCTGCACGTGATGTTCCAGGACGCACACCCCGTCATCGCGTTCACGTCGTGCGATCCCCGTGAGGGGAAGTCCTGCATCGCCGCCCACACGGCGTGGGCCTTGGCCACCCCGGGGCAGTTCGTGGTTGCCGTCGACGGCGATCTTCGCCAGCCGAGGCTGCACGAGATCTTCGGCACTGAGCTTTCGCCCGGAGTGAGCGACATCGCCTTGGCCAACGGTCCGACCGAGCTCATGGCTTCGACGGAAAACCGCTACCTCGAGCTCATCCCGGCCGGCGTCCCGACCCGCCATCCCGCCGACATCGCGGCCGCAGATGTCCCACGGCTGCTGCGTGCGCTCCGGGAGTCGGATCGGACGGTCGTTCTCGACTGCCCACCGATGGTAGGCGTCGCCGAGACGACGATCTTGGTGGCCAAGGCGGATGCCGTGATCCTCGTGGTGGACGCACGGAAGTTCAGCTTCGAGAATCTCGAGCACGGCTTGGCGCAGATCCGTGCCTCGGGAGCGAACGTGGTGGGGATCGTGCTGAACCGGGTGCGGCGACGGAAGACCGGGCCGGCCTACGGCTACGAGGAGCCGTCCCAGAACTGGACCCAGAGTCAGAGTCAGAGTCCGAGTCAGAGTCAGAGTCCGAGTCAGAGGCCGAGTACCGCGGCGAAGCTCCGACGCCTTACACGATCGGGCTAGCTACTGTTGCGCGAGCCCGAGACTGAGCCTGAGGGGGCTTCGGCGAGCGGTCGGCTCAAGAAGGTGAGCTCCCGCCGCAACGTCACGACGACCTACGTCGTCGCGATCGGCATCGTCTTGGTCGGATTCCTCACGACCCCGATCCTCACCCATCAGCTGGGCATCGTCCGGTTCGGTGTGTGGGCCCTCCTCGGTTCGCTCATCCCGTTCCTCGAGATCCTCGAGCTCGGATTCGCCAATGCGACGGTCGCCTTCGTCAGCCGGCATCTCGAGTTGGAGGACGACGAGGCGGTGGCGGGCACGCTCAACACCTCGTTCCTCGTGCTCTCCGTGCTCGGGCTTCTGGCGTTCGCGACCGTCGTCGTCTTTGCGATCTTCCTCCCCGACATCATCACGAGCATTCCCAAGAACCTGGTGGGGCAAGCCCAGTTCCTGCTCCTGTTGCTCGCCTTCGACATGGCTCTTTCCATTCCGATGGACACCTTCGGCGGTGCGCTCTCCGCCATGCAGCGCTTCGATCTCTTGAACTACACCCTGATCGTCGTCGTCGTGGCGCAGGCGGTCGGCTGGGTCGTGGTCCTGGTGGTGTTCCATGGCGGTCTGATCGCGCTCGGCGTCGTCACCGTCGCCATCAGCCTGATGGGGCAGGTGGCGCGCCTGATCATGGTGCGCCGCCTCTTACCGTGGTTCCACCTCTCGGTGCGGCGCTTCGATCGCAGCATCGTCCGGACCTACACCACCATCTCCGGCTGGTACGCCATTGTGCAGATCTCCGACGCGGTGATCGGGCTGGCCGACGTCCTCGTCGTCGGCGCGGTCGCGGGCGTCCGCCCTGCAGCCGTCTACGCCGTCGCGCAACGACTGGGGAGGCTCCCCTTCAGCGCCGTCTCACCACGCATCTTCGTCGTGTTCTCACAGGCGGGTCAGTTGGCCGCCCGCGACGGCCTGCCCGCCCTGCGGGGGATGACCGACGACGTCCTGCGTTTCGTCCAGTGCCTGACCATCCCCGCCGCCATTGCACTGGGCTTCCTGGCCGGTCCCGCCCTCGAGGTCTGGGTGGGCCCGGTGTACCGCGATGCGGCACCCATCGTCGGGCTGTTGTGCCTCGCCTCCGTTGTGCAGGCTTGGGCGTTGGCGATCAGGCAAGCCATCAACGGCGCCGGCCGCCCTGCTCTTTCGGCGGTGCTGTACGGGACCGAGGCCGTCTTCCACGTGGGCCTCGGCATTGTGCTGGCCTCACGGTACGGCGCGCTGGGCATGGCCGAGGCCGTGCTCATCACCGTTGTCCTGATGGAAGGTGCGCTGATGTTGCCCCTCGGGTACCGGATGATCGGCGATTCCGTGCTCCGGCCGCTGCTTCGTACTCTGCGCACCGTCGGCCTCCCCGTGCTCGTCACGGGCGGTCTCGCCTGGGTCCTCGGGCGGGGTGGTGGTCCGCTCTACGTCTTCGCGGACACGCACGGCCGCATCGTCGGGCTCATCGTGGTCGCCGCGGCCGGCACCGCGCTCATGGTCGTCTTCTACGCGGTCCTACTGGTCACGTTGCCGGGGGAGCAGCGGCAGCAACTTCTGAGCCAATTCCGGACTTCGTTGGGCCGGGTCGCAGCCCTGCTCCACTAGTCTCGTTGGGCGTGACGGAGCTCTGGGCGGTGGCGGCGTCGACGGTGCGCGGCTCCGTGTCGGCGTGCAACGGGGTCTCTTGGCTTGACGACTGAGGCTTCTCCCTCGAGCCGGCGTGAGCTCGGTCGCGCTCTGGCTCGGATCGCCCGACAGGGCGCTGTTCGCGTGGCTCGACCTCCCCGCTGACGGCCTCGTCCGCGGCGCCGCCGTCATCTGCCCGTCAATGGGCCTGGAGGCGGCGTATTCGACGCGTGGGTTGCGCCACTTGGCGCATCGGCTGGTCGATGCGGGCTGGGCCGCCCTTCGCATCGACTACGCGGCCACGGGAGATTCAGCTGGCGCCTGGACCGATCCCCGACCTGGTGGCGGACTGGCTCGCCGGCGTACGTGAGGCGATCGAGTATGTCCGCGACCTCGGCGTGCGACGCGTACGGCCGTGGTGGGGTTGCGGCTCGGGGCCACACTGGCTGCCGCCGAGCTCGCCCGCGGCGGGCCCGTCGACGACTTCGTGCTGTGGGACCCGTGCGCGTCGGGGAGGGCATTCCTGCGGGAGCAGGCCGCGTTGTCGGCCTTCCGGCGCGACCGGGCGGCCGACGGGGGAGTCGAACACGTCGAGGAATCTTCGGGCTCGCCCGAACGCGTCGGAGATGGGTCCGTCGAGGCTCCGGGAGCGATGTTCTCCGCAGCAACGGTCTCGGACCTGACACCGGTTGCCATCGGCGGGAGCGACGAGAGGCTGGCGACGCGGGAGTTGGTGCTGGGTCGCCGAGGGAGGAGCCTCCCGCGTGCACTGCGCGAGCGCGTGACGCTGCCCGCATGTCGAGGCAGCCGAGGTCGAGGGTCAGGAAGCCCTCTACGAAGACCTGCCCGTGACGCCGTGGGCCGCGCTCGACCGCATTGCCGACTGGCTGGGCGAAGGCAACGGGCCACCGGTGCAGATCGCTTTGCCGGATGCGGAGACGTCAGCGGTCCTCCGGACCGATGGTCCAAACGGCGTGCGAGAGCGGGCTATTGAGTTCGGCCCGGCACGTCTCTTCGGAATGCTGAGCGAACCAGAGGATCAACCAGACGATGACAGCGGCCCTGCCGCTCCGACGGTGATCTTCCTCAACGTAGGCCTGCTGAGCCACCACGGACCGGATCGGCTCTGGGTGGATTTGGCTCGCGCCTGCGCCAGCGGCGGGCGCATGCGCTGTGTGCGCGTGGATCTGAACGGGCTCGGCGACAGCCCAACCCGGCCGGGTCGGGCCGAACTGGTCAACTTCCCCGTCGATGCCCTCGAGGACATGTCCGACATCCGCCGGGCCGTCACCGACGATGGCGGGGAAGGTGTCGTCCTGGTGGGCGTGTGCTCGGGCGCCGATCACGCCGTTGCCTCTGCCCTCAGCCAACGGGCAACCTCTGTCTGCATGGTCAATCCGGCCATGTCGCCGACGTGGTGGGGGGGAGCGACGGCCCGGGCCCCCGAACCAGAGGAAGCCGGATCGGGTGATCCCCAGTCGCGGGGCCCGTCGTCGCCCTGGTTCTGGCGCCTCCTGGCGCGCTTCAAGCGGCTTCGGGGCGCCACGCGGTGGATCCCCAACTGGGGCTGGTGGATGGCGAAGCGGTGGTTCATGAAGGGGAGCCCGGTCCGGACTCTGGAGCACCTGGAGCAATCGG
The DNA here is from genome assembly GCA_963781565.1 of uncultured Acidimicrobiaceae bacterium. Taxonomy (GTDB): domain Bacteria; phylum Actinomycetota; class Acidimicrobiia; order Acidimicrobiales; family RAAP-2; genus Bog-473. The sequence goes on along the minus strand of CAWAHA010000014.1, from coordinate 53,949 downwards.
GCGTCGACGTGCTGCTCGTGACCGGCCGCAACGAGGCGGGCCGCGTCGCGAAGGGCGAACACCGGCGGCTCCGCTCCCTGGTCTCTGCGGGGGGTGTCCACAGGCAGCTCGTCCCCCACCTGGAGCATTCCCTGCTCGACCGGGCGAGCCGGGACCAGGCGGCGGAGATCCTCACCGCCTATGTAGTGGGGCTCGGGAAGCCCGCCCGCCCGTCTGCTGACGCCTGAGGAGCACCCCGGACACGGTCCGGATGCCCTGAGGCACCCCGCAGACCCGTTCCTGCTCGTAGCATCAGTCATGGTCTGACGACGTGCCCAATGGGGCAGGGACACCCTGCGGCGCTTGGGGCCGGAAGAAGGCGGGAAAGGGGATCACCATGACCACCACAACGGCGAGGCAGCGATCCCCAAGCGAGGGCTGGGCAACGCCCTCTGGAAGCGCCAGCTGTACAAGTACCCGAACACCTGGCCGCGCCTCGGCTACCTGGCCATCGTCGTGCTGACGACGATCATGCTCTACTACCTGTACTACGTGGAGGGGGCGGTCACGCCGCTGCTGCTGCCCTACTACCACATGTCGTTTGCGTTCTTCCTGTACCTCTTGGTCGTCTCCAACGCGATCGGTGCCTTCAGCGCCTTCATCGGCGGGCTGTCGGACAAGATCGGGCGGGCCAACCTCACCATCTACGGGACGCTCGTCGTCGCGCTCGTCCAGCTGCTCGCCATCCCCCACATCCACGACAAGTGGGGGTTCGCCGCGGCCTACTGCGTGATCGGCTTCGTCGAAGGCGTCATCCTCGTCTCGACCCCCGCACTGATGCGGGACTTCTCACCCCAGATGGGCCGTGGTGTCGCCATGGGATTCTGGGCGCTCGGCCCCACCATGGGCGCGCTGTGCGCCAGCCTGGTGGCCACCCACACGCTGGACCACCTCAAGCCGTTTCAGGACCAGTTCATCATTTCGGGTCTGGTGTGTCTGGGCGTGGTGATCATCGCCTTCTTCTTCCTGCGCGAGCTGTCGCCGCAGCTGCGCGACCAGTTGATGGTGAGCGAGCGGGAACGGGCGCTGGTGGAGGCACGCGCCATGGGGATCGACGTGGAGAAGGCGACCAGGCACCCGATCCGATCCATGATGCGGCTGGACCTGATCTCCTCGTCCATCGCCATTTCGGTCGTCCTCCTCTTCTACTACGCCTCCGTGAGCGTGCTCACCATCTATTGGGTCGTCATCTTCAATCGTTCGACGCCGCAGGCGAACGGGATCAACGTCTGGTTGGCCGCGTTCCTCTCGGGCGGGCTGGTCCTGGCCGGCTTCCTCTCGGACCTGGCCCGCGTGCGCAAGCCGTTCATGCTCTTCGGGGCGGTGTGCTCCATGGTGATGTTGGGCTTCCTCATCGTCCAGACCGGCCACCCCCATACCGGCTACTACGCCAATGTCCTCGTCGTCGTCCTGCTGGCGGTCTCGATCTCCATCGCGTACGCCCCGTGGATGGCGAACTACACCGAGCAGGTCGAGTCCCACAATCCGGCCCTGACCGCTTCGGGGCTCGCAGTGTGGGGTTGGATCCTGCGCATCACGGTTGCCCTGTCGTTCCTGGTGCTGCCTTACGTGATCACGACCTCCACCGTGCTGGTCGACAACCAGAACGCAGGCGCCACCTTGCAGGCGGTCCAGGCCGCGGAGCCCTACGCCGCCGAACACGGCCGCGCTGAAGTGCAATGCGACACCGGCACCGGCGGTCGTCATCGAGAACCTGCAGACGACCCCTCAGGTACGGCCCGAACTCAACACCCTCGCCACGATCCTGCGGGTCTGCAACAGCAGCCACAGCCTGGTCGCGGCCTTGACGGCCGCCGGGGGTATCACGAATCCGCACGTGCTGGGCCTGAACGCCTTCAATCCGCTCGCCCTGGACATTCAGAACGGCAAGCCGGTGACCCCGGCCCAGATCGCAGGGGTAGCCAAGTATTCGCCGAACCTGGCCGGTCTCCTGGTGGCCGAGCAGAAGCTCGTCCCGGCGCAGAAGACCGCACCGGGCGAGTGGCAGCGCTGGTGGGGCGTGTGCCTGGCCGGCCAGTTCGTGTTCGCGGTGCTGATCTTCTTCATGCGGGGCCGGTGGAGCCCGCGCGCGGCCCGACGCGACCTCGACGAGCACGATCGGATGGTCACCGAGGAGCTGGCCAACCTCACCAGGGAGCCGGCCGGGGTGGCCTGAGCGAAGTCGCCATCTCCAAGGTCGCCCCAGCCGTATTCCGGCCCGTAGAGAACTGATCTGCCCCATTAGGGTTGGTGGTCGGCGTTGCGAGGGGAGGAATCACGGATGGCACTTGCACTCGACGGCCTGCGCGTCATTGATGCGGACACGCACCTGACGGAGGCCCACGACCTGTGGACCAAGCGGGCCCCGGCCAAGTACGCGGACCGGGTCCCCCACGTCCAGATGGTCGACGGCAGGCCGATGTGGTTCGTCGACGGATCGGAAATGGGCTTCGCGGGCGGCGGCGGGGTCATCGATCGCGCCGGGTGGCAAGGGTCGGGCCCTCGAGGCGCTCTACGAGTGGACGCAGGACGAAATCCACCTGGGCGCCTTCGACCCCAAGGCCCGCATTGAGGTGATGGACGATTCGGGCATCTGGGCCCAGATCTGCTTCCCCAACTCCATCGGGCTCGGCGGGCAGGGTATCTCCGACATTGTCAAGGACCCCGTGCTGCGGCTCTTGTGCGTGCAGATCTACAACGACGCCATGGCCGAGGTGCAGGCCGACTCCGGCCAGCGGTTGCTGCCGATGCCCGTCCTGCCGGCGTGGAGCGTCGACGAGTGCGTCGACGAGGCCAAGCGGGTGGCGACGCTCGACCTGCGCGGCGTCAACATGACGTCGGATCCCCAGGACGTCGGCGGACCCGACCTCGCCAGCCGGGCCTGGGACCCGCTGTGGGAGGTGTGCGCCGACCTGCATCTGCCCGTGCACTTCCACATCGGGGCCAGCCTGACCACCATGACCTATTTCGGCACGTACCCCTGGGAGTCACAGGACGACGACACCAAGCTGGCCATCGGCGGGACACTGCTGTTCATCGGCAACGCGCGAGTCGTGACGAACATCATTCTGAGCGGCATGCTCGACCGGCATCCGAAACTGCAGATGGTGTCGGTGGAGAGCGGCGTCGGCTGGATCCCGTTCATTCTCGAGGCGCTCGACTACGAGATGTCCGAGAACGCGCCCAAGCAGCTGGCCCAGCTGAGCATGCTCCCGTCGGAGTACTTCAAGCGGAACCTGTTCGCCACCTTCTGGTTCGAGAAGAACAACCTCCCGGCCCTGATCGACTCGGTCGGGGAGGACAGCGTCCTGTTCGAGACCGACTTCCCCCACCCCACCTGCCTCTACCCCAAGCCCCTCGAAACCGTGGCCGAGAAGATGTCGACGCTCCGGCCCGAGGTGCAGCGCAAGATCCTGGGTGAGAACGCCGCCAAGCTGTACCGGCTCTAGTCCCGGAGTCTCGCCTTGGGGCCGGTGCGCCCGCTGCGGTCGTGACACGACGGAGGTGTCGTTCGCCCCTAGGTTGTCGAGGCACACCCATGCGACTCCTCCTCGTGTCAGATCTCCACTATTCGTTGCCCCAGTTCGACTGGGTGGTCGCTGCCAGCCCGTCGTTCGACGTCGTCGCCCTGGCCGGCGACAGCCTCAACATCAACTCGTCGGTTCCCCTGGACGCGCAGAGCGTCGTTGTCCACCGGTACCTGGAACTCATTGCGGCCAGGACACAGCTGGTGGTGAGCTCGGGCAACCATGACCTCACCGGCCCCGACGCGGCGGGCGAGCAGTCCGCGTTGTGGTTGCGCGACCTGCAGGGCGAGATCCACACAGACGGAGACTCCCTCGTGCTCGGCGACACGCTCATCACCATCTGTCCGTGGTGGGACGGTCCGCTCGGCAGGGCGGACGTCGCGTCCCAGCTCACCGCCGATGCGGCGCGCCGCGCTTCGACCTGGGTCTGGATCTACCACTGGCCGCCACTGGGCTCACCGACGTGTTGGACGGGTCGCCGTGACTACGGGGACGCAGATCTGCGGGACTGGATTGCGGAGTTCCAGCCTGAGATCGTGCTGGCCGGGCACGTCCACGAGTCACCCTTCAAGAGCGACGGCTCATGGAACGACCGGATCGGCCACACCTGGGTCTTCAACGCCGGCCATCAGATCGGCAAGGTGCCGGCCCACATGGTCCTCGATTTGGATCTGGCGCACGCCCGCTGGGAGTCCATCATGGGGACGGAGTCGGTCGATCTGCACGACGCCGTGGCGCCGGCCCGCACGCTCTTCTGACGAGGCAGACCGGGCGGGTCGTGCCGGTCGTGGACGACCTCAGTAGTCGGGGTCGGGGTCTCGGGCCGAACCAGGCCGGGCCGTCACGACTTGTTTCTCTGCGAGGTGCGACAGCACCTCGGACACCATGGAGAGTCCGGCCGCATCGCCGTACTGGTGCTTGAGGTCGGCCAGGTAGGTCGAGACGAAATTCAGTCGCTCGGCCAGTCCGATCGCGATCAGTTTCGTGATCTCGGGATCACCGAACAAGAAGGCGTGACCATCTTCGGCGTAGCGCAGAGTGCTCGGCTCGGTCGCTACGACCGTCGCGCCGTGGTCGGTGCCCAACAGCACGGACATCTCGCCGATGATGGCCCCCGTCTTCGTGATGGTGTTGACCGCCACATCACCTTTGAAGACCTGGAGTGCCCCGGAGAGCAGGATCCACACGCCCCCGCTGGGTCCCCCCTGTGAGACCACCTCGTCACCGGTGCTCGCCTCGACGAGCGGAAGATGCATCGACAAACGAATGATGTCGGCCACCGCACGAATGCTACCGGTGGAGATCGGGGCCTCTCCAGGCTGGCACTCGGCCAGTTCATGTGACGTTCATTCTGCCCACAGGCCAAAACGCAACGGCCGGTGGAGAGGGCCGCCGAGGCCCGGCTACTTTACAAAGATGCCTGCAAAGCTGCGGCAAGCCGGAGTCTCCGTGCTGCGAGGGGAGACAGCGCTCTGGCCGGCGCTGGTGGCCGGCATCGTCGTGGCCGTCGCCTCGTATTGCGTCGGACCGAGCCGGGGCGATCTCGAGGTGGACGTGGCACTGGCCAGCATGGCCACCTTTCTCTTCGGCGTGCTGATCGCCTTCACCATTGCCCGGACGACCGAGCGACTGGCCGTGGTGCAGACGCTGGTGAGCCGTAACAATGCGTCGCTCCTCTCCATCCTTCAGTTGATGGCCGTCTTCGCAGCGGACCGGACGGAGGACGTCCGCCAGATGATCGACCATCAGCTGACGGACCAGATCGACCACCGGCTCGTCGACAACCACCTGGCGACGCCTTCGAACCTGGCGTTGACGGCGGCGATCATTGAGCTCGATCCACAGACGCTCCAGCAGGAGCAGGCGTACCGCAGCCTGCTCGATGTCTGCATCGACATCACGGCGAACCGGGCGCAGATTGAGGCGACCACCGGCCAGTCACTGCAACCCATTGAATGGATCGGCCTGCTGCTCTTGCTGTTGATCCTGCTGTCGCTGATCGTCGTCCTCCCCGGTGGGACGGTCTGGGGTGCGCTCATCGCCGGCGCGCTGGCGGGCACGCTCGTCACCCTGGTCGTGCTCCTGCGCAAGCTCGACCTGCTGCGCTGGCACGAGGTCAGCTCCATCTGGGAGCCCACCACCCGCCTGTTCCGGAGCATGGGCCTGCACCCCTACGTGCCGCGGCACGTCATCATCGAAGGGCGCTACCGGCCCTCCGGCCTGGTCCGGGTGGTCGACTACCCCGACCCGTACCCCATACGCTCGACGAAGATCGTCACGCTCGAAGATCTCTCCCCGGGCGCGCCCGCGGACGTCGCCATGGATGTGGAGGCCGGTCGCGTCGGCGACGGGTGAGGAACGACTGATGCCTGGCCGATCATGACGAGCCCGCCGCCGACAAGCGTCCCCACCGACGTCGGTCATCCTCTGGCGCCGTACTTCCCGCGCCTGGCCATCGAATGGATCAGGTCGACACCGGAGCTGACGCACCAGGAACTCGAGGGCACCATTGCGTTCGTCGACATTTCCGGGTTCACCAAGCTTTCCGAGCGCTTGGCCCGTCTCGGGAAGTCGGGCGCCGAGGAGCTCACCGCCACCATCGACACCTGCTTCGTCGCGCTCCTCGACCTCGCCGTCGCCAACGGCGGCCGACTGCTCAAGTTCGGCGGTGACGCCCTGCTCGTGTACTTCTCCGGCGAAGCCCACGAGGCCCGAGCCTGCCTGGCGGCCATGGAGATGCGCCGGGCGCTGCGCGTGGTCGGTCGCCTCACCGTGCTGGGGCAGCGCATTTCGCTCCGCATGTCCGTCGGTGTCCACAGCGGCTTGTTCAACTTCTTCCTGGTGGGCGAGTCCCATCGCGAGTTCGTGGTCACGGGTCCGAGTGCGAGCACGGTGGTCGAAATGGAGGGCACGGCGGACGCGGGGGAGATCGTCATCAGCGCAGCAACGGCTGCCGCGCTCAGGCCGAGCCTCGTCGGGCCGGCGAAGGGACCGGGGTTCCTGTTGCGGCGGCCGCCGTCGCTGCCGACGGTTCCCTTCCCGGCCTTTGAGCAGGTCGATCACGAGCTCGACCTGCGCCAGGGCATTCCGCTCGGGCTCCGGGCCGCCCTGATCACCCGCACCGAGCCGGAGCACCGGCGGGTCACCGTGGCCTTCATCCACTACGACGGGACCGATCGGCTCATCACTGAGGAGGGACCCGAGGAGGCGGCCCGGCAGCTCGACGTCCTGGTGACGCACGTCCAAGGGGCGGCCGACCGGCAGGGCGTCGCCTTTCTGGCCACCGACGCTGACAAGGATGGCGGCAAAATCATCCTGACTGCCGGCGCACCCTCGTCTTCGGGAGACGACGAGCACCGCATGCTGCTCGCCGTCCGCGAAATCATGGATGCCGACATCCCCCTGCCCATTCGGATCGGTGTCAACCAGGGCTCGGTCTTCGTCGGGGAGGTCGGGCCGCACTACCGGCGCACGTTCACCGTCATGGGCGACGCGGTGAACTTGGCCGCCCGTCTCATGGCGAAGGCGGCACCGGGCGAGATCTACACCACACCGGAGCTGCTGACCCGGTCGCAGACCGGCTTCGCGGCGACAGAGCTCGAACCGTTCTTCGTGAAGGGCAAGGCCAAGCCTGTGCGGGCGATCCGTCTCGGCGTCAAGACCAGGGACGTGACCGGCAGCGGTGACGACGAATTGCCGTTCGTCGGCCGCGGGCCCGAGTTCGCCGAGCTGGCGCGGATTGCAACGTCCGGCCGCGGTGCGCTGGTGGAGATCGTCGGGGCCACAGGTGTCGGAAAATCCCGGTTGGCCGGTCGGCTGCGTGAGGTGACCACCGACCGGATGCAGCTCTTCGCCGTGTGCGAGCGTTACGACTCGACGACCCCCTATTACACCGTGCGGCGATTGCTCCGCGGCCTGCTCGATCTTCCGGTCGAAGGGACTGACGAGGTGCTCGGGGCGACGCTCGTCGCGGAGCTGGAGCGGCGGGCGCCCGAGCTCGTCCCGTGGGCTCCGCTCATCGGCATGGCCATTGCGGTCAACGTGCCCGAAACACGCGAGACCTTGGAACTCGAAGAGGAATTCAGGCGAGCGAAGTTGGCCGAGACCGTCATTGCCCTGTTGGCCGTACTGCTTCCTCAGTCGGGGCTGATCACGATTGAGGACGTCCACTTCATGGACGAGGCGTCGGCAGACCTCTTCGCACACATCGCCAGCGTCGTGCATCTGACCTCGTGGCTCTGGTGCCTGACCAGGCGGGACGTCGCGTCGGGCTTCATCGCGCCCGAGGACACCCCCGTCATCCGCATGGAGCTCGGGCCGCTCAGCCAGGCGGAAGCCGCGGAGCTCGCATTCGACGCGACGCTGGAGAACCCCCTGCCGGGCCGGGAGATGCAACTCCTCGTCGACCGTTCGGGGGGGAACCCCCTCTTCGTCCGGGAGCTGGTGGCGGCGGTGCTGCAAGGGGGCTCCATCAGTGCCCTGCCCGACTCGGTCGAGGACGTCGTCGTCGCCCGCATCGACCGGCTCCCCGTGCTCGACCGTCAATTGCTGCGCCGCATGTCGGTGTTGGGCCAGTCCTTCTCCGCCCAACTGCTGTCCGATGTCGTCGAGGACGTGCCCGACGAGAGTGATGCGACGTGGGTGCGTCTCGAGCCCTTCATTGTGCACGATGCGGAGGGACATCTGGCGTTTCGCAATGCCCTCCTCCGCGACAGCGCCTACAACGGACTCTCGTTCCGTCTCCGCCGCGAGCTGCATTCCCGGGCCGGCGACACCATTGCTCGTGCGGCCGCTGAAGCCGGGGACGATCAGTCCGGCCTGCTCTCCTTCCACTACCTGCACGCCCAGCGCTCGGACGAGGCGTGGTCGTACTCGTTGCAGGCGGCCGAACAGGCCAAGGGCTTGTATGCCAACGCAGAGGCGGCGGAGTATTTCGAACGGGCGATCATGGCGGGACGGCGATTGCCGCAGCTCACCGTGGGGTCCATGGCGGCAGCGCACGAGGGGCTCGGGGACGCCCGGAACCTCACCGGAAGCTACCTGGACGCCGCCGGCGCCTACCGGGCGGCCCGGCGGCTCATCGGCGACGATGTCGTCGGGCAGGCCCGGCTGCTCCTCAAGTTGGCCCGTGTCGAGGGCTGGCTCGACCGCTACACCAGTGCGCTGCGCTGGATCACCCGTGGCATCGGGATCCTGGGCGACATCGACCGTGTCGATGCCAACCGCCAGCGGGCCGAGCTCTTCGGGTGGTACGGGCGCTTCTGCCAGGAAGGGGGGAAGCACCGCCAGGCCATCAAGTGGTGCACGCAGGCGGTCGAGCAGGCGGAAGCGGTCGGTGACAAGGAGACGACCGCCGATGCCCTCCGCATCATCGACTGGGCGAAGATGGACCTCGGTCAGCTGGAGGACCCGGTGAACTGGGAACGTGCGCTCGTGCTCTTCGAGGAGGTCGGAGACCTGCCCGGCCAGGCCGGCGTTCTCAACATGCTCGGTGGCTTCGCCTACTTCAAGGGCGATTGGGACGAAGCCGTTGCGCTCTACCGGCGGGCGCAGGCCACGGCGCGCCGGACCGGGAATGCCGTCATGGATGCGTTCTACGTGTTCAACATCGGCGAGATCGCGCTGGAGCAAGGGCGCCTCGACGAGGCCGAGGAAGCCTTCGTCGCGGTGAACCGGACGTGGCGGGCGGCCGGCTACCGGTCCGGCGCGGCCGACGCCAAGGGGAAGCTGGCCCGGGTCTACGCGGCGCAGGAGCGCTACGAGGAAGCGTTGGAGCTCTTTGCGTCCTGCATTGAGGAGATGGACGACATCGGGAGCCGGGCGGACGCGCTCGAAGCGAGCGCCCGCATGGCCGAGTGCCGGTTGCTGAGCGGCGACGACAACGGCGCCCTCGACCTGGCGGAGCGCTGCCTCGGGCGGGCGCAGGATCTTGGAGGCGTGGCGTCCCAGACCCCCTTGATCCACCGCGTGCGGGGCACGGCACTGGCCCGGCTCGGCCAGAGCGACGCGGCCCTCGAGGCCTGGCGGCAGAGCCTGCAGGCGGCCCGCAGCCGCGGCGCCGAGTACGAGGTGGCGCTCACCGAAGCCGCCGCCGCCGCCTCCCTGAGTCTTCAGCCTCCGGCGGTCGAGGCCAGGAGGCGCTCGTAGAGAGCCTCGAGTTGCCGGCGTCATCGCCTCGGTGGTGAAGCGCTCCAACACTTCGGCCCGGCCGGCGGCGGCGAGCCGCCCGGCCAGCTCGGGGTCCTGGAGGAGGCGTTGGACTGCGGCGGCCATGCCCTCGGCGGTGGCGGGCGCGCGCAGGCCCGTTCGTCCGTCGTCGACCATCAACGAGGCGCCACCTTGGTCGGCCACGATCACCGGCACGCCCGAGCCCAGCGCCTCGAAGACGGCCAATGGTTGGTTGTCCGTCGGGCAGGGATGGATGAACACGTCGAGGGCCGGGAGGAGGCTGACCGCATCGAGGCGGAAGCCGGGCAGGCGAAGATCGACGTCGCCCGCCAGCGCGCGCAGCCGCTCTTCCTCGGGACCCTCACCGAGGATCACGACGACCGCATGGGGCAGCCCACGCGCGGCGTCGGTGATCAGCTCGGGGCGCTTCCAGTCCACCAGGCGCATGGAGCCGCCGATCACCGTCGCCGTCGCGGGGACTTCCAGCTGCTGCCGGGCTTCGGCGCGGGAGAGGAGGACGGGAAGCGCGATGCCGTTCGAGATGACCTGGGAGCGGCCGTGCAGCTGGTCCAATCGGATGAGCTCCGCCTTGGTCCACTCGGAGGGCAGGACCTGCATGTCCACGCCGCGGAGCACCAGGCGACCGAGTCGCCTCCGCATCGGACTCTCGGACTGCGTCGGCAGATGGGCCGTGGTCACGACGACGGGCGTGCGGATGGCGACGGCCGCCAGAATGGCGTACTGGGCGGCATGTGAGTGCGACAGCATGGCGTGGAACACCACGGGTCGGGCCCGGCGGATGGCACGGAAGGCGCGGGCGAACCCGCGTACGTCGCCGTTGCCCTGTATGCGTTCCAGGCGAACGGTCGGGACGTGGCGCGCCTCGAGCTCGGGCACGAGCTCGTCCGCCATGACGCCCAGCACCATCGGATCGAACCGCTCCCGGTCGAGGTCGTCGAGCAGACCGAGCAGATGACGTTCGACGCCGCCGAAGGAGTACCCCTCCACGAAGTAGACGACCCGGACCGGGTCCTCTCGTCTTGTCTCGTTTGACGTGGGCAGGGCGGCGGAAGCTCCCTAGGACACCGCGACCGTGTCGCGGGCGGCGAGTTGCTGCGCCAAGACGGTAGTGGGCCGGGTGAGCAGGGCTACGAATCCGGGGTTTCGTCGACCTCGGCCGCTGGACCAGGACTGAGTGGCTGCTGAGTCCCCACTGAGCACCCTCGCGCCAGCCAAAACGTCATGTGACAGGCAGGTGAAATGCGGGTGACCAACCTTTGACGCATCAGCCGTTGCTCGGTAGCGTGCGACAACGGAGAGCAGCTTGGCGAGCTCCTTCTCGCGCTTGTGGGCGCACCAGCAGGTTCTGCTCGCCGTCGGCGCTAGGAGGGACCAACTCATGAAAATCACGCACGTGGCGCACACCGCGCCCGATCCGAAGCGTTCCACCAGGACCCGCGGGGTGCGCCGCCTGGCGCTCGCCGTGGCCGCGTTCCTCCCCGTGGCCGGCCTGGCCACCTTCGCCGGTACGTCAGTGCTGCAACAGGGCGCTGGGGCCTCGTCGCCCAACCTCGTCACCGACGGGGATTTCGGGAGCACGACGACGGCGCCGGGCTCCTATCTCCCGGTGTTCGCGGGTGACTCGACGACCATTCCCGGCTGGACCGTGGTGACGCCGGCGCTCTACGGACCGACCGGTGGCAGCGTCGACGTCGTGTCCAGCGGCTACCACAACTGGGGCGCCCAGGGTGCCAGCAACGACTCCATCGACTTGGGCGGGACCTCCAGCGAAGCCGGCGGCATCTATCAGGACGTGCCGACGACGCCCGGTGTCGAGTACTCCCTGAGCTACTGGACGGCTGTCAACGGCGACCAGGCCTCCGGCGTCTCGCACACCATGAGCGTCGTCGTGGGCGGCACGCCGATGCCGAACGTCGTGGCCCTCAGCGCCGGAGCACCGCTGCAGTGGGTACAGCAGACGAACCTGATCACCGCCACGTCGTCATCGACCCGTATTGAGTTCGATGACGCCACGCCTGGAGACACCAACCAGGGCCCCACGCTCGACAACGTGTCGCTGACCGAGGTCCCCGACGTCATTTCCCCGTCCTCGGTGACCGTGGCTTCCCAGACGACCGCCAAGTCCTTCACGGCGCCGGTGGCGACTTTCACGGACAGTTATCTCACGGCGCCGGGGGATTTCACGGCCTCCATCAGCTGGGGCGACGGCACGGCGGCCAGCACGGGCACCATCACCCAGTCCGGGTCGACCTTCACGGTCAGCGGCACCCACACCTACGCCGCTCACGGGACCTACATCCCCACGGTGTCGATCACGTCCATCGCCGGGACCACGGCATCGGTCACGGACAGCGTGACGGTCTCTGACGTCGTGACGAACTGCGGCGGATCGGGCTGCTCGGGGACGCTCATGACACCCCAGCAGAACCTCGGGATCTCGTCGACCTCAACGGCGGGCACCATTCAGACCGACGTCGACCCGGCCAACAACAGCTTCTCGTGCGGAGACCCGTTCCGGCACGCCCCGCTGGTCACCACCGTGACGGACACCGCGTTGAACGCCAACATCGTCTACACGGTGACCTTTGCCAACAAGGCCGCCGCGGGCGCCTGGTTCGACCCGTTCGCCGTTTGCTACCAGTCGCAGACGCCGTTCACGGACCTCTTCGGGCACACGGTCACCACGGGCCTCCTGCCGCTGTGCACGCTGATCCCCCGGCCGAACAAGCCCCTGGTGGCCCCCTGCGTCGAGTCCATCACTGAGCTGCCGCTCTACATCGGCAACGTGGTCGAGAAGATCGTCCTGCCGGCGGGAGACCCCCGCTTCCACTGAGCGGACCGGATCGGGGGCCGCCGACGGCCCCGATTCGCCCGGAGGGTGCCGTCGTGGCCCCTCCGGGCCGATGCGGTGGGCGAGGCGGGACTTGAACCCGCACATCCTTTCGGACACAGGAACCTGAATCCTGCGCGTCTGCCAATTCCGCCACTCGCCCGGGTGACCGGACAACAGTAGTCGCTGGCACGGGTCCCGAAGTCCGCGAAGCCCGCCCTCCGGGGCCGTTCCGGGGCGAGGTTGACCAGGTCAGACGGCCTCTGAATCCCTCCTGGGCGCGTCGGACCGGTAATCTCTCAGAGACCATGGGACTCCAGCAGTTTGAGGAGCGACTCGAGCGTCTGGTGGAGGGCACGTTGGCCAAGCCGTTTCGAAGCAACCTCCAACCGGTCGAAATCGGCCGCCGGTTGACTCGCGAGATGGACCTGCATCGGCGAGTGGGGGTGCGAGGCCTCATCGCGCCCAACGCCTTCGCCGTGACGCTTTCGGCGGCCGACGTGAGCCGATTCTCCAATTTCATCGATGCCCTCTCCCGCGAGCTCTCCGACGCCGCCCGTGAGCACGCGTGGATCGAGAGCTATTCCTTCGTCGGTCCGGTCGAGGTGGAGATCTTCGAAGGAGCCAGCCTGAAGGCGGGCCGCTTCACGGTGACGGCGGAGGTGCGGGAGAGCGAGGACGGCGGCTTCCTGGCCGAGCTCGTGCTGCCCGACGGCCGGAGGGTGACGGTGGGCTCGGAGGCCCTGGTCATCGGCCGGCTTCCCGAGTGTGAGGTGGTGTTGCCGGACTCCAACGTCAGCCGGCGCCACGCTGAGCTCCGTCGGAAGGGTGACGGCGTGTTCGTCACCGATCTCGGATCCACGAACGGGACCAGGGTCAACGGCACGCCGGTCCGCGAACAGCTCCTCGCCAGTGGCGATGAGGTCAGCGTGGGTTCGACGAAGCTCGTCTTCGAAATGTCGTGACGGCACCCGGTCCTGTTGCGGTCCTGATCGCCACCCAGAACCTGAATGCGGTACTCCGCATCATGCAATGGGGCGTCATCGCTCTCATCTTCCTTTTCTTCCTGCGCGTCATACGGGCGGTGTGGGTGGAGATGAGCCCGGCCACCATTCGCAAGCCGCGGTCATTGCGGCGGCAGGAGCGTCGTGAGGAGCGTGCCGCCGCGGGGGCGGCCGCCAGCGCCGCTGCGCCGCCGAGCGGGAGCCGGAGGCGCCAGCTGCATCTGAAGGTCGTCCAGCCGCCCGAGCACGCGGGACGCACGTACGACCTCGACGACGAACTGACCATCGGGCGCTCGCCCGGGTGCGGCGTCGCCATGCCCGAAGACATCTATACGTCGACACTGCACGCCCGCCTCTTCCGCCGCGGCGACCAACTCTGGGTCGAGGACCTCGGCTCGACCAACGGGACGTTCGTGAACTCCGAACAGATCACGCAGGCGGTGCGCCTGGGCAAGGGCGACCTCCTCCAGATCGGCTCCACGGTCTTCGAGGTCTCCCGTTGACGGTGTTGCGGTCGGGGTCCGCCTCGGACGTGGGGCGGGTGCGCAACGTCAACCAGGACCTGCCTCTGGAGCGCCCCAATCTCTACGCCGTCGCTGACGGCATGGGCGGTCACGTCGGCGGCGAGGTGGCGGCCCGGGTCGCGGTCGAGACCCTCGAACAGGCTTTCGAGCGGGCGCCGACGGTCGAGGGGTTGCTCCAGGCCTTCTCGGAGGCCAACGCCGCGGTGTGGCACGAGAGTCAGGCCAACGCCGATCTGCGCGGCATGGGGACCACGCTCACGGCCGTGGCCCTGGTCAGCGGGCCCGAGGGCAAGGATGTGTTGGCGCTGGCCAATGTGGGCGACTCCCGGGCCTATCTCTTCTCCGGGGGCGACATCACACAGGTCACCGACGACCACAGCCTGGCCGAGGAGCGGATGCGCCAGGGCGAAATGACCGTGGCGGAGGCGGCGGTCCACCCGCAGCGCCACATCCTCACCCGTGCGCTCGGCGTCTCCTCCCAGGTCGACGCCGACATGTGGGAGCTCGAGCTTCGCAGCGGCGATCGGTTGCTCCTGTGCTCGGACGGGCTCACCAACGAGGTGGGCAGTGACGAAATGGCGGACATTCTCGGTGAGGTCGACGACCCCACCGAGGCGGCCCAGCGACTCGTCGACACGGCCAACGGGCACGGCGGCGCGGACAACATCACCGTGGTCGTGGTCGACGTGCAGGTGGGCGAGGAGGGCGACGACACGAGCTCGAAGGTGACGCCCCTCAGACTCGGCGCGGCCGCCTTCGCCGGCCCCCAGGCCGCCACGGCGGCTGTCCCGGTGGTCGAGCCGTCCCCCGATGAGGAGGCCGGCGCACCCGCATCGGACCCCGAGCCCAGCCGGCGCTGCCCGACGCCGACACCCGACGCCGACGCCCACGCCGACCCGCCACTGTCCGATGCGACGGCGGTCGTCCCCGCGGTCGGCCTGGACGAGACGCTGGCCCCGGGCTCCCGCCTGGCCTTCGGCGGCGAGCCCGCGACGCTGGCCGAGACCGGGCCGCGCAGCGACGAGTTCTTCGTGGGCGCGGCAACCGCCGCGGTCCCGGTCGCCCGCTCGACGGCGCGGGTACCGCCGCCGCCGGGCAAGCGGGCGGGAGACAAGCCGGAGGGCAAGGAGAGCCGGGGGGCCCGCCGGCGGCGCATGGGCATCCCGCGCCGCATTACGCCGAGGGTGATCGGCTTCGTCATTCTGGTGGCCGCCGTGCCGGTGGCGGCCTACTACGTCCTCAAGTGGTACGCCTACGACAACTGGATCGTGACGGCGCAGGGTGAGCAGATCGTCGTGCAGCAGGGCCAGCCCGGCGGTGTGCTCTGGTTCCATCCACGGGTGGTGGACCACACCGGCAAGACGACCGGCGACGTGTCCCCCGCCGCGATCGGGCCCCTCAAGGCGGGCGTCCAGCGGCCGTCGTTGCACGCCGCCAAGGTCTATGTGGCCAGCATCGTCACCACCACGACCACCACGACGACCACCACGACGACCACCACTGCGCCCGCGCCTCGGGGGGCTTTCAGCCCGCCCACGCCGGCCACCACGACCACGACGACTGCTCCGGTGACGACGACGACGGCGGCCCCCGTCACCACCACGACGGCTGCGCCATGACGGGACCGTGCGTTCCGCGTCGGCGAAGGCTCCCAGCGTAGGCTCCTGGGCGCCATGGAACCGGTTGCCACACCGCGCACGTACTCGGGTCGCTACGAGCTGACCCATCTGATCGCCCGCGGCGGCATGGCCCAGGTCTACCGGGCCATGGACCGACAGCTCGAGCGCCCGGTCGCGCTCAAGGTCCTCTTCCCCGAGCTGTCCGTCGACCGGACCTTCGTGGAGCGGTTCCGCCGCGAAGCCCAGGCGGCCGCCAACCTCTCCCACCCCAACATCGTCCCGGTCTTCGACTGGGGGGAGGACGACGGGTCCTACTTCATCGTCATGGAGTACGTCGAGGGACGTCCTCTCTCCGCCGTCCTGCGTGACCCGCAGCCGATGCCTCCCCGCCAGATCGCCACCATCGGCGCCGGCGTCGCCGCCGCACTGGCCTTCGCGCACCGGCACGGCGTGGTCCACCGCGACGTGAAACCGGGGAACGTGTTGATCACGCCGGACGGGGACGTCAAGGTCACCGACTTCGGCATCGCCCGAGCCATGAACACCGAGGAGAGCCTGACCCAGACCGGTGCGGTCATGGGCACCGCCGCCTACTTCTCACCCGAGCAGGCGGAGGGCAAGGGGGTGGACTCGCGCAGCGACATCTACTCCCTGGGCGTGGTCCTCTACGAAATGGCCGTCGGCCGGCCGCCCTTCACCGGGGACTCGCCGGTGGCCGTGGCGTCCAAGCACGTGCGCGACATGCCGGTCCTGCCGCGGGAGGCCAACCCGACGGTCCCGCCGGCGCTCGAGGCCGTGATCATGAAGTCCATGGCCAAGAACCCTGACGACCGTTACGGCTCGGCCGAGGAACTGCGGGCCGACCTGTTGCGCTTCGCCGACGGGCGCCCGGTCGAGGCGGCGGACCCGGGCCTGACCTCGGTCATGACGGCCGCAGTGGCGGCGACCCAGGCCGTCCCCATGACAACCGGCCGCACCATGGCCATCCCCGCCGGCGCGGCGACCTCGCCAAGCCGGGAGGATCTGGAGCGCAAGAAGCGGACCCGCAACCTCATCATTGTGCTGGTCGTGCTCCTGGTGGCCCTGGCCATCATCGCCTTCTTCCTGCTGCGCTCGGTGGGGGTGTTCGGGGGCAACGTGACCGTGCCCAATGTCGTCGGCCTCACCGCCGGCCAGGCCACCCAGACCCTGCACGACGACAACCTGACCGTGGGCACCAGCACCGTGCAGGCGAGTAGCACCGCCAAGGGCGAGATCCTGTCGACCAACCCGAAGGCGGGCGCGTCGGTGTCGAAGAACTCTGCGGTGAACCTCGTGGTGAGCGGTGGCCCGAACATCCCGACCGTCGACGTGCCCACGGTCACGGGGAAGCAATTGACCCAGGCCATCGCGATGCTCCAGGCCGCCAACCTCGGCTACACCATCCACAACGTGACCAGCAATCAATCGGTCGGCACCGTGCTCAGCCAGGATCCGGCCGGGGGAACCAAGATCCTCGAGACGCACAAGGTGACCCTGACGGTCTCGGGCACGCAGAGCACGGTCTCGGTGCCGAGCGTCGTCGGGCAGTCGCCCGCACGCGCCGGCAGCATCCTCACCCAGGCCAACCTGAGCGTGGGCAGCCAGACCACCGCCTGCTCCAGTCAGCCCAACGGCGTGGTCTCGGCCGCAGAGCCCGGCCAGCGGCGCCAACGTCCCGCCCAACACGCCGGTCAACCTCGTGGTGTCGACCGGCAATTGCATTTCGGTCCCCGGGGTCGTCGGGCAGTCGCAGAGCGCGGCCACCTCGGCCATCACCGGTGCGGGCCTGGTGGCCAACACCACCTTCGACACCAGCTGTGCGGGCGGGGCCCAGCCCGGCAACGTCGACAGCCAGACGCCCGCCGCCGGCGCACAGGTGAACAGTGGGACCACGGTCAACATTTCGGTGTGCCAGTCGGCGACGACCACGACCGTCGCCCCGCCCACGACCACCACGACCAGCACGAGCACCACCACGCCGGGCGGTCCCCCGGGTCCGTAGGGGTCGTGCGCCGGCCGGGCGGCCGGGCACCGTCCGAGGCTTCAACGGGCGGCGTCGGGGCGGCTGCCCCGTCGGACCGTTCCTGCGGCGGCCGCGCCCGCCGAGTCGGGTCAGGCCGGTGCGGACGCGGCCAGCTGGCCGAGGAAGTTGCCCAGGAGGGCAGGGCCCGACGCGGTGAGCACCGACTCGGGGTGGAACTGGACGCCCTCAATGCGCAAGGTGCGGTGGCGGAGGCCCATGACCACACCGTCGGTCGAGGTGGCGGTGACCTCCAGCTCGTCGGGGACCGAGTCCGGCTGCACCACCAGCGAGTGGTAGCGCGTGGCGACGAACGGGTTGGGGAGCCCGGCGAAGATCCCCTGGCCGTCGTGGTGGATCTCCGAGGTCTTGCCGTGCATCAGGTGCGGCGCCGCGACGATGGTGCCGCCGAAGGACTGCCCGATGCACTGGTGGCCGAGGCAGACGCCGAGCAGCGGGATCTCGCCACCGAGCTGCGCAATGGCGTCCAGGCTGACCCCGCCGTCCTCGGGGCGTCCCGGTCCCGGCGAAATGAGCACGGCGTCGGGCCGCGCCGCCCGGATGCCGGCCACGTCGATGGCGTCGTTGCGGTACACCACCGGGTCGGCCCCGAGCTCGCCCAGCTCCTGGACCAGGTTGTAGACGAAGGAGTCGTAGTTGTCGACGACGAGCACCCGGGGTCCCATAGCCCGACGATCGTATCCGGCCCGCTCGGAGCCCCTCGCCGGCGGTGGCTAACCTCTGACCCCGTGGCCACCAGCACCAAAGGACCCGGCGGCGCCTCCAAGAAGGGCAAGTCCGCCTCGGGCCGGACCTCGGCCTCGAAGGTCGGCCGCTACAAGACGGCCGAGGAGAGCGGCCGCTACACGGCGCCGATCCCCAAGAGCGTGCGCCACAGCCCGCCCTGGTTCGGGGCGCTCATCCTGGTGCTGCTCATCGGGGGCGTGGCCGTCATCACGGTCAACTACCTGGCCCACCTGCCGTTCGCGGCCCACGGTTCCCCCTGGGGCCTGGTCGTCGGCCTGGCGATGATCTTCGTCGGCTTCCTGCTGGCCACCCGCTACCGCTGAACGCGGCTCCGCGGGGTCTGCCCGGCGCTCAGCCCAGGCGCTCAATGACGGTGGCGTTGGCCAGCCCGCCGCCCTCGCACATGGTCAGCAGCCCGTAGCGGCCGTTGGTCCGCTCCAGCTCGTTGAGGAGCGTCGCCATCAGCTTGCCGCCCGAGGCGCCCAGTGGGTGGCCGAGAGCGATGGCGCCGCCGTTGGGGTTCACGAGCTCCATGTTGGGGTGGTGCTCCTTCTCCCACGCCAGCACGACCGAGGCGAAGGCCTCGTTGATCTCCACCGCGTCGATGTCGTCGAGGGTGAGCTTGGCCCGCTCCAGGACGGCTGTGGTGGCGGGGATCGGGCCGGTCAGCATGGTGATCGGGTCCACGCCGGCCAGGGCGAAGGCGTGGAAGCGGGCCCGGGGGCGCAGGCCCAGCGCGTTCGCCTTCTCCTCGCTCATGATCAGCACGGCCGAGGCGCCGTCGGTGATCTGCGAGGAGTTCCCTGCCGTGACCTTGCCGTCCTCCTTGAAGGCCGGCTTCAGGTTGGCCAGCGACTCGACGCTGGAGTCGGGCCGGATGCCCTCGTCGGCGGAGAAGACCTCGTCGGTGTCCTTGCCCTCGTCGTCGTGTACGGCCACGGGCACGATCTCGTTCTCGAAGCGTCCCTCGGCGGTGGCGCGGGCCGCCCGCTGGTGGCTGCGCACGGAGTAGGCGTCGAGCTCCTCACGCGAGATGCCCCACTGATCGGCGATCATCTCGGCGCCGATGCCCTGGCCCTTCAGCTCGCTGTGGCCCTCGCTGTCGGTGTAGCGCGCCATCATCCGCGGCCCGAACGGGAAGCCGAAGTCGCGCACGACCGAGGAGCCCATGGGGGTGTGGGTCATGGACTCGACGCCGGCGGCGACCGCAATGTCATAGGCCCCGGCCATGACGCCCTGCGCGGCGAAGTGGATGGCCTGCTGCGAGGAGCCGCACTGGCGGTCGATGGTGGTGGCGGGGACCGACTCGGGCCAGCCCGCCGCCAGCACGGCATTGCGGCCGATGTTGAGGGACTGCTCGGAGACCTGCATGACGCAGCCCATGATCACGTCGTCGATCAGGGCCGGGTCGAGCTGGTTGCGCTCGGCCACCGCCCGGAGCGCTTCGGAGGCCAGGTCCACGGCGTGCCAGTTGCGGAGCTTTCCGTTGCGCTTGCCTCCGGGGGTCCGGACGGCGTCGACGATCACGGCGGTGGTCATGGTGTCTCCTCCCAATCCGGCGGTGGCGATCGGCGCCACGCCGGTTCAGATCGGAGAACATTCTACCCGGCACCATCTGGCGGCAGATCTGGCCCGGCACCGATCCGCCCGACGGCCGACCCCCATGCGCCCGGGTGCTCGGGCCGATGCCGCTGCCGGTAGGGTCTGCGCCCAATGAGCGGCACGGGCCCCACGGACGGCAGCAGGAAGGACATGGACCGCTGGCTGGGCGACGGGGGCATGCCGATCATCGAGCTGGTGGGCGGGTGCCTTCACGGCCTACGGGGTCGACGGCGAGGACCTGGGCTGGGTGGCGGGGACCTTCACCCCGACCGACATCGCCTGCAACCCCCACGGGGTCACCCAGGCCGGCGTCCACTCCCTGGTGCTCGATGCCTGCATGAATTTCGCCATCAACGCCGCCCTCCCGGGGAAGGCCCGCACCCGGGGCACGCTCGAGATGAAGACAGAGTGCATGCGCCCGGCCATGAAGGGCGACACCTTCACGCTGCGCGGCGAGGTGGCGCGCATGGCCAAGCAGGTGGCCTACGGCGAAGCCACGGTACGCGACGCCGACGGCGTGCTGGTCAGCCGGGCCACGGGGACCTTTCTCCTGCATCGGCCCGACCCCGCTCCCACCGCCTGACCCATTCCGCGTGCCGGTCCCCGGGCCGGGGGTCTGCAGCATCTGCCGCGGTCCCGCCGTCGACCGGCCACGCGGTCTGCTTCTCCTGCCGGCTGGTGGCCCGTCGCCTGGGCCTGCCGTGCGCACCGGTGGTGCCGGCGCGTCTGTGCCCGCTGCCGAGCCCGCTCTACACGGTCCTGCTCGGCTACAAGGAGTCGCCGGTGGCCGAGGCCCGGTTGCGCTTCGGCACCATTGTGCGGGCGCTCCTGCGCGCCTTCCTCCTCGGCCACGGTGGTCGGCTCGGGAGCGCCGTGGGCGGCCCGATCGACGTGGTGGCGCTGGTCCCGTCGACGCACAGGCCCGGGCCGGCGCCCCTCGCTCTCGTCGCCGGCCTGGCGGACGACGTCGCCGTGGCCCTGCCCGCGGCGCGCTGGGCCCCGGCTCTTCTGCGACGGGCCGAGCAACCGGGCGGATCGCCGCCCGTCGCCCACATGCGGCCCGATGCGGCGGCCTTCATGGTGCCGCCATCGGACCGGGCCGCGCTCCGGGGCGCACGGGTGCTGCTGCTCGACGACACCTATGTCAGCGGGGCGCGGGCGCAGAGTGCCGCCGGCGCGCTGCAACGGGCCGGCGCCCGCACCGTGATCGGCCCCCTCGGGCGCGTGTTGCGTCCCGGCCGGGTCGCTCGCCACGCCGACTTCCTGCGCCAGCACGTCGCCTGAGCGGTCGCGCCACTGCGCCCGGCGGGTTCAGCCTCCGGTGCCCTGCGTCGCCAAGGTGGCGCCGAGCTGGTCGGCCAGCGCCACCGCCACCATGCATTGCTCGTGACTGATCGGCGTCGCCGGGGTCGGGGTCAGAATGAAGGTCCCGACGACCTCGCCCCCGCCGTGCACGGCCAGCTCGACGTGCTGCGTCGGCAATCCGACCGTCCCCGCGGGCCACCGCAACGGGTTGAGGCGCACGGTGCCGTCGGCCGCAATCCAGGCTCCCTTGCCCGACGGCTGTTGCCGCACGAATCGGCAGTCCTGCAGGCTCAGGAGCTCCCGCAGCTCGCCGGCCACCGCAATGAGAACGAAGTCGGGGTCCTCGCCGCCCGCAATGCGCTGACTGAGGTCGTGCAGGCGGGCGATCTCGTGGCGGCCCGAGGCGGCGGCCAACCGGTCGCGCCGGCCGCGGGCGGCCAGCTCGCCCACCAACAACCCGACGGCGACGAACAGCACCTCGGTGGTGATGTCCGCCGAGCGGCTGATCCGGAACGAGCCGTAGGGACGCGTCAGGAGGAAGTCGAAGGACGCCGCCGCCACCAAGGCCGCCGCGAAGGCCCGGATCCGGCTCCCACCCGACGCAATGGCCACCGTGACCACCACGAGGACGAGGGCATCGTCGGCGCTGTCCAGATGGTTCCGGCCGGGAATGAGGAGGAGGGCCACGGCGATCGGCGCCGCCACGGCCACGGCCCACTGGACGCCGGGCTGTCGGAGCAGCCTGCGAACGGGTCCGCCCGGTGCGGCAGGCTCGCCGCTCATTCGGCCTCCTCGCCCGAGGCGGACACCATGACCTCGTAGGAGGGGTTGATCATGGCGAGCTTGCCCTTGTGCTTGCCGACCATGCCCTCGGCGACCATCTGGGTCCCGTTGCGCAGTCCGGCGATGGAACGCCGGCCGAGAAACACCAAGGTGATGGCCTCGCCGCTGCCGTCTGCCAGCACGCACTCAATCGTCGGGACCTCCGACAGCGGCTGCACGCGGATCGTCTTGACCCGTCCGGCGACGCGGGCCCGGGTGCGCCACTCCAGTGAGGCGATCGGTTTCGTGCCGGGCACCGACGAGGCCTGTCGTCCATGACCGTTCTTCTTCTTCGGCGTCGGGCTCCGCCGCGGTGCTCCCGTTCGCGTCGGGAACCAGCAGGCGCTCGAGCTCGAGCTCCGGCTCCTTGAGGCCCCCCGAGACGTGGAACGGAATGATCGTCGCGTTCACGTGCGGGAGTTGGCTGACGATCTCGACGATGCGGTCGGCGGTCTGGTCGTGGAGGATGCGGCGCCAGGTCTTCCCGTAGGAGCGACGCGGCAGCACCATGCTCACCTCGGTCTCTCCGTCGGCCTGCTCCGCCGCCAGCTCCAGCGCGGCCCGGCCGATCCGTCGGTCCGGGCAGTCGACCACGTCCAGCGGCAATCTCGAGAGGCCGAGGCGCTGCCAGCGCTCGATGAGCAGGTCCGTGCGGTCGTTGTCGATGTTGAAGTGCACGGCGTGCAGGTCGTCGGGCGTGAGCGCACGCGCGTATTGAATGGCCCGGGCCGTGGCCAGGTCGATGCGGTCCACGAGCACCATCACGACGTGCCGGCGCAGCACCTTCGCTTCGCATGCCTCGACGGCCGCCCCTTCTTCGAGGACGGCGTCCTCGGCGCGGTACTCGCGGTTCGTGGTGATGAGGGCGTAGACGAGGAGCGGCATGACCACCACGACCACCCAGGCCCCTTTGGTGAACTCCGACACGGCGAAGACGACGACGACGACAGCGCAGACGACTGCGGCAATGCCGTTGACGACGACCCGCTGGCGCCAGTGCTGGTCGCGATGGCGCCAATGGTGCGTCACCATGCCCGCCCCGGCCATGGTGAATCCGGTGAAGACGCCGATGCCGTACATCGGGATGAGCGCCGCCACCTTGGCCCCGGTCGCCAGCAGCAGGGCGATGGACGCGCCGGCCAGCAGCAGGATCCCGTTGGAGAAGACGAGCCGATGGCCGCGCACCGTCAGCTTGCGGGGCAGGAACGAGTCCTCGGCCACGAAGCTGACCAGGAAGGGGAACCCGGTGAAGCTGGTGTTGGCGGCGAGAATGAGGATCAGGGCGGTGGCGGCCTGCAGTGAGTAGTACAGGACCTGCCCGGCGGGCGACGGGCCGTAGACGAGCGTGCCGATTTCGGAGACCACGGTCGGGGTGCCCGACACGAACGGCACGCTGTGAGTGAGGGCGGCCAGTACCGACACGCCGAGGAACATGACCCCGAGGATCGTGCTCATGAGCGCCAGTGTCGTCCGGGCGTTCCGTGCCTGCGGCTTGCGGAAGATGCTGACGCCGTTGGAGATCGCCTCCGTCCCGGTCATGGCCGAGCTGCCGTTGGCGAAGGCGCGCAGCAGGAAGAAGGCCGAGACGCCGAGGATCAACCCGCCGCTGGCGTGCCCGAGCGGCACCGTTGCCGGTTGCGCCGGCTGGTGCGGCAGGCTGCCCGCCGCCTCGCGCACGAGGCCGAAGACGATCAGCACCGCCATGTTGAAGATGAAGAAGTAGGTCGGGATGGCGAAGACCCGGCCCGCCTCGCGGATGCCCCGCAGGTTGCCGAAGGCGAGGACGACGACGAAGGCGATGCTCATCGCGACAGGCACCCACGACGGCCGGCCCAGGGCGGGCGCGGCGGAGACGATGGCGTCGGCTCCGGCCGCAACGGACACGGCGACGGTGATGGTGTAGCTGATCAGCAGTGCCGCGCCGGCGACCTGCGCCACGTTCGGTCCGAAGTTGTCCCGGCTCACCACGTAGGAGCCGCCCGCCTTGGGGTAGGAGCGCACGACGTCGCGGTAACAGACGGTGATGACGGCGAGCACCCCGAGGATCACCCCGGTCATGGGCGTGATGATGGAGAAGGCGGCCAGCCCGGCGATGGGCACCAGAATGCGCAGCATCTCCTCCGTGGCGTAGGCCGAGGAGGACATGACGTCCGACGACAGGACGGCGAGAGCCGTGGGCTTCCCCAGCCGCTGGCCGTGGAGGTCGTCGCTCACCAACGGCGGACCCAAGAGCACCCGCTTGACGCGGTAGCGCCGGCTCTCGGGGAGGCTGGCGGCGAGGGTGGTGTCGGTCCGCGCCGGCGACCGGGCGAGATCGTGGACCGCCTTCTGGCCGTCGGCTCCCTCGGCGGTGGCGGTGCCGGGCATGGCTACGGTCTAGTGCCCGTGCCCCGTGAGGGGAAGCTCAGACCGGGGTGTCGACCGAGTACCGCACCGCGGTGAGCTCCTCGGACGCCTCCCACAGGGCGGCTGCCGCCTCCGCATCCCGGGCCCGCCGCGAGGGTCGCGCCACCCTTGGCGGGCCGTAGAGCCCGAACAGGTGCGCCGGGCCGATGTACTGGCCCGGGCCGACGGACGACGAGGTGGCGGCGCACAGAACCGGAAGCGCACCGCCCGCAGTGGATTGCCCGAGCGTGGACCCGGCCATCCGTGCGACCTTCCGGCGCACGCGGCTGTTGCCGAGGGCGGCGCCGCTCCCGGCCAGATTGCTCCGCGTCCAGCCCGGATGGGCCGCCACGGCCAGTGTCGGGAGCCCGGCCGCCTGCAGGCGACGGCTCAGCTCGGCGGTGAAGAGCAGGTTGGCCAGCTTGGAGGTGCCGTAGGAGACCCACGTGCTGTGGAAGGCGGCGCCGGCGACGTCGTCCGGCCGCAGCCGCCCCATCCGGTGCAGGTGCGAGCTGACCGTGACGATGCGTGACCGCGCCGTGGTCACGATGCGGTCGAGGAGCAGCCCCGTCAGAGCGAAGTGGCCCAGATGGTTCGTCGCCATCTGCAATTCGAAGCCGTCAGCTGTTTGGCGGTAGGGCGTGCCCATCACCCCGGCGTTGTTCACCAGAAGGTCGAGGCGGGCGTGCTCGGCCAGGACAGCTTCGGCGGCCCGGTGCACGGACACGAGGTCGGCCAGATCGAGGTGGAGGAGCTCGAGCGACGAGCGGTCGAGTTCGCTCTCCATTTTGTCGCGGGCGCGACGCGCCTTCTCGTCGTCGCGGCAGGCCAGGATCACGTGTGCCCCGTGCGCGGCCAACGCCAGCGCAGTCTCGTAGCCGATGCCGCTGTTGGCCCGGTGACGAGGGCGACGCGGCCCGTGAGGTCGCCGATGTCCGCGGCGCTCCACGTGTCAGCGCCGGTGACTTCGCTGCCGGAGATCCTCTTCACGCGTGGCGCGACGTCGTCGGTGGACACGGTTGCGCTTGTCGCTCAGGACGCGTCGAGGCGCGCCACCTGCTCCGGCGTCAGGCGTGATGTCGGCCGCCGCGGCAGACGCAATGGCCGTCTCGGGACGGCTGCTGCCCGGAATCGGGATCACCCGCGAGCCCTTGGCCAGCATCCAGGCCAGCGTGACCTGCTGTGGGCTGGCCCCCACCTCGGTGGCCACCTCGGCGAAAGCCGGGAACGTTTCTTGAATGCGGTCGGAGCGGCCGATGCCGCCCATGGGGCTCCAGGGAATGAAGACGATGCCCAGCTTCTCGCAGTGCTCGAGCTCGTTCTCCGAAGAGCGGAACCGAGGGGAGAACTCGTTCTGGACGCTGACCAGGCGGCCGCTCAGCACCCTCTGGGCCTCGTCGATCTGGTCCACGGTGGCGTTGGAGACGCCGGCCATCAGGATCTTGCCTTCGTCGAGCAGGTCCGCCAGCGCGCCGACCGACTCGGCCCACGGGACGGACGGATCAGGGCGGTGGTACTGGTAGAGGCCGATGGCGTCCACGCCGAGCGCCTTGAGTGATGCCTCGCAGGCTTCCTTCACGTAGGCCGGGTCCCCGTGCACGGTCCAGCTGCCGTCACCCGGACGGCGGTGCCCGCCCTTGGTGGCGACGAGGACGTCATCGGTCGGGCCGCCGTAGGCCGCCAGGGCTTCGGCCACGAGCTCCTCGCCGTGACCGTGTTCCTGCACGCCGAGCGAATAGGCGTCCGCGGTGTCGATGATGGTGACGCCGGCGTCGAGCGAGGCGTGAATGGTGGCGATCGCCTGGCGGCGGTCCGGCCGTCCCTCAATGGACAGCGGCATTTCGCCCAACCCGATGGCACTGACGGTCCTGTTGCCGATGGGACGTTGCTGCATGTGGCCCTCCTCGTGTGGTGTGGCGGGACGCTCGCGTGGATCACCGCCGCCAGCCCCCGTTTACTACCCGACCACGTGGAACGCAATCCGGTAGAGCAGTGTCTCGTCGGTGATGGGCCCCGCATGGGCGGCACGCGCACGCAACGACTCTCGGTCACGCTCACCGGCCCTCCGCACATCGGCGCCCGAAACGCGGGAGAACGGGAGCATGTCCATGCTGTCCACCTCAATGGTGGCCGGGCCGACGGCGTACCGCCCTCCGACCTTCACCTGCGGGCGCTGCCACAGCCGGAAGGTCACGGTGATGTCGCCGGCGGCCACGTCGTCCCGGAGCTCCTTGCTGAACTGCATCGCCGAAAGGCTACGGCGCCCGAGGACTGCGCGGCCTCGCTCAACGCGTGAGGCGCCACCACGGTCCCGGTCCCATGAGCGGGGCGAGCGTGTGCAGCTCTGCGTGCGTCGAGCCCTGCCCGACTCCCGCCCGCAGCGTCCCGACGGTGGCGCCGGTCGCCACCGGACCGCTCACCGGAGCACGTCGCACGGTGAGGGTGGCGACCAGGCCGGGCCATCCGATCACGTCGATCGGCTGCGGCCACCGTCACCGGCGCCGTCGAGCCCCAGGCCGCGGCAAGGTCGGTCACATGCTGACCCGGAGAGAACAGTGTGAAACTGTGCACAGCGCCGAAGACACTCTTGACCAATGCGTCACCCGCGTCGACGGCGGCGGTGTTGGGCCCGAGCGCCCCACCCGGCTGGCTGAGGACGGCGCCGACGACCGTGACGTTCTTCCCGCCGATGCTCTGTTGGGCCGCGAAGAGGTAGCAGCCCTGTGCGCTGGCGTCGGAGCCCGACTTGATGCCGATGATCCCGTCCTGCCCCAGGTCGAAGTTGAGGTTGAAGACGACGTTGGTCATCGGCAGGCTCGTCTGCCCGAGTGAGACGATTTGGCGCAGCACCGGGATCGTCAGCGCTGCCTGGCCCAGGCGCACCATGTCCTCCGCCGTGCTCGTCGTGGCGGGGTCCACGCCGGTCGGGTCGGTGATGTGGGTGGACGTGAGGCCGAGCGCGGTCGCTGCCGTGTTCATTTTGGCCACGAAGGCGGTCACGCTGCCGGCGTCCCAGTCCGCCAGCACGGTCGCCATGTCGGCTCCGGAGTCGATGAGGAGTCCCTCCAGGACCTGGAGCTCTGTGAGCGTCTCTCCCGCCGCAATGGGGACCTCGGACTCCTGGCTCGCCAACCCGGACTGATAGGCGGTCAGTGCATCCGCCGTGACCGGGATCGCCGGCCCATCGTCGCCCGGGGCCAGATGGTGGTCGGACAGGGCGACGTAGGCCGCCAGCACCTCGGCCAGGCCGGCGATTGGCACCGGTTGGGTCCCCCGGACCTGCCCCACCGTCCCCACGCCCACGACGGTCGCCGCCGCCTCTCCCGTGCTCGGCCAGGCGAAGGTCGGGGCCGTGCCCGGCAGGGGAACGGCCTGGACCGCCAAGGCGGCCTGGGGCATCGGTCGGACCCATTGGACGATGGCGCCGGCGCAGAGGGCCGCGATGACGAGCGCACTCCCCCAGGCTGCGACGCCGTCGCCGCCGCCTCGACGCGCGCAGGCCGGCCGTAATGGCCATCTCCTCCTCGCTCGGAGGAGGGAGCTGGCGGCCGATTTCGGCGAGCCGCTCCTCGTTCTCCCGGGGCAGCACGCGCTTGCGGGCGTGGGCAGGACCCTTGCGTCCCCCGTTGCCGGTGCTGTCCATGGCTCCAACGCTAAGTCCCGGCCAGGCTCCCGTCTCGCCAGGGTCGTGACCGGGGGGTCAGACAGCTTGGGCTGTGGTCAGAGAACGCCGACGCCGACGGATGCGATCGCGTCGACGGGCAAGAGGGCCGGCTGAAATTCGAGCCAGCCACCTCAGCATCTCTGAGCTCATGAATTTCCGTCCGGGTTGCGCGCGGCGGGCGGGCCTTGGTCGCGATTCCGGGTCCCCGATTCGAGAATGGACAGCTACCACCTTCGGGACCGGCTAGGAAGTCAGCGTGGCCACACCACCCCCCTTCGATAGTCGTCACCGGCGTTGGCACCTTGGACCGGGAATAATCCCGGCGGCTTCAATCAGGAGGATGAGACGAGCCCTCGTCGGTCGACTCCGTGGGGCCATGCACCGTCCCAATCCCGCTACGACCCGAAAGTGGCGAGACCGGCTGTTCCGGCTGCTCGATTCCGTTGTGGATCGTGACGAGTCACGCCGACTCGGAGCTGTCCTCACGCGATGCCTGGGTGCCGGCAGCCGGAATTATCGGTTCCGTCGCGTGCAGTGGCTCGATCAAAACCAGACGGACCGTGTCCGAGAACTTGAACCCACCACGCCAGGGCGCGCTTGTGGTCCGTCCATTGACGGCGACCAGCGGATCGCCACCGTGCTGCTGCCGTCCGTCAACCTGTATCGATTTCGAAACGGGACTGTTCACGGACGATCCTCCTCCGTTCTCCTCGGAGATCGAATAGTCATAGAGCGCACCGGGGGCTCCGATCCCGGCCGGTGCGAGTTCCAGACGGAGCACGTTCGTCGCCATGAACGCCATGTCGCACTGGTGAGTCGGAGACCGTGTGAACGTCTCGACCGAGGGATCTTTCTCGGAGGCAACGGCTCATTCAACTACTACCACTGGGTGATCGAGATCCTGCCGAAGCTCCGTCACGTCGAGGAGCTGGGCCACGAGTATGGAGAATTCCCCCTCCTGGTGAGTGAGGACGTGGCGCACACAGAGACTTTCGCGCAGGCACTTGATCTGCTGGCTCCCGGCCGTCCCCTGGTCTTCTTGAAATCGTCGACGACGTATTTGGTAGAAGACCTTCTTTACATCGGGGCGGCCAACGGCTGTCCATTCAACATGCGACCGGGCCATCAGGTACGGGTGAGCGACTTCCACATTCGACCGTCGACAATTACATTCCTCCGGCAGCAAACCGGATGCGTTGCGCGCGAGGAGCAGGCCGGGCTGAGGCTGTTCTTGGTCCGTCCGAATATTCGCCGTCGTTACAACCAGGACGAGGTGTTCGCACTCCTCCGGAGCCGAGGATTCACTTCGGTCGCGTTGGAGGATCTGACCTGGTCGGAACAGATCGATTTGATATCGCGAGCGGAGGCGATTGTGGGCGCCTCAGGAGCGGCATGGACCAATGTGGTGTTCTGCTCGCCGGGGGCGAAATGTGTGAGCTGGGTCCCTTCAGAAATCGACGAGTTCTCCTCCTACTCGACGCTGGCATCACTGGTCGGTGCGGACTTGAGGTACGTGACCTACGGAGCGGGAGTGTCTTCAACCGCGGAGATGTACTCGGCGGACTACCGGGTGAGCGTGGACTGGATCGAGAAGACCCTGGACGCCCTCTCGATTTTGGCACCTGTGCCGGGAACGCTATGAGGTGGCGTCGAAGCCGACCGGATCCTCGGACGCGGTGTCACGGCTGAGGGAACCGGTCAGTGCCGGTCACATCAGGCCGCGCACGGTCGCACGAAAACCGCCGTCTACCAGGGATGTGGACTGCTGGTGCCGGTATTGGTGGGGCTAGTAAGAATCGAACTTACGACCTCAGCATTATCAGTGCTGCGCTCTAACCGACTGAGCTATAGCCCCAGCGACGTCCTGGCTGGAGGACGTTTGAGGCTACACCAACCTCCCGGCGTCCCCGCCACGGTCAGGCCTGCAGGTTCACCCGTTGGACAGCGTCGTCGCCACCAACTGTGCGAGCGCGTCGGCCCCCGTCCCGTCGATGGCGAGGTGGGTGCCGTCGGCGCCGAACCACCCGGGATTCTGGGCGGCCAGCGTCGCCCAGTCGGCCACGACGACGTTGGGGTACCGGGTGGCGCCGCTGGCGAGCACGGCGTTGTTGGGGTCCTGCCAAGGCCGATCGACGTGCACGTTCACGAACACGACCCGCGAGGCTCCGCCGAGGATCGTCATCATGTTGTCGAAGTCCGCGTCCGTGATGGGCCCGTTGGTGCCCAATCCGACGATCACATCCCCACCCAGCTGGCCGTCGGCCTTGAGAGTCTGCAGGATCTGCTTCACCGTCGGACCACTGGCGGCTGACCGCGGCGTCCACGTTGATGCCGGGGAGAACGCTCTTCAGCGGGTCCTGGTAGTCGAGCATGACCGAGTCGCCGACGGCGGTGATCTGGCCGGCGTTGAAGCCCGGGCCGGCCGGCCGGGTCGTCGTCGTGGTCGTCGGCGGGACGGTGGACGTCGTTGTGGTTGTCGCCTCGGGGCGTGAAGCGGCCGACAGGCGTTGCGGGTGCGTCGACGTCGCCGACGTCTCCAGGACCAGAAACACGGCCCCCGCGGCCAGCGAGCGCCAGGGCGACGAGCGCGACGAGCGGTGACTCTGCCGGACGGTCGGCGCCGCTTCCGGGGACTCGCGTGGCGGGCCATGGCGCACAGTTTCGCGGCTCCGGCGGGCGATCAGCGTCGCGCCCCGTCAGCGGGGCAGGACGGCGTCCTCCGGCCAGAGACGCACGGCGATCGACTGGCTCGCTGTCGCCAGCAGTTCCCCGTCCTCGGACCACAGGAAGGCGATGCCCTGGCCGTACCCGCCCACCAGGGCATGCATGCGGATGTCGCAGAGCACCCATTCGGTGGGCTTGAGCTGGACCATGCGGAGCGTGTTGTCCAGGCTCCGCCCCATGGCCCGGCGTCCGATGGGCTGGGAGACGGCTCCCGAGACGTAGTCCCCGAAGATGGCCAGAGTGGCGGCGGAGGGGGTGAGGTGGCCCGGCACCCGCGCCCACAGCGCGGAATCCGGGCTCCCGGGCGAGCCGTCCATCTCCTCGAAGGACCGCCCTCGGGCCGAGCGGACCTCGACGCTGTCCATGATGGTGTTGCGGAAGAACTCGGGCAGGTAGCGCGGCGGGCACTGGTCGGGCGGCGGCACGTCCGGCGGCACGACCCACACGCCGCCGACGTCCAGCTCGTCCTTGCCGAGTGCGGCGTTGACGGTCAGGATCTCGCGGCCGTCGACGCATCCCGACGGCCCGCCCCTGTGTCACGTGCCCGCCGACGGCAGCCAGCGTCACGTCCCAGTCGAGATCTTGGTCGGTGAGGGCGTACGACAGGTAGTGGGCCGTGGCCCAGACCGTGGGTCGTCCCGATGCCGCCTCCAGCGCGACCAGCGCGGCGCCGAGCGCGCACCCGCCGAAGAGGAAGTTCCCCGGCGTCGTGAGCTGCGGCGTCACCTGCATGCGCCAGTGCAGATCGTCGCCGACGGGCTGCATACCGAGGAAGGTCCGTGCGTCCACGGGGCCGCACCCTACCGGCGTCCCAACCCCCGGCGGTGCGTGGCCGGCGTCATGGCGTCCACGAACTCCTCACACGCAGGGCGTTGCGGGCGACGGCCGACGTCTGAGGGGCACATCTGCGGCATCGGCAGGCTCGACCACCCGGCCTACGATGGTGGCCCGACGAGCGGGCGGCCCGACAGCCAGTCTCGGACATCGGGGGTGTAGCTCAGCTGGAAGAGCGGCGGCTTTGCAAGCCGTAGGCCGAGGGTTCGAGTCCCTTCACCTCCACTTTGTGGCGTCAACCTCGGCGCATGGCCAGGATCTCGCTCGTCGTCGCTGATGCGCCGAGCTAAATGGCGCCGGCCTCGGACAGGCTCGCGATGTCGTCCCACGAATACCCCGCTTCGAGGAGGACCTCCTCGGTGTGCTGTCCCAGCTCGGGCGGGCGTACGCGGCTGGCGGCGAAAGAGGTCCGAGAAGCGCACCGGCGCCGCGGACCACTTCGGTCGAGGTCCCGGGAGTGTCGGGGTCCGTGACGCTCGCGATGTATCCGTTGGCACGCACGCCGGCGTCCGCCGCCACCTCGGCGTGGTCCCGGACCGGGGCGAAACGCAGGCCGGCGTCGCCGAGAAGGTGGCACCATTCCGCCGTCGGCTT
Source organism: uncultured Acidimicrobiaceae bacterium (assembly GCA_963781565.1). Classification (GTDB taxonomy): domain Bacteria; phylum Actinomycetota; class Acidimicrobiia; order Acidimicrobiales; family RAAP-2; genus Bog-473. The sequence continues at coordinate 21,499 of CAWAHA010000014.1, read as the reverse complement.
GGTGGCGAACACCTCGTCGAGGATCGGCCACAGCTCCGCCTTGGCGTCCTCGAAGTACAGGAGCGAATGAAAGCGTTCGATGAGGTCCGGCCGGCCGATGGTCCGGTAGAACAGGTCGCGGGCCGGCCCTGCGGTGCCGACGATGGCGATCCACCCGTCGGCGGTCGGGAAGACGCCGTAGATGCCCGGGATCATGGGATGGCTGCGCCCACTTGGGCCCGAGACCTCGCCCGACAGCAGATACCGGGTGTACTCCCCGGCCTGCGCCCACACCTGGCCCCCCAGGAGCGACGTCTCTATCAGCTGCCCGCGTCCCGTGCGCTCTCGCGGCGTAGAGCGCGGCCAGAATGCCCGCCAGCAGGTTCTGGCCCGAGATGTGGTCGGCGATGGTGGCGCCGATCGCGCTCGGGTCCGCCCCCTTGCCGCCTGTCGTGCTGATCAGTCCCCCGCCGGCCTGCGCGCTGAGATCGGCCCCTTCACGGGTCGCGTCCGGGCCCTCCGGTCCGAACGACGAGCCCATGGCGTAGATGATGCGTTGGTTGCGAGCCGCCGCGTCGGCGTAGCCGAGACCCCACTCCTCCATCGTCCCCGGCTTGAAGTTGGTGATGACGACGTCGGCGTCCTCGACGAGGCGAAGGAAGACCTCGCGTCCCTTGGGCACGCGGAGGTCGATGGTCATGCTCCGCTTGCCCCGGTTGTAGGCGGTGAAGAAAGCGGAGCGACGATCGCCGCGGGCGATGGGGAGCCAGCGGCTCTGGTCGCCAAAGCCGGGCAGTTCGATCTTGACGACGTCGGCTCCCCATTCCTGCATCGTCAGCGCTGCCTGCGGCCCCTGGACGAGAAGCCCAGCTTCCAAGACACGGACGCCATCGAGTGGGCCCATGCTCAGTCTCTTGCCGAATGGTCTGGGGCGGAGGTCATCCGCCCACCTTGGTGACTGGCGACGCCCCGGTCAAGCGGGGCGGGGCGAGGCGTGCGCAGCGCGGAGAGTCTCAGCGCCAGCCCACCCGCCGCAGCACGTGGGCGCGGCAGCGGCCGGTCCGGGCCGTTTCGAACGTGCACTCGCTTTCGGGCGCGCAGTCGCACCCGATGGCCTGGCCGTGACAGGCCGGGCACCGCTCCATGCAGCAGCCCGGATGATGGATGCCGCCCAGCGGGGTACCGCAGTCGCGGCATTCCTCCGGCTCGTAACGGTGGCGGGGACGGAGCTCCTGGCCCCACGGGATCGGGGCGTAAGCCCTCCCGTTGATGACCATGGGGTCGGTCAGGCAACTGATCCCCTCGGTCATCTCGCCACCGCAGTGCGAACAAATGGCCATGACTCTCCTTTGTTCAACCCTGGCGCCGATCATCTCAGGCCCGTGTGACATCGGCGCGGATGCGGAGGCGTCGTCCTGCCCTAATCTGCGGCCATGACGACTGGGAAGAGCGGAGGGGCCCCCGCGGCCCGGGCGGGGTTGTTGTCGGGCAAGGTCTGCGTGGTGTCGGGCGTGGGCCCGGGCTTGGGCCGGCAGGCTGCCAAGGCTCTGGCCTCGCACGGGGCGGACCTCGTATTGGCGGCGCGGCGGCAGTCGACCCTCGACGAGGTCCTGGCGGAGGTCTCGGCTCTCGGGGCTCGCGCCATCACGGTCCCGACTGACATCACCGACCCCGAGGCGTGTGCCCGCCTGATGGCAGCGGGGGTGGAGGAGTTCGGCGGTATCGACGTGTTGGTCAACAACGCATTCCGCTTCGACGCCTTCCAGAGTTTCGAGGACGTCGATCTGGCGCAGTGGCGGAAGATCATGGACACCAATCTCTTCGGCTCGCTGCAGATGACGCGGGCCGCCCTGCCCGCCATGCGTGCGCGTGGCGGTGGTTCGGTGGTCATGGTGGCCTCCATGGTGACGCGACAGCCCCAGCCGGCGCAGGGGGGCTACGCCATCTCCAAAGGGGCGTTGCTGACCGCGACGAAGGTGCTCGCCTACGAGCTGGGCCCGTCGAAGGTTCGGGTGAACGCCGTGGTCCCGGGCTGGATGGCCGGGCCGTCGGTCGACATCTACATCGACATGACGTCGACCGGCCGCGGCGTGGAGCCTCAGGTCGTGGTCGACGAGCTGAACGCGAGGGTGCCGCTCGGACGGATTCCCAGCGACACCGACGTCGCCGGATCGATCGTCTACCTCGCCTCGGACCTCTCGTCCGCCATGACGGGCGAGGCCCTCGAGACCAACGGAGGAGAGATCTTCGTCTGACGGCCCGCCCCTGCGGTCACGGACCTGAGCTCGTCAGGGGCCTTCGCCCCCGCTGGCGGTGCAGGAACGAGGGTCCCAGGGCTGTAACGACTCGACGGTGGGCGTCGGTGCCTGGAATGCGCCCGAATTCCCCGTGTTGCCGCTGTTGCCCGTCGTGCTTGTCGTCGTCGTGGTCGTCGCGGCCGCGCCGGCCGGAGCGGTCGTGGTGGTGGCCGGCGGCGCGTTCACCGAGAAGTCGGTACCGGTGACGACGGTGACCTGGGAGCCCGCCTTCACCTGCGCCGGGTCCAGAGCCATGATGACCGCGCCCGAGAGCGAGTCGGCCACCACCTGTGCCGCCGCCAGTTGGGCCGGCGTCTTCGACGCGTAGTAGACGACCGTCTCTGCCTCCTGACCAACGGGCGGGCTGTCACCGATCGTCCCGATATGAAAGCCCAGCGCCTGCAGGCTCTGCGATGTCGTGGTCGCCTGGTTGGAGACGCCGGAGCCGTTCAACACCGACACCGTCACACTCGACGGCGAAGGGAGAGCGCCACCTGCGTACGTGTCTTCGCTGCTCGATTTCAGGCCGAGGAACTGGTCGACGGCGTTGTGGTCCTGCGGCTCGGCGGGGAACTCAATGTCCCCGTAGCTCCCGCCCTCGTACGTGTAGCTGCCGAACTGGTCCACCGACACCGGCATGGTGAGCTGGGGGGCGGTGCTCGACGTCGACGTCGTGGTACCCCAGCACCAGGCTGATCATTTCCGAGGCCGAGAACCCGGAATCGACGGTGAGCTGGCTCACCACACCGGAGACCAGCTGCTGGTCGGTCAGCGGATTGCTCAGACCCTTCGCTTTGACCGCTGTGGCCAGGACGCGCAGGAACTCGTGGTCGCGGCGGATGCGCGCAATGTCGCTCTGCGCCTCCTGGGGCCAGTAGGCGGGGTTGGTCCCGGTCACCCCGGGTCCCTTGTACTGGACGTGGCGGGCGCGTACGACCTGGAGCGCTTGCGTGCCGTTCAGCGGGAGACAGCCGGTCGTCTGGATATTGAGGCCGGAGTAGGCGTCGTAGACGGGCTCGGGGAAGTACATCTTTATGCCGCCGAGAGCCTGGACCACGTTGATGAAGCTGTCGAAGTTCAGCTCGACGAAATGCTGAATGGGGATCCCGAAGTCCTCTTCAATGGCGGCGATCAGCTGGTCGGGGCCCTGGTAGAGAGCGGCGTCGATCTTGTTGGCACCGTCGGAGCGGGCGTTGGGGACGAAGAGGTCACGCGGAATGGACAGGATCGAGACCGAGTGGTTGGCGGGGTTCAGATGCAGGATCATCACGACGTCGCTGTTCACTCCGTTGACACCCTGCGAGCACAGGCCGTAGGCGGGGTTCTGTACCTTGAGCGCGCAGCGGTCGGTTGAACCGATCATGAGGATGTTCTCCGTGCCCGCATCGTCGCCTTTTACCGGTGCTGACGTCAGGTTGCGCAGGTCGATGTGGTGGATCTCATGATTGAGATACCAGCCGTACCCGGCCGCGGCACCAGCCACCAGCACCAGGACCAGCATCACCGTCCCGCCGACCCACGCCGCAGTGCGCTTGCGGGAACGGCCTTTTCGGGCGGCATGGGCCGGCCCCTGGCGCCCCGAGTCCGCGTCGGCCCGCTTGCGCCTCCGGCGCCCACCGGCCCGATTGGCCTCGTCGATCTGACGTCCGAGCTCGTGCAGGCCCTTCTCGACCGGATTCTCCGCCGACATCTCCGCTGGGTCCTTCGGGCGCGGCCGACGGTGGCGGCGCCCCCTCCTCAATCTGGCGACCGAGTTGGTGGAGGCCTTTCTCGACGGGATCGTTCTCGGGAGTGGGGGGACTCATCGCACTGTGCAGTTGGAAGACACGTGGCCGGATGCTCCGGCCGAAGCCCGTGCCCCCGAGAGGCTCCGACCTGGGCCTCCGGAGCGCGACGAGAGCCTAGCGACAGCGGTCCTCGTCGGGGGGTCACGCCCACGTGCAGGCGTCTCGGTGCGGCCATGCATCGACGGGGTGCAACCTGGGAGGGAGATCCGGCTGCCCTCGGCCTCTCGGTCGCCGGATGGAAGGATGGCCCAGAACCATGGGCGCGACCAGTGCAGGCCTCCTGCTGTACCGGATCTCCCCCGGGGACGCCATCGAGGTCCTGATCGCGCACCCGGGCGGGCCGTTCTGGGCGCGCAAGGACGAGGCCGCCTGGTCCGTCCCGAAGGGCGAATACGGGGCCGACGAAGACCCGCTCGACGCCGCCTACCGAGAGTTCGAAGAGGAGGTCGGGCTTCCTGCTCCCGATGGCCAGGCCGTCTTCCTCGGGGAGCGCCGACAGCCGGGCGGCAAGAGGGTCAGTGTGTGGGCTCTGCAGGGAGACCTCGACATCACGCACTCGATGAGCAATACCTTCGAGCTCGAATGGCCCCGAGGGTCCGGCACGATGCGGGAATTCCCGGAGGTCGACCGGGTCGAGTGGGTGCCCGTCGATCTGGCCGGGCGCAAACTGGTGAAGGGCCAAACCCCGTTTCTGGGAGTGCTGCTCGAGATTCTCGGGCGGGCAGCCGACCGCAACGGACCGGGATCCACCACTCCTGCGGCCCCCTGATCGAACATCTACCCTCGCCGGGCGACCCTGGGCGGGTCCAATCGCCGTTGCAATCTTCATTTCGACAATTCGACCTGCGGCTCTCTTACCGGGTCCCGGGTCATCGACCGACGTTCTTCAGAGGGAACGCACCGAGAGCAAGCGCCAGCGGAGGCCGCCATGGAAGAGGACGACGGGCGAGGACGAGCCCGCCGACCACGGCATCGGATGTACGTGCGGGCGTCCATCTTCATCGGGCTGGCCGCCGTCGCCCAAGCCAGTGCCGCTCTCCCGTCGGGTCCCACCAATGCTGGGTACTACTGGGCCAGCTTGGCCGTCCTCGTGGCCTGCGTCCTCTCGCTCTTCCTGCCGTGGTCGCGCTTTCCGCGCTGGGCCATTCTCTTCCCGACCATCGGGTACCTCGTCTCCGTCACACTGTTGCTGATTTCGGGCGGCACCGGCCCCTCGGTGCAGAGCACTGCCGGCGGCCTGTCTGCCCTTGTTCTCCTCCCGGTCCTCGGGATGGCGCTGTACTACTCCGGGCTCTACACGGCGATCGTCGTCGGCGCCTCCATGGTGAGCCTGGCCGCCGCGGGTGTGGCCGTGCAGAGCAGCGACGCCACGAATCTGCGACGTCTCTTCTTGTGGGCCGCAGTGGCAGCAGTGGTCGGCATGACCGTGCACCACCTCCGGAACAGCCTCGAGGGGAAGGTGCGGGACTCGGCAGAACTGGCCCGCCTGGGCCGGCTCATGAACGGGGCGACCCAGTCCCTCACGTCGCTGCGGGACCCGAAGGACGTGGTCGCGCAGGGGACGCTGGCAATGTTCGAACTGGCCGGCAGCGGGTTCCGGAGCGCCTCGTACCTGCGCGTGTCCGACGGTGTCGTCACCCAGGAGGCGTTGGCCGACGGCCTGGGCACCGTCCCGACCAGTTACCTGCTCAGGGACGACCCCTACGTGACGGCGGTCGTCGACAATGGCGAACCTCTGGTGACAAGGGTGGACCGGACCTCCATGGGCGCGACGTTGCGGGCGGTCACCGACGAGTTCGCCATCAGCCACGTTGCACTCATACCCGTGACCGTGAACGACGAGTTGCATGGCATGTTCCAGATCGACAGCCTCGGCACCGCCTTCTCGGAGGACATGCTCGCCCGCTGCAGCGCCATGGCCAACGTGGTCGAGCTCGCACTGGGCAACGCACTTGCGCACCAGGAGCTCGAGATGCAGGCCAATACGGACCCGCTCACAGGGCTTTCGAACCGACGCGGCCTTTCTCTCTACCTGAGCGGGGATCGGCGCGTGCGGGAGATGGGCATCCTCGTCATGGATATCGACCACCTCAAGCTGATCAATGACGCGCACGGGCACGAGGTCGGCGACCAGATCCTCGTTGCCGTGGCGCGCGCCGCAGCCGGGGTGTTGCGAGGCGGCGACCTCTTGGCCCGTACGGGCGGCGACGAATTCCTCGCCGTCGTGGCGGACGCCGACGAGGCGATCGCCCGCCGGGTGGCCGACCGCATGACCGAGGCGGTGTCACGCGTCAGGGTGCAGGGCGTCCGGACGTCGGTGAGTATCGGCTTTGCGTGTTGCGGCAAGAACGGCGACATCGACCGGCTGAGGCAGGCCGCGGACAAGGCCATGTACGAGGCGAAACACGTGGCGCGGCGGCAGCACGCCCGCCATGTCCGAGCGAGCGACGACGAGGCCATCTCTCCCGGGCTGACCGAGACCAGACCGGTCAACCCGGGGGTGACAGATCGTCCCTAGGACGTGAGGTCGGCGGCGTCGAGCGGTCGGGTATCGTTCTTCTGTTCGCGACGGGTCTGGCTTGGTGAAGCGTTGATCGTTCTCGTGACATGTGACCGGGCCCGGTGGAGAGCGCGATGATCGACGGCAGCATGGCGACGACGAAGCTCCGTCCGATCCTGACATCCGGGCAATGGATCGGGCCTCCAGAGCGTCCGCTCATGTCCTGGCTCACCCAGCCGGCCGATGGGATCGGCGATGTGGGGGTCGTCATTGTGCCGCCGGTCGGCTACGAATACTGGAGCTCGCACCGGACACTGCGGACCCTCGCCGAACGACTGGCAGGAAACGGCTGTCTCGCGTTGCGTTTCGACTTCGACGGCACCGGGGATTCGGCGGGCGATCAATGGGACCCGGCCCGCCTGGAGGCATGGCAGAGGAACATCGGGCAAGCGGCGGACGCTCTGCGTGGGTGGGGCGCCACCCGGTTGGTGGTCATCGGGCTACGCATCGGCGGCACGCTCGCCCTGACACAGGGGGCGGCGGTCGGGGCGGATGCCGTCGTCGCCTGGGCGCCGGTGGCGCGTGGAAACCGGTACGTCCGCGAGCTGCAGTTGCTCGGTCTTGCCGTGCCAGAGACGCCAGGACTCCCCGAGCGGTCCGGCGTCGTGCAGGCGGGCACCGTCTTCTCGGTGGAGACCCTGGCCGGGCTCGGCGCCATCGACGTGCGAGCGCTGCCCGATCGGCCCGCCGCGAAGGTGCTGATCGTCGACCGAAGCGACAAGCCGCCGAGCGACGCTGTTCTCGATCGCCTGCGCGCGCTCGGGGTCGAGACGGACCATGTGGTGCGTGCGGGCACTGAGCTGTTCCTCGACCATCCCACCGAGTACGCCACGGTGCCGGTGGACATCGTCGACGAGATCACCGGCTGGGTCGGATCGGGTGAAGCCCTCGAAGGGACGCCGCACGCTCCGCCGCGCCGGACCACGGCGACGATCGCCTGGCAGGGCGAGAAGGTCGAAGAGGAAGTCGTCCAGATCGGCCGGCTGGGCCTGGTCGGCATCCTCACCAGACCGTCGTCCGGCATCTCCCGGGGCACCGTGGTCTGGCTCAATTCGGGCTCTGAGCACCACGTCGGGCCAGGTCTGGCCTGGGTGGAGTACGCCCGGACGTTGGCCCTATCGGGTTGCACCTCCCTCCGGGTGGACTTCTCCGGTTGGGGCGAGAGCCCTGATCTCGGCCACGCCCCGGGCCGACCCTACGACCAGCACGGAGTCGGCGAGGTGGGCGAGATCGTCGACGCCCTCAGGGACCTGGGGCACTCGGCCATCATTTTGGCCGGCCTCTGTGCGGGAGCCTGGATTGCGCTCCGTGCCGCCCTCGACGTCGATGTCGAGGGCGTCCTTGCCCTCAATCCACAGCTCTATTGGCAGCCTGGCTACCCCGTGGAAGCCAACATCGATACCGAGACCCATGTCCGCCGGCTGTCCGAGATCCGTCGTCACAAGCGACTCGCCGCTCTCGGCGTGTGGTCGTTCCTCGACATGATCGGCGTCCGTCCCCCGGCGGCGAGGTGGTTGGACGCACTGGCGCGTCGCCAGACGCGCGTCCTGGCCGTGTTCGCCGAGGGCGACGACGGTATGCAGTACATCCAGGACCGCATCGCCCGGGCCTTCCGACGGGCCCGAGCGACGTGGACGGATAGACGCCACCACCGTGCTCGGCATCGACCATCCGATGCACCGGCACTGGCAGCGCCCGTCGATGGTGGACGCGATTTCGGCGTGGCTCAATACGGTGATCCCGCCGGTCGCGATCGGTTGAGGCGGTCGATGAGGGTTCCTCGCCGCCCGACGGGAGCTGACGTGAGCGACGCGGCCGCGCCGGCCGGCACAGCAGGGCAGGAACCGCTCCCCCGAGTCGTGGTCGTGTGCGATGTGATGTCGATCACCCCGATGGTGCTCGCCGAGGTGGCAAGTGGTCTCTGCCGGATCGTGTGGGTGGCTGACGGCGGTGACCCGGTCATGGGCCCGATGGTGCGACTGCTGCGGCGCATCGGTGACGTCGTCGACAGGGCGGGGCTCGACGCCGATGCCGTCGCGGCCGCGGTCGCCCCCCACCAACCCAGCGGTGTCCTGACGTTCGCAGAGGCCCAGATGCCGTTCACCGCGGCGACTGCCGAGCGCCTGTCGCTCACCTACCACTCGGTGCTGACGGCCGACCGACTGGCGGACAAGTTCCTGCAGCGCCAGGCCCTGCAGGACGCTGGCCTGCCCGGCCCGGCCGCATGGGAGGCGCCGACGCCGGGAGCGGGCGGGCAGGAAGACGCCCGGGCGATCGAGCAGCTGGCCGATCAGGTCACGTACCCGGTTGTCGTCAAGCCGCGGCGCGGCACCAGCAGCGTGGCCACGGCCCGGGCCGACGACGAACGGCAACTCTCGGATCTCCTGACGAGGTTCGGCGCTCAGGAGGGCGGCCTTGTCGTCGAGGAGTACCTGGCCGATCGGGTCAGCGACGGGACTTTGCCGACGACATCGCGGTCGAGCTGTTGGCACAGGACGGGCGGGTCTGGCATTTGGCCACCACGGGCAAGTTCAAGTACGCGCCGCCCTTCCGTGGCCGGGGATGCTTCCTGCCGAGTCACGTCGACGCGACGACCGAGGCGGAGTTGTTCGCCGTCGCCGAGGCCGCTCTGCGGCGCGGTCGGCATCACGGATGGCTTCGCCAACGTCGACCTGAAGCTCACACCCGAGGGTCCCCGCGTCGTGGAGGTGAACGGCCGTCTCGGGGGGAACGTCCATGTGCTGATGGAGCTGGCCGGAGGTCCCCAGATCCTGCCCCTGCTCTTCCGGCTGGCGCTCGGTCAGGACATGGCGTCCGAGCCGGCGGTGGCGCAAATTGCGAGCAGGGAACTGGCCCAGGACCGCCTATTTCGCCTGGATCCAGACTCCGATGTCGGCCACCCGCCTGTCGGCCATTGAGGGGCTGGACGACGTTGCCGCCCTGCCCCACGTGGTCAGCGTCACGCGGAACCAGCGGCAGGGAGACGAGCTCGATTGGGCGCGGGGCGGCCGCTTCAATGTGAGCGAGGTGTTCGGATCCGTCGAGGACATCGGCGACCTCAACCGGGCGCGTCACGAGATCGACGACACCGTCACGCTCGAATTCGAAGAGGATCCTCGGGAAGCAGACGCATCCGAGACGGCGTGAGCGGACGGGCCGTTCGTCTCAGCTTTCGATGACGATGGGACTCGAGTAGAGACCGTTCAGCGCCCGCACGCGGCCGCGTGGTTGTTTGCCCTCGACCAACGGCTGGAGCGTGATGGTTCGCTCTCCACCGGGTGCCACATGGAACCACGAGTCATCCGGAGCGAACCCCGGGACGTCGACGGCCACCCACTGAGCGAACCGGCGCGTGCCGACGCGGAGCTGCCAGTTGTCGCCGACGGGCGCGGCGCTGGCGTCCAGCCCGAGGTCGGCTTCTTGCGGTCGGCCGGAACCGGCGGGGAGGTGAAAGGTCTCGCTGACGGCGCCAGCCGTCTCGAACCGCAGGCGGACGACGTCATAGGACGGCGGCCCGAACCGATAGGAGTCCGTCAGGTCGCGGAATCCCCCGAGCAGCGTGGCGGCGTTCCACTGCGCCTCGCCGCGGCCGTCTACCTGCACGGCGGACTCCACCTCCTCGACAGCCGAACCACCCGGGTTGAAGAGCGTAAGCCGGAGCATGCCTTCCACCGACGATGCCCGGTCGTTGACGACGTGCACCCGCAGGCCGGCGAGCCCTTCATCCGTGAGCAGCGCCGCGACGGGGGCAAGCACCCGGCGGAGTGCGTACCACGGAGCTTTCGGCTGGGAGAAGGAGTCGAGCAAGCCCCAGCCGGCGCCGGGGCAGATGTCCTGCCAGCTCAGGATCAACGCGCCCGCGCAGGGTGATTGTGCGCAGCGCCACTCCGCCACCACCGTCGACATGATGTGGGCGACCACCGCCCTGCCGTAGTCGAGGTAGCGCTCCGGGTCCGTATAGCGGATACGGAACGGATCGACCCTGAACACCCGGCGCACGTAGTCGTCGCGCACGTCTTCGAAGTCCCACGAAGTTCCGCTGTCGCGGGCGACGGCGGCCTTCCAGGTCGGATGGTGACCGGCCACGCTCGCGCTGCCGAAGCACCGCTCCACGGTGGATTGCTCCGGCGGGTTGCCGAAGGAGAGGCACTCGGCCGCGAAGCGGACGCCCGCTGCGCGCGCGTCGGTGATCGGTCGCAGGTAGGCGCCGACACCGAAGTAGTGGGCGATGCCCTGACCGGGTTCGAACGGCAGGTCACCACCGCTCGGCGACGAGACCACGCACGGCAGGTCCGGAACGAGCTCGCGCGCCAAGGCCGGAATGGTCTCCTCGAGGAGCGGGCTGTGCCAGCCGTCGCTCGGCAATCCGAACATGGCCGCCTGCTGTTGCGTCTCGCTGCTCGCGCAGACCACGGTCAGCGAAGGGCGGGCCGTGAGCTGGCCCAGTTCTTGGCGGACCTCCAGCCGCACACTCTCGACGAACTCGGGCTCCTCCGGCGGGTCGAAGCCGGCCAGCATGCAGTCCTGCCAGACCAGGATGCCCAGTTCGTCGCAGAGGTCCCAGAAAGCGGAGTCCTCGTACGACATGTAGCCGCCGATCCTCACCATGTTCATGCCGGCGTCGACCAGAAGCTGGAGCGACTTGCGCAAGGCCGTCTCGGGGGAGCCGAGGGTCACTGCGTCGGGGGGGACCCAGAGCGCGCCGCGGCAGAACAGGGGGACGCCGTTGAGCGAGAGCGTGAACGCGCCGTCTGCACGGTCCACCTCCACCGTCCGGAATCCGGCGGTGCCAAGGTCGAGATCGATGCCGTCGAGAGTCAGGCCCACCTCGTACAGCGGTTGGTCGCCGTGGGTGTGGGGCCACCACCGTTGGGCCCCGGGGACGCGGATCGTTGCGTCGAGGGTGGTGGAACCCTCGGCGTCCACCACGGTGGTGGCATGGCGATGATTCCCGACGCGAACCTCGGCTTCGGTTCCGGCTTCGACGCCTTCGAGCCGCAGGCGGATGTCGACGACTCCGTCAGCCCCGTCGCAGCGGGCACGCACGCTCGCTCGGCCACCAACGGCTCGGTCCCGACACGACGGAGGCGAACAGGGCGCCAGGGCCCCACCGGCGCCCCACTCGGCGCCCACCCCTGGACGCGGCCCAGCAGCGTCGTGCGGTACCAGCGCTGGTTCTGGGAGCGGAGGAGCAGGCTTCGCCATCGCGGTCGAGGCCTGCGTCGGGCCAGCAGCGGAGCCAGGGCCGCGAAGCGAAGCAAGAGCATGTTGTGCGTCTGGAGCCGGTCGACGCGGAGCTGGTGTGCAACCCACATATTCTCCGAGTGGAGCAGGTGCTCGCCGTTGAGCCAGACGTCGGCGACGGTGGCCAGCCCGTCGAGGTCGAGTTGCCAAGGGCCTTCGAGGGCACCTTCCGGTGCGTCGAACCGGCACCGGTACCACCAGTCGCTCCCGTCGAGAAGACCTTGGTCGTCGTCCCCCCACGTCCACTGCCCGAGGTCTCGCAGCGCGCTCGCCGCGGTCCCGGGAACTGCTGCCGGCATCCACGACCGGTCGTCTCGGGAGGCGTCGGCAGTGTCGACACCGTCCTCCGGCTCGTTCCACCGGCATTCCCAGATCGATCCGTTCAGGATGTCGCGGGATCCCGCACCCGCCGCTCCTGGTCCCATGGGGACTCATTTCAGCACACGGCAGCAGAACGGGTCTGGAGCGATTCGGTTAAAGCCGCTCGGCAGCTCCGCCGATACCCAGGGCAGGCGGCACACCGCTTAGATTAGGGCAGGCCCTCCGGGAGGGGGCGAGCCCGACGTCTTTCGCGGTCAGCCGAAGTCGTCGGTGTGTTCGAGCTTGAAGGGGTAGATCAATGAGCACAGGAACCGCCCTGCGCGTCGGTGCCGACGTCGTGTCGGTCCAGCAGGTCGAGGCGAGCGTCGCGCGGTTCGGTTCGCGCTACTTGGAGCGCGTCTACACCCAACACGAGCTCGAGTCCTCCGTCGGTCGATCACCGGTACGCGCCGCCAGCCTGGCGGCGCGTTTCGCCGCCAAGGAAGCCACGCTCAAGGTGTTGCGGCCAGTCGGACATCAGCCCGATTGGCGGTCGGTGGAGGTGCGTCGACACCCCAGCGGTTGGTGCACCATGGAGCTCTCGGGCCATGCCGCAGTGTTGGCCGACCAGGCGAACATCGCGGAGCTGGCTGTGAGTTTGACCCACGAGGGAGATGTCGCCGCGGCGGTCGTGGTCGCCCTGTGCGGACCTGGGACCGACAACAGGGAGCCGTCCGAAATGTCCGTTGCCGCCGACGCTGACGATTGCGAAGGTGACGCGCTGATGGACGAGACGATCAGGAACATTCTGGCCGAGCATGCCCACCTCCCGGTGGATGTGGCCAAGCTGCGCGACGACGAGGATCTCTATCAGGCGGGAATGACCTCGCATGCGAGCGTCAACGTCATGCTGGCCATCGAGGACGAGTTCGATATCGAATTCCCCGAGACGATGCTTCGCAAGAGCACCTTCGAATCCGTCGCTGCCATCAGGGTTGCCCTTGGCGAATTGACCGGCTCCTAGGGCGGGCGGAGAGATCGTGCTGTTGGCCCCCGATGGTCTTGGTGACACCTTGTCCCGTCAGGCGGAGGGGATCGCGGTGAAGGTCGCCGGCGTTGCCGCCGCCGATGTCGACAGAGCAGCCCGATTTCCCGTCGAGGCGATCGATGCGCTGCGCGCCGAGTCGCTCCTCTCTGTTCTCGTCCCCGACGCAACTCGGAGGCCTCGGTGCGACGGTTGGGCAGGTCGCCGACATGGTGTTCGAGCTCGGTCAGCACTGCGCGTCGACAGCCATGATCTTTGCGATGCATCAGATTCAGGTCGCCAGCATCGTGCACCACGGCAAGTCGGAATTCTTCCGGGACTACCTGTCGGAAGTCGCGGAGCGCCAGCTACTGCTGGCCTCGGCAACCACAGAGCTCGGCGTCGGTGGCGACGTGCGGACCAGCGTGTGCACGGTCGAGCGCGACGAGGACGGCGCGATCCACCTCGAAAAGATGGCCCCCGTCATCTCCTACGGCGAGTACGCGGACGGGATCCTGGCCACGGCTCGGCGGGATCCGGGCAGTCCGCCCAACGACCAGGTGCTCGTGCTGTGCCGCCCACCCGGGCTGGCGTTGGAGCCGATCAGCGGCTGGGACACCCTGGGATTCCGGGGTACCTGCAGCCTCGGGTACCGTCTCGTCGCCCGAGGCGGGCCCGAACTCATTCTGGACGATGCCTACGGCGAGATCTCGAGCCGCACCATGCTGCCGGTGTCCCACATCCTGTGGAGCTCCGTCTGGCTCGGCCTCGCAACGTCGGCCGTCGGAAAAGCGAGGCACTTCGTACGGACGGAGGCCCGCAAGAAGCCCGGTGTCACTCCTCCGTCCGCTCTCCGTCTGGCCGAGCTCGTCGCCGAGCTGCAACGGATGGAGGAGCTCGTCAGGGGCGCGGCGCGGCACTACGACGAGAGATGTCATGACGCCGACGGCCTGGAGAGGATGGGCTTCGCCATTGCCATGAACTCGCTGAAAGTCTCGTCGTCCACGCTCGTGGTCGACATCGTCAATCGGGCCATGACCATCTGCGGCATGGCCGGCTACCGGGAGGACTCGCCGTACAGCCTGGGGCGCACGCTGCGCGACGCGCACGGAGCGGCAGTCATGGTGAACAACGATCGGATCAACAGCAACACGGCCCAGATGCTGCTGGTTTACAAGGACGAGTGACGATGGCGGAATCGAACGAACCAACCTTTCGGGACGAGCTCGTGGCAGCGCGCGTCCTGGTGCCGACGGCGAGCGACGGAATCTACGGCCGATCGGCGGTCTACGAGGACATCGTCGCCGCCATTGAGCGGGTGGTCAATGCGGTGGGTGCTTCCGAGGGCACGACGGCGTACCGGTTCCCTCCCGTCATGCCCCGGAGTGTCCTGGAGCAGTCCGGCTATCTGTCCTCTTTTCCCGACATGATCGGGACGGTGTCGACCTTCACGGGAGACAACGCGGCGCACAAGCGCCTCATGGAGGCGGCGCAGTCAGGCGGGGAGTGGACCGCCATGCTCGAGGCGGCCGACGTGAGCCTCTGCCCCGCCGTCTGCCATCCCCTCTACCCGACCCTGGGTGGCACGCTGCCCGAAGGCGGAAGCCGCTATGACGTCTCGGGTTGGTGCTTCCGGCACGAGCCCAGCCTCGACCCGGCGCGGATGCAGTCCTTCCGGCAGCACGACCTCGTCTACGTCGGTGACGCCGACGCGGCCAGCCAGCACCGTGACCGCTGGCTGCAGCTCGGCGCCGAATCCTGACCTCGTTCGGGCTGGTGGTCGAGAAGGTGGTGGCCAACGACCCGTTCTTCGGACGGGTCGGCCGCATTCTGGCCGAGAACCAGAGGGCGGAGACGCTCAAGTTCGAGCTCGTCACCCCGGTCAATTCCGTCGAGCACCCGACGGCCATCGCCTCGGCCAACTGCCACCTGGACCACTTCGGCGAGCCGTTCGGGATCGTGACGGCCGACGGCGCGGTGGCCCATTCGTGCTGCTTCGGCTTCGGGCTCGACCGCATCACGCTGGCCCTGCTGCGGACACACGGGTCCGACCCGGACGGACTGGCCGAGGGCGGCACGGGACCGGCTCTGGCCGTGAGTCCTGGGACCCGGTCCCAGCTGCTGGAGTCGACCCGCGCCACCTATCGCCCCCATCCGCTGCACGCCGGCGAACGAACTGGACGGAGACCAACTGCTACGTCGACCTGTGGATCGAGTTGCTCCACGCCCTCGGTCTCGACCCGGTGGCCGCCGCCGCCTTCACGCTCAGCACCGACTTCGAGGGCGACCAATGGACCTTCTTCAAGTTCCCCCCCGAGGACCTGCGCGCCCTCTTCGGCTTGGAGGTGGCCGAGTTCAACGTCTGGCGCCCGGCGCTCGACCACGCCGAGGAGCAACTCGAGCTGGGCCGGCTGTTCACCGTGGAGGTCGACGCCTGGTTCCTCCCCGACACCCGGGCGTCATCTACCGGATCGCCCATGTGAAGAGCGCCATGGTCCCGCAGATGATCGACCGGGACGCCCGGCGGCTGGGCTACTTCCACAACGCCGGCTACTTCGAGCTCGAGGGCGACGACTTCGACGGCGTCTTCCGACTGGGCAGCTACGCGGATCCGACCGTGCTGCCGCCCTACGTCGAGACCGTTCGCCTCGACCGCATGCGCCACGACCCGGATGCAGTCGTTGCCGGAGCCGTTGCGCTGACCAGGGCGCACCTCGCTCGACGGCCCGTCGACGATCCGATGTCGCGTCTGGAGCAACGCCTCGAGAGCGACGCTGGCATGGCTGCGCAGCGAGGGCCTTGAGGCGTTCCACCAGTACGCGTTCGGAACGTGCCGGCAGTGCGGCGCCTCCGCCGAGCTCGCGGCATCGTTCGTCGATTGGTTGGCCCTGCACGACCCGGCGGCTCCGGCGTCCGGCTCGCAAGACCTGCAGGAAACCGCGGAGGCGTTCCGGACAGTGGCCGTCACGGCGAAGGCTCTCCAATTCAGTTTGGCCCGTCAGTCCCGCGGCCGCTCCGTCGATCTGCACGGTCCGCTGACCGAGATGAGCCGTGCCTACAAGAAGGCGATGGACGGCCTCGTCGCCCGCTACGACGCCCGAGAGCTGCAGTCCTCATGACGCCACCCAAGCCGCGTGTGCCTGCTGCTGTGGCACAGCCTCTCGGGGTACTGGGCGGCGGCCTTTCGCGCCTTGGCGGAACGGGCCGAGGTGACCGTGTTGGTCCGCCCACCTGACCCCCGCGCCCTACGACTACGACGCATTCGATTTGGGCGGCGCCACGTTGGAGGTCGCTCCGTATCCGTGGTCGTTCTCGCTCCTCGACGAACTGATCGAACGGACTCGGCCGGACATCACGTGCAGCATCGGGCAGAGCGTCCCGCTCTGGCGCGCCTTGCGCAGGGCGCGCCGTCGCCATCACACCACAACGGTCATGTTCACGGACAACATGTGGCTCGGGCGCCCCCGCCAGCGAGTGCTGCAGGTTCTCTTTGTGCCGCTTCGCCACCTTGTGTTCGACAAGGTGTACGTGCCGGGTGCCCGCGCCACGGAGTATGTCCACCGGCTCGGCTTTCCTGACGGGGCCGTCCTCCCGGGGTCACTGACGCTCGATGCCGCACCGTTCACCGCCGTCGCCGAGGGCAGCGTCGACCGGTGGACCGACCCGAGGTTCCTCTTCTGTGGCCGCCTGGTTCCAGACAAAGCGCCGGACGTCATGGCCGAGGCATACCGCCTCTACCGGGAGAGCAGCGCGGATCCGTGGCCCCTCCAGGTGGTGGGGCATGGTCCCTTCGACGGCGGGCTCGGAGGCCTGCCCGGGGTGACGCTGAGTGACTTCGTGCAGCCCGGAGGCGCTTCCGGACATTTACGCTGCGGCCGGTGCGCTGGTGCTGCCCAGCCGGTACGACTCGTGGGGGTGGTGGCCTTGGAGGCATGCGCCGCCGGCCTCCCCGTGGTGATCTCCGACGGGTGCGGCGCGGCGGACGAGATGGCCACTCCGGCCAATGGCTTCACCGTGGCGGGCGGCGACCCGTCCAGCCTGGCCAGGGCGCTCACCATGGTGGCGGCCGCGAGCACCGACCAGCGCAGGCAGTGGGGGCGCAGGAGTAGCGACATCGCGGTTCGTATCGACCCGACCGCTGGGCGGACACGCTGTTGTCGGCCCGGCCGTGGAATGACCTGCCGGTCGAGGGCGTCCTGACGACCGCGGACGTGCTCGCCACCAGCCAAGCGAGTGGGGGGTCGCACGCCTGATGACAGCTTCCAAGCCGCGGGCGTTGCTGCTGTGGCACAGCCTGACGGGATACTCGACGGCGGGCATTCGGGCGCTGGCCGAGCGGGCCGAGGTGACGGTCCTGGCTCGTCCGCCTGACCCCCTCGCGCCCTACGACTACTCTGCACTGGACCTTGGCGGGGCCCACGTCCAGGTCGCCGACTACCCGTGGTCCTTCGCCCTCCTCGACGAGCTGATTGCGCGAACCCGACCTGACGTCATCTGTGTCGCCGGGTCGGGTCCTGCGCTGTGGCGCGCCCTCCACCGGGCACGCCGGCGCTACGAGAGCGTGACGGTGATGACGACCGACTACAACTGGACGGGGCGGACCCGTCAGCGGGTGCTGCAGTTGCTTTTCGCTCCGCTTCGTCGCGCCGTCTTCGACGTCGCCTGGGTGCCGGGGGCCCGCTCTAGGGAGTACGTCCGCAGGCTTGGCTTCCCGAAGGACGCCATCCTGAGCGGGGTGTTCACGCTCGACGCCGCGAATTTCGCCGAGGTCGCCGCCGGCAGTGCGACGCGGTGGTCAGAGCCGTCGTTTCTCTTCGTCGGCCGTCTGGTTCCTGAGAAGGCGACGGACATTTTGGCCGAGGCGTACCGGGCCTACCGGGCGAACACGGCCGATCCGTGGCCGCTCCTCGTCGTCGGACAAGGCCCCTTCGACGGTGGTCTCGGTGGGACGCCGGGGGTCACGATGCACGGCTTCGTCCAGCCGGACGCCCTGCCCGAGCTCTACGCCGCGGCCGGTGCGTTGGTCCTGCCCAGTCGCGAGGACTTGTGGGGTGTCGTGGCGCTCGAGGCGTGTACCGCGGGACTGCCGGTCGTGGTCTCCGACGGGTGCGGCGTATCGGAGGACTTGGCGACGCCGGCCAACGGGTTCACGGTGCCGGTCGGCGATACGGCCGCGCTCGCGGCGGCCCTGACGGCTCTGGCCGGCGCGTCGCCGGATCAGCGGCGGGAGTGGGGAGCCACCAGCAGCGAAATGGCCCGCTCGTACGGGCCAGATGGGTGGGCGGACACGTTGCTGTCGGCCATTCGTTGAATGAGTCGCTCTACCGACGGAGGGACGTGATGGCGCAGCCGTGCCCGCTGTGCGGGTCCGGGTCGGCTGCCGTCATCGGCCGGGTGACCCGGGCCGACCTGCGCACCGTCTGGATGCGCGACCTCGGAATCGACCCGGGTCCCTGGATCGCCACGCCGACGATCGACTCGCAGCACTGTGACCGCTGTGACCTGCGGTATTTCGACGACACCCTGGCCGGGCCGGAGGGGATGTACCGGGAGCTGGAGAAGTTCCCCTGGTACTACATGGAGCACAAACCCGAGTTCGACATTGCGGTCCGCGCACTCGGGGACGCGGGCCGGGTCATGGAGATCGGTGCCGGCGCCGGCGCGTTCGGGCGGCTGCTGGCCGGGCGGAGCACCTACGTCGGCCTGGAGCTGAATGCTTCTGCGGTCGAGCAAGCGGCGGCGTCGGGTCTCGACGTGCGTCAGGAGTTGCTGGGCGACCATCTCGCAACGGGGCCCGAGAGATACGACGCCGTCGTCACCTTTCAGGTCATGGAGCATGTCCCGGCGGTGGGGAGCTTCATCCGGGAGTGCCGGCAGGCTCTGCGGCCGGTGGCCGGCTCATCGTGTCGGTGCCGTCGCACGACGGGTTCATGGGCAAGGAGCTCAACAACATTCTCGATATGCCTCCGCACCACATCACGCAGTGGTCGGATCGTTGCCTGACCGCAGTCGCCTCTGAATTGACCTCGGGTTGGTCTCGCTCCAGCACGACGACATCGCATCGTTTCATCGCGCCAACTACTTGCGTCAGAAATATCTCGACCGCATAGGGCTCCGCCGGACCGACGAGCGCCCCATCCGTGCCTCGCGTGAGGTCCACGTCACCGAACAGCTCGTGGGGAAGGCAAGTGGGGCGTGGGGGCGGCTCCGCCATCCTGTGCTCCCCACGGGGCTCGGGCATTCGGTGACTGCGGTCTACGAGGTTCCGTAACTCCTGCCGGCCGCAACTCCTTCTCGCCGCAGCTACTTCTTGGCTTTGGACTCGTTCAGGGTCACGGCGGCGCGGACGAGCGCCTTGAGCGCCTTCTCGTTGATCTTCTCGCCCTCGTGGAAGTCGATGGCCCGGCGCACGTTGCCCTCGAGGCTCGAGTTGAAGAGGCCGGACGGGTCCTTGAGCGACGCGCCCTTGGCGAACGTCATCTTCACGACGGCCTTGTAGGTCTCGCCGGTGCAGATGATGCCGTCGTGGTACCAAGTCGGCACGCCCCGCCACTTCCATTCCTCGACGACGTCGGGGTCGGCTTCCTTGATCAGGGCACGGAGCCGGCTCAGCGTCTCGCCCCGCCAGTCGTCGAGCTCCTTGATCCGTGCGTCGATCAGCTGCGAAGGCGACCCGTCCTTCTGCGACCCGGTCGTCGGCATTCCCGTCATCCCACTTTCGTTCGTGCGATCCGAGGACCTCTCTGACCCGAAGTGAGGGCGAGTATAAAACAGGCCAACCCGGAGAGACGGGTGAACTGGCAGTCTGGAATCAGAACAGGGAACGCAGCCCGCCGCACTTCGACGGGCATCCGGTCGATGCCGTTGATCCCGTTGCTCAAGAGGTAGTGGGGTTCCCCAGCCGTGATCGTTGCGACACGTTCGGCGAGCCGCGTGAAGAGCGCGCCGCAATTGGCCCGAGCCAGATTGGCTCCAAGGCAGAAGTGCGGTCCCCGCCACCGAATCCGACGTGCGGATTGGGGTTCCGCGTAATGTCGAATGTGTCGGGATCGTCGAAGACCGCCTCGTCGCGGTTCGCCGACTCGTAGACATGACGACGTGGTCGCCCTTGGCGATGTCCACGCCGCCGAGCACGGTGTCGGCGCTGGCAGTGCGCCGGAATGGATCACCGGCGTTGCACAGCGCACGAGTTCTTCGACGGCGGACCCGACCAGCGATGGGTCGTTGGCGAGGAGTGACCACTGGTCGGGGTGGTCGGCGAACAGCCTGAACGTGTTGCTCGTCGTATTCCTGGTCGTCTCGTTTCCAGCCGTGATGAGGAGCACGACGATGTTCCTGAGAACCTGGTCCGAGACCGGCTCCCCATTGAGTTCGCTGTGCACCAGGGCTGACAGGATGTCGTCTCCGGGGTTGGCGCGCCGGTCGCAATGAGGTCCCGGGCGATCCGGTGGATGGCCATTCCCGCCTTGAGGGCGGACATGCCGCCGTTCTCGTTTTCCTGGCGAACGTCGCGTCCTGGGCGGCGATCAGCACTTCGGCTGCGTTGGAGAGTTTGATCCGCATGGGCTCGGGGACCCGAGGATTTCGCAGATGGTCCACAGCGGCAGTTTCCACGAGAAATTCTCGACCACGTCGCCGCTGCCACTCTCGACGAACGCGTCCACGATGTCTGTGGCCTGGGCTCCGATTTTGTCCAGCAGCTGCGTCACCCGTTTCGGAGTGAACGCACTGCTCACGACCCGGCGCATTGCCGTTTGACGAGGCGGGTCCATGACGACGAAGGATGCGTTGAACTCCAGCTCGACCGGAGTGTCTTCCAACCCGATGCCCTGACTGGACCAGAAGAGCTCCGGGTTCCGCGAGACGGCGACCACATCTGCGTGACGTGTGACGGCCCAATA
Organism: uncultured Acidimicrobiaceae bacterium; assembly: GCA_963781565.1. Classification (GTDB taxonomy): domain Bacteria; phylum Actinomycetota; class Acidimicrobiia; order Acidimicrobiales; family RAAP-2; genus Bog-473. The sequence goes on along the minus strand of CAWAHA010000014.1, from coordinate 407 downwards.
GCCGCGGCTGGTCGCCGTCGCTTCAGATTTGTCCGGCGTTTGGAAGCTGACCGGAGCCGTTCGCCTCAGTTCGGCAAAGGTCCGTGCGCGTACAGACGCCGGTTGGGACCAGAACGCCAAGGACGCAATGGACCGGACGCCGTTGAACGACTTCGTTGTGGACACTGGCTCTCCCTCCCGTGTCGCACTGCTGGGTGCCTGGACGTCCCCACGTCAGGCTGCGCAACCCTGCTCCAGGGTTGTTGCAGCATTGTGGCACCGTTGTGACATCCCTGGGCGGAATCCCAGTCTCGGATCGTGACCATCTCACGGTCGAAGAGTGGAACAGGGAAGGGCGCAGTGGACGACGCCTTCGGTTCAGGGGAGTCCTGGCGTTGCGCCATCGCCCCTGAAGAGGTCAATCAGAG